>JAXMHR010000029.1:0-34989 GCA_046346705.1 Verrucomicrobiota bacterium | reverse complement strand
GCCGCCAATGCGGTGGTGGATACCGTCCGCGCCATCACCCGTCCGACGCCAGCCGGAGACTGTTTCAGCGTGGCCCTCTGCTCGGATGGAAGCTACGGCATCGAGAAGGGCCTGATCTTCAGCTATCCGGTCCGGTCGAATGGCCGCTCCCTGGAAATCGTTCAGGGGGTGCCGGTCGACGAGTTCAGCCGGTCCCGAATCACCGTCACCGAGAACGAACTCAAGGAGGAGAAATCCCTCGTGGCGGAATTGTTGCCGACTCGTTAAACACGGGGTGCGCCGGATCACCGGCGTTTCAACCCGCGGACCCGTCGCTTCACGAATGAAGCCGACTGAGCTAGCAGCGTTGGAACTGGCTCCGCCCAAGGGCGGGCCGGCGCAACCCGTATGACCTTCATTCCTCGCATTTCGCGGTGGCTCCCAGTTGCGTTGCTGGGCGGAAGGTTATTGTTCTCAAGTTCGGCGTCCGTCGTTCCGCCTCACGAGGGACCGAGGCGGGTGCGGTTTCGAGAGACTGTCGAAACCGTGTATGTTCTCTCGCCGGCCTCTGAGTCTCCGTCCGAATGGACCGCAGCGACTCTCCTCAACGATCCGGATACGAGAGTGGAACTGGGCAGTCGGATCGTGCTGCGTCTTGAGCCAGGGCTGCCCTTGGAGACGTTCCTCCGAGGGCGACCTCTGAACCTGGCCCGGACCTTGGCGCCCGGACTCTACATCCTGCAGGCCGCCGACAGCGCGACGGCCATCCACGAGGCCGAGGATCTTTCCTCGATGTCCGGCGTCGAGGGATGCCGCCCTGTCCTGCGACGTGCGTGGGAACCCCAGGGTGGCTATGTCCCGGCCCCGAAGGACCCCTACTTCCCAGTCCAATGGAATCTCGACAACCGGGGCACTGATCGGAATCGCGCCGGTCCGGACCTCAATCTCCGCGCCGCATGGGGAATCACGCGTGGAGCGGGCGTGATCGTCGCCATTGGGGACGACGGCATTCAGACCTCGCATCCGGACCTCGTGGATCGGCGGCAGGGGAACCTGGACTTCAACTACTACCGGGGTGTTCCCGACGGAGAACCGGTCTCGCTCGCCGCCAACCACGGCACGGCCGTCGCGGGATTGCTGTGCGCCACTGGAAACAACCATGAAGGGATCTCCGGAGTGGCCCCTGAGAGCCGGTTCACCAGCTGGGTCCTGTTCGGAACGTCCGCCTTCGGGTTCAACAACATCGCCAGCGATGAGGCGATGATGGACATGTTTCAGCATGCGTCCAACCAGGTCGCCGTGCAGAACCATAGCTGGCAGATCCCGTCGCTCGCCCAGGTTTCCATGGAGCCGCTGACCGAGATCGGCATCAGCAACGCGGTCACGCTCGGACGCGACGGCCTTGGAGTCGTCATCGTCCGGGCTGCCGGAAATCATCGCGGAGATTTGGCGAACGCCAACGACGACGGCTACGCAGCGGATCCCAGGGTGATTGCCGTGGCGGCCATCCGAAGAGACGGGCGCGTCTGTTCCTACAGCAACCCCGGCGCCAACATCCTGGTCGGTGCCCCGAGTGGAGACCTGTATCCTCCCGAGGGCGAAGGGCCGGCCACCCCGGATCTGCTGACTTCCGACCGAACCGGAGCCGACGGCGTTGAAAACGGATCGAACGGAGACCCAAACTATTCCGGGCTCAGTGGAACCTCCGCCAGTTCCCCCCAAATCGCCGGACTCGCCGCCCTGATCCTCAGCGCCAATCCCCTCCTGACCTTCCGCGACGTCCAGCACATCCTCATCCAAAGCGCGCGCCAGACCGATCCAAACGACCCCAGCATCCGAACCAACGGAGCGGGATACCGAGTGAGTGACAATGTCGGATTCGGCATGCCGGACGCCGGAGTCGCCGTGCGGCTTGCCAAGCATTGGACCTCCCTCCCGCATCCCTTGCGCGTCGAAGTAACCAGCAACAGTCGGAAGGTCATTCCCGACAATTCGCTCCGCACCGGAGTCGCCAATGCCACCGCTCCAGCCGCCCTCCGATCCATCGTTTGCCTTCCCTCCCTGGGCGTCCATCCGGACGTTCCGACCGGCAACCGTCCTCTCGTCTTTTTGGGGCAGGCGACGGCTCCCATTTCCCAAAACCTCTCGGGCAAGGCGGCGTTGATCGAACGCGGGGGCACCCTGTTTTCCGAAAAGATCGAGCGAGCAGCCGCAGCGGGTGCCGAGTTCGCGATCGTGTTCAACAACGAGGGAACCACGGAGCTGGAAACGATGTGGGGAACCAAGTTCTCGCGGATTCCCGCCGTGTTCATCGGGCGCAATGACGGAGAGGCCCTGCGCAACTACCTTACCTTGAATCCAACGGCAGTCGGTCGGATCCAGCTCACTCCCGTCTCGTATGCCCTGAACGTCACCAACACTCTTTTCTGCACGCACGTCGGCGTCCAACTCCAGACCACGCACCCGCGCCGATCCGACGTTCGAGTGACCCTCGTCTCACCGATGGGCACCCGGTCGGTCCTGCAGTCCATCAACTCCAATGCCGCCCCGGGCCCGGTGGATTGGACCTATTGGAGCACGCAGCATTTTTACGAATCGTCCGCCGGCACCTGGCAGGTCGAAGTGAGTGATGAACGGGGCACGACCTATGAGGATTCCGATGGTGCGGTGCGGCCGGCGACGGGAGCTGTGACCCGGGTCCGGTTGATCGTCGAGGGCATCCCGATCAAGGACTTCGATCACGATGGCCTCGACGACGACTGGGAGCGCGTCTCCTTCGGGCGCCTGTCCCAGGGACCGCGGGGTGATCCGGACGGGGATGGCTACACGAATGCCCGGGAACAAATCCTCCGAACCATCCCGACCGTGTCCAACGCCTCCCTTCGGCTGGAAAGATCGGATCTGGAACCTGGCTACTGGCGGTTCTCCTGGCCGTCGAAGGATGGTGCCAACTACCTGTTCCGATCCGGAACCACCGTCTCCACTGGATTAACTCCCCGGGTCACGCTTCGCGGGAGTTTCCCCTACACCGAATACGTGGTGCCGGCACCGACGAATCCTGTGGCATTCTTTGAAGTGGACGGTGACTGAACTGGATCCGGTTCAAGGATTGGCCACCGCACCCGCGGGGGGAACGGCACCGCCATTCACAAGGCGCCGTCGGGCTTCACCGGCGCGCAACTCCCACGAGGCGCGCTGGGAGGGGAGTTCCCGGGCCAGTCGATCATAGAGGGCGGCGGCGTCCTGCCAGCGCCCCAACGCTTCAAGGATCTGCCCCGCGTCGCGTCCCGCCTCCTTGATCCACCAGGGATCGGAGGATTCCCCCGGTCGGAGCAGCCGGCCGTCGAGCACGTCCAGATAACGGTTCAAGGCCTCATTCCACAGGGCGAGCGACGCGGCGTCCGTCCCATTACCCGCCAGCCGCTTCGCGACGATGGCCAGCCCGCAGGCCGCCTTGCTCCGGGCCGAGATGTCGGCAGAGGGAGATTCGATCACGCGTCGGTAGAGTTCGGCGGCCTTGGCGTAGCTGTTGGTGGATTGGGACGCCAGCTGCAGGTGGCAATCCGCCATCTTGCCCACGGCCGCAGACGCCATCGGGGAATTGGTGTATTGCGCCGCCGCGGTGAACGCCTCGAGGGCCAGGGAAAAGTTGCGCAGCGGCGGCTGGTCCGCCGCCGGGGGCGCCTCCAGTCGAATCTCCCCCAGCGCGAAGTACGCCGCAGGCACGAGATTGGTCGGCGTCGATCGATCATTCAGGATCGTCATCAGCCAGTCTCGTGCACTGTCAAAGCTCTGGCGCCGTCGCGCGGACTCCGCGGCCCAGAGCCTCGCCTGATGCCACCCCGCCCCGCCCTGCCAGGAGACATTGGTGATCACGCTCACACAGGCGGCCTCTGCGCGCGCAAAGTCCCCCATCGAGAAATAGTGTCCCGCAAGCCAGAGCGACGCGGTCTCCGCGATGGCGTTGGTCGGATACCGGGCCGCGAGGGCGGCAAACTGGGCGACGGCATTGGTGGAGACGCCGGACCGCGCCGCGGCCCACGCACGGTCAAACTCGGCCCGCACCAGGGAACTGTGGTTGGTATGGACGGAAATCCACCGATCCAGCGACGTCATCGCGTTGGTCCAGTCCTCCGCCCGCAGGTCGAGGGAGATCAGGGACAGCTCGGCATCCGCCACCAGGGGGGAATCGGGATACCCCTTCAAAAACCGTCGGAGGACCGCGCGTGCTCCCGAGGCATTTCCCGATTTCGAGAGGGCCTGGGCCACCTGAAGGGAACTGTCTCCCGCGGTCGCCGCCCCGGGCTGTCGCGCAAGCAGCAGTTCCACGACGCGTCCCGCCGTGGTCGCGTCCCGGGCCTCCACCGCCGCCAGCACCGCCTGTTGAAGGGCACTTTCGACGAGTTCGGACTGCACCCGGGCGTCCGACGGATATCCCTCCGCAACGATCAGGTAGTTCGTCAGGGCCACCGCCGGCTCCTGCAACCGGAACTGGGCATCCGCCAGCTTGAAGCGCGCCGTGGCCTGGGCATGCCCCGCGGGCAACCCGGTGGCTGCCGCCAGAAAATTGGACACCGCGGAGCGAAGACGTTCCGGCGCCCCGGCCACCGGGCCACCGACCGATTCGTACCAGGCTGTCCATCCACGTCCCAGGTGCAGGAGCCCGGTGGTTTCCGCGGACGCCGTCCCGCGCAATCCGGTATCGAACGCCGCTCCGGCCAGTCCCAGCAGCGCCGTGGACTCCGGGGAAGCGTTGGTGGCAGCCCCGCTGGCGAGGTATTGGCGCAGGAGGACTTGTCCCAGTCTGAGATTCAACTCCGCGGCTTCCGGATGGTCCGGATGGGCGGTCAGAAACGCCTGAAGCCGCTCGCGGGCGCCGGCGAAATCCCCCCGGGCAGCCGCGGCGTCCGCCAACTGAAGGACCGCCTCGCGCTGAAAGGCGTCGGGTACCTCGGGCGCCGTGTTCCGGGTAAAGGCGGCCAGCGACCGTTCGGATTGTCCCGCCCGCAACCAGAGGCGTCCCGCCCTCGCCGAGGCTTCGGCCCGCCGCTCCGGCGTCCCGCCCTCGGCCAGCGCCTGCCCCAGCGCCTCCGCCGTCGCGGCCGCGGCGTCCCATCGCGCGGCCTCTTCCTGCACGGCCAACAGCGCCTGAAGTCGCGCCCACTGCTCGGCCGGCTGGCGGGCCGCCGCCGCCGCCTGAACCAGGACGGCCTCGGCATCCGCCAGACGCTTCTCCCCACGCAGCGCCTCGGCCTTGAGTAGGAGTCCGGACAGCACCACGGCGGGTTCGGTCCCGGCCTGGACCCGGGCCGCGAACGGTCCCGCCGGATCGTCCAGCAACGCAAGGGCACCTGCCCGGTCCCCCAACTTCACGCGGGCGGAGGCCGCCCGGACAACCGCCAACGCGGCGCGCGGCTGCGTTCCGTATTCCTTGGCAAACGCGGCGAAGCTATCCGCGGCACGGGCAAACTCGCCCTGCGCAAACGCCGCCTCGGCGCGGGCAAACCGTTCCCGCTGCAACGCCTCCGCCTTCAAGCCCGAGTCCGGATATCGCGCCACCAGATCGGCGAACCCGGCCGCGGCGCGATCCCATTGGCCCACATCGAAATCCCGAAGCGCAGCGTCAAAGACCGATTGATCAGTGCCCTGTCCCCGGACCGACGGCCCCCCCCCAAGAAGGGCGGCAAAGACCAGGACCCAAAATCCCAACGCGCCGCCGAAGACCCGGGACGCGATCTTCGCGCCGTTTCCTCGTCCCTGTCGTCCTGATGCCCACGCTGCCATTCGTGCCCTCCAGTTCACGCGGACCGGCGCGTCAGGGCGAGCCCGAAACTCCATCACAAGATGGGATCCCGGTACAGGCCCTCCCCCGTCACCACCTCGGCGACGGCAGGCGGAACGAGGTGATGGATCGGTTCTCCCCGCCGAACCCGTTCCCGGATTTCCGAGGACGACACCCCGAGCGGCCATCCCCGGAGCGCCGTGCACCGAAATCCGGGCGGCGGGTCGGACGGAGTTCCCCCCGGTCGTGGAATGACCACAAACTCCACCAACCGGGCCAGGGCGTTCGCCTCACGCCACGCAGGAAGGGTTGCCACATGATCCGCACCAATGAGCCAGTGGAGGGTGGCTCCGGCCCCCACTTCGGCCGCGAGTTCGCGGACCGTGTCCACCGTGTAACTCACCCCGCCCCGGCGAATCTCCCGGTCATCGACCTCCATGCGGGTCTCGCCGGCAAGGGCTAGCCGAAGCATCCGGGTCCGAACCGCAGCCGGGGCGGGAGTTTGATCCGGCTTGAACGGCGACCGGGCGGCCGGAAGAAACACCAACCGATCCAGCCGGAGTTCCTCCAGTGCCGCACGCGCCACCAGAAGGTGGCCGCAATGCACCGGATCAAACGAGCCTCCATACAGGCCGAGTCGCATGGACTGAGATTACAGAAACGCCGGGCCCCTGTCGCGAACTGCCGGAATCCACGGACACCACCGCGAAGGCCTAGCCCGGATATTTCACGAGCTTTCGTAGCGAGGCGCAGCGAAAGCCCGTGTGGCAAGGCGGCCGAAGCGATTCCGAGGCGGACTGTATGGGGACATACTGTCCGGCGAGGAACGCGAGGCCAACGCCGCCAGACGAGCTTGCAGCCAGCCGCAGCAGAAAGAGTGTGAAATAACCGGGCTAGGGCCTGTCAGCAGCATCGCGTCACTCCCTCAAACCGTTCGGAAGCCGCCGTCAGATACGCCCGCGATCGTTGATCGGCGTCCACGGACGCGCGAACCGCGGGAACATCCACGAGCACCGCCGGGCCGGCATCCGCCCGCGGACACTCGCAGGTCCTTGCCCGGACACGATCCACCGCGGATTCCCCGGACCATTCGCGCAGGAGGGACACGGTCAGCGCCGCCGCGCCCAGGGCTACTCCGGACCCTCGCTCCCGGATGGCATGCGCCGGAAGCCACACCGGTTCGGTCTCTGAAAGGTCCGGACTTCGGGTGCCGCGCAGCAATCGCCACCATTCCCGGACCGAGACCGCCACAATCGCCGCCGCCAGCACCAGGAACACTCCGGTGATGAGAAAATCGAACCGGTTGTTCCCCCGCTGCAGCGCATTGGTCGCCAGCGCGGCAATCGCCTTGGATTCCGCAGCCGAATTCCCAGCCGTCCGGGCCTCGACCACCGCCGTCTCCAGCGCCGGACGTTTCCCCTCCGCAGCCCGGAGTGCCGCGAGGAATCCGATGCGCGGCGAAGGATGGAACATCTTCTGAGTCCCGGCCGCGAAGGTCACCGTGAGCAGCCACACCAACGGGACCAGGGTCACCAGCGCGATCCGCGGGGCGCGGGATGTCCGGCGCAGCCCCATCTTGAGGAGCACGGTCGTCCCGAGACACAGGGCAATGGCAGCCAGCAGTTGGTTGGCGATTCCGAAGATCGGCCAAAGCGCCTTCGTCCCGCCGTCGGGATTGTTGACCCCGGCCCAAAGGACCGATCCCCATCCCATCACGATCAGCAGGCTTGCCAGGACGTTTGCCGGGAGCGACCGCGTGTCCCCCAGCGGCTTCCACACATGGCCCAGGAAATCCTGGAGCAGGTACCGCCCCACCCGTGTGCCGGCATCCAGCGTGGTAAGAATGAAGAGCGCCTCGAACATGATCGCGAAGTGGTACCAGAGGTCGAGCCAGCGCCCCTGGGTCAGTCGGGCAAAGATCCCGGCCATCCCAACCGCCAGCGTCGCCGCCCCGCCCGTCCGGCCGTACAACGTCGCCTCGCCCACCTCCGCGGCCAGAAGATTCATCTGGGCCGGGTTCACCGGATACCCGGTGGCATTGACCTTGGCCACGGTGTCCGCCGCCATCGCCGCAGCGTCCGGCCCCACTCCCTTGATGTTCATCGCGAGATACACCCCCGGCTCCAGCGTGCATGCGGCGATGAGGGCCATGATCGCCACGAGGGATTCCAGACACATCGCCCCATATCCGATCGAACGCACATAGGACTCCCGCGTCAGGATCTTGGGCGTGATGCCGCTGGCGATGAGCGAGTGAAATCCGCTGATCGCGCCGCAGGCGATGGTGATGAAACAAAAGGGAAAGACCTTGCCCGGCACCACCGGCCCGGAACCGTCCACAAACGACGTCAACGCCGGCATGTGAAGCGAGGGCAGCACCAACAGCACCCCGCCCGCCAAGGCCAGGATGGTCCCCAGCTTCATGAACGTGCTGAGATAATCCCGCGGCGCGAGGAGCAGCCACACGGGCAGCACGGACGCCGCCAACCCGTATACGATGATGGCGATGGCCAGTGTTGGTGCCCCCAGCGTCAACCAGTGGGCCGGCGTGGAGTGACTGTGAACCCATTGTCCACCCCAGACCGCTCCGAGCAGCAATACGACCCCGATCAGGGACGCCTCCAGGGTCTTTCCGGCGCGGATCCATCGCAGGTATCCGCCCATGAACATGGCGATCGGCACGGTCGCCGCGACGGTGAACACTCCCCACGGACTTTCCGCCAGCGCGTTGACCACAATGAGCGCCAGCACGGCGAGCAGGATGATCATGATCACCAGGATCGCGACCAGGGCGAGCCCCCCGGCGGCGGACCCGAGTTCCTCCCGAACCATCTGACCCAGGGATCGGCCGTCGCGTCGAAGCGACGCAAACAGGATGATCAAATCCTGGACCGCCCCGCCCAGGACCACCCCCACCAGGATCCAAAGGGTCCCGGGCAGGTATCCAAATTGCGCCGCCAACACCGGTCCGACCAGCGGACCCGGGCCCGAGATCGCAGCGAAGTGGTGTCCGAAGACAATCCAGCGATGGGTGCGAACAAAGTCCCGGCCATCCTCCCGGACTTCGCACGGGGTGGCCCGCCGGTCGTCCACCATCAGCACCCGGGCCGTCAGCCACTTCGAATAGAACCGGTACCCGATGGCATACGTGCACAGGGCCGCGACCACGAGGTGCGCCGAATTGACCGGTTCGCCGCGGTGGACCGCCAGGGTGACGAACGAGAACAACCCCGCGGCCCCCACCAAAATCCAAGCCACCGCCTTCAGCATCGGTTTCACGGGATCCCAGCCTATCCGCGTCCCGCGGCCGTCGTCGAGCCGGCAGGGCCGATCCCCGGGGTCCCCGCGGTTCGGGATGCGGATTTCTCGCCTGCACCGGGAAGTCCGGGCTAGTGTCCGCCCGTCGGATGCGTCTTCTCGATCGCTACCTGTTTCGCGAACTGCTGGTGCCGCTGGGTTTCTGCCTGGCCGCCTTCCTCATCTTCTGGATCACGTTCGATGTCTTCGGGCAGCTCGATCATTTCCAGGACCACCAATGGACCCTCGGGGACATCGGCGAGTACTACTTTCTCAAGCTTCCCGAACTGCTGAACATCGTCCTGCCGGTTTCCCTCCTGCTCGCCCTGCTGTACGCCCTGACGCAACACTCGCGTTACAATGAACTGATCGCCATGCGCGCGGCGGGACTGAGCCTTTGGAGAATCTGCGCGCCCTATTTCCTGCTCGGTCTCCTGTTCTGCGCGGCGCTGTCCGCGATCAATGAACAGTTTCTCACCGACGCCCCGCAGCGCCTGGAGCAACTGGAACGCCGGCGCCTGGAGCCGGCGACCGGGATGCGCCGCACCCGCTGGCGGGAGCGGGTGGACTTCCGAAACTCGGCCGCGGGCCGGCAATGGAGCCTCGGCGCTTTCAATCTCGACACCACGGAACTCTGGCAGCCGCGGGTTGCCATGTACCTTCCCGTCGGCGCCCACCGGGAGATCACTTCGGAGACCGCGGTCTGGACCAATGGCTACTGGCTGATGCCGGACGGACGCGAACGCATCTTCCGCCGCGAAGACGATCCCTCCCCCGCAGAAGCCGCCGTCCGGTTCTTCCGTCCCGCCGACATGGGCGGAGGACCGACCAACCTCGCCCAATGGACCGGCACACCCGTGGTGGTGTCCAATACCGTGGTCGGGATGACCAATCTCTCGCGACTGGACGAAGCCACGAAGCGGTCCTGGACGGCCCAATCTCTGTCCCTGTCCAACGGTGTGATGGCCGGATTCCGGTTCACCCAGCCGCTGGAACTCGGCTCCAACCGTCGCATCATCGCCAAAGGCGGTTACTGGACCAACGGCCAGTGGCGCTTCCTCGGCGTGAATGAATGGATCTACCGCTACAAGACGGATGGCGAGCCCATGATGATCACCAATGCCGTCCTCGACGCCCCGGAGTTCGACGAATCCCCTTCCATGATCCGGAGCGAGATTCGCTTGGGGGAAATCCTCTCCAAAAGGCGCCTCAAGCGCCCCGAACTGCCGATCCGCGACATTCTCGGATACATGCAACTGCATCCACAGATTCCGCGGGATCAAATGAATCAGCTGCAAACCCAGCTCCACGCCCGCATCGCCGCCCCCTGGACCTGCCTGGTGGTCGTGCTGATTGCAGTCCCCTTTGGCGCCCCTTCCGGACGGCGCAACATCTTCTACGGAGTCGCCGGGAGCCTGGCGTGGGGATTTCTCTATTTTACCGTCCAGCAACTCGGGTTCGCCCTGGGGCAGAATGGGACGGTGCCTCCCTGGCTCGGAGCCTGGCTGCCCAATGCCACGTTCGGGACGCTCGGCCTGTGGCTGATGTCCCGGGTCCGTTGACCTCATGGAGACCCACGACGAACTCCAGGCGCGCATCCGACGGCTGGAAACACTCCAGCGGGTTGGCCGGGTGATCCATTCCACCCTGGAACTGCGCGAATCCCTCGAACTGATCCTCGGCGAGGTCCTTCCCCTCGTCCCTGCCGTCAGCGGAATGGTCGCCCTGGTCAATCCCACTACGCGGTTCCTGGAAATCGAGGCCGCCCAGGGATTGCCCCCGCACGTGCGCTCCATGCGTCTCCGAGTGGGCGAGGGGGCCGCCGGCTGGGCGGCACGGACGGGACGTCCGTTGCTGGTTGAGGACACCCGGGGCGACCGGCGCCACCTGCCGTTGCGGAAGGACATCCGCTCCGAACTGGCGGTGCCGCTGCGGGTGGCAGGGGAGGTGCGGGGCGTCCTGACCGTCCACGCCAACCACCCCAACGCATTTCAAAGTTCCGACCTCGAGCTGCTGGAGGAAATCGCGGCGATGGCCAGTCCCGCCATCGCCAACACGTGGCAATATGAGCAGGCCCGGCTGAAGTCGCGGTTTCTGGAGTCCCTCGTGCGGGTCAGCCAGATCATCAATTCGGCCATCAGTCTGGACGAGGCCCTGCAGGTCATCACGCGCGAGGCCCGGAATCTCCTGCAGGCGCGGATGTGCTCCCTGATGATGTTGGACGACACCGGGGAATGGCTCGACGTCCGGGCCAGTCATGGCGCCGGCCCCGCCTACCGCACCAAACCGCGCCTCAGCGTACCCGAAAGCTTCGTCGGCATCGTCGTCCGCCGACAAAAGGCCATGCAGCTGGAGAACGTCCAGAGTTCGGGCCGATACCAGAACACCGACATCGCGCGGGAGGAGGGTCTGGTCTCCCTGCTGGCGGTTCCGCTCGTTTTCGCCGGGAAGGCCACGGGAACCCTCAACCTCTACACTGGTGAGCCCCACACGTTCTCGGATGAGGAAATCCGGGCCCTCTCCGCGTACGCCGAATTGTCCGCCCTGGCCCTCGACAAGGCCCGGCTGTACGACCGCACGGTGGCCGTCGAGGAGCAGCTCCGCGAGAGCGAGCGACTGACCTCACTCGGCCTGCTGGCGGCGGAACTGGCCCATGAAATCCGGAATCCGCTGACCGTGATGAAAATGCTCCATCACTCCATCAGTTCCGGATTTCCGGCCGATGAACCCAGGGCCACCGATCTCCGGGTGATGGGCGAGAAGATGGACCATCTCAACCGGATCGTGGACCGGGTGCTGGACCTCGCACGCCGGAACGAACCGGAGATGTCCGCCGTCCGGATCAACGGGCTCCTGGACGACCTCGGGTTGCTCACCCGTCACAAGTGCCGGGCCCAGCGCGTGGAGCTCATTCAGAAATTCGCCCAGGGAATCCCCGACGTCATCGGGGATCCCACAATGCTGGAGCAGGCCTTCCTCAACCTGACCCTGAACGCGCTCGAGGCGATGCCGGACGGTGGGCGCCTAAGCATCCGGACCCGCCTCCTTCCGATCCGCACGTCGGCACCGCCGCAGCATCTTCTCATCCGTTTTCGGGATACCGGGGTGGGAATGCCGGAGGAACAGCGGCAGCGTGCCTTCACCTCGCTGCTGAGTTCCACCAAGCCGAAGGGCACGGGACTCGGCCTCGCCATGGTCGCGCGGGCCGCCGAAGCGCATGAGGGGAAACTCCGGATCTGGTCCCGCCCCGGGCGCGGCACCACGATTTCCATGGTTCTGCCCCTGCGTCCGTCCGGCGCCGGACTCAGGCCAGACCCAGGTTCTGCACCACCCTGACGGTCGATCCGGGCTTGTTGAGCGTGTAAAAATGCACGCCGGGAGCGCCTTGTCGGAGGAGGTCCTCCAACTGCCGTGAGCAATATTCGATGCCGTACTCCGTCACCGCCGAATCGTCGTCTCCCAACGCCTCCAGGCGCCCGAGGAACGGCTCCGGCAGGCGCGCGCCGCACATCTGGGTGAATCGCTTGGTTTGATTGCGCGACTGGACCGGCAACAAACCCGGGATGATCGGAACTTCGACCCCGAGCTTCTTCGTTAGGTGATCGCGGAATTCGTAGTAGTCCGCGTTGTCGAAGAAGAGCTGCGTCACCACGAAGTCCGCCCCGGCGCGAACCTTCTCGGCCAGGAAACCCCAGTCCACAAGCTTGCCGGCCGTCTGCGCGATGTGCCCCTCTGGAAACCCGGCGGTGCCAATATTGAACCCGCCGCGCTTCTTCAAATAGGCGACAAGCTGGGAGGAGTACTCAAATCCCCCTTCCGTCTTCACCCAGGGTCCCGTTCCGCCCGGCGGATCCCCGCGCAGCGCCAAAATGTTCTTCACCCCGCGCGCCTCGGCCTGGTCGAGCACCTGCCGCAACTCGGACTCGGTCGCGTTGACGCACGTGAGGTGCATCATGGTCGTGAGGTCAAAGTCCCGCTGGATTCGATCCACAATGGCCAGCGTCTTGTCCCGGGTGGATCCCCCGGCTCCATAGGTCACCGAACAATAGGCCGGACGAATCTTCATCAGTTCCGGAAGCGTCCGCTCAAACAACGCCCGATCCCCCTCGTCGGTCTTAGGAGGAAAAAATTCAATCGAGACCGAGGGCCTGCCCGCCGCCGCCGCCTCAACGTGGAGGTCGTGGATGAACCGAATCATGGACTGGACAGTGAACCGCCATCCCCCGGTTGCTCAAGGCTTAAATCAACGCATCAAGATTTAATGATATGATGATTGATCCCCTCGGGAAGTACCGGCGTCCCAACCCATACGGGAGGGATTCGGACCCGGCTTCGCCGGTCCCGAATCAGGGTTTGGGGTTCCTTCGCGGCGCCCACCACGCCTTGGCTTCGGCATTTGCGGAGTGTTTCCAGAGGAATTCCACGATTGGTCTCGAATCCTCCAAACCGTGGGGATGGTGCCCAACGCCCGGTTTGCGGATCAACTCCACAGAACCGCCCAGCTTCGGATAACGCTCAGCGATCACGCCGGAGTTTTCGTCCCAAGGCACCACGTCGTCCGCGTCGCCGAAGACCAGCAGCAGGGGCACATGGGCCGCCGCCAGCGGCGCCAGCGAATCCACCGGATTCCCCGCGTAGGCTTTCGCCGCTTCATCGGAGGGGAATCCGTAGCGTTCCTTGACCAACTGCCAGTCGCGGGGGCTTCCCTTGCCCTTCCCGAATCCACCCGGCCAGCTCTTGAAGTCACAGACGGCGGCATCCGCATAAATGCAGGCCGTCCGCGAAGGATTGGCGACCGCCCAATTGAAACAGTACAGGCCACCCCGGCTGAGGCCGCACAGGGCCGCCTTGGCGGAAAGTCCGTGGCGCTGGGTCAATTCCTGGTAGAGCCGGTTCCAATGCGCGACCGCGGACGGAGCTCCCAACTGATCGGGCACAGCCAGGTACACGATGTGAAATCCCCGCCCGAGCAGCGCAATGTCCGGGTCCGGCTTGTGGCCAAAGAATTCGCCATGCCACAGCCACGGTTTCCCGGGAGCCGCCTCCTTGGGGACCACCACGGTGGCCGTTTTGCCGTCCACCTCGAAGTCATGCCGCTCGAATCCATGCCAATCCGAAACCGCGCCCCCGAACGGCTCGGCGGCCCACGTCACGCCCATTCCCAAGGTCGCCAAAATCGCCACCACCAACCAACGACTCCACATTCGGAAAAGGTATCCTCCGGATCGAGGAACGGAAACTCCGGAATCGGACCAACCGCAATGCAACGACCCCTTCAATCCAATTCCCGCTTCAGGTTTTTAGCCCACCCTCACACACTCCTCCTACATGAGTGACGTCCTCTTCCCACGCTCGCCGCGCGAGCAGATGGATGGCTGGTGCTACCTGCCCCGATTCATCGACAAGATCCGCCTCCACCTCGCCGGGAAGTTGTCCGCAGATTACACCGCCAATTTCGCCCACAAGGGATTCGACGCTGAATGGCTCAAATGCGCGGGACTCGAGGCTGACGCCTTCATCGAGGTCGTAAGAAATACGATCACCGACGGACAGGTCTACGACTGGGTGCGGACTCATGTCCGCCGGACGCCGGATGCCAAGGAGGCGTTCAACCGCTGGCTGCTGAACCGGGGCACCGAAGAGCATGATCCCGCGCTCCGCGAGCGCCTGCGCATGCGCAAGGCCGAGGCCGGACTCGGCCACCGGGATGACATCCAAACGTTCGTGGACTTCATCGACGCCGACGAGAAACGTCACTGAGCTCTACGCCATGCATGTCGTCGCCGTACAATTGGACGTCCAATGGGAGGATAAGCCCGCCAACTTCGCCCGCGTCCGCGCGTTGCTCGCGGAGGCCCGGGTCCCCGCCGGTTCCCTGATCGTGCTGCCGGAAATGTTTTCCTCCGGATTCAGTCTCAATATCGCCGCCACGCGCCAGGGCAGCCCGCCCGAGGGCGAACAGTTTCTCGCGAATCTCGCGGCAGAGTATCAATCCGCGGTCATCGGGGGCGTGGTTGGCACGTCGCCGGAGAAGCCCACCAACCAGGCCGTGGCGGTCGCGCCGGACGGCACCCTGCTGGCCCGATATTCCAAGATCCACCCGTTCAGCTTCGGCGACGAAACGAAGCATTATTCCGCCGGGAATGAGATTGTGACGTTCCGCTGGGGTGGATTCACCATCGCCCCGTTTGTCTGCTATGACCTTCGGTTCCCGGAAATCTTCCGGGCCGCGGTGGACCGCGGGGCAACCCTTTTCACGGTGGTCGCCCAATGGCCGATCCGCCGCGCCACCCACTGGTCCGTGCTGCTCCAGGCCCGGGCCATCGAAAACCAGGCCTGCGTCATCGGCGTCAACCGCGTGGGGAGCGATCCCAACCTCGTGTATCCGGGACGCAGCGCCATCGTGGATCCCCTTGGCACCCTGGTTGCGGAAGGCGACGACCGGGAACGGGTCCTCCAAGGGGATCTCGACCCGGCGGTCGTGGACCAATGGAGGAAGGACTTCCCCGCCCTTCGGGACCGCCACTGGAAGGAATCCACTCGGTAACCAAACCCACGGATCCCCCGTTCCCAATGATTTGCGAAAGGGGAAGGCCGACTTCCATGTTTTGAGGTTGCGGCCTGATGATGCAGAATCCCCCTGAGAGTCCTGACGTTTAGTCCCCCACGCCTCGAACCCCCACTCTGACTCCCTGATTTGAAATTCCGGAGCTGTTTTCAAAGTACGCCATGAACCCCGCCCAGTGTCCGAATTCCCACCCCACCCGCCTGCTCGTTGCCTGGATCCTCGCCGTGGTTGCGGCCTGGGGGACCGGCCCCCGCCTTTCGGCGGGCGACACCTCGGATTCCGCCCCGTCCGCCCGGTTGGTCCGCAATGCCGAACTCAGTCAAATCGGCGGCACCGACGAATACACCTTCTCCGTCGCCGGACCGGATCCAGAATCCTTCGTCTTCGATTCCTTGACCGATCGTTCGGACCTCTTTTGGACCTTGTCCGGCCCCGGGGTCACCCTCAGCCCCAACCGAACCTTCCTATACTCGGACTCCATCTTCATTTCCGATTCCGAGCTGGTCCTGACACTTTACCCGGGCAACTACGGGATCCAGGTCCGTCACGGGGGACGTGAGACTCCCACCTATGATTTCCGTCTTCTCAAGACCGCCCAGGCATCCCCACTTACGCCCGGGGCGGCCATCAATGCCTCGCTCGATCCCGGAAACTCCACACGACTCTACCAATTCATTGGAGCCTTCGGGGACCAGGTCCGCCTCAACCTCGCGCTGACGAACCTGCCCGCGGGCGCGATCGCCCGCCTGGTCAATCCCTTCGGAATTGTCATCGCACGCACCCAGGGCGGACCTTCTGCGCCGGTCACTCTGCTGGCCGACGGAACCTATCTCGTGGTTCTGGAGGGCCTGACCACCAATGGATCCACACCCGGAACCTTCGGACTCTCCGTGGAGCCCCTGGGGCAGGAGTCGCCGTATCCTTCAGGCGCGCCGCTCGCCCTGAATGAACGCATTCAGTTCACCAATTCGGCGCCCTTCACCAACATCTACCGGTTCACGCTCTCCCAGGAAACCGCGCTGGTCTTCAACCCGCTGGTCGCGAACTTCGGCGTCTTTTGGGAACTCTCCGGTCCACCGGGAATCCTCGGTCGCGAACGGTTCACCGACGACTCCTCCGGCCGGATGCCCGCGCCCGCCGGGGAATACCGGCTGGCCGTCTGGTCCACCGTCGCCGATCCCGGTCCCGCAGACTGGATCCTCCATGACCTCGGCAACGCGTTGCCACTGTCCTTGAACACCACAGTCCGGGCGACCAACGGGTTCAATGCAGCCGACCTCTATTACCGACTCCCATTAACAGCCGGGCAGCGGGTGTACGCCCAGACGATTTCCGCGGCAGGGTTTGTCACCAGTCCCTACTTGAAGGTCTGGGATCCCACGGGACGCACCCTCGTCCAGCAAAGTTGGACAGACGCCGCCTTCACCGCTCCGTTCTCCGGCGACTACCTCGTTGGACTTCAATCCTGGGTGTACGAGACCGGAACGAATGGCGTCCGTGAATTCCGGCTTACCCCGATCACCTCGGTCACCAACGACATCGTCCTCGGCCAGTCTGTCCTCGGATCGGTGGAATCGCCGGGGCAGGTCCGTACCTATCGGTTCTCACTCGAACAACCGCGGGCGGTTTCCATGGACCTGCTCGTTTCGAGCGATGCCATCTGGGAACTGACCGGCGGAGCCGGACGAATTTTCACAAGTCGCTTCTATAGCGACGGATGGTTTCCCTTCCAGCTACCTGCCGGAGACTACACGGTGACCGTCTCGACCAGCGGAGCCGGCACGCCCCCCTTCGGCTTTCGCATCCTCGACCGGACCGTCGGGGAACCGCTGTCCCTCGGGGCTACCACCACCCTGACGGTGGATCCTCCCTCGGGCACCCGCGTGCTTCGAATTCCACTGACCGCGGGGCAACGATTCTATACGCGCAGTCTCGGCCGCACCGGATTCGACCGGGGCAGCCCGGGCTGGCGATTGGAGGATCCGGCGGGGAACACTCTTTTCGAGATTCCGCTGGACGCCGAACCCGGCGTCCGCGTGGCTCCCGTCACGGGCGTCTACAGCCTCCTTATCGGAGGCAACCTCAGCGAAAACGCAACCGGATCCGGAACGGCCACGGTGGCCCTGTTGCCCGTCACGGACACGACCGCACCGCTCACCCTCGGAGCGGAAGTGAATGAATCCATCCAATCCCCCGGACAGGTCCGAAGACACACCTTCAACCTGTCCCAAGCGACTCGCATTTCCATCGACATCTTCGAATCCTCCAACGCCCAGTTCCAACTCGCCAACACCGCGGGGACCGTCTTTGCCGAGGCCCGCTTCTGGAACGAACAATGGTGGATCGTGGACCTGCCGCCGGGGGCTTACACGCTGAACACATTTGGGGCCGGCAACGAGACACCTGTGACCCGATTCCGGATCCTTTCCGGAGAAGGAGCCCCCACCGTTGCCCTCAATACGCCCTTCACCGCCGAGGTGAGTTCCGGTCGGGGAACGGGCTGGTTCCGAGTCCCCCTGGTGGCTGGGCAACGCCTGGTCGCACTCCCGATTTCACAAACCACCTGGACCTCCGGCCGCCCCGCGTGGCGGCTGTTGTCTCCCGCCGGTGACTCCCTGTTCGACACCAGCTTTTACCCACAGGGCCCCTTCGTCGTCCCCGCCTCGGGAACCTACGACCTCTTCATCGGGGGATCCCTCGGAGAACCGGACGCTCCCGCCAGCGCAACGTTCAAAATCCAAACGGCCCCGGAGGAACCCCTGCCCCTGGTCCTGGGAAGCCTGATTTCCGGAGAACTCACGATTCCCGGACAACTCCGGCGCCACGAGTTTCAACTGCCCGCCGACGGCCTGTTGAGCATGGACTCCCAGTTTCCCGCGAACCTCCAATGGCGTCTCTCCGGTCCGTGGGGTCAGGTTGCCGCAAACCGCTTTTGGAATGACACTTGGCAGCCGTTTTTCGCGAGCGCCGGAAGTTACCGATTGGAAGTGTACAGTGACGGACTTCAGACGGATTCCTTTCGATTCCAGCTTCTCAACCCCTTTGCGGGAACCCCCATCGCCCTCGGGAGCGAAACCCTCGCAACATTCACCCCGAATACGGCAACCCTCACCTATCCGGTGGACCTCGTTGCCGGACAGCGCGTCGAGGTCCGCATCCTGGACCGACAGAACATCTCAAGTTCCATCGTCTGCAGCCTGGTGGATCCGACGGGAACACGCCTGATCGAGGCGAATCTGTATTCCTCCGACGTGTTTACCGCGACGGCGCGGACCACCGGACGCCACAGCGTGATGCTCGTGGGCGATCTCGGCGACAAAGGTTCCGGCGGATTCGTTCGCTTCGCAGTCAACAACGTCGGGATCACGCCACCGACACCGTTCGAGGGAGCGCCCCTCGCGTTCGGACAGGAGATTTCGAGAACACTTCCCGACGATACCACGACGAACGCGTTCACCTTCACGCTGACCCAGCCGGCGATGCTCCAGATGGATGCCCTGGCGGCGTCAGGGCAAACGGTCACCGTCCAAAACCGATATCGCACCCTGCAGCAGGACCAACCGCTGGCGGAATCGGATGCTGGGTTCCGGACTGGATGGATCCTGTTCCGCGCGGAACCAGGCGAGTACCAGATCGTGGTCCGCGGCGCGGGCGCCTACCGCTTCCGGTTGTTGGATGCCATGAAGGCTCCCGTCATCGCCCTGGACACGGATGTGGCGATCACCAATTCGCCCGCGAACGCCACTCAGTTGCGTCGATTCCACGGAGCCGCCGGAGACCGGATCTACTTCCTCGGCGGGCCCTACTCCGGATTTGACCAACGACCTGGATACGGAGTCTGGGGACCCGATGGAGCCTTCCTCGTGGGCTGGTATTCGGACACCCAGGGGATCTGGACCCTTCCGAAGGATGGCGACTACTACACATCCTGGGGTGTGAACGTCGCGTCCGCAGCCCCCCAGGGAATTCACAACGTACGGCTCGCAACCATCCGCGATTCCACCCAGTCGATGTCGCTCAATACGCCGACGACGGTGTCCATCCCCTCCCCTGGTGGCACCGCGACGCTCAACTTCACTCTCGCCGTTCCCACCCGGGTGGCGATGGACGCGATCGCCGATCTCGGCGGTGCTGGCCAAATTTATTGGCGGATGGATTCGCCCGGCCATCGCTGGATTTCGGACCGGTATTGGATGAGTTCGGATGTTAATAGCAGTCCAAACCCCGGCGGCGCCTTCATCGATCTGCCTGCTGGCACCTTCACTGTGACCTTTTGGAATGCTTCGCCACCGGGAACGCCTTCGTTCCGATTCGCGCTATGGGATATTGGCAGTGTCGCCACCGCATTCACCACGGGAACCCAGGTCCGCGGCACCAACACTCCCGCATCGCAGAGCCGGTTTTATTCCGTCGACCTCCAGGCCGGGGATGCGCTGGTCTTCGAAGGCCAGGGCTTCTCGGGATATTCCCAGGCGGCGTTCGCCGACCTGTACGCCCCCACCGGGAACGGAGTGGATCTCTGGCGCGTGGACCGAACCACGGAGCGCTTCGAAGTTCCCTATAGCGGTCGCTATCATTTGATCGTCTCTGGAAACGCAGACGATACCTCCGCCGAAGGCCGCCATGCCTTCACTCTGTGGCGCCCCGTGGATCGCACCGTCCCCATGACCGTGGGATCGGTGGTCAGCGATCGCATCGACACCTTCGGCCAGCGGATTCGTTACACCTTCTCAATGACGCGCCCCGGACTCGTGCTTTTCGATAATCTGGACGACCGTCTGCAACTCAACCTCACTCTTCAGGGACCCCTCGCCACTCCCTTCTTCAATTCCGATGTCCGCTATGCGGAAGCCGAAAGCCGCCAACTGAAAGCTCTGCCGCCCGGCGACTATGTGGCGACCATCTTTGAACCCGTCGGCCAGACCAACAGCTTCCGGTTCCGATTCCTCGATGCGGTGGATGCACCCACCATGACGCCCGGCGAACCCGTCACCGTGACGTTTGCAGAGTCCCGAAGCTCGGAGATCCTCCGCTTCTCTGCGCGAGCCGGGGACCGATTCTACCTGAGGTCGGAAGCCACAGCGGGCCTCACCACCTGGGCGAACGTCCGCCTCTTCACCGAGACCGGGGACCCGATGATCAATCAGGATTCCCGCTCCGACGCCCCCACGTTCGCCGTGCCGTACACAGGCACCTACTACATCGTCCTCAACGGACCGGACTGGAAACCGGGCGAACAAGGTACGGTTCGCTTCACGCTGCTTCCCGTGGCGCCTTCCACTCCCACCCCCCTGTTCGAAGCCACCGGCAACGGCCCCGATCTGGTCGTCGACGGATTGTCCGTTACACCAAGTCCGGTCGCCTCCGGCGGGACATTGTCCGTCCAATGGAACTCCCGAAATGTCGGCACCGCCGCCGCCACCAATGGATTCACCGATCGCGTGGTGATTCGGAACGCCGCAGGTTCCCTCCTCGCGGATCGCATCCTTCCCGCAGCCACGCCACCCCTGGCCGCCGGTGCAGCGCTCCCCAGGTCCACCAACCTCAAGCTTCCCGACGGTCCGAACGCCACCGGAGTCCTCACCGTGGAGGTCACGACCGATTCCGGAAACGCCGTGGCGGAACTCGGCGCCAGTGGCACCGCGGAATCCAACAACCGGTCCACCAAGACTCTCAACGGAACGCTCGCGCCCTATCCGGACCTCCGGATCTCCGGACTCCAGGCGACGCCTCCGACGGCCTGGGTGCCCGGCAACTCGGTCACGATTTCCTGGGTGCTCGCCAACGCGGGCACAGCCCCCGCGACGCCGCCCTGGACGACCCGGGTCCGGGTCTTGAACCGGACCACCGGCGCAACAGTCTTCGAGGGATCGGCTCCTGCCTCCCCGTCCATCGCCGCCGGTGGATCCACCCCCCAATCGATTCCTTTCACCGTTCCCGCAGCCCCGAACGCGTTTGGACGGTTCGAAATCTCGGTCACCACCGACTCCGCCAATGACGTGTTTGAGTACGTCGCCGACGGCACCGCGGAATCGAACAACACGGCCACCACGGAGGTCCTGACCGGACCGGACCTCGCTGTTCTGGAAGTGCTGGCCCCGCCATTCGCAGACCCCGGCGTCCCCTTTGACGTCGTGACCGTCGTCACCAACCGGGGCAACGGCGTCCTCGAGGGGACCTGGATCCACGCCGTCGCCACCAGCACCGACCCGGAACCCGGCAGCGATACTCCGTTGCTCTTTGTCCCGGTGACCGCACGGCTGAATCCGGGACAATCCCTGCGGCAGACCAACAGCGTCACCCTGCCCATTACCGGGGACGACGGTGACCTGTGGATCGTGGTGCACGCCGACGCCGGCAACGCACTTCCGGAATGGGACCGTTCCAACAACACGGGAGTCACCGCGGACCCCGTGAACGTGGCCCGGACACTGACCCTCACGCCGACCGACGGATCCGTGCGGGAAAATGCCCCATCGCCCTACCTGATGACGGTGTCCCGCAACGGTCCCGCCACCGCAGATCTCACCGTCGCTCTGACCAGCAGTGCATCCAGCGAATTGAAGGTCCCGGCGTCCGTCCTGATTCCCGCGGGCCAGAAATCCGCCACCTTCAGTGCCACCCCGCAACCGGACGATCTGCTCGATGGCGCCCAGCCGGTCGAGATTACCGCGAACGCCCCGGGATTCCCCGTCGCCCGTGCCATGGTCACGGTTCTGGATGACACCATGGCGAAGCTGGGGATTGAGTTGGGCGCGTCCTCGGTCCCGGAGGGAGGATCAACCCAGGCCGTGGTCCGGCGGGCACCGGTGTCAGCCACCCCGCTGACGGTCCTGGTGCAGGTGTCCAACGCCTCACGCGTCACCGCCCCCACCCAGGTCATCATCCCTGGTGGTTCGGCATCGGCGACCCTCCCCGTTTCCGTGCCCCAGAATTTGACGCTTCAACCGCCCCAATCCGTATCGGTCAGCGTCTCCGCACAAGGGTATCAATCTGCCGCAGCCTCGTTCACGGTGACCGATGACGACACGCCGACGGTAACTCTCGAAGTTGTCCCCCGCAGCGTCAGTGAGGGCGCTGGACCCAATGCCGCAGCCGTCACCGTCACCCGCAGACCGGTCACCTCCGTTCCCGTCACCGTGGCCCTTGAGGCCGGAAATCCAGGGGCCCTCACCCTTCCTGGCACGGTCGTCATTCCCGCCAATACTCCCTCCCTCACGGTCCCCGTCGGCGTGGTCAACAACACCCTGGCGGACGGGACACGCACGGTGTCGATCGGCGGTTGGGTTCTCGACGTCACCGGATCCACCCGCGTCGTCGAGGTCGCGCCCGACGTCCTGGAGATCACGGATGACGACGGACCCGCGCTCACCGTGACCCTGTCCGCAGGCGCCGCGCCCGAAGGTCGCAATCCTGCAGTCACCGGACGGGTTTCCCGAAACACCCCGCCCAACGCAGCCCTGGTGGTCCTCCTGGAATCCAGCAACCTGGGAGAGGCCCGGGTTCCCGCTTCCGTCACGATCCCCGCGGGTGCCAGCCAGGCAAACTTCCCCGTCGAAACGATTGAGGACGGTGTCACCGATGGAAATCAGACGGTTTCGATTACCGCCGCGGCGTCCGGCTACTCGTCTTCCACCGCTTCCCTGGTGGTCACGGACCTGAATCTTCCGGACCTCGTCGTGTCCAAACTGACCGTCCCTCCGGCCGGAATTGCCGGCAATGTGGTTCCCGTCTCATTCCGCGTGGAGAATCGGGGATTCGCCCCGGTGACCGGCGCATTTCTACAATCAGTCAGCCTTTCGGAATCCCCCGTGTTCGGCGGAGGCTCCCTCGCCGCACAACTTCCTTGGAGCGCGACCGTGCCTCCCGGAGGTTTCCTCGACCAGACTGCCAACGTCCGTCTCCCCGCCAAGCCGGGAAGCTACTGGATCGTCGTGCAGGCGGACGCTGCCCGTCAGGTGGAGGAACTCGTCGAGGGGAACAACATCCTCATCTCCGAATCCCCGGTGGTTTCCGGCGCCTCCTACACCGCCACCGTATCCGCCCAACCCCGCGTGGCCCTTGCCAACACGCCGGTGACGTTGTCCGGATCCGCCGTCCACGCCAATGACGGCACGCCGGCGGCGGGCGTTCCCGTGGAAATCCACCTCGATGTGCGGGGGATCCACCGCGTGTTGCCGACCGTGACGGACGGCTCCGGAAACTTCTCCACCGTCTTCCGTCCGCTCCCGGACGAGGCGGGACGCTACGCCGTGGCCGCGGCGTTCCCCGGACTTCCCATGCCGCCCGCCCAGGACCACTTCACGCTGCAAGGAATGCGCATTGCGACCGTGTCGCCGCTCACCGTTGTAGAACGCAGTTCGATCTCGGGCACAACCCGGCTGGAAAACCTCAGCGACCTGCCGCTGACCGGGCTCACCGTCAATGTTCTCAGCAACTCGCCCGGGTACCAGGTGACGGCGGAACTGCCCGCCACCCGCGTGGAAGGGGATGATTCCCTCAATCTCGCCTACGTGGTGACCGCAACGGCCGCGGCGAACGGAAACGGATTCGCACACCTGCGGGTGACCTCCGGTGAAGGGGCCACCGGGGAACTCATCCTGCCCATCATTCTCGAGCGCATCGTTCCCCGGTTGGTGGCAACCCCCGACCCGCTGTCCACGTCGATGACGCTCGGACGCCAGCGCGTTGTTTCCATCCAGGTCGTCAATGGCGGCGGCGCCACCACCGGTCCCCTCGAGGTTTTGCTCTCGCCCGCGCCCTGGTTGTCCCCAGCCTCGCCCGTCAACCTTCCCCCGATGGAACCAGGTTCCACCAATACCGTGGACCTGCTCCTTTCCCCCGCGGCGGATCTCCCCCTTGGCAACTACAACGGTGAAGTGGTCCTGCGCTCGGACAACGCCCTGCTCCGGGTCCCGTTCACGGCCCGTGCCGTGTCCGAAGCCCGCGGAAATCTGCAGGTCACGGCCGAGGATGAATACACCTACTTCGCCGAGGGTTCGCCCCGCCCGACCAATGCCGTCGTCCGCGTGACCGACGCCATCAGCGGCAGTCTCGTGGCTTCCGGCGATGGGGGACCTGACGGTCAAATCACATTCCCCGATCTGTTGGAGGGCGACTATGTCGTCACCGTGACCGCGGACGGCCATGACGATTTCCGCCGGTCGGTCCGGGTGACCGGTGGCGCACCGGTGACGGCCCCCGTGGCCGCCGCTGACGCCCTGTCCCGCCACCCGGTGGTGCGTAGCGCCGAAACCGGCGCGGCACTGACTGCGGTCACCGCCTTCCTGCCGCGACAGACCGTCCGATACACGTTCTCCGTGGTGCCCACCACCGTGCAGGACAGTTACACCTTCACCGTGGAATCCACCTTCGAAACCCAGGTGCCCGTGCCGGTCATCACAGTGGATCCCCCCTCGGTGGACCTCACGCTCTTCGACGGCGACGAGTTCCAGATCAACTTCACCATTTCGAACCAGGGCCTCATCGCCGCGCAGAACGTCGAGTTCAATCTGCCCTCGACGCCGGAACTGCAGATGACGCCGCTGATCACCAAGATCGGGAAGATGGCCGCCCGAACTTCCCTGAACATCCCGGTGCTCATCCATCGGGGCCCGCCCCAGGCGGCCGGAATCCACGCCCGTTCCCTCGCCCGCGCCCAGGCGTCCGCGGCGCGAAACTCCGTTGCCTTCATCGGACTGGGCGGGTGCACCGAACTCGGCCAGGTGGTGTACTCGTATCCCTGCGGTCCGTCCGAAATCAACCGCAACGCTCCCGTCGCCTTCAACGTGAGCAATGCGTGCAACTTCCTCGCAATGGCCGCCGCGGTCGGGGATGCCTTCGCCAGCGCCTTCTCCGGCATCCCGAATTTCTGCTGCTCCGGAGGAGGCCCAGGGACTCCGGGGAACTACAATCCGATCGCAGCGTATCAATCGGCCCCGCCCGCCATCGCGGCCTCCTCGTCCTGTTCGTCCGGACCAGCGGGTCCCGCCTCGTCCGCACGGTCTTCCCAACGGTCCCTCGCACGGGCGGCCGAGGATCCCGGAACCGGCGGATCCGTCTGCGCCAAGGTGCGGCTCCGGCTTGACCAGCGGGCCGTCCTGACCCGTGACGCCTTCCAGGCCCGACTCGAACTGGCCAATGACACCGATTCTCAGCTCACCGAATTGTCGGTGCGGCTCGAGATCGTCGACTCCACCGGTGCCCCCGCGAACGCGCTGTTCGGCATCCGGGATCCCGAACTCACCGGACTCGCCGCCGTGGACGGCACCGGAGTCCTCGGTGCCAAGTCCGAAGGCGGCGCGCGTTGGACGCTGATTCCATCCCTCAATGCCGCCCCCAATTCCGGTGTCCGCACCTTCCTCGTCGGAGGCACCATCATCTACCGGCAGGACGGCGTCCGGGTAACGGTTCCGCTCACGCCGGCGTCCATCGACGTGCATCCCCAACCCGAACTGGTGGTCCGCTACTTCCACCAGCGGGACGTTTTCAGCGACGACCCGTTCACCCGAGTCCTCGAACCCGCCATTCCCTACGCCCTCGCCGCACAGGTGCTCAACGTCGGATACGGCACCGCCCAGGCGCTGCGCATTGAGAGTGGACAACCCCAGATCGTGGAAAATCAAAAGGGACTCCTGATTGACTTCCAGGCCGTCGGGACCCGGGTGGAAAACGCCGAGGTCTCGCCCTCACTCAACGTCAACCTGGGCGAGATTCCACCGGGCACCAACCGGATCGCGACGTGGCTGTTCACCTCGTCGCTCCAGGGCAGCTTCACCAACTTCGCCGCGAGCTTCCGGCAGGAGAATCCGATCGAAGGCGTCGAGCGCCTATCCCTGGTGCGGTCGGTGGAGATCCACGAACTGATCCGCATCGTACAGGAACCCGGGCCCCGCGCCGACGGACGTCCGGACATGCTGGTCAGTTCCGATGCCAATCCGGATGTCCTCCCCGACATTCTCTACGGCAGTGACGGCGAAACGCGTCCCGTGTCGTCCTCCACCAACGCGGTGATCTCCGGGGAACTCTCCGAGTCCAACCTTCGCCTTCGTCTCGATGTCGCCCTACCCCGCGGACTCGCCTACCTGCGCATCCCCCACCCCGGCGGCACCAACTTTATCCTGACCCGGGTCCTGCGTCCTGACGGATCCGACGTCGGAGTGGGCACCAACGCCTGGACCACCGACCGCTTCATTCGCGGCGGCGCGCTGCGTCCGATCCGCAAGGACCTTCTCCACGTATTCGACCTCGATGCGCCCGCCTACTACACCCTCGAGTACGCGCCCGCACCGCCACCCGTTCCGGATACCACCGCACCGGTCAGTCACGTCGCCGATCTCCCGGCGTCGAGTCCGCTCAATTTCCCGGTGGCCTGGAGCGGCACGGACGACTCGAGCGGAATCTACTCCTACAATATCTACGTCTCGACGGACGGCGAACCATTCCGCATCTGGCTGACCAATTCCCCGCTGACCGGCGCCATTTATTCCGGACGCAGCGGCAGCCGATACGGCTTCGTTGCCTCCGCCATTGATCGGGCGGGGAATATCGAACCGGTTCGAACCAGCGCGGACACCACCACCCAGGTGGACACCGGGAACCGCGCTCCCGTGATCACCGCCCCGCCCGCGACGACGATCCAGCGGGGTGAACTCCTCGCCGTCCAGTTCACCGCTTCAGATCCCGATCCCAACCAAAGAGTCTTCTTCACGCTGCTCGCTGGCGCCCCGCGCGGACTCGCCCTCGATCCGGAAACCGGCAGCCTGCGCTGGCAGACCGGGGACGGGGACGCACCCGGTAGTTGGAACATCCGGGTTCGGGCCACCGACAACGGACTCCCTTCGGAATCCGCGGAGGCATCCATGGCCTTGACGCTGGTCGGCACCAATCGCCCGCCCGTCGCCACCGCCATTCCGGATCTGCTCATCACCGAGGGATCGCTCCTCGAACAGCCTATCCTCGCGACCGATCCGGACCTGCCGCGCCAGACCCTGCGACGGACCCTGCTCGAGGCGCCCCGGGCCGCGACGCTGGGTGAGGACGGCGTCCTGCGATGGAAGACACGCCCCGATGACGGTCCTGGGACCAACCGGATCCGAATCCGCATCGCTGACGACGGCAACCCGCCGCTCAGCACCGAGGTCGCCTTCAACGTGTACGTGCGCGACACCGCCTTTGACCTGCTGGTGGGTGTGGGATCCACCAACCTCTACCTCGGTGCCTCGTCCCAGATTCCGCTCTCAATCAACGCCGACCCGGCCGTGACCCAGGTCTCCTTCCGACTGCCCCTCGATGCGGACCGGTTCGCCAGCCTCGCCTTGTCCGCCCTCTCCGACGACGTGGTCGCCGCAACCGTGGCGGACAACCAGGGCGACGGGGCACTAGTGCAACTCCAACTCCGTCCGGGCGCGTCTTTGACTGCGACCCGTCGCGTCGCCGACCTCGGATTCACCTCCGTGCCTACCGGTGCTCCGGGAATCGTCGAAGTGCTCCCCGAAGCCATCGCCGCATCCCGAGGCGACGGAACCGTCATCGAGAGAACCGGCGCCCGAGCGGGGAGCATCGTTCTGGTCGGACAGGATCCCGTCCTCCGCCTCGAATCCGGCCCCCGACTCGTGGTCTTTGGCATCCCCGGTAGAAGCTATCGACTTGAATCCGCCGAGACACTTCGAAGCCGCTGGAATCCGGTCCGCACCGTGACCCTGACCGGACCAACCGCCGAGGTGGATGTCTCCGCTACGCCGCCGACATCATTCCTTCGGGTGGTTCCATCTCCTTAAGGTCGTCGGGGAATTCTGCAACGCCGGTGTCCGACCCCAATTCGGACACCGGCGCCTCGACTCGACGGCCCCTTCGGGTAGCGTTGGCGCATGTTGACGTCCGTACGGCGCTGGCTGGCACTGCTCCTCGCCGGTCTGTCGACCGCCTTCGCGCAAACCCTGCCCCCTCCCGGGTTTCGCCCCGTCCCACCAGGAACCCACGCCCTGGTCGGAGCCCGCGTGTTTACCCAACCCGATACGTCGTTTTCCAACGCCACGGTGGTGATCCGCGACGGAAGAATTGCCGCCATCGGTCCCGAAGTGACGCCCCCCGCAGACGCCCGGGTTTGGGATTTGTCCGGACGGACGGTCTATGCCGGATTCATTGATCCGTATCTCGCACTCGGATCCACCAATCGTCCGGTCCGGATCGGAAATGACGGATCGCGGTCGGCCCGGGCAGGCGGTTCGGACGCCCGGGCGACGGAAACCGGCGCCGGCGGTTACCGGTTCTTCGGAGTCCCCGGACAGGAATCCGACGCAGGGGCACCCGGCCCCGGATACGCGCTTTCCTCCGTCACACCCCAACACCGGGTCGCCGACACTTATTCGCCTGACTCCAAACAACTCGAGTCGCTCCGAGAATTGGGGTTCACCGCCGGAAACATCGTTCCCACGCGCGGCATCGTTCGCGGACAAAGCGCCCTGGTGACGCTGGGAACCGGTTCCCCGAACGAGGCCCTACTCACCCCAGATACCCGAACCGGCACCGCGCAGCACATCGCCTTCGAAATCGCGGGGGGCGATGAACCGTTTCCCGATTCGTTGATGGGGGTGATTGCGGCTATTCGCCAGGTGTTCTTCGACGCCCAATGGTGGACCGAGTCCCAGGCGGCGGCCGCCCGGGATCCGCTCACCACTCCGCGCGTGCCCGCCAACGAAGCGCTGCTCGCCCTTCAGGCCTCGCGGGAGCGACAGCCGGTGGTGTTTGAGCCGGGAAGCGTCCTCATGGTGGACCGCGCCCGCATCCTCGCCGCGGAACTTGGACTCCGGAATCCCCAAATCGTTGCCACCGGAGACGAGTGGAGACGTCCGGACCTGATCCCGCGGGACGGCATCCCCTTCATCGTTCCGCTCGCGTTTCCCGCCCTTCCCAAGCTTCCGACCGAGGACGCATGGGAAAGTGTCTCACTCGACGCACTCAGGGCTTGGGACTGGGCGCCGGAGAACCCAGCCGTGATCCAAAGGGCCGGGGCAACCCTCGCGCTGACCACGTTCGGACTCGGAGACCGCAAGGAATTCCGGAAGAACCTTCGCGCCGCCTTGGATCGCGGTCTGGGGGAAACCGATGCGCTTGCGGCCCTGACCACCATTCCCGCGCGTCTTTGCGGCGTGGATGCCCTGCTCGGAACCCTGGCTCCCGGCAAGCTCGCCAATCTCACCATCTGCGATTCCAAAGGCTATTTTGATCCGGAAGGCAAGGTGGTCGCGGTCTGGATCGAAGGACGCCCTTATAATTTCCCCGGGGATGCCGAGGACAAAGACTCCGCCAAACCGAAGACCAAGTCCGAGGACGACAAAGCCTCCTCAGAGAAGGCCCGCAGGAAAGAATCCGAATTACGCGACCTCGCGCGAAAACGCACGGCACGGGATCCCCGGGCAAATCGCGGCGCGCTCACCAATCCGCCCAGTCTCTGGATCCGGGGTGCGACGGTGTGGACCTGCGGGCCCGGCGGAATCCTCAGCAACGCCGTCCTCCGCGTGGAAGGTGGACGCATCCAGTCCGTCGGTCCCGCGTCCGGGGAACCCGGACCGGAGGTCGTCGTCGTGGACGCCACCGGACTCCACGTCACTCCCGGACTGATCGATTGCCACAGCCACTCCGCGATTCTCGGCGGCGTCAACGAGTCCGGACTTCCCAGCACCGCCATGGTTCGGATCGGCGATGTGGTAAACTCTGAGACCGGAAATCTTCACCGGGAACTCGCCGGGGGCCTCACGACCGCCAGTCTGCTGCATGGATCGGCAAATCCCATTGGCGGCCAGAACCAGGTGATCAAGCTGCGTGAGGGGGCTAGCCCGGAGGGTCTCAAATTCACCAACGCACCGCCGGGCATCAAATTCGCACTGGGTGAAAACGTGAAGCAGTCCAATTGGGGGGAGAAGTTCTCCACGCGTTTTCCTCAGACCCGGATGGGCGTTCCGACGTTTCACCAGAACCGGTTCACCGCGGCCCAGCAGTACGCCGCGGCTTGGTCCGCATGGGAATCCGCGCACGCCACGCAGCCCGGAGTCCCCGCCCCGCGCCGCGACCTGGAACTGGAAGCCATCGCGGAAATCATCGCCGGCAAGCGGCTCATCCACTGTCACAGCTACCGGCAGGACGAGATCCTGGTATTCCTCCGCACGATGGAGTCCTTCGGTGTCCGCGTGGGCACGCTTCAGCACGTGTTGGAGGGCTACAAGGTGGCGGACGAGATCGCGCGCCACGGGGCCGGGGCGAGCGCGTTCTCCGACTGGTGGGCTTACAAGTTCGAGGTGTACGACGCCATTCCGTACGCGGGCAGCCTCATGAATTCTCGGGGAGTCAACGTCAGCTTCAATTCGGATTCCGACGATCTCGCCCGTCGCCTGAACTTCGAGGCCGCCAAGGCCGTGAAGTACGGCGACACCCCGGAAGTGGAGGCCCTGAAATTTGTCACGATCCACCCGGCCCAGCAGCTCGGTATCGACCGCTGGGTGGGCTCGCTTGAACCCGGCAAGGACGCCGACTTCGTGCTCTGGTCGGGTTCTCCGCTCGATTCCCAGAGTCGCTGTGAACAGACCTGGATCGAGGGGAGAAAATATTTCGACCGCTCTGCGGAGCCGGCACGCAGCCGGGCGTTGTCCGAGGAACGGGACGCCCTGATCGCCAAGGCGAAACGGCTCGCCGGCGAAGGTGCCGACGCGGGTGCCAGCGACGCCGCCCGGGAAAAGTTTTTCCGCCGCTCCCTGGAGCAAGCCCAGCACCTTGGAGTGCTGCAATGCCAGGACTGCCGGTTGCCGATGCGCTAATAACCGCCTGCCGACCTCCGCCATGATTTCCCCCTCTCTCCGATTCGTCCTCCTGCTGCTCCTGACGCTGCCGACGCGGGGCGCGTCCCTTCTGCTCACCAATGCGGTCGTGCACACCGCAGCGGGGCCGGTGCTACCCCAGGCGTCCCTGCTCGTCCGGGATGGCAAACTGAGTGCCGTGGGCGCCGTCACCGAAGGCGCAGACCAGACGATCGACCTCCACGGTCAACACGTCTTCCCCGGACTCATCGCGCCCACAACCATTCTGGGCCTTCAGGAAATCGACGCGGTCCGGGCCACGCGTGACACGACCGAAGTCGGCGCCTACACCCCCGAGGTCAGCACCTGGGTCGCCGTCAATCCCGACTCCGAGCTGATCCCGGTCGCACGGGCCAATGGGTACACCCATGCCCAACCCATCCCCATGGGGGGAGTCATCAGCGGACAATCCTCGGTCATCGCCTTGTCCGGTTGGACCGTGGAGGAACTCGTGGTGAATCGATCCGCGGGACTCCACGTGTTCTGGCCCTCCTTCACCCTCGACACGACCCCCAAGGAACGGGCTGCCAACCCCGACGATTGGAAGTCACCCGAGGACCAGGCCAAGGAGCGGGACAAGAAGCTCCGCGAACTCGATGACTTCTTTTCCGAGGCCGAGGCCTATGCCCGGGCCAAATCGGCGAAGGGCACCAACGGACTCCGCCCCGTGCCGGCATGGGAGGCCATGCTGCCCGCGTTGCGCGGGGAAATACCCCTGTTCCTCCACGCCGACGAGTACCGTCAGATTCAATCCGCAGTAAACTGGGCCGTGCGCCGAAAGTATCGTGCCGTAATCGCCGGCGGTCGGGACGCAGCACGCCTTGCACCACTGCTGTCCACGAACCGGATTCCCGTCGCCTACGAACACGTCTTCACCCTGCCTCCGCGGGACATCGATCCGTACGACGTTCAATTCTCAGCCCCCGCCATTCTGCAACAGGCGGGGGTCAAAGTGTCCTTTTGCGGAGGTGTGGGAGAATTCGGGGCGTCCAGCATCCGGAACCTTCCGTACGCCGCCGCCCAGGCCATGGCGTTCGGACTTCCACGCGAAGAGGCGCTCCGAGGGCTCACCTTGTATCCAGCCCAGATCCTCGGGATTGCGGACCGCCTCGGTTCCCTCGAGCCCGGAAAGGACGCCACCTTCTTCGTCGCCGACGGGGACATCCTCGACCTGCGCACCCACGTGAAGCGGATGTGGATCTCCGGTCAGGAGGTCAGCCTCGAAAGCCGCCACACGCGACTGTACGACCGCTACCGGAACCGGCCGAAATCCCCGCGGTAGTTTCCAACTGGGACGACGCGGTCCCGACTACTTCGCCTGCGCCCGGATCCTCAGCGCCTCCTTCACACCCTTGCGGGCTGGATGCCGGACGGCATGTCGAATGACCCAGCGCCGGTGGTCCGAAGCGCCCGCCAACCACCGGCCGCATATCTCAAACGCCAACTGAGGGTGATCCTTCGCAATGTCGCCCACGTGATTCGCCACGCTGCGCCGGACGTAGAGTTCGGGATCATCCTTCAACGCCTCCAGGATGGGCAACGCCGGCCGCGGATCCTTCACCAGCGCGGGCAACCGCATCGCCCAGGGAAGGCGGGGACGGGTTCCCTCCGAGCAGAGTCGGCGAACGTGCGGATCCGGATCGCGAGTCCACTCCATCAGCCGGGCCAGAGTCCGGTCCGGCCACCGGATGAGGAAGGGGCGGATCGAGAACTCCGCGCTGAACCGCCGGGTCAACTCATGCTGCGCCCTCATGGAAGTCTCAAACGGATCCCAGCCACTGTTATGTTCCGAATCCAACCCAAACTCCGAAACAAAGTACACGTGCGGCAGGTAGAAGAACGGTGCCAGTCCATGATCCTCCGTGCCGTTGAGCGGAGGAGTCAGGGACTCCAGCAAGATCGCCACCGCCCGATCATATCGCGACGGCAGATGCCGCCGCAGCACGCGGGCGAGATGGCGGCCGCGCTCCAGAATCCCCAACGGAGCCAATCCTCGGTGGGCGTCCGCCCGAAAAGCATCCGGATCCAGGGACGGATGGATGAGTGCCAGATTGTGAATGAGGCACTCAATGGCGTCCCGGTCGAGGAGATCACGCAGTGTGCTGCCCTGCCGGATCGATCGCGGGGCGTCGGGGAGCTTGGGCAGCGGCCGGGGTATGCTGTCTTTCCGGGAACGGGCCATTTGAAAAAAGTGCCGGGCGTCTCCGTCAGTCCCAAAACGCGGGCGGGTTACCAGACGGATCAGACCGGTGCGTTACGCGAGGATCCCGCGCACCACTTCACCCTCCACATCCGTAAGCCGGTAATCGCGTCCCTGGAACCGGAAGGTGAGGCGCTCGTGGTTGAATCCCAGCAGGTGCAGGATCGTGGCCTGAAGGTCGTGCACCCCCACGCGATCCCTCGCCACGCTGAAGCCGAGTTCGTCGGATTCCCCGTACATCGTGCCGCCCTTCACGCCGCCGCCAGCCACGACCATGGTGTAGCAGTCGGGAAAATGATCACGTCCCAGAATGCTACCCTTGGCGGTGCGTCCCTCGCGGAACGGAGTGCGCCCAAACTCGCCGCCCAGCACCACCAGGGTGTCCTCCAAAAGTCCCCGCTGCCGAAGATCTGTAATGAGGGCCGCCACCGGACGATCCATGGTCGCGCATTTCCGCGTTAATCCGTCCCGAATGTCCTCGGACGGACCGGTCCCGTGGAAGTCCCATCCCCAGTCGAACAATTGAACAAACCGGACCCCCTGCTCCACCAGGCGCCGCGCCAGGAGGCAATTGTTGGCGAAGCTCGAATCGCCCGGTTTCGCACCATAAGCCTCCAGCGTCGCCGGCGACTCCCGCGTGATGTCCATCACTTCGGGAACGGACATCTGCATTCGGAACGCGAGTTCGTATTGCGCAATCCGGGTCTGCGTTTCCGGGTGCCCGAGTTCCCGGGCCTGGATCCCGTTCAGTTCCCCGAGGGTGTCGAGACTCCACCGACGGAGTTCGCGATCCATGCCCGGAGGATCCGAAGCGTATAGAACAGGCTCGCCCTTCGAGCGGCATTGGACCCCCTGATAGACGGACGGCAGAAATCCGCTGCCGAAGGAATTCTTGCCCCCGTTGGGCTGGACGCCGCTGGAGATCAAGACGACAAACCCTGGAAGATTCTGATTCTCCGTCCCGAGTCCATACGTCACCCAGGCCCCCATCGAGGGACGGCCCGGCCGCGGTGACCCCGTGTACACCAGCAGCTCCGCCGGGGCGTGGTTGAACTGGTCGGTGTTCATGGACCGGATGACACACAGGTCATCCGCCACCGAATGGAGATGCGGAATGGCATCCGACATCCAGACGCCGCCCTGGCCGTACTGGCGGAAGGTGCGCGGAGTCCCCAGCAACTTCGGAGTGCCAGAGGTGAAGGCGAAGCGTTTCCCCTTGAGGAACGCGTCCGGACAATCCTGCCCATCCCGTTTCACGAGCTCGGGCTTGTAATCCCAGAGATCGAGATGCGGCGGCGACCCGGTGAGATGA
>JAXMHR010000028.1:0-44183 GCA_046346705.1 Verrucomicrobiota bacterium | reverse complement strand
CTCCGGAACTCACTCAGGAACTCGCGCAAGCGACCGCCCGGGTCAATGAAGCCGCCGCCGCCGAGGATCTCGCGCGGAAGACGGCGGAACGCTGGGAGGAAATGCGCCGCATCCGGGTGGTCAGCGCGCAGGATGCGGACGAGAAATCGTCTGAACTGGTTCTGCGAACCGCCCAACTCGAATCCGCGCGCGCCGAGGTCCGGCGCCTCGAAAGCCTGATCGGGTTCGCCAAGGTTGCCGCACCCTTTGACGGCATTGTCACCGCGCGTCGACTGGAGGTCGGACAACTGGTCTCCGCCGGTGCCGGGACGGAACTGTTCCACATCGCCCAGACCCGCACGTTGCGCGTGTTCGTCCGCGTGCCGCAAACGCTCGCGGCCTCCATCGCCGTCGGACAGACCGCCGAGGTGACCTTCAATGAACTCCCGAACCGGAAATTCCCCGCTCACGTAGTCCGGACGTCCGGCGCATTGGATCCGGTCTCCCGAACGTTGCTCACGGAACTGGAGCTTCCCAATCCCGAAGGAGCCATCCTGCCCGGCGGCTTCGCGCAGGTGCGATTCAGCGATGTGCATCCGGAACCCGTCGTGACGCTGCCCGCCAACACGCTTCTGTTTAGGAACGACGGTCCCAAGGTGGCCCTCGCACGCGCCGACAATCGGGTCGAATTGCGGTCCGTGACGCTCGGACGCGACCTCGGTGCCTCCATCGAAATCCTCCACGGGGTCACTCCCGCCGACCGGGTAATCCTCAATCCAGCGGACTCCATCGGCGATGGCGCCGCCATTCAAATCCACACCGCCACGGCCACGTCCGGCGCGGCGGCCCACTGATCCGGGGGAAACCCGCTTCACAATCCTCCCGCGGCCGCACAGGTTGGCGCGGTGAAGCCGGTCCCTCCTCTCCGTCGCCGTTTCCATATTCCAGCCCTGCTTGGAGGAATCGCATCCCTCCTCGCCGCCAGCTGCGCGTTGTTCAAATCCGATCCCGGACTCGTCCCCGCCGGAGCCGCGCGGGTGGACATCTCCCCGCCCCACGCCGTCCGGCTCATGGGCTACGCCGCCCGCGCGCAGCAACCGGCTCCCACCAACATCCTTCAGCGCATCCACGCCCGCGCCCTGGCGCTCGGGAACGGCACCAACACCTCGGTGCTGCTCACCGTGGACAACTGCATCCTGCCCGGCGCCGAAACCCTGGAAATCCGGGAGCGCCTCGCGCGCCGGGTGCATCTCGCGCCGGAGCACGTCACGGTCTGCGTGACGCACACCCACAGCGCCCCGTGTCTTCGCGGCGCCGCTCCCAACATCTTCGCCCTCGAAATCAGTGCCGCCGATCAGGGCGCCATTGACCGCTACACGGATTTTTTCACCGACCAACTGGAGTCCGCCGCGCTCACCGCCCTCCAGGACCGGCATCCGGCGCGACTCGCCTGGGGCCAGTGATCCGCCGGGTTCGCCAGGAACCGGCGAACCGCCGGAGGCCCCACGGACCACGACCTGCCGCTGCTCCGCGTGACCTCGCCCGACGGACGCCTCCGGGCCGTGTTCGCCAGTTACGCCTGCCACTGCACCACCCTCAGCGGAGACATCAACGGAACGCACGGCGACTGGGCCGGCACCGCCGCCCTCGCCCTCGAACGCGAACATCCCGGCATCGTGGCGCTGGTTGGGATCGGATGCGGCGCCGACTCAAATCCGGATCCCCGGGGCTCGCTCGACGACGTGAACCGCCACGGCGGAACGATTGCCACCGAATGTTCGCGCCTGATTTCCCTGCCCCTGACTCCGCTGACCGAGGCGCCCGTGTGCCGGCTCAAGACCGTAGACCTGCCCTTCCAAACTCACTTCACCCGTTCGAAATGGGAACGTCGCGCCACCAACACGGGCATTGTCGGATATCACGCCCGAAAGTGGCTCGCCCGGATGGACCGCGGCGAATCGCTTCCGGCGACCCTGCCGTATCCCGTCCAGACCTGGGTCTTTGGCGATCAACTCGCCATGGTCTTCCTCGGTGGCGAAGTGGTCGTGGACTACTCGCTGCGCCTAAAACGGGAGCTCGATCCCGCCCGGCTCTGGGTCAATGCCTACGCCAATGACGTTCCCTGCTATATCCCCTCCCGGCGCATCCTTTCCGAGGGCGGGTATGAAGCGGAGTCCTCTCTCTGGTACTACGACCGTCCCCAGCGGCTCTCGCCCGATATCGAGGACCTCATCGTGTCCACCGTCCGCGGGTTGGTGCCTGCATCCTTTCGGATCGATCAGCGCCAGGGCGGACGGCCCTGATCACAAGGCTCCGAACCAGCCCCCCGGCGGGACTTCGTCAGCGGAGCCGCCGTTTCAGGATCATGAACCTCTCACCTGGTTGCCTCCCGGATCGATCCCTCGTCGGAGTGCCACATGCCGGGAACTCCTTGCCAGCGAAGCGTTGAAACTCTTTGCTTTCCGTATGGCACTTCCCATCTCCCAGTGGATTCGCCCCTTGTTCCCGCAGGTCGCCATCGCCCTCCTGACCCTTAGCCTCCAGGCCGAAGACCTGCCGAAACCCTCGTCCCCGACCACGCCAGCACCTCAGCAGGGAACCTCCACCAACACCTTCCGGAAGCCCGCCGCCTCCGAATTGAAAACACGACTCACGCCCGAGCAATTCCGTGTCACCCAGCAGTGTGGCACTGAGCCGCCGTTCAAGAATGCCTACTGGAACAACAAGAAGCCCGGTATTTACGTTGACGTCGTCTCGGGCGAACCCCTTTTCAGTTCCCTTGACAAGTTTGATTCCGGGAGTGGTTGGCCCAGCTTCACGCAACCCGTGCCGGGCGCGAGGATCCTTGAAAAGGAGGACCGAGAGTACGGGATGGTCCGAACAGAGGTGCGCTCCGGCAAGGGGGACTCGCATCTCGGACACGTCTTCAATGACGGCCCGGGAACCAACGGCCTCCGCTACTGCATCAACTCCGCATCGCTCCGCTTCATTCCGCTGGAACGGATGGCGGAAGAAGGATACGGAGCCCAACTGGAACCCTTCGTCCGCGCCGGACTGTATCCCGTCAAGCCGGCACCAAAGTCCGAGTCGGCCCGATAACAGCGATGCAACCGAAGCCCATGCTGAGACCTGCAGTTTCCGGTGCCACCCAAGGAAGTCCCGGAAATGTCGGAACGATCTCCTTCGGGCTTTCCACCCAAACCCTGCCCGTCCGATTCAACCGCCTCTGCGAAGGAGTTCCTCGTAGATCGTAAAAGTGTCCGGGGAGAAGCAGCAAAAGAGAATCTCCTCAAGTGACGATTGGGTTCGAAGGAACCTTCGAACCGTGGTCACGGCGATCTCGGCGGCCGGACGAACCGGGTAGCCAAAGACGCCTGTGCTGATCGCCGGAAACGCGATCGATTTCAACGCCTGCCCTCCCGCCAACTCCAGCGACCGGCGATAGCACGACGCCAGTAGTTCGGCCTCACCGCTCATGCCCGAATCCCAGATGGGTCCCACCGTGTGAATGATGTATCGGGCGGGGAGTTGGTAACCCTTCGTCATCTTGGCATCGCCGGTGGCGCACCCTCCCAGTCGACGACATTCCTCGATCAACTCCAGTCCGGCGGCCCGGTGGATGGCTCCATCCACACCGCCTCCCCCCAACAGGCTGGAATTGGCCGCGTTCACGATCCCATCCACATTGAGTTTCGTGATGTCCGCGATGCAGGCCTTCAACGTTGCCATAACTCGATGAAATCTATAGCGGTCCAACCACCGGAACGGGTGGCGCCAGTTCATGGATAGAAGGTTCACCGCCCCTGTCGGGTTCAAGAAGTTTCGGTGTCCTGGGGAAGGCTCGTTCGGGTTTCCCCCTTGCGCCGGGGACGAATTTGCGGTTGATGCCCGTGCGCATGCCGGATTGGATCGTCACACTGCTGCTCGGTTGCATCGAAGGAATCACCGAGTTCCTCCCCATTTCCTCCACGGGACACCTGCTCCTCGTGGAACACTGGACGGGCGATCATCGGAGCGATCTCTTCAACGTGGTGATCCAGGCCGGCGCCGTCCTCGCGGTCATCCCGCTGTTCTGGAAGCGGGTTTCCGACATGCTCTTCCGGCTCGGGGATCCGGCGGTCCGGGACTACACCGTCAAACTTCTCGGCGCCTTCTTCATCACCGGCGTCGGCGGGGTAATCCTCGAGAAGCTCCACTTCAAGCTGAGTGACAATCCCCTCCCGGTCGCCACCGCCCTGCTCGTGGGCGGCATCCTGTTCGTGGTTCTGGAGCGGATGCTCTCCGGACGCCCACACACGGACGAGATTTCGTGGAAGGTGGCGGTCGTGGTGGGCGTGGCGCAATTGGTGGCGGCGGTGTTCCCCGGATCCTCGCGATCGGGCACCACGATCCTGGCCTGCCTCGCCCTCGGCCTGAGCCGCCCGGCGGCAACGGAGTTTTCGTTTCTGGTGGGGATCCCCACCATGCTGGCGGCGAGCGGACTCAAGATCTTCAAGGCGCTGATCCATCCCGCCGCCGGGGCGGCCTCCGAGAATTGGTCGGCGGTCGGACTGGGATTCGTCGTCTCGGCCGTGGTGTCCTTTGTGGTGGTGCGCTGGCTGCTGGGGTACGTCCGGAACCATACGTTCGCGGCGTTTGGATGGTATCGCATCGCGCTGGCGCTGGTGATTTTCGCACTCGTGCGCGGGTAAGGACGTGGAGTGCGAGCGCGCAGCTGTCGCTTTGGATTCGTGCTCCACCCGCAACCGAAGTAGGACATCGCTCAACACGCCTCCCGCCGGCACCGAAAGCGGTAGGGGCCTACCGCAGTCCATGACTGCTTCGCGACAAGAAAGGCGCACCTCCCGTTCTCGATTTGCGAATGATGCGCGCTAGCTCCTTCCCTCGGGAATAGGATCGGTACCCGCTCCCGGCATTTCCGGATTGGACATCGCCCCGATGGGGTTGAAGCTCCGGCGCCAGAGTCCCGTCTGGGACTGCGGACGCATCCTATGGACTCTCGTCGCGATTTCCTCAAAAAGGCGGCCTTGATGGCCGGAGGCATGGGTGCAGCGGGTGGATTCCCGGCGGTGCTGCAGCGGGCCCTCGCCATTGATCCGGCACCCGGAAGCACATGGCTCGATGCGGAACATGTGGTGATCCTGATGCAGGAGAACCGCTCCTTCGACCACTGCTACGGGGCGCTCCGCGGCGTCCGGGGATTCCGCGATCCCCGGGCGGTGACCCTGCCCAACGGCAACCCGGTCTGGCTCCAATCGAATCGGGCCGGTAAAACCTACGCACCGTTCCGTCTCGACATCCGCGACACCAAGGCGACGTGGATGAGTTCCCTGCCCCACTCGTGGTCGGACCAGACCGATGCCCGCCACGAGGGACGGCAGGATGGATGGCTGGACGCCAAGCGGTCCGGAAACCGCGATTACGCGCACATGCCCCTGACCCTGGGATGCTATGACCGCCGGGACCTGCCGTTCTACTATGCCCTGGCGGACGCCTTCACAGTCTGCGACCAGAACTTCTGCTCCTCCCTCACCGGCACCACCCCCAACCGGCTGCATCTCTGGACGGGCACCCTTCGCGCGCTTCCGTCCACCGACTCCAAGGCCAATGTCCGCAACGAGGACGTGGATTACGGGAGCGAGGCATCGTGGACCACGTTTCCCGAACGGCTGGAGGCAGCGGGGATTTCGTGGAGGATCTACCAGAACGAAATCTCGCTGGACTCGGGGCTCAAGGGCGAGGCCGACGCCTGGCTGGCGAACTTCACCGACAATCCCATCGAGTGGTTCACGCAGTACCACGTCCAGTTTGCCGCATCGCATCGCCGGCACCTCGCGGAGCGGGTGCAACGACTGCCCGTCGAGATCGAGGCGTTGGAGGCCCTGACGCCCTCCCCGTCGCGGAACAGCAAACTGGCGACGGCGCGCGCTGAACTGGAAACGGCCCAGGCGGAACTGAAGCGCTTCACCGAGGAAGCCTTCGCCGCCCTCAGTCCGACGGAGCGGAATCTCCACGAACGGGCGTTCACGACGAATGTCGGGGATCCCGACTACCGGAAGCTGACCACCCTGAAGTATCAGGATGGTGGGCGACCACGGGAGATGCAGGTGCCCGCCGGGGACGTCCTGCATCAGTTCCGCAGCGACGTGCATTCGGGAAAGCTCCCGACCGTCTCGTGGATCGTGGCCCCGGAGAACTTTTCCGACCATCCCGGCGCGCCGTGGTACGGCGCCTGGTACCTGTCCGAATGCCTGGACATCCTGACGAAGAATCCCGAGGTGTGGCGCAAGACGATCTTTGTCCTGTGCTACGACGAAAACGACGGTTACTTCGACCACGTCCCGCCCTTCGTTCCGCCGGATCCGGAGCACCCGGAAACGGGCAGGGTTTCTGCCGGACTCGATCCCTCGCCGGAATGGGTCCGCGCGTGGCAGGAGAAGGAGTTCGCGCAACGGCATCCCGGATCACAAACGCGGACGGGTCCGATCGGACTCGGCTTCCGGGTCCCCCTGGTCATCGCCTCCCCGTGGAGCCGGGGCGGTTATGTGAATTCGCAGATCTTCGACCACACCTCCATTCTGCAGATGTTGGAGGTGCTCCTCAGTCACCGGAGCGGACGCCCGATCCGTGAGACCAACATCAGCGCCTGGCGCCGGGCGGTTTGTGGCGACCTGAGCACCGTGTTCCGTCCGTTCGACGGAAGCCGTGTGGAGAAGCCCAAACCGGTGGAGCGGGATCCGTTCCTCGAGTCGATCCACCAGGCACAGTTCCGACCCCTGCCCAGCGGCTATCACGCCTTCTCGGCGGAGGAAATCGCCCAGGCCCGGTCCCACCCGGAGGCGGCTCCGTGGCGGGCCCTTCAGGAGGAGGGCACCCGTCCGTCGTCCGCGTTGCCCTACGAGTTGTCCGTGGATGGAACGTTGGATGCGACGGCGTCCGCGTTGGTGATTCGATTCGGCGCCGGTCGGGACTTGTTTGGCGACCGTTCGGCGGCCGCACCCTTCCACGTGTATTCACCGGCGCCCGTACGAGCGTCCGGGAGTCCGGACACGTTTGCGCCGGGACGCACCTGGTCCTACACGGTGCTGCCCGGGGACACGCTGACGGATGCGTGGCGTCTCTCGGACTTCGAGGCCGGGCGCTATCACGTGCGTGTGCATGGTCCCAACGGATTCTTCCGCGAACTCCGGGGCACTGCCCGGGATCCCAGGCTGGAGGTCCGCTTCCTCGGAACTCGGGACGGAACGGGTGTCCTCAACCTGCAAAACACCGGAGGCACGGTGGTGGAGGTTATCCTACGCGACCTCTCCTACGGCCGCCCGCAGCAATCGGTCTCCGTGCCTTCGGGTGGTTCAGGACCCATCCCCGTGAACCTCGACCTTTCGGGAAGCCACGGCTGGTACGACTTCGAGCTGCAGGTCGCGGGTAACCCGGATTTCACCCGGCGTTACGCGGGCCGGATCGAAACAGGCCGGGACAGCGTGAGTGACCCGGCGATGGGCCGGGCCAGGGCCTGACCCGACAGATCGGCGACGAGCCGCTCAGGATTGCGCTCCCTTGGCGGCAGCACGTTTGCGGCGCTGCTGACGGCGTCCCCAAAGCACGTGTCCCGCGACCACCACGGGCGAGAGCAGGCCTGCTGAAATATGGATCTGCCCGGCGCGGTCCCGAAGGGCATCGCCGCCGAGGTAGTAAAGTCCGTAACCGGTGAGGATCTGCACCGCAATCCAGAGACCCACGAGCATTCCGGACCTCCGGTTCACTCCGGAAGGCCAGGCCCGGCGCACATGGACCACGAGCAGCGTTCCCAGCACGACCAGGAACGCCATCACGGCGGCGCCATGGATCCGCAGGAGCCACGGCTTGGCGGCCTCCGCCCACGCGATCGCTTTCCCCGCCTCCTCCATCGACTCATCGGCCCACCACCAGACAAATCCACTGGTGAACAGGAGTCCATACACCCCGGCGGTAATCCCGCGGTGCAGAGGTCCGAGTTGGAAGGGACGCGATTTCATGAAGTCTCCAGCACCCAGGCCCGGGCGCGGTGCCGGCGAAGCACGGGAGCGGATTCCGTCCCGAGCACCCAGACCACCTTGGTCAGGGCATCCGCCCAGAGACAGGTCGGCGCGAGGACCGTGACGCTGCGTGGGGCGTTCAACGGGGAACGGGACCGCGGATCGAGCAATCCGCGTCGGCCGGGCACGCCGAGGGCGCCGAAGGTGAACGTGGGCGCCGAGGTGGCGAGCGCCGCGTCCCCGAGAGGGAGGGACTCGGACAAAACGGCTCCGAGCACCGGATGACGCAGGTGCACCGTGCGGGGGACTCCTCCAAACGAACGCAAATCCCCACCGGCATTGACCCATCCGCGGGTCATGCCGAGGCGGCGCAGCACCTCGACGGCGCGATCCACGGCGAACCCCTTGGCGATGCCCCCGAGGTCGAGCTGCAGCGGACGCCGAAAGCGAATCCTCCCGTCCGGCCGGAGTTCCACGTCCTCCCACGTTCCGGCCCGACCACGTTGACCATGCGTCGGGGGGGTCGGATCAAACGCCCCGTGGGTTTCCCCGGACAACTGTCGGGCCGAACGCAGCACCCGCAGGGTCCAGGGGTGAACGGGCACCGGGCATCGCCACGCCTCCCGGTTCACGCGTGACAATTCGCTCGCGGGATCGTGATGACTCATCAGGCCTTGGACCCGCCGGATGGCATCAAAGGCCCGAGTGATTGCCAGGGAAACGGTTCCCTCCGGACCCGACGCCGCAATTTCGACATACGTCCCCAACAGCGGCTGGCACCGTCGAGCGGTGGCATCCGAGGACGGGGAGAACCCGGTCGAGATGGCGGTGGCGGATCGGCTCACGGTTTGAGCAGGAGATTCCATGCGGCCAGCAGGCGCTTCACGCCCTCGGTAACATGCCGGCAACTCAACGTGGCGCCGGAAATGTTGGTGATGTCCTTTCCCGGCTCGAGTGAGTCGCCGGTGCGCTTACCCACAAACTGACGGCGCCACTCCGGACGCCGGATCTCGTCGCCGTAATTCTCCCGGTAGTCCATCACCTCCACCTGGCTCACTGCCCCCTCGGGGGTGATTCCGACGGCGAAGGTGATGAACTCATGCTTGCCGATGACCTCGTCCACGAGGAACCAGCCGCCGCCGTCCACACGCCAGGCCCGCAGCTCCGCGGACCGCTGCTTCAGCCCGCACGCCGTCTCGATGGCCTTGCGCTGCTCGCGGGAAAGCGTCCGATGCGCCTCCGTGAATTTGCCCCCCGGGAAAATGGCCTGCTGGGCCTGCTCGACGGACAAGTAGGTCGCTCCCTGCGCCGGCAGGAGGAAGGCGCCGGTGCTGATCCAGACCAGGGAAGTTCTCATTCGGCCCGAAGGTATCCGCCTCAAAGGAAATCACCAACCCCGTCGGATCGAAACCACGCCGTCAAAAGCTGACCCCGAAGAGAAGGCGGACTTCAAAATTCTGATGCTCCACCCGGTCGAGGCTGGCGTCCGAGCCCGGCACATTGCCCGCGACCTGCGGCATTCCGGTGAGAGTGGCCCACCAGCGGGAGGCCCCGTAGTGGACATTGGGCCCGACAAACCACGCCGCCCCAAGGCGTTCGTTGAAGCCGAGGCCCTCGTAAACCGAGTGGTATCGCCCCTCCACGCCGGTGGACCAATGCGACGTCCACCGGTAGGCCACCCCGGCGGTGAACTCGAGCACCGATTCCCGCTCCGTTTCGCCGTCCTCCTCCTCCCACTCCTGTTCGACCGAGGCGTTGGCCCCCACCACCCAGTGGTCCCCGATGAATTTGGACAGGATCAGCTTCTCCTCGATTTCGTACTCGCTGCCGTTGTAGGTCGGCTCCACATAAAGCGCGAGCCCGACCGGATCCTGAAACGGATTCAACACCTGGTATTTCAACTCGCCGGACACCCCCTTGAAGGAGAACTCGCTGCTGCTGTCGAGTCCGGGTCCGTTGGCGGTGACCGTGTTCTGGCGGAAATTGAAATAGAGCGACGTACTGAGTCCCTTCAGGGGGCTGTACTCAATCTCCTCCCGAAAATCCCAGATGGACTGGTCGAGCTGCGGATTTCCGTCCTCCCCTGCCGGTAGGTCAGCCACTGTTCGAATTCCCAGCGTCCGACCGGCAGAACATCCGCCTCGTAGACATACGTGAAGAACCGCTCGTCCGCACGGACGGCACTAATCGAGGCGGCGGCGGACAAGGCCAGAAGGGCCCGACGGCGGAAATTCATCAGAATCCTCAGTGTGCGACGCAGGCACGGCGGGGACTTGCGGCGGCTTGCGGAAGATTGGCGGCGGAATTGCAGGTCAATCCCGAAGGAGCTTTGTGATGGCCTCCATCAACACGGTTTCCACTTCGGGGGCGACATTGGAGGAGCGTGGTTCCGTCTCGTAGCCGCCTTCGGTGTACGCACGAGCGGTCCCAATGTACCACGGGCCGTAATCCCCATACGCGGCCAGGGCCACGAAACGATCCGGACGCAGCTTCTTCGCGGCCAGTTGATACTCCACAAAAAGTTCCCCCGGGAGGTGCAGAATGCGGGCGTTCCCCAGGGTCAGGCACGAGACGTCCATGGCATGCCCCGCCGCACACCGCCGCAACCACGCCATGCGGGACGCGCCCCCCTGGGTGAGAAACGCGCCGGAGCGTCCCTTCAACTCCGCCATTAATTCCGCCTCCTTCAGGTGCCGCGCGGGCGGCAGCAATACCGGCACGGTCTTCCACGAAACGTCCGCCGCGGTCAGGGGTTGGCGTCGGGTGGATTCCCACGCGCGTTTCATGCCGTCGGCTAGGCGCTCCGCCAGCACCAGCCGGTTGGTCGGCGATCCATCGTTGTATTTGCCGGCGCCGATGTTGCCCCCGGCTCCATTGAAATGGATATGCAGGGCTTCGGGCACCGCCAACTGGCGGAGGAAACGCGCCACGCCGGGGAAATCCGGATTCGGAATGCCCGTCCGGTAGTAGCTCTGCGGATGCGTGGCGTAATAGGAGATCACCGCCACCGGACGGTTGGTGCTCCAGAGGCTGATCAACGAAAGTTCAGGATCAATCGTCCCCTCGGGTTCCGCTCGGAGCGCGGGATCCGGCGTCGCGGTGTAGCGCACCGCCCGGACCTTTCCGTCGGGACCAAAAATGCGGCGGTTGGAAGCCACCTGATACACCGGCGCCGAACCCAATCCGAGCTGCGTCACCGGGGTCGCCTGAAGCAGGGACTTGCGCACCGCGACATCGAGTCGCCGCAGGAATTCCCGGGCAAAAGTTCCGTCAAAGTTCAGGCGGTCCAATCCCGCCTCGGCAAGGATCTGTTCGGCACCAAAGTCGCAATCCGGCGCGTCATGCTGGTGCAGCGTGTGGACGGCGACCCGGTCAGGCGTGGTGCCCGCCGCTTCCGCCAGCGTCCTGCGAAAGGCGTCGTGCGCCTGGTTGGCGATTCCGATCCAGTCCATCGCACACAGCACGATCGGCGCGCCCGAACCCAGCAGAACAATTCCCCGTCCTCGGAGGCCAAGGTCCCAGCTGTTGGTCACCGGATCGTATGCCATGCGATTGCCCACCGGCGGCGTGGCATCCACATCGAACGTTGCGACGCGCAGGGATCCGGAATCCGCTCCACGTAGGAATGCCGCCGCCAGCAGTGAGACCGCGAATCCAAGCCACCGGGAAAGACGCATGACGCAGGCTAACGCGGAGTGCGGGGACCCTTCTACCGCTTTTCCTCCGTCGGGATACGATTCGGGATACACCACACCCCGAACAATTCCCCCGTGATTCCCGCCCGCGGGTCCGGTCTGATCCCGCACATGACGGACACCGCCATGACATCCCGAGGGAGGCGTTATCGCGGACCAGTGGGATTGGGTGTCCTGCTGCTTGTCCTCGGACTCTGGCGTCCGTGGGAAGCCCAGTCGCCGGTTTCCCTGCCCCGGGGAACAAACCCGCCTCAGGTCAGCCTCGGGGATTCGCACGGATTGATCGTCGCCGGTGACGGCAGCCTGTGGAGCTGGGGCGCGGAGGAATCCGGCTGGCCTGTCCTGGGCCAACGCACGGAATCCGCGCCGCCCTTGTTCGCTCCGCGCCCCGCCCAAGTCGGATCCGACACCCATTGGGTCGTCGCCTCCGCCGGCAGTGATCACAACCTCGCACTTCGCTCGGACGGTTCGATCTGGGGCTGGGGCGCCAACTATCGTCACCAACTGTGTCCATCCCCGGCGCGCATCGTCGACAGGCCCGCGCCCGCCGTGGACGGCACCAACTGGGTGGCGGTGGTCGCCGGATTCTCCACCAGCCATGCCCTTCAGCGCGATGGGACCCTCTGGGCGTGGGGACTCAATAACTTCGGACAGCTCGGCATTGGATCCACTCTGGACTCGCCGGTGCCGGTCCAGGTCGGGTCCTCCACAAACTGGCGAACGATTCGGGTGTCCGGGGTGTCCGGCGCGGGAATCCAATCCGACGGCAGCCTTTGGATCTGGGGAGGAAGTCCCAAGCTTGGCAACACCACGCCCCAAAGTACGAACAATCTCCTCTCCCCCGTTCCGCTGCTGCCCGGGACGCATTGGAAGGACGTGACCGTTGCCTTCAATCTTTGGGCGGGAGTCCAATCCGATGGATCGCTTTGGATCTGGGGCCGTAATTCGCCCGAATTCACTGGGGCAGCACCCGGAAGCGGCGTTGTTCCCGTTCGGATCGGGACCGACTCCGACTGGCAGACCGTCCATGCCTCCGGACGGGGCCGTCACCTCGTATTGCAGCGTCGGGACGGATCGGTCTGGGAAATGGCCACGATCACCCAGCCGGGCTCCTCAACCTCGATCCACCCGGTGCCCATTCCCAGCCCGGTGGTTCGTGTTGAAGCCGGGGGCGGAGCCGGGATCGCGATCTCCGACCGCGGGGATGTCTGGACCTGGGGAACGTGGCTCGGCCGGGAAAAACTGAGGTTCCGGATGGAATCCCTGATCGAGCGACTCCGAACGAGATTCGGGGGGAAGGCTGACTGGGTCCGGCCTGTCCCGGACAGCCGGGACTCCCCTTGGAAGGTCGCCACTGCGGGATCTGATCGACCGTGAGCCGACGCTCCCCAAGGCGCGTGGTTTCATTTGGACTGCGGCAGCGTAGCTCCCGCTTTTCCACGGACGACGCGAGGTGTGGACACCGACCTTGGATCCCCGAGTGGACTGTGAATCCGAAGCGGCAGCTGAAGCTGCCGCAGTCCCAGAAATCGGGAGTGCGGGAGCCGGGTTCCCGCTTTCTCGGGATGACGCGGAGGAGTGATGTTAAGCGATCCTCGTAGGTGGGGCGCAAATCCAGAGCGGCAGCATCGCTTCCGCACTCCTAGATTCCTGGCGCCAGCGCACTCCCGGCTTGCGGTGGTCGCACAACCGGGAGAAAGATCCACACGCTGAAACGGCCGTCGGCGCAGCGTCCCTCTCGCGCCGGGCCGGCCTGCGCGGAACTTCCATGAACTCCCCCCACGCTTCACGTTCCCCCTTCTCCCGGCGCACTGCGTTCACGCTCATAGAACTGTTGGTCGTGATCGCGATCATCGCCATTCTCGCCGGGATGCTGCTGCCGGCCTTGGGCAAGGCCAAGGACCGCGCGCAACTCACGGTGGACATCAACAACGTCCGGCAAATCCTCCTCGCCAACCAGCTCTATGCCTCGGACAACAACGACTACAACGCCCACCCGACCTGGGGCGGCGACCTGAGCGGACCCGACGGCTGGGTGTACGCCACCAGCAACAACGGCCGGATCCCCGGCGGACCCGCCAAACCCCCATCCGCCGCGGGCAAGGACGTCGACTCCCCCCAATTCAGCAACCAGGTGTCCTTCTTCCGGATCGGCCAGCTCGGGCCATTCCTCGGCACCTACAAGACCTGCTGGTGCCCGAAGGACGTTGCCACCCGCGGCTCTGGAAAGCTCAAGACCCTGTGGTTGGGACGCCCCGTCAAACTGACCTCGTACTGCTGGAACGGAACCATCGGCGGCTACAACAACATCGGGAAGTCGCCGCCGTTCACGGACGGAAAGACCTACAAGATCAGCGATTTTCTGGCGACTGACTGGCAGATGTGGGAGCAGAACGAACTCGATTCCCTGAACTTCAATGACGCCGCCAACGTTCCGCCCCCGGGCAATGTCGGCAATGGCATCTCCATCCGCCACGCCGGTTCTGCAGGCTGGTCCAGCCTGAATAATCCCAACGGCGCCACCACGGCCAAGAGTCTTCCCGGCGGCGCCATGGTTGGCACGTTCGGAGGCGGCGCCGGTCTGCAGAAGTGGAATAAGTCCTACGAGCTGATCAACAAGATCCCGTATCCCAACGAGATCTTTAACGGCCCGATCTACAAGCGGTAGGACGCTCACGCCGGGCGTGACGCTTCCCAATCGCAGTGTTGCCCGCCTGAAGCGCTCGGGCAGACTCTTCGTCGAACCTCCCGGTCATGACGAAGCCTTCCGCCGCCTCCGTCCGCATCCCGTTGCTGGGCCTCCTAGCCGCGGCACGGGTGCTCGCCGCCGGCACCGGGCCGGACGCCATCCAGTACAACCGGGACGTCCGCCCCATCCTCTCCGACACCTGCTTTCATTGCCACGGTCCGGACAAGAACGCGCGCAAGGGGAAGCTCCGGCTCGATCTCCGTGAAGAGGCGCTCGCCCGGAAGGCCTTTGTGCCCGGGGACCCGGCCGCGAGCGAGTTGGTGAAGCGTCTGTTCAGCAGGGATCCGGAGGAACTCATGCCGCCCCCGGACGCCCACAAGCCGTTGACCGCCGAGCAGAAGGAAACGCTTCGTCGCTGGGTGGCGGCCGGCGCCGAATACCAACCGCATTGGGCCTACCTCCCACTGTCCCGTCCCGCGCCCCCCCAGGACAAGACACCCGCCTCCGGTGCTCCGTCCGCCCCCATCGATCTTTGGATCCGCTCCCGACTCGCACGCCACGGACTCGACCTTTCTCCACCCGCCGACCGCCGGACCCTGCTGCGTCGTCTGAGCCTCGACCTGACCGGACTCCCTCCCTCGCCCGCGGACGTGGACGCCTTCCTCGCCGACTCCCGATCCGGGGCCTATGAGCGACAGGTCGAACGCTTGTTGAAGTCCCCGCACTACGGGGAGCGCATGGCCGTGCCGTGGCTCGACTTGGTGCGGTACGCGGACACCGTGGGCTACCACGGCGACCAGAACATCAATGTGTTTCCGTACCGGGACTATGTCATCGCCGCGTTCAACGCGAACATGCGCTTTGACCAGTTCACCCGCGAACAGCTCGCCGGCGATCTGATCCCCGGCGCTGAAACCGCAGCGCGCATCGCGACCGGCTTCAATCGACTCAACATGGTGACGCGCGAGGGCGGTGCCCAGCCGCGCGAGTACCTCGCGAAATACCAGGCCGACCGCGTCCGGACCGTCGCCATGACGTGGCTCGGGTCCACCATGGGCTGCGCCGAATGTCACGACCACAAGTTCGATCCCTTTACGCAGCGGGACTTCTACTCGCTGGGAGCCTTCTTCGCGGATGTGCGTCAATGGGGCGTCTACAACGACTACGACTATACTCCCAATCCCGATCTCAAGGGTTGGAGCAACGACCATCCGTTCCCGCCGGAACTGGAAGTGGTGAACGAAAGTCTCGCGCTCCGGGCCGCGCGGTACGCAGACCAACTCGAGGCGATTTCGGAGTCCGTCGCGGCGTCCACCACCGGCAAGGGCGCCAATCGCGCCGCGTTCGCATCGTGGGAAACCGCCGCACGACAGTTCCTGTCCCAACACCCGGATGGCTGGGCCACCCCCGTTCCTTCCCTCTCGGACGGCACCACGAACGCCACCGTGTCGGCCTCCGGGGACGTGACGGTGATCCGGCCCACGGAGAAACCCGAGAAGACCGGACTTCCCCGCATCCGGGTTCCGCTACCCGCGGGAGGACTAGCCGCCATCCGGGTGGAACTTCTCCCGGTCGGCACCAATGGAATCACCTGGGACGGCAAGAGCACGACATTCCGTCCCGCCTTCCGGATCGTCCGCCCTTCGGGCATCGCCGGTGATCTCGGCATTCACCATGCCGAGGCCGGCTTGTCGGAACCCCGTTTCGCCAACGGACACCAACTCATTGGAATCCGCGACAACTGGAAGACCAGCGCGACCCGGGTCCAGCAGCCGCATTCGAGTGTGTGGGTGCTTCGACAGCCCCAGGAGACCGCGGACGGTGATGCCCTAGAGGTGACCTTCGGGAACAACCTCGTGCAATGCGCCCGGATTTCCGTGACGCCGTTCGCGGCGGCCAACCCGCTGAAGTCCGGCGCCAGCGTGGAACTCGTGGACGCGCTGTCCCATCCCGCCGCGCGCCGCACCGCCCGCGAGCGCCGGGACCTGGCGGAAACCTGGATGCTCAGCACCGACGCCAACCGGCTCGAGCGCGAACGGTTCCAGGCCTTGCACTGGGAGTATCTGGCCTGTCGTTCCGGCCGCGTCCCTGCGGTGGTCACCGCCGCCTGGGACCCCATGACCATGCGCGTGCTGGCCCGGGGAAACTGGATGGACGAAAATGGGGAAATTGTTTCACCCGCGACTCCCGCATTTCTGCCGCGCGGCGGACTCCCGACCGACCGGAGACTGACACGCCTCGATCTCGCGGACTGGATCTTGTCCCCGGAAAACCCCCTCACTGCGCGCGTCTTCGTCAACCGGCTCTGGAGGCAGTTCTTCGGCACCGGTCTCTCCGCGCAGGTCGAGGACCTCGGAGCCCAGGGCGAATGGCCGACCCACCCGGAGCTGCTGGACTGGCTGGCGTCCGAGTTTCGCGACAGCGGATGGGACGTGAAACACATGGTGCGACGGATCGTCCTCTCCGACACCTATCGGCAGCAGTCGAACCTGCGTCCGGAAACCCGCGAGACCGATCCCTCCAACCGGTGGCTGGCCTCCCAGAATCCCCGGCGCCTGGAGGCGGAGTTTGTCCGGGACAACGCACTCTTCATTTCCGGACTGCTGAATCCCGAGTTGGGAGGCCCGCCCGTCTTCCCCTACCAGCCCCCGGGATACTACGCGAACCTCCAGTTCCCCGACCGCGACTACCTACCGAGTCCCGGCGACCAGCAGTTCCGGCGTGGTGTGTACGCGCACTGGCAGCGTACGTTTCTCAATCCGATGCTGGCCAACTTCGATGCGCCGTCGCGGGAGGAATGCACGGCCAGCCGCCCGGTGTCCAACACGCCTCAGCAGGCGCTGACGCTCCTGAACGACCCGGCCTTTGTCGAAGCGTCGCGCGGACTGGCGGAACGCCTGCTGCGGTCGGAACCCCGCGAGGATTCCGCCCGGATCCGGCACGCCTTTGAACTCGCGCTCGCCCGGCCGCCGAAGGCTTCCGAGCTGGAATCCCTCCATCGCTTCCTTTCCAACCAACGCACAGAATGCAGGCGCGATCCGGCCGCCGCTTCGCGATTCCTGCATATCGGGACCCATCCGGTCCCAACTGGTGCCGACGAGCCTGAACTGGCCGCCTGGACCGAACTCGCCCGGGTGATCCTGAACCTCCAGGAAACCGTCACCCGGTATTGACGCAACCTCGTCCGTCCATGCAACCCCTCGATCGCCGCACCTTCCTCCACCAGTCCGCCTATGGACTGGGTGGCATGGCCCTCGCCTCCCTGCTCGAGCGGGCCAGGGCCGGTTCACCGGGAACTCCCGGATGGAACGGCGCCCTCGCGTCGCCCCATTTCCCGGTTCGCGCCCGCCGGATCATCCATCTGTGCATGGCCGGCGGCCCCTCGCATCTGGAGACGTTTGACTGGAAGCCCCGTCTGAAGGAGCTGCATGACCAGCCGTTTCCCGAGTCCTTCACGCGCGGACAACAACTCGCGCAACTCCAGAACAAGGAGCTCAAGGCGCGCGGCGCCTTCTGCCACTTCAGCCGGTGCGGCCGGGCGGGACTCGAAATCTCCGACCTGTTCCCACATCTCCAGGAGGTCGCGGACGACCTGTGCATCATCCGCTCGATGCAGACCGAGCAGATCAACCACGATCCCGCCCATTCGTTCATGAACACGGGCTCGATCATCAAGGGACGTCCCAGCATGGGTTCATGGCTGCTCTACGGTCTGGGCGCCGAGACGGAGAATCTGCCCGGATTCATCGTCCTGACCTCTGCCGGTAAGTATGGGCTCCAACCGGTCTCGGCGCGTCAATGGTCCGCAGGATTCCTTCCCAGCCGGTTCCAGGGAATCCAGTTCCAGTCCCGCGGCGACGCGGTCCATTACGTGGGAAATCCCCGCGGGGTCAGCCGGACAACCCAGCAGGAGGTCATCGCGGAGATCAACCAGCTCAATGGAATCCTCGCCGAGGACCGGGTGGACCCGGAGATCCAGACGCGGATCGCGCAGTATGAAATGGCGTTTCGGATGCAGGCGTCCGTTCCCGAACTCACCGACTTCAGCCGCGAGCCCCGGGCCATGCTGGACCTCTACGGAGTGAAGGAGCCGGGGGACGGAAGCTTCGCCTCCAACTGCCTGCTTGCCCGCCGCCTCGCGGAACGCGGGGTGCGGATGATCCAATTGTATCACCGCGCCTGGGATCACCATGGCGATATTGAAAAGGCCATGCCCAGCGCCGCCGCGGACGTGGACCGCGCCAGCGCCGCGCTGATCCGCGACCTCAAGCAGCGCGGCCTGCTCGACGACACGCTCATTCTTTGGGGTGGGGAGTTTGGGCGGACCCCCATGGGACAGGGCTCCGGACGCGACCACCACATCCTCGCCTTCTCCGTATTTATGGCCGGCGGAGGCAGCCGCGGCGGAACCAGCTTCGGGGCGACGGACGAATTGGGCTACCGGAGCGTGGACGACGTGGTCAGCGTCCACGATCTGCATGCAACGATGCTCGCGCTCATGGGCGTGGATCACCGTCAACTCACGGTCAAATACCAGGGTCTCGACGCCCGCCTTACCGGCATCGCCGGAAACATCGTCCGAGGCGTTATGGCTTAACTTGGAGTGCGGTAGTCCTCTACCGCTTTCGGTGCTCGGCGGGACGCGTGTTAGGGAATGCCACGCCTCATCCGCGGACGACGCGTCATTTCAAAGCGCCAGAGGACGGGCGCACTCCAAACCCTGGCGGTCGCCTTACGCCCCAACTCCTCGCGAAGCGTCATGGACTGCGGTAGCCCCCTACCGCTTTTCAGCGATGGCAGCACCCCAAGCTCCGAATAATCTGCCGCGATGCCCAACCCAATATCTCCATGGCCCCATGCTCCCGTTCACCAACTCGCAGTCGGGGGAACGTTTTTTGTCACGAGCAGCACCTATCTCAAGGCGCATCATTTCCGGGGCGCCAATCGTCTTCGCGTTCTGCATCGCGGATTACTCACTGTTGGCCGGGACTACGGATGGCGCTTTGAGGCGTGGGCGGTTTTCTCCAACCACTATCATTTCGTCGCTCATTCTCCTTCAGATTCTCCCAACGCCGAAACATTGGGTGAAATGCTCAAGACGCTTCATGTGAGGACCTCAGCCTGGATTAACCGACAGGATGGCACTCCTACACGCCAGGTCTGGTTTAACTTTTGGGAAACCCGGTTGACCTTCCCAAAATCACTTCTCGTTCGACTGAACTACACTCACCAGAACCCGGTGAAACATGGCCTGGTGACCGTCGCGAACCAGTATCCGTGGTGCTCGGCCGGGTGGTTCGAGAGGACCGCCTCGCCTTCCCAGATCAGGACGATCTATCGGTTTCGATCAGACAAACTCCGGATCTCTGACGACTTCCATCCATCGCCTGAATGGTAAATCCCCATGAGCTCATGGACTGCGGTAGTCCCCTACCGCTTTCCATCCCGCCGGGACGCGCATCGAGAAACTCCACCCCTCACCCGCGGACAACGCGTCGTTCCAAAGCGCCAGAGGACGGGCGCACTCCAAACCCTGGCGGTCGCCTTACGCCCCAACTCCTCGCGAAGCGTCATGGACTGCGGTAGCCCCCTACCGCTTTCCATCCCGCCGGGACGCGCATCGAGAAACTCCACACCTCACCCGCGGACAACGCGTCGTTCCAAAGCGCCAGAGGACGGGCGCACTCCAAACCCTGGCGGTCTTCCACGCCCCAACTTCTCGCGAAGCGTCGTGGACTGCGGTAGTCCCCTACCGCCCTCCCTCCCGCCGGGACGCGCACCGAGGAACTCCTCCCCTCACCCGCGGACAACGCGTCGTTCCAAAGCGCCAGAGGACGGGCGCACTCCAAACCCTGGCGGTCTTCCGCGCCCCAACTTCTCGCGAAGCGTCATGGACTGCGGTAGTCCTCTACCGCTTTTCGTCTCGCCGGGACGCGCATCGAGGAACTCCACTCTCCTTCCCGAACAACGCGTCGTTCCAAAACGGCCGCTCCGACGATACCCCCTCCATGACCGCACTGGACTCCCCGGGGCGCGGCCCCGCAGACTGCCAGCCGCACGGGCATGTCCTCCCTCACCCAGGCGGTTCTCGGATCCTGGTCGCTCGGGTTCTGGCCCGCGCTGACGCTGGCCGTCTCCGCCGTCGTCTATTTGCGGGGATGGCGGGTGCTTCGTCATCTGCAGCCCGATCGCTTTCCGGTCTGGCGTGCCGGGGCCTTCCTCGGCGGACTCGGCGCCCTGATCCTGGCCATCGGCTCCCCCGTAGATGCCCTGTCGGAATTCCTGCTGTCGGCTCACATGGTCCAACATCTGTTGCTGATGTCCGTGGCCGCCCCGCTGCTGCTGCTGGGATCCCCGATGCTCCCGATCCTCCGCGGTTTGCCACGCGGATTCGCCCACGACGGCCTCGGCCCCTTCCTCAACTGGCCACTCCTGCGTCGCATCGGTTCCCGCCTTACCCACCCCATCGTCGGATGGCTCGCACTCGTCGCCGGACTCTGTCTGTGGCACATCCCGGCGGCTTTTGAGACCGCACTCCGTTCGCCGGCCTGGCACGAAGTGGAACACGCCACCTTCTTCCTCGGTGCCATCCTGTTTTGGTGGCCGGTGATCCGTCCCTATCCGTCGCATTCCGTCTGGCCGCCCTGGACCATCCCGCTCTACCTGCTGGCGGCGGACGCCGTGAATTCCGCGCTGTGTGCCATCCTGGCGTTCACCGAGCACGTGATTTACCCGACCTACGCCGCGGCGCCGCGTCTCTTCGGAACCACCGCTCTCGGCGACCAGGCGTCGGCCGGCGTGATCATGTGGGTGCCCGGCTCCATCGCCTTCCTGGTGCCCGCGGTCGTGGTGGCCGTTCAGTACCTTTCGCCCCGGAGCGGATTGGTCCGCCCCGCACGTCCTTCCGACCCGGCGCAATCGTCCGCGGCCCGATCGAATTCCCGTGTTCCCACAGGCTCGTGGGATCTGCTACGCCTGCCGCTGCTCGGGAACTGGATCCGATCCCTCGCGTTCCGGCGGACCCTTCAAGGTCTGATGTTCCTGCTCGCGGCCGCGGTGATTCTCGATGGCTTCACGGGACCCCGATCCGCTTCCGCCAATCTCGCCGGCATCCTTCCTTGGACCTTCGGTCGCGCTCTCGCCGTGATCGCGCTCCTCGCCGCCGGCAATGCCTTCTGCTACGCGTGCCCGTTCCTCCTCCCGCGCGAACTCGTCCGCCGCCTGGGGCTGCGCCTGCGGGACTGGCCCGAAGCCCTCCGCTCCAAGTGGCTCGCGGGCGCACTCCTCGCGTCGTTCTTCGCCGCCTACGAAGGGTTCGAACTTTGGAACCGGCCCGAAGCCACGGCGGGACTGGTGCTCGCCTATTTCATCACGGCCACCCTTGTGGACTCCCTCTTCCGCGGCGCCAGTTTCTGCAAATACGTTTGTCCGATCGGACAGTTCAATTTTCTCAACTCCCTCGTTTCACCCCTTGAGGTGACCGTGAGGGAACCGGACGCCTGTGTCCGGTGTCGGACTCACGACTGCCTCCGCGGAAATGAGACCCATCGCGGCTGCGAATTGGACCTGCACCTGCCGCGCAAGGTGGGGAATCTGGACTGCACGATGTGCCTCGATTGCGTGCGCGCATGTCCGCACGACAACCTCGGGATCCTTGCGAATCCCCCGGCCGCCACCCTGCGCCGGGATCCGGTCCGTTCCTCCATCGGACGGCTCTCCCAGCGATCCGACCTCGCCTGGCTGGCCCTGATGGTCGTCGCGTCGTCCCTGACCACGACTGCGGTGATGACCCTGCCGATGGCCGACACCATCGCGTCATTCACGTCATCCTGGAATCCATCCGTCCGGACCTGGGCGGGACTGCTGTCGATCTTGGGATGGGTCGGGGTCGTGCCCGTCCTGCTGCTCCGTGCGGTGGCCTTCGTGGGACACCGCTGGGGCCACCCCGACGGTTCGGTCTCGTCCCTGGCGCACCGTCTCTCCTTTGCGATGGTTCCCCTCGGGGCGGGGCTTTGGGGCGCCCACCTGCTCTTCCATTTCCTCACCGCCGGCGCGGCGCTCGGCCCCGCGCTACTGCGGTTCCTGCGTGTCAACGCGGGGGCGGCCATCACCGCAATGCCGTCGTTCGGCATTTCGCCGGAGACCCTGCTCTCGGCACAGACCCTCCTCCTGGGGCTGGGCCTGCTACTGAGTCTCCACTCCGGATGGAGCATCGCCTCCGAGGAGACCCGTTCTCCGCGGGGAGCCATCCGCACCGTGCTCCCCTGGGCACTGCTGACGGTCATGCTCTACGGGCTCGGATTCTGGAGCCTTCTTCAACCCATGGCACTTCGGGGAATCGCCGACATCCCCCTGAACCGATGAACGCCATTCCTCCTGTTTCGAAGGCGGGGCCCGGCGTGGCCTGGAGATCGAACTTTCTCGCCTTTGCGCTCCTGCCCTGGCTGGCCTTTTCCATACGGGCCGATCCTGCGGTCCTCCGGATTCGCACGGAGGAAGGTCCGCTGATCGTTTCCGTATTCTCCGCACCCACCCTGTCGAGTGCGGCCCCCGCGGATATCGCGGTGAGCGTCCAGCGTCGGGATACCGGAACTCCCCTGCCCGACGCCGATATCGAACTGCAGTTCATTCCCCCGCCAGGTTCGAAACCCCGGGCGATGGACGTCTTCTGCGGACCGCAGGAACAACTCCCTCCCGCCTTCCGGGGGCCGGGGGTTCCGGCGGCGGATTCCGTACGAGCCCGTTTCGACTGGCCCGGAAGCCGGATCCTCCCGGGAGTTCGGATCCGGCTTCCTGCGGCGGGCAATTGGACCCTGAACCTTCGGGTCCGGGCCGGATCAGATCATTTGGAGACCAGCGGCGTCCTGCCGGTTCAAGGGACGGCCGGTCAATTGAGGGCGGTGTGGCCCTCGCTGGCCTTGCCGCCGATCACGATTCTGCTCTATGCCCTGAATCGAAGACTGCGGCATTCCCCCGTCCCCGGAATTCATCCTCGATAGGGTCCCCTTCCGGGCCTCGGAAGTCCGGCTTGCCCCTTCTGGGTGCTGCACCAATCGCCTTGACCACCCGTTCCCGTATCCGGAGGGTGACGCAGCTCCCCGCGCCAGTTTGGCACGATGACACCGAAATCATGTTTCAATTCGGGAACAAAACTCATTTTACGGCCTATTCAGGTCACAATCGGGTGACGATTGTCCCAAGGACGGGTCCCGGGAGGCGGCGTGGGCTCCGGATCCTCTGGATCCTGGTGCTGGGTTGGATGCTGCTGGCCGCAATCCCCTCCCCTGCTTCGGCCGCGGACGCCGCCATGCTGCAGTTGTTCAAAATCCTGCGGGATCGCGGATCCATCACTCCGGAGGAGTATCAACTCCTGATGGAGCTCGCCACGCACCCCGAGCTGAACAAGCCCCCGGGTCCCGAACTGCCAACGGTATCCAGCCTCGCCCCAAAGCCCGCGGTGCCCACGACCCCGGCACCCGAAGCCAAGCCGGAGACCAAGGGAGAAGCCCCCGCCGCGGTGCCGGGCGCCCCGGCCGCAGCCCCGGCTGCTGGCGTGGCGACCACCGGGCCGCTTCCCGTGACCGGAGGCACCAACCTGCCTCCCATCACGGTCGTCAAGTCCACCACCGACAAGGAAAAGCAGAAGTGGTATGAGAAATTCAATTTCGGCGGCTACGCCCAGTTCCGTGTGACGGCCCTGCTGGATCCCGAGGCGTCCAACCTCAACGTTCCCAACGATCCCACCGTCAATCCCCAGCAACTCTTCCTCCTTCGGCGCGGCCGCATCCGGATGAGCGGCGACGTATCCAAGCACCTGTTCGTGTACGCCCAGGTGGACTTTTCCGGATCGGTCGGCGGCAACGGGCAGTTCGGTGTCCAAAACCGGGACCTCTACGCGGACGTGTTCCCGGTGGATTCCCACGACTACCGGTTTCGCTTCGGGCAATCCAAAATCCCCTACGGCTGGGTAAACATGCAGAGCAGCCAGAACCGGGCCCCGATGGAGCGTCCGGACGCCATCAACTCGGCGGCCGAGGGCGAGCGCGACCTGGGCGCCTTTTTCCTGTGGGCACCGGAGGAGGCCCGGAAACGCTTCAAGGAACTCGTTTCGTCCGGCCTCCGCGGATCCGGAGACTACGGCGTCGTGGCCTTCGGCGCCTACAACGGACAGGGCCCCAACCGACCGGACCTCAACGGCACTCCCTACTGGCTGAGCCGCGTGGATTATCCCTTCAAACTCCCGAGCGGACAGTTCCTGGAACTCGGAGTTCAGGGCTACATGGGCCAGTTCGTGCCCACCGTGGCGACGGTCACCAATCGAAGCGGCACCCGCGTGACGCCGACGTTCAATCCCGACGGCGTGACCGACCGACGGGTCGCCTTCTCGGCGATCTGGTATCCGCAACCCTTCGGTGTTGAGACCGAATGGAACGTCGGCAACGGCCCGGCCCTCACCCCCAACTTTGCCGCCATCACGCCGGACTCCCTGTGGGGCGGCCACATCCAGATCGACTACCGGATCCTTCCGGGCCATGGCGAACTGCTGCCCTATGCGCGCTGGAACTTCTACAAGGGCGGTCGGAAGTTCGGCACCAACTCCCCATACGAGGACGTGAACGAAGTGGATCTCGGGTTCGAGTATGCGCCCTGGCCGGAAGTGGAGTTCAGCGTGCAGTACACCTATACGTTCAAGCGGACGAACACGGCGATCGCTCCGTACGCCACCGTGGAGAACGCCGATCGCGTCGAGTTCCAGGTGCAGTGGAATTTCTAAGCCTGTCCCCACCCCCGGGGGGAACGAAGCGTCATCCGCGATTGGCGCGCCAGAGCAGGAACATGCCGATGCCCTGGAATCCGATGTTGGGAATCCAGAACAGCAGGTGCGGATGATACTCCGCCCGCGTTTCAAACGCGTGTCCGAGGATCACGAAGCTGTAATACAACGCGAGCAGCACGAGCGCGATGGCCACGCCGATGTTGGTCTCGCGCCGATGCACACGAATCCCGAGCGGTATGCCCACCAGCGGAAAGGCGATGCACGCAAACGCAAAAGCGATTTGCTTGTGAAGGTGCACCAGTACCGGACCCACCGGCGCACCGTCCCGGCGTCGCTCCTCCAACTCCTCCCGCAACTGCGGATAGGTCATCAGGCTCAGCTTGGGCTTGCGGCGGTCCGAGGGTTTGAACCCCGGGATCGCAACCAAATGCTCCTCCAAGAAACCAGGCTGCCACCCATTTCCGGTCAATTTTAGTCCTTGGACATTATGGAGAAGAAGGCTCTCCGGAAATCCATTCGCACCAATAACCAACTCCGCGGTTGGTGCCCAAACATCGAGGTCCCGGACGCGGTTTGTGACCCCATCCACGACGAGGTTGGTGGTGCTGTAAATAAGAACATCCTTCAGGAGGTTGCCCTTCACCTCTTGGGCGTAAATCGTATATGGGCCAGCGTTGACATAACGCCCTTCCCCGATGAACGCCGTCGGATTCCGCCGGGCAAGCGTGTCCCGAAGTTCGTTGAAGGCGACCCGACACCGGGGAGCGACGACCATGTTGAGGGTCGCGCTCACGCCCGTCAGCACCGCGGCCAGGATCAGCACCGGACTAATCGCCGCCAGCAGGCTGATGCCGCCGGCGCGAATCGCGGTCAGTTCCTGGTCCACACTCAGCCGGCTAAACACCAGCAGCGACGCCGTCAACATTCCGATGGGCAACGCAAAGGAGAGCGCGAAGGGGAGGAGAAGACCGATTGCCTGCGCCGCCGACCCCACCGTCAGGGCCCCGACCGCGATCAGGTCAAAGACATCCTTGAGCACATTTCCCAGCAACAACACCAGCGTGAACGTCGCCACCGTCAGGAGACAGGTGGCCAGCGTCTGGCGCAGGAGGTAGAGGTGCAGTGTCGGCATGGGAGGCGGACGCGTCCGGCCGGGGAACTATGACGGAAAGGAACCGCGCCGTCCCTTCCATTTCACTCCCGTGCCTCGGATCGAGAACCGCCTCGATTGATTCGCAGCCACGCCACCCAGGACCGATTTACGGACGACACCACGCCGTTCCTACCCTGGAATTTAGGCGAACTTGGGATAATACCGGGACTGGCGCGAGGCCGGCGACGGCAGGGGTTCCACGAAGCCCAATGTGGGTCGTCCCGCCCCTGAGCCGAGCATGAGGGGCGTTCCATCCGACGCCTCGGGATACTCGAAGACATGCCCCTCGTAATTGCGAATCACCACGCGGTCGTGATTCCGGCTGAGCACATACTCCGGGTTCACTGGCACCTTCCCGCCCCCGCCCGGGGCATCGATCACGTATTGGGGAACCGCATAGCCGGTGGTGTGGCCGCGCAAACCTTCCATGATCTTCAAACCCTCCCGAACGCTGGCCCGGAGATGGGCGGAACCCTGGATCAGGTCGCACTGGTACAGGTAGTACGGGCGCACCCGACAAAGGAGGAGCTTCTGGACCAAGGCCCGCATCACCGGGACGGAATCATTGACCCGTCGGAGCAGCACCGACTGGTTGCCCAATGGGATTCCCGCATCCGCGAGCCGCCCCAGGGCTTCCCGAACCTCGGTGGTCAACTCGCGGGGATGATTGGTATGGATGCTGATGAACAGTGGGTGATGCCGGCGAAGGCGGGCACACAACTCCGGCGTGATGCGCTGCGGCAGGAACACCGGAATGCGCGAACCGATCCGGACAAACTCCAGGTGCGGGATCTCCCGAAGACGCCCCAGTAGATGATCCAGCTTATCATCACTCAGCAGCAGCGGGTCGCCGCCACTCAGCAGGACGTCCCGGATCTCCGGGTGCGCCGCCACATAGGCGATCTGCCGCTCGAAGTCCGGATGAAAATCGTAGCCGCTGGCGTTGCTGACCAGCCGCGACCGGGTGCAATACCGGCAATACGCGGCACAGCGATCCGTCACCAGCATCAGGACCCGATCCGGATATCGGTGAACCAATCCCGGGACCGGGGAATGGGAATCCTCCCCCACCGGGTCGCTCATCTCCCATGGGGCGGTGCGGGTCTCCTCGATCCGGGGGATCACCTGGCGCCGGACGGGGCACTCCGGATCCTCCGGATCGATCAGGTTGAAAAAGTACGGCGTGATGGCCAGGGCGAGCTTGGACTGTCCCGCCAGCAACACCCCGGCGCGTTCCTCAGCGCTGAGTCCCGGCATGAGCTCCTGCAGTCGCGTGACCTCGGTGATCCGGTTCTTGAGCTGCCAGCGCCAGTCATTCCAGTCGGCATCCGGCACATCCTTCCAGGGTCCGAGCCCCGCCGGACGAAACCGTTTCAAATCCGTGAATTCGGGGGTGTCGGTCGGCGGAGGATCCGCCACGTCAGCCTCGGGGTCCGTTTTCAAGTTCGCGCCAAAGTACGGGGGGAGGGCATCGCGTCAAGAAGGGCGATCAGTCGCGGGTGATTGCATTCATCCGGCGCTCCAGCTCGGCCACCCACTCGGCACGCTCCGAATCCTCCAGGGTGCGGGGTACCCGCAAGGCCTCCGAGGTCGTCACGTCGCAGCGTCCAAACGGAAGGGGAATCTGAAATCCGTCCCAGCTGGGCAGGACTTTCTTGCGGCTCAGGGTGAGGGTCAGCGGGACAATGGGCAGGCCGGTGTACTGGGCCAGCACAATGGTTCCGGGCTGCACCCGATACCGCGGGCCGCGCGGGCCATCCGGGGTCACGGCAATGTCGTATCCGGCGCGCGCCAGATCGATCATCTCCCCCATGGCGAGGGCTCCGCGACGGCTGGAGGAGCCGCGGACCGCATGTGCCCCGAACAATTCCAGGATGCGTGCGGCGATCGCGCCATCCCGGCTGGCGCTGGCCAGGGCCGCCAGACGGCGCGTTGCCCGGTCATTTCGGAAAAACCGACGGTATAGCCCGGGCGCGAGCAATTGACGATTATGCCAGATGGCGAAGATCGCCTGCTGACGGCTGCCCGGTCCAAACAGACCGCTTCGATCGTCGAATTCCCAGCGCAGGGTGGCACTGACGGAGGAGGCCACCACCCACGCCAGTCGCGCGGCAAACCGACCGCCCAGTGTCGGCGGCAACGGAACGTTCGAGCCGCGGACAGCGGCGCGAGGACGAACGGGATCCGAAGTCGCGGCCATGGTCACGCGGGTCGACGGAGACAGGACCGGATAATCTGTTCCACCGGAGCGTCGGGGCCGAGCACCGCGATCGCAGACCGGGCGGCGGTGAGGGCGTCCCCCTGCTTGAACCCGAGGGACACCAGCGCGGCCACGGCATCCTGAAGCCGGGCCTCCCCGGCCGGAAGCACGGGAACCCCCGGCTGCCCCGGAGTGGCGGCAACGACTCCACCCAGCCCCCCCAGTTTGTCCTTCAATTCCATCACGATCCGCTCCGCGGTCTTTTTGCCGACACCCGAAATTCCGGCGAGCGACTTGACGTCCGCGGACGCCACCGCGCGGCTGAATCCGGCAACGCTCATTCCGCTGAGGACGTTCAGCGCAAGCTTGGGCCCGATCCCCGATACGGTATGGATGAGCAGCCGGAACAAATCCCGCTCTGCCGCCGTGAGAAATCCGTAAAGCTGGTGGGCATCCTCACGGATCGCCAAGTGGGTCAGCATCCGGACGTCGCTGCCGATCGGTGGCAGCCGTTCGAAGGAGGACAGCGGAATCAGGACCTCGTAGCCCACACCGTGGACATCGAGGGTCGCCTGGCCCGGCTGGGCTTCGACGAGTTTGCCATGGAGAAAAGTGATCATATCGCCGCCGGGACGAAGAGTGCGGAAGCCGGGGACAAAGGTGAATGAGGAATCCACCGCATTCCGGCTCCGGAATGAATTCAATCCCCACCGCTCCCACCAGAATCCGCCCCGTCCGAGGATGAATCCCCGCCGGTGTCGCCATCCGGGGAATAATCCCCATGGGCATGCCCCTGATGGTCGGAGAAATCGGTATCGATCCACTGGGAGGAATCCATCTCGTGATCCTCCGTTGTCCGACGCGACCACCAGATCGAGACAATTCCAATCACCACCAGGATGCCCGCCCACGTGAGAATCGCCCCCATGTCCCGATTCTCCTCAGGCTTCCGGACTGGCCGGCGGTGGCAACGCGGACTTGGTCTTTCTCACGAGGCGGATGTCTCCAATGACCATCCTAGGATCCACCGCCTTGCACATGTCATAGATGGTGAGGGCAGCCACAGAGACCGCCGTCAGGGCCTCCATCTCCACCCCGGTTCCGGCCGTCAGCCGCGCGGACGCCGTGATGCAGATCCGGTCCCGCGAGGGAGGTATCTCAAAATCCACAGCGCAATGCGTGATCGGCAGCGGATGGCACAGCGGGATGAGTTCCCCGGTCCGCTTGGCGGCCTGAATTCCCGCGAGTCGGGCTGTCGCGAGCACATTGCCCTTGGACACCTGATCGGTCTCGACCAGATCGAGCGTTTCCGTTCGAAGACGGATCTCGCCGGACGCCACAGCCTCCCGAAACAGGGCGGGCTTGTGCGAGACATCGACCATGCGCGCCTCGCCCGAGGGGGAGAGGTGGGACAACGGATTCACGGAGGTGACAGTGGCGGGAACCCGGCGGTCCGGCAATGGGGACCACGCGTTGACGACTTGGAGGCGTACGAGATCCGACTGGCCTCGGCAGGTCCTGCCAGTACCGTTGGGGCGTGACAGGGAACCCCACCTACCCGGAATCACGGCCCGCGACCGGGACCATGAGCTCCGGTGACGTCCGCGGCCTCGCGGAGCAGCTGGCGGCCCCCGAGCTGGAGGCGCCCGCCGCCTGGCCCAGCACCCTGGCGGCGGTGACCTCCGTGGAATCGCTGGATCGTTTTGTCACGCATCACGCGAATGAAGTGCTCCGCGCGCGCGAGTGGCCGGTGGTCCTGCGCGCCTGGCAGCTGGCCCGCGAAGGCAAGGCGCGGGAACTGGTGGAACTGGATGGCGAGTGGGGTCGTGAGGTCGGCCGGAGCGACTTCGCAGGCGCCAGCTTTCGCGTGGGGCGACGCCAACTGGGAAAGCTACGCTCACTCCGACATGAGCGCGTGATCCAGCGGTACCTGGCGGCCATTGAGGAGGGACGCGCCCGCGGCTGGCACCCTGTCGTCTACGGGGTCGTCCTCGCGGTGTACAACCTGCCCCTTCGACAGGGCCTCGCCCATTTCGGCACCCAGACCCTCGGGCGTCTCGTGACGGCGGTGGAGCAGTCCCGGCGCCTGCCGTCAGCGGATTGCCAGCGGGTGCTGGACACCGCCTGCGAGCAGCTTGCTCGGGGACTTCCGGAGTTGCCCGCTGTCGCCGGCGTGGTGTAGCGCCCGGCGATTCCGGTGGCGCCCGAAGGACGCTTTCCACGACGATCCCCGCCGGTGAATCCCTGGGCCATCCTCGGCTGCGTGGCGCTCTACTTCGCGATCCTGCTCGGCATCGCGTGGTGGACGGGACATCGCGCCGACCAGGCCGGTTACTTTCTCGGAAACCGCCAATCTCCCTGGTACGTCGTCGCCTTCGGACTCATCGGTGATTCCCTCTCGGGAGTGACCTTCATTTCCGTGCCGGGGCAGGTTGGCACCCAGCGGTGCGGGTATCTCCAGGTCGTCTTCGGATATGTCCTCGGCTACCTGATCATCGCCCGAATTCTTCTCCCGCTGTACTACCGGCTCCAGCTCACCAGCATTTACAGCTACCTCGGAACGAGGTTCGGACGGGAATCGGAGCTGACCGGCGCCGGATTCTTCCTGCTGTCGCGGGTGCTGGGCTCCGCGGCCCGGCTTTATCTCGCAGCAGGAGTCTTCCAGGCCTTTGTCTTCGACCCGCTGAACGTTCCCTTCTGGGCTTCGGTCACGGGCATCCTCGCCCTGATCCTCGCCTACACCTGGCGCGGCGGCATCAAGACGCTGGTCTGGACCGATTCCCTGCAGAGCGCATTTCTGGTCCTCGGAGTGGTGCTGTCGGTCGTTCTCGTGGCGCGTGCGCTGGGGCTGGGTCCGGCGGGCGTGGTGGACCGCATCACCGGCAGTCCGTTGTCGCAGGTGTTTTTCTGGGACTGGAGGGCTCCCAATTATTTTTGGAAACAACTCCTGAGCGGCGCCGCGATTGCCGTGGTGATGACCGGACTCGACCAAAACAACATGCAGAAGACTCTGAGCTGCCGGACGCTGGGCGAGTCGCAGCGAAACCTCTACAGCTTCGGGGTCATCCTGGTGTTGGTGAACGCCTGCTTTTTCGCGCTCGGGGTTCTGCTCTATGAATACACGACTGCCCAGGGCCTGCCGGTGCCAGCGGCGACCGACCAACTCTTTCCCCAACTCGCGCTGCGACACCTCGGGGGTGCGGCCGCACTCGTCTTCGTGCTGGGATTGACGGCCGCCACGTTCAACAGCGCGGACTCCGTCCTAACCACGCTGACCACCAGTTTCTGCATCGACTTCCTCGGATTCGAACGCCGCACCGATCTGACACCCGCCGCGCAAACGCGCTGGCGACACGGAGCCCACTTCGTCTTCGCGGTCATCCTGCTCGCGGCCATCCTGCTCTTCCGGGCCCTCAACCAAGGCGCGGTCATCGAGCTGGTCCTCAACATGGCGGGATACACCTACGGGCCCCTGTTGGGCTTGTTCGCCCTCGGCCTCTTCACCCGGATCCGCGTGGGCGGACCGGCGGTTCCCCTCGTGTGCCTCGCCGTACCGATCCTTTGCAGTCTGCTCGCCGCCCGCGCTCCGCAATGGCTGCGAGGGTATCGGTTCGGATTCGAACTGCTGATCCTCAACGGACTTCTGGTGGCCGGCGGATTGGCCGCCTTCGCCCGACGACCGGAGACTCCTGCGGCGCCCGCACCGTCCACGAAGTAATAACCTCATTCGCTGGGGATCCTTACCCGCGGCATCCGGATACTGCTTGAGGGAAAAAGAAAACCCGGCGGCCCGTGGGAAGAGGGGCCGCCGGGCCAGTAGTGTCAGTAGAAGTCACGGCAAGCCTGTTCGCCAGCCGCGTTCGGGGTGGAAGGAGGGAGAGTTGCCCCGGCCATGATGACCCGGGCGGTAGGTAGCACCGCCTCCCGTAGAACGGTTGTCAGTGCTCTTTCCACGAGAGCCGAAGGATGCAGGGTTGATGCCAACCTTACTGTCCCGGCGAATTCCGGCGCCTCCCACCCGTTTTCCGGACCACCCCTGGTCCGATTTATCCACGGTGAGTGGTTCCGGACAACGCAGGCATCCCTTCGGAACCATCACTTTGGACTTTGCCCCGGCCGGTGCTCCCGCAGGTTCTCGCCCACGAGTGAACGCCCTGCTCGCCAAGATCCACGCCAACGCCAACCGACGCCTCCGGCTGCCTCCCGGACGGAAGCCGGCCGAGGAACTCTCCCGGTACCGGGCCTTCCTCAAGGAGGAAACCGCGAGGCTGCGCATTCTTCACCGTTCCGAGGCCGGGGGTGTCGAGGTTTGCCGGGCCCGCGCGGCCATGATGGATATCCTGATCCAGCACCTGTTCGACTCGGTCCGCGAAGCGTTTCCCTCCAAGGGCCGGCCACCGCGTCTGGCGCTGGTGGCCTACGGCGGGTATGGGCGGGCGGAGCTCAATCCGTACAGTGACATCGACCTGATGTTTCTCCACGACGGCCGTCGCGATGCGGAAACGACGCTCGGGGAGTGGACCAGCGGACTGCTCTACACCCTGTGGGACGTGGGCCTGAAGGTCGGGCACTCCCTCCGGACCGTGGACGATTGCGTCAAAGTGGCGAATCAGGACATGCAGTCCAAGACCGCCCTGATGGAGGCGCGCCTCGTCACCGGGGACGAACCGCTCTTCAAGGCCTTTCAGAAGGCATTTGCAACGCGATGCATTGCCAATCACGAGGACGAATACATCGGACAACGCCTGGAGGACCAGACCCGGCGTCGGGACCGGCACGGGAACTCCGCTGCCATGCAGGAACCGCACGTCAAGAACGGCTGCGGCGGACTCCGCGATTACCAGAACCTGTTGTGGATGGCGTCGGTGAAACTGGGCTACCGGACCCTCCCTGAACTCCAAGCGGAGGGATACCTGGCATCGCGGGACCGAAAGACGCTGGAGGCCGCCTACGATTTCCTGCTACGGACCCGCAATGAACTCCACTATTCGTCGGGCTCCGCCACGGATGTCCTGACCGCCGCCGTCAAACCCGGTGTCGCCACCGGACTCGGCTACGCCGAACGCTCTCCCCGGCTCCGGGTGGAGCACTTCATGCGGGACTACTACACCCACGCCCGCAACATCTACCTCATCACCCGTCTGCTGGAGCAGCGGCTGGCGCTCGTGCCCACTCCCGTCCGGGGACTTCGCGCGCTGCTCGGACGCCGCGCCACGCCCCCGCCAACCCAGGAGGTGGACGGATTCCGGATTGTCGGACAGCAGCTCACCGCCCCCTCCCGCACTATTTTCCGTGAGGATCCCAACCGCCTGATCCGCGCATTCCTCTACGCCCAGCGCCGCGGACTTACGCTGCATCCGGACCTCGTCCAAATGCTGCGGTTGCTGATTCAGGAGGGGCGTGTGGACGGCGCGTTCACCCGGGACGCCGGCGTGCACGCGACCTTCCTGGAGATCCTCGCCCAGCGCGGCAACGTCGCGCCGACGCTCCGGGCGATGCATGAGGTCGGATTCCTCGGACGGCTCATCCCGGAATTCGGTCGTTTGACCAATCTCGTGCAGCACGAGTTTTACCACCAGTACGCGGTGGACGAACACACGCTGGTCGCCCTGTCCAAGCTGGATCGCGTCGCCGGCGCGACCGAGGCGCCCTACGAAAATTACGCGCCACTGTTCCAGCAGGTGGAGCGCCCCGAGGTTCTGTACCTCGCCCTGCTGCTCCACGATGCCGGCAAGGCGATTCCCGGGCGGCCCCACGAACTGGTCGGCGGAGAGCTCGCCGTCCGTGCCTCGCGTCGCCTGCAGCTCGATGGCACCACCACCCACGTCCTGCGCAAGCTCATCGAGCTCCACCTGGAACTCGTCAAGGTCTCCCAGCGCCGGGACCTCGAGGACCCGGCCGTAATCCGGCAGGTGGCGGACGAGGTTCAGGACACCGACACCCTGACCATGCTGACGCTGCACACGTTTGCGGACTCCATGGGAACCAGCGACACGCTGTGGAACGGCTTCAAGGATTCCCTGTTGCGGACGCTCTACCACAAGACACACGACTGTCTCGCCGGCGGCACGGAGTTCATCCGGGCCAGCCGCAAGGTGCGCGAGCTGCTGCGGGACGAGGTGGTGCAGCTGCTCCCGAAAACCTTCGTACCCGACGAAATCGACGCGCATTTCGAGGGGATGCCGACGCGTTATGTCCTGATTCACGACGCCCGGGCTGTGGCCCGGGATCTGACGCTTGCCCACCGGTTCATGCATCTGCAGCTCACGGAGGCCGAGCGGGCTCTGGAACCGGCCCTCCTGTGGCACGACGAACCTGACCGGGGATACACCGCCGTGCACATCTGCACCTGGGACCGCACGGGATTGTTCGCCAAGCTGACGGGCGCCCTCGCTGCGGCCGGCTTGAACATCCTTGCGGCACAGATTTACACGCGGAAGGACGGCATCGTCCTCGACGACTTCTTCGTCGTGGACGCCCGGACAGGAAAACTCCCCGAATCTTCGGTGCGGCAGCGCTTCGAGAAGATCGTGATCGACGTCCTCGCCCGCGGCCAGGACCCGGCCCGCGCCCTCGCCAAGGCCCAGCAATATCCTCCGTTGTACCGCGCCGTCGGCGAGCGGCTGCCCATCATGGTTCGCTTCGACAACCTCCAATCCGAGGATTACACGATCCTGGACGTCGAAGCCGAGGATCGCGTCGGACTTCTCTTTGCCCTCGCCGCCACCTTCCAAGACCTGCAGCTCGACATCGGGCTCGCCAAGATCGTCACGGAAAAGGGGGCGGCCATCGACACCTTCTACATTACCGGACCCGACGGGGAAAAGATCGAGGACGAAGAACTGCAGCGGCGGATCACCCGGCGGATCCGCGAAGCCGTGTCCTGAGTTCTCCGGGGAGCCACGGTCCTGCTGGCGCGGACCCCGCGCGTTTGCCATTCTCCGCCCATGTTCCGCCGCGTCCTCATCGTCCTGATCCTGTTGACCGGGATCGTCCGAGCGGGTCCTGACGACGACTTCGTCGAAATCTACCAACTGATCCAGGCAACTGATGCCCAGCGGGAGAACGGTCGCTTTCGGGATGCGCGGGACGGATACACCCGCGCCCAGGAACTGCTTCAGAAGTTGAAGAAGGAGTACCCGGACTGGAATGAGCGCGTGGTGGTCTACCGCCTCCGCTACGTGGCTGAAAAGCTGTCCCAACTTCCGGCTCCCGTGCCCGATGCCGTCCCGGCCGCGTCGGATCGCGCCCCGGCGAACGCCGCCCCGACAGGAGTGGCGCCGGAGGGGGAGGTCGTCACCCAGTTCCGCAATCTTCACACCGAGATCTCCCAACTGAAAACGGAGAAACAGAAGCTCGAGGCCCGGCTGCGGGAGGCCTTGACCGCACAGCCGGTTCCGGTCGATCCGAAGGAACTTCAGGCCGCGGTCGAGCGCATCACCCAGCTTCAGGCGACCAACCGGATGTTGTCCGAACGGATCCAGGTTCAGCAGGCGGAACGCCAAAACCTGGTGGACAAGGTCCTGCTCGACGAGGCGGAGGAGGCCCTCAAATCCGCCAACCGCCAACTGGCGGACCAGAACGAGAAGACCGTCAGTCTTGAAATCCTGCACAAGCGCGCGCAGGCGGAGCTGGAACGCCTGCGCACAGGGGACATCGCCAAGCTTCAGACAGAGAATTCCACCCTCAAATCCCAGGTCACGGAGCTCACCTCGGCCACGGATCGCGGCGACCAGATCGCAAACCTGGCGGAACGCGTATCGAAACTGCAGGAGGGACTGGAGGAGGCCCGCAAGAGCAATGAGACACTCCTGGCCGAACGGTCCAAGCTGGAACGGGACCTCGAGAATCTCCGGGCCCGGCAGTCAGAGGAAGGCATCGTGCGGTTGAAACAGCTCGAGACGGACCTCGCCTTCGCGCGCGCCGAGGGACAGCGACAGACCGTCCGTGCCGTGCAGCTGGAGGAGCAGCTCGGCCGGGAGAAGGGAATCCGCGGAACCCTTGAACAGAGCAATCTCTCCCTCTCCAACCGTGTGGCGGAACTCACCGCCAAGGTCGATGGCCTCAAGGCCGCGGAGCTGCAGCTCCAGTCGGAAAAGGAGGAGCGTGCGGAGTTGGAGGCGCAGCTCCATGCCGCGGAACAACAGCTGCAGGTCGCCCGAACCACCCGCGCTGGCACAGACGGAACGGTGACCGCGGCCCCGGCGGATCCCCTCGCCGAGGCGAAACTTCAGGCACTGGAGGAGGAGGCGCTGCGCTTGCGGGACGCACTCCGGCAGAGCCGGACCCGCCAAGCCGAACTGCTCACCCTCGTCGCCGAGGCCGACAAATCCCGGGCCCGCTGGGAGCGTGAACGCCAGGAACTCCAGACCACAATTCAGACGCTCCAAAAAGCGCCCGCACAACAGCAACTGGCCGCAGCCAACCGCTCGGTAGCCACCCTGGAGGAACGCGTGCGCCGCCTGGAAAAGGAGAGGGACACGCTCGCCAAGCGGCTCGACGAAGCCACCCGCAAGTCGAAGACGGAGCTTCAGGCCGTGCGCCGGATGCGCATGGGTTCGCCGCGTGAAGAGGTGGTTCGGTTCCGCATGGAACGGAACTAGACACCGTCGGAAGGGCGCGGTCCTGCGTCCGTCCCCGGCGAGTTGCGCCTCGAGGTGACCGCAGCCCCGCCTTTTGCCGGACCGGGACTGTGGACGCTCGGCCTTCGCCCCGCCCGATAATCACTGGCCGTCATCCCCGTCTGCCGCTTGAAAGCGACACTCAGGTATTCCACGTGGCGAAACCCCGTCCGGTCCGCAATCGCCGCCAGGGGGAGGTCGGTTTCCGAGAGCAGCCGCTTCACCCGGTCCAGACGCACCGAAAGAATCTGGGCGTGGGGAGAACGCCCCAGCATCTTTTGGAACCGCGCCTCGAGCACCCGCCGGGAGACAGGAACCTGCTTCAGGACATCGCCGACCGAAATCCCGTCGCAGGCGTGCTCCCGGATGAATCGGACCGCCGTGGACAGATGACGGTCGGCCACCGCCACCACGTCCGTGCTCTGGCGCGTCGCCACCCCGAGCGGGGCAAACAGGCGACCGTCCCCGGATCGCTCGCCCCCGCGCATCAAACGGTCCAGCAGCGCGGCCGCTTCGTATCCGGTCCGCCGCACGTCGGGAATCACACTGGACAGCGGAGGATCCGCGAGATCGCACAGCAGTTCATCATTGTCCACACCGAGCACCGCCACGGTGTCCGGGACCGCGAGTGCCGCCCGTCGGCTCGCTTCCAAAACCTGGAGCCCCCGGATGTCGTATCCGGCAAAAATTCCCACCGGCTTCGGCAGGGCCCGGATCCATCGCCCCAACGCCGACAATTCCGTTTCCCAATCCGCACGGGATTCCCCGCCCGATGCGGGACGAGGCTCACGAAACACCGCGCAGCCAAATCCGTGTCGCGCGAGGTGAAGCGCAAAGGCGTCCCCCCGCCATCGCGACCAGTTGAAGCGGGAATCCCCGCAATACCCGAAGTTCCGGAATCCCCGTTCCCGCAGATGCTCGGCCGCCATCTGGGCGATGGCCCGGTCATCGGTCTCCAACCAGGGGACGTCGGGCAGCAACCTCGCGGCACTGACATCCACCGCTGGAAGTCCGGTGGCCGCCACCGCCCGTGCGACAGCCGGGGTTTCAATGCGCGCGATGATGCCGTCTCCGCGCCAATCCCGCACCCACGGCGGCGGATCCGCCCCGCGCCCCGCCTCCGCCAGCCACAAGGTCCAAGGACCGTGCTCCCGAAGCCAGGAGCGGACGCCGTGCAGGAGTTCCCGCGCGTATGCGTTCGAGGTCTCCACCAGCAGCGCAACCTTGGGCGGGGGTTTCATCGGGCCTTGTTCCCCCCGATCTCCAGGACTCTTCGTGCCGCCGCCTCCGGATCCCCCGTTCCGCGGGGAAACAGGGAATATCGGTTCGTGGCCGAGAGCGACTCCCCGACGGCAAGCCGACGCTGCGGGCCCAGCGTCTCCAGTTCCACGTAGGGCACGGGGTCGGGATTCGTGTACACCTCGACGCTGCACCCGTCGTCGGCATAGCGGCCCCCGGGGATCCGGTCGATGTCCAGCCGGAGCACAGCCTTTGCCCCCACCCACAGGATCACCGAACCGTCATTGCCGATCTTGTGCGCCGCCGCGACATCCCGGGTCAGCCGCAGCATTCGGGCAGCCCGGGCGAGAACCCCCTGGGGAACCCCCCAGAGCGTCGTGGTTCCCGCGGGGAATTTGGAATCCGCGGGCACGGGAAGAAACACGGCCTGAGGATCCGCCGTCTGGGTGATCACCCAGACTCCGACGTCCACGGGTTCACCGGCGACCTTGTCGTATCGGGTCACAATCCTCATCTCCGGACTTCCAGGAACCAGGGTCACGCGACGCTCGGTCCGGATTCCGAATCCCGGACTCACCGGGGAAGTCATCACCAGAGTTTCCCCTTCGACCCGCGACGTCAGCGCCACCGCATCAAAGACCTCGGGTGGGGGCCAGTTCCACGCCGACTGGGGTGCCGGCCAGGTCTTGTCCCCGCCAAAGCTGCCGTGGGACACCGACCAGGGCTGCGGCGGCATGGGCTTCCCCACCAGGGCGGGATTCTCCCAAAAGGGTCCGTCCTTCTCGCCGGCAAATCGGAACTGCATGACCCGCCCTACGTCAGGAACCACCACGGCTTCCACGAGTCCATTGCCAAGGACCCAGGCATTGGTCCAACCGCGGTATTCCGCCCGGGTGACCCGGTTGACCTCCGCGCCCGCAACATCCCCCGCCCAAGGGGCCCAGGCCATCAGCAGCACCATCCATCCTGCGTACCGGAACATGATGCCAGCCTCCGAAGTTCGCTCCCCCCGCTCAAGCTCCGAAGGATCCCGTGTCCACGGTCTCCGCGGGGCGATGCCTTGACGATCCGGCCCGGCTTCGGGCACTGGAGGGGGGTGCCCATCTACGAGTTCGCCTGTCCCCAATGCCGGAGGATCTACAGCTTTCTGTCCCGGCGGGTGAATCCTTCGTCCGGACCGAAATGCCCAAAGTGCGGTTCGCGCAAACTTTCCAAGGAGGTCAGCCGTTTCGCGATGATCAAGGGCGTCGCGGATCCGTCGGCTGCGATGGCCGAGTCGGACGAGGATGCCGCCATGCCCGATCTCAGCGACCCCCGCGTCGCCCGGGCGATGTCGGAGATGGAGCGCGACATGGACCACCTCGACGAAAACAATCCACGGCACATGGCCCACATGCTCCGAAAGATGAAGGAGGTCATGCCCGAGGGAACCATGCCCAAGGAATTTGAGATCGCCATCCGGCGCCTCGAAGCCGGAGAGGATCCGGAAAAAATCGAGGCGGACATGGGGGACCTCCTGAACGGCGCCCTGAGTCCGGGCGGAACCGACCGCAAGGGCGGGAGCCACAGGACTCCCTATTCCCGGGACCCGGGACTTTACGATTACGAGTGATTCCACATGTCGGGGTGCCTCCACCCCTGATCACCCCATATCCCACGGCTTCAGCGTTCCCATGTCGCCCACGTTGACTCCCTTCCTTCTGTCGCCAAAAGAGGGCTCCTGGTATGCGGTCCTCGGCGACGTCTGCAGGACCCTGGTGGAAACCATCGTCCGCCCCGGCGGGGGAACGCCTCCGCACATCCATACGCGGGAGGACGAAACGTTCTACATTTTGAAGGCGAGGTCGAATACTGGGTGGACGGGAAGACGATCCGGGCAGTGGCGGGGTCCACCGTGTTCGGGCCACGGGGAATCCCCCACCGATATACCAACACCTCCCCGGCGCCGGCCCGGTTGCTGGTGTTTGCCTATCCCGGGGGACTGGACCGGTTCTTCGCCCAGTTCAGCGCGCCCATCGCCTCGCCCGAGTCCGTCCCGCCGCCGGGAACGCAGTGAGGCAAGGGATCGCCGGGCTCCGTCGCAGGTTCAGTCCAGGGTCCGCTCACCCGCAAGGGTCCAGGCCCGGACAATCCGCCCCGCCTGGACTTCATAAATCATCAGAAGCCGGATCCTGCCGGATCCCTCGGGAAAGGTCCTCCGGACCTCCTCATGGTCCACCACGAAGTTCCCCATCACCGTACGATTGAGCAGCGTCGCGTACAGATTGGGTTCCCGGAACCGGGCGGCATACCGCTCCCGCAATGCCGCAGCTCCGGAGGCCAGGAGTGTGGAGGGATGCTCATAAAGTTCCGCGGATTCGGAATAGATCGTCAGGAGTGCGTCCAGATCCCGGGCATTGTAGGCGTCTAATTGACGCTGAACCACGGAGGCTGGATCGGATGAATGCGAGGTCATCGGTGCTGATTCCCTATCACAGGCCACGACTCCGGCCCAGCTCCTCACGGCGCTTTCGGCATGGGGAGCCGAATCAGACGGTTCGTTTCCCCCAAATCCTCGGGAAGGAACCAGAGGCATCCGTCGTGAACGGCCATGGCCTCCCGCGCGAGCTCCACTCCGGCAACCGACGGGAGGGGCAGAAGAACCGGTGGAGAGGAGAGGGAATCCCCCAGGATCAACACGCGACTGACGGATGGGGAGGACACTCCACCCGTGGAAAACAGTCCGGACGCCACCAGGCCGTCCGTGGTCCCCTTCCAGTCCTGCACCCGCAATCCCGGATCGTCCCGGGTCCCCGGCCCCAGTCCCAACCGGGAGAGGGCCGCCCCTCGTAAGACCTGTTTCTCGGCGCCGGAGAAATCCCACAGATAGACCGTCTCCGTGTCCCAGGACGCACCGGCAAGCAACCAACGGCCCGCGAGCACCGCGACGGCACCAATATGGTCGTCCACCGCAAACTCGACCTCGGGCGCCGGAATGCGTCCCGGCGTCCACCCCTCGACCGAATAGGCCCGAACGACGCTCTTCCCATTCTTCCGGCTTTCTGAAAGCGGAATCCAGAGACGCCGTCCGTCTGCCTGCATTCCTCCTGGATGATCCATCGTGGGAGCGCCCGGCGGCGTCAGGTTCCACGTACTCCAGTTCGAATCCCCCGACGACCATTGGAGAAGCAGAGCCCGGCGTTGGCCGCCATCTTCCCGTCGCGCGGTCACAAAGTACCGGTTTCCGACGATCTCCAATCCCTGCGTATGCGCCCGCGCCGGCTCGCCCGAAATCCGGAGGGCAGGCAGTGGGAGAAAATCCACCGGAGCCACACCGGAGCCCGTCGCTCCCCACAGGAACCCGGACACCGGCCCGGCGAACATCTCCAACGCCACGAGGGCAGTCCGCGCGCTACGAATCCATCTCATGGACGTCACGGACGACTCGATGTCGGTTCCCGCATCATGGCGTCGCGGACGGCCTTGAACTCCGTGCCCGGCTTCCATTCGGGCCAGACGGGGCCTTGGGAGAGTTCGAGTCCGATGCGATAGAGAATCTGCAGGTCCTCAACCGCGCCGGAGAAATCCCAGTCGTCCTTCACCTCGTCACTGACCTTGTGATAGTCGCGCTCCGTAAAGGCGTCGGCCTGCGCCTTCCCCCAACCCGGGGGACGCCCCAGGTAATCGAGACCGGACTTCAGATACAGCGCCGGAACGCCCACCTTGGCGAACTCGAAGTGATCGCTCCGATAAAACGTCCCCTTCTCCGGCATCGGTTCCGACGTGACCACGCGCCCCTGCCGATCGGCTTCGCGGATGGCGAGATCGTCCAGGGTTGAATTTCCCAGGCCCACGACCGCCACGTCCCGGGTGCGGCCCCAGGGATTGAGTCCGTCCAGGTTGAGATTGGCCACGGTGCGTCGGAGCGGATGCAGCGGATGCGTCGCGTAAAACTTGGCTCCCAGGAGTCCCTGCTCCTCTCCGGTCAGCGCCAGGAACATCACCGAGCGCTTCAGGGGTTCCGCAAGCCTCCCAAATTCCTCGGCGATTCCGATCAGACCGGCAGTCCCGGACGCGTTGTCCAAGGCTCCGTTGAAAATACCGTCGCCGTCGAGACGCGGATCCTTTCCCAAATGATCCCAATGCGCGGTGTAAACCACCCAATCGTTCGCCAGCGCCGGATCCGATCCGGCCCGGATGCCCACCACGTTTCGGGAAACGATGCGACGCAGTTCATTGGTGATCCGGATGTCCGCCCGGGCATGCAGCGGCACCGGACGAAACTCCTGCTGCACGGCGCGCCGCTTGAGAACATCAAAATCCTCGCCCGCCGCGGAAAACAACCGGCGTGTCGTCTCCAGGCTCAACCAGCCGGCCACGTCCACCCGGGGCCCTTCCACCTGCTCCAACTGGAAATTCTCCCGGGCCCAGGAATTCACGACCACAAACCACGGATATCCCGCAGGCCCCGTCTCATGAACCACCAGTGCCCCCGCCGCCCCCCGCAGCGCGGCGCTCTCGAACTTGTAGGTCCAGCGTCCGTAATAGGTCATCGCCTTGCCGCGAAACAGGCGGGGATCGAGTGCGGTGGGATCGGACGGATCCGGCACGGGCGGATCGTTGACGAGCATCACGACGGTCTTGCCGCGGACATCCACGCCCTTGAAGTCGTCCCAGCCGTACTCCGGCGCCACCACGCCGTAGCCGACGAACACCAACTCGGAGTTAGTAATGCCGCCGCGAATCACGGGGGACGGCGTCCACGCCACCAGATCCTGGGGCGACGTCCACACCTCCTGCCGCCCGCCCAAGGTGACGCCCGCCGTAACCGTTGAGCGCAGACCAACCATCGGAACCTTCTGAAACCAGGTGCCGTCGGTGCCACCCGGGGACAGACCCGCAGCCGCGAATTGTTCGACGATCCACTGGGTGGCGAGTTCCTCACCCCGGGTGCCGGGAGCGCGCCCTTCAAATTCGTCATCCGACAGGGCCCGGGTCCGAGCCATCAAATGAGCCGCAGCCATTCGCGGGAGATCGGCCGCGGCCGAGGGAGGGGCCGGGGGAGCACTTTCCAACGTCGGGACCAGAAACCCCAAAACCGGGATGCACCAGCGCCAGTTCATGGATGATATCCTGTACCCGCAGGTCCCGGACGCAAACGAGGATTCCGGTGCGCGGTCGCCGGACCGTTCAAGGCCCCAGACAGGCGCGCCGTGCCGGATGGACCTGGATTCTGGCCAGCAACAAAGCCTCGGCCGCCTCTCCATATGGCCCCTGAAGCTTCGAAGTCCCATCCGGCCCGACCAGGATCGAGCAGCCGATGCAGCGGCGTCCGGCCCACGGACCGGATCGCACCGGCCCGACATTGCTGACGCCGGCGATCCAGAGCCCGAACTCCCGGGCGACCGGCGAGTAGCTGTCCCGCCAGAGGGCCCCATAGGGTTCGCGAACGGGATCATGATCCGCCGGAACCGCCCAGGCACACGGGGACAGGATGATTTGGGCGCCCATCATTCCGAGGGACCGGCTCACGGGAAACCCGGGGGCAAAGCCGTCGGAACAGATCATCACCCCAATTTTTCCGAACGGAGTTTCCGCCACCCCGAGGCGGTCGCCGGGCGCGTAGAGATCATGAGCCAATTCCAGTTCGTTCAGCTTCCGATGATGGAGAACCGGCATTCCGTCGGGACGGATCAGGACGGCGGCGTTGTAAAGCCGCTCCTCAGCCCTCTCGACCAGTCCCGAACAGACCCAGATCCGATGCTCCCGAGCGGCGGCGCACAGCACCTGGCAGGAATGTCCCCCGGGAATGGCCCCCGCTCCGGCGCGGGCCGAG
>JAXMHR010000027.1:0-53389 GCA_046346705.1 Verrucomicrobiota bacterium | reverse complement strand
AGGATCGTAGACCCCGTTCCCCCCGCACCAGCGGGTGGCAGCCCGCCGGTCTCAGCCCGGGTAGGGTTGCTCGTTCGATGCTCTCTTCGGCGCCGGCGTCGCCTCCGACCGGACGACGAGTGTCGCCCCCCCGAAACCTCCCCGTCGACAAGGGCACCCCTGCGGCGGGCAGAAGGGGACTTCCGAAGAAAGACCGCCCAGAAGACGACGACCACCACTACGCCCAGAGTCGCAGCCATCACCGGAAGAACCCCCCGCAATGAATCCCGGGTTTGGGTCGGCAGGGCGTTCGGCAACAGCGCTGCATCCGGCAGCGCCGCCAACAGTCCGCGGACGACAGGCATCATTTCGAAGAAGAGACTGAAGAGGAATCCGGCTCGTCGTCAACGATCCCATCCGCGCCCAGATTGAGCCGGCTCATCCGGTACCTCAGTGCATGCCGGGAGAGTTCAAGCTGCTGGGCCGCGCGGGACAGATTCCCACCCGTCCGCTGCAGAGCGCCGAGGATGAGTTCGCGCTCAAACAGCACCAGGGCCTCGCTCAAGGAGCCCGAACTGGTACCTGTGGACGCTCCCCGGGCGGGAACCGGCCCCTTTCGAAGCCTCGATTCCACCTCAAAATCCGGCAGGCTTGCCGGTCGGATTTGATCCCCGGATTCAAGAATCACAGCGCGTTCCATCACATTGCGAAGTTCGCGGACATTGCCGGGCCAGGAATGGGCCAACAATGCCGACTGCGCGGACGGGGAAATCCCGGTAATCGACCGTCCCAGCCGGGCCGAAAAGTGGCGAAGGAAGAACTGGGCAAGGAGTAGGATATCCGAGCCGCGTTCCCGCAACGGCGAGGGGCGGAACTGGATGACGTTTAACCGGTGGAACAGATCCTCCCGGAAATCCCCCTTCTGAATCGCCTCCACAATGTTTCGGTTCGTGGCGGCGATCAACCGGACGTTCACCTTCAATTCCTGGGTTCCCCCCACCCGAGTAAAGGATCCATCCTCCAAAAAACGCAGGAGTTTGGCCTGCAAGGGACGACTCATGTCGCCAATTTCGTCGAGAAAGATCGTTCCCCCATCGGCTTCCTCCACCAAACCCCGCTTGGTCCGATGCGCCCCCGTGAAGGCGCCCCGTTCGTATCCAAACAACTCGCTCTCCAAGAGAGTCTCCGGTATCGCCGCGCAATTGAGCCGGACGTACGGATGGGAGGCTCTGCGGCTCAGCGCGTGAAGTGCGCCGGCGATGAGCTCTTTTCCGGTACCACTTTCCCCAAGAATCAAAACCGTGGCATCCGTTGGCGCAACTGTCTGAATGAGCTGGCGAAGTTCGCGGATCTTCGCCGCCTCGCCAATCAGATGATCAAGCTTGTAGGGTTCTCCCGCCTGCGCCCGGAGGGCGGCGTTTTCAGCGAGGAGACGGTACCGTTCCGCGCAGCGGCTGACCGCGTGAATCAACTCGCCAGGCTCAAATGGCTTTGCCAGGTAATCCACCGCACCATTCTTGATGGCCTCCACGGCGAGCTTGGGAGTCGCGTAGGCGGTGATGATCAGAACGGGAACCCGTGGGTGCTTTTGGACAACTTCCTTGAGAAACTCGTAACCGCTCATGCCACCAAGTCGGGCGTCCGAAATAACGAGGAAGACCTCATCATCCGCGAGCCGTTTGAGCGCATTTTCAGCGGAATCCGCGAGGATCACCTCGTAACCCTCATCGCGGAGAACCGTCTCGAGCGTAAGGCGCATGTTCTTCTCGTCATCCACGACGAGCAGGGGAGGCATCTTCATTTCCGTAATCTCATGAGCGAGCGGGCCGGCAACCTAATCGTGAACCGGGTGCCCTTTCCAAGCACTGATTCCACCTCGACCATCCCGCCATACATCTCGGTGTTGTGTTTGACAATCGCCAACCCGAGTCCGGTTCCCCGCTCCTTGGTGGTGAAATAGGGCTCGAATACCTGAGAAATCTTGTCCGGAGGAATGCCCGGTCCCGTGTCCCGAATGCCGATCACCACCGAGAAATCCTCCGCGGTCCCCGTCTCGATAAAAACCTCCCCCCGGCCATCCATGGCCTCTCGGGCGTTCGTCAGGAGATTCACGAATACCTCCGCAAAGTGCGCCCGCTGCCCCAGGAGCAGGGGAATCCCAGGTTGCAGATTGCGATGAATTCGAATCTCGAATTTTGCCGCGGGAGGAAAGACCATCTCCACCGCCCGGTCCAGTTCCTCGTTCAGGTTCACTTTCTCCACCCTGCCTTCCGCCAAACGTGCATAGCCCATCAACTCGGTGATAATCCGATCGGATCGGCTGACTTCCTCCCGAATGATGCTGATTTGCTGAGTGATCGTCTTCCCCTCCTTCACCGTACGCTGAAGGGTGAAGGCAGCATTGTTGATGATGCCCAGCGGATTCTTGAGCTGGTGGGCAATCTCCGCCGCGAGGCGGCCCGCAGCCTCGAGCTGCTGCTGCTTGATGCTGAATTCACGGGACTCCCACTCACGCTGTCGTTGCCGGTCTACCAGGATCTGGATTCCAGCACAGCAGGCGGTCATCAAAACCAACAAGAGGATCCGGAGGACGAGGGACTCGGTCACCGGAACATCGCTTTCATCGAAAACGCCGCCCGTTACGGTTCCGCGTCCAACTCCACGGATTAGCTCCTTCGCACTGGCCATCGCCATGAGTTCCAGGATTCCCGCAACCAAGTATAGGATGCTCACGATGAGATTGACCACCACCTGGACATCGGCGTGCGGAATGATGGCGGCATTTCGCACCACGAGCCCCAGAAAAACCCAATAGAGCACACTGTCGAAACCACCCATCACCAACGTCAGCAATGCGAGCATGGCGGCATCGAGAACCGCCATGATGTACGAGACCCGAACCACCAACTTCGGAGACACATCGTCCATTCCCCAAAGGATCAACCCACTGCCGACATTCAGTGCAAAGTAGATGAGGAAAAACGTCCGGATGTAAGTGGGAACATCCTCGTTCATCGGCATCAGGGCCGAAAACCAATCGGTAAAGAAGAGCGCCACCAGCAAGAACACGAGAATAACCGCTTTGACCGGCAGCCCAACGCCCCGCTCCACAAAGCGGATCCGTCGAAGGAACACCTCAGGAGGAGGCGGACGTGTCACGGCCATCGCCCGAACCGAGGCAAGTCGAGTCCAGAGGCCTGACCAAGTGGTGGAGGATGACATGCGAATGGCGGGGCAACTTCCGTGCCGGATCATTCCTCAGCGGAGACGCGCCAGAGTCAGCGCCCGGGCGGCGATAGCTTCCACGGGCCACAGCCGCCCGATTCCTTCGTAGCCGCAGGATAGCAATCCTTCCTCCGGACCGATGAACTCACACCCCCGTCGCCGAAGGGTGTCGACATGGGCCTGCGTCGCGGGATGCAGCCACATCCGTCCATTCATCGCCGGCGCAATGAGCACCCGGGCGTTTGCATTCAAGGCCAGGGCGACATTGGTCAACGCGTCGTCAGCCAATCCCAATGCGACACGGGCAAGGACATGGGCGGTCGCGGGCGCGATCAAGAGAAGTGAAGCATCGTCGGCAAGTCGAATGTGGGCAGGCTTCCAACCTTCCTCTTCGTCGTAGAGGTCGGTGATCACCGGATGGCGGGACAGCGTCTTGAAGGGTATCGGTGTTACGAACCGCTGAGCGTCCGGCGTCATGACGACACGGACGTCCGCGCCCCCCTTGGTGAGAAGGCTCGCAAGGTCCACCGCCTTATGAGCGGCAATGGAACCGGAGACCCCCAGAACGATCATTGGGACATCTGCCATGGGGACAGCATGGCGAAATCCTGCCGCACAGCCAAGAGGCTCCACGACTACACAACCCCGATCCGACACCCCTTGGAATCAGACCGATTCAACCCCAGCAAATTCCGCCTCCCGGCAGGGCACAAACGGAGCCCGAAACGCCTCCACGAAATCAAACCCGTCCCGGAAGTCTTCGCGCCGATCCCTACGCCCTCTCAGAACAATTCCTTCGGACATCATGTTAAACACGATTTCTCCAAAATCCTCGCAAGAAAGAACCCCCCATTCCTCGAAGACCGCACACGTCATCGGACCGAATTGGACGATGGCCTCTATGCGAATGCGTTCCAAAAGTTCCCGGGCCCCCACTTGCTCGCCGGAACGCCGACCTCGGGTCCTCCTGCGCGACTGACTGTCCTCCAAAATCTGCCTCACGAAATGATAGGCTTCGCGAGCATAGCGAGAATCTCCCGCCAACAACGAGTCCAGCGCCGAGTCAAAATCTGGAAATTCCATGGCAGAGAGGAAAATGAACCGAGGGATGACGTTGAATCCAATCCGTCCTTCCAAAGCAAACAAGCCACAGCCGTTGAAACTGAAGCCCGGAACCTGGAATGGTAACCATCGGGACTGTACCGCAGGTCACTCGAATCCAATCGATCGAATCAATCGGAGGAAGGATCGAACTCGGCTCGATAATGTTGCCGCCGCAAGGGTAAACAATGCTTGAAGTCTTTAGGTGCACATGGAATTTCGTACGCATCATTGCGTACCCATTTCCCGTCCGCCAATGGTTGCCCGCATTCTTCGATCCCAAAAAGGACTGCCCATCTCCCGCAATTCCGATGGCATTTTGCCCGGTTCCTCGTCAGAATTATTTCATCGCCTTCCTCTTCGCACCGGTTTCCTGCGACAGGGTTTGCGACGAGGATCCTGTTTTATTTCCAAAACTTGATTCGGTCTCCAGAGACTAATCCACTTGCCCGCCGAATATGCCGATTCGCGTCTACCTCATCGAGTCTTGCACACTGCTGGGAGCGGGCCTGCGCGCCAGCTTGTTGGGAATGCCGAATGTCGCCCTCATAGGAAGCACCCCCGACCCGGATCAGGCACCCGGTGAAATTCGGACCCACCAACCGGATGTCATCGTCGTCGATGAATCCATCGACTGGCCCGAACTGGAGGTCCTCATCCGCCAAGGCGCCGCACTCTCCGGCCGTCCCAGAGTGATTGTCGTCTCTGGAACACCGGACGGCGCCGGCGCATTTCGCGCGCTGCAGGCGGGCGCCGCAGGCTACCTTCCGTCTTCCACGGATGGCGCAACCCTATCCCAGGCAATTGCAACCGTTGCCGCTGGAGAATTTGCCTTCGGACCAGACCAATTGAAACAGATTCTCGGTCCCTTTCGGAAGAACCCCGAAGGCGAACGGGATCCGGTGGCTTCCTTGACCGGTCGGGAACGTGAAGTCTTCCGACTTACCGGGCGGGGTTTTGAGGCAAAGGAGATAGGCCGCAAACTCGAGATCAGCGCCCGCACTGTGGATGTCCACAGAGCCAACATTCGCAACAAACTGGGGATCACCGGCATGCATGAGCTCATGCGCTATGCGATGCATTGGGAGGAAAATGAACGACTGGCAGCGCAAATGCAGGAGTTCTGCGGAGAACGCCGCCCACTCCTGCTGGTCGAGGACGACGAAGTGGATGTCCTCAGCGTCAAACGGGCACTAAAGGAACTGCGAGCAGAGACCCCCATGGTGGTCACTTCAAACGGCGAGGAAGCCCTTGAACATCTTCGATCCAAAACCGGTCTGCGTCCGTTTCTGATTGTTCTCGACATCAACTTGCCCCGGATGAACGGAGCGGAGTTTCTCAAGGAGTTACGTCAAGACCCCAGCCTTGCCTCAGTTCCCGTCGTGGTCCTGACCAGTTCGCCCCACGAGGCGGACAAGGAACGAATCTACAGCCTCGGAGTCACTGGGTACTTTGTGAAGCCAACCACCTCGCGTGAGTTTCTTCAGCTGTTTCGAACGCTGGCCCAGTATTGGGGGACCAACGCCCGCCCAGGAATTCCATCCGCCGCGGCAGCATAACCCACGGCTTTTCTGAGAAATAGGTAAGGCACGCTCATTCGGTTTCCCGAAGCGGCTTGCCAAGTCCCGACGCCACGTGCAGCAATGGTGCGGGATCCAAGCGCGGTTCAGCCGCTGAACCTTCGCGGAACAGGACCGTGCCGGACTCGCCTCACCACATGCGACCCTTGTCCGGAGCCACTGCAATCCTGACCGGTGCCAATGGCGGACTGGGAACCCACCTCACCAATGCGCTGGCAGCGGAAGGGATGCACCTGCTCCTCGTGGCATACCCCGGAGTCGGGCTTGCGGAACTTCAAACCGCGGTCCAGGGATATCCCGGACGCACCGAAATCCTCGTCGCGGATCTTAGGGTCGCCGCAGAACGTAGCCGGGTGATCAATTTCGCCCTCGAACGCTTTGGCGCCATTGATCTTCTCGTCAACAATGCCGGGGTCGAATTCTCATCGGTATACCATGAATTGACCTTGGATCGAGTCCTGGAGGTCCTCCGCGTCAATCTTGAAGCGCCCATGGACCTCACCCGTCTCGCAATACCCACGATGCTGGAGCGTAGGCGCGGACATATTGTGAACATTTCCTCTTTGGCTGGAAAATCCGGCCCCGGATACCAGGAACCCTACGCCGCCACCAAGGCAGCCCTGAGCGCATTTACCCAATCTCTTCGGAACACCTATCGTGGCACTGGAGTCAGCGCGTCCGCCATCACTCCGGGATTTGTAGAAGCGGGCATTTACACCCGCCTGAAGCGTCAAACTGGCAGGAACGCGCCACCGTTTCTCGGAAGCTGCACGCCGGAACGTGTATGCAGGACTTTGATCCGGGCCGTGATCAACGACGTTCCCGAAATCACCCTGAGCCGGTATCCCATCGGGCCGGTCCTTGCCCTGACAGCCCTGTTTCCACGTCTTGGAGAATGGATCACCGAACACACCGGCGTGAACGCCTTCTTCCACCAGGCAGCCCGCGCCGAGTCCGCGGAATCTGCCGACACCCTCGTGCGCCCATCCACCAATTCACTTTGACCCTTGGAACCACCCATGAAAAAGACCCAAATCAAATTCCGTCCTCCAGCCCCCATTCTGTTCGCGGTCGCGCTGGCATCACCGGCAGGTCACACCCTCGCCAGTGGATTCCGACTCCCGGATCAGGACGCTTTTGCCACGGCCCGAGGTGAGGCCTTCGCCGCGACAGCCGACAATCCATCTGCAATCTATTACAATCCCGCAGGCATCACCCAACTTTCGGGACAACAACTCCGAGCCGGTGTCTACGGCATCAAACTAAACGTCTCCTACGAAAATCCACAGGGAGACCGATTCAACAACGATAAGGATCTCCACGCAGTTCCCCAACTTTTCTACACCTATAGTGCCGAGAAGCTTCCACTCTCGTTTGGACTAGGGATTTATTCACCCTATGGCCTGAGCTCACAATGGTCGGAAGATTCCGGGTTCCGGACCATCGCGACCCAGGGTCGCTTGACCTATTTTACAGCCAATCCGGTCGTCGCTTGGAAGATCAACGAAGAGTGGTCCATCGCCGGCGGGATGACCATCAATTACGCCGACACAGACCTTCAGCGTGGACTTGCAGCTCCGATCCCCGGCTACGGCGACTACTTTCAGTTCAAGGGCAACGGCGTGGGATTGGGGTTCAATGCAGGGCTTCTCTGGAAGCCAACTTCCCAACTTCAATTTGGAATCAACTATCGGAGCGCGACGACCGTGGACTTCACCGGTTCGACCGATCTAGCCGCCCCAGATTTCAGCGCCAACCCTGCTGCTTCTGCGGAGTTTAAGTTCCCCCAGAATATCGTCTTTGGCGTATCCTGGCGGCCCACTTCGGCATGGAACATCGAATTCAACCTGGACTGGACCGACTGGAACCGTTTGGACACGATCACCATTCGCCAATCCCCGCTCCCCGATGCCAACCTAGTGTTGAACTGGGAGTCCAGCTTTTACTATGAATTTGGGATCACCCGGTATCTCGGGAATGGCTGGTCTGTGAGTGGCGGCTACATCTTCAATGAGAATTCCGTTCCAAACTCTGACTACCAACCTCTGGTAGCCGACGAAAACCGCCATTTCATGAGTGTCGGCTTCGGATATCAGGGGTCACACTTCGGATTCGATCTGGCGTACCAGTTTGGATACGGACCTTCCCGGACCGTCGAAGGAAGCACGCCCAGTCTCATTGGCCAATCTGCGGACGGAACTTACAAGTTCATCAGCAACGCAATTCTGGCGACCATCGGCTGGCGTTTCTAGCCAGACTCCTTGAGACAATTCACTGGCGGCTAAAAGGTCCCAGCCAGTAATCGTTCCCACAGCCGATCATTGGTCATCGCCCTTACAAGGAAATTTCCACCGTCGGTGGAGGCATCGACTGCGACTGGCATCAGCGGGAGAGTGAGAGACAGGGCAAGGCCCCGGTGCCCCCCAACCTCCTGCCGGATCCGGCCTCCGTGATGGTACACGATGAAGTAACAGGCCATGAGGAGAACGCCGGAACGCTGCATGCCCGGATCCCGTGCGAACACCGGATCCACCATCGACATCATCGCCCCTGAAGAGATCCCGGGACCGTCATCGCTGAGAAAGATCTCAATCTCCGCAGGATTCAGCCCGTCCTCACCACGGGTTGCCCCCTCAAACCGAACGACTGCTCCGTCCTTCAAGGTGGCCAATTGCTCCTGAAGGAGGAATGGAAACAGTTTGCTGAATCGGCGGGAATCCACCCGCGGCCGCGGGAGATCGGCCGGAATCAGATTGGAAACCTGGATTCGGCGACGCACGAGTTCCTCCGAAGACGACGCGAGCGCCGAATTCACGGCATCTCGGATACTAATTTCCGCATCGTATTGAAAGGGCCCCTCGGTCTGGTCAGCGAGGTCGGTGAGCAACCCCAAAACGGATCGAACCTGAGATTGGACATTCCGGTGGGCGTCCTGCCAAAACGCTGGCTGCTGCATCGCTGCAGGATCCGGCCCCTCGTGGTTGGACATCTCCGGTGCGAGTTCAAGGAAGGTTTGGACCGCCGCAAACGTATTGTGCAGCTGATGTCCAAGCCCAGCCGCCAAAAGTCCGAGGCTCAGCACCCGGTCGGTGATGATCAATCGATGGAGCGCCGATAGTTTTTCCCGCATTAAGAGGTCCCGCTCAGACTGGACGATGAAGAACTCTAGGCAGCGTTTCAGCGTGATCTCCAGTTCAGGTATCTCCCAAGGCTTTGTGATGTATTTGTAAATAGCGCCTGTATTGATGGCATCGATCGCCGCGTTGAGATCTGAAAATGCGGTGACCAGGATCCTTAGAATCTGCGGACGCAGCCGGCGTGCCCGCTCCAGAAACTGAACCCCCTTTTCCCCCGCCATGCGTTGATCAGAGAGGATCAGACCGATCTCATCCTGATGATCCTCGAGAATCTTGTAACCGGCCTCGGCATTCGGAGCGGTGAAAATCCTGAATGTATCTCCGAACGTAAGTCCAAAATACTTCAACGACTTCTCCTCATCATCCACGTAGAGAATCGCAAACCGTCGGTAATCGTAGTCCATGTTCATGCGTGAGATTCAGAATCGGCGGCATTGCCCGCCGTGGCAAATTCAAGTCGAAATTCACAATAGCGCCCCTCTTCGGTGTCCACGAGGATTCTCCCCCCCCATTCCGTGACCATCCGATAGCACAAGCTCAGCCCCAGTCCGGTCCCCTCGCCGACATCCTTGGTCGTGAAGAACGGATCAAAAATCTTGTCCCGATGAGTCAGTGAAATCCCGCTTCCATTGTCCCAGACACTCACCCATTTCCTTCCATTCTCCTCACGAGCCCGAATCCGGAGGATCGGAGTCTCACCCTCCGGAAACGACTTCGACGTCAATGAATCGAGGGAATTTTGAATCAGGTTCAGAAACACCTGAACGAGCTTGCCCGGCGAAGCCGGGATGGTGAAGCCGGAAGGAATATCTTCCTCCACCGAAACATTTCCGCGCCATTCGGCCGCAAGAAAGCGGAGTGCAGATGCGCAAGTTTCGGCAACTCGCACTTCCGATACTCCCCCGTCCCCAGGGTGCGAAAATTTTCGAAGGTCAGACACAATGCCCACCACGCGATCCACCCCTTCATTGACATCCCGAATAACGCCTTCGAACATTTCGCGTCCAGCATCAGGGAGATGCTTGCCCTGTCGTCCGAGGACCACGAGTCCTTGCTTGACGTAGTTGAGAGGATTGTTGATCTCGTGAATCACACCCGCGCTCAGCCGACCGAGGGAAGCCATCTTTTCCGATTGGACCAACTGCATCTCGGTCTCCTTCAACTCCTCGATGGTTGCCTCCAGAATCTGCTTTTGCCGAGCGAGGTCGCGCTGCAGGCGGTGGGACTCCACTAGATTCTTCAGGCGGATGTGCAGTTCAACACCCGAAAATGGCTTCGTTAGAAAGTCGTCGGCCCCGGCCTCCAGCCCGGCGATCTTTGTTTCCGCATCCGCTCGGGCAGTCAACAACACGATTGGAAGACTTCGAGTCCCCGTGCGGCTCCGCAACTCACGACAAACCTGTAGACCATCCCTTTCCGGCATCATCATATCGCACAAAATGATCTCCGGCAGCAGTTGGGTCGCCTTCTCTATCGCCTGGAGCCCGTCCACGGCCTCCAACACTTGAAAATGTGGCGCCAATTGAGATCTCAGGAACTTCAACATGTCCGGTTCATCATCCGCGATTAGGATCCGGGGCCGGTCCCCTGGAGTCGACGTTTCCACCTGTCGAATGGAATCGCGAAGGGAGGAAAGCCCGGAAAACAGTTCCGCGCGCCGGTACAAGTTTGCCAACCAGGTTTCGCCTCCCGCCGGGATCGGCCGTTCCACGACGGGAACATCCACGACCTGAGCCCCAGGTTCAGGCTCAATCCATGGCACCCGGATGACGAACGTCGTCCCCTGATTCACGACACTGGAAACTTCCACCGAACCACCCTGAATCTCCACGAGCTCCTTCACGAGCGCCAGGCCGATCCCAACTCCCTGATGCTTCCTCTGGGAGGAGGCATCCGCCTGCCAAAATCTGTCGAACACCCTTGGTAGTGATTCGGCCGGGATTCCGATACCGGTATCACTCACCTCGATGAGGGCCTCGGGACCATCCCGATTTACCCGGCAGGTGATGGTTCCACCGGCCGGAGTAAATTTAATCGCATTGATGAGGAGATTGAGAAATGCCTTCTCCAATTTGTCTCGGTCTAAGGACACCGGAGGCAGATCCTCAACCATCCGAAGATCGAGGCGGAGGCGGCGATCCTCAGCCAGCTTCCGCGCCGAATTGGCGATTCCCGAAATGAATTCCGGCAGAGCAACGGGTTCACGGCGGACTTGCATGCGCCCGGATTCCAGTCGAACCAGATCCAAGAGATCATTGATCAGCTTCAGCAGCCTCAGCCCGTTGGCATGCATGGTCTGCAGGTGCTCGGAAACCTCCCCCTCGGTCAGGTGAGCCCCCGGCCGGCGCAAAGCCTCGAGGGGCGCCAACAGCAGCGTGAGCGGAGTCCGCAACTCATGGCTGATATTCGCAAAAAAACGCCCTTTGATTTCATCCATTTCCCGCAGCTTCCGGTTATTCTCCTCCAGCAATAGTTGGTTCCGATTCAATTGATACCGGAGGGTGAACTCCCGCATGCGAAGTTGGTTGTAAAGTGCGTTTCCCGCCACAACGATCACGCCGGTCAATCCGAGGAAGTATAAATTGTTGATCAGGAGGTCCCACTGAACCGAACCGGACCGCGCCACCTCTGGCATCGAGGCCGCCACATAGATTAGGAGGATGCCGCCGGTGATCCCGAGTGACTCCGCCACACTCCACCGGGCGACCACATTGACGGCAATCAAAACCAGGTTCAAACCCGCATAATAGGGCGATTGATACCCATGGTTACGGGCGATCATCACGCCAATAAAGCCCGCCGGGAGCAGCGCAATCGGAAGACCAAGCCAAAATACGTGGCGCTGTCCCCAAGTTGTGTAATGCAACGCAAGGAGGAGTCCTGTAATCGCGGAACAAAGAATCCGAAGAGCGAAAAACCTCCCGGCATCCTCAGGATAAACCGCAAAATCGAGCAGGAATCCGAGGGGCATGAGCAGGATCACCAAGGTGCATCCGAGCTTCCCAATTCGGAGGCGCTCCCGGCGGTCCTCGTCCGCAAAGGCGGCGAGAAACTCGGGATCAGCGTCACGGGCGCGGTCGGCCTCAGCCGGAGCGGCGAACCTCAAGATAGATGTTAACGCCCGTATCATCCGATTTTGTGGCGATATTCTGTGCGGCGACGCCCGTGGGATGAAGCAACTTCATCTGCTCCGAGTCGCGATAGGTCAAATGCCAATCGAGAATGAACTCCATGCCGTAGCGCGCAGGATTGCTGGGATCAACATTGGTCGCCACCAGCAGCCCAGCGGGTAGAACCATCTCGTGGAAAATATTCATCAACCGTTGGCAAACGCGGTTGGAAAGATAATCAAACAGGCCGGCACAATAGATCAGGTCATATCCAGGATGATCCGGGGTCGTCCGCGCGCCCTCCTTGAGAAGTTGATGAACCGACTTCTTGACGAAGTGAATGGGAGTTCGCCTGTGGTGCTTCGCCTTTAGCTCTTCCAGCCTCCCGCGCGTGAAATCGAGCGTTTCGTCATTGAAGTCGAGCAGCGTGAGATCCATGAGGTCCGAGATTTCGTCATGGGCCAGAAGACGCTGCACCTCTCCGGCGGGACCGCAGCCCAGGTTCAGGACACGCAAGGGGCGTCCGGTGGGAGCCACTCTGAGGGCCTCCTCTCTGAGGACTTGGACGAGATAATCGATCCGGTTCCGGTGCGCGAGAGCCGGCCCCGAATTCAAAAAGTACAGATTAACGGTCTTGGCGAACAGCGAGGCTCCTTCGTGAGGATCCCTCAGGATCATGTTCACCATTTCATAATCACCCGCGTATCCGAGAGGCTTCTGATAGGTGCGAAAGGCAAATGGCGAACAAAGCACCAATGGGTGCAGCTGGCGTTTGATATAGTTGCGGTACATCGGCTGCACCAGAGGATCGAGCATCCGCGCCACGGCTTCGAGACGTCCGAAGAGCTCGTTCATGGTCGGCATGATCGGTCCACTCAGTTCATCCATCACCTGGCGCTCAAGAACCCCTCGATCCCCGCTGGGCGCCGAACGTATTCCAAGCTCCACCTGTTCCAGCCAATTCCTGAGGTCGGTCAGGAGGGTCTGCATGTCGGCCACCACGACCTTGAATTCCGGAGTGACGCTCTGTGCCTTTCGAGACTCCGCGAGAAACGTTTCGAAATCTCCGACCAACCGCTCCCGCTGGCCCGACGGGGAAAACACATCGACGTCCAACCACGCGGAATCGTCGAGGGACACCTCGCAGACGAGGAGAATCCCTGTGTTCACCAGGCTGCTGACCACAGCGCGACCTGAATAAATCAACCGATCATTCACCAGAATCCGGAAGGGGCTCATCACTTCGGACAACTGGAGGATGCTGAAGGGGTTGTAGACCTCGAAGACCACAAGATGGCGGGTCATCCGGAGCGGTGTAGCCCGCACCTCAACTCCCTGGCTGTTGCGACAGGTGATCAGGCTGTCACGACCCGTCAGTGTGGTCAGGATCGATTTGTTCGTGCTCATGATTACTCGCCGATCCGCCAGCACAATAACAACCCGGCGGACTGAGGGGACGGGAAGGAACCGTCTGCGGCACACCCCGTACGGCATTCGACCGAACCACCCACCCCTCATCGGAAGGAAGGGGAGCGGGGGTCGCTGGGGGCGAGGATACGTCGGGGAAAAGGATCTTGGCGAGCTTTGCCATCGAATTTGTCCAAGGAATCTTTTGAAGTCGAAAGGCCCGGCCGAAAAATAGGAAAGATTCAACAATCAGGGCATTCTGCGGACATCAGCACTGCGGACAGACTTGTCCGGGGACACCCTCGGGGGGTACTCTCTTGAACCTCCGGGGCCGAGACATCCCCTCCAAAACCACTTTGCACCGTGGGAGTTCGCGATTTTCGTCGTGTTCGCCCGAAGAACCCATGCAAGCCCAGCCCTCTTCAAACTCGGATCAATCCGTGGCGCTGGATCAATATCCGACTTCGCCTGCAGATTGGACCGTAGGCGAACAGAGGTTTTTAGACCTATTCGAAGTGGCCGGTGAGTTGATCCTCATCCTGGATCCGCGAGGAAGGGTGCTTTTTGCAAACGAGGCTTGGCGGACGAGCCTGGGTTACACCTCCTCGGAAGCCAGCAGCTTCACCGTATTTGACGTGACACGGAGAGTGGACCACGCGGTATGGGAAGCATGGCTGTCGCAGGCGGTTCGGGATTCGACCGGGCCCCGGATCCGATTTTCATTCGTCACCCGAGACGGTCGCGAAATCCCGGTGGAGGGATTCACCAGCGTCCGCCGAAGGGAAGGCCAGGTCCTCTTCCTCAGCGGACTGTTTCGGGACCTTTCCCGGGAGCACCGCGCCGAGGCCGCGCATCGAGAGAGTGCCGAGCTCTTTCATCTCCTGACCAACCACACCCCACTTGGGGTCTTCCGCATCGATCCCAGGGGTCGTGTCACCTACGCCAGTAATCGATGGAAACAGATCGCAGGATTGTCGCACGTAGCTCAACCCCGGGGAGTCTGGTGGCAAATCGTTCATGCTTCGGATCGTGATCGCGTACTAGCGGACTGGAAGGCTTCCCTCCGGCATATGCTCGAGTTCACCACCGAATTCCGGTTTCATGGATCCTCCGGTTCGGAACGATGGTGCCGAATTCGAATCTCCCTGACATGTGGGCCCGACGGGACGGTCCGGGACGGCTTCGGCACCACCGAAGACATTACCGAGCAACGAAACGCCGCAGAGGCATTGCGGAGAGCTCACGACGACCTGGAGGAACGGGTTAAAAAGCGGACCACCGAACTTGAAGCTGCCAACCGGGAACTTGCAGAATTCGCCTACGTGGTGTCACACGACCTCAAGGCGCCTCTTCGCGGTGTCAGTCTGCTGTCTGAGTGGCTCGCCCAGGATTACGCGAACAGCCTCGGTCCTGGAGGTATTGAGCTGTTTGAAAAACTTCGGACCCGAGTCCGCGAAATGCATGCCCTCGTGGACGGAGTGCTCTCCTACATGCGGATTGGTCGGACCGCGGAGGACGAAGTAGACGTCGCCCTCGATCCTCTCATCAAGAACGTCATTGAGTCACTTGCCGCGCCCCCCGAAATCCACTTTGAAATCCCGTCCTCCCTCCCTTCCGTCCGCGGGCTGCCCCAACAGCTGGCTCAGGTCTTCCAGAATCTGCTCGACAACGCAGTCAAATTCATCGGCAGACCCGACGGTCGAATCGTCTTGGATTTCCGACGAGAAGCGGCGCATTGGGAATTCGCCGTCAGTGATAACGGACCGGGCATAAACCCGAGACACCACGCGCGCATCTTCCAGATCTTCCAACGACTGGACCCGGGATCAGGGATCCCCGGAACCGGGATTGGCTTGTCCCTCGTAAAAAGGATCGTCGAAACCCGGGGGGGGAGGATCACCGTGGAATCCACCGAAGGCGCGGGCACTACGTTTCGTTTTACATGGCCCGATGAACCCTCTGCACCCCACCGCGAAACACACTGACCCAAAAGGCTCGGTTACGCGGGCGCCGAAGCCTGCGCCCCCCGGACGGGAACAAACGGGCGCCGAAAGGCCGCTTCGAAATCGTACCCTCCCTTGAAGTCCTCCGGCCGGTCGGCATCGGTCTTCGACAGAATCTGGAATTCGATCATGTTGAAGACGATTTCCCCGAAGTCATCACAACGACGCACCCCCCAGTCCTCAAACACCGTGCAGGCCATCGGACCGAACTGTTCGAGCGCGTAGGATCGGATCCCTTCCAGCAATTCACGCCCCGTGACATGACGCGGCCCCGGTTCCCCCTGCTTGAGCAGTATCGCCTGGGTATAATCAAGCGCCTCGCGGACAAAGTGGTAGGCCCCCCGCCCATACCGGGTATCCCGCGCCAACAACGGTCCCAACGCCGTGTCGAAGTCAACCTTGGCCATGGTCAGCGGGAAGTCGGAAGGAATTGCTGCGAGAGCGGAGCCACTTGGGAGGGGTGAGTCCGAATCCAAGCCTTCCCCGCAATTCCAGAAACCACCAGAAAGAGCAGCAGGAGCAGGACCTGCCGTTCACCGGGGGTGAGTACCGTCATCACGAAGAGACCCTACCAAACCCTCCGGGGGAAAAGGAATACCACAATTCTTCAACCCGTAGGCGATTCAAGAGCACACGATGTTCACCAACTTCCTTGGAACCACGATGATTTTCCGGACCTGCTTGCCTGCCAGAAACGGCTTGGCCTTTTCCGAAGCCAGGGCTGCGCTCTCCAACTCAGCGTTGGTTGCGGACGCCGGAACCCGAATGACGTCGCGCACTTTGCCATTCACCTGGACCGGAATCTCCAACGTATCCTCCGCGAGCAACGCCGGATCAAAGGTCGGCCACGGGGAAAAGGTCAGAGACCTGTTCCCTGAGGGTTGCACTTGGTGCAACATTTCCCACAACTCCTCCGCCAGGTGAGGCGCAAACGGGGCGAGCAACTGGAGAAAGGGTCGAAGCACCCCCACCGGCTTCACTTCCCAGGAGATGGCTTCATTGACGAAGATCATCAGTGCCGAGATGGCTGTGTTAAACCGGAGCGCCTCCAGGTCCTCTGTAACCTTCCGAATGCAGGCATGGAGTGGCTTCCATTGGAACGAATCCGCCGGGATATCCTGCACATTGGAGGCCAATCGGATACTTGAGGCATGTGCCACCGCATTCGCGGGATCCGCCGCGCAGGCCTGTTCAAATTCCGTCTCACTCGTTTCGTCGACGAACAGGCGCCAAACTCTCCCAAGAAACTTGTAAACTCCGGCGACGCCCTGCGTGTTCCATGGCTTCACATCCTGCAAAGGTCCCATGAACATCTCGTACAATCGAAAGGCGTCCGCACCATATTCCGCAAGGACCTCGTCTGGATTCACGACATTCCCACGGGATTTGGACATTTTCTGGCCGTCGACGCCGAGGATGAGGCCCTGGTTGACGAGCTTGAAGAATGGCTCCGGGGTGGAGACATGACCGAGGTCAAACAGCACCTTGTGCCAAAACCGCGCATACAGCAGGTGCAGGACGGCGTGCTCGGTTCCCCCGACATACAGGTCCACGCCGGGAGATCCGTTGGGCAGGGAACCGGCGCCAACACTCGGCTGCATCCAATACGATTCCGATTCACGTGAAACAAATCGCGCTCCATTTCGAGCGTCGAGATAGCGCAGATAGTACCAGCAACTCCCTGCCCATTGTGGCATCGTATTCGTCTCGCGGAGGGATCCGTCCCGCAGGGTGACCCAATCCGTGGCCCGCGCCAGAGGAGGGCGCCCGTCCGGTGTCGGCTTGTAATCGTCCAGCGGAGGGGGAACCAGCGGGAGTTCGTGTTCGGCAACCGCTTCGGAATACAGGGCACCCTCGGCGTCCCGCTTCCAAAGGATGGGAAATGGCTCTCCCCAATACCGCTGGCGGCTGAAGAGCCAGTCTCGGAGCTTGTAATTGACGGTCTTCCGTCCCAGCCCCTCGGACTCCAACCACGCGGTGATTCTGACTTTGGCCTCGGCCGTGGGGCACCCATTCAGGGAGATCCGCTCCGAGGACGAATTGACCGCGATGCCATCTTCAGTGAAGCCCCGCCACGCTTTTCCAGGAGGAGGTTCGACCACCTGGACTATGGGCAGGCCAAACTTCTCAGCAAACTCGCCGTCACGCGTGTCATGCGCCGGAACCGCCATGATGGCTCCCGTCCCGTAGCTCGCGAGGACGTAGTCCGCGATCCAGATGGGAATGGATTCCCCATTCACCGGATTAACGGCCGCGGCCCCGGTGAAGACTCCGGTCTTTTCCTTGGAAAGTTCAGTTCGCTCCAAATCGGACTTCCCCGCTGCAAACGCCTGATACTCCGCCACCGCGGCCGCACGCTCCGGGGTTGTGATGGACGCCACCCACGGATGCTCTGGTGAGAGCACCAGATAAGTCGCTCCAAACAGCGTGTCCGGACGCGTGGTAAACACCGTGATCCGCTTCCCGGTTCCGACGACGGCGAAGTCCACCAAGGCCCCCTCGCTGCGGCCGATCCAGTTTCGCTGCATTTCCTTCAGCGACTCGCTCCAATCAATTCCCTCCAGGTCCCCGAGCAACCGTTCCGCGTAGGCGGTGATTCGCAGCATCCATTGCCGCATGGACTTTCGAACCACCGGGAATCCCCCGACTTCACTGCGCCCATCGACGACCTCTTCGTTGGCCAAAACGGTGCCCAGTTCAGGGCACCAGTTTACCGGAGCCTCGCTGACGTAGGCCAAACGCCGTTCATCCCGGTAGGCGCGCTGCTTTGCCGGTGTGTCACATTCGGCAGGAATCACCAACGAGGAAATCGGCTCCGCCCGCCGGGTCGCTGGATTGAACCAAGCATTGTACAGCTGCAGAAAGATCCATTGGGTCCAGCGAAAGTATTCCGGATCGGTGGTGGCGACCTCGCGGCTCCAATCGTAACTGAACCCAAGGCTCTTAATCTGGCGGGTGAAATTCGCGATGTTGGTCTCCGTGGTGATCCGCGGATGCTGCCCCGTCTTTACGGCATACTGTTCCGCGGGCAGCCCGAAAGCATCCCATCCCATCGGGTGCAGAACATTGTAACCCTGGGCCCGGCGATACCGGGAGAGAATATCCGTGGCAGTATACCCCTCAGGATGTCCGACATGAAGTCCCGCGCCCGAGGGATACGGGAACATGTCCAAAAGGTAGAATTTGGGCGGCAGTTCGGCCGACGTCGGAGTCTTGCCGGACAATCCGTGCCGCACTCCGAAGGGGTGATCCGATGGGATCGTCTCGCCGGGATTCCAGGCACGGAAGGTTTTCTCCCCTTCCCAGCGCTGCTGCCACTTCGGCTCGATCAAATGAAACGGATACTGACGCCTCGCCATAAATGAACGGCAAGCATGCGAGACGACGGAAGCCGCGGCAAGGCATCAACCACCCGTTCCCTGGGGCACTCATCCTTGGAGATCCCCAATTTGAAGGTGCCAAAGGGGAGTGAATGCACCTCCCTTCCAGCGAAGGGGGAATTCAGTTTTCTATGGAAGTCTCACGTCGAGCCTGCGTCACTTTCCTCTCGCATGAAACTTCACCCCCTCGTTCTTCTGGCGCCCTTGGGCGCCGCACTGCTCCTCGCCCCCGGATGCGCCACCCAAACGCCTGCCGTAGGCACAGGGCCTTCCTTCAAAGGACCGGTCGGACTCCAGCTTTACTCGCTGCGCGGCCAGTTCACCAAGAGCGTTCCTCTCGGGGTGGAAATGACCAAATCCTTTGGCGTCCACGACGTTGAGCTCGCGGGCACCTACAACCTTACTCCGGAGAAATTTCGAGGCATGCTCACCGCTGCGGGATTGAACCCCGTCTCTGCTCATTTCAGCTACGAAAGATATCGGGACAACCCGGAGGGTGTCGCCCAGGAAGCACATGCGTTGGGGCTAAAGTATGCGGGTGTCGCCTGGATTCCCCACCAGGGCGCGTTTGACGAGGCCGAGTGCCGTGACGCCGCCAAGACCTTCAACAAGGCGGGGGCAGTGCTGGCCGCCCACGGAATCCAGTTCTTCTACCACTGCCATGGCTACGAATTCGAGCCCTTTGCCCAGGGCACCCTGATGGACCTGCTGATTCAGGAAACCGACCCGAAGCTGGTCGCATTTGAAATGGATACCACTTGGGTGTTTTTTCCCGGACAGGATCCGGCCGCGTGGCTGCTCAAGTATCCGAAGCGCTGGCAGCTGATGCATCTCAAGGACCTGAAGAAGGGAGTGGCAACAGGTGCGCTGACCGGATCAACGGATCCCAACAACGACGTTGCCCTGGGTCTTGGCCAGTTGAACTGGCCGGCAATTCTCCGCGCCGCCAAGAAGGTCGGTGTGAAGTACTACTTTATCGAAGACGAATCGGCCGCCGCACCCGAGCAGATTCCGCAAACTCTGCGGTGTTTGGAACAGGTGCAATTCTGAGTCCATTCCGACCACGAAGCTCTTCCCGAATCTCCCTCCCGATTCGTGACCAGGTCCGACGGCAATCCAACGCCACCCGCCCGGAAACTCCGCTGGTGGCCCCTCGGTGTGATTGCATTGGGCCTGGTCGCAGGCGGGATCAAGATCCACATCATCGATCAGGAGACTCCGTTCCAGGCACGAAACCTGGCCACTGGAGGCCTGCTCGCCGGGGGAGCCGCCGCAATCCTCCTCTGGTGGCTGCTCCTCTCCCGCGCGCGTTGGCGCCACCGATGGATCGGACTTCTGGGAGTTGCGATCCTTCTGGGAGGCTTCGGCGCCTTGTTCCGAATCCGCGGGGTCAGCGGAGATCTCGTTCCGATCCTCGAGCCACGGTGGAAAACCGGCACGGGACCAGCCGCTCCGTCCGCAGTCGTTGTTTCCACATCCACTCGTACGCCCCCGGCGAACGAAGAGGACTTTCCCCAGTTTTTGGGGCCTGCACGGAACGCGATCGTCCGCGGACCACGCCTGGCCACCGGATGGTCGAGCAATCCACCGGCACTTCTTTGGAGGCAGCCCATTGGACCCGCATGGTCGGGGTTCGTCATCGGCGGCAGCCGCGCATTCACCCAGGAACAACACGGTCCCGAGGAACAGGTCACCTGTTACGACCTGACCACCGGGAAACTCCTCTGGACCCATTCAGACGCGGACCGCTACGCGAATACTATCTCCGGCGAGGGCCCTCGCGCGACGCCGGCACTGTCCGGAAACCGGATCTATGCACTCGGAGCCAACGGCCGACTGAACTGCCTGGATGCGGGGACGGGAACCCGGCTCTGGACAAAGTCGCTGACCAACGAAGCGGCGTGCACAGTTCCGGAGTGGGGATTCAGTGGGTCACCCTGGGTGGCTGACGGCCGGGTGGTGGTGAGCGCGGGAGGGAGCCACGGCCATTCCCTCGTGGCCTTTCATGCCCAGTCGGGCGAGACCCTTTGGGCCGCGGGCAATTCGAGCGCCGGTTACGGATCTCCATTCCCCGCAACCCTGTCGGGAATTCCGCAGATCCTGATTTTGAACCACCAGTCCCTCGCTGCTCACAATCCGCGAACCGGAGCGGTGAATTGGGAGGTTCCTTTCGGGACCGGATTCCCCCTGGTTGCCAATCCCAACGTGGTCGCGGACGACAGCGTGGTGGTCACTGCCGGCTACAACGTCGGAGCCCAGCGTTTCCAGGTCGGAACCGGGTCAAATGCCCCCGTGAGTCTGTGGACCTCCAAGAAACTGAAGGCGAAGTTCTCCAACCCGGTCGAGAAGGGCGGATTCATCTACGGTCTCGACTATGGTATTCTCGTCTGCATCGATGTTCGGGACGGTTCCCAGCGATGGAAGGAAGGCCGTTACGGACACGGTCAAGGGCTCCTGACCGGTGACCTCCTCATTCTGATGAGCGAAACGGGGGATCTGATCCTACTGAAGCCCACTCCCGACGGCCCCAACGAACTGGGGCAATTTTCGGTATTCAACTCCAAGACCTGGAACCCGATCGCACTCAGCGGCAACCGCCTTCTGGTTCGGAACGACCAGGAAGCAGCAGCCCTCCTGCTTCCGATCGCCGCTGACTGATCATCAACGCGGAGGGAATTCGAACTCGACCTTGCCCTTTTCCCCGAGCACGAGGTGCGCGGGGAATGTCTTTCCTGCCTTGCTGACAAACCCGGGGAGGATCTCCGAACGACCATCCACAAGCAGTCTCGTCGCCGTTTCAGGACTCACCGGTTGTTGAAGGATGACCTTTCCAATCCTGAAGGTGCATTTCCGGGTCTCGGCCTGGGAACGCTCGCAAACGTAGCTGTCCGGCCCCTCAAAAACCTGCCCCTGGCATTTGGGACATTTCCCCAAGGATTTCAGCCCGGTGAAGTCGATCTTGGCAGCCGGCGCTTCCACGGCTGAGGGACCTTTGCCGGGCCGCGCCGGGCCCTTGCGAGCCCGGGGAGCGAACTCAAATCCGACCTTGCCCCCTTCATACTTCAGAAACGCCTCAAACTTCCGTCCGGTCTTCTTCGAAACGAAGCCCTTGAGGAGATCCGTCTTCCCCTCACTCAACAGCTTGGCGATCTGAACGCGGTCCACCGCCTGCTGGAGAATGATGGCACCCGTCTTGAAATCACACGTCCGCTCGGCGCTGACCGCTTTTTCACAAACGTAGTTCATCCCGTGCTCAAAGACGCGCGCGCCGCATTTCGGACACTTTCCAACCGGCTCCTTCCCCGTGAAGTCCACGGGTTCCGCGTTCTCCTTCTTGTCATCATCACCGAAATCAAACTTCGCCTCAAACTCCGGGGTCAGTTTGATGATTGCAGCAAAGGGGAAGCCCTGCTTGCTGCGAAAACCCTGCAAGGGACCGATCTGCCGGTCTCGAATCAGCGCCTCGATTTCGGCCGGCTCAAACTGGCGGCCCGCAGTGATCTTCCAAAGCGCGAAGTCACACTTCTGGCACTGAAACTTCTTGTAGGTCTCATGGACATCCCCGCCGCACTTCGGACACGGGGTCTTCAGGACTCCGAAATCCCCCGGAATGGTGTCGTGCTCGTACTGCTTTGCCTTTCCGACAATGTTCTCGGTAAGCCGGCGGATCTCCGCCATGAAATCCTCACGGCGAAGCTGGTTCCGCTCCATCTGCTTGAGCTGGTATTCCCAGTTCCCCGTCATCTCGGGTTTGGTGAGCGTTTCCACCCCGAGTCCATTGAGAAGCGTGATGAGCGAAAACGCCTTGGCCGTTGGCATCAACTCCCGTTGCTGCCGAAGCAGGTATTGCTCGGAGATCAGGCCCTCAATGATCGCGGCCCGGGTAGCCGGAGTCCCCAGCCCCCGCTCACTCATCGCTTCCCGCAATTCCTCGTCGTCCACCAACTTGCCCGCGCCCTCCATCGCGGACAAGAGGGTGGCCTCGGTGTACCGGGCCGGGGGCTTGGTGACACTCGCCTTAACGTCGATCACGGTTGTCGCGACCCTCTCTCCCTGGTCCACCGGCGCCAGTGTCGGCGATTCATCAGAATCCGCCTCCTTTCCGTAGACCTCCAACCAGCCCGGCTTGACCAATACCTTGCCCGTGCTTTTGAACGGTTCGCCCTCGACCCGGGTGATCCGGACCGTCTCCAAAAACTCGGCAGGAGGATAAAACACCGCGAGAAACCGCTTGGTCACCAAGTCATACAGCTTCTGTTCGGGCTCGCTGAGTCCTTTGGGAACCACCCCGGTGGGAATGATCGCGAAGTGGTCGCTGACTTTGGCATTGTTGAAGATGCGCTTGTTGGGGCGCACCCAGCCCTCGGCGAGAATCTTTCCGGCGAAAGCCGAATAGGGAGTTTCCGAGAATGCCCCCAGCGTTTGACGAACCGTCGCCAGGTAGTCCTCGGGCAGGGCTCGGGAATCCGTTCGTGGATAGGTAAGCACCTTGTGGCGTTCGTACAAGGCCTGTGCCAGCCCCAGGGTATTCTTCGCGCTGAATCCAAAACGCCCGTTGGCCTCCCGCTGCAGCGTCGTCAGATCGTAAAGCAGCGGCGACATGGAGGTGCTCGGCTTGCTTTCCTCGGTCACCACGCCGGGTCGTCCCAGGCATTTCTCTCGAATGCTCTCAGCCCGTGCCCGATCCCAAATCCGCTCGGCCTTGAGGTCTGGATCCTTGTCGTCTCCCTTCGCAAACTTCTCGTCGAACCATCGGCCCGGATAGGCTCCCCGACCTCCCTCGAAGGTGGCGATCACCTCCCAGAAATCCCGGGAGACGAACCGGCGAATCTTTTCCTCCCGCTCGACCACGATGGCCAGTGTCGGAGTTTGCACCCGGCCCACCGTGGTAAGATGGAATCCACCCGTCTTCGAATTGAAGGCGGTCATCGCCCGGGTGCCATTGATGCCCACCAGCCAGTCGGCCTCCGAGCGACAGACGGAGGCGTCGGCCAGCGGGCGCATCTGTTCATCGGTCCTCAGTTGTTGAAAACCGTCGCGAATGGCCGCGGGGGTCATCGATTGCAACCAAAGGCGCTGCACCGGCTGACGGGCCCCGGTGTAGGACACAATGTTCCGGAAGATCAGTTCACCTTCCCGCCCGGCGTCGCAGGCGTTGACCAGGGTGGAGACATCCTTCCGCTTGATCAGGCGCGCCAAAACCTTCAGCCGGTTCTCGCTCTTTTCGATCGGCTTGAGGGCAAATCGAGGCGGAATGTGAGGAAGCGAGGCAAAGGACCACTTCCCCTTCTTGATCTCGAACTCCTCCGGCACGGTGAGCTCGAGCAGATGCCCGACCGCCGACGAAACCACGTACCGGTCGTCCTCGAAGAACTCCCCAGACTTATCCTTCGCAAGACCCCCAAGGGCCTTGGCAATGTCAGCCGCAACCGACGGCTTCTCCGCAATGATCAGGGCTTTCCCCATAGGCGTGAGCGTGCGGACGTGTAGCTGCCGGATTTCTCAGGGAGCAAGACTTAGTTTTGGGGACTCCCGGGAATTCACCCCAAAGCCCTTTAACCCAACCTTTTTTCCACCAACAACTTAACAGCCAACATTTCCCAACCGAATCAGGGAAACAATTTCAACGGTGGATGCGCCCTGCATCGCCCGGGCTCGTTCCTCGGAGACGACGGGGGTTCTTCCCAGATCCTCCCAATTAGACGTTGAACTTGAAAAGGAGCACATCGCCGTCCTGGACGACATATTCCTTTCCCTCCATCCGGTAGAGTCCCTTCTCGCGCGCGGCAGCCACCGACCCGCAGGCGACCAGATCCGAATAGGCGACCGTTTCCGCCTTGATGAACCCGCGTTCAAAGTCGCTGTGAATGACCCCGGCCGCCTTTGGGGCGGTGTCGCCCGCGTGAATGGTCCAGGCACGAACCTCCTTTTCACCGGCGGTGAAGTACGTGCGGAGCCCCAGCAGGTGGTAGGTGCCGCGGATCAATCCGCCAACACCGGACTCCTTCACCCCCAGCTCCATGAGAAAGGCGCCGGCCTCTTCGGGGGAAAGGTCCACGAGATCGCTCTCAATCTGCGCCGAAATGACCACGGCTTCACAGGCCAGGTGGCTTTTCGCGTATTCCCTGACCTGAAGTACGTAGGCATTCGAATCCGCCGTGGCCAGGTCGCCTTCCTTCACATTGCAGGCAAAAATGGTGGGCTTGTCAGTCATCAGCCAAAACTGCCGCGAAATGGCCTTCTCCTCCGGGGACAGCTCAAGCGTCAGCGCAGGCCGTCCCGCGTCCAAGTGCGGCTGCAGTTTCTGCAGGACCCCCTGCTCGGCCAGGGCAACCTTGTCCCCGCGTTTCGCGTCCTTCGCCACCCGCTCCAACCGCTTGTTCACCCCTTCCAGATCGGCGAGGACGAGTTCCGTGGTGATGGTCTCGATATCACGAACCGGGTCAACGGATCCTGCCACGTGATGAATATCCGGGTCCTCAAAACACCGCACCACCTGGACGATGGCATCCACCTCGCGAATGTGGCTCAGAAACTTGTTTCCAAGGCCTTCACCAGCGCTGGCGCCCTTTACCAGACCCGCAATGTCCACAAATTCAATGGCCGCTGGAATCACCACTGAGGTCTTCGCAATTTTCTGGAGTACGGCGAGACGGTCGTCGGGAACGGTGACGACTCCGACATTCGAATCGATAGTGCAGAACGGGTAATTCGCCGCCTGCGCCTTTCGAGTCCGGGTGACCGCGTTGAAGAGTGTGGACTTGCCCACGTTGGGAAGTCCGACGATGCCGGCTTTGAGCATATCGAGCCGCGGAGAATGGCCATCAACACGCCCCAAGCAAGACCGAACCCTCCCGGGGATCTCTCAAAGTCCGACGCAATTCCATTCAAAATCGCATTGGCATTGGGGCACGCGCTTGCTAAATGTCCCGACTCCGTACGGCCCGGCCGGCGGTTACAACAAATCACGTCACCCTGTCATGTCACAGCATCGCAGCCTCCGCAGCGCCGGAACCACCACCGCCAAGCGCAATGTTTTGAAGCGCTTTGAACGCGTCGCCCTTCTCAAGACGCGCAGTCAATGGAAGGACGGCGACCGGGTGACCGGTCTTCGCAAGACCCGCCCGGCGGAATGATCCGCACTCCGAAGGGTCCAACGGGGTCCAACGCCGGCGATGCTGAGTCTGCCGGAACACCGGAAGACGTTTTCCCCGCCTCGGGTTCGGGTGCCGACCAGCCAGATTCCGAAGCACCCAAGGTCCCGGGCGTGCGGCTCCAGAAATTCCTCGCCGACGCCGGAATCGCATCCCGGCGGGCTGCGGAACGCCTGATCACCTCCGGGCAGGTCAGCGTCAATGGGCGCACCGAAAGCGAACTCGGAGTCCGGGTTAATCCGGCACACGATGCGATATCGGTGGACGGAAGGCCGGTTCGCGCTCGTCGTAAGCTTTACGTCGCCCTCAACAAACCAGTCGGGTTTCTCTGCACCCGGCGCGATCCGGCGGAGCGCAGGATCGTCACCGACCTGTTGCCCAAGGAATGGTCCCACCTCTTTCCCGTGGGACGACTTGATCGGGACAGTGAAGGACTGCTGTTCCTGACTAATGACGGGGATTTCAGTCTCAGGCTGACCCATCCGCGGTACGGCATCACCAAGCGATATCGGGTAATCACGGTGGGAAGGGTTACCCAGGAACAGGTCGCTTCGTTTACCCGGGGGGTCCAGCACGAGGGGGAAACCCTCCGTGCGGAGCGTGTCAAAATCATCTCCGCAAACGCCAGCCACAGTCTGGTGGAGATGGACCTGCGTCAGGGCAAGAATCACGAGGTCCGCCGCCTTTTTGAGAGCATTGGACATCCCGTGGAATCGCTTCGCCGGGTCCAGATTGGGTCAATCAAGTTGGGGCAACTTCCCACCGGGCGTTGGAGAGTCCTAACCGCCGCCGAAGTCAAATCCCTCTTGCGGCCTTCCCCTTGAGTTCGGAATGTCCGTGCCTTCCGCCGATTTCCGACGGAGTCCGGCCTATGAACCTATCCGTCCGTTTCCTTGCCGCACTTCTTGCACTGTTGCCGTGGAGCCTCCCGGCGATCGCCCAACCGCACACCGTGGCGGCGGTCCGTGCCGACCGGACCAATTTGAGGGCGCAACCCTCCAAGGACGCTGAAGTTCTCGCGTCGCTCCACAAGGGAGAGTTGCTGGAGGTCCTCGGAGAGGAGTTGCCCGCCGGGCAAAAGGAAATCTGGAGCCGGGTGGTTCTCCCATCCTCAGTATTGGTATGGGTTCACAGTCCTGGTTTGGATAAGGCCGGCGTGGTCCGAAACGAGACGGTGAATTTTCGAGCGGGACCGGGAAAAAACTATTCTATCATTGGTTCCCTTCGCCGTGGGGATTCCGTGGTCATCCTCCGCGAATTCGATAACTGGCTGCAGATTGCACCGCCGAAAGGGAGTACCGCCTATGTTGCCTCACGATTGCTCGGGAGTCCTGAAGCTCCCTTGCCGACCCCGACCGTCTCCACGGCACCGCCGGCTCAAAAGCTGAGGAACACCCCCGAAGAACCGACTCCCACGACGACTTCCCTCCTGCCTCCTTCAGGTGCGGTGCCTGAAAAGGCCCTCGAAGGCTCCGCGGATCCCGCACCAAACTCTCCGGATGCGCCAACCCTTCAAACCCCGGTGCCCCCGCGCGCGAAGACATCCCGGGACACCCCTTTCCCGGATCCGGCCTGGGCTTCCATCGCCAAGCCCGTCACTCCGGAACAGAAACCGACTGCGCCCGCGGCAACCGCCCCCCCCACCCCTCCTCCCGTGGCCCCGGTTTCTACGCCCACCCAGGTGGAGAAGGTCAGTCAAAAGAAGACAACGCCTGAGTCAGCGCACGCGATTCTCGCGCCGCAGCGGACCGGATCACCTCGCGACCAGTTGAAGGCCGGGGACCGAACGACGAGTTACCCGCTGCTCACTTCGGACCCCGATCCCGGACGTCCCAAACCCGGGTCTCCGCCGCTCGCGCCTCGCGAGGTGATCAGGGATGGTGTGGTCAGGCTCACGTGGAGTCCCCAGGCGCCATCGGACTACGAACTGCGGAGCGTTTACTCCGGGGAGGGAGTTCTCAATTACCTGTATCTGGAGCCGCAAAGCGATTTGAAGAAGTTCGTCGGAAAACAGGTTCGCGTTCAGGGTGAGGAGTATCTGGATAGCCGGTGGCAAACACCGGTCCTGAAAGTGAAGACCATTGAATTGAATCCGTAGTTCCACTTCCCTTTCGGATCAGGTCCCAACATGTCCAATCTGATCGACGGCCGCGCCATCGCTGCGCAAGTCCACTCCGAAACCGCATCCCGAGTCTCCCGACTGCGCGCCCGGGGAATACAGCCCGGATTGATGTTCATTCGCGTCGGGGAGGACCCCGCGTCGCAGGTGTACGTGGGCATGAAGGAAAAAAAGGCTGCGGAACTCGGATTTCGATCTGAAACGCGTGTCCTCCCTGCCTCCACGCCACAGGACCGCTTGCTGGAGCTTCTTCGCCAACTCAATGCCGACCCGGAATGGCACGGCATCCTCGTCCAGGCTCCGCTGCCCCGGGGAATGGATGCGCCGACGGTTTACGGGACAGTCTCTCCGTCCAAAGACGTGGACGGCTTTCACCCCGTCAACGTCGGAAAACTTTCCCTTGGGGATCCGTCGGGATTCGTCCCCTGCACTCCCGGGGGGATTCTGGAATTGCTGGTCCGATCCCGCATCCCGCTCGACGGGGCTGAAGTGGTCATCCTCGGGCGCGGCAACATCGTCGGAAAACCGATGGCGGCGATCCTGGTCCAAAAATCCTCCCACACCAATTGCACCGTCACGATCTGCCACAGCGGAACCCGGGACGTAGCCGCCCATTGCCGACGAGCCGACATCATCATCGCCGCCATGGGGGTACCGGAATACGTGCGTGGCGACATGATCCGCCCGGGCGCAGTGGTCGTCGACGTTGGCGTCAACCGGATTCCCGACCCCTCTCACCCCGGCAGGAACCGCCTGGTCGGAGACGTTGCGTTTGCAGAGTGCCAGTCGCGGGCGGCTTGGATCACGCCGAATCCCGGCGGCGTCGGTCCCATGACCATCGCGATGCTCCTTGCCAACACGGTACGGGCCGCGGAGCAGGCGTCGGCGTGAGTCGATTGCGCATCCGGCCGGGAAATTCTTTGACCGCACCCGGGCCCGCTGGAACCTTCCCCACCCGTTCATGACTCCGAATCGTATTCTGCCTGACCTCCAGTCCTCGCTGCTGTGCGAAGATGTCCGCCCCGAAGCCTCGGGAAATCTCATCCTGATCGGCGTGCTCGGCGTGATTCGCGTGCCGCAAGTGCCCATCGCCGCTCCGAAGGTTTGCGTGATCAATCGCTGGTGCGCAGGCATCGGCCAGTTCACCGAACAGGTCCGCCTCGTCGGCCCCGATGGTCAGCAGATTCTCCGAAAGAGCGCCTCCAAGTTTGCCCTTCCCGACCCCACACAGACCGCCACGCTCGTCTCGGTGTTTCCCAACATCGAGTTTCCCGTCGCCGGGGTTTACCACATTGAGGTTCTGGTGGACGACGTGATGAAAGTGCGATTCCCCGTCCCTCTGATCGTTGTTCCCCAACCGGGACAGACCCCGACCCAGCCGGCGGGACAGCGCCCCGCCTGAGGAACGCCCTGCGAAAACCCGCACTGGTCGCAGAGGCGGATCAGGGTCATCGTAGTCACCGAATGGCGGTTGACGGCGATCCAGTGAAGGACTCCTCCCCGTGGGAGCGTCTCCGCTCAGGCCTCGGCCCGTGGCTGCCCTTCACCGGACGCGGCATCGCCGAGTTCGGCCGGGCGGGTCCGGGTCGGCTTCTATTATTTCAGGCGCTGTTTTCGGGCTTGTTTTCCCTGTCGCTGGTCTGGGGCGTTCGCCAGATCGTTTTACCGGTGGTCCAGAACGCGCTGATGCATCTGCCGGAGGTCTCGGCAGGAATTCAGGATTCCCGGCTGCGCTGGCCGGATCGTGAAGCCGCAGTGTTGGCTTCCAGCCCACAATTGGCGGTGTCCGTCAACCCCGACTCCTCTGCGGAATTCGGACTGAACGGAGATGTGCAGATCGAACTGCGCGAGACGAATTTGGTAGTCCGGGGAGTGTTGGGCTCCTACGCCTCCCCCTATCCCCCTGGCTTGGACCTTCCCTTGGACCGCATGGCGGCCGGTGCCGAATGGGGAGCATGGCGGGCTCCAATGCTGGCCATCCTGGGAATGGCCTCCTTCGTCTTCCAACTCATTTTCTTTTGGACCCTTCCCCTCCTCTACACCCTCCCCGCCTGGATCCTTGGGTGGGTCCTACATCGCTCCATTCGACTCACCGCCACCTATCGGATCGCGGCAGCAGCCCTTTGGGCAGCGGCCCTCCTTCCAACGGCTGCAATTCCGCTGTACACCCTGCTTCGGCTCCGCATTCCCGGGATCACCCTGATGTGCCTGGCGCAATTCGTCGTCGGGTGGATCGGACTGATCTGGGCTATAACGTCCCTCCCACCCCGGCCGCAGGAGAATCGGCAGTCGTCCAATCCCTTCGCGGAATCCAACGGTCCCCGTGCCGGAACACCGCGCAGGAAACGAAACCCGTTTCATTCGTGACGAGGAAGCGGACCAATACCTTCCCCGGCACCTCCCACACCTGATGCGCGAAATCTTCACAGGCCCCTTGATCAAAACGGAACTCCTTGTCGTCTGGCTGGAGAAGCACGGGATCTCGGCCACCAGCGAGTTTGTCGACCCTGGACAGGCCGATCCGGACGATCTTTCCCGCGAGGTTCGCGTTTCCGTTCGCGACGAGGATTACGATCAGGCCCACAGACTCTTCTTTGAAGAACGTCAGGACGAATTATGAACCCACGGCACGATTCGGAAAGGATCACCCGGCTGGAAGCATCGGTCGCGCATCTGGAGCGACTCTGCGACGAATTGAACGCTGTGGTGGTGGAGCAAGACCGTCGCCTGGGACGCCTTGAAAAACGCTTGGACCAAATGGCTCAACTGTTTGAAGGCGGCGAATTGGACCGTCTTCGACAGCTCCAGGAGAAGCCCCCTCACTACGGGCCGTAGAGATCAATTCATGCCAGTGGGCAAACTGCGTCCGAAAAACGGATCCGACCCCACACGATTCACAAGGCTCCATTGTCGATCAACCGGGTGCGTCCAAAAAAGACTGCGAGCGCCATTCGGCAGCCCTTTCCCACCTGCGCGACCGGCTCGAGAGTTTCCGGATCAAAAAACTCCACGTAATCGAGACGCGCTGCGGGACAAGCCGAGATCATGGCCCCGATTTCACTCCGAAGTTGAGCCGCGGGAATTCGGCGACGGGCAACCCGCCGACGGCACTCCTTCAGCGCCCGTGACAATACCGTCGCCTGAGCACGTTGTTCGGGATCCAGGTACACATTGCGGGAACTCATCGCGAGTCCGTCGGGTTCCCGGTGGGTGGGTGCAACCTCGATTCGAATCGGAAAATTAAGGTCGGCTATCATTCGACGGATTACCGCCGCCTGTTGCCAGTCCTTGGCCCCAAAAACCGCCAGGTCCGGCAGGACGGAATTAAACAGCTTCGCCACCACCGTGGTCACGCCCCGGAAGTGAGTGGGGCGGGCCCCTCCTTCCATTCCCGACGACAGCCGTTCCTCCACCACATAGGTCGAATAGGTTCCCGATTCCCGCCCGGGATACATTACGGCGTCCGACGGAAGGAATACCGCATCCACTCCTTCGGCACGACAAATTCGCAAATCCCGTGGGAGATCCCGGGGATAGCGGGACAGATCCTCGTTGGGACCAAATTGCGTCGGGTTCACGAAAATGCTCACCACCACCTTCCCGGCAGGCCCCATCCGTCGCCGAGCCACCCGCATCAGGCTGGCATGGCCCTCGTGGAGATAACCCATGGTCGGAACAAATCCGATCGGGACTCCTTCCTGCTTCCAGATCCTGGCCAGTCGTTGCATGGCCGCGGGTGTCTTCACGATCCGCATGCCGACATCCTGTGCAATCTCCCGGTCCCGGACAATCCCCGTCCGTTGAATCCCCAGGGGCGACGCTGTCAGCCGTCGATTCCTCGGGACGGATCAGGGAATCCTCACCAATCGGTAAAACTGATCCACAGCGTTCGCCGAGACCACGATGGTGGTGAACCCGTTTCGATCTGAGATCCGGGAACCAAGGTTTTTCCAATCCATCAGATTTCCTGAAGCTTGGAGGCGGTACGTCCCCGTCGACACCGTGAAGTATCGGAGCTGGATGGCTGGTAGAATGGTCGTCGTGCCGTCCACAGCCTCTGTTGCTCGCACAGGATCGAAACCAGCCAGCAATTCGGTCGCGTCATCCAGACCATCACCATCCGTGTCGGCCTTCATGGGATCCGTACCGATCCGCCGCTCATACGCGTCGTCGAGCAGGTCTCCATCCGAATCCTGGGGAATTTTCGCCGCGATCACATGGTACCCACCTGCTTCCACAAACCCGGTTACCGGATACCCCGCGAGTGAGGCATTGAGGCCGGAATCGCCTTCGCCCCAAACCACGACGCTCCCATTCGAGAGCTGGGCCAGGCTTCGATTGAATCCTGCCGAGAGATGAATGACATCAGTCACACCGACCGGGACCGTGCACTGCCCGTTTTCGTTATTCCCCCAACAGACGACGCGTCCGTCTCGAAGGAGGGCTATGGTATGACTGTTCCCAGCCGCCACGGCGGCCGCGGGCGGCAATCCGGGAGGAACGGCACATTGGCCGAATCGATTGTCACCCCAGCAGTAGATATGGCCGTCTTCTGCCAACGCCACCGAATGCGCCCACCCTGCCGCAAGCGCCAGTATCCGCCCCATTCCCTGAGGCACCTGACACTGACCGTTGGTGTCGTCGCCAAAGGCCACCACCGTGGAGTCCACGGTCAGGGCAAGACTATGCAGACCACCTGCCGCAATCGCTGAGAAGAAATGACCTCCGGCAACATTAGCCTGACCATCGGTATTTCTTCCCCAAGCCACCAAAGATCCGTCGTCGAGCAGCGCCAAGGAATGATGCCCTCCCGCTGAAATCGCCTGGACCCCCGACAAACCGTCTGGAGGCGAACTTTGGCCATCCGAATCCAGTCCCCATCCGCGGACCGTTCCGTCGCCCAGCAACGCGAGCGAATGCCACGCCCCTGCGGACACCGCCTTCACGTTTGAGACATCCAAAGGGACATTCCGTTGCCCGAGGTCGTTGTTGCCCCACACCCCCACGGTTCCAGCAATTCCCGGCAGTGTAGGCGACACCAAAGTACTTCCTCCCTGACCCGGCGGAAGCAACCGGAAGAACCGCGCATTGGTCGGAAGATTCGTCCGATTCAAGGCGTAGGAAACGCCCTTGGGCGCTGCGAATGGATCCTCGATGTTTTGCCAGTCGGCGCCATCCAACGAGTACTGGAGCTGGTAAAGACCCAGTCCGAGGGTGAAGAACTTAAGTTGAACCCCCGGCGAGACCACCAGGCTCCCGTCGGAAGCCTCGGTGGCCACCAATGGATTCAATCCGTTGTCCAACTCGACCCGGTCAGGCAATCCATCCCCATCCGTATCGGCTACCTCCGGTGAAGTCCCCAATCGCACCTCGACTCCGTCCTCGAGTCCGTCGCCGTCGGTATCCGGCAAGAGTGGATTCGAATGCAGCGGACGTTCAAACGCATCATCCAGACCGTCGGCGTCACGGTCTGGTCGCCCCTGAACCGCCAGCAGGTGAAAGTATCCCGCCGCCAGCAGCACCGTATTGGTGAGTCCCTTCGGGACCGACTTCACCGCGGGATCATCGAGCCCAAAGACCACCGTCGTCCCATCCGGTTTCACCGCCGCGGTGAAGCTGTACCCAGCCGCAACCTGGACGACTTTACCCAGATCGGCCGGAGCATCCGTCTGGGAAAACGAATTGTCGCCCCAAAGAACCAATCCACCATCCCGAAGCACTGCCACCGTATGATTGCCTCCCGCCGCAATACGGGCGACGTCACTAAGCCCTGACGGCACCTTGCATTGTCCGAAGTCATCGGCTCCCCAACAGTGCACCACCCCGTCCCCGGTCAACGCCACGGTATGAAAGACCCCTGCGGCAACAGCAATTACGTTGGTCAGGCCTTCTGGAACCGAGCACTGGCCACGCGACGTGTCCCCCCAGCAAACGACAGTCCCGTCGGACTTTAGGGCCACCGCATGAAAGTATCCCGCGGCAATGGAGATGACATTGCTCAAGCCCTCCGGGAAATCGAGCTGACTGAACGTATTGGTTCCCCATCCCATGACCCGCCCATCGGCCCGTAACCCATAGGTCTGAACGGCCCCCGCCACGAGGCTCACCAAATTCGTGGCATCCCGCGGAACGGTCGTCTGCCCCTCGTCCCCGGATCCCCACGCCACGACGGTGCCATCTGTCCGAATAACCGCGGAATGCGCAAAGCCCGCGGCAACCGCCACCACCTGGGTCACCGTGTTTGGAATGTTCGTCTGCTGATACTCATTAAGCCCCCAGCTGAAGAGGTCTCCCAGCGGCTGACGAATCGAAACTCTGGGAGACAGGTTCAAAACTTCCACCGCAATCTTTCGGCTGGTCTGCACACTGGTCAGCAGCGTCGCCTTCACCCAGTACGACCCGGAATCGGAAACCCGCGCCCGGTGTAGAACCAGGGCGTCGTTGGTCTGGGATTTCAGGACGTTGGTGCCTTGGTACCACTGCCAGGCCACGTAATTCGTCACAGGAACGGCGTTTGTGGAAAGATCCCCGGGTTGGGGACACTCCCCGGGTTGATCCATAACACCGTCTCCATTTAGGTCACAGCCCTCCGGCACCCCGTCCCCGTCGAGATCCACCGGCGTCCCGATTACGGTTTCATTGGTCGTGACCACGTAATTGGTGGTGACGATGCCGTTGGTCAGGGCCCGGACGCGAAGAACCAGCAGATCCCCCGCAAGGAGCTGACGGTCCCGCGCCAAAACGGTAAACAATGGAAAACTCGCCTTGCTCCGAGGATCCGTCCCCGCGTCAAACTCCGCCTTGTCGTCCCATCCATCGCCATCCGTGTCCTTTTTCGTGGGATCACTTCCAAACCGGATTTCCTCCAGATCCGGGAGCCCGTCTCCATCGAGATCAGAGGGCGCCGACGCAGCCAATGTCTCAATTGCGCTCAAAGGTTCCCACAACACCCCCACCAGGAGGAACAACGTCAAGAATCGGTGTAACGACATTCAGGCAAGGGGGTTGATCAACGACGAAAACAACATGCAGGCTTCGAGAATTGGGCGAATGACAGGCAAGTTCGCTGCCAACACCGTAACGAAATGGAGACATTTTGGTCCCGAACGCCAAGTCCAAAGCGGAAATCGACCTGGAATCCACCTTCCCCTTCATCCAACTCGACGCCGGTAAGTCGGACATCACGGCCCTCGAACCACCTTGGTCGGGTTCCCTGGCTCGCGCCCGGCGATCTGGGCATCGGCGAACAGAACATCAAATTCAACTGGGGCCACTTGATGTCGAAAATGGAAGCCAGTTCCCTGGCCGATTTGGTTCGGATGGCCTCCAGACTTGGAATTGGAAGACCCTCCCCGGCGGGTTTGTCCGGAAATGGACTCTAAACCAAGGTTTAGTGGCCTCCCGAGCGTCAACCTCGTATGACAACACCGGGCGCTGCGTCGCTCGGTCCCTGCATGCGAATGGAAACCTGCCGTCCCTACATCGCCATCATCGAAAACGACGACGCTTTTGGTGAAGCATTGGATCGTCTCCTCAGGGCCAGTGGATTCGACACCGTCCTGTTCCCGAGCGCCGAACAGTTTCTAGAAAGGGCGCACCCCGGGAAACTCGACTGTATCGTTCTGGATGTTCATCTTCCCGGCGCCTCGGGATTCGAACTGCTGTCACAACTGAAGCGGGATTTCCTAAACCTCCCTGTGCTCCTCATGACCGCAGACGATTCCACGGCGACCCGAAAGCGTGCCGCTGCCACGGAGTGTTTGGGATTCCTCGTCAAGCCCTTTGATGCGAGCCTTCTTCTCGGCGCCCTTCAACGTTGTGTATCCAATCCGGGTTCCGCGGCACTCAACAACCCAGGCAACCCATCGACTCTTTCTCTTTTCCCATGAAGTTACAACCAACCTCCTTTCTCCTCGCATCCCTCGTTTCCTCTACGATTCTGACGGCACAGGACGTCCCCAGTGCCAGCAGCGATACGGAGAAACTCGCCCGGGAGGTCCAAAACCCCGTGGCCAATCTCATCAGCGTGCCGTTCCAGAACAATTTCAATTTCGGCATCGGCCCCGAGGACGTCACCCAATATGTGCTGAATTTTCAGCCGGTGATCCCCATTACGCTGAACGAGGATTGGAACCTCATCACCCGGACCATCGTCCCGATCATCAGCCAGCCTTCCCCCGCGCCTGGAATCCCCTCGGCGGCCGGTTTGGGCGACATCAATCCGACGTTCTTTCTCTCGCCTGCCAATTCGGGCAAATTCATCTGGGGAATCGGCCCCACCCTGACGCTGCCCACGGCAACGGATTCCCTGTTGGGGAGCGGCATGTGGAGTGCCGGCCCAGCTGCGGTCGCCCTGACCATGCAGGGTCCCTGGGTTGTCGGCGTTCTCGCCAATCAGCAATGGTCCTACGCCGGCTGGGGCGACCAGGATGTCAGTGCCATGCTCATCCAGCCGTTCATCAACTACAACCTGCCCAACGGCTGGTATCTCAGCAGCGCACCGATCCTGACGGCAAACTGGAAGGAATCGGCGAAAAATGCGTGGGTCATTCCGGTCGGCGGGGGCGTTGGGAAAATATTCCATCTCGGGAAACTGCCCCTCAACGGACAAATCCAGGCCTATTACAATGTTCGAACCCCCGAGGACGGACCGGACTGGCAACTGCGGGTACAACTCCAGTTCCTGTTTCCCAAGTGAACCCTTCACCCCTCTCTCACCTGCCCCCCCTACTTCATGATCCGACAACTCCAAACTGCCTGGGCAACTCTGCTATGGTGTGCCCCTCCAGAAGGGCAAGCCGGTCTCATCGATGGACATGATCATCGGTATCGTATGTTGAAGGGTCTTGCTGGCCAGTTCCGTGCCATCGACGGAGCATAGGCCGGCACCGCCCTCTCAGCGGAAGCGTTCCAGGTCGAGGAAGTTGTAAACGAAGACCCTCAACATCGGCAGCGAAACCCGACCTGGAGTGGATATGAAAGCTATGAGTTGCCATTCAAGTTCACCGGCACCATCGATAAACCGACTTTCACACTTGGACCGTCTCAAATGACCTCGGAGGAGCAAAAGGCCGCTGCACACACCATCAAGGAGGTTACCAATTAATGGATCCGCGACGACGCGAAATCCTCACCGCACAAGTCCAAGGTGGACAGCAAGAGGTTTGAGACAATCTACCTGGAACGAACGTTACCCTTGGTTCTCCAGTGGACGAAAGGTTCGATATTGGCTCGGCAACACTGACCGGGCGCCACTGCCACCCACCGTCAAATTGACGATCAAGGTGGATCGCCCCAATTGCCCCCTCCCGCCGTGCATCAACTCGAGGCATCGATAGCACAACAGCAACTCGAGCAAGAAACGCTCCTCATCGTCCGGAACTGCTTTCCAAACTCGTTCACGATCCGCCCCAATCCTTCTCACCATGAAACCCGGAATCCTGCTCGCCACGCTTGCCGTCATTTTCGCGGCACCCCTCCTCGCCCAACAACCCGCACCCAATGAACGAGTGGCTGCGCTCAAGGCTCAGATGGCCACCAGCGAGGCCGCCTTGAAACAGTACCAGTGGATCCGGACGACCGTCATTTCGATCAATGGCGAGGAGAAGTCACGAAAACAGGAGCGGTGCTATTACGGACTCGACGGCAAACTGACCCAGGTGGCGCTCACCCCGGAAATTCCTCCCCAGGAACCCCGCGGACCTTTGCGCCGGCGGATCGCCGAGCACAAACGGGAGGAATTGACGGATTCCATGAAAGAGGCCGTTGCCCTAATCCACCAATATCTTCCTCCCACCCCCGCCCTGATCCAGTCCTGCAAGGAAGCGGGAAAAATGACGATTCAACCGCTCGATTCCGGCAAGACCGCACGCGTGACCTTCAACGATTACCACCAGAAGGGGGACAGCCTGTCCCTGGTGCTGGATCTTTCCGACAACCACCCAACTTCCGCAGCAGTCAAAAACGCACTGAAGTCAGGGAAGAATCCGATCACGTTGGACGCAGCGTTCGGCACGCTCACGGGAGGAATCACCTATCCCTCCCAGTACGTCCTTGAAGCGCCGTCTCAAAAATTGAAGGTGTCGATCGAGAATTCGGGCTACCAGAAAGCCGCACCTTGATTCTCCGGGCGTCGTGGCCTCTCATCGCGATCGGCTCGTTGTCCAACCTCTCCCCCGCGCATGAACCCCAAGGGCCCTCTCCGGTCCCGCGTCATACTCGCCGCCTCTCTCCTCCTTGCCTCCGGATGCACCACCGGACTCGGTCCCAGGGCAATCCAGAGCGAACGTCCCGACTACAACCAGCAGATCGTCCGATCCTCGGATGAGCAAATGCTGCTCAATGTCGTTCGACTGCGGTACAACGACTCCCCCCTGTTCCTGGAACTCGGATCGGTCGTGACCTCCTACGGTTACGACGCCGGTGTCAGCGCGGGAGGACAGATCAATACGCCGAACACCTCCGGTCAGGCCACCCTCGGAACCGCTTTCAGCTATTCCGAGCATCCAACAATCACGTATTCCCCGCTGACGGGTGACCAGTTTGCGGACCGGATGTTGTCCCCGATTCCCCTCGACTCCCTGATGCTCTTCACCCAAAGCGGCTGGAGTTCCGAACGCCTGCTCCTCGTCGCCGTGCAGCGAATCAACGATTTGTTTAACGCACCCACGGCCGCAGGGCCGGTTCCCGAACGCAAACCCAGCTTCGAGGAATTCCTCGAGACCGCGGATCGCATCCAAAAACTCAGCAGTCTGGGGTTGCTGGGCCTCAATTGGGAACGCAAGGGACACGAAACCAATGCACCCGGACGGGATCCCCACTTTTGGATCCATATGCCGCCCGGGACGAATTCCCCCCAGGCCCAGGACGTCGCCGCGGTTCGTAAGGCGCTTCAACTCGAACCCGGTCGGGACGACTTTTCCCTGAACGCATTTCCGTTCAAGCGCCGACCGGATGAAGTGGGGATTCGTTGCCGCTCCCTGATGAGCATCCTCTATTTCTTGTCCACCGCCGTGGAAGTCCCCGCACCTCACCTGGCGGAAGGACTGGTCACCATTACCCGGGATGAACAGGGGCATTCCTTCGATTGGAAGCAACTCTCCGGAAGGGTCCTGACGATTCACTCCCAGCCCGAACGGCCCGTTCACGCGGCCATTGCGGTAAAGCACCGGGGATGGTGGTTCTACATTGCCGACAACGACCCCAATTCAAAGGTCACTTTTACCCTCCTGAACACTCTCTTCGAACTCCAGGCCACCACGGGCTCCGGAAAATCGCCTGTGTTGACCCTGCCTGTCGGAGGCTGAGATCCTGTTTTCTTCAGCTATATTTCCATGAAACTTCATCGACTCCTCACTCTCCTGTGGATTTTCGCGGCAACGGTCCCCGTTTCGCAGGCCCAGGTCGCGAACGAAGGCCTCGCCAATGGCATTATCGCGGCGCGTCAAAAGAATGCACAGCTCATGCAGCAGTACTCATGGAACTGCCGCGTGGAGGTTCTCGAGAATGGAGCCGTCAAGGACACCCGGATGGACCAATGCGTCTACGGGCCCAACAACCAAATCCAACGAACCCTGATCAATGACTCCGGGTCTCCGCTCCCTCGCGGATTCCTCCGCAGGAGAATTGCCGAGCGGGAGCGGGAGGACCTCGACGCCTACCTGAAGAAGGTTCTCGCCCTCCTCGACCAGTACACGCTGCCCACCGCAGGCGCCGTGATCAATTTCATCAGCACCTCTCCATTGCCCGCCCCTGGGCCCACCGGGGATCTCCAGTTTTCAGGAGGAAGCGTCGTCCAGCCCGGAGACACCTTGTCTTTGTGGATCTACGCCCCCACTCGTGCGCCCCGAAAGATCACCGTGGTCACCACCGACAGCGATGGAAACCAAGTCAACTTCACGGGAACCTTCCGGACCTTGACCAGCGGGTTGAACTACCTTCAGTACGGGACGGTGGACATCCCGGCGAAGGGTCTCAGCATCCAGGTCCACAATTACGACTACATCAACCAGAACAACTGAACCCCACCCATTTCGTGCTCGCTCCGGCCCGAAGCCACCCCCTTCCTTGAGGTCGCATGCAACGTCCCCTTCGCCTTGGCACACTCCTCGTTGCGGTCCTCGCTGCAGCGGGATGCCTTCACGCCCCGCTCAACGCCCCGAAGATCGCCGCGACCAACGCCATTCCGGAATATACATTCCGGAGTCGGGTTCCCGCGTCCGTCAACCGTGGGGAAACCCTGTTCCTGGTGGCCTTCTCGGGCGGTGGCACCCGCGCGGCCGCGATGGCCTACGGAGTCCTCGAGGAACTGCGACGGACCGTGGTGCCCGGCAGCATCCCGGAACGCCGAATGATTGATGACATCAACGTCATCTCATCGGTCTCCGGAGGAAGTGTGGCCGCCGCCGCGTACGCGCTCTACGGGGACGCGTTCTTCGGCTCCTTTGAAACCAACTTCCTCAAGCGGGATGTCCAGGGAAAATTGGTGGGGAAAACCCTCATGCCTTGGAACTGGCCCCGCGTCGGGTCCCCGTGGTTTGGACGGTCGGACCTGGCTGCCCGCTACTATGATGAAATCCTCTTTCACAACGCCACCTTTGGGGAACTCGCCACTGGGCACCGTCCCTTCGTCATGCTGAACGCTACCGAGGTGGCCACCGGCATCCAGTTCTGGTTCACCCAGGACGTCTTCGACAACCTGTGCTCGGATCTCTCCACGTATCCGATCTCAAGGGCAGTCGCGGCGTCCTCCGCGGTGCCCGTGGTTCTTTCCCCCATCACGCTGAAAAACTACGGGGGATCCTGTGGCTACGAACCGCCGGTCTGGGCACTGCCGACATCGGGAGTCGACGAGGGACTTTCCCTGATGGAACGAGGGAAGGAGCTTGCGACCTTGCGCAACAGCACCAATCGACCCTTTCTTCATCTGGTGGACGGCGGCGTCGCCGACAATCTGGGCCTGCGCCCGCTGCTCGAAGGTCTCGCCTACATGACGACCGTGCCCGCAAGTCGCCAGGGCCTGGACTTCTCGAAGATCCGGCGGATCGTGCTGCTGTCGGTCAATGCGCGATCCTCACCTGAGAATTCCTGGGACAAAAAGGAGTCTCCTCCAGGAATCCTCACGCTCGCAGTGGCCGCTCCGAGCATCACCATGGAGCGTTATTCCAAGGACACCGTCGCCATGATGGGGATGACCGTCGAGGTTCTGAAGCGGAAGCTCCCCAACGCAGAGTCCGGTTCACTGAAGTTTTTCCCGATATCGCTGAGCTTCGACAATTTGAAGGACCCCAAGGAACGCCACTATTTTTTCAATGTTCCCACGTCCTTCTTCCTTTCCAACGAGTCCGTCGACCGCCTGCGCGAAGTAGGTGGTCGTCTATTGCGGGAATCCCCTCAATTCCAGGCGCTGCTTCGGAACTATGGCACCGATGAAACGAAAGGCGGACCTTGATGCGGAGCGCACGGAAGCATCGGAACGATCCTTGACTCAACGCGGACCTCATTCCTCGTTACACTCCCCCCGTTGACATGAGTTCCACCGGAATCTCCACCGTTGTCTTCTCCATCCTGTTCGGCAGTGCCATGGCCGGTGTTTACCTTCGGCAACACCTCCCTGGACACCACCTGACCTCGGAGGCCAAGGACACGGTGAAGCTGGCCATGGGCCTGGTATCCACCATGACCGCTTTGGTTCTCGGCCTGCTGGTCGCCGCAGCCAAGGGCTCCTACGACACGCAACGGGCCGAAGTCATCCAATTGGCGGCCAAGACGGCATTCCTTGACCGGCTCCTCGAGGTTTACGGATCCGAGGCTGCGGAGTCGCGGGGACATCTGCGCCAGACCCTCGCGTCCGCAGAAGAACGCCTTTGGAACACATCGGGCATGTCCGAAGATCCAGCCATTGGTCCAGCCAAGGCGTTGTACGAGTCGCTTCAATCCCTCACCCCAAAAACGGACGCCCAGCGGGCGCTTCGAGCCCAGGCCGCCTCCCAAGTCACGGATCTCGGACAGCTCCGCTGGTTGCTCTACGAACAGTCGGGAAGTTCGATTTCCCGCCCGCTGCTCATCGTGGTCATTTCATGGCTGGCCTTCATCTTCCTCAGCTTCGGGCTCTTCGCCCCAAACAACGCAGTCACCGAGGTCTCCCTTCTAGTCGCCGCAGTGTCGGTCGCAGGTTCCATCTTCCTGATCTTCGAGCTCGACCGGCCCTTCAGCGGATTCATCCAGATTCCCCCGGAGATCCTCCATCACGCGCTGCGCCCGATTTGATCCGGACTTTTTCTGTCGGCCGCCACATGGACCTCAAAATGCAGCGGATGCTTCATCGATTTCCCGTTCGGAGCCGGATTCTTTGGGCGTGTGGATGCCTCACTCTCGGCTCCACCGTCCTATTGGGGACCCCAGAGCCCACCAATTCCCCAGCGAAAACACCCTCAAGCGCCGTCCTCCTCATGGACCGGCACGGCGCCGTTCTCCCCAACGCAACCAATGACCCCGTCGCCTCCCTGACCGGGGCACCCGGCAACCCGCAGCGTCCCCAGATCCCGTCGCCACCCAGGGGAGCCCCCCAGGCGGATGAAGTGCGTCAGCGCATTTCGGACAGCAAGTCGGGCCGCGAGTGGTTTCCCTCGACCCCGCCGGTCCTCCCTGCCTACCTGGCCAACATTGACGAGTTTGGCAACACTGCCCTTCAACCTGGAGCCCTCTTCAATCTCGCCCCGGTTAGTTCCGCCCTCCAATCAGCGAAGATGGAGCTGTCCGAAGCTGGACTCCGATACAATTTCTATCAAAGCGTCACGATCGCGTCGGTTTCGGGCCCAACGTACGGCGGCAACGCGCTTCAGTACTACACGGCCACCTACCTGGGAAAATGGGCGGTGTCGGAGAATCCCTCGTGGGGCACCGCCTCCTGGTTGAGCACGGAATTCAACGCCCAGCGTGGACTCTCTTCCCAGAGCCGTTCGCAATCCCTGCAGGGAAGCCTTGGTTCCGTGGTGAACCCGAATGCAACAGTCTTCGGGCCCAATGGACTTTGGGTCTCCGAACTGGCCTGGCAGCAGTCCCTGATGGGCGGGGATCTCGTGGTGCTCGCCGGACAACTCGACCAGAGCAATTACATCGACTCAAACCTCTACGCCAACAACAGCCAGGGCCAGTTCCTGAACAGCGCCTTCGTCAACAGCGAGGTGCTCCCGATCACCTACAACAATCTGGGGATGAACCTCCAATACCAACCGGGTACCAACGGTTACGTCCTGCTGGGGATCGGCGCCAACTCCCAGTCTGCGGGTCAATCGCCCTTCACGCAGCTCGGTTTCCGTGGCGTTTCCTACCTCCTTGAGTTTGGTTGGACACCGGGAGATGTGCTGGGCCTGGGCGCCGGCGTCTATCGACTCCAGCCCTTTGTCGCCACCGTGGGTGGCGTCACCCAGGCGGGCGTGGGGGTCAACCTTCAACAGCGCCTCGGCAAACAATCCCCGTTTGGTTGGTTCGGCCGTTTCGGTGTGGGAGGCACCGCTGTCACCGTCAACGGCGCCTCGGCCGAAGTCGCCTCGGGAGTTCTCCTCCAGGCGCCGCTGCAAGGGGCAGGACTGTGCCCCGGTCGGTCCAACGATTCGCTCGGAATGGGGTTCGTTTGGAGCCGGCCCTCCAACGCCGGCAACAACGTTTCAAACAACAATGAATACGGCCTCGAAGGAGTCTACGTGCTGCAATTGACGCCGTTGATCACACTGGAACCCGATCTCCAGGTGTTGTGGAATCCCGCCACAGCCCCCGGCGCCCAACGAAACATCGTGTTCCAGCTCGAACTCAACCTGACTCTCTAGCCGGGCCCGGTTCACCCGGCCTCAAGCAGGCTCCCGCCCATGAAGCGCCAAGCCCATCGTTCCCGCAAATCGACGGCGGAAACCAAGTCCGAGAGATCACCCGCACCGCGCGCACATTACAGCGACGGGCACCCGCTGGATCGGATCCAGTATTTGGAATGCAAGCTGATCCTCAAGGGCGACCGCTTCACTTCGGAGAGGAATTTCGATGACTTTGCCCGAATCGTAAAGCAGACGGCCAAACGATCCGACGTCGGGTTCAACCGCAAGGGATTCAAGGACGTCCGTCCCCAAATTCGGGAAGTGCTCTTTCTCGATACCGCCGACTTCCAGCTCTACAACAACGCCTTCATTCTCCGCCGACGGGTGGCCTATGAGAATGGCTTCGCCATCAGTGATCCGGAGATCGTCTTCAAGTTCCGGCATCCGGACTTCAAGACCGCAGCAGCCGTGGATGTCCGCCCGAGAATTTTCGGGGACTATCGCATCAAGTTCAAAGCCGAGGCCCTTCCCCTCAAGGATCAGGTCGGGGGGTTCCGTCTGCTGTACTCCCACAACGTCCAGTTCCCGTTGAGCGCCGTGCACGAGCCCAATCGGAATTCCATGGCCGCCCTCGTGCGGATCATGCCCCCGCTCCAGCGGCTGAAGCTGCCGCTCACGGACAAGGTCGCCCTCGTCAACCATACCGCCGTGGAGGAGGTTCTCAAGGACATCGGGATGCTCGACTTCGGCAAGGGAATCACCGCCAAGGCCAACGTGGCGGTGTGGCGGACCCGCGGGGACCAGAAGCAGCTGGTCGGCGAGTTTGCGTACCAATGCCGCTTCAAAAGCACCGACGAACTCCACCTCGCCGCACGCCGCCGTTGCGAACAGTTCTTCGTCAATCTCCAGTACGCGGCCCAAGAATGGCTGGCCTTGGAGACGACGAAGACCGGCGCCGTCTATCGGCTCCGGGGAAATCCGCCTTCCTCCCACGAATAGACCGGGATCGGGCCATGGAAAACCTTCCCACCTATATCACCTCTTCAGAGGAAATCCTCTGGGGCATTGCCCTCGTTGCCGTCACACTCGTTATTCACGGGTTCGGGATGATCTTCACCCTGCAGACCAGCGCATCCCTGAAGACCCGCTTTGGAAATTCAACGCGATTTTCAGCGGGCATGGGGATCCTGATTCTCACCAGCTGGATCATTACCCTGGTCCACATTCTCGAAGTCATGACCTGGGCGGCATTCTTCCAATGGAAGCATTGCTTCCCCAATTACAGTACAGCGGGATATTTCGCCTTTCTGGAATACACCACCGTCGGCAGCAGCCTGAATCTCCCGCAGAACTGGCGCCTGTTGGAGGGAATGATCGCCACCGCGGGGCTTTTGGGATTCGCATGGTCCACGGGCGTGTTGATGACCCTCGCCCAGGAATTCCAAGACCAGCAAATGCGGCGGCTTCAACGGGGCCGGGTCCGCCAGCACGAGACGCCCACCGAACCCACCCTGCCCGCACCCGGTAGTGTCCCCGCGCGGCGCGAGCCATGAATCTTCTCGACCGGTTCATCCGAGGAGATTTGGTGGGCGTTCACTTCGCGGTGAATGTGTTCATCGCGACCTCCCTGCTCTGGCTGATCCTCCGCAAGGCGGCCGATTTGAATCCGATCTGGGCCATCAGCTCCATGGTGGCGGCCAGCGACCCACTCGTTCAGCAGGCGATCAAGACGTTTCGAGGACGGATGATCAACGCGGCTCTCGGCTGCGCGACAGGACTCCTCTTCCTCGGTATCGGCGGGTCCGGACAATGGAAGCTTCCGCTGGCGCTGGGGGTGACGGTCCTGTTGTCCTCCTACGTCGTTCGCGTCCAGGTGATGTGGCGACAGGCTCCCATCACTGCGGCGATCGTCATCGCCTCCTCCTGGGACCATCGAACCAATGTTACCCCCTTAGAAACCGGATTGCGGCGAGTCGGCGAAGTGATGCTAGGATGCCTCGTTGGTGTCGCCGTGTCCTGGGTGATGTCGAAAATTTGGCCGACTCCCTCGCCGACCGCTGCGCCAAAAACGAACCCTTGATGCCCTGGGACGGGGCCACCCGATTCGACATGCACTCCCGCCCGTCCTCCGGTCTTCGTTCGGCGTCCGAAGGCGATTCCCCGCCGCATCTCCTGCGCGTCGCCCTCCTGTCGGTGGTGGTTGGTATCATCACCGGGGGAATCGCCTCCATCTTTCGCATCGTCCTCAAGGCGGCGGACCTCGCTCGAACCCATTGGTTGACGGAATCAAGTTCACCAAAGTTCCTTCGATTCCTGGTCGCAGCAGCGCTGATCTCCACTGCCGCGGCAATTGCCGCGTGGTTGGTCCGCCGGTTCGCGCCCAAGGCGGTTGGAAGCGGAATCCCCCAAGTCGAGGCCGCCGTGTCCGGTGATGCCCCTCCCGCTGGTCCTTCGATTCTCCCGGTAAAATTCATAGGAGGCATCCTCGCCATCGGGGGTGGACTTGCCCTCGGACGCGAAGGTCCCAGCGTCCAGATGGGCGCCGCCCTCGGAACCCTTGCCGGCCGCTACTTCCGGTTGGGACAAGTGGACACCCTCGCACTCCTGGCAGCAGGGGCGGGTGCAGGACTAGCCACCGCATTCAACGCTCCCATCGCCGGCGCCGTCCTGGTTCTGGAAGAGTTGGTCCGCCGCTATGACCCGCGCATCGCCCTGGCTGCCCTCGGAGCCTCCGGGGGAGCCATCGCCGTTTCGCGTCCCCTGCTCGGGCAGGCACCCGATTTCGCGGTCACACCCATCGATTTTACCGGTCCCGCCAGCGGAGCAGGGTTCCTGTTCCTCGGACTCGTCTGCGGGCTGGCAGGCGTCGGATACAACCGACTCCTCTTGGCCATCCTCGCCGTTGTCCGCCGCCTCGAAAAACTTCCCGTGGAAGCCCGGGCGGCGTCCGTGGGGTTGCTGATCGCGGTCACCGGATGGGTTCACCCGGATTGGATTGGCGGTGGTGAAGCTGTAACCCACCGGGCTCTCACCGCCGGATATGACGGATCTGTTCTCCTGGTGCTCCTCGGAGTCCGAATCGTGTTGAGCCTACTCTCCTACGCAGCCGGCACTCCGGGAGGCCTGGTTTGCTCCCTTCTCGCCATCGGCTCCCTGCTGGGACTGGTCGTCAGCAGAATCTTCCACCAATTGGAACCCCACCTTACGACGCCCGACACCGCCTTCGCTCTCGTGGGGATGGGTGCCCTTCTGGTCGCGACTGTTCGGGCACCCGCCACCGGACTTGTCCTCATCACGGAACTCACGGGCAACGTGACACTGCTCCTCCCCATGCTCGCAGCCTGCTTTGTCGCCATGCTCGTTCCCTCCCTCCTAAAATGTGATCCGATCTATGATTCCCTCCGCGAACACTCTCAGTCTCCCCGGTACAGTGGCCTTCCGGATCACGACAACGACCGATTATCGTCGTGAGCGGCATCCGGACCTACATTGGCGCCGGTCGGGAACACAACTTTGACGGCGCGGTGCGCAGTTCCCCAGAGACGCTGTCCAACGACCTTGTTCACATCCCGCGCGGATTCCCTCTCTCCGAAGACCTGAGCCCCGATTATCATTGAGGTTGAGCCGCACGCCCCCGACCTTTCCGTCCGTCAGTTCATCCGAATCGTAGTTCCCATGCCTTCCGAGATCTCCCAGTTCGCGCGGCGCCACGCGATCAGCATCTTTCTGGCATTCATTCTTTTCTTCTTTGCCGCTGCCCCGGTCATCGACTCATTTCCGGGGGGCCGCCACCTTGAAGGTGTTCTCGCGACGGTCATGCTGGCGGCCGCGGTTCCGGCGGTCGGGGGAGGCCGCCGCTCCCTGGTGGCGACGGCGGCACTGTCTGCGCCCATCTTCTTCGGGTATTGGTTCCAATTGCACCGGAAGGAAGGGTCCATGTACCTGATCTTCATCGTGGCCTTTCTGGTTTTCCTCTGCTTCATCATCGGGCGGCTGCTGTACTTCATTCGCTGGACTCCTCGTGTGACCTCCGAAGTCCTGTCTGCCGGAATCTCGATTTATCTTCTCCTCGGTATCCTTTGGGCGGCGGGCTATGCACTGGTGGGCCGAGTGATCCCAGGAGACTTTGCAAATGTGTCTGTCGCCGCCGGACGAATGCAGGGATTCGAGGCGCTCTACTTCAGCTTTGTCACCCTCACCACCGTCGGATACGGGGACATCCTTCCTGTCGCCCCTGTTGCGCGCATGCTGGCCATGATGGAGGCCATGACAGGCACCCTCTACCTCGCAGTCCTCGTCTCGCGGCTGGTCTCCCTCCACGCCTCCGCGGCGACACCCGCCGACGCGCCCTCGGATCCTCCCGCAAATCGGGGGGAAGGAATTCCCTGAACCAAAGTTTAATGGCAACCACGGAACGGATCTTTAGCCTCACCCCGAACATTTACAGTTGATTCCATGAACTCCACCCTTGCCCGAATCACCCTCGCCGGAACGGCCCTCGCAGGAACCACGGCACTCGCCAGTGGGCTGCAACTCTACGAGATTGGCACTCCCGACGTCGGCCTTGCCTCCGCCGGCTGGGCCGCGCGGTCGCAGGACGCCTCCACGGTGTTCAAAAATCCTGCAGGGATGAGCCTCCTCGACAGCGCCACCCTCCAAGGCGGACTCCAACTCACCTACGGCGACGTTTCCTTTTCGCCGAACAGCGAAACGTCGGCCCGCCTCGGAACGGACGGCGGTGGCAACGCCATCGGCGCGCTGCCCGGGATGAGTTTCTTCTACGTCCAGCCCCTCGGTGAAAAATGGCGCATCGGTTTCGGAACCCTTTCCTACTTTGGACTGGCCGAGAACTATGATCCGGCATGGGTCGGACGCTACTACGTGCAGAAGAGCACGCTGATCGGAGTGAGCCTCCTGCCCACGGTAAGCTATCAGGTGAATGACTGGCTCGCCCTGGGAGCCGGACTCAACGCAATGTACGGCTATCTCGACACCGAAGTTGCGGTCAACAACATCGACCCTCGGACCGGGGATGGAAAACTGTCCGTGAACGACCGAACCTGGGGCTTTGGCGGCAACGCCGGCATCCTGGTGAAGGCCAGCGAAACAACCCGCGTGGGCTTGAACTACCTTTCGCCCGTCAAACTCGATTTTCAGGCCACGCCTCAATTTTCAAACCTGGGCCCGGTCCTCTCCCAGGTGCTGGCCAATCCCTCCTCGCTCGACCTGGGAGTCACGGTTCCCCAGTCCGTGATGTTGAGCGTCTATCACCAATTGAACGAGAAGCTGGCCCTGATGGCCGACTTCGGATGGCAGAATTGGGCGGCCTTCGGACAAGTGGAGGTGGGCGTAAATTCGGCGAATCCCAAGGACCTCACGACCGAACTCAATTACCAGAACACCTTCCACGGTGCTCTGGGTGCCCAATACCAACTCGCACCCAAATGGCAGCTCACCGGCGGTGTGGCCTACGATAGTTCCCCGGTTTCAGACGCCGATCGTTCGGTCGTGATGCCTCTCGGGATCGCCTGGAGGTTCGGTACTGGTATCCAATGGCAGGCGACGCGCAGCCTGTCACTCGGGGCGGCCTACGAATTCCTCTGGGCCGGGGATATGTCCGTGGACCAGGGCAGCGATGCCAGCCTGCGCGGACGCGTCGCGGGATCCTACAACGGTGCCAATTTCTCCTTTTTTACCCTCAACCTGAACTGGAAGCTCTGATCAGTTCTCCAGACCCTCGGTACCCATGAACTCCCTGCAGCGTATCCTGGCCTCCTTTGCCGCCGCGGCCATGACACTCCTTTTCGCGGGATGCAACACCGTCTCGATCCAGTCGAAGCAATACCTCGGACTCCCCCAGTATCCGCCCACGGACCCTGCGACGGTGCAGATTCTCCGCCAAATCCCGCAGGTACCGAACGTAAAGATTGGCGAAATTTCGGCGGAGCCCGAGGGCAACCCCACGGTGCAGGCGATTGAACAGAAGCTACGCACGGCGGCGGCCGCCATGGGCGCCAATGCCGTGGTCATTGTCGTGGACCGCACCATGGTCACCGGCGCCACGGTGCTCGGAGGACCATTCTGGGGCGGCGCCAGCATCGTCCCCGACACCGGGCGCGTGATCATCGGCGTCGCCATCCGCTTCACCCCCTGAGTTTCCGAATCCAAGAAGCCTTCGTTCATGAATATCCCATTCCGTTTCGCGCGCGGGATTTGCCTGGGGCTTGTCCTCATCGGTGCCGCCCTGACCTCGGTCACGCTTCCCGCCAACGCTCAAACGCCCGCCGCATCCCAGCCTCTGGATCCCCTGTCCCTCAACTGGCCGAGGTTTTTCTCAGGTCAGGGTTACGAATTCGCCGTCTATCAACCGCAGATCACCCGCTGGCCCGGAAACCAGATTGAGGGACGCTTTGCCGTCGCGACCCGCCCGGCGGGAACGAGTAACGAAACCTACGGAGTGGCCTTCTTCCAGGCCCGGACCGAAATCGACAAGGTCAACCGACTGGTAACACTCGAGGATTTCAAGGTCACCAAGGTCAACTTTCCCACACAGCCCTCCAAACAGGCGATGTACCAGGGCGTGTTGCAGTCGGAGCTTCCGACCGCGGCGAAAACCATCCCGCTTGACCACATCGAGTCGGTGTTCGTCGTCTCGGGAGAAGCCGCGAAGGCCCGCATTGTTTCGGTGGACAATACTCCGCCCCGAATCATCTACACCACCCAGCCTTCACTGCTCGTCCAGGTGGACGGACAGCCCGTTTTTGGACCGGTTTACCCCGGGTTTGAACGGGTTCTCAACACGCGCTCGGTCCTTCTTCAAAACACCAACCAGTTCACCCAGGGCTACTACCTCTACGCGGCGGCGAACTGGTACACCGCCCCGTCCCTCGTGGGACCGTGGATGGTCACGCCCTCTCCAACGCCCGACATGACCGCCGCGCTTCAGGCGGCACTGGCAACGGGACAGACGGACCCGGCGACTCCCAAAGCTCCCCTGTCCGCCCCCCTTACAGTCTACGTGGCCACTTCCCCAACAGAACTGCTTCAGAGCACCGGAATGGCCAATTTGCAATCCTTGCCCGGAACAGATCTGCTCTACGTGGCCAACTCCGACCAGGGCATCTTTTACAATCTCGATGACGCCAACTACTACGTGCTGATTTCCGGACGCTGGTTCAAATCGCCCGGCCTGTATGGCAACTGGACCTTCGTCCCTCCCGGATCCCTGCCCGCGCAGTTCTCCCAGATCCCGCCCGACGGCCCCAAGGCCAACGTGCTGGCCTCTGTTCCCGGCACTCCCATGGCCCGGGAAGCCATGATCGCCAACTCGATTCCCCAAACGGCGACCGTCCAAAAGGACCAGACATCCCTTACTGTGAACTACGTTGGGTCGCCCGCGTTCGCTTCGGTCCAAGGCACCTCCCTCTCCTACGCCACCAATACGATTACACCCGTTGTCGAGGTGACCCCTTCGTCCTACTACGCCTGCCAAAACGGGGTGTGGTTCGTTTCCTCCGCCGCCACCGGACCCTGGATCGTGGCAACGAGCGTGCCCAAGGTCATCTACACCATACCCCCCACCTGCCCGATTCACTATGTGACCTACGTCTATGTGTACGGGTCGTCGCCGTCCGTGGTCTACGTCGGATACACCCCGGGATACATGGGAACGGTGGTCGCCCCAGGGGGCGTCGTGGTTTACGGCACGGGGTACGTCTATCCGCCCGTCGTGGTCGGGACCACGTATGTGAGCTATCCACCGACCTACGGTTACGGGGCAGGCATCGCGGTCGGAGCTGCGGTGGGTTTTGCCTTCGGCTATGCCGCGGGCGCCAGTTCCTCCTGCTGGTATGAACCTCATTGGGGACCCTACTATACGACGTCGTACAGTTATACTCACATCAACTGCAACGCCACGAGCTTCTACACAAGCTGGGGAACTGCGGTCCATGCCACGGGCTCCTATGGCTACAATCCGTACACAGGCACGTCCTGGGGCGCCCAGCATGCCACCACCTACAACCCATACACGGGAACCTCGGGACAGGTGAATCGGGGCGCCGCCTATAACCCCTACACCGGACAGGGGGCGGCTGGACGCAGCGGTTCGTGGTACAACCCCAACACCGGAGCCAGTGCTGCCGCCCGGGGTGGCGCCACCGCGAACGCGTACACCGGGAACTATGCTGCCGGACGCCAGGCTGCGGGATATAATCCCAGCACCGGGATGTACGGCGCCGCCAGCAAGGGAGTCACCGGGAACGCATATACCGGTTCGTCGTCGTCATACAGCCGCGGGGTCGTCGGAAACGCCAACACCGGCAACGCCGCCGCGTGGAACAATGGAAATCTCTACACCGACAAGGATGGCAACGTGAACAAGTACACGGCTCCTTCCAGCACCTCTTCGGGCGGTTGGAACAAGTATGGCAGCAGCGGATGGAGTTCTCCCTCCAAGCCGTCTTCCAGCTCCTGGTCGGACAATGGATGGAACAGTTCCAATTGGAATCGCTCCTCGGATACCGCCAGCAGCATGGATCGCGAGAGCTGGGGACAATCCACGGGTGCCGACCGCTTCAACAGCTGGAATCGTTCCGGCGGAGGCGGGTGGGGCGGATCCCGCAGCTGGGGCGGCGGCGGCGGATTCCGCCGCTAATCGACCCCGACCCGTGACTTTGCTTCCACTGGAGGATTTCAAAACCCCTTTCCTCGGGACCCGCCGAAGGATCGCGCGTCTCAACTTCCTCGAGTGTCTCGTTGCGGCGATCACGGGGCTCACCGCCTCCATCGCAAAGGCTGCCGTGGACGGTGATCGAGCGACCGCATCGGACGCCCTGCTCCAATACGACAGCATCGGACGCATCGTCGTCACTCCCACCAACGCTGTCCCCGCGTCCCTGCTACCACGCGGGCCGGGAGGAATGGAGTCCCAACTTCCGATGCCGGCGCGCGGCGTTCGAACCGCACCCGAAGTCCATCGTCGAATCGAATCGACCGCAGTTGATTCGGGGACCTTCCAATGGTTTCCGGATCACCCGCCACCCCTGGAATCCTATCTCGCTGCGAACGACCGCTTCGGCAACACGGCGCTCCGCCCAGGTCCTTTGATCGATGTCACCCCCGTGGACATCCTGATCCAACGAGCCAAATACGACCTGTACTCCATTGGACTGACATATTCCCTCGCCCAGACGCTGACCGTCGTCCACCTGTCCGATGTCGCCGAAGGCAGTACCACCCTGAGTGCCTACACCCTCGACCTTTCGGCCAAGTGGCTCATCTATACGGCGACTTCCGGAACGTCGGCCGGCTGGATCAGCACCCAGGTGGAGTCCCTGGAAGGACTGGGCACCGCCTCAAAAAACGAATCTCCTCGTTCCAATCT
>JAXMHR010000026.1:0-62482 GCA_046346705.1 Verrucomicrobiota bacterium | reverse complement strand
GCCTCGCTGATGAACGGATGCAGCACCGAGGCGATGACCTCGCCATGGTTCAGGGGCCCGAGTGCCTCACCCACATCGTGCAACAGGGCGACGATCACGTACTCCTCATCCCGCCCGTCCCGCAGCGCCCGGGTCGCGGCTTGCAGGGAATGGGTGAGACGGTCCACCGGATAGGCCTCGTCGCCTCCGAGCGTCCGGAGCAGCGTCACCAGCAGGTCGGGCAACTGGTCGAGGTTCTTCTCGTGAACGCGACGGAGCACCGCGAAGTCATCGCGGGTCATGTCCTCCATGGTGTGGAAGTGCATCTTTCCTGCGGAAGGCGCGGCCGGATTCGGAAGGGGGGCACCCTGGTCGGACATACCCCGGCATCCTACGAACGACCGCCCTCGGGAAACAAGTTCAGGAGCCCTTCCCAAGGACGGCGGCAATCCTTACCTCCGGAGATCGACAATCGGCACCGAATGACGGAATCCTTACCGTAATCCGGAGCCCGACCGGCATTCCCATGACCTGCGCGTCCGCACCTTCCGTACCGGGGAGCTCAGCCGCCCGGAGTCTGCGCGCGTTTACCCTGATCGAACTGCTGGTGGTCATCGCCATCATCGCGATCCTCGCCGGGCTGCTGCTTCCGGCGATGGCGAAGGCCAAGGCGGCTGCGCGCCAGACGCAGTGTCTGGGAAACTTTCGCCAGATCGGCATCGCCCTGCTGCTTTATGAAGGGGATTTCAAACGCCTGCCGCCCCGGGCCTCGCAGGTGCCGGACTTCATGAACCCCAAGGCCGCCGGCTGGAGGAACAACTGCCTTTACGCCATCGCGCCGTACCTGCAGGGATCCGCGCAGGGACGCAGCTCCAAGGTGTACGCCTGCCCGAGCGCCAAAAAGCCGGGCGACGCATCGGATGCCACCGCCTTGAGCGCCACCGGCTACCTTCCCAATGGCGTGGTCATGGAGCGGACCCTCGACGCCATCCGAAGTCCCAGCGATCTGATCTTCAGCCAGGAAACCATCCGGCTGGTCAGCTTCACGGCGCTGCGTCCGGCGGTGGGATCGGACTTCGGCTTGTGCCCGGGTCAATACACCTACTGGCACGTGAACTTGAAGCCCGGCCTCGATTGGTACGCCAGCCTGCACACGCTGGGCGGCAACCATCTGTTCACCGACGGCCACGGCGAATACCGCAAGGCGGCGGTCCTGAGGGCGCGGGACTTCGGGTTGACGGACGGTTCCAGTGGAAGGGCGGACGACGACCAGCGACGCGACGAGATCCGCTGCTATCGATCCGTCCTCGACTGACCGGGGCCATTCCGGTGGGCCGGGCCGCCCCATTCCAGTTTCGACTGGAAAATGAAACGGCCGTCGGGAAGGTGACCCCATGCGCACGGTTCTGCGGGCGTTCGGTCTTCTCGTTTGCCTGTCCTCGGTGTTCATCCCGTCGGCCGTCGCCGAGGCACCCTTCTCCTTCGACACCACCCCGGGGAAGCTCCCGAAAACGGTGGTACCCCGACATTACCGGATCCAGCTGCATCCCGACACCCGGGCGTTGACCACTGCCGGCACGGTTGAAGTGGAGCTGGAGATCCTGAAGCCCGTCACCGAAGTGGTCTTCAATGCGCTCGAGTTGGAGATCTCCAAGGCAACCCTGGACGGCACCCCGGCGGCCGCAGTGACGCCGCATCCGGAAACCCAGACGGTCACCGTGACCTCCAGCGGGGACCTGTCCCCCGGAAAACACACCCTGCACCTGGACTTTCGCGGGAAGATTGGCCGGCAGGCCGTGGGATTGTACGCCGAGAAATACCGCGTCGGCGGCGTGGAGAAACAGATGCTCGGAACCCAGATGGAGCCGACGGATGCGCGCCGGATGTTTCCCTGCTGGGACGAACCCGTGTTCCGGGCGAAGTTCGGACTCACCGTCGTGGTGCCGGATGGGGAGGTTGCGGTTTCCAACATGCCGGTGGAATCCGAGCGCCGGGGAACCAGCGGCCTCCGCGAGGTCACTTTTGCAGACACCCCGCCCATGGCGAGCTACCTCGTCGTGCTGTGCATGGGGGAATTGGAGCAACTCACCGGCGAAGTGGACGGTGTGAAGCTCGGGATCTGGACCACTGCCGGAAAGCGCTCCCAGGCGGCGTACGCGATGGAGGCCACTCGGAAAATCATCCACGAGTACAACGAGTATTTCGGCGTGAAGTATCCGCTACCGAAGCTCGACCAGATCGCAGTGCCCGGGGGATTCAGCGGGGCGATGGAGAACTGGGGCGGGATCACCTACAACGAAAAGAACCTCCTCTTCGACCCGGCCACCAGCTCCCAGGAAACCCGCGAACGCATCTTCGTCATCGTGGCCCATGAAATCGCGCACCAGTGGTTCGGCAACCTGGTGACCATGGCGTGGTGGGACAACCTGTGGCTCAACGAAGGCTTTGCCTCCTGGATGGAGACGAAGTGCACGGACCGCTACAACCCCGGATGGCAGGTCTGGCTGCGCGCCAATACGGGCAGGGAATCCGCCATGAACCTCGACGCCCGCCGCGCAACCCACCCCATCCAGCAAGCGGTTCGGACCGAGAGCCAAGCGATGGATGCCTTCGACGAGATCACGTACCTGAAGGGACAAGCGTTTCTTCGGATGCTGGAGTCGTATCTCGGCGAGGAGGTCTTCCGAAAAGGCATCCGGATCTACATGGCGCGCCATGCCTACGGCAGCACCACCACCGCCGACCTGTGGGCCGCACTCGAGGAGGCCTCGGGGAAACCGGTGGGCTCCATCGCCGGCGGTTGGACGACGCGACCCGGATTTCCGCTGGTCACCGTCGCGTCGCGGGATGCCGGGGGCGGGACCGAAGTGACGCTGAATCAGGAGCGCTTCCTCATTGGTGGAACCGAACGCTCGGGGGAACCGTGGCGGATTCCGCTCTCGGTCGGCCCGGCCGCCCATGCCTCCGAGGCGAAGTCCCTGCTGCTGGATCAGGCCTCGGGCTCGATCTCCCTCCAGGTCCCGTACGGAACAGCGGTGAAGATCAACCTCGGCAACAGCGGATTCTACCGGAGCGCCTACAGCCCGGATCTCACCAAGGCCCAGGCCGCCGTGTTCCCCCAACTTGCCGCCGAGGATCGCGTCAACCTGCTCTGCGATGCCTGGGCGATGGCTGAGTCCGGACGCGGCGAGGTCGCAACCTATCTCGACCTCGTGGCCTCGCTCGACCCGGGGGAAACCAACTCGGTGATCTGGGAGACCGTGATCCGGAATCTGGAGTTTCTGGACCGTGCGGAAAAGGGCAGGCCCGGACAGGCCGCCTTTCAGCGGTGGGCCGTGGAACGGTTGCGGGTCCCGTTCCAGCGCCTCGGCTGGGAGCCGGGGGCGGACGAATCCTCCAACGATGCCCTGCTTCGATCCGCGTTGATCACATCACTTGGAACCCTCGGCGATCCCGCGGTCATCTCGCAGGCACGGGTGCGGTTTGCGCAGTTTCTCAAGGATCCGACCACACTCCCGCCGAATCTCCGCACGCCGGTGTGTCGGGTCGTCGGGAGGCACGCGGACGCAGCCACCTGGGAGCAGTTGCGCTCCCTTGCGCGGTCCACGGACAGCACCGAGGAACGGGATCGCTATTACGACGCCTTCCAACATGCCACCGATCCGGCGCTGGCGCGGCGGACGCTGGATCTGGCGCTCACCGAGGAGCGCCCGTTCGCCCAATGGTTCCCCCTCGTGCCCGATGTGGCGCAGGGGCATCCGGACCTCGCCTGGGAATTCGCGCGCACCAACGCGGTGGCATTGCTGGCGAAGGTTCCAGACGGCGGCGCGTTTGCGACGCGCAACACCTACTTTGGTTTCGTGGCCGCCCCCTCGTTGGACGCGGCGCGGGCGGCGGAATTGGAGGCCCTCGTTGCCCTCAGGGTCGGGGACGCCGCGGCCGCGGAAACCGCCAAGACCTCGGAACAGATCCGGCTCAACGCGGCCTTCGCTCAACGGGAAATCCCCCAGGTGGACGCCTGGATCGCCCGCAAACGGTCGGTGAGATAGGCGCGCGCACGTCGGGTCGAACTTCCCCGTCGCTTCGAATCCAGGGTGCGGATCCTCAGGATTGCACGGGGAAAGACGGTGCGGGAGGTTTCGGGAGATGGATGCAAGGAATGTCGTGACGCCGCCGGGAACGGTTCGCGCCGAGGTGCAGGGCGGAATCGCGATCTTCCTCGCGATGGCGTACATCGTCGTGGTGGAACCAGCGGTGTTGTCCGGCCGCGCCATCGGGGTCTCCACCGGCATCCCGGCGACGGCGGCGTTCACCTCGACCTGTGTGGCGGCAGCCGTGGCGTGTTTCCTGATGGGCTGGGTCGGACGCCTCCCCGCCGGCGCTGCGCCCTATATGGGTGAGAATTTCTTCTTCGTGACGGCGCTGATCCCGGCGGCCGCTGCGGCCGGATATTCCGAACCCTGGCGCGCCGCGCTCGCGACCACGCTGCTGGCGTCCATCGCCCTGTTGCTGGTCAGCGTGACCGGTCTCCGTCGCGTTCTCGCCGGGGGCGTTCCCCGGACCCTCATTCACGCCATCGGGGGCGGCATCGGAATCTTCATCGCGTTCCTCGGGCTGAAGTCGGCCGGGATCGTGGTAGCCAACCCGGGGACCCTCGTGGGATTCACGGCCCATCCGCTCTCGCCGGACATCCTGGTCGCCGGAGCGGGGCTCCTGGTGACCGTCGCCCTGCATGCCCGGGGGATTCGCAGCGCCGTGCTGGCCGGGATCGCCGTGGCGTTTGCGCTGGGTTGGGCCGCACGCTCGCTGGTGCCCCACCTGCCCAACGCCATTTCAGAAAATGCCATGGTACAGGCGAGTGCCACGCTGTCCGCACTGGCACCCCCGACGGCCATCCTCGCCCCGCCCCCGTCCCCGTCGCCGCTGCTGCTGGGGCTGGATTGGTCCGCCCTGTTGGACCGGCGCCTCTGGGGCGGAGCCCTCGTGCTCTTTCTCATGATCCTGTTTGATGCCACCGGAACCCTGCTCGCGGTGACCGAGGTCATCGCAGGGGACCGCAGTCCCGCCGAAACGCCGGGCGGGACCAGCGACACCGATCCACGCTTCCGCCGCGCCCTCGTCGCCGACGCCCTGGGCTCGGTCGCGGCGCCGCTGATCGGGACCAGTTCCGTCGGGGCCTTCATGGAAAGCGCGGTCGCCGCCCCGATCGGAGCCCGGCGCGGCCTCGCTGCCATGGTCACGGGAATACTGTTCCTGCTGGCGATGCTCTTCGCGCCCCTGGTGACGGCCTTCGGCAGTTACGCCCCCGCCACAGCTCCGGCCCTGGTGTTCGTGGGAGCCCTGATCGCCTCGGGGATTCGCCGGATTCCCTGGGAGGATGCCACCGAGGCCGTGCCGGCGTTTGCCACGATCATCGGCATTCCCCTCACCTTCTCGATCGCGCATGGCATCGCCTTCGGATTCGTCCTCTGGCCGCTGGTCAAACTCGTGTCCGGACGCGCCCGGGATGTGCAACCCGTAGCCTGGATCCTCGGAGCGCTGGCCGCAGCAAGCCTGGTGCTCCAATAGCCCCCTCGACGCGCTGAGGCGGTTGCGGGCGAGTCCTGGGTTTCCCTGCCAGGAGGATGTCTTGGCCTCCACCCGGATTCCTGCGTAACCATCGGGCGTTCCCGAAACCGAAATGGAAACCCCCGCATCCGCCTGGGTCGCGCGGCCCGTTCAAGCGCTGTTGATTCGCGACCTGCTCACCCGCGTCCGCCACTGGGCCCCGGACCAGACGATCACCTACCGCGATCTTCGCACGCTGACCTACGCGGAGTTCCTCGTCCGGGTTCATCGACTCGGTTCCCTGTTGACCCGGCTGGGCGTTCGGCCCGGGGACCGCGTTGGGGTCATGGATTGGGACAGCCACCGGTACCTCGAGTTGTTCTTCGCCGTGCCCATGCTCGGCGCCGTTCTCCACACGGTGAACGTGAAGCTGTCCCCGGAACAGACGGCCTACACGATCGACCACGCCGCGGATTCCGTCCTGCTGGTGCATCCCGACTTTCTGCCGATGGCGGAGTCTCTTGCTCCGCGGCTTCCTGCGGTGCGCACCTGGATCACGCTGTCCGACGAGGGAGTCCCACCGGCGACGACGCTTCCCTCGGCTGGGGATTATGAGGCGCTCCTCGAACAATCCGCAGACACGTTCGAGTTTCCCGATCTCGACGAGAACACGGTGGCCACCCTGTTCTACACCACCGGAACGACCGGCGAACCCAAGGGAGTGTACTTCACACACCGACAGATCGTGCTGCACACGCTCGCCGCAGGGCTGGCATTTGCGATTCATGACAATCCGTTTTCAGTTCAGGCCAACGACGTGTACCTGCCACTCACGCCGATGTTTCATGTGCACGCGTGGGGATTCCCATTCATCGCGACGATGCTGGGCATAAAACAGGTGTATCCCGGACGCTTCGAACCGCAGCGCCTGATCGGACTGCTCGCGAAGCACCGCGCCACGTTTTCGCACTGTGTTCCCACGGTGTTGCAAATCCTGCTGCGGCATCCGGAAAGCGCCTCGGTGGACTGGACCCGCCTGAAGCTGGCCATCGGCGGCGCCCCGCTCCCGCGCGGACTCGCCGAGGAGGCCATGCGGCATGGCGTAAAAATTATGGGAGCGTACGGCATGTCGGAGACCTGCCCGATTGTGGCGGCGTCGCATGTGAAGCCGCCGGGAAGCGGCCCCGCGGATGCCATGTCGGATCCGGTGGGAGTGCTGACCCGGACCGGATTCCCCATCCCTCTGGCGGATGCGGCCATCATGGGCGTCGACGGATCGCTGCTTCCGCCCGGACGGGAGAACATCGGGGAATTGGTCCTTCGCTCCCCCTGGCTCGCGGAGGGATATCTGCGCGATCCGGAACGCTCCGCTCAACTGTGGCGGGGAGGATGGCTGCACACCGGGGACATCGCCTACCGGGACCCGGACGGATACCTCCGCATCACGGACCGCCTGAAGGACGTGATCAAGATCGGCGGTGAATGGATTTCGACCCTGGAACTGGAGAACGCCCTGAGCCGGCATCCCGCCGTGCAGGAAGTGGCGGTCGTCGGAACTCCCGATCCCAAGTGGGACGAGCGGCCGCACGCGGACGTGGTTCTTCGTCCGGGCACTTCGGAGGAGGTGACGCCGCGCGCCTTGATGAAGTTTCTTCACGAATTCATCGACGCGGGCACCCTTCACCAGCGCGCGGTGCTCACCCGCATCCGGTTCGTCACGGCGATCCCCCGGACGAGTGTGGGCAAGATCGACAAGAAATGCCTGCGGGCGGCACTCGCGCGGGAACCCGGGGACGCTGGGTAGTCCTCAACGCTTCTTTCAGGAAGGTTCGGCGGCGTGAAGAACGCTTTCGCGTTTCCTCGCACACAACGTAATCCACCGCGGCGCCCGAAACCGCCGTGGTCTCCTTTCCGCCAAATCAGACGTGGAGCGCACACCGCACACGAGGGCACAATTTCTCCGACCGCCGCGGCATCACGGACTCCATTGTTGGACAGATTTTCTGCCGGGATCCCGTCAAACCGACGACCCGCGCGGCACCGTGGGAATGCCCGCTTGCCTGCGGTGAACGGACGGAGCTCCATTTGGTTTCGCGTGGTGGGAATGACAAAGCAACAACGTGCGGTGCTTGGCCTCGTAATCGCGGGCACAGCGCTGGTGTTTGTCGCCCTTTGGAAACGGGCGGCTTCCCACGTGACCGAACCGGTATCCCTTCCGGATGGAACCCACCTTCACATCCGGTCCGTGGTGGTGGGGCGTCGACTGTACTCTCCGTACGACTCCCTTGTGTCGCGCTTCGTTGCGAAATTGCCGGGCCCTCTACGGACCACGGTGAGCCGGGTCATTGCGCCGGCCACCCCCGTTTGGAGTGGGCCCTCCCAAGCCTGGGGCCTCTGGTTGGAGTCGGATGCCGTTCCCACGGCGTTTCGAACGAACCGTGCAGGCCTCGGGTCTGCATATCTCGTGGTCCTGAACGACGGACGTCCCTTCCGGGTCAGCGCCGCGACGTCGACCTCCACCAGCCTCCCCGATGGGCGCTTTGTCGAGGGACACGTTTTCCCGGTGCCTCCCACCTCGATTTCAAAGATTTCCGTTGCCGTCTATCCGCGCCCCGCTTCCGGAGTCGACGATCCGGATCCAGGCCCGCCCCTCATCCGGTGGTGGATCCACCCCGGTCCCATTCCCACGGCGGCTCCATGGGTCGGAACCCCGCTGCCGCAGCGTCGCACCTCGGAGGACCTGGAGGTGGTTTTGACAAACCTGGTGGTCAATGTGGCCTCCCTCGACGGGAGCGGCTCGAAGGATTTTGCGACGAATGCGGTGGACGCCTGGGTCAGCGCGGGTTTCGAGCTGTTCCAACGGGGACAACCAGCCCCCCAATGGCAGGTGGAGAGGGTCAACTCGCTCGAGGATCCCTTGGGAAGCAACTTCGGGGGATCCCAGACCTGGCAGAACGGTTCCAATTATGTTCGGTGGCGTCCCGCACTTTGGCCCGGACAACCTTGGAAACTGGCCGTGGAGTTCACCCGGGTCTCCGGCTTCGCGACGAATGAACTCGTGACGTTTACCAATTTGTCTCCGGGAGTGTTGGACACAACCCCGCGCTCCACCACCAACGGCTCCGTCACCCTGAAGCAAGTGGGAGACACCCGTTGGGGCCAGGCGTCACCCGAACTGGTCCTGTCCTTTCAACCGGTCCGCCTCCCGGCACGCCTCACCCTCGTATCGGTGGTGGATGCCCGGGGAAACCCCGTCCAGGGCTCGCGCAGTTCGTGGTCCGACTCGGAGACCACCTTCCGCCTCGAGCGTACGTCCTACACCAACGGACCATTCACCGCGACCTTCGCTCTCCAGCTCGGACGGGTGCTGGAATTCCTGGCCGAACCGCAGGTGGGAGTCACATCTCCGGCGGGAATTCCCTCACCCAAGGGTCGATGAGGCGTTCCCACCTCGGTTGGGCGGCGACCGGCCTCCTGATGCTGATCGCCGCAGCGGGGCTTTTCCGGGTCGGATCGCAGAATCCCGAGGCGGGCGCCACGTATCGCGGGGTGGATCCGTCCGGACACGAGATCCGCGTCCACCTGTTCGGACAGATCGGATTCGGCGAGACGCCGACGTGGCAGGCATGGCTGTTTCAGGACGGGACGGGACTGCTTCGCGACGAATACTCGACGAACCGGGAGGTGTGGCCGATCTCCTGGACGGATCCAAAGTCCACGAATCCCGTCGTGATCGAAGCGCGGTTGATCGGGGACGCCGTGCCCCCATCGCGCCTGGCGATCCATTTCGGTCCCGGAACAACGGCCCTCGTCACCCGGGAATTGCCGCACCGCGTTCTGCATCGACGTCGTGGGTTCCAGGTCAACGGATGGGGCTGCATCAAGGAATACCGTGGGGAATTCCCGGATCTCCGGGGCGGAGACGCACTGGCCAGGGCGGTCTCGCGGGAGATCGAGTCCCGGTGTGGTTCCGAGGCGCGTCAATTCACCGGGGGAATCTTCAACCACACACGGGAGGCTTGGCGTGCAGAATGGCCCGCCACCATGGGCTGGTGGACGCTGGAAGAACAGTGGCAGATCCGGCTCCTCTCACGGGACATCGCCAGCGTAGCGGTCTGGAGCTATCCGCAGACGGGCGGCAACGGGAATCCCACCCGCGTTGCCGGACTGAACTGGATCCGGGACGGCGATCACCTGCGCGAACTGGACCTTTCCGACCTGTTCCGTAGCGATCTGGACTGGGAAACCCCGCTCCGCCGACGCTGCGTTCCCAAGCTGGAGAAGGCCCACGCCTTCGACCCAACGGGGGTGATGGATCCCCTCATCCCACTGGCGGTATTCACGATGTCCGTGGAGGGACTGCAGCTCTACTTCAATCCGTACACCATCGGGTCCGGTGCCGAAGGTTCCTTCGTGATCCACTTCGACGACCGCGAACTGTCGGATCTGTTGCGTCCGCAAGGTCCGATGGCACGGCGGCATTAGGTCCCGCCGACGAGAACCCTGGGACTGCGGCAGCGGAGCTGCCGCTTACTCGCGAGCGACGCGTGGGAGGAAGACAACCCCTGGACCACGGGCAGGGCGTTAATCCAGAGCGGCAGCTCCGTTGCCGCACCCCAGGGCGGAGCATCCGCGCGTGGACGCGAAACGATCCCAGGATCGCAGGCAATTCGGATCCCTCGGATGTTGCTCCCCGGGTCCTCCCGCGGAAGAAGGTTGCCGCGGCTTCCGCCGATGGAGATCATCGTTCCCACCCAATTACCCAATGAAGCCCGCCATCGCCACTACCGTCGCAACCATCCTCCTGTTCGGATGCGCCACCCCTCCCGAGAAGGAACATCAGGTCGTTACCGAAATTATTTCTGAACCGCCCGGAGCCCGAATCGAAGTCAATGGCAACTACATCGGTGAGGCACCGGTCACCACCCGGATCCGCCACCATCCTTCGGATCGGGTGGTCATGGGAAAAGTCGTCATTCGCGCCCTGCCACGGAGTGAAGGGCAGTACGTCCAAGAGAAGGTGTTTCAGGGGCCCGAGTATCCATTCGATCCGCACCACGACGTCGTGCCCGAGCGCGTATTCTTTGACATGAAACTGAAGCCAGCCTCCTCCGGAGCGCCCGCGGCTCCATCGCGATAGTTCGCCACCCTGGGACTGCGGCAGCGGAGCTGCCGCTTTCTCGCGAGCGACGCGTGGGAGGAAGACAACCCCTGGACCACGGGCAGGGCGTTAATCCAGAGCGTCAGCTCCGTTGCCGCACTCCCAGGGCGGAGCGTCCCGCCATCAAATCCCCGCGGCGGTGGGCGGGGTTTCCCCGATGTTCCGGGGCGTTGGGAGTGAATCCCGCCACGCGGGCAGGCATAGTGCCGGATTCCCGGTTGCGTGGTCAGCCCGTGGGCAAAAATGCTGAACAGGACCGTGGCCAGGACGGCGTTCTGGATGGTATGCTCCCCATCGGTGTGAACCTCGCGCTCCAGGTAAACCAGGGCCAGAACGATGGAGGCCAGTCTCCGCGTGGACCAAACCACCCCATGAACAAAACACTCGGACGGGAGAGTCCGGTTCCTCGCAGGGCGTGGCCACGGGAAGCATTCGCACCACGGTCAGGCTCAGCACGGCGTACAAGGCGAGGCGCCCGTCGATCTGGCTCCAGTCCCGGGCCACGAGCATCCCGAAGCAAAGAAACACAAACCAGTTCAGCATCTGTCCCCATCCCTCCGCGAACTCCACACTCATGACGGCCCGCGCCGGGGAACCGGGTCTGGACCACGAGTCCCGCCGTGAAGGCCGCGATGAACATGCTGGCACCCAGCGGTTCGAAACGACCAGGCAAAACAGGGGAAGAGCCACAACTCCCAACGCCTGCATGTGCCCGGACATCCAATGCCGCCGCTCAAGGCCGAGCAGGTAACCTCCCGACGCCGCCCAACACAACCCCGATCACGACGCCGATGCCGAGTTGCTCGACGATGAATTGAAGCAGTCCCGCCTCATGTCCGGACGCAGCGGTCGGAAGCATGGCGAGGAAGAACAGGAGGAACGGGACGCTCAGGCCGTCATTCAGTCCGGCCTCCACATTCAGCGCTTGGCGGACGCTGACGAGACAGCAGGACTGGAGACAATGCTTTGGCCGAGTCCGGCGTCGGTGGGCGCCAGGATGGCCGAAGGATTCCTGCCTCCCACAGTGACAGCCGGGGCCACAGGGCGAGGGCGGCGACGGCACCGAAGGCGAGCGTCAACAACATCCCGGTGCTGAGCAGTCGCACCGGAAGCGCGCGAATGTTTCGTAGGACCCCGAGGTCGGTTCGGCTGGCGTCGGTGAAGAGCAGCAGGACGAGGCCCGCCTCCGCGAGATGGAGAACCGCCCCGCGGGGCGACGGTCCCAGGAGGTCGAATCCCCAGATCTTCCCGATCGCGATACCCGCCGCGGTGAACACCATGGGGGTGGTCAGGACCGTCCGCTCCAGACGTGCGGACGTCAGGCTCACGACAAAAACCAACGAGACAAAGAGGAGGGCCAGGGTCACGGGACGGGAGGATTCAATGCAGCGCTGAATTACGGATAGCCGCGAAGCACCGCGGACAGGGAGCATTTTCGGTGGATTCGATGAATTTCCATCCCCGGGCCTTCAAAGGGCGTCCCAGGCCCGAATTCAACACGATTGCATCCGCAACGGGGGGCGGACTAGGCTCGGACCGCGTCTTTTCGGACGCTTGTTCTTATGCCCCAATTTTCCTGTTCCCAACTCGCCACCCGTCTGGGGGGCACCGTCGCCGGTGATGCCGGGCTGATCCTTTCGGGTTTCGCCCCGGCCGATTCTGCAAAACCAGGCGACCTCACCTTCGCCGAAAACGACACCTATTTCTCGCGGGCCGACCAGAGCGCCGCCGCGGCGATCCTGGTGTCCGGCGACTACACGTCCACCTCTGGCAAGACGTTGATCCGCGTCGCCAACGCGCGGACCGCCTTTGCCCACATCCTCCCCCTGTTTTTTCCGGAGCCGGAGTTCACCCCGGGCATCCACCCCTCCGCCGTCGTCGCCGCGTCGGCGGTCATCGACTCCACCGCCCACATTGGACCGCAGTGCGTCGTCGGCGAACGTGTCCGCGTCGGTCCCGGCGCCGTCCTGCAGGCCCTCGTCTCGGTGGGAGACGACTGTGTCATTGGAGAGGGAAGCCGGTTGTTTCCCAACGTCACGGTCTATCCCCGCTCCGTGCTCGGACGCCGCGTCAGAATCCACTCCGGGTCGGTCATCGGTGCGGACGGCTTCGGGTATGTGTTCGACCAGGGACAACACCGCAAGGTTCCGCAGGTCGGACAGGTGATCCTGCATGACGATGTGGAGATCGGCGCCTGCGTGACCATCGACCGCGCCGCGCTGGGTGCCACGGTCCTCGGCCGCGGAACCAAGGTGGATAACCTCGTTCAGATCGCTCACAACGTGACGATCGGCGAGCACTGCATCGTGGTGTCGCAGGTGGGCATCGCCGGCAGCACCAAGATCGGAAACTACGTGACCATCGCGGGCCAGGCCGGACTCGCCGGACATCTTCGAATCGGCGACCGCGTGACCATCGGGGCCAAGGCGGGGGTCATGAACCATATTCCCGAGGGCCAGAGCTGGCTGGGCGCGCCGGCGCGTCCGGACCGCGACATGAAGCGGCAACTCATCGCCATTGAACGGCTGCCCGATCTGGTCCGGCGCGTCCAGGAACTCGAGCGGAAGCTGGCGGAACCGGCGACGGCCGCGGCGGCAACACCGGCGGCGTCGCCCACCGCCCCGGGCTGACCGCGATTCCCAGCGGGAACGTCATGCTCCGCGCGGCGTTCTCCTCGCTGATTCCGCTGGCCCCGGTGTTCCTGCGGGAGCTCCGACTGTCGTACCGACGGATCGGAAACTGGCGGACGAACTGGAAGTGGGTGGTCTCGGTCCTCGGGGCCAGCGCGGTGGTCGTGTTGTTGGTGCACCAGTCCGGCGCTTCCTATTGGAATCTCGCGCAATTCATCAGCCCGCTCGCCACCGCAGTGATGGTAATGATGCCGCTCGGGTTTGCCGCGGACCGCCAGGCGGGACATCAGGCAATGCTCCGACTGACCGGACTCGGTCCGTTTGCGGTCTTTGGCGCCAGCGTCGCGGGCTCCCTCTGCCGACTGATGGAGCTGTGGCTGTTCTCCATTCCCGTCCTGCTCGTTGCCATGAGGCTGGAGCGGGTGCGTCCCCAGATTGCCCTGCTGCATCTGGCCATCCTTGGCGCGTTTCTGATCTGGCTCGCCTCCCTGCGAATTCTCGGGGTTGCCGTGGCACGAACCCGCTCGGGCACCATTCCCATCGCCATCACGGCGGCCGCATGCCTGGTCGTCCCGGTCGCCCTCGAAGCCTGGGGATCGAATCGACTGAGCCCAGGTCTTAACGCGTTTCTTCAAGTGGCAGGAGGCTTTCAGGATTTTGCGGAACTGCACCATGCGTCCCGGATCCGCGCCTCCACGGCCCCGTTGTGGCGGGTGCTGGCGCGCCTCGGATTCTGGATTGTGCTCTGGCTGGGCATCGCCGCGCTGTGCTTCCGCCGGGACTGGTTGGCCGCCGAGGACGGGCAGCCCATGGAATCCCGGAGGCGCCACTGGCTCCGGCGGCTGGCCCGGAACCGGGACGCCACCGCGAGGTGCGTGCTTCCGGAAGGCCTTCCCTATCGCATCCGGTTTCCAACGGCGGGTTCCTGGCGGGCGATCGAGTGGGGGCTCGCCGCGATGCTGGGAGCCGCGGCCATCGCCTTGACGGCCACGGTTTCCTGGAGGGTCCTCCCCTTTCTTCTCGTGCTGGCCGTCTCGTTGGTGGACCTGATGGCGCACGTCGCGGTCTCCATCCCGGTCGCGGAGGATCGCCAAGCCGGGGTCTTCGAACTGCTGTTCACCACGTCGCTGCGCCCCTCGAGCGTGCTGTCGGCCGCCGATCGGTCCGGGCGCGACATCGTCCGCACCGCGCTCGCCCCCGGACTGACCCTCGCCGCCCTGGCGGCCGCGCTTGCCGTGTGGCAGGTGCCGCCGGCGGATCGGGCGACGAACCATGAATGGATCCTCCTGGTCTCCCAATTCTCATGGCCTCTGGGCTACGCCCTCGCCCTGGCGTTTCTCCCGTTCAAGCTTCCCGCCAGTCAGGCCGCCAACACCGGCGAACCCTTCCACGCATACTCGCCGCCGCCGACGGCGGTGGTCCTCCCCATCGTCGCCGGACTGGCCGGCTGGGGAATCCAGGAATTCGGATCGGAGGCCCAATTGGGGATCGCCACCGTGGGGACCTTTCTTCTCGGAGTCACGCTTTTGGTCCGGGAACAGATCGCCGCATCGAAAGGGCTCAACGACGAGGAATTCCGAACCGTCGCCGCAGCCCCGCTGCCGCCCGAGGGCTTCCGGGATAGGGACAGCCGGAATACGAAGCCCTGGGTTCCAGAGGATTTCCAACGCTGACCGACTCCTGGGAGTGCGAGCAACAGAGCTGCCGCTCTGGATTCACGCCCCATCCGCGGAATACCCTGTCTCTCCCGCTCTCCGCGTTACCCGCGAGAAAGCGAGAGCTCCGCACTCGCACTCCAGGACGACACTTCCCACAACCCACAGCAACCGTCACACTGCCTGCACTATGAGCCCAGCGCCCCATCGTGCCGCCCGCGCCGCCGCCGGACTCGCGATCAATCTGCTCTTCCTGATGATCTGGGGTTTCGCCGGCATCGGCAAAATCCTCGAAGGCGTCCCGTCCTGGTTTCCCGACAAGTTCGGAAAGACCCTGCTCGCCACAATCCCGGGTCTGTCCGCGACCTTTTGGATCCTGACCGCCAGCGAAGTTCTCGGCTTCCTGCTCGCCTTGGGCGCGATCCTGCGTGCGGAGTTTCTCGGACGCCGACCCGCGACACTCCTGGCGTGGACACTGGTCTGGAGCCTGTTCGTCTTCCTCCAACTGAGCCTCGGGCTCTGGCTGACCGCCGACTACACGGGAACAGCCCAGGAATTCGCCTACTTCGCCGGAACCCTGGTCGCCCTGATGTTCATCCTCGGAACGCCGTCCGACTCGACTCCTCTCGAGACCCGTTCCTAGTCGATCCACCGTCCCAAGACCCATGCGCCTGCTCCGCCGAATCCTGCTCGTCCTTGCGGTCCTGATCCTCCTGGCCGGGTCGATCGCGGGCGCCCTGTGGTGGTATTATCACCCCGCATTCACCCGCTCCGGTCCCGTGGTGTACGGACACCGCAATGGGGAGGCGCTCACCCTGGAGACCGTGAGGCCCGAACGTCCCAACGGACTCGGAATCATTCTCATGGTGAGCGGCGGCTGGAAGTCCGGCACCAATTCCTTCCACCCCTGGATGGTCGCCCCGCTCCTCCGCCGGGGCTACACGGTTTCCCGATCTGCCATGTGTCCCAGCCCAAGTCCACGGTGATGGAGATCACGGACGACGTCAGCCGGGGCATCCGCTTCGTACGACACCACGCGCAGGAGTACGGGGTGGATCCCCCACCGGCTCGGAGTGACCGGCAGCGCCGGGGGACACCTGAGCCTGATGATGGCGACGCGCGGCGGGCCGGAGCGGCCACGGCTCGGATCCCGTAGACCGCGAAAGCAGCGCCGTCCAGGCGGTCGCCATTTCTATCCGGTCACGGACCTGCTGAACCTCGGCGCCTCACGGAGAACCTGCACGACGGTGGTCCACCCAAGAGCTTCGTGAAGGCGTTCGGACCACAATCCACCAACCTCGCCGTCTGGGCGGTGACCGGACGCCAGATGTCGCCGATCTACTTCGTCACCTCCAACCTCCCCCCCACGCTGATCTACCACGGCGACGCGGACACGCTGGTGCCCCTCGATCAGTCGGAGCGTTTCGTAGCCCGGGCCCGGGAATTGGGACGCCCGGTGGAACTCGTGGTGCATCCGGGCGGACAGCACGGATGGCTCACCATGCTGTGGGATATCCGGCATTTTGCGGATTGGTTCGACCGTTACCTGAAGGATCCGAAATCCGGCGGGTGAGGATTCGACGGAAGCCCGGTCCAATCGACATGCGTTCCCACCTCACGCACGCGAATCACACTCCGGTCCCGGAGGCCCGGATATGAATGAATCCCGCAGAGGGTTCTCAAAAACCGCCATCGTAGTCGTACTCGTCGTCGGAATCCTCGCAGTCATCGTGGCGCTGGGACGGCGACCCGGCGATGCCGAACGGCGACTCGCGCGATGGACTGCGGCTGGATTCCCGACCACGCCAGCCGAGGTCAACGCCTGGTACGCGCTCGTTCCAGCCAGCGAGAATCTCGCGCCCGGAGTTCTCGACGCCATGATGGCGATCCGGAGCAATCCACGGGACACCAATATGCCGGTCGTGGGTCGCGGCACGAACCCTCCTCCCGGTCAGCCGTTCTCGAAGGAGCAGCTTCGACTGGTCCGGGAGTTTCACGAGTCCAATGCCGCATCGGTGGAGGGGATGCTGAAGGCGTTGGAGCGTCCCCGTTGCCGATTCTCCTCCGACTTTTCCAAAGGGTACATGACCGTCCTGCCGCATCTCTCCCCGCTCAAATCCGCGGGCAACGTGCTCAGCTTGGAGGCTCGCTTCGCCGCGGAAGAGGGGCGCGGACACGACGCCCTGAAACTCATGACCAATGGACTCCGCCTGGCCGCCGCGGTCGAGGCGGAGCCCACAGCGATTTCAGGTCTGGTGGGCTCCGCCATCCGGAACGCGCAGGTCGCGGCTGCGGAACACGTCCTCGGTCAGCACGCCCTGGACTCCAAGGATCTGGCCACCCTGCAATCCGCATTCCTGACCGCGGCCACGACCACAACGATGACGCCGTCGATTCTCGGGGAGGCGGCCAACTATTCCTCCGTTTTTTATATGCCCTGGCGAACCCTGGTGACCCTCGGAGGCGGAACCACAGGTTCGGGATCCGGAGACTTCCTCGAGGAATCGGCGATGGGGTTTTATTTTGTGTCGGGATTGAAGAACCGCGACCGGCGTCTGGGAATCCGGTACTTCGACGACATGTTGTCCATGTCCCAGGCTCCGGTGGACGACCGCGCCCGCCGGGCCCGCAAGACATCGCAGGAGCTCGACACCACGTTGAGCCGCGGCTTCTTCCCCATCGCCAAGATGCTTCTGCCCAGCCTGGTCAACCTGGGAGACAAACACATCCGCGGCTTGTGCCTTCTCCGCGCCGCGGCCATCGCCTGCGCCGTGGAACGCTTCCGCCTCGCCCATGCAGGGACGCTTCCCGAAACACTTGAGGCCCTCGTCCCCGACCTTCTCCCGGTGATTCCACTGGATCCCTGGACGAACCAACCCTTGAAGTATCGGAAGCTCACGCCCGGCTTCGTCATTTACGGCGTCGGCGAGGACGGCAAGGACAACGGTGGTGTCACCTACGCCAATCGCCCCAAAGGCGCTCAGGGTGGCTACGACGACGCGTTTACCGTCGGCCGCTGATCCCGCCATGTCGGCCTCCGGGTCTCAAACATTCCCGCCGCTCCAGCCAAACTTCTGCCGCAGGGTGGCGTAGAAACTAGAACCCGAGAGGCGCACCAACCGCACGGTCCGTTCACTCCGGCGGATGGTGACGCGATCCCCCGGGGCAAGCTCCAGTTGTTGCTGCCCGTCGGCCGTGACCGAAGCCGTCAACCGGTCGCTGACCAAGGTGACATCCACCCGGGCGCGCAGATTGATCACGACCGGACGAATACTCAGCGTGTGCGGACAAATCGGGGTGAGCATCAGCACCTCCGCATCCGGTGCGACAATGGCCCCGCCCGCCGCGAGGGAATACGCCGTGGATCCCGTGGGGGAACTCGCGATCAGACCGTCGCAGCGGTACCGCGTCAGCAGTTCGCCATTGACCTCAACCCCCAGTTCGATCAGGCGGGAAGCCTGGCCGCGGGCGAGTACCACGTCATTCAAGGCCAGGATCGTGGCGCTGGACGATCCCTGACGGACGTCGGCCTCGAGCAGAGACCGTTCCTCCAATTCAAACCGTCCCTCCCACAGCTTGCGCAAAGCGGAGGGCAATTGTTCCGGGGACACCGCCGTTAGAAACCCGAGATTGCCGAGATTGATGCCGAGCAGCGGGGTGGCGGATCCGGACACCTCGCGTGCGGCGCGCAGCATCGTCCCGTCCCCGCCCAGCACAATGAGCAGATCGGTCTGACCAGCCAGCGTCGCAAGGGACGCCGCGGGAACCCCTTTCGTTCCCACAAGTCGCGCTGTCGCGGTGTCGTAGGCCACTCGGCGCCCGGCCCGTTCCATAGCGGCGGCCACCCGGCGGGTGAGGGCCTCGGCGCCGGGCTTGTCGGGATTGGCCACGACGCCGATGCGGCGAAGTCGGGAGGCGAATTGTTTCACGCAGGTGATTCCAGAAGCGCCAGGAACTCACGGTTCCCCGCGGGTCCCAGCAAAGGTGAGGGGGTGACGCCGCGCCAGACTAATCCCAGCGGCTCGTTTCGGACAAATGCTTCCAACTCCGAAAGCACCCGCGCATGCACCTCCGGATCCGTGATCACCCCGGCCCCGCGGTCAGCCTCCTCCCTGCCCGCTTCAAACTGGGGCTTGATGAGCGCCACGACGCGCCCGCCCCGGCGGACCAGCGGGGCAACCGGCGGGAGCACCTGCCGCAGAGAAATGAAGGAGCAGTCCATGACCACGAGGTCGAACCCGCGGAAGTCAGACGGGAAATGGGACGCCGCAAGGTGCCGCGCGTTGGTGCGCTCCATCACTACCACCCGAGGATCCTGCCGTAACTTCCAGGCAAGCTGCCCCTGCCCGACATCCACCGCGAACACCCGGGCGGCGCCATACTGCAGCAGGCAATCGGTGAACCCGCCCGTGCTGGCCCCGACATCCAGGGCCGTCACCCCGGTGGGATCCACGCCAAACTCGGTCAATCCATGCTCCAGCTTGTGTCCGCCACGGCTGACATAGCGGTCAGCAGCGAGCAGTTCGATGTGGTCCGTTTCCCGGACGCGGTCGCTGGCCTTCGCGGCCGGATGCCCATTGATGCGAACCTGTCCGGCCATGATGAACCGCTGGGCCTGTGTGCGACTTTCGCACAACCCTTTTTCCACCATCACCTGGTCCAACCGCTGCATGGCGCAAGGAAACCGCAAACCGGCGCGTTTGGCGATCCCCGGTGAGGGCGGCGGCGGCACCCCCGCGTCACCTCGGGAACGCGCAGGTCGAATCCTCGGACTCGCCGTTTGTCGCGGACGGAACCCGATGCTTACATCCTCCCGAGTGCGAACTCCGAATTCGTTCCCATGAATCCGATCCAGGGCCACCACCTCATCACGCCGGACGATCTCTCCTGGAGACTATCCAATCTCATGCGCATCCCGAACGCGGATTACCTCGAACGCACCGGGAGTCACAACCTCGGGGCGCGCCTCTGGCGGCTTCCGCCCAGGAGCGCCAACACGCTCCACAAGCACCTCCGCTCCGAGGAATTTTATTTCGTCCTTGAGGGCACCGGACGTCTCCGCGTGGGCAACGAAACCCTGACCGTGCCCCGCTACGGCGGCGTATTGGTCGGGCCCGACACCCTGCGTCAGGTCTTCAACGACACCGACTCCGAAGTGCTCTGGCTGATCCTCGGTGCTCCGGAGGAATTGGAGTTCCTCCAGGGTTCAAAATCCCCGATGGATCTCTCGAAGATTTATCCCGTGGATCCCACACAATTGCCGCCCGAACTCGCCGGCGTCTCGTGGCCGCCCAAGGAGTAACCCCACCCCGACGTGCCCCACCACATCGCCATCACCCGCCGGGTGCGACCCGGATGCGAGGAGAAGTTCCAACAGGCAGTCCGCGAGTTCTTCCAAGCCTCGTTTGCGCACGGAGGCGTGCTGGGTGCCACGATGATCGTTCCGCCGCCGGGCTCGGACTCCCGGGAGTTCGGCATCCTGCGGACCTTCACCAGCGAACAGGAGCGCGATGCCTTTTACGCGTCGCCGCTGTTCCGGGATTGGGAGGAACAGTGCCGTCCGTTGACGGATGGAGGCTGGACGTACCGTCCCCTCGATGGCCTGGAGGCGTGGTTTCGTTCTCCCGGCGCCCTCCCGCCCCGATGGAAGATGGCTGCCGTGACCTGGCTCGGCGTCTATCCCATCAGCCTGACGATCGGACTCTTCCTCGCCCCGCATCTGCGCTCCCTGCCCCTTCCGGTGAACCTGCTCATCGTTTCCGGATTGATCGTCACCTGCCTCACCTGGGTGGTAATGCCGCGTATGACCCGCTGGTTCCGCTTCTGGCTGTACCCGGAACCGGAACGCCGCGAGGGCCGGTTTCAACAACGCTGAGCGGCGGTTCGGAGCAGGTCCATGACCTCGGGAACCTGCGACTCGGACCGAACCCAAACGCTCACCCACGCGCCCACGCCCAGGACGTGATGCGGTTCGCAGGTCCCGGCGCGAAGGGCTGCCGCGGCGGCCTCGGTCCCCAGCCGCACATCGAGGAGTCCGCAACCGTGAAGATGGGCGAACTCGCGCCCGTTCCCCCGGAACTCGACACCGCCAAAGCGGTGGAGTCCGCACCCCACCCCGGGCCAGTCCGCGACCGACCTCTCCACGATCCGCATCGCCCGCAGTCGTTCCGGATCCCCGACCGCGATCACCGCCTGGGCCACCGTGTCGGCGAAGGCGGGCAGAAGGGGGACGCGCCCCATCCACCGCGCATGGCGGACAATCCCATGGAACGTGGCTTCAACGAGCCTCGGCAAGACGGCGGGCATTTTCCATGACGCGCAGGTGGACGGCACTGCCGAGGTATCGGGTCCAGAGGGCAAAGTACCATCGCGGCCGCGTGTGCAGCGTGTATCCACTCCGGCCAATCAGCGTCGTGGTGCCATCGGATTCCGGCCGCAGTTCAAACTCCCCCCAGTGGGCGTCGAAATGGCCGAGCAATTCCGGATGCGCCGGTTGCTGCACAATGTCGAATCGTAACCGCCGCCCGGGCTCAAACACGGTGACGCGCTCCCGAAAGACCACGTTCTGGCTGAAGAGGCACAGGCGCTCGCGTCCCACGGCATCCGCACCCGGCGGCGTCTCGACTGGATACGGCAGCCCCAGGCGGAACATCCAGAAGTCCGGCGGCGCCGGGATCGGCGCAAAGGAAACCACGTGAGGCCAGACAGCCGCAGGCGGCGCATGGATCCGAATCTCGTCGGTGAATTCGGCGGGGGCCTCGGGCGGTGTGAAGCGGGACTCCACAAAGGCAGCGACGACCACGAGGGGCAGGAGCGACCCATGGATCCGACCCGAGTGACGTCCAAAAAACCATCCTGCGGAGTTCACGACCAGCAGCAGCACAAACCAGTAGAAGGGAGCCGCCATGATCAGGCACACGATGCCCTCCTTAAAGACCACCGCCGCGCCTGCGAGACCGATTCCTGCGAGCCATAGCGAATGAAGGCACCGTTCGGACAACGAGAGGGGTATTCGTCGCCACCACCACGCGGCAACACCCCCGATCAGGAGTGGGACCGCCGCAAGATTGATCAGGGCGAGTGCCGCCGCGAAATCCTTCCAATCGCCGCGCCAACTCACCGCCCAATTGAGCAGCACCATCGCGGCACCCGACAGGTTGCCCGCCACCCCTCCCAGCAAGAGAACTTCTGCCCGACCCGGGGTTGATTCCGAAGGCATCGGAGATCCGGTCCCGGGGGATTTGGGGCTGGGCTCGCCGCTCACTCCGAAAGCCTTGGTGAATCCACGTTCCGCGTCAGTCCAAATCCCGGACGGATTTCCCGGAACCACCCCTGATTTTCCACTGACCTTCCGCGAACCGCGAATTAACCTTCGCCGGTCGGTCCCATTCCGCCCATCCCAGAGCCCACCAACCCCAATGTCCCCGTCGCCCACCCTGACCCGTCGCATCGCGATGGCCATCGCACTGATGGTGGGCTTCTACCTGCTGGCACTCACGATGGCCGCCGGACTGCTGTACCTGCCCCTGGCAGCCGCCCAGAGCACCGGCGAATCCAACGCGTGGGTGACGACGTACTGCATGCTCGGCGCGGGTCTCATCCTTTGGTCCGTGGCCCCGCGTCGGGACCGCTTCAAACCTCCCGGACCCCGTCTGCGTCCCGCGGATCAACCGCGACTCTTTGCAGAACTGGAGTCCGTCGCCCGCGCCACCGGGCAGACCATGCCGTCCGAGGTGTACCTGATCCTCGACCTCAACGCGTCGGTGTCCGAACGCGGCGGAGTGATGGGCTTCGGGGGACGTCGCGTCATGGGACTCGGCCTGCCCCTGATGCAACTCCTGACGGTGCCGCAGTTCCGCGGCGTCATCGCACATGAGTTCGGACACTATCAGGCCGGGGACACGCGTCTCTTGCCCTGGATCCACAAAACGCATGGTGCCGTGGCACGGATGCTGGATTCTTCGAGCAGCCCGACCGGATTCCTCGGCCTCCTCCGGCTTCCCTTCACCCTGTATGGACGGTGGTACCTGCGCCTGACCCAGGCGGATTCCCGGCGGCAGGAGTTTGCTGCGGACGCCCTTGCCGCCCGCATCGTCGGACCCGCTTGCGTCCTGTCGGGACTCCGCGCCATTCAGCGTGCCTCGTCCGTCTACGAGGAGTTTCTGACGAAGGAATTTCTTCCCGTGATGGGCGCCGGATTTCTTCCCCCTTTGGCGGAGGGTTTCCACCACTTCCTGCGCACCGCGGACGGAACCGCGGAACTTTCCGCGGAATCGGAGGTCACCGGCGAATCCGAGAAGGCCGATCCCTACGACAGTCACCCATCCTTCCCGGAACGCTTCGCCGCGCTGGGATCCATCCCTGCAGAATCAGCGACCGCGGAGGGACCCCTTGCCGTGACCCTGCTGGAACATCTCCCCGCGTTGGAATCCGAACTTCTCCCCGCCGCCTTCGTCGAAAACGGGCAGGGCCAACCCCAGCCTGTCTCGTGGAATGAAGTCGGCATCCGGGTCTACGCGCCGCATTGGCGACGTCTTGTGGAGGCCAATCGTTCCACCCTTTCCGGAATTGAACTCTCCGATCTGCCCTGGATCGCCCGCAATCCATCCGACCTCGCCCGACGACTGCGCGGTGCCGACGGACAGGAGCTTTCGGAGGACTCTTGGGAGGCCGGGGTCGCTTACGCCGTCGGTGCCGCCCTGTCGCTGAATCTGCTCGAGCGGGGTTGGTCCCTGGAGATTTCTCCCGGGATGCCGGAGCGGATGACCGGACCCGCGGGCCCCTTGCATCCGTTCGCTCTGATCGGGGAATTGGCATCCGGAGAACGCGGTTGGTCGGATTGGTCGGAATTCCTTTCCCGGGCGGGTCTCGCCGACGCCGCGCTGCTGCCCGGGATGCCCCAACCGCCGGAGTCCGCCTGAAGTCCCCTCCGACGCGTTTGCCCGCCCCCGTCGAACTGCCATGATGTCGGCCCTACTTGGATGAAGACTTGGATTGTTGCCCTGGGGATCGCCGGTTGCATCGGAGCAGGCACCGCCAGCGCGGAAGCGCCCCTTCTGGAAACCCGGATGTCCTGGATGGAGGCGCAGTCCTCGGTGGAGATCGGCCACGATGCCACCGACGGCAGGATTCAGGTTCAGTTCACCGGAATTTTGGAAACCGCTCCGGAATTGGTAGGCCCCTGGACGTCCCTCCCGGCCGCCATTAGTCCCTTCGAACCGGACTTTGGACAGGACCGTCAGTTTTTCCGGTCCTCCACTCCGGAAGCCTCCGGCATTTTCGACACCCGGTCCGTGGCCACCTGGACCGTGTCCGGCCCCCTCCAGCGGCATTTCGACCTCGCCTTCGCCGGCACGCCCGACGGCATCTTTCCACCGAAACGCGAAAAGCCCTACTTTGATGGATCCATCACCCTTCCCGGCCTGACGGTTCCGGCAAGCCTGAGGGTCCGGGGCAACTCGAGTCTGCAGGAGTGTCCGTTTCCGAAGCTCAAGCTGAAGGTGTCCCGCGCGGACCGGGAAGGCACCCCGTTCGCGGAAGCGCGGGAGATCAAGATTGGAACCCACTGCGCGGACGGCGGGCGGGGCGGCATCGGACGCCTGCGCGACGAACGCGCCACCTATCGCGAGGCCCTGGCCTACGAGGCGATGGAACTGCTGGGATTCCTTTCCCCGCGCGTCCGACGAGCCCGAATCGAGTTCCGGGATACCGGCTCCCCGGCGGATCCCAATCCGGGCGGCTGGATCGTCACCCGCAATGCCGTACTGCTGGAGGATCCCGAGGTCGTGGCGGAACGGCTGGGAGGCACGGCCCTGGGCGACGACGAGATTGCGGCCCTCGAGAATGCCCGGTTTGGGATCCAGCTCATCACCGATCTGCGCTTTCTCCATGTGTTCCTCGGCAATTGGGATTTTCGGCTCTCCGAGGACGGACGCGGCCTGTGGAACACCGATGTGATCCGCCGTGCGGACGGCACCCTCGTTCCCCTTGCGGGCGACTTCGACCTGTCGTCGTGGGTCACGGAGTTCGTCCGGGCGGTTCCCCCGCGGGACTATCATCCGGAGCTTCCCGACCGGGACCGCCAGGTCCGGTATGAATTGGAGGCCCTGCAGCGGGAGGTTCCCGCAGCCATCTTCGAAGCCGCACGCATCCGATTCGAAGTGCATCGTGCGGGTTTGGATTCGCTGGTGGCCGCCGCCGTCGTGGACGACGCGGGCCGGACCAATGCGGCGGCGCACGTGGCAACCTTCTTCGACGGCCTGAACGCCATCTCCCGGTCCCAGGCACCACGCGAACGCTGAAGTAAGAATCCCGGGAATGGTCCGGTTCCGTGGTCCACTTTCGGGCGCCCCGGGTCCGGTCGCGGAGAATTCTGCGTGCCGCGGACCACCCGGTTTCCGCCAAGAGCCAAATCTCCGAATTGTTTCGCCCGAAACCCCAGCAAATCCGCAGCGCGGAGAACCCACTGAACCCGCTGGCATGCCAGCTGCATTTCGGGACCCGAAAACCGCCTCCTGAATCATGAATAAAACTCCTCGCCTCTCCGGTATCACGTCGCGCCGAATTCTCACCCGCATCCTGGGCATTGGACTGCTCGCCCTTCCCCTGGCCACCTTCGGCGCGGGAGGAAAGCCCGCGACTGCGGGCGGTTCGGGTGGCGGTGGTGGTGGAGGAGGAGGTTCCACTCCCGTTACCCCGCCGGCGACGCAAAACCCATCGATCGCCGCCCTGAACGTCACCTCCGGCTACGGAAAATACGGGGGCCGGGGCAGCTCCGTTCAGGCGTCCTACGCCATCAATCGCGGAACCGCGAATCTCCCGTTCACCGTTCACGTGCGCATCACGGACGTCACCTATGGATGGCTGGTCTTCGACCTCGTGACCCCAATTTCCTCGCAGACCGTCGGCAACGATTACCTGTCCTACAATCGCACCTATCGGGTGTCGCTGGATTTGCTGGATTCCACCGGCGCGGTGATCGATTCGCGTTCCACCACCATCGCAACGCCCGCCACTGCCAAACCGCGCACCACCTGACGGTGCGAAGGACTCAACGTCCACACAGGGCCTGGTGTCCGGACTCCTCCGGGAAACACCAGGCCCTTTCTCTTTTTGGGTGGAGCATTGTCGAGGTTTCCTCCGCCAAAAATTCCCCCGTGACCTTCGCCGGACCACCCGGTCGAAGTTCACGCCAGCAGGTTCGCGATTGTCCCACCGCCGCGGTCGGGAACACCGGGACCCGGCGATCCGTCCATGCCATCTCCGCAGCCCAGCCCAGCCCTGTCACCCGACGCAATCCCGTCGGATCCGGACTCAGCCCCCGAGGTGCTCGCGCAACTGGTCCACGAAGCCGAAGCCGACGGCGCGAGCGATCTCCACCTGCAGGTCGGCCCACACGGCGCCGACATTTCCCTGCGCCTCGACGGGGTCCTGGTGCCCTGGCGGACCGCACCGGGTGAACTCGGACGCCGCCTGCTCGGCCGGATCAAGTACCTCGCGAAACTTCAGACCTATCAGGAGGCCCTGCCCCAGGACGGCCGGATCGAGCGCGCCGATCTCGGGGCCCGCTGCGACGTCCGCGTCGCCACGCACCCGACCGTAACCGGCGAACGCGCCGTGCTGCGGCTCTTCCGGGACAGCGAGGCGCCCACGCTGGAGGGCTCGGGACACGAACCCGCGGTACTCACCGCCCTGATGGACTTCCTACGGCAGCCCGCCGGACTGCTGTTGCTCACCGGACCCGCCGGCAGCGGCAAGACGACGACCATCTATGCGTGTCTGGAGCGCATCCGGAGCCTCGGCGGACGCCACATCATCACACTGGAGGATCCGGTGGAGCAGATCCTCCCGGGTATCATGCAGACGGAAGTGGACGAACCGCGCGGACTGACCTACGCGGCCGCGACGCGTCACCTGCTTCGCCAGGATCCCCAGGTACTCGCGCTGGGGGAAATCCGCGATGACGAAACCGCGGAGCTGGCGGTGCGGGCTGCGCTCACCGGACACCTCATCCTGAGCACGCTCCACGCAGGCTCCTGCCGGGGCGTTCTGGATCGACTTCGTGGGATGGTGCCCGACGCCACCGCGCTCGCAGCCTCCCCCGCATTGATTCTCAACCAGCGCCTCGTGCGTCGGGTATGCCCGAAGTGCTCCGGGCGGGGCTGCGACCACTGCGTCGGCACCGGATACCGCGGCCGGACTCCGATCGCCGAGTTCCTGCGCTGTGACGAAACCGTTCGATCCGCGATCCGCCGGGGGGATACGTCCAGCCTTGAACCCGAGCGCACGCTTCGGGAAGTCGCGGACGAACTTTGCCAACGGGGCGTCACCACCCCCGAGGAATGCCAACGCGTGCTGGGATCATGAACACCGAGGAACTCGCCTACGCCAATCATCAGCTCGCGGCGATGCTGCGGGATGGGCTTCCGCTCGCCGGCGCGCTCCGGGAGCTTTCGGCCACCCTGTCGTCGGGGGAACTTCGGACCGAACTTCAGTCCCTCGAAGCGGACCTCGCCGCCGGCCGGACCGTCGCTGAAGCGGCTTCCCGGCGCCGGCTGCCGCCGCTCTATTCCAAACTGCTGGTGGCGGGATCCCGCAGTGGAGACCTGGCCGCGGCCCTGACCCTCGCGGCGGATCATTTCGGCGCACTCTACCAGCGCCAACTCCGTCTCCGAACCCTGCTGATCTATCCGGCGCTGGTGGTGCTCACGGGACTCGCGGTGACCGTCCTGATTGCCGTTGCCCAGGGTCGACTCAGCGCGGATCTCCTCGGCGAAGGCAGCCGGAATTCCATGTCGTCGTTCTGGACCTGGGTCCTTCCCACGGCATTCGGCCTGATGGCGCTATTCGGCATCGCCATCGCCGCGCTGCCTCCCCTGCGACGATGGTTCGCCTGGAGATGCCCGGGCATCCGCGAGAACCGGGTTGCCGCCCTGAGCGCGACGGTCGGATTGATGCTCCGGCAGAACTGTCCCCTGCCGGAAGCCCTTGCCGTCGCGCAGGAGGTCGAGGACGACCCGCGCATCCGCGCCGAGTTGGCCGCGTGGCTGGACCGCATCGCGCGCGGCGAACCTCCGCTGCGGCCGGCGTCGGATCGTACCGTGCTTCCGGCCCTGTTGCCTTGGCTGGCCACCACGCGGGCCGGAGACCTTGGCGAGGGATTCCTGAGGGCGGCCGAATTCTTCCATCGTCGCGCCATGCATCGCCTGGATCTCCTGGTGAACGGTGCCCTTCCCATCTCCCTGGTGCTGCTCGGCGCGGTGGCCGGCGTGCAGCTCTTCATCATCCTCAGCATCTTTGCAGGGATTCTCGACAGGCTCGGGGGCTTCGAATGAATCCGCTTGTTCCATTCCTGCTGGCGAGGCTCGGATCCTTCGACGATTCAGTGCCCGTCGCGGATTTTAGGTTCACTGAAACTGCCGCGGCCGTACTCCGAATGACCGCCGCGGGATTCGCCACCGGGGTGATCCTGCTGTCCTTTGGCTACGGCTTCTATTTCCTGCAGACGCTCCCGTGGCGCCGGCGGGAAAGGGCGGCAATCCTGATGGACCTGATGGAGTCTGGTGTGTCCGCAGGCAGTCCCCTGGAGCCCCAACTCATCGAAGCCAGTGCCACCCGGGATCGACTGCTTCCCGTCCGAGCTCACCTGCTCGCAGCACACCTCGAGTCCGGACTCCCGATGGGCGAAGCCCTCGCGAAAACCCCTCGGCTTCTGCCGCCGCCGGTCCAGCGCCTCTTCGAACTGGGCGTTCGACACGGAATTCTGGCGCGACTGCTGCCCGCCTGTCGGACCGCCCTCAATGAACCGCCGCGGCCCGGATGGATCGTCGCCCAGCAGGTCGCCCTGTCCCTGCTGCTCGCGGCGTTGCAGTGCGCGTTCATCCTCGGATTCCTCAGAATCGCCGTGCTCCCGAAATTTCGGCAGATCCTGGCGGACCTTTCCGGAGGAGACTTGCCGTTCGGCGAGGCGATGATCTCCGCTGCGGGATGGATCTCCGCCGCGAATTTCACGGTGTGCGGACTTCTCGCCCTTTGGATGTTCGCCCGGGTCGGGGGGCCCCGGCTCCTCGGAATGCCCCTGCTCAGGAATTCCCGGATCTTCGACGCCTTCCTCCGCCTCGTGCCCTGGCGACGTGCCCGGATGCGCCGGGATTTCGCCGCAGCGCTGGCATCCCTGCTCGACGCCGGTGTTCCCGAGCGTGACGCCGTCCGCGAGGCCGGCGAGATTCCGGGCAGCCCGTGGTATCGGGACGGCGCCACGCGTGCCGTGCATTGCCTCGCCCACGGTGTCCCCCTGATGAACGCCGTCCGGGAAGTGGACGATGCCGGTGAACTCCGCTGGCGACTGACCAATGCCCGCCATGGACGCGCCGGATTTCGCGCCTCGCTCCAGGGCTGGCTCGACGGACTGGACGCCCGGGCGCACGCGCAGGAATTCGCGGCGGCTCAGGGAATGTTCACCATCGGACTTCTCGTGCAGGGCCTCGCGGTCGGCCTCGCCGTCGCGGGATTTTTCGGCGCCTTGATCCGCATCATCGACGCCACACTCCAATGGTAACATTCCTGCCAGCATCCCGCCGCAAGCGGGCCTTTCTCGCCACCGAGATGGTGGTCGCCCTTGGAATCCTGGTCGTCGTCGCCCTGCCGCTGGCGTATGCGCACGTCGACGCCCTGCGCCGCGTCGCCGCCGACTACCGCCGCACCGCGCTGCTGGAATTGCTCGACGGCGAAGCGGAGATCCTGGCCGCTGGCGCCGCACGCGCCGTCACCGACGGCCGCCACGCATGGACACTCCGCGGTGCCAGCGCGCGCAATGTTCCCGCAGGGCAAACGATTCTCACCCGGGAAGGGAACCGGGCCCGGTTGGAATGGATTCCCGCGGACCGGCGACAGGGACGTCCGGTCCTCCGCGAATTCACCCTCCGCACCCCGTCGGAACCCAAGGGCAAGCCATGACACTCCCTCCTCCACGACGCGTCCGCGGCGCGACGCTCATCGAGATGCTGATCTACATCGGCCTGCTGGCCGTGGTGCTCGGGGTGGGTGTCAACGGACTCATCCGCGTCTGGGGCGCCCACGGCACGCTCCGTCGCCAGGCCGACGCCATCGTCGTGGCCGCCGATACCGGAGAGCGCTGGCGTGCGGACATCCGATCCGCGACAGGCGCGATCCGGTCCGAGACCACACCCGACAGCCAGACGCTGGTGATTCCAGTGGGGAAAAAGGTGGTGACCTGGCGCTTCTCCAACGGACTGGTTCGGCGCCAGTCGGCAGCGGACCGGAAATCGGTTTCGCTCCTGTCGGGCGTTCACAGCTCCCGGATGGCACCGGAACTCCGCGAGGGCGTCCGCACCTGGATCTGGGATCTCGAACTGAACCGAATTCCCCAAAAGGCCCGCACCGCGCCGATCTACACCTTCCTCGCCGTGGAAGGAGGCGGCTCATGAAACTCAGGTCCACATCCCGATCTCGACGGAACGGTTATGCCACGGTGATCGTGCTGATTCTGCTCGTGTTGATGACCGCCCTCATTGCGCTGAATCTCGACGTGGTCGCCCGACTCCACCGGCGCGTCCGAAACCTTGAGGAGCGCCAACTCCATCGCTGGCAGCGGGCCGGTTCCCCTCCGGCCTCCGCGGCCCAACTCTCCCGATGAAACCCCGAGTCCCCACTCCGATTCCCGCGGGGGATCCCGCGGTCCGAGCCCGGGTCATCGAGCACTCGATGCGGTGTTACGAACAGTCCTGGCTCGGGTGGATCCCCATCCTCGGCATGATCTACAGTGTCACTTCCCTCTTCTGGGCCTTCCGGGCCCGGAGGGAATCTCGCGGATGTTGGAATCCAGCGACCGGCTACCGGACCGCGGGCATGTGGATCGCCGGAACCGCCTTCCTGGTGTGGCTGTGTCTCGACGGACTCCTGCTCTTCGCAATTCTGCAGGCGATGGGGTAGGGGGCGAGGTCACGAAACTCCCTCTGCGTCTTCGCTGTCGCCACGGCGGGGCGAATGGGATACTGATGACCCCAGCAACTCTGACAACTCCCTGCCCCCGTCCTGAATCCCATGTCACGGATTACCTTCATCCTCTTCCTGCTGGCTTCCGGGGCGGCCTCCGCGCAGCCGCTGATGACTTCGACAAGATTTGATTCAGTCGATTTCAACAAAGATGGCATCATTGAAGCAGATTATGAAGCGATTGTCAGTGTTTCTCAGCAGGGCGACCAACAACAGTTCAGTGTCTTTACTCTTGTCGTTGCTCGTCGGGGAGTCTTTCCCCTGCGGGAGACTCTAGAGAGTCTCTATTTTGATGAAGGGTCGGAGATCTCGACGAAAGCCCCCATAAATGGTTCACCGGGACTGAGCACATCAGCGAGGCTTGTCCTCTATATTTCCGATTGGGACAACGTTAATGAGTGGCAGTATTATGATGTATTTCCTAAGGATAACCCTGGGGATCGGCTCACCGTCTATGTCGGACTGCGGTTCCTGGCAGAGGGCGGGATGTGCCACGGGTGGTTGAAGTTTGTAAGACCCAGCACCGAGCTTCCGACTCTGTTCACCTTGGATTCCTACGACTGGAATCCGATTCCCGGGGCGCCAATCCGAGCAGGATTGCCGCCGGAAATCCCGATCCAGTCGGAGTGGTTGCCCGATGGGGAGACGCTGCGCTTTACCTGGCCGCCTGCGCTGACTTCCTGGATCCTGGAAAGCACCCCCAGCCTCGTGCCCCCGGTGGTGTGGGAACCCGTGGAGTCCGGCGGCGGCTACGCCAACGTCCTGACCACGGAACCGGGCCGGTTCTTCCGACTGCGACGGCCGTGAGCATTCCGGGGCTCTCCATTAAATCCGGCCCCAACGGCCCCTTCCACAGAGATTTCAGTTGGCAAACACCCGTTGCCTTCAGAACGTTCGCCAACTCCCAAAGAGTGGGAAGAATGGAGTACCGATGACCCGGACAACTCAACGGACGCCGATCAAGCCATAGACCCCGTCCGTACTCCCATGTCTTGGATTACCCTCATCCTCCTTCTGCTGGCTTCCGTGGCGGCCTCCGCGCAGCCGCTGATGGAATCAACAAATTTCGACGTCGTAGATCTTGACGGTGACGGCGTTCAGGAGGTGGAGCACAAGGCAAGCGTCTCTTTGGCGGGCGAGGACGACACACTTCAAGTGTTTGTGTCTCAATATGTCGTCGGTCGGTTTGGAGTAGCTGTTTTAAGACAGTCTCCTCACGGACTCTATTTTGATCCAGAATTCAGGATCTCGTCTGCTTCGCCTGCAAACGGTGCCCCACCTCAAGCGACCACTGCTGGACTCGTGAGCTACGTATCGAGCCGGAATCGGTTCTTGGAGTGGATGTATGTTGGAAGCTATGGGAATGATAGTCCGGGTGACCGCCTTACAGTCTATGTTGGGGTCCGGTTCCCGGCAGAGGGCGGACTGTGCCACGGTTGGTTGAAGTTTGTGAGGCCCAACGCAGACCTTCCCACGCTGTTCACCTTGGATTCCTATGACTGGAATCCGATTCCCGGGGCGCCAATCCGAGCGGGATTGCCGCCGGAAATCCCGATCCAGTCGGAGTGGCTGCCCGATGGGGAGACGCTGCGCTTTACCTGGCCGCCCGTGCTGACTTCCTGGATCCTGGAGAGCACGCCGAGCCTCGTGCCCCCGGTGGTTTGGGAACCCGCGGAGTCCGGCGGCGGCTACGCCGACGTCCGGACCGCGGATCCGGGCCGGTTCTTCCGACTGAGACGGCCGTGAGAAGCGCGCCCCCAGCACCAGCCACCGATCCGCGGAAGCCAGGGAGCATGGGCTCCCCAGGCTTCACCCTGATCGAGCTGTTGGTGGTGGCGGCGGTGGTGGCGATTCTCGCCGGACTGCTGCTTCCCACCCTGGGACGCGCCCGGGACCGCGCCTACGCAGCAGCCTGCCTGAATCATCTGAAGCAGCTCCAGCTCGGCTGGATGCTGTATGCCAACGATCACAACGATTGGCTCCCACCCTCGGAAATGAACGCCTCGGTGCCCAAGGCGCCCCGCTGGGTGGACGGGAACATGAGCGCCTTTGGGGACTACGCCATGACCCGGACCAACCGGGCGTTGCTGGTGGCGCCAGGACCGGGACACATTGGACCGTATGTGCAGGCCCCGGACGTGTTCCATTGTCCCGGGGGACCGCAGCATGGTGAATGTCTATGGGAAGCGCGGGCCCCTACGGGTCCGAAGCTACTCGATGAATCAGTTCATCGGCGGAGGCAATGGTGTGACTTACTCCGGGGACCTGAATCATATGGAGTCCGTCGAGTGGGGGTTTTCACCCACTGCCTTCGTCCGGTACGCCGATTTCAACCGGGTTTCCCCCGCGCAGATCTGGGTGTTCATTGATGAGCATGAGGCCACCATCACCTCGGGCCTGTTCGCCCTGGACTGGTTTGGCGGACCCGAGAGCAGTTGGATCCGGCGGGTGGCCGGTCGTCATGGTGGGGTGGGGAGCCTGAGTTTCGCGGATGGGCACGCAGAGCTGCGGCGTTGGAAGGATTCCCGGACGGCGCCGCGGGTGGGCAGTTGGGAGCAGTTCTGGGCCTTGTCGCCCAGCGCGGTGGGGAATCCCGATTATGTCTGGCTGTGGGAGCGGACCAATGGGCCCTGGCCGTGGCCGGTGACGGGGGAGTAATTGGGTCTGGCGAGGTCATGGGACGCACGTTGCGTCTTCGGGGCGTCGGTTCGGGTAGGTGATGGGGGGGCAACCTATTGAGTCTCCTCACGTCGTCTGACGCGAGTTTCCGCGCGGCTTTTGACTCGCGCGGGGCCTTGGTTTCCCGACAAGGTGTCCCACCATGCTCCGCCGTCTGCGTTCCGTTCTCCCGGGCCTGTTCCTTCTCCCTGCACTCGCGATCGCGGCACCCCGGGCGGTTCCGTCCGTTCGTCAGACCGCCCTCGACCGGTACGTGGCCGCGCCCGATCCGAGCTACAACTGGAAGATGGCCGTCTCCCTGCGCGACGACAGCGCCACGGGATACGCCATCGACCTGACGTCCCAGACCTGGCGCAACACCAACGACCTGAACTCGCCCACCTGGCGGCACTGGCTGCTGGTGGTCAAACCCGACAATCTGGAGCACACCACCGGACTGCTCTTCATTTCCGGGGGCGGCAATAAAGGCACGAAGCCGCCCACGCCGAGCCAGGAACTGATCCGCATCGCCAAGGCAACCCGCTGCGTCGTCGCCGAACTGAAGATGGTGCCGAATCAACCGCTGATCATGCGCAATGACGGCGTGGAGCGCGTGGAGGACGACTTCATCGGATGGACCTGGGACCAGTATCTGCGCACCGGCGACGAACTGTGGCCCGCGCGCCTGCCCATGACCAAGTCAGCCGTCCGGGCCATGGACACCATCACCGCCTTCCTGGCGTCCGAGGCCGGAGGCAAGGCCACCGTGGATCACTTCGTGGTGGCGGGCGGATCCAAGCGGGGCTGGACCACCTGGACCACCGCGATCGTGGACGACCGCGTGGTGGCGATCTGCCCGATCGTGATCGACGTGCTCAACGTGGAGAAGTCCATGCTGCACCACTTCCAGGCCTATGGCTTCTTCGCACCGGCGGTCGGCAATTACTCCGAGCAGCACCACATCATGGACTGGCTGGGCACGCCGGAGATCCATCGGCTCAACCAGATTGAGGATCCCTACGAATACCGCGAGCGCCTCACCCTGCCCAAACTCATCCTCAACGCCGCGGGCGACCAGTTCTTCCTGCCCGACTCGTCGCAGTTCTACTTCAGCGAACTGCCCGGCGTGAAATACCTCCGCTACGTGGCCAACACGGACCACTCCATGCGCAACAGCGATGCGTATGAGACGCTCCTCGCCTGGCAATACGTCATCGCGAACAAGAAGCCCTTCCCGAAGTTTGGCTGGTCCCACGGCGCCGATGGCACCCTGACCGTCACCGCCCAGGATCGGCCCGCAACGGTGGTGCTGTGGCGCGGATACAACCCCGCCGCGCGGGATTTCCGTCTGGAGGCCGCGGGACCGGTCTATCAATCCGTGCCGATGGAGGAGACCGCGCCGGGCGTGTACACGGCCCACGTGCCAAAGCCCGACACGGGCTGGATGGCCTACTTCGCCGAACTCACCTACGACGTCGGCGCGGCCACGCCGCTCAAGCTGACCACCGACGTCCGGGTGACGCCCGACGTGCTCCCGTTCGCCGCGCCGAATCCGCCGCGTCCGAAGGGATTCCTTTCGCGCTAAGTTTTCCCGCGCCTTCCGCATCCGATCCACTCTCCCATGGCCCAACCCCGCGTCGGCATCATTGGCGGCACCGGACTCTACCAGATCCCGGGACTCGCCCGGCAGCGCTGGCGGAAGGTGAAGACTCCATTCGGACCGCCGTCCGATGCGTTGCTGACGGGGGAGCTGTGTGGACGCGAGGTCGTGTTTCTCCCGCGCCATGGCCGCGGCCACCGTCTGATGCCCGGGGAACTCAATCATCGCGCCAACGTCTGGGCGCTGAAGTCCCTCGACGTGGCATGGATCATCAGTGTCAGCGCCGTCGGATCGCTTCAGGAGAAGTACCGTCCGCGGGATGTTGTCCTGATCGACCAGTTCTTTGACCGGACGCGCCGTCCCGGGACCCACACCTTTTTTGGGGAGGGAATCGTCGCCCACGTCGCGTTTGCCGATCCGATCTGCGAGGAACTCCGGAAACTGCTGCTGGCCTCCGCGAAGCGCTGCAAGGCGCGGGCGCACGACGGCGGCACCTATGTGAACATGGAGGGGCCGGCCTTCAGCACGCGGGCGGAGTCGGAGTTCAATCGTCGCGCCGGATTCGACGTCATCGGCATGACCAACCTCGGCGAGGCCAAGTGTGCCCGGGAGGCGGAGATCGCCTACGCGACCCTGGCCATGGTCACCGACTATGACTGTTGGAAGGCCGACGAGGAGCACGTGACCGTGGACCTCATCGTCGAGAACCTCCACCGCAATGCCGCACTCGCGCAGGCCATTGTTGCCGACGTGCTGCCGCGAATTCCCGCGGCTCCGTCCTGGCCCTGCCACGACGCCCTGCGCAATGCGATTCTTACCGGCCGCGACCTCTGGCCTGCCTCAACGCTTCGACGGCTTGCGCCGATCCTGAAGCGGTACCGGTAGCAGACGTCCGTCGCGTCGAATCGCCGACCCGCACCGCAGAGGCAGCGGAGGTTCGTAGTGCAGGCTTTAGCCTGTCGTTCAGGGGCGCGATAGCGGCAGTTTGGCGGAGGAGCAGCCTGAAGGCTGGACTACAAGCGGGGGAGGCGCAGATCCGGGGTAATCCCCCTTGACGGGAACTGAACCAACCGGTTGTTTGGCCAGGCAACCCGGCTGCCGCAAAAGCCCATGAAACGCCAGGTACAAGTCGCATGGCTTCTCTTCCTCTGGGTAGTTCTCCTACCCGCCAGGGCGCAGCTGGGCACCGTCAATCTCAACAACAACTTCGTCCCACCGGGATACACCGCGAAGGCTTTTCTACTCGGCTTTGATGGTAATCCACTTCCGAAGGGACTATGGAAAGTGGAGGTGCTCGACCGCTCCGGAGCCATAATTAAGTCCGTTCCCCTTGGCGCCAACGGGCTGTTCTTTTTCGGGGCCATCGAGATTCCCAGGACCCATCCAGGCGGGACGGCCTTCGTGACCCTCCGTGGGTGGGATTGGACCACCGGAGCGACGTTCGACGAGGCAACGATCAAGGGATCCACGTACATTCGACTCCATAATTTGGGCGGAGGAGGACTCCCCCCGCCTCCGCTTGCCACCGCCGGGGATTTTGTCGGGGCCTATTTCCCGTGCGCCTTCTGTCCTGTTTGGAACGGGACCGATCGTCCTCCCGCGTTATTGGTTCTCTGGATGATTCGAGGCGGTCCGATCCAACTTCGTGGGGAGCTAATGGAGGGCCCTTGGTTTTGGCGGCTTCAAATCTCCCAGGATCTTGAAAATTGGACTCCATTTGGTGAGGCCGTTTCAGGGCCCTTCGCCGAATGGACAATTGCCAACCAGCCATCCTCCCAATTTTTCAGGGTGGTTCAGGAACCTATGGCGCCATGAACCCGCGGGTCCCGGAGACGACCCGGACCCGGCACAAGGTGGATTTCAGATAGGAATTGGTCCCGCTCCCTCATTGCCAGAGCCGGGAGCCTCATCGCAGCGTCTCCGCGAATCCCCGCGGTCCTGGTTACCGTCCCTGCCTGCACGAAGTTGGTTCCTGATGGGAGCCTCTTCGTCCGGTGCGCACGGATCTGGTTCAGCCCCGGAAAATTCGAAATCCGATGAATCCCCACCATCCCCTGTCCGCCGCCGGCCTCACGCTGCGCGGCTCCGCCCTTGCCGCTGCCGTCCTGTGCGGACTCAACCCCTCCCCGGCGGGTGCCGAAGTGCTCGTCAATCTGGACGCCACCCAACTCGCGGAGGGACCTCTCAGCCAGTGGGCGAACACGGGAACCGCCGCCGGGAATTTTGCCGTCACCGACACTCCGCCCAACGTCCAAACCGTATTGGGGGTGAAGGGGGTCACCCTGAATGCCAATGGATTCTACACCGGGCCGGCGGCCCCGGTGTCCGTGACCGGCGCCGGAACGCGCACCATCGAGGCGTGGGTCATGAACCCGGCCGGCGCGGACTTCGAAACCATCATCGCCTGGGGTCGGCGCGGTTCCAACAACAGCAACTGCGCCTTCAGCCATGGTGTCCACGGAACCTGGGGTGCCTTCGGCGGCTGGGCCGACGGCGATCTCGACTGGGCCGGGCACCTCACCTTCGGCGCCTGGAACTACGTCGTCTTCACCTACGACGGCACCCGGTCGTCGGTGTACTCCAATGGCGAACTCGCGAACTCCGAGGAGATCGGCCTGACCACCTGGGACGTGGACGACACCGCCGACGCCAAGCCGCTGCCCTTCCGGGTGGGCGCCGCCAACAATTCCGACGGCACGCCGTTCCGCGGAGAACCCGCGTCGCTCACCGTCGCGCGCATCCGGGTTCAGGACGCCGCCCTGACGGCGGACGAGGTTCGCGCCAAGTTTCAATCCGAGGTCTCCGACTTCCTTCCCAACAGCGCCAAGGACAACGACGGAGACGGCCTCACCAATGCCGAGGAGGTGGCCGCGCGGACGAATCCGGACAACCCCGATACCGACGGGGACGGCGTCAACGACGGCGCGGAAGTCCACCGCAAGGTCGGAGGAGTGGCCGCGCCGACGGATCCGTTGCGGGCGGACACGGACAACGACGGATTGTCGGACGGTGCGGAAGCCACGCGGGGCACGGACCCGTTGCTCGCGGACTCCGACGGGGACGGATTCTCAGATGGCCAGGAGGCATTGCACGGCTCGGATCCGATGGCTGCCGGCAGCACACCCAACATCACGCGTCCGCTGGTGGACCTCGACGCGACGCAGCTTCCCGAAGGCGGCCTCAAGAACTGGCCCAACAACGGCCTGCTGGGCGGATCCTTTAATACTACGCTGCTGGTATCGGTGCGCACCGTCAGCGGCACCAAAGGTGTCTCGCTGTCAGGTTCGGCGCAGTACGCCGGCCCTGTCGCTCCTGGATGGATCACGGGCAACGGAGCCCACTCAGTCGAGGCGTGGATCTACAATCCCGTCGTGGCCGCCGAGGAAACCGTGTTTGCCTGGGGGCGCCGCGGAGGACCGGACGGCTCCAACGCCTCGTTCAACCATGGTTCCAGCCCGGACTTCGGGGCCATCGGACGCTGGGGTTCGCCCGACCTGGGTTGGGACGGAAACACCGTGGCCGCCCAATGGACCTACGTCGTCTATGTCTGGGATCCGGTGACGCTGACTTCGACGGTGTACAAGGACGGCGTCCAGGCCGCGACCGAAACCCTTGCGGAACCCCTGAAGATCTGGGCCGTCGATTCGCTCGGCAAGCCGCTGCCCATGCGGGTGGGCAGCCAGTCCGACGCCAATGGCACCCCGACGGGAACGCTCCGGGGATCCATGACCATTGGACGCATCCGGGTTCATGATCGGGTGCTCGATGCGGCAACGGTGCAAAGCCGGTACAATACGGAGCGCGGAGACTTCGGGGATGCCTCTGCGGACGCGGACGGCGATGGAATCCCGAACGGGTTCGAGCGGGACCATCCGGGGATCCTCAACCCCAGCGACCCTTCCGACGCCTCGAAGGACCCGGATGGCGACGGGTTGACCAATCTTCAGGAATACCAGAAGGGAACCCTGCTGGACAACGCGGACTCCGATGGGGATGGCCTCAAGGATGGCGAGGAGGTCAACCGGACCGTCAACGGCACCGCGGCACCGACGAATCCGCTCAATCCGGACACCGACCAGGACGGAGCCACGGACGGGGCCGAGAAGACTTCGGATCCCCTGCTGGCGGACACGGACGGGGACGGCTTCCTCGACGGACAGGAGCTGTTCCATGGAACGAATCCGGCATCCAATGGGAGCGTCCCGGATCTCTCCAAGCCCGTGGTCCTCGTGGATCTCAACGCCTCCGGTCTCACACCGGGCGCCCTGGCGGCGTGGAGTAATTCCGGGTTGATGGGTGGCCAATTCACCGCCGGAGACACCGGTGGCGTGGTGGAGACGGTCTCCGGAGTCCGCGGAGTGACCCTTGACGGCAGCGGATACTATGATGGTCCCACGACGCCCCTGTTTATGACCGGGGACGCACCCCGCACGGTGGACGCGTGGATTCTGAATCCGGACGCGGCCGACGAGGAGACGATCCTCTCCTGGGGTCGTCGCGGAGGACCGGACGCCTCGAATTGCTCCTTTAACCACGGATTGAATGCCACCTTCGGCGCCGTTGGACACTGGGGTGCCCCGGACGTGGGCTGGAGCGGGAAGGTGGTCACTGCCCGGTGGACGCATGTCGCGTACACCTACGACCCGGCCACGACGACCGCCACGGTGTACTCCGACGGCCAGGTGGCGACTGAGAAGGTGCTCCCCGGCGCGCTGGACACCCACTCGGTGAACGATGCGCTGATCCCCGAGGCGCTCCGGTTCCGGCTGGGGTCGCAGACCGAATCCAACGGTGGACCCACCGGCGGCCTGCGAGGGTCCATGACCTACGGACGCGTCCGCATTTACGACGGCGTGCTCAATGCCGCGGCCATCGCCGGCATCTACAATAACGAACTGGCTTCGTACCAGCCGGCGGCGGATCTGGCTCTTGAGGTGCCCGCATACGAGGCGACTCCGGACCGGCTCACCCTGAAGTGGAATGGCGTTCCAGCGACCACCTACACCCTCGAAGGTTCTGCGAACCTCAAGGACTGGGCACCGATCAAGACGGGCATCGCCGGAAGCCAGCACTCCATTGACGGCGTGTCCGCGGGAACCGATCGCTATTTCCGGGTGCGCAGCGAATGAGTTCTGCGCCGTCAGGGGCCATGAAGATCGGGTCGGTCGTGGTTCTCGGCGCGGGCAGCGCCGGGTTGATGGCAGCCCTCACTCTCAAGCGTCGGCTTCCGCACCTGTCCGTCCAGGTGGTGCGGAGTTCCGAGATTGGGGTGATCGGCGTGGGTGAAGGCACGACCGCGGTCTTCCCGCGCCATTTCTTCGAGTACCTCAAACTCAAGCCGCAGTCGTTCTACGCGAAGGCGGACCCCACCTGGAAACTGGGGATCCAGTTCCTCTGGGGTCCGCGTCCTCACTTCTTCTACACCTTCGCCTTCGAGTTCGAGAAACGCCTGCCCGAGCTTACCCGGAACAACGGGTTCTACTACTCGGACGAATTCCCCTGGCTAGGGCCCGCGTCCGCGCACATGGCGCAGGCCCGGGCCTTCCCGCGTCGCCCGGGCGGACTGCCCCAGTTCCACAACAACCACGCCTTCCACATTGAGAACCGGAAGCTGGTCTCGTGGCTGGAGGAACAGTGCGCCGAGGCGGGCATCGTCATCACTGAAGCCACGGTCCGACCGGAGCGCGGGCCGGAGGGTATCGCGGCCCTGGTTTCGGAAACCGGGCAACGCTTCACCGCCGATCTGTTTGTGGACGCCTCGGGGTTCCGTTCGGAACTGCTCGGACGCGCCCTGGAGGTTCCGTTCGTCAGCTACCGGGACACCCTGTTCTGCGACCGGGCGGTGATCGGCGGCTGGGACCGCACCTCGGAACCGATCCTGCCCTACACCATCGCCGAAACGATGGACGCCGGATGGGCGTGGCAGATCGAACACGAGCACTTCATCAACCGGGGCTACGTGTACGCCTCGACGTTCATTTCCGACGACGATGCCCGGGCCGAGCTGCTGCGGAAGAACCCGCGCATCCCCGCGGACCGGACGCGCGTGGTGGGATTCCGCGCGGGCCGCTACCAGAAGCTTTGGTCCGGTAATGTCGTCGCCATCGGAAACGCCGCGGGGTTCGTCGAACCGCTGGAGGCCACCGCGCTCCAGGTCATCTGCGTGGAAACCAGTTCCCTCGCGGACTCCCTCGCCGACAGCCTCTGCGAGCCCACGCCGACGCTCATCGATCTCTACAACCGCTACAACACCGCGGCCTGGGATGACATCCGGGACTTCCTCGCCGTGCACTACCGCTTCAATACGCGTCTGGACACCCCGTTCTGGCGGGCGGCCCGCAACGATGTGGCGATGCACGCCGCCGCGGAGGTGGTTCAGTTCTATCGCGAGAACGGGCCCAGCGTGGTGGCAGGACCAGCGTTGATTCATCCGTCCAACTCCTTCGGCATGGACGGCTATCTGGCCATGCTGATTGGGCAGAACGTCCCGCACTCCAAGCCGTGGAACGCGCCGGAGTCGGAGCGAAGCTTCTGGAGCCAGCGATGCCGCAAACTGGCCGCGGATGCGCAGCAGGGCATGACGGTTTCCGAGGCGCTCAAGGCCCTGCGATCTCCGAATCTCAAGTGGGCCTGAGCGCGGAGGGCCCGCCAAACGGCCCTTCCTCAGCCCCGCTTTCGTCTCCTCATCCTACCGCTCGGAACGGAGATTCAGGGGACGCCCCTCGACGGCCGCCTCCATCTCGCGAAGCCGCTCCGTCCAGTTTCGGGGTTCCCAGCCGTGGCGTTTGCCGGCGGCGAATTCGATGCGGGCTTCGGCGGGTGGCTGCGCTGATTTCAGGAACTCCTCGAGCATCCGGGTAGCTCCATCCAGGAAGTAGGTATCGGCGTCGCCCATCCAGATCCGGATCTTCCCGCGAAGGTCCGGACCCACCCGTGCCCAGTTGGCCTCCAGATGCCGGCGAAGATCGAAATGCTCCCAGGCCTTCGCCACCGCCGGATCGACGCGACCGCTCCGCGCATCCCAAATGGCCGCAGGCGCGCCCCCGGGCAGGCGCGGACTGTACGTGGCATTCCACGAACCCCACTGGCCGCCGGAGAATACGAAGGAATCCCCAGCACCCAGCACATTCTCCAGCTGCGTCTCGTGCCGCATGGTGAACTCCGTGTCGCCATTGGCCTGACGGGCGCAAGGACGCTCGAATCCCCACGCATTCACAAAGGCATTGGTGTCCGAATAAATGTTCACCAACTGCAGCGCCCGGAAGTCCGGCGGGTCCGGATACCCACTCCAGCACCCCCCGAAGAAGTCCGGATACAACACCTGCAGCGCCAGCGACACCCATCCCCCGGTCGAACCGCCCGTCAGCACACGCCGGTTCGCGGTGCCACCACAGCGGAATGCGGATTCCACCTGGGGGATCAATTCCCGGACGAGGGCCTGTCCGTACGGTCCATGATTGGCGGAATCGACCTGGTACGGATCCCCCAGCGGGCCCGCCCCGTCGAGTTGGAGCCGCACAAAGCGGGGAGCGTCCGCGGCCAGCCACGCGGAGCGAAAGGCATGCCCTTCCTCCATGGAACGATCCGCCGCGGTATACCGGGTGCCGAAGCCTCCGATGGTGACCAGCAGTGGATACTGTCGCCCCGCATCGGTATTCCAACCCTGGGGAAGCACCACCGCGGCGCGCAGGAACATCGGGCGCCCCCAGAACGCGGACAGCACCTCGGACCGGATCTTGAGGTGCCGCACCCATTCCGTATCGGCGGGCAGGGATTCCTCCGGGAGCCGGCGGTCGAGGGTAATTCGAACCGTACCTCCGCGGGAGGCGTCGAGGCGCATCCGGACGGGCTCGCTGACGAGATTCCCGGGGGCATCCGTCAACAGGAGGTCGCGGTTTGTCCGCAGCACGGCCTGGATCCAATAGTCGCCCACGGGCAATTCGGAGAGCGAGGCCAGGGGAAACAGCGCAGAATCCCGATCCAGAACGGCGCGGCTTCGGGGACCGAAGTTCCGGACATCGCGTCCGAGCACCGGGGCGGAATCCCGGGCGATGTCGCCCACGGATTGCCGCGGCTCCGGCGTATTGGTCCGCCCCAGGATCACCAGCAATCGTCCGTCGGCGGATCCACTCAACAAGCCCGGCGCCGCCGTCACTTCAAACCGCAACCGGGTGGGGGACGGCGGGGTTCCTGGTGCCTCAAGGGCCGGATTGTCGGCAAAAACGGGCGGGATCAGCGCCATCAAGATAGCCCAAAACAGGGAACGCAGCTTCACGCGGTCAACCCTGCCGGGGCCGGACGCCAATTCAAAGGTTACAGCTTTGTGACGAAATTGCCTTTGTCTTGGCGGCGGACGTTCCTAGGTTTGGCCCGCAATGAAGCGCACCTTCGCGGAGCAGGGCTTTCCTGGCCGGCTGATCGCCGTCGAGGGCCTCGACGGCTCCGGGAAATCCACCCAGGTCCACCTGCTGCAGAAATGGCTCGAGCAGCAGGGCTGCAAGGTCTTCTTCTCCGAATGGAACTCCTCCGCCCTGGTGAAGAGCGCGACGAGCCGGGGAAAGAAGGAGAACCTGCTGACCGCGACCACGTTCAGCCTCATCCACGCCACGGACTTCGCCGACCGCTACGAGCGCCAGCTGCTCCCGCTGCTGCGCGCGGGCTACATCGTGCTGTGCGACCGGTACGCCTTCACGGCCTTCGCGCGGGACGTCGTCCGGGGCGTCCCGCCCGACTGGGTCCGCGGGGTCTATTCCTTCGCGGCGCTTCCCGACATCACCTTCTTCTTCAAGGCCCACCTGGAGGTGTCGCTCACGCGCATCCTCGACAACCGTCCGGTGCTGAAATTCCACGAGGCGGGCATGGACCTGAAGCTGTCCCCGGATCCCTACGAAAGCTTCCGGCTCTTCCAGGGGCGGATCTTCGAGCAGTACCTGGCGATGAGCACCGAGTTCAATTTCACCATGATCGACGCCAACCAGCGCATCGAGGAGCAGCAGGGGGTGGTCCGCGGGATCATCTCCGCGCGGGTGGATCTCAAGAACTACGTCACCCCGAAAACCATCTGATCCATGCCTGCACGGAAATCCTCCCCTCCCCGCCGGCTTCCGGGAGCCGCGCGCGTCGTGGTCCCGGAGATCAGCCCCAAGCGGTTCTTCGGACACGGCCTCCCCGGCGTGGATCTGGCCAAGCTCAGCGGCAAACTCATCGTGATTGAAGGGGCGGACGGGTCCGGACGCTCCACCCAGATCGGGCAGCTCGCCCACTGGCTGGAGGGCAACGGACACGCCACGCTGCAGGTCGGACTCAAGCGCTCCACCCTGGTCAGCGAACAGCTCGAGCAGGCGCAGCAGGGCAATATTCTCTCTCGGTCCACCCTGTCGCTGTTCTACGCCACCGACTTCGCGGACCAGCTGGAGCATTCCATCCTCCCGGCCCTGCGGGCGGGCGTGGTGGTGCTGGCCGACCGGTACATTTACACCCTGATGGCCCGCGATCTGGTGCGGGGCATGGACGAGGCATGGCTGCGGAATCTCTTTGGAATCGCCCTCGTTCCCGATGCCGTCTTCTACCTGGAGGTGTCCCCGGAGCAGCTGGTTCAGCGCGTCTTCGCCAAGAACCAGTCCTTGGACTACTGGGAGAGCGGCATGGATCTCGGCCTGTCCCGGGACATGTTTGACAGCTTCCTCCAGTACCAGGCCCGGATGCGCGACACCTTCCGCCGGCTGCAGAAGACCTACGGCTTCACCATCATTGATGGCGAACGCGCCACGGCGGACATCAACGCGGAACTCAAGGAACGCATCGACCAGGTGCTCCGCGGCGGCTGTAGAAGGCCCGAAAGATTGAAAAGGGTGCGGTAGGGGCTTCAAAAGGGTAGCTGCAGGGGTAGTGCCGCGGCACGGCCGGGTAGCGGCGAAAAGGGTGCAGCAGTCCGGCAGGGTAGCGGCCGCGGGTCAGCGGGCGCTGTAGGCAAAGTCCCGGCGGATGACCTGGGAGTCAATCATGCCCCCCTTGGTGGCGTAGGCATGGATCCGGCACGGCCGGCCGACCACCACGTCGGCCGTCCATGTGCTCCAGGATCCCCCAGGGGCCGCCCCGATGGCCGTGAGCTGGTAGTAGAGGGTCGCCCCGGCCGTGGACGTGCTGAGGCGAACCTTGACGGTATTGCTGGGGGTCGGGGTGATCGAGTTGATCACGGGATTAGCCACCACGTTGTACCCCGCCGGCCGCACCCGGAGGATCACGGCCGTCCCACCCCGACCGGGGTGAGAGCCGCCTCGATCTGGCGGCCGCTCAGATCTGCCACCTTCATCGCAAAGCCCCAATCCCCAGCCGGCAGGGTAAAGACCGCCTCGATCTCCCGGTAGGCGCCCTGGACCGCCCCGGCAAAGAGCGTCTTGGCCAGGTTGCCGGCCACGGCCTGAAAGTCGGCCGACGCCAGGTCCCCGGTAGCATCCGTCAGAGCCCCGACGACCCGGAACTCTGTCGAGGGATCGAAGTCGACCGCGAAGCTGGCAATGTCTGCCCAGGCGGTGGTCGCATTCGGCCGCTGCTGAATCGCCGTCCAGGTTACCGCGGGAGCGTAAGGATCCAGGAAGGTGAACATGGTCTCAATGGTGCGGCCGTTGGGATTGGTGCCGCCGTTGTAAACGTCGGCGACGTCGGCGACCTGGTATGCCGTCGACGGCACAAGGCGGAACGTCGCAGTATCCCCGGCCGTTGCCAGCGCCTCAAACTGGGTCGAGTTGAATGGGGCCAGGAGCCGGCGGTAGATCAGCCAGGCCCGGTCGCCCACCGCCCAGGTGTAGGACCCATTCCCACCCTGCTGGGTGCCAAAGCGAGCCCTCCGGACGACCAGGTCAAAGGTCCGCCCGGAAACCAGGGTCGCGGACTTCACCGTCAGGATCTCGAACTGGGTTGGGGTCGAGGCCCGGAGCACAAACAGCAGGAAGGCATCGTCCTCAATCGCGTCGTCCGTCTGGACGTCATCCACACGGTCCAGTTCAGGGGCCGGCGTGCCGGCCGCCATCGCCACGCGAATGGCCTTGGTGTCGTCGTCCACCACGGGATTCCCGCTCCCGTCGACGTAGGGGGCGCACGTTGCCGCGACCAGGCCACCCACCGCGAAGTTGGGCACGCCGGCGAGGGGGTAGAAATCGGTCGAGTCCACCTTCCGCAGCCACACGTCCACCCGGCTCGTCAAAGCGTCCCCACGGGCCGCCAGGGCTACCAAATTGAAGTCCGTGCCGTCCGCCAAGACGGGCGGGATCTGAACCAGATCGAAGTCCGCCAGACGAGACGGGGGCGGCGGCTCGTCCGCCACCCCGTTGAGGGTCGTGGCCACGTAGGGCAAGGCAGCCAAACCCCTCTCGGTTTGGTACTGCAGGATGACCCTGCCGGCCGGCGGCGCGGCCAGCGCCTTGCCAATGCAGCGGCACGCGACCGAAAGCCCGATCGCGTCGTGAGTGAGTCGGAACAAGTCCCCAGGCTTGATGGTGGCGGCCTTTTCGGCGCGGACCTCAAGGCTGCCTTCATGGAAGGGTTGCGCAGAGAGTTTGGCATCCTCCGTGGCCACTGCGGCCGCCTGGTCCGCCCGCAGGATATACGGCCGGTCCACGGTGCGGATCCTGGGCCCGCCAGTGCTCTCCCGGTTCCAGGAATTGGCAGCCCTGGCCGGGCGCGTCTTGTAGGCCCGCGTCCGATCCGAGTACTGCACGACCGTCACGTTGGTGGTGTCCTGCCAGGCCGTGGGATCGAGGTCCGCCGGATCGGTGAGGTCGTGGTAATCGATTGTGTTTGCCGAGGTCCACGCCGGCGCGGCCGCCCCGTGAGACCATAGTCCCGCCTCGATCTGCCCATCGGAATTCCACCGCAGCCAGCCGTCGCAATGGTCGAGGACCCGTTGAATGAACGCCCGCCCGTCTTCGGCCTTGGTCACCAGGGGTGAGATGAAGAGACGCGACGCATTGGATCTGGCGGCGGCCGCCGCGGCGTTCCAACTGCTCGAGGACAGCGACGCTGCAGGCAACCCCAACCCGAACTGCTCGTTGGTCAGATACTCGGCCAGCACCGCAAAGGGATTCGCCTGCCAGTCTCCGTCGAGCCCCACCTCCTGCACCGTGGGAGATCCGGATCCGACGGCCCACGTGGTAGCCGACGCGAGGAAGAGGCTGCCAGCGGCGACCGTGGCCGCGGCGTGGGTAATCGTCCCCGACCCGCGCACTTCATACCATTGACCCGCCACCAGGCTCCCGCTGGGAACGTTGGCCGTGAAGAGCACCGATTGCCGCGGGTACCGGAACAAGATGAACTGCAGATTGGGCAGGCTGGTCCGCTCACGGCCGCAGAGGAACCGCTTCATCACCGCGACGGCCTGCCTGCGGTATGCCGGGTGCCCACCAGCGGTCAGCAGAGCCTCGCCGCTTGCGTCGAGGGTCTGCGTGTCCGTCCCCCAGTACAGATAGACGACGCCGTAGCCTTCCACCGTGATCGACTGGGGATTGACGCTGGCGTCCCTGCGCAGCGCGTAGCGCACCCACGAGGCACCCGCGGCGCCCGGAACGGTCGTGTTACTGCCGGCCGTCGACCGCCATACCATTCCGTCCTGGGTCACAAGCGTGTTCAACGCGTAGCTGCCGGCCGCCCAGGCGTCCGCTTTCGGCCACACCAACTTACCGTCCGCCACAATCCCCGCCAGGCCATCCAGTGGCCCGGCGCACAACACCGCAGCGAAAGAGGCGTAGAAATCGTACACCTTTCCTGCCGCACCCGCTCCTTTTCCTCCAGCCATGGTTACTTCTTTCCAGGCCGCTCGGCCGGAGCCTCGCGGGACACTTGATCAATGATTCCGGTGATCCACTTCGCGGCGACCATGAACTCCCCAGCGCCCCACGGGACCGGAGTGGCCTCTTGATTCGAGGATAGTTCGCCATCGTCCAGATTGGCCGCCGTGGGATCCTCCGCCGGCAGGTTGGCTCCACCCTTCATGGCTGGACCCTCCGAGCCGTCCAGCGGGCCACCAGGCGCGAAATCCAGGTCGCGTCAGAGATCGAGGAGATGACCACTCCAGGTCCTTCGAGACAGTGGATGAATTGCCCGCTTGGAAGCGCCACGCCGACGTGATTCAGGCAATGGCCGATCTGGAACCCGAGCAAGTCCCCAGGCGCCGGATCCACCTCAAGAGGCGCTGCAGCAAACTCCGGCCGGCCAGCCACCCAGGGCTCGATCTGGCTCTCCTTCGAGAATCGCCCGCGCGAGATTCGACCCGCAGGGATCTCGACGTCCGCCGGAAGGATGCCCGCTTCGATATAGATCGCCGCGGCGAGTGCTTGGCAACTGACCCCACCTTCCGGTCCGGGCACGCAGGCATTCGCGCTGAACGGTGTCCGCAGCCACCGCGAGGCGATGTCTGAATAGGTGCTCACTTTTTACCTCCTCCGAGATTCTTGGAGAGCTTCACCAGTGAGGGATTCGCCGCAGGCACTTCCGGGTGCCCACCGAAGGCCGCGTAGTTGTCGAACTTCCCCCTGGGATTCGTGCCAGCGTTGTAGGCCCTGCAGGACTCCCGCGTCAGGTCGCAGCCGGGATAGAGCTTCACCGGATCGTTGTCCGCCGGAAGCGGATCAAAGGCCCGGTGCAGGGTCAGTGTCAGCGCTCCGGACGCCGGCGCCGTGCTGGTGAGAATCCAGCGGCGCTGCCAGGTCCCACTGCCGGGAGTGCCGATCTCCACCCATCCGTGCGCGAACCAGTCACCGAAGTAGGTGGGAGCCGGTCCGGTCGTCCGGGCTAGACCGTCGATCGCCAGGCTGAATGGGAAGGCCGCCGATGGGGCTCCGTTGACCAAGGCCGTGTGCACCCATGCCGCACGCGTCAGTCCGCATCCCGAGGAGAACAAGCTGTGGTTGCAGGAAGGCCCCACCTCGAAGCGGGGCGCCTGCTGATTGAGGAGGCGGCCGCCGGGGCTCATTTGGCCGGTCAAGGCGGACCCTTTGAGCCGGGCTCTGTCGACCTCTCCCACCGCCAGAATCACGACCCCAGAAGCCACGGCCGTGGGCGATACGTCTGCCGCCATGATGGTGCATCGGACGGGCGCCTCGCTGCGCAGCGCAGCCAGGGTCACCAGGGGATTGCCCGAGAAGACCTGGCCCGACAGATCGACCCGGTCACCGTCCAAGGCGAGGCCCTGCCGGATCGCGCCATGCGCGACGTCGGCACTGATCCAGGTGAAGCCTCCATACGTCACGTCGCGCTCGTAAGACGTGTAGCGGTCATGCAGGAGCGTCCCGCCATGGTCCCTGGTGAAGTCGTATAAATAACACCGCTCCGGAAGCTGCCCGAGGGTGGTACCCAACGTCTCGTCCGCACCGGGCGAGTATTCGGTGGGCAACTCACGGACCTTGAGCGTGGCGTCCGCCAGGTCGGTGTGGGTCCAGGATAGCCGGAGCTGCAGTTGATCCTGCCTGACCAATAGGAGCGGCGAGACTGTCGTGGATTGAGGCAGGTCGACTCCAACGGCCGAGGAGAGTGTGACGGTCGTTCCCGTGACTGCGGTCACTCGCCGACCAATCACCAGGTCGGCAGAGATGAGGCCCAGGTAATCCCCCACTGCGATCGGGCTGGCATTGTCGACCTGGAGCACCGTATCCGCCGCGGCGATCGCAGCCGTCAGGACCGCGGCCGCCACCCTGCTCGGCGCCCACATCGCTGCCCCGCGGCCGCCGTAGTCGCGAAAGAAGGCCGCGAACTGACCAGCCTCTTGCGTGGAGGCCAGCTGGAAGTCCAGGGACCAGACGCGGGCCACGGCCTGTGGGTACAGCTCCAGGGTCTGCTGGCGGCGGAATCCAGACCGGGACCTCCGCAGGTTCACCGTGAACGAGTCATCCAGCCCCCGCCAATTCGGCGCGAACGGCAGGAGCTTCGGCGCGATACCGTAGCCGGCCGGCGGCAGCGGTCCTGCCGCAGTGGCGCCGGCCACCGGGGCGAGGGCGTACTCCGCGGGGCCGTCTTCGTGAAACTCGATCTTCACGTCGCTGAGGCCCGCGTTGTACCACTTCGCAGAGGCCAATGCGCCTCGGACTCCGAGGTAGCCCCAGAGGACTGGGGCCCAGTTGTCGGTGCCGGCCGGCCACCCAGGTTCGACGGTCGTGTACAACTCCCACTGCGACCAATCCTCCTTCCAGGCGATCTTGAGCCCTCCCGTGAATCCGCCGGTACCACGATCGGTCCACTTCCGAACCCCAGGCCAGAACGGGCACAGGATCGGCTCCCCAGACCACCCGTCCAAGCGCAGGACAACTTGGCGCAAACCGAAGTCGGCCTGCAGTGCCGTATAGCTGAGGAATGTCCGGAGCGTCGAAGAGTGCGGCCGCCGCGCCTCCCGGTTACTCAGGCTCGCGGTGGCGTCCCCCAAGATCTCGTGCTCAGACGTGACATCGGCCGCCCAATTCGGAGCGGCCGTGATCAGCAATACAGCCTGTCCGTTGAACGTCGTGGCGATCACGAGTACTTCCCGACCTCCTCCCGGATCAGGTTGACCATCGCCTTCTGTCCTTCGCGGGACTCGAGCCACTTTTGCCCGGCGGCCTCCAGGCCGAAGATCGCCACGCTCAATTGGACCGGTTGAGATCCAGCCAGATCTGCCACGTCACCGCCCGCATTCAGATGCGCGAGGCCGTCCGCCCCGATCCGGTCAGTAGCGGTGGCGGTGAGGATTCCTTCGCCGTCGCTGAGGCGAGCCAGAATGCTGTCGCTGTTGGCGGTCCCAGGCCCTGACACGATACCCCCCTCTGCAAAGGCCGCGAGGGACTGCCCGACAGAAAGAGATGCCGTGAGGAGATTGGCGGTACCAATGAACCCAGGCGCCAAAGCGGCGGCCGAACCATAGGTTGCGATCGTAGCCAGAGTTGCCGCAGGAGCCCACATTGCAGCAGAGGTTCCCGCGATTGGGGCCGCCGCTGCCACGGTTGCCGCCTGGATCGATTTACCTGCGATCGCCATGAGAAGCTGCGTAGCGATCCACTGCGTCCCTATTCCAATTATCCCGCGGACCACTCCGGTTAAAATCGAGGTCCCAATTTGGCGCAGCGCATCGGCCCATGTCTTCGTTCCCATGACCACCGAAGTCAGCCCGTCTGCGAGGGAGTCGAATGCTCCAAGGATCGTGTTGGTCGTGACGTCTGCAATCCGCTGCATCTCGGTCCCCATCGCCTCGATGTTCTGTCGCATGCGTCCGCTGAAGGTCATTCCTTCCAGCTCGCGGGTGATCTGCTGACGCTGCGTCTCGATCTCAAGAAGCCGTTCGGCCGACTTCAGCCCCTCCTCAGTGTAGACCATCTGCCCATCGCCAAGAACCTGGGTGGCCTTCCCGGCCTTTTTCTCCAAATCATCCAAGGCCTTCAACTGAAGCTGCAGCCCCGCTGCGAGGCGATCACCACTGAGCCCCTGGCTGAGCCCCTGAAGATTTTTCAGTTGCATCGAAAGGCTGTCGTACGCGTCCGCCAGCTTTACGACCTTGGCTTTCTTTTTGTCATCCCCCTCCTCATCCCGCTCCCGGCGATACCTCTCCATTGCGGCGCGAAATTCCTCCAGGGCGTCGGACGCTCCTTTCTGCGCCTTGGTCCAGGCCTCGCTGAGAGAGGCGCCCGTAACCAATGCCTTCCCGAATTCAAAGATCCCGGATCCCACTTCCACGAACTTCTCTGCAAGGGACGTGAGCAGGTGCTCCAGAATGCCCACCTGCACCGTCACAAACACCTGCAGGATCGCAATGAGCACCTTTCCCTGTTCCGATAAGGCGGACAGGGTATCGGTGATCTTCAGGAGCCCCGGCAGCATCCCGCTGGTGAGCTGCAGCGAGATGCCCTCGAGGCGGGAACGGAGCGTGGTCAACCGGTCGTTGAAGGTCTCGGCCGCCCGTGCGGCATCCTCGGTTATGACCACGCCGAGCTTCTTGGCTTCCTCCATTTGGCGACGCAGCGCGTCACTGCCCTGGTTCAGGAGCGGGATCATCTCCAGCCCCGATCGGCCGAACAACTCGACAGCCAGGTTCGTCTTCGCCGCACCATCCGCCATCCCTTCGAACGCACCGGCCTGTTCCACCAGGACTTCCACTATATCTCGACCGATCTGGCCGTTGCGTTCCATCCAGGCAGACAGCCCCTTGAATCCGACCTGGAGAGTCTCAATCGAGACGTCGGATAGCTTCGCCGCAAACGCAACCGCTGAGAATTTCTCGGCCGTCACGCCAGCCTTCTGTGCGGCCTTGCCCATCTCGTCCGCGACCTCCAAGGCGTGCCCCGTCATTTCACTGAGCGCACGGGCGGCCCGCTCTGAGAACTGGGCGACTGACATGCCAATGCCCTGCACGAATCCCTGGGCGAGGCTCAGGACCGCCGTGAGAGACGCTTGGGCTTTGGCCCCGATGATGAGGTCGAGTCCCTGGTTGGCGTTTGACATAGTGCGGTGTGGTTCAGCGGCGGCGCCGCTCCTTGATGGCTTGGGCCTGGGCCTTCAGTCGGGCAGCAGCGGCCTTCTCAAAGAGGAAGAATTGCCGAAACGTCAGGCTTTGGAGGTCGCTCCAACACCACCCGCAGGCGATGAGGGCGTCGAGGCGGCCGGCGAAGGTTTCGTCGAACGTGTAGCCGGCGCCATCACGGCCGCCACTCGACCGGCTACGGATTCCCCCAAGCGGACGACCTCCTCATTAAAGGTGACGCCCAGGCTGGCATCCAGAAGCCGCAAGAAGTCGGACGCTGGCAGGGCCGTGAGTTCCACGCCATCGGTGCACCCGGCGACCAATTGCTCGCTCAGTTCGGCGCTGCCAGTTACCAGGGTGGGCAGCTGCTCCAGGACATGGGAACCGACCTCGGCGAGGCTGGCGCCAGGGCCCGGCCCCCTGATCGCGGCTCCGATGCTGTGGGAGAGGGACGAAAAAGAGGCGAGGAAGAGTCGCGCCTTCGGCCACGACATCTCCTTGACGGCCACCTGGCGGCCGCTGGAAAGGCTGACCGTAACCGCGGGGGTAAGGACGGGAGGATTCATACGGGGGTGGGTTGATGCCCTGGTCGCGTGGGAGCCCGATCAGTTCTTCCGCTCGTCAATGACGGGCGGGGTCTGGCAGGTCACGTTCAGCTCGAAGGTGCCATAATCAGGCACCTGGAATTCCCCATCCGCATCCACCCACATGGAGCCCACCCATGTGTGCACGGCGCGGGGTGTATCGCTCTCCTGATCCTGCTCGAAGAACGTGAACTTGCCGACCCGCCGCGCATTGGTCGCCGAGGTCCGGCGGGAGAAATCCGCAGCACTCGCGCCGTAGGTGATAATGATGGCGGACAGGTCCGGAATGTCTCCGCCCTCAGTGATCGTGATCCGACCCGTGGCCGGGTTGAAGGTGTAGCCGTTCTTCGTAACCGCCCCGATCTTCACCGATTCCAGGGCGGCATTGACCTTCCCGATGCTGTAGGTCCGACCCTGGACGACGTTGTTGATCGTCACCGTGGTACCAGCAGCAACCCCGGCCTGGGTGACGGTCGTGTCCGCATTGGTCTTTTGGATCAGCTCCAGGGCCGTGGGGCCGAACTCGTCCAGTGTGAAGACGTATCCGAATGCGAGGGTGTGGACGCGCTCATCGTCCACAATGCGAACCCCACCTTCGCTCTTCATGTGCTCGACGGTCTCGGTCTTGTTCTTGCGCTTCCACTTCACCACGTTTCCGAGGTCGATTTCACCACCGTCGTAGACTCCGGGGGTGAGTTGGTCGGTGAAGTAAAGACGTCCGGTGGTGGCGCGTTTGACGGCGACGGATCCAGGCTGCGGTTTGGTGGCCATGATGCTTTTGAGTTAGAGATGAGGTTGAAGAGGGAAAGGCGGGTTCAGTACCCGGTAAGCGGTTTGCGGCTCGTGTCGATTGTGACATTCCATACCACGTTGCTGCTCGGAGCCGTGGCAGTTTCCAGGGTGGCCGCGGTCGTGGAGTTTGCTCGGATCCTCCAGTTGCCGAGGTAGTCCACGGGCGTGATCCCGGTGATCTGCGGAAGTGAGGCGATGGTGGCGTCGATCAGACCGGTGTAGGTGGAGATCGGAATCGACACCGTTGTGGCCCCCGAATTCTGCGTCACCTGGATCTGCAGCTTGGTCCGCATCCCGCCGGTATTGTCGCGGATTTCGTAAGCGCTGCAGGCGGTCTGAATGACCGCGGCTGTGTCGAAGGAATTGATGTTGGTCATCACGTTCCCAACGAACTTGAACATGCCGCAGACCAAGCCAGTGCCGCCGGCGTTCGGGACAAAATCGATCGCCTTGTTGGATCCATTCGTTGTCCCGTCAAATCGGTTGTTCGAAAACTCCAGCCAACCGCTGTAGCAAGTCCGGGTGGACTCGTAGTCGGGGAAGTACGCGGCCGTCTGACCAGAGCCCACGTGAAGTTTCGAGTTCTTCACGACGACAGAACCGGCGATGCCAGTGATTTTGATCAAGCCATGTCCAGACTTGTTGTGTGGCCCCATTTCGAAGTTGTCGAAGACCACTCCGTCGACCCAGCCCTTCGGGCCGTCGTCCACGCGTATGTACCCCCCGGAAGTCGTCGGGCTCACCCGAACATTTTGGCAATCAAACCCGTCGACGCCTGAGATCCAAAAGGGCCGGTGCGCGGCATTGGTGGCATTCTCCGTGATCGTGATCCGTCCGTTTCGCGTCCAAATGCGAGTGCCACCGTGTACCCTGAAGGCGTAGGGCTCCGTGCCGTCGTGGGTCGTCGATCCGATCTCCAGATTGTAGTTCTGAATCCCGCAGTCCACGATGAGGTTGTTGGGGGTTCCGAAGACATTTGCCGTGATGGATGCCCCAGATCCGCCTGGGATGAATCCCGTGATAACCGGAGCCTCGTCCTGGCGGTATCCGGTCCCGGTCTTCCACGCGGACGTGCTGCTCGTTTGAATCGTGATCGCAACTCCGCTGGCCAGCCCTACCGAGGTTCCAGCCGTCAGAGTCATGGCTGCATTGTTCGATACCGAATTGACGGTGTACGTCGTTCCATCCCCGGTGAATTTGATCTTGTCCCCTGGGAAAATGTATCCGCTGCCACTGCCGATCAGGATGTTGGTGGATCCTACCGCGTTGGTCCCGACAGTAACCCACCCAGTCCCAGTGCCCGCCTTCGCGGGATAGGCGCGGGTGATAGTGTTCGTCTCAACCTTGACGATGCAATACGCGCCAGACCCTCCTGCAGTCGCGGTGACGGGCAGCCCCCAATATCCGTTCGAGTAGCCCGATCCACCGGTAACGATGGAATAGTTCTGAACAGAGGTCGAATCCGGCCAATTGCCGATCTGCCATCCCGACTGCCTGACCTCCGCGCATGTCCCGAAGAGTCCGTCGACGACGATGTCCTGGTAGGCTGGAACTCGATTGGTGTACGGGACGTTGATCTGGTTCAGGCCATTGTGAATGACCGCCGCGCGGGCCCGCTTGCTGTGGACATTGACGTTGGTGATGCGGACATGGCGAAGCGGCTCGTCGGGGGGCGAAGTAAACCCTCCGGCGGCCTCCGCCTGGCAGGCAACGGCATCGTCACCAGAATCCGCGTATCCGCCGTTGATGTAGATGTCCGATCCCCATCCGACGTGGATCCCATCCTGGGTGGTGAGTAGACCACCTCGGACAATCGGGTAGTTCATCACGATCCCCCGACCGCAGGGCTGAATCCCGTAGGAGTTGTTCCCGCCGTTGGTGCTGGCGGCCAGCCAGACTTCGATCGAACCGGGGGCACTCCAAAAATTGCGGACCTCCAGCAATCGAAGGGCGGGCTGGTTCAGGCTCTTATTGGCCTGGTCGAAGATGAACTTTCCGGGCCCCTCGACCTCCATGTCGTCCGACAGCCCATACCAGTTGTCCGCGATCGCGAAGTTGGTGGATCCAGATGTCCCCCACGAGAGGAACGAACCGTCGACGGGATCCTGGTTGATGAACCCCAATCGTTGCGTCGTCACGATCGACCGGTTCACCGTCCCCACCGGCTCCGAGCGCTTGCGGACGTGAAACTCCCCTTGAGACTTGTACCGGATCTTCCCGCGCCAAATCAGTTCGTTGCAGGTAAACAGTCCGTTGGGGTGATCCACGGTCACCTTCCCCAGGATCGGATCGTAGGCTGAAGAAGCGGCCGAATAGACGCTGTTGAAGTAAACCGACGGATCATTCGTGTTGACCGTACCGTCGGCTGCGTCCGGATAGAGTCCCGTCATCACCAGGATCCGCGCGTCGGTGGCCGTGTAGGGTTTGCACTCGATCCAACGCCCGGCCACGGAGCCGTAGGGCCATGCGAGGGGTCCGCCTGCGTTTGCAAAATTGGTGGCGGCCGTGGACGTCGCATCCCACAACCAGTGGCGCTGTCCGGCGCCAGCGACGAAGTCGCCGGTCGTCGTCCAGTAGACGATCGTGCCCTGGTTTTCCGCGAGGTACGACTGGGGGTTGACGGACACCAGATCAGTCGCGGTCAACACAACCCTGGCGATGCACCTGAAGGCATTGGTGGTGACTCCCGAGGAGCCAATCGAGTTGGTCGTCCACCAGGACGGGAGCTGACCAGGCACGCCCGCGGACGCGAGCGATACTCCGCTCGACACGAATCCAGCCTCCGGGACGTAGAGCCACCTTCCTGCAGCGGCACCGTTTGGCCAGGCCAACGGACCGTTTGCGGCGGCCGTGTTGGTCGCCAACGTGGAGGTCGCACTCCACCACCACGTCTTCTTGGCGGTGCCGGGGACGGTATCGCCCGACGTCTCGACGTAGGCGATGAAGTTGGTGGCACCAAACGACGGTGAGTTCGCCAGCGTCTCCGGGGACTGAGCGAGCATGTCCGTGACGGTTGGCACGGACACGAACTTGTTCTGGGCAAGCGCGGGAAACGCCAGGGCGATGGCCAGAAGGGATAGGCGAAGGAAGCGCATGGTCTGAAGTGGGTTTTGGGAATTCAGAGTTTGATCCAGCGGCCCGGATCACTGGGAGAAAGGTTCGGGCTCTTCTTTACGACAGCCCCCTCGGCGATCGTTGACCCCGGATCCCAAATCCAAGGGCCGGCGGCGCCGTCGCCACCCGTTGAGTTCCGCACGTAGCCAAACCGGCTCACAAGTGGCGACACCGGAGACGCAACAAGCTCGGAGAGGTTGTTGTAGATGCCGGGTGGCACCACGAGGAAGATGATGTTCGCCAATGAATCGACGGCGCCCTTGGTCGTCGCATCCGTCGGATTTGAAGGTGTCCCGGAAATTGTCACCCGATCGAAGCCGATCTGGGCGCCGGGCGCCCCGGAGAGCGAAGCCCCAGACGGAATTGTAGTTCCCCCTTTGAGATTCGCGTTGGTCAGCGTAGGCCCGACAAAAAGCCCGTTGGTGGCGGCGCCCCGTGCCGCGAGTTCCGCCATGATGTCGAGCCCGGAAGGGAGTATCAGGAACGATCCGGCCGGTAGGATCGTAGTCCCCTTGACGGTCGCGTTCGTCAGAACGGGCGAGACGTGAAGTCCGTTCGTCGCCTTCGCTAGGGAATCCAGATTGGTGATCCCGATGACCCGCCAGATCTGGTTCGAGTTCGCGTAGAAGAAGTCCAGCGGCCCCTGGAGAATCGAATTCGTCGGGTTGACGGAAACGCCTTTGGCGATCGGCTGGTATTGGGCCTTGGCCGGCATCCCGAAGAGGAGTGCCGTTAGGAGGACAAGCAGGTAGCGCAGGTTCATGGTGTGCGTGGTTATTCGCCGGGACCAATGGCCCAGGCCTCGGCGCCTGGATCACCGACAACGAAGAAGGTGTGGTAGAGCCCGGTGTCGACGTTCCGGAGCTGCCACCGGGTCGCCGACAAGTTGAAGTTGCCTCCCGGAATCTCCGCGTTGGCGGCGCCGAAATTCATCACAGGCGCGTCGTTGGGTCCGGTCAGGAAGGGTGCATGCCAGGCGCCGTTCTCGGCCGCGCGGAAAAAGGCCGTGGTTCCCACCACCTTGTATGATCCAGGGGTGAGAACGTCTCCCGCCTCATAAACCGCCCAGTCCAGGGCATCCGGGGCGCCGACAATTCCCAGTGAATGGAAGGCCCCCGTGACAGCGTGAATGAACTGGATGCCCTCCGTGACGAACCGGAAATTCTGCGGGGAGATTCCGGTCGGAGTACCGCCGAGCAGGTCCTGCAGGAGGTAGGCCTTGTTGTCGTCCGCGACCGTGATGAGCCGCCGGAGCGCATTGCCGACGTGCACCCAATACCGACCCGCCACGATCTCCGTCGTGAAGAATCCCGATACCGAGCAGTTCGCCACGACCGATCCGAAGGCGACCGTGGAAGCGCCCAAGCCGACGGGGGCTCCCTCGAACGGCACAAAGCCCACCCGCCCCTGGAAGGGAGCGCGGTCAGGATAGACGATGGTGCCGAAGACGGTGGCCATGGTTAGCGGATGGGTGTGCGGCCGATGGAGGAGCGGATCTCCCCACCTTCAATTTCCAGATCCAGTTCGATGGCAGCGCGACCCGGCATGCTGTCCGCCCCGTTCTGGATCACGATCGGGAAGCTTTGAGTGGGCATGCAGTAAGCCCCTTTTGGATTCTGCATCAGGTTGCCGGTGACGGCGGCCGCCACCAGGCGTTGGAGTTCGTAGGCGCCGGGGGTCGAAGAGGTGCCGAGGTAAGCCTCGACTCGGTTGCCCAGGACGCGGTCGCCCACCAGGCACACCACGGAATGCCGCTGCGTCACGTGGAGATCAGTCCCGCGACGTTCGGTGGTGAACTCAGCGCCCGAATAGACCAGGACACAGAACCGGGATTGGTTGATCACCAGCCGACCCATGATGTCTTTCAGATCCACCACGTCGCCGATCTCGACCCGTTCGAAGGCGGGTTCCAGTTGCCCGGATCCATTCTTCCACTGAATCCCCTGGCAACGGGTCGCCAGGGCGCGGATGAGTTCCGACAGACTCGGAAGGGCGTTGTCGTTCGGCGTCATCGGAGGCAGACCCTTCTGTCCGAACTCCAGCGGCCTCCGCCGGATCCGGTCGTTGTGCTGCCGACGGGGGGCAGCGGAAACTTCCCGTCCCGGATTCCCTTCAGCTCCTCCATGGCCGCATCCCGCGCCTTGTCGTGGGCTTCGGAGATCTGGCCGATCAGGCTATAGAGCACCCAAATGGCCAGGGGACGCATGAGCCGGCGCCAGGTGGCGTCGTCCACGATGAACTGGGAGGTGTAGAGGTTGACGGTCTCCGTCGCTTCCTTGACGGCCGTCCCAAGAGGATCGCCCGCCCCCAGATTCGCCAGGGCGACATGCAGCTGACTCAACTCATCCGGTGGGAGGAGTAGGTCGTCCTGGGTGAAAACGGGAGCGGGCATTGTGTCGGTATAATTGTTCCGGCTCAGAGGCTGGCTGGCCGGAGACCCATCAAAGTCCAGCGGGTGTTGTGTCGGTGTTAGATCGCTTAGGCGTAGTTGGTGACGATCAGCGTTCCGGCGGTCGGATCGGTGATCTTCTCGGCGGTGTTCTGGCGAACCCGCACCATGTTCGAGCGCTTGCTCTCATCGCGGTAGGTCTCGCTCGTGTAGATGCCGCCCTCCTTGTTCCAGTAGAGGGTGAACCCGGCGCCGCCGTCCTGGGGCATCCTGGCGCCAGGGTTGGTCTTCCCCACCCAGATGTGGGTGTTCGGCCAGATCTGGGCCATGGCCTTTGCCTGCCCCTTCTTGGCGGTGTTCTGACGGGCACGTCCGATCAGGACGCGCTTGATGCCGTAGTCGGCGAAGCTCGCCGCGATGTTCTCCGCGTTGACGGGCATCTCGGCGTTCCCCTTGAGCTGCCCCCGCACCCAGGCCTGCAATTTCGGGGACAACGACAGCCGGGTGAAGACTGCCTTGGGAATGACGATGGTGTCGGCGTCGGTCGCCTGATCCTCGATGCGGTCGATCGCCGCCAGAATGTCCGCCACGAAATCGATCGTGGCTTGGTTGGCAGCGGTGTAATCCACCGTCGCCGCGGTGGCCGCGAAGCCGCCCAGGATTCGGCCGCGACGCGGGCCTCGTGGGCGTAGAGGATGTTCCGCAGGGTCAACCGGGCGGCAGTCGCCTCCAGGTTGAAGAAGCGTCCGATGTCCTTGATCCGCATCATCCACCGCCTCCTCGAGGCCGCGGTCAATGCAGTCGTAGTTGTCCACGTCCCACTTGCGGGAGATGGTGCCGTAGCTGCCGCCTCTGGCGCGCTCCGTCGACACGGCGTCGGCAAGGGCGGCCTCGCTGATCTTCAGCTTGGGGTAGGTGCCGCTCTTGGCGTCCACCGGCATCGGCGGAAGCACCTGGAGCCCGATGAGGAATTTTTCTCCGGCCGAGGCTTCCTCGACCACGAAGTTGAGATCGGCGCGAATCGTCGCGCCACTGGTAGGATACATGGTGTGTCTCTTTCTTTGGAGTTACTGGTTGCTGACGTCGTGTGACCCGCTCAGGCGCCCTTCTCAATCTTGGCGCACTCGATCAGGTCGTTGGCTGCGGTCGCGGCCTCCATGGCGATCAGCCCCAGGGGCGTGGTCCCGGCATCGTCCACATTGCCATTCGCCGTGGGATAGAGCTGGGCGCCCGCGACGATGCCGGCGTTGGCCCGCATGACGAACGTCCCCGGCGCGTTGAAGAGCTTCACGGTGAGTTCCTCGCCGGCGGCGGCACCATGGGTGGCCACTCCAGGGGAGGCGTCGGCGGCGGCCGCCACGTCCCAGGTGGCGCCGTTGAGTTTCACCCGCTGGCCTTCGGCGATCGCGACTGCCGCGGGGAGGGCCTTATAGCCCGTTTTGTTTTCCGTCGTATTCATAACTTCGAGTTCGGAACTGCTGGTTGGTGTCGGTTTAAAACGTCACCCGGATCACAGGCCGGGCTGACCGTTGGCCTTGCGCCAGGCGTCGTATCCCTTCGGGTGCGCGGAGATGGCAGCGGTCAGAGACGCTTCTTTGGTCTTCTTCCCATCCGCGTATCCGGCGCGAACCACCGAGGCGAATCCCTCGGCCGTGTCGGTGTCGGGAGCGGGATTGCCCGCGGCACTCCCCTGCGTGAGCCGCTGGAACGCGGGGTTGACCGGTAGCCGGTCGAGCTGTTCGGCGGCCTCGGGGTTGGCGGCAATGGCACCCTCCCAGAAGGCGATGCCTTTCTGGTCCTGAGGCGAGATGCGGCCCGCAGCGCAGGCAGCGGCGACGCGAGCCTTGGCGTCGGACTTCACCCGTTCGGTGCCCTGGGTCTCGACGGCCTTCAGGCGCGTCTCGATTCCAGCGAGTGCGGTCGTCGCAGCATTGGCGGCGATGGTCGCGGGGTCGCCGCTGGCGCTCTTGGCTTCAAGCGCGGCCAGACGGTCAATGATCGGCTTGTTCGCCGAGGTGATGAGCTGAGTCAGCTCGTTGCGTTCAGTTTCAGTCATGGTGTGGTTGTTGTGGTCCCCGCGCTTGGCGACGACCGGTTGAATCGTTTGAAAAGCAGCTCGGTTCACGAGACCTCCCAAGTTCTCGGCGACCCCGACTGGGGCCATGGTCTTGGGATCGCTCAACCACTGGGGTGAGAAGCGGCGATACTCGCGACCGGTCAGGGCAGACTTGCCGGCACTGGTCCATTCGACCTTCGCCCGAATGCCTCCAATCTTCCGGTCTTCGCCCGCCCAGTAGAGTTCGGTGACGTGACCCGCGGCCGCGCCGTCCTCGTGGTTGAAATCCAGATAGGGAAGATCGCCTTCGCCCAGGGCCGCCTTTGCCCGCATGTCTCGCAGCTGCGCGGCGACCGTCGCCGCGAACTCAGGTCCGACCGTGATGGTCACTTCCTTGGCCGCTCCGTCGACGAACGGCACGATCCGGTGGGTGCCCGGCGGCATCCACTGAATGTCACCAGGGAGATCGGCCCCGGCGGCCGAGTTGAGAATCTGAGGTTGTGCCCCCTGCAGGCGGGCTTGGATGAAGTTCATGCGGTTTCCTTTCCGGTGGCCTCGGCGAGTTTCCGGGCGACGTAGCCTTCTGCGCGCTTGAGGAGCGCGCTCGACATCACTTCGGGATCCGGGAGTGCGGTTGGATCCGGCGCCTGGTTCACGGAAGAGCGCAGCACGTACTCCACCTGGACCCCGCCCCCGCGATGGGTTGCGAGGACTGCCGACTTCCCGGCTCCAATCCCGACTTTCAGGAAGAAGAGTTTCAACCCGGTCTCGGCTTCGAAGGTCCGCGCGGTCCTGCCGTACGCCTCGGGCGCCACCGGGATCGTGAGGAA
>JAXMHR010000025.1:0-66888 GCA_046346705.1 Verrucomicrobiota bacterium | reverse complement strand
ACCCAGGGTGATTCCCACGAGCACGAGGCGCATCCCCTGGACGAGGACCAGTGTCGCGATGTCGCCCGTGCTCGCTCCGAGCGCACCGCGGATTCCGAACTCCTGGGTCCGTTGCCCGACGTGGAAGGCGAGGATCCCGTAGACCCCGAGTGAGGCCAGCAACAGCGCCATGCCCCCGAACAGGGAGAGGAGCCGCATGGGAACCTGGTGGTTTCGCGTCGAGCTTTGGATCCGAGCTTCCAGTGTCTGGACGTCGTAAACCGGTTGCTCGGGATCCAGCGAGCGAAGCGCCTGGCGCACCGCGGGGATCAGGTCCTTCGGCGGATGGGTGGTCCTCAGGACGAGGGTGAAGCTCTCCACGGGACGCTGCCGGTAGGGGAAGTAGATCGTTTCCTTGGGGGTCGCGTCATCCAGCCCCTTGTGTTTCACCGGCGCCACCACGCCCACGATGGTTCGCTGGGCGCTGCTCGCATCGCCGCCGAAGGTGAGCTTTTGTCCGATGGGATCCCGTCCGGGGAAATACCGGTCGGCGAGAACCCGGTCGATGACCACCACCTGTTCCGTGTCGGGCGTGTCGGAGGACATGAATCCGCGTCCTCGGAGCAGGGGAATCCGCAGGGATTCGAAGTAGCCCTCGGACACCGACCGCACGAGCCCATGCGGGGCGGGCTGTCCCGCCGGTGGCTCGTACCCCAGGATGCGGTAGGTTCCTTGGGAATTGTTGTTTCCAAAGGGGACGGAGTCCGTGAATCCGACCCGGGTGACGCCCGGCAGGGCACTAAGTCCGGCAACCAGCCGGTCGGCGAATTCCAGCCGCTGGCCATCGGTGGGATACCGGATCTCCGGCAGCGTCAGTCGTGCAGTCAGGACCGACTCCGCGTCGAAACCCGGGCGTTGCCGCTGCAATCGGTCAAAGCTTCGTCGCAACAGCCCCGCTGTGGCCAGGAGGGCTACGGCGAGAGCGACCTCGACCACCACCAGTGCCTGGCGCAATCGGAGTTGGGAGCTTCCAGTGCTGGTGCGTCCGCCGCCGTCCCGCAGGGCCTCTGCGGCATCCGCGCGGGCTCCCTGCCAGGCCGGAAGCAGTCCGAAACTCAATGCGGTGAGCCCTGCGGTGGCCACCGTGAACCACAGCACCCGCCCGTCGAGCGTCACGGATCCGGCGCGGGGAAGTCCGGTCAGTCCGAAGATCTCCGCCGCCGACAATCCCCACCGCGCCACGCCCCATCCGAGCAGGCCGCCCGCGGCGAAGAGCAGCAGGCTTTCGAATCCGATCTGCCGGACCAGCCGCCCGTGTCCCGCGCCCAGCGCGGACCGGATGGCGAGTTCCCTCTGTTGGGACAGGACCCGGGTCAGCAGCAGGTTTCCGACGTTGGCGCATCCGATGAGCAACGCCGCCACCACGCCTGCCTGGACCAGCCACAGCATCCGGCGAACATCGCCCACCGTGTCCTCCAGCACCGGGGCCACGACCGCCGTGAAGCCAGAGCTTTCGACCCAGGATTTCGCCTCCGGGAAGGCGTCCACGTTCTGTCGGATGAGGGTGGCGCATTCCTGTTCGAGCTGCTGGGGCGTGGCCCCGGGTTTGAGCCGCGCATACATGTCGGAGAACTCGCGGCCCCGTTCCTGGTTGGAACGCTGTTCCGGAGTAAAGGCGAACGGCACCCACAATTTCACCTCCGGTTGGGGGAATTCGAATCCAACGGGCATGACGCCGAGGACCGTGTACGACACGCCGTGGAGCCGGATGGATTCCCCAATCAGGTTGGAGCGCCCGCCGAAGTGGTCCTTCCAGAGGGCGTGCCCGAGCACCACCACCCGGTCCTGCCCGGGCTGCGCCTCGGAATCGGCAAACACGCGTCCCAGCGCCGGCGTGACCCCGAGCATGGGGAACAGGGACGGCGTCGCCTTCAGGGCCAGCACCCGGGTGGGTTGATCGCCTCCACCGAGATTGAGGCTCTCCCACGTGATGAGCGCAGCAGATTCAAGGGAGGGAGCCCGCGCAATGCGGTCGAGATAGTCTGGAATCGAGACCCCGGCCCGGGACAGCCCCGCCTTGGGATAGCTGTTGTTGATGGTGACGAGGCGGTCCGGCTCCGGAAACGGCAGTGGCCGAAGTAGCCCACCGCATTGATCACGCTGAAGATCGCGCTATTGGCCCCGATGCATAGCGCTGCGTCAGCAGGACACGACGGTGAACCCGGGGCTCTTCAAAAGCCGGCGCAAAGCAAAACGAAAATCGGATATCATCGAGTCCATGAGAGGAGCCCTCCTGATTCGCGACCCGGATTGCAATGGCCATGCCAGATCGCTGTGGGATTCACCACCGGGAAAGCCCCACAAATAACGTTGAGGTCGGAGGAGGAGGACTCCGGGAGGGTCGCTTGGGATTGGCGCATCCCAGAAGCGGACGCGAAGTGCGGACGCTTACTGCGCGGATGAGCCAGGGTGCGCGGAGGGGAGGGGGGAAGGTTCTCCGAAGTCGCCTCCAACTTGGTCCACTACCTTCTGCGCTTACCGAGGCCGGGCGGCGGACACGCTGGGCAGGGCGGCCTCCGCGCGTTCGATTTCCTCCCAGGAGGGAGCGCTCCAGAGGTGGAATTTTTTGTCCGACTCGATCCTCGAATACGCCGGTCAACACGCTCCGTCCCAGACAATTGCAGGCCATCCACGTCCTCCGCCTCGAGTCGCAACAATTCAAGCTGGGTCGAAAGATCCCAGAGCGTGACCGGAGATTTGAGCTCGAACTTCTCCCAGGAACACCTGGTTTCCTCCGTCGATATACTGCAGGGAAGTTGGGGATCCCGTTCCGTCTCCGAGGGTGGCGATGGGTCTGGAACGTCCGGCAGTCGTGGATGTGGACGCAGCCATCACTGCCGCAGATGGAGAATTTCCCGCCACCGGGAGTGAACTTTCGGCGTACCCTCGAAGATCGAGCCCACATTACCGCTCCGCTTCTGCTGGGAAAGCGTGTCCATCCAAGTCAGGGTACCACTTCCGGTTTCCGCCAGCATCTGTCGCCCGTCGGGCGATAGAGTCCCCGGACGTTCGAAGGGGACTTTGCCGCTGAGCAACAGGGGAAACGTCCGACTTCCCGCGGCGTGGCCCAATCCCACTCCACCCCGCGCTGGTTCTCCCTGTCGAAAACGATGAGTCGGGACCCATCCTCCGAAAATTGTACAGCCCGGACACTGCCGGAATAGTGACCGAACTGCTGGACGCGCCGGCGCTCCTTGACGTTCCAGACTTCGACGAATCCGTTGGTGGAACCAGAGGAAAACCAGCGCCATCCATCGAGAACGGTTGCCCCAGACTCCGCCCGAGGTCGAACAGGGGTGTCTCGGATTGAAACTCCGGCCCGTGTTTCTGGGAAACGGACCCATTCCGCGTGGCGAGCAGGAGCGTGCGGTTGTCGGCGCTGAGTTGGTACTGGGCAATACTGCCGGTGAGGGTGACCTTCAGCGGTTGCTGCATGGCACGCTCGCGGGCCAGGTCCCAGGCGAGCACCGTCCTCGTTTTCAATGGTCGGCACAACGGGGCCGTCGGGCAGCACGGCGAGAAGGCCACTCACCGACGGTGACCGCAATGGGGGCAGGGCTGTGGGTGAGGTCGCCCACGTCCCAAAGGCAGAGGAAGCCCTTCGAACTGATGGACGCGAGTGTCCGACCGTCGGGCGGACAGAACCAGATTCCTCAGGTCTCTCGGGACGCTGGCTTTCAACGGGCACAAAGCTCCCGCCCGTCTGAAAGTCGAAGGCTCGGATGACCCATGGATCCGCGTCCTCCAAGGAACAGCAGGTCTATCGGAGCCCAGCGACCTGCGTCGAAGCCGCGATTCTGGGACGTGAAGCTCCATCGGGTCGCCTCGAAGCCACGTCGATCACGCCGGAGTGGGTAGGATCGGCTGGCCACGGCGAATCGCGCTGGCATCCGTTGTTGCCGCAAACGCGAGACGAGCATTATTCGGCGAAGCCTTGGGAAAGTTGGTCAGCGTCGCGACGGGTGTTAGATCGGGCGCACGCCAGACATCGATTCGCGATTGATATTTCATGGTCGAGCCGGAGGGGGAGGCCACCTGTCTGGGACACGAGGCGCTGGCCGTCTCCAGACCACGCCAGAGCCATGCAGAGTCCTGGCAGATTGGTGATCGTCGCCAACGTGCGCCGGGTGACGGGATCATGGATTTCGATCGTGGCCAGGACGCCGGGGCCCAGGACCTGAACGGATCGCGACGCCCGCGCGTGGGCGATCAGTCCATTGCGATCGCCAATGGCGAGGGCGGAGATGGCATTTGCCGAGGGTATCCGCCGGTGTTGCGCAGGGCACGCAGTTGGGTGATGTCCAACACATCGAACCACGCTGATCCTCACTCTGATGCCCTACAACGAGCCAGCGAGGATCGGGAGTCGTGCTGGAGCCAACGGCAAGCTCGTCGCTGTGGGAGGTTCGAGGACTTTCAAAACGCCATCGTCGTGCAACTGCTGGAGATAGCGCCACCCCAGCCGGGCCGGTCTGTTTCTCCCGGACGGGGATAATGGCGCGCGAGGTGAGCTGTGCGAGCCTGGCCGAAGTTGTCCTTGTCGATGGCCTGCTGGGCGAGGTGGATGTCCGTGGCATACAACGCAGACTCACCGCCCGGCGGGCCGTCTTCTCCTGTTCCAGTAATTCGTCTGCTCGCCGTGCGGCCGCCTGGTTCAATGCTTTTCGGCGACTTCCCGGGAATGGACTGGCTTTTCGCCGGTCAGACCGTGTTCGAGCGCCTGGGGATTTCGGTACCGCCCGCTGGAGGAAATGTCCTCGCCAGGCCGAAGAGGAGCGCAACCAGATCGGCGACCGCCGTGCTGGCGCGCTCCGGTGGTGCGCGCACGGTCTTCGTGACCATGATATCCGAGGCTCGGCGGTCGCGGCGACGGGTTCGTCGAAGCGACGCCGATGTCCGCCGCCAGTTGCTCTGCGGTGTCGTACCGGCGCCGGCGATCCTTCTCCAGGCACTTCATGACGATCCAGTCCAGGTCCCCACGAAGGCGGGATCGCTTCCTGCAGCCAGACCGGCGGTGTGTGTGCGATGTTGTTCCCCGGACGTCGTGCCCCCGCGGAAGGGGCCGGCGCGCTGGATGGAAACCCGACGCCGCCACCCAGGGTCGAAAGCCCTGGTGCGGCGAGGGTGCTGGGACGCATGGCTCCTCCTCTCGAATGGTCCGACGCATGGCGTCGATGTCCTGGGATCGAACGGCGGCCGGGCTATGGTGAGCAACTCGTAGAGCGAGCACGCCGAGGCCGCGCCGCTGCCAGGTGTCGATGTCGAGGCTGGTCATCAATGCCTGCTCCGGACTCATGTAGGCTGGCCGGCGTGCCGATGAACTGCTCAAAGGCCGTGTAGACACTTTTGTCCGTCAATTCCTGGACTGGACGGGCCTTGGCGATGCCGAAATCGATCACCTTGGGCACGGCCGTCGGCGATCGTGACGAGGATGTTCGACGGCTTCAGGTCCCGGTGAAGGGCGTCTTTCCAGCGCGCTGCACGGCGAGTGCATTCAAGGAACAATTCGAGGCGTTGGGGTGTATTGAGCTGGGCTTCGTCGCAGTAGTCCGTGATTCGTACCCCGCGGACGAGTTCCATGACGAAGTAGGGTCGTCCGTTGTCGGTGGTTCCCCCGTCGAGAACCTTGGCGATGTTGGGATGATCCATCAGGGCCAGCGCCTGGCGCTCGGCTTCGAACCGCGCCACCACCTGGCGGGTGTCCATGCCCAGCTTGATGACCTTCAACGCCACCCGGCGCCGCACCGGCTCCTCCTGCTGGGCCAGATACACAACGCCGCAACCTCCTTCCCCCAGCTTTTCGAGGAGCTTGTAGCGCCCCACCCATTCGCCGAGGCACTCGCCGGGCTCCATGGGCATTGTCGGCTGGGGTTCGACACGGACGCGGTGCTGGGGTTGGTCGGGCAGGAACCCTCCGGCCGCGGCCGCGGCACCCAGCAGTTCCTCGACCCGGGCCCGCAGGACGGGATTGCCCGCGCAGGCGTGGTCCAGAAAGGAGGCTCGCACCGCAGGCTCGAGTTGGGCGGCACTGTTGAAGAGGGTCTCGGCCCGATCGTTGGATGGATTCATGGGGATTTCCGTTCTCTCCTACAGTGGCGTCGTCGCGGATTGGACCGGCTCAAGGAAATTGCAGAATCTCCAGAGGGCTTCCGGACCCCTTCAGTCGTCGCGCTTCAACTCGGCGAAGAGCCAGGCCCGGGCATAGGCCCAGTGGCGTTTGGCGGTGGCGGGCGAGATCCCGAGGGTTTCCGCAGCCTCCGGGATGGCGAGGCCGGCGAAGAACCGCAACTCGACCAGACGGGCCTTCTCCGGGTCCTCGTCCGCGAGACGTCCCAGGGCTTCATCCAGGCGAAGCAGGGTCTCGTCGTCGGTGGCGAGGGCGACATCGATCTGGTCCAGATCCATCCGCTGCAGGCCGTGTCCATGCCGCACCCGGTTTCGCCGGCGGGCGCGGTCAATGAGAATGCGCCGCATGGCCTCGGCCGCGGCGCCGAAGAAGTGGCCCCGTCCGTTCCACTGCGGGTGGGAGGCACCGGTCAGCTTCAGCCACGCTTCGTGAACCAGCGCGGTCGGTTGCAGGGTTTGACCCGCGGCTTCCTGGGCCATCCGCTGGGCGGCGAGCGTCCGGAGTTGCTCATACACCAGGGGAAGGAGTTCCTCCGCGGCCTGGCGATCCCCCTGCTGGGCGCGATCAAGGATGCGGGTCACGTCGCTCATGGGATGCGGCACCCTCTCCCCGACCATGGAGAACCTTCAAGCGGGAAGCCCGGTGCGGATCGTGGGCGTGCGTGCGTGCCGGTAGTCGCCGCAGAACGACGGTCAGAAACCCAGTCGATCCACGCGGACCGGAAACGTCAGTGCCAGGGACCCGGTCAAAGAGTGATGGACTTCAACCCGAAGTGAGGGGCAGCAGCGACCAGGTGTCGGTCGTTGCTGTAGATTTCCTTCAGCCCGGCTTCCGCAGCGCAGGTCAGGTGAAGGGCGTCTGCGGCGCGAAGGAAGACTTTTCCCGATAGCCCGGTCATTCGCCGGGTCTGGGCCTCGACCAATTCCGAGGTGACAGGAAGCGGGGTCCAGAGGCGTTCCTGAACGTCTGCGGCGACTTGGGCGGACAGGAGGCGAAATTGGGGAGCGGTCAGACGCCCATCCCGTAGATGTCGATGCAGCGTTGCAATCAGCTCACCCCAGCCGATCAGGCAGCAGACGACATCGCCGGAGTCCTGGGCCCGCACGGCCAGGCTGTGGGCTCCAGGAGATGCAGTTTGGCCAGGTAACAGGAGTCGAAGTAGATCATCGTCAATCGCGTCCGTCCGAGATGACTTCCGTGCTCCCAGGGCCTCCAAGGCGACGCTCCAACAACGGTGCGACGCCGGGCAGCAATCGACGCCCGAGGAAGGGATTGGTCTTCGCGCGCGGGATCGCTGGAAGCAGGCGAGCGATGGGTTGCCCTCGTTCCGTAACGACAACCTCGCGTTCCTCGCTCACCCGTCTTACCCAGTGACCCGTGCGGTCGTGCAACTCTTTGATCGAGATCGTCCTCATGGGAGTGAAAGGGTCATTGGTGTCACTTTCGGTCAACCGTTGACGCCCTCAACGAGATTGTTCGGGTGCGTGGGCAGCGATACAACGCAGGCCTTCCAGCGTCGCCTGGGGATTCGTCAACGCTCCTGGTCGTTGGGATCTTCGAGGTCGAAATACACCGCGTTCTCCCGCCGCCCGCCCTCCTTGGCGGGACCATTCGAGCCACGCGAAGGCTGACCCATGGATTCGGGGGCAGCCCTTGCTCCCAGGCGAATCGTGAACCCATCACTTTCTCGGAGTCGCGGTTCCCGCGTCACTGTGAAAGGACGAAGGCCGGTTCCTTGATTCCACGGCGGCGATTTCTTCCCAGGACGGTGCGGTCCAAATCTCCGCCTGCCCGGCGTTACTGTAGGCCGCGACGGTGCGTCCGTCGGGAGAGAACGCGCCTGAGAAGGCAATTTCCTTGGTGGAAATGGCGCCGACCTGCCGGCGGCTGCCGACATCCCAGATGTTCACGGAAGCCGCCAAGAAGTCCCCCACCATCAAGCGGGTTCCATCGGGGCTGAAGAACAATGCCAGGACAAGAGCCCTGCCTTTGGCCGGTAGAAACGAGTGCGTGCCGGTGCGCAGATCCCAGAGCGAGATGGCCCCGTTGTTTTGGGCGGCAGCGACCCAACGTCGGTCCGGAGACATGTCAAAGGCGTGGAACGAATTGGTTGATCCAGGTCCCTCGGGAATCTGCAGGAGACGCAGGGGGGACCCGGTTTGTCCCAGCATCTTCACTCCAAGTCCGCCCACGACGTCCAAGGCGAAGGCCTCCCGATCCTTGGAAAGGAAGATGGGCCCTTGGGCGATGTTGAGACGCCACAGATTCGTGTAGACGAAGGCCTCGAGGACCTTTCGGGTCTCCAGGTCCCAAACCTCAACGGTGCGAACGGTGGGGACGTTTATGCGGGTCGGCCCCTCTCCGACGGCCTTTCGCGTGGTGAGCAGTTTCCGTCCGCCATTCACAAACCAGGCGCGATGAAACCGTGGTTCACCGAGCGAGTTGGTCTCCCTGCCTCCGGTCCGGAGGTTCAACAGGCGAAGATCGCCGCCGGGCTTGAGGGCCAGGGCGCGCTCGTTGCCGGCATCGACGTGCACCGTCGGATCATTCCTGTCCAGCAGCGGCCAGCGGTGGGTCACGGAATGTGTCGCCAAGTCCCATTGCTTCACCGCGCCGTCCTCATCCAGGGCAAAAAGACTTCGGCTATCCGTGGAGAACACCGGCTCGCGCAACAGCGGTTGCACGGAACTTGCCACGGAAATCGTGCCGCTTCCCACGTCTCGCGTGGGTGCGCTGATATCCCAGATACGAATGTACGACTCGGGGCTGTCTGAAAACCCGGTCAGGGTTGCCAGCGTCCGATTGTCCGGAGCCATCACAACGTTGACCACCCCTTCCTCGGAAATGGTCAGCGAGCGAAGGAGCCGTCGTTCCCGCCAGTCCCAGATTCGGATGGCGGAATCCTTCCCGCTGGTCATCAGGTAACGGTCGTCTGGACTGAACCGCATGCGGGCGATGGTATCGGGGATCCCCTCAACCTGGCCTTCGGAGCGTCCCGTTCGTGTATTCCAAAGTCGGATGGTGGACCGGTAACTCACATTGGCCGTGCGGATCTGGGAGCCGTCGCGGGAAATCGCGATGCGAACCGAGGTGTGGTCCGGAACCTTGAACTTGGAGATCTCCCGGCCGTTCTCCGTGTCGAGGACGAGGATTTGATTCTCCGGCGCTGTGAGCGCCAGGATGCTCCCGTTCTCGGAAAGGCGGACCTGTGTTTCCTCGGTCCGGACGGGCACGTCGTTCAACCTCCACCGTTCCCGGCCCGTGCTGGCATCCAGCGCGACGAGATTGAGGGTGGGGATGATCGAGCCCGTCGGGCCACTCCGATACTGAAGAATCAAGGTCTGATCCTGGCTGCCGAAATCGAAGCCACCCACCGTGCTGACCGCCTGCACCTCCGGAAGCGCTGTTTCCGACCACGTCTCGGTGTTGAGCACGATGGGAGTCATATTGGTGGTGGAGGCGTTCCGGCGCAGAAACGCCAGGCGCGATCCGGCCTTGGCGAAGACGGGGAGGAAGGCGTTGGTCGTTGCGAATACCCGGCGACGCTGGTGGTAGTCCCAGATTTCCAGATCCATATCCAGGTTCACCGCCAGCAGTTGGCCATCCGCCCGGAACGACATCCGGTTGACCGGCCCGGTGAGGGTTATCAGGGATTGATTCGATTCCCCCCGGCTCTGTTCCCAGAAATGACGCCACTCCCAGCCGCGCAGATCGCGGTCTCCGGCTGACTTCGGCCGATGGTTGTCCAGGAGGGAACGGGCCAGGGGCAGATCGGAACTGGCGACGGCCCGCTCCGCCTGCTGCATGTCGGAAGCGTACGATTGCATGAGCGCTTCCTCCTCACGCTGCTGTGCCTGCTGACGCAGGGTCTTCTCCTGCTCGCGCGCCCGCTGCGCCTCCACCCGCAGGGCCGCTTCGCTCTTCGTCGCCTGCTCCGCCGCAATCCGCGAGGCTTCGGCCCGGTCCCGCTCAAGAACCGCCTGACGAAGCCCCGCCGCCGCGAAGCTGAGTCCAAGCACCAGCGCCAGCAGGATTGCCATCGCCGCGGTGAAGGCGAGTTTGTTCCGCCGAATGGCCTTTTGCAGCCGGTAAACCGTGCTGGGTGGTCGGGCCGTGACGGGTTCGTTGTTGAGGTGCCGGGAAATGTCCGCCGCGAGTCCGTTGGCCGTCTCGTAACGCCGGGTGCGGTCCTTTTCCAGACACTTCATCACGATCCAGTCCAGATCACCGCGGAGCTGTGTGTTGAGTGCCGACAGGTCCTCACCCCGGTTCTTCGCCACCACCGTCTTTTGCTCGTGGTCCAGCGTGCTCAGGCGGGTCGAGGGCCGCTGCGGCTCCTCCTCCGCGATGACGCGCTGCATTTCACCATAGCCCAGGCTCCGCAGGCGTTTCTCAGGGAAGGGGGTGCTGCCGGTCAGCAGTTCGTAGAGCAGGACGCCGAGCGAATAGAGGTCGCTGCGGGTGTCCACGTCCATGCTCGTCAGTTCGGCCTGCTCCGGACTCATATAGGCCGGCGTGCCGATCATGGTGGCGTGCTGGGTGAACAGCGTCCGCTCGGTCAGCTTCTGGTTCGTCGCCTTCGCAATGCCGAAGTCGATCACCTTCGGCATGGGTTTCCCATGGTGTTGGGTGACGAGGATGTTCGACGGCTTGAGGTCGCGGTGGATGATTCCCTTCTGGTGCGCGCTTTGCACGGCCTCACAGACCTGCATGAACAGACCGAGACGGTCCCGGGCTGGAAGCCGGGCCTTGTCGCAGAACTCAATGATCGACACGCCCTGGACCAGTTCCATGACGAAGTAGGGCCTGCCGCTCTCCGTGGTGCCCCCGTCCAGCACCCGGGCGATGTTGGGGTGGTCCATCATGGCCAGCGCCTGGCGCTCGGCTTCGAAGCGGGCGACCACCTGCTGGGTGTCCATGCCCAGCTTGATGATCTTCAGCGCCACGCGGCGCCGGACGGGTTCCTCCTGCTCGGCCATGTACACCACGCCCATGCCGCCCTCGCCGATCTGCTGGAGCAGCTTGTAGCGTCCGATCCTCGTGCCCGGGCCTTCCCGGACGGTGGTGTCCATGACGGTGTTCTCCATTTGGGTCAGGCCCACCGGCTTGGACTCGAAGAATCCTTCCGCCGAATCCGCCGCAGTGAGGAGCCGTTCGATCTCCCGACGCAGGGATGCATCCTCCCGGCAGGCCAGGCTGAGGTACTCCGCCCGGGATTCGGGCGGGAGCGCCTTGGCGGCGTTGAAGATCGTCTCGAGGGCCGGATTCTGTGCGTTCATGCGTCAACGGTGGTTTTGCTTCCACCCCTCCATGCGCCGTTTCGGGACGAATGCCCTCATCCGGGTTAAGAAAAGTGGGGACCCATCACCGGGAGGCCTTGATCTGGGTGAACAGCCAGGCCTTGGCGAAGGACCAGTGTCGCTCCACGGTCGCCTCCGAGACGCCCAGAGCCTCTGAAACCTCCCGGTTGTTCAGGCCCACGAAGTACCGCAGTTTGACCAGTTCGGCCTTCCCGGGATCCTCGAGTTCCAGCCGGGACAGGGCCTCGTCCACGGCCACCAGTTGCTCCTCCCGGGCCCCACCGGGAATTTCCACCTCGTCCAGGTTTACCCGCTCCAATCCGCCTCCATGGCGGACCCGAAGTCGCCGGCGGGCTTTCGCGACCAGGATCCGCCGCATGGATTCGGCGGCGGCGGCGAAGAAGTGGCGCCGGTTGTCCCAGCGTCGCGGCTCATCCCCCGCCAGGCGGATCCAGGCCTCGTGAACCAGCGCGGTGGCCTGCAGGGTCTGGCCGGGTTTCTCCTGCGCCATCTTTGCCGCCGCCAGCCTGCGCAATTCCTCGTAAACCAGCGGGAGCAATTGGTCCGCGGCCTTGGGATCGCCCGCGTCCATGGCCTGGAGCAGTTGGGTGACGTCGGGCATGGAAATGAGTCTAGCCAGTCATCGGGACAAGGCGAGTGCGGTATGTCGAGGCGGAGACAGAAGCCCCGTCCCTGACGCTCCCCGAAAAGGAGAGGTCCCTGCGCATTCCCATGCGCCGGGCGGTTACCAATGTCCTGTCCTCATGCCCCTCCAGGAATCGGGCGGGCGCCCGCATCGCGGCTGGCAGCGAAGGCCGGTTCGATGAGTTCCCTTCAGCTCCGGGGGGCATCCGCGAGGTTCAGGGCAGGCCGGCGGCCGGGTTCATGACCTTCAGGCCCGGGCGCGTGTAATCCGCGACGTTGCGCGTGGCGAGGATCAGGTCGTGCCGCCGCGCCGTGGCGGCGATGAAACTGTCGGGCATCGGCATGGGGCAACCCTTCCTGCTGAAATCCGCTTCCTGTCGTCCCCACACGGTCGCAACGCTGGTATTGAAATTCAGAATCCGGCCTTCCATCCCCTCGACCAGGCGGTTCAGCCAGGCCTGCAGGGCCCGCTTTTTGGATCCTTCTGAGAGCAGGGCGATCCCCGTTTGCAGCTCTCCGATCACATGACTGCTGGTGTAGATGGAGTCGGCGTTCGCCTCCATCCAGGCGAGCACCTTCGCATCGGGACGCGGCTTGGTCCGTTCACTGAGGATGTCCGTATCAACCAGCCAGTTCATGTTTCGGGCGGTACATCTGCCGGCGGCGCGGCGGGAGTTCCAGGGAATGTGGGCACTCCATGTAGATGCCGAACCAATCGCCGCCACCCTTCACCTTGCGCAGGGTCAAAACCTGGGTTTCGGGGTTGTCCTCCACCACAAAATGGTCGCCCGCTTGCAGGTGACAGCGCTCGCGAACCGACTGCGGAATCACGATCTGGCCGCGGCTGGAGAGGGTCGTCGTCACGTTGGTAAGCAATACTTACCCGTTACCCCTGTCAACGGGCAACCCGGAAGTGCGAAAGGTCCGAAACCCGTGGTCGTCCCGTCTTCAGGGCTGTTGACGCTTCACGGCTCGGACGCCCCCGCAGGTCGAGCACGCGGCCCGACACGGTCAACGGAGTGCCCGGCACGCCCTTTTCCAGGAGGACCGACCGCACTGGTGCGCCCCCCTTGTAGAAGGGTCCCTCCCAGTTGTTCTCCGTTTCCGGCGACTCCTCGGTGGCCGCCAAAGCCCGGCCGGACAGGAGGCTGTCCGAGCCCAGCAGGGGGATTCCGGCGGTACCCAGGAGGATTCGACGGAGTAGGTTTCGGCGGGAGACTATTAATGACCGGGCCATGAGGGGAGAGAGTGGCGGTGGGTTCATCGGAGGGGATGCTTAGACGGCGACATAAGGCGGACCCGGCCAACCCGACAATCCCGGAGGGTTCCTCCACGAGGGCACCCGGTTCCCCCAACTGGAAGCCCCCCGGTCGGCGCCGTCGTCGGCGGATTTCAGAGGGGTGGGTCTGAGCGACGGTTCCAGATGGCCCGATAATCGTCGCGCACCCGGCTTTGGGATCGGGCATTTTTCGCCCGCCACTCGTCCCATGTTCTGGCAGATTGGTCCCGCTGGGGCGTGGGTTGGTCCCGAACCGTTGGCTTTTATTACCAAAATTCCTTCGTCTCCCCGCGCCCAGGAGGCGGCCCTCTTGCCGCGCTTCTGGCCTGATGGATGAATGCCAATTTCCACAATTCCCACGCTGTGCCATCGCATCCGTTACGAATGCGGTGGGCGTTGTGGCTGGGCGTGCTGGGTTGGACGGCGCTGGTCGTTCTGGTGCTTGGGTGGCTCGTGGATAGCGGGGGCGGACCCACGGTGTGGGTTTTCCAGGACCGCGATCTGGAGCAGCCCGGCTTTGGAGAAAAGGTCCACGCGATCATGGGAACCGCCCTTCGCCTCCAACGGAGTTATCCGTGGATCCTATTCAGCCCCTACCTGGCTCTGGTGGCCTGGTTCTTTCCCTGGGGGCGGGAGCGCTTGTTGCGAAATCTCGCCGTCCATCTGACTGCCTGTGTGGCGTTCCTTCTCGCCTGCCATTGGGTGGGATTTCGAACCCTCGCGCACCGGACGAGATTTCTGCTGGCTCCGGGCCCTCCGCCCCTGGGATCCAGCGAGCGGGGAGCGTTGGCGGTGCCGGTTCCCTTCGGCAACGGTGAGGGGCCGATCCAATGGTTGCGTCCGCTGCCTGGGGACGGGGATCCCGCTCCGCCACGGCCCCCCTCCCTGCGTGCTGCTGTGCGATCCACGATCCTGGACCTGCTGGCGTACGGAGCGGTCACGGGGCTCGTCCACTCGGTGTACTTCCACCGGCGTCTTCGAGAGCGGGAACGCCGGGAGCTGCTTTTGGAATCCCACCTGGCCCGGGCGCGCCTCGACACCCTCCAGGCGCAACTCCAACCGCATTTCCTCTTCAACAGCCTGAATGCCATCACCGCCCTGTTGCGCCGGGATCCGCGGCTGGCCGAAACGACCCTGGTGTCCCTGAGCGAACTGCTGCGAATGGCGCTCAGCCAGACGGGACGTCAGGAGGGATCCCTTCGCGAGGAACTGGAGTTCGTGGGACGTTACCTGGAGATTCAGCAAACCCGCTTTGGTGACCGGTTGCGCGTGGAGCAGGAGATCGAGCCGGCGGCGCTGGATTGCCGGGTGCCAACCCTCGTATTGCAGCCCCTGGTTGAGAACGCGATCCGACACGGAATCGAACCTGCCGGAAGACCGGGGATCGTACGGTTGAGTGCCTCCCGCCGCGGCGCCACGCTGGTGCTGACGGTGGAGGATGACGGGGTCGGGTTCGGTGGAAGTGGTGGGGCGGTTCCTCTGAATCCGCCGCCGCAGATTTCGAGCTCCACGTCCGGCGCAGGCGGAACCGGGATTGGTTTGGCCAATCTTCACGATCGTCTCCGCGCCCTTTACGGTTCCCTCCAGAAACTGGAGTTGCTGCCGCGGGCCTCCGGAGGCGCTACGGTTCGCGTCGAGGGTCCCTGGGGTGTCTCTTCCCCGAACCCCGGTCCCCGCGTCCTCGAGACGTGAAGACGATCACCGCCATCCTTGCCGACGACGAACCGCTCGCGCGGGAGCGGATCCGCGCCCTGCTGGAGGACGAGCGCGACGTGAAACTCGTCGCCGAATGTGCGGACGGGGCGCAGGCGTTGCGGGAAATCCAGCAGCGACGTCCGGACCTGTTGTTCCTCGATGTCCAGATGCCGCGACTCAATGGCTTCGAGGTTCTGGAGGCCCTGGAGCCGGGCAGGTTGCCGGTCGTCCTGTTTACGACGGCCCATGACGAACACGCGGTCCGGGCGTTTGAGTTCAATGCCCTCGACTACCTGCTCAAGCCGTTTACCGAGGCGCGATTCCGGAAGGCGCTGCAGCGGGTGCGAGCGCGCTTGGAGCCGGGATCCCAGCCTCTGGATCCGCGATTGAATGCCCTGCTCGGTCAGATTCACGCGCCGGTTGCCGGTGGCGGGCGGATTCTGGTGCGGTCATCGGAGCGGATCCTGTTTCTCAAGCCCGAGGAGATCGTCCGGGTGGAGGCGGCGGGAAATTACGTCCTGCTGCACTCAGGAAAGGAGCAGCACATCCTCCGCGAAACGCTTTCGGCGATGGAGGCACGGCTCGCCCCGGCGGGCTTCATGCGCGTCAGCCGTTCGGTGATCGTGAACCTGTCCTGCATCCGTGAGATTCAGACGTTGGGTTCCGGAAGATACTCCTTGTTGCTGAAGAATGGCGTGCGATTGGACATGACCTGCAGTCTGGGGGACCTGCAGGCGCGCCTGGGCGAAATCTGATTCGAGGGGAGTTCAACCCGCCGTTCGCAGGGTTGATCCCGGTCCGGATCCGGGTTGGTCACTTCCGCGTCGTGGTCCCGGGAAATCCACCGATCCTGCGGGAACCAATGAAACAACTTACGAATCGGCGACGTTTGGGTTTCGCGGTGGGGGTGTTGCTCATCGCGGGCGGGCTGGGATGGTTGGGGGGAGTTGGACGCGTGCCCGGCGGGTCGGCAGGTTCAGCACGTCCCGCAAGTTCAAGGGGTGGTCCAAAAGCCCCGGACACCGGAGGCCTGCCCGGCCGCACGCTCCGTCCTCCGGATCCTGACCGTCGCTTCCGGGACATGACGCCCGAACAGCGGGTCGAACTCGCGCGGAAGCCGCACGGCGTGGGTGGTTGAACCAAACCACATGAACCCGGCGAGTCCCCATCCGGATCCCATCGCAATCCCATGAAGACATTTTCTCGTTTTGAAATCGGCGGCGTGAAGCCGTCCGTCCCGGTCCCCCTTGGGAACGGCGCACGTGCCTTCACCCTCGTCGAATTGTTGGTCGTCGTTGCCATCGTGGCTGTTTTGGCGGGGCTGTTGCTGCCGACGCTGGGGCGGGCGAAGGCAAAGGGCCTGGATGCCGTCTGCGTGAGCCATCTCCGCCAGCTGGGGATTGCAACGCGCACCTATGCCGAGGATCACCACGAACGACTGCCGAGTGCGGAGCTGCTCCCCACCTTGCCGGTGAATCCCCGGGAACCTCTGCCGCGGATCTGCGACCTCCTCGCGGGTTATGTCGGCCGGGTCGCCGGAACCAATGCACCCGGCAGTGCCGCGACGGTTTTTCGCTGTCCGGCGGACCGGAAGGGACGGTTCGCCGCCGAGGGTTCGAGTTACGAATGGAACATCGATCTCAACGGTCATCGCATCGATGAGACGCGGACGGACAGCGCCTTTCTGCTCCTGAAGCCCGGGGATTTCTCCGGCGGGGTCACGAACTTCTTCGTGGTGTTGCCCCCGGAAACGACGCCGCTGCTCCTCGACTATGAAGAGTTCCATCCCCGTCCACCGAATTCCGGCAAGAACGTGGTTTACATGGACGGCCATGTGGCTCCCCTGCGGTCCTCCCGCGATTAATCATCGCAAAGCGTCCTGGACTGCGGCTGCGGAGCTGCCGCTTTGGAACAACACGTTATTCGCGGAGGGGAGGGGGATGATTTGGATGCAGGTACCGGCGGGACGGAAAGCGGTAGGGGGCTACCGCAGTCCAGGACGCTTCGCGAGTTCCCAATAAGTTGCCTCGGCTGAAACTGGCGGATTCCTCCGGGTCCAGCCCCTGTATTCGGAGACGCCGGCGGATCGCCCAACGGTCGCGGGATGCCAACCTGACAAACTGAACGGAGTGGCGGCGGTTTTCATTTCCACAATAGGGAGATTCGTTAAGCAGTGGCGCATCCAAAAGCCCCTTGACCCCCCGGTGTCTAAGAGGAGGATGATTTTCGCAGTCCCCCCATAAGTTAGATCCGTCAATGCCCGGCGAACCGGGAAAGCAAAGATTCGCTTTCGTCGGAATTCTGTCACTGAACCTCAACTTGTACTCTCATGAAAAACTGGATTGCCCTGATTTGTGTTTTGGTTTTCGCCGCGGCCCCGTTGCAGGGCGCCACTACGGTTCAGCTGTTTGACACGCCGACGACCACGACCGGCGTGAGTTACAATGTGGGGAATAGCGGTGGGTTGAAGATCGACTGGCTGTCGTTCAGCAACAGTTACGGCCGGGTCACGTTGAGTTTGAACGGCGTCCTTTATGATAGCGGGTTGCATGCGGTAACGAATCCCGGTTCTGGGTTTTCGAATTTGAAGCTCACGTCCGCCTCGGGGGGCGTGGTTTACGCCAGCGCCAGCTACCGGCATTGGGTGACGAAAGTGAATTCGGGGCGGGCGCACTACTACATCCAGCACTGGGAACTATTGGGCGGAAGTTTGAGTTTTCCTTGAAGGAGGCGGCCTCGCGTTCGGGTTCTACCGGACTCTTGGGTGAATTTGGATTCCGCTCGGGCGCTCCCCAATGAGGGTTGGGGCCGGGATGACGAGCGATGTGGGATCGCCGTGCTCTTCGAAGACTGCGTTGTCTATTGGATGAACCAAACCTTGGGAACTGCCTCCGAACTGACCGAGAGACCTGGACAGATGCCTCGGAAGTCGTGGGGAAGCGGCATTTCCCAAGGGAATGTTGCGCGGTCAAACCCTCAACAGTCCGCGAAAGCCCCGGCCTGCATAGTAGGATTGCGCTCCGTTGTGTCCGATGAAGAGCCTTCCGTAGCGTACTTCCGCATACAATGCGCCGCCCTGTTTTCGGATGTCCGCCGGCGTGGCGATCCAACTTGAAGTCCGGGTGTCGAACTCACCCAGCGTTTGCAGCATGCCGTAGTGCGCCTCGGTCAGCAGTTCGATGCCCATGGAGGCGGCCAGGTCCAGAGCGGAGGTCTTGGGGGGATGGTCCTTGCGAGACTCCAGGGCTTCCCGGTCGTAACAGACGCTGCGCCGCCCGGACGGACTCTCCGGAGCGCAGTCCACAAACAGGAACGCGCCGCGCTCGACTCCGACGACATCCGGCTCACCCTCGGTTCGCTCCATCTCCGAAAGCGATTTCAGGGCACCGGGCGACAAATCCAGACGCGCCATCACTTCGTCCCATTCCAACGCCGGGTGTCTTCGCGGATTTTCTTCGAACCGGACCTTCAACGTCTCCAGCAATCTCTGGAGATCATCGGGAACCGATTTCCCTCTGCTGGTTGGGGATTTCTTCATTGGTCTTGCAGAATAGCCTGACGTTTTAGGATGCAGTCCCGCCTTCGTTGAGTTCAAACTTGGGCGGAGAGCCGGGGTTCCCGTTTTTTTGCCGGCCAGATTATTTTGGGCCGGCGCCTCCGCGGGCACGAGCTTCGGCCAGCATGCGATCATACTGATCCTTGCCCCCGAAGTAGGCGTAGTTGATTTCACCGAGCAGGGGGATCTGCCGATTAAGTTCGTCCCAGTCCTGGGCAGCCCAGGCAAACCAGGCGTAGTTGTGCCGCCAGGAGACATTGTTGGGATTCAGTTCGAAGAACCGCTCGAAGGAGCTTCGGACATCCGACCAGACCTCCTTCTTCCTCCAGTAGGCGGGCCGATCCTCCTTCGGGAGATCCTCCGCGATGAGTTCGCGGGCCCGCATCAGGGCGAGCGGGACCCGTCCATTCCAACTGGGATGGTTCAGACAGCTCCGGCCAAACTTCAGCATTTTGTTGTGATCGCCGTACCACCGGGGCATCAGGTACCAAAGTTTGTCGGCGCAGGCCTCGTAGTCGCCCGGGTCCAAGTCCATTGCCCGTTGGAACCAGAGTTCCAACCGCTCGCGGCCTTCCCCCTGACCCAGTTCCAGCCGCATCATTTGCCGAGCGGTTGCACTGAGTGTTCCCAACGCCCAGGAATTGGTCAGGTAGATTTCGGCCTTATCCAATTCCGCGGCGTAGATCTTCCATCCTTCCTGGGTGACCTTGTCGGCGTAACCGCTGCCTCGGGCCATCCAGGCACGGTCTATGTGACCCCAGCCGATCGTCAGGAGCACCTGGGGATTCTTGGACCAGTGTTGGAGCATGAGGGGAACCAGTTTGTCCCAGGCGGCCCGGTATTCGACCGGATTAAACTTGAGCGCGCTGAGGATCTCCTCGCTGGTGGTCACTACCTCGCCAGCCGGGAGTTCTCGATTTCCGAAAGCGTTGGTGAGCTGGTCCACCGCGGCCCGGTAAAGGGCGATGACATCCGGCGGAGTTTTTGGGCCCGACTCGCCTCTCAGTTGGGAGGCGGTTCGGTAGGTGGCCCAAAACTTTTCAAGGGAGTCATAGTCGGAATCCCGAAGTGCCTGGGACGCGGCGCGCAGAGCGGGCACGACCTCTTCCTGTTTCATCGACAGGGCGCCGTATCGGAGGCGGAGGTATCGGAACAGTGGGTCGGTGCAGCCGAGCCGTTCAATTTGTCGTACGAGATCCTCCATCTGCTTCGGGTCGGCGACGTCCATTCCGCCCCGCTGAAGGGCCACCTGATCCAGCAGGGTGAGCATGGGTTCGTTCCACTTGGAGTTCTTGGTCCCGGCCCGCTCATACGCAGCGCGGAGTCGGGCTCGGTGCCAGGCGGCACATTCGTTGGACCATTTTCGCCACGAGCCCTTCTCGATGGGCGCTCCTTGCAGGGCCTTCTCGGCGTCGTACTTGGATACCTCGGCCGCTCGGGGTGTCGGACTGGCGGCCCCGGCGTGTGAAGCAGCCAAGAGTATTCCGAGAATCAGCAGGGGCAGGGACCTCGACTTCATTTCGCGAAGAAATCACTGGGTCGAAGTGCTGTCACGCCTGGGATGGATCCTTCCACAACCGGGTCCCGGGAGCGGATGCGCAACGATCTGACGTGTCCGGACGAGGCACGCTGGATGCAGTCCCCAACGTTCCTGCTCATTCTCCGAATCGGCGCTTGAGTCCCCGCCGTTGAAATTGGACAACCCTCCCGTGATCCGGAGCCGGATCCCTCGCGAAGCGCAACCCCATCATGACTGCGATCGATTTGTCGCCCCCTCAGAAGGCAGCCCTCCTCGACCTGACCCTGCTCGCCATGTATGCCGACGGACATTTGGCGAGCGTCGAGGACGAAAGGATCCATCGTCTGTTGGTTCAGATGGGCTACACCTCCGAATCCGAGCGCAATCGCGAGTACGATGCTTCTGTTGCGCGACTCAGGCGATTGACCCAAACCCCGGAGGCATCGCTTACCCACGCCACCAGCCTTGCTCAGAGCTTTCCCCTCCACGAACAACGCCGTCTCGTCCAGGCGACAGTCGACGATCTCGTCACTAGCGATACCCATGTCTCGCTGCAGGAGTCCGGTCTCCTCTCTGCCATCCGCGAGGTGTTGGGAAGCTAGCCCAATCGCTGGGGCTGGTGAGTGAGCGGGCGTGGCTTTCGGGTTCCACTTCACTCCGCGCTTCGCTTGAATGGCACTGGGCTGATCCGGTTCAACTCCCCGCCCTCAGGCGATCCCGCATTCAGTATCCTGGGACGAGATCCGACCCGGATGGGTTTCGGAGTCACCCGTGAATCCTCACGGATCGCTGCGCCGGCGAGCTACGAGCGGCTCGTCCAACGCTTCTGGAGGCTGTTGGCGCTCGGCGCGAAGCGGAAGGTCTTCGCCCTGCCGTAATTTCCCCAGGCGGTTCCGAACTACGGATGGAGGGGACCTCCACCTTGGGATTCCCGATTGAATCCCGATTCTTCAGCGGTACGAAGTTCAAGGGCAATCACGGGGTGGCCAGAACCCGAAAGAACGCGTTCGTGGCGGACCCAGGGATAAACTGATGCATCCGTCCCTCGTACCCCACCAACCCTTCGCCGACGGGACTCCAAGGCGAGCCTGAGTCTAGGGCCTCACTCTGTTCCAACCGATAGGTAACCCCGGAATGTCCCTCCCAGGAGACCTCCACTCCGTCGGGCCGAATCTTTGCTTCCGACATGGCCAGACGCGACGTGGCGTCCAAGGGGGAGGTCCGCGTGTGATATTCGTCCAGGTTGCTCTGCCCATCCCCGTCGGGATCTCCGGCTGCATCCTGGTCCAGGGAACCGAACCAATCTCTCTCCCAGACATCGGGCAATCCGTCGGCATCGGTATCGACCGGATTCCCGGGCTCCACGGCGCCCCACACCACGTCCGAGTACCGGGAGTCATCCCCCGGAAGGAGATCCCCTGCGAACGTAGTGAAGGCGAAGAACCGACCGTCGGCGCTGAGATGACCTCCGACACTGGGGCCATCCCCCGTCGCTCCGGTCGGCCGGGTCGAAAGCGTCCGGAGACTTCCGGAATAGCGATCGTAGAGAAATACGTCCGAGGCCTCATTTCGGTCTTCCTCCACAAAGCCCGGACGGAACGATGTGAAGATCATCCACCGAAGGTCCGGAGAGCACCGGGCCTTCGCGAGATCCAGGTCTCCGAATTCACGATTGAGGATCGGTGAGACCGTTCCGTCGCGAAGCGAATACAGCAACGGCTGGCGTCGGGATGGACGTCCACCGTCCTGGGCGATGGGACTGAAGAACATCAGATGCTCGCTATCCCCGGTGAAACGCGGGTCCGACGGGGACAGCGAATTTGGAAACGTCACCGGAGCGGCCAAGCCTCGGACGCGGTCATAGATCGTATAGCTGCGCGGTTCGGGGATCCAGGTGCCCCCGATCGGGTCATACGTCTCCGCTGGTCCATGCAGCGTCAGGACCCAGCGGCCGTTGGGAGAGACATCGGTAACCCGGCTGTCGACCCGGATGGGGAGAGGGGTCAACGTTCCCGCCGACCGGTCCCACACCTCCGAACTGACGCCCAATCCATCCGAGAAACTGAACGCGAGAATCTCTGCGTTTCGACTGATGTGGACGGTACCCGGGAGATGGTAACGGGCGCCCCCGGCGAGGGCGGTAAGACGCTGGGTCCAATCTTCGGTGACCCCGGTGGCCTCGTCCCAATGCAGCAGTTTCGCTGGACGACCCTCCCAATGATCGTCCTGATACGTGTAGGAAATTTGGAGATCCTGGATCACTTCCCGGCCGTCACCCAAGATCCACGCATTCGCCGCCTCCTGACCAAGCGCCTTCCCCGTTGAGGCATCCACGGAAATCAAGGTCGTCCGTTGTCGGGTCAGATCGCGCACAAACAGGTTTGGCCCCGGGTTCGGAGACGATCCCGCAAGATCCGGTGACCGGCTCTGAAACAACACGGATCGCCCCCCTGCCGAAATCCGCCCCCAGTTCGCCCCGGCCACCGCACTTCGTCCATCCCCAGTGACGCTCACCAGCAAATTGGTTCGCAGAAGGCGGTCATGGACGAACACATCGTGCCGACCATTGGTATCGCCGGGCGCTAGGTCGTCCGCATTGCTGCTGAACACAATCCACCGTCCGTCGTCGCTCAATCCTCCATCCACCCAACTGTCGCCGCTGGCCGTCGCCAATGGCTTGGCGGAAAGTCCCTGCGACACTCGTTCGGGAGCTCCGTCCGGGAGCCTCACCACGAACACGTCGGAGGAACCGTTATCATCGGCGGAATCCAACCGTTCGGACGACTGATAGGCCAGCCACCGTCCGTCCTTCGAAAACGCGGGTTCTAAATCCGCCTGTTCACGGGCGATCAGCCGAGCCTTACCGGTCGACAATTCCCACAAATAGTACGCTTCAACACCGTTTTCGGGGACACCCGCGGCGGGGACTGCTTCTGCAGTGCGAAATAACAGGTATCGGCCTTCGGGACTCAGTTCGCTCCGCACGACGGCTGTGGGATTCGACGGGACGGAGGACCCGGCTTGCACCCATCCCGCCAAAGGCCGGACACCCACTCCTTCGGTCCAGACCTGCATCTGACCCTGAACTCCAGTGACAAAGTCGCTTCCCACAAAGGCAAGCCGGGTCCCGTCCTCGCTCCAGGAAAATCGTCCGAAATATTCCGAAGGACGCTGGGCCAGGATCCGTTCCGCGGCCTGCGATCGGAGATCATAAATCCAGATCCCTCGATCGTCGGCCCCAGTCCTGGAATCGAGGTGGAAGGCGAGGTGCCTCCCGTCGGGACTGAGGGCAAACGCCAACGGAGTCAGCGGGGCACCCATTATGTCCGAGGGGGGGCGGGGAAGTCCCACCTGGGTGTAGGTGTTTCCCTCCCGATTCCAAAGGATGAGGGAGGTCCAACGCCGACCCCCGGGAAAGAACTGCCGTTCCGGATTCTGGTAGACCACAAGATCCCCGTCCCTGCTGATCTCATGCTCCGTGACGAACTCGCCCGACACGATCCTTCGCGATTCTCCAGACGCGACCTCGTGGACTATCAGTGCGGGTTGGTTCGGTCTGGCGAAGATGGTATCGAGATCGGACGCCGTGGAACTGAACACTGCCCATCGACCATCGGACGAAAGTGAAGGATCCCACGACGGTCCGTTGCCGGGGATGGGGTCCAACTCCCATCGCCGTTTGGAAATCAACGTGGTGGTTCCCGTCGGGATGTCCCGGAGAAAAATGTTCCCCTCGTCTGGAGGCCCGTAGGGGTCCGCGACGCCGGAGAATACCACCCGTTCTCCATTCTCCGATACGGAATAGTCTCCGATGCTCCCGAGGACGAGGTTCCCCATTCCGGCGCTGATCAGTTCCGTGGCGTTGGATTCCCGGCTCCAGCGGTACAGGTTGAGTCCCCAATTCTCGACGGCATTGGTGACCAGATTCCTCGCGTCACTGACGAAGAACACGTATCGGCCGTCGCCGGACAGTACCGGACTCCCCGAGGTGCCGTCGGGTGCGGTCCTGGCGGCGCGCGGCATCAGCCCGAGTGTTATCGGCGTCAGCGGGCCTGCGTTCAGTACCGTCGCTCCGATGGTCGCGGTGAGCCAGGTAGCCGCCCACCGCCACGCCGATTCCAATCGGACAGGGAAGCGGAACCCTGCGGCGGTTGGCCATTTTTTTGGGTGTTTGGACATCGGCAACCACTATCCAATGAAGCAAATGTTTGCAAGTGTAAGTTTAAAATTGAAAACGAACCTGCCTGGAGGACGACCCAATAACAGGTTGGGATTGATGAACCGCAGAGAACGCAAAGAATTCATGGAATGGGGATTTCCTCGGTTTCTCCGTCAGCGCATTTCCATTGAGATCTCTGCGCTCTCTTGAGTGAAGGCTGTTTGACGGTTGCTGCGTCTTGATTTTTCGGCGTGTCGGCGACCCTCAGGAGGTCGGCGTGTCGAACTGGAGCGCGGCGAGACGGCGGTAGGTGCCGCCTTCCTTCGCGAGGAGTTCGTCGTGGGTTCCGGATTCGGTGACGGCGCCGTCTTCGATGACGTAGATGCGGTCCACCTGCCGGATGGTCGAAAGACGGTGCGCAATCACGAAGGCGGTGCGGTCCTTGAGCAGAACGCTGAGGGCCTGCTGGATCAGTTGTTCGCTCCCGGAGTCCAGGGAACTGGTGGCTTCGTCGAGAATGAGAATGGCGGGATCCTTCAGCAGCGCGCGGGCGATGGCGATACGCTGGCGCTGGCCGCCGGATAACTTCACCCCGCGGTCGCCCACGCGGGTCTGATACCCCTCGGGAAAGCGCTCGATGAATTCATGGCACGCGGCCAGTCGTGCCGCGGCGATGACTTCGTCCCGGGTGGCCTCCGGCTTTCCGTAACGAATGTTTTCCTCCACGGTCCCGCCGAACAACAGCACCTCCTGCGGGACGATGGCCATGTTGCCCCGAACCTCACGGAGCGGAATCGCGTCCGCTGGACGTCCGTCGAGGCGGAGTTGTCCCGAGTTGGGCTCGTAGAGCCGCAGCAGCAGCGAGACGAGCGTGGATTTGCCCGCGCCGCTCGGCCCGACCAGCGCGATGCGTTCGCCCGCGCGGGCCTGCAGGGTGACGCCGCGCAAGGCCGCAACGTCGGGTCGGGACGGATACCGGAACACCACGTTGTCGAATTCCACGTCGCCGCGAAACCGGGGAACGGGATCCCTGGGGGCGGGTTCCAGGACGGGCACCTCGGGGGATTCGTCCAGGAGCTCGCGGACCCGCTCGGTGGCTCCCAGGGTCTTCTGGACCTGGCTGAAGACTTCGGCAAAGGAAGCCACGGAGCCGCCGACAAACGTGGTGTACAGAATGAAGCGGGTGAGTTCCCCGAAGGTGAGCTGGCCGGCCTGCATCAGGCGCGCGCCGTACCAGAATACGAGCACAATGGACCCGAACACCCCGAAGATGATGAAGGAGACCAGGGACGCCCGGAGTCGCGCCGTTCGGAGAACGACGCCGAGGTAGCTCGAGAGGTGCGCCGCGTATCGGGATAGTTCAAAGCGCTCATTCCCGAACGCCTTCACGTTGACGATGCCGTGCAGCGATTCCTCGACGACCGTTCCGCCCTCGCCGAGGTGGTCCTGCGCGGAGCGGGAGAGTCCGCGGATGCGGCGTCCCATCAAGATCGCCGCGAGCAGCAGCACGGGGAAGGTGGAGATCATCACTCCCCCCAGACGCCAGGATGTGGCCACGATCAGTCCGATCCCGCCCGTCAACAGCACGGCCTGCCGCAGGAACTGGGGAATGGTGAAGGTGAAGGTTTCCTGGATCACCGTCAGGTCGGCGGACAGTCGGCTGGAAAGTTCCCCGACGCGCCGATGTGCGAAGAAGGACATCGGTAGGCCGAGGATGCGTCCGAAGGTTTCTCGACGCAGATCGGCAAGGGCGCTTTCGCCGCAGCGGTTGAATCCGTAGGAAGAGAAGAAGGAGAAAAACGCCTGGACTCCGAGCGTGCCCACGAGGAGCAGCGCAATCTGATTGAGGGAAAGCGTCACTCCGCCGAACGGCAGCGGGACGAAGCGTCCGGTCGAGGCGTCGAGCAGGCTCCCGGTCAGGTAGGGAAAGGCGAGCCCCAGGGAACTGGCGATCAGGAGCGCGACCCAGGCGCTGGCGAAGCGGACCCGATAGGGGCGCAGGTAGCGGAAGATGCGCGAGGCCTGGCGGAGCGACTCCGTGCGGGGACGAGAGGGACTGGACGCACCCGCAGCGGCGGGGGCAGGGGAGGATGGGTCCGAAGACACGCGCCAACGTGGAGTGCCTGCGGAACAAATCAATCCGAGCGTTCGATTGACCTTCGGAAGTCCGCGTGCCGACACTCCGCCATGGCTGCCGCCCAACTGAAGATCGACAAGCTCGCCACCGGAACCGGACCCGCCACCCAGCGAGGACGCACGGTGACCGTCCACTACACGGGAACCTTTGAGAACGGCCAAAAGTTCGATAGTTCCCTCGACCGCAACGAGCCGTTTGAGTTCATCCTTGGCGCCGGACAGGTCATTGCCGGATGGGATCTCGGCGTCGCCTCGATGGTGGTGGGGGACAAGGTTCGCATGACCATTCCCCCCGACCTGGCCTATGGTCGGAACGGGTATCCGGGCGCGATCCCCCCCAATGCGACGCTGATCTTTGAGGTGGAGCTGCTGTCGGTTGGCTGAGCGACCGGGGCGGTCGGGCTCAGATCCGGATCACCAGGTTCCGGCGGTACATCCAATAAAGGATCAGCCACAGCACGACGAGGATCGTGCCCCGTTCCAGGGTGGCGGTGTAGGGCGGCCCGAAGGACTCGAAGATTCCGGACCCGAGGTGCCGCTTGACGTTCTCCCGGATGAATCCGCCGGAGAGCTGCCACAGGCAGTAGAGCGTGATGGGATTGGTTCCGGCGACGACCAGAGGAAGGGTTCCGCGGCGCCATCCGCGCTCATCCACCAGCTCCACGAAGGCGACTAGAATCCAGACCACCCACCCGCCGCTGAAGAGCGCCCAGGAAGGCGTCCAGATCCGCTTCACGATCGGACAGATCCCGGTCCAGCCGAGAAGGCCTCCGACGAGAATTCCTCCAAGTCCGGCCAGCATCAGGATCCGGAGCTGGCTCCGGCGCGGGGTCGCGCTGCGGAGCAGTTGTCCGGCGAGCAGTCCAAAGATCATGGTCGCGATGGACGGCAAGAAATTCAGCGTCTGGTACCCTCCCTCGTTGTAGGTGAAAGGCTGGGTTCGCGGAAAGAGGTTGAGAAACCACACATCGAAGGCCGCCGCGGCGTTGGTGTTCTTGTTCCAATGCGCCGCCCAGCCGGTGAATTGCGGCAGGTCCGGCGTCACGCCGACCGTCGCCGGATCGAATCCCGGAGGCGGGAGGGGGTACACTGCGAAGATCAGCCAAGTGCCGGCCAGCAGGGCCGCAGCGAGGATCGCCTGCGTCCGGGGCCGGGTCAGGGCGGCGAGGAACAACAGGGGATAACCCAGTCCGATCTGGGCGAGCACATTGGGAAAGATCCATTCCGTCCGCGGACTCCACGCCGAGGTCAGGAATACCGCCAGCAACACCAGGATCAGGGAGCGCCTCAGGGCGTGTGCTGTGAGTTGGGCGGTGGTGGCACCGCGGGCGCGGCGGCTGGCGAGGGACCAGGGTAACGCGACGCCCACCATGAACATGAAGGCGGGTTGGATGAGATCCCACAACGTGCAGCCGCCCCACGCGGCGTGTTCGCACTGGCGTCCTAACACCGAGAGAAGGGTGTTGTCCGGATGGGCCTTGGCAATCTGCGGGAGTCCGAGTCCTGCGGAGGCCATCAGCAGCATGATCGCGCCGCGGTACGCATCGAGCGACACCCATCGGGTCGGAGCGGCCGGAGGGTGGGGCGTGGGCGCGGACATGAGGCGGGAGGTCGGAACACGGAGCCACGGTCGGACCGGGAAATCAAACCCCGGTTTCGCTCCCCGTTCCCCCTGTCCTGAGAGTCAGCGAAGCCAAGCGAAGAGCATGGCGAGCAGAAGCCCGATGCCCACGGCGATCCACCCCACGGACAATTGCCTGCGGGGAGGCGGTCCCCATTCCTCCCGGGCGAATTCCTCGGAGTCGAAGTCGTCCGGATCCGAAATCCCGAGGTTTTGGGTGGCGGCGCGTTCATTCCATCCGGTGGATTCGTCGGCACCGCATTCCGGACAGGCGCGGGCGCGGGGCGGAACTTCGGCTCCGCAATTGGGACACAGGTCTGGCGAGCTCATGGCTTCCGTGGCGGGGGAAAGACCGTCATCACGGTTTCCCCCGGGAGGTGCGGAACTCCTGCATCAACGCGAGGATGTCCTCGCGAATGCCTGCCAGTTCGGAGGCTGCTGCGGCGAGGGGTGCGGCTGGGAGCAGTCCGCGGACCCGAACCCGCTCCAATGCCGCCTGGGCGCCGTACACATGGGAGAGGGATCGTTTGAGGCAGGCGACGATGAACGGGGGTTCGCAGTGATGCCGGCCAAAGGCGAGCGGATTCAGCGCGCCCGCCAGACGGGCCGTGGTGATGTGAATCTCCGCGATCAGATCGGAGACGTCCGGATCATTCTGGATCCGTTCGCTCGTCAGATCCACGGCGTCCCAGGCGGCGCGTCCGGCCCGATGGCATCGCAGGTACACGGGATGCACGGGGGTGCCGTGTTCATCCCGAACCCAGTCGATTCCCTCGGCGCGAGGATTGGGTTTCGCGGTTTCCGGGGATTCAATGCGGGTTGGGAACCATTCCGGGCTGGCGTGTCCGGCGATGGCTTCCGGGCCCTGGCCCTGACTCCAACCCATTTCCCGGGCGATGATGTCGTCGGCGTCCGGATGCCCCTCATACCGGTCGTACAGCGCCATGAGTTTGTCCGTGCGGGCGTCCGATTCACGGAGGACCTGCTCGAAGTCGAACTCATCCCAGGTCTCGGGGTCCTTGTCCTCGGGAACCTTCTCCTGCTCGCGCCGGACCGCCTCGGTCAGGGTGCCGAGAAAATCGTCCCAACCCCGTTCCGTGGCATCCCGGCGTTCCTGTTCCTCCTCCGCGGACAACCGCCATAGGGGTTCGGACAGGGTCATGATGTAGTCCGCGCTTTCCACGACCACGCGTCCGTTGTGTTCCGAAAACCATTCCAAGTACAGGCAGTTGGCGATGTGTTCGGGAGGGGTCTCGCCGCGGCGCAACCGGTCGCAGGCCTCGTGGATCGGGACGTCGAAGACCCGGACCTTCCGGGAGGCGGTCAGATCGCCGACGGAGCCGTGTTGCACAGGATCCATCGGGGGCTCGAGTCGCAGCGGTGTCGTTGGCATGGGGTTCTCGAACTGGAGTTCGCAACCCGCCAGGTCCGGGCACGCATTTCCAGTGAGATCCAGATGAACCGGTTCCTCACGGCCGTGGAACCAGAGGCGGCCGGTCACGCGACCGCGCACCCGGTTGTCGATTTCGCCGCGGAGCACCGAATCATGAATTCGCCACGCCATGTGCGTAGCAAAAACTCGGGAAGGCCGGCGCACAAGCCGCCGGATTTGGGGAGTCCCCGGGGTGCGGACCCTATTGAACAGCCTGGTAGTACGAAACGCCTCCCGGCGGTGCGGGAAGATGGATGATCACCGGGGACTCCGTTGGAGTCCGGGAATCCACTGTCTGCCAGTCGGGAAGGAGGCTTCCGGAACGCTGCACCTGCACCAATTGGTTGGGAGTGCAATTGACGATCAGCGTCAGGGTGCCGTCGGGATTGACTTCAATGGACGCGATGGACAGCGATCCGCCACCGCCTCCGCCGGTCCGAAGTTCGATCCGGGTCAGAGTGCTGGAAAGGACGGTTCTGGTAGGCACTGTGTTGGGATCCGAAAACTCGACCCGGGTCGCTGAAACCTCGGCCCGGTACACCTTGCCCGTTTGCATCGAGTTGGCGGGGATTTCCGCCGAAGTGTGTGCCCCGGGAATGGGACCCGATTCGTAAACCGGATTTCCTGTTTCGACGTCATAGACATCGAGTTGGGCTCCGCCTTGTTCCGGGGACTCCGGCGTCCAGGTCAGGGTGAACGGCTGGGTGGGATCCACCTGACGCGTCGCCTGGAAATTCGTGATATGCGGGGCGGCGGGCAGTTCCCTCGTTCCGACCCTCAGGGTGAACTTCTGGTCCCCGGAAATCAGACTGCCAAAGGTGTAGAGATAATTGCCGGCGCGAAACTCGCTTTCGAGAGCGGCGGCACTGGTGAAGCTGTCGTAGTACAGGAATCCGCCGAATCCCTCGGAAAAGTTCAATCCCAGGAGGGAGGCCGGTGCGGGCGGTTGCAGCGTCACGGCCCGCACGAACAGGAGATTGTCGGGATCGGAGAGGAAATCCCCGGACATTCCCATCATGGTGAGGACCGAAAACGGATCCTCCTGGTCGGAATCCGGTACCGGCGTTGGCTCCCCTGCGGTCAATTGTTCGTAGGTGCCGTATCGGGTGAGGTTGATGTCCACCACGTCCTGCGCCCATCCGCACGAAGCAAGACAGGTTACGGTGACAATCAGAAGGAGAGGGGAGGGAAACAGATTCATGCTCGGGTCCACCGAGGTTCCCGATGGCAATCGAGTCGTCAAGGTGGAATCATGAGCGACTTTGACAGGACCCTGGGAAGTCGGCTCCAAGGGGGAAGTTCCCGAAGCCTGTGATGTCGTGTTGCGGCGGCCCCGGATTTGGCGGCTGCCTGCGGTCTGCGTCCCCGGGAACAACGGTCGCCATCCGGGTGGATCCGTTGTACGGTGGGCGGGTGGAGTTTCTGATCCAGCGTAGCGGGTTGGCGGACATTGCGGAACGGGTCCAGGCCGGAGAACGGCTTTCGGAGTCCGAGGCGGTCCGCCTGTTTACGACCCAGGACCTCAACGCACTGGGAACCCTGGCCGATCTGGCCAACCAGCGCCGAAACGGCCGCCGGGCGACCTACATCCTCAACCGCTACATCAACTACTCCAACTACTGCATCCTGAGCTGCCAGTTCTGTGCCTTCAGCCGCAAGCGGCGGGATGCCGATGGCTTCGAGCTCACTGTGGAGCAGATGGTGCAGAAGGCGCAGGAGGCCTTGGCGCTGGGGATCACGGAACTCCACATCGTCGGAGGACTGCATCCCTCCCTTCCGTTTGAACATTACACCGGATTCCTGAAAGCCCTGAAGGCGGTGGATTCACGGCTTCAGTTGAAATGCTTCACCGCGATTGAAATTCTCCATCTGGCCTGGATGTCCAAGAAGTCGGTCCGGGACACACTGCTGGAGTTGAAGGCGGCCGGATTGGAATCGCTCACCGGAGGCGGGGCCGAAATTTTCCGGAAGGAGGTCCGCGCGCAGATCGCCCGCGGCAAGGAGTCCGCGGAGGAGTACCTCGATGTCCACCGGACGTGGCATCAACTGGGCGGCCGGAGCACCTGCACGATGTTGTACGGCCATGTGGAAACCCTGGAGGATCGCGTCCATCACCTCTCGCTGCTGCGCGGGCTTCAGGACGAGACGCGTGGGTTTACCGGATTCGTGCCGCTGCCCTATCAGCCGGACAACAACGGCATTCCCGTGCAGCACGCGCCCAGCGGATACGACCAGCTGCGGACCATCGCGGTTTCCCGGCTGTTCCTCGACAACTTCGATCATATCACCGCGTACTGGGTCGGGATGGGACTCCGCATGGCGCAGGTCGCCCTCAGCTACGGTGCCGACGACCTTCATGGCACGATCCTGGAGGAACACATCTTCCACATGGCCGGGGCCAAGTCGCCGCAGCTCCAGACCGAACGGGACCTGGTGAAGGCAATCCGCGAAGTGGGCCGGGAACCGGTCCAGCGCGACACCTTCTACCAGCCGATCACTCCGTCCTCTCCGGATTGCGGGAACGTCCCGACACCCAAAGCCCCCGTCCTGACTCCAGCCTGAAGCCCAATTTCTCCCAGTCTCCATGGAAGCCCAATTGCTGGAAGCCCTCGTGGCATTGGACGCGGCAGCAGGATCCCGCCGCACTGCGGGAGCACCGGTGCCCGACGTGCGTCCCCTGCTTTCGGAACTCGACCGACTGATGCGCGCCCTGCCCGCAGACGCGGATCCGGAACTGCTGCATTACCTTCGTCAGCGCAGTTATTCGAAGGCCCGCTTGTACCTGGAAGGTCGGCGGGACGAGATCCAGCGCGGCGGCTGCCGGCGGCTGTCATCCTGACACCGGAGGGGAACCCGTGACGTCGCCTGTCTCCCCGCGCGATACCATCGCCGCCCTCGCCACGCCGCTCGGAGAGGGCGGGCTTGCGGTCCTGCGTGTCTCCGGACCCCGGGCTCTCGCGTTGGGTGACGCGGTCTTCGTGCCGGCGGGAACGCGGTCGCGGCGTCCGTCCGCAGCGGACAGCCATACGGTTCATTACGGTCATGTGGTGCGCGAGGGGCGTCGCCTCGACGAGGTTCTGGTGACCGTGTTTCGGGCTCCGCGCACCTACACCCGCGAGGACACGGTGGAGATTTCCTGTCACGGCGGTCTCGTGGTCGCCCGTCTGGTCCTGGAGGCGGTGCTGGCTTCGGGAGCGCGGCTCGCGGAACCGGGCGAGTTTACCCAGCGCGCGTTCCTCAACGGGCGGCTCGATCTCACCCAGGCGGAGGCTGTGGCGGACCTGATTTCGGCGCGGACCGAGCTGGCGGCCGCGGCGGCACAGTCCCAGTTGGAGGGTGTGCTTTCGGGACGCATCCGCGCGGTCCGGGACGACCTCATGAACGTGATGGCCCACATCGAGGCGCATCTGGATTTTCCGGACGACGACATTGAACCCGACACGCAGGGGCGTCTGCTGGGGCGTCTGGCGTCCTGCGCGGATCTGCTCGCCGCCCTGGGCCGCACCGCGCATGAGGGACAGGTCCTCCGGCGCGGGGTGCGGGCGGCCATCGTGGGTCGGCCCAATGCGGGGAAATCCTCGCTGCTCAACCTGCTGCTGGGGCATTCCCGGGCGATCGTATCCCCGATCGCGGGCACCACGCGGGACACCGTGGAGGAAACGGCCAGTGTCCGGGGCATCCCGGTGGTGTTCATCGACACGGCCGGGCTTCGGGAGACGGAGGAGGCGGTGGAACGGGAGGGCGTCCGGAGAAGCCGCGCCGCGGCTGCGGAGGCGGAATTGGTGCTGCACGTCCTGGATGGCTCCGGGCCGCTTGATCCGAACGATGCGACCCTGATCGGGGAGCTGAGAGGTCGGGCGGTCGTCCCGGTGGTCAACAAGTCGGATCTCCCGCGTCAACTGGTGCTGCCTTCCGGAATCGAGTCGGTTTCGGTGAGCTGCGCCACGGGCGACGGACTGGAACGGCTGCGCGACGCCATCGAGCAGTTGGTCTGGGGCGGCCGGGTGACGGCGGAGGCGCTGCCCGTGACGGTGAATGCGCGACAGGCGGATGCCCTCCGGCGGGCGGAGGATGCGACGCGGCGGGCGGCCGAGGCGTTGCGCGCGGGGGAGTCCCTCGAATTTGCTGCGCTGGAACTGCGAATTGCGGCCGGCGCGGTGGGTGAGATGGTGGGACAGACCGCGACCGAGGATCTGCTCGACGCCATCTTCCGGCAGTTCTGCCTCGGAAAGTGACGGAATCGCGCGAAGGCTTCTGGAAACCGTGAAATGGTCCTTTCGAATCGGGCGCTGGTGGGGGGTCGAAGTGTACCTCCATACCACGTTCCTGCTGCTGCTGGCGTGGGTGGGAATGTCGGACGCGGCCCGGTTTGGAAGTGTCACCGGCGGACTCATCTCCGTGCTGCTGTACGCCTGCCTCTTCGGATGCGTGCTGTTGCACGAGTTCGGACACGCCATGGCGGCGCTGCATTACGGAATCCCGACGCGCGACATCACCCTGCTGCCCATCGGCGGCGTCGCGCGATTGGAGCGCATTCCGTCCAATCCCCGCCAGGAACTGGTCATCGCCGTTGCAGGGCCGCTTGTGAACGTCGTGCTGGGAGCGGCGCTCGCGGCATTCCTGTACCTCAGCAACCAGTCGCTGCTGCCGGATTGGCGGAGTGGCTGGTACGGCTTCGCGCAGCGGCTGCTCATGGTCAATGTCTCGTTGGTGGCCTTCAATCTCCTGCCGGCATTCCCCATGGACGGCGGACGCGTGCTACGGGCCGCCCTGGCGATGGCGCTGGATCCCGTGAAGGCGACCCGCATTGCCGCCTTCATCGGCCGCGGCATGGCGATCGTGTTCGCCGGATTCGCCCTGTACACCGGACACTACCTGCTGCTGTTCATCGCCCTGTTCGTCTGGATGGGCGCGGGAGGCGAGGCACGTGCGGCGGAGATGCGGGCAGCCACCGGAGGCGCCCGGGCCGGGGACTCGATGCGGACCCAGTTCGTGATGTTGAATGCGTCGGACACGATCGCGACCGCGTTGCGACAGGCGTCGGGCGGGTCGCAGACGGGATTTCCCGTCGTAGAGGATGGCCGCCTCCTGGGTGTCGTCCTGCGCTCGGATCTTCACAACACCGCTGCCCATCTCGGGGACGCCACGGCGATCGGCCGCCTCGTCCGCGACCGCCTGGTGGTTGTGGCTGCCGGTGAACCGCTGTCCCTGGTGGTCCCGCGGATCCGCGCCTCCGGCATTCCCGTGGCCTTGGTGACCGACAATGGTCGTCTGGTGGGACTGCTTGAACTCGACGATTTGGGATAGGCCCGGCCTACCGATCCAGTCCGGGTTCCTTCCCGGGAACCGGCCCCCGAAACCCTCCCGTGCCCATGAAGACCTTGTGGCTCATGCTCGCCTGCGGACTCGGACTCGCGGTCCGCGGGGCGGAGTATTATGTCAGTCGGTCCGGCAACGACACCCACGACGGCAGTTCGCCCCAGGGTGCTTGGAAGACCGTGGACCGCGTCCAACGTCACGTCGCGGAGTTCGGATTAGGACCCGGGGACCGGATCCAGTTTCGCGGCGGGGATTCCTTTGCGGGGAACCTGGTGGTGGACCGCGTCCGGGGCGGTACCCGCGATCAGCCGGTGGTCATCGGTACGTATGGGAAGGGAAGGGCGACGCTCCTGGCCGGCGGCGGGACGGGCATCCGCATCAAGGAAACGCCCTGGGTCGTGATTGAGAAACTTCAGGTGCTAGCTGGAAAAACCAACGATGGCGACGGCATCCGTTTTGACCGCGTCCACAATGACGGACGCCGGATCCCGGGCGTGACCATTCGCGATTGTCGCGTCGAGGGGTTCTCCTGGCACGGAGTGATGATCGACGCGGCGGCGACGCAGCATGGATTTGACGGCGTCCGGATCACGGGGACTGAGGCGCTGCGCAATCGTCATGCGGGTATCATGGTCTACGGCGGGAATCCCACCGGACGTACCCACCATGCCCACCGGGATGTCGTGGTGGAGCAGTGTCGCACTGGCGAGAACCCTGGGGATCCGGCGGAACTCAACCAGCACTCGGGCAGTGGCATTCTGGTGGACGGAGCGGAGACGGTGCGGATCTCCGGCTGTGTGGCGTGGGGTAATGGATTTGAATGTCGTTCGGAACGCGGGGGTCCGGTGGGCATCTGGGTGCACGCGTGCGACCGCGCGGTGATCGAGGACTGCGAATCCTTTGGCAACGGGTCGTCGCTTCGGGACGGCGGCGGATTCGACCTCGATGGCGGTTGCACTGCGTCCGTACTGCGCCGGAATTTCTCGCACGACAACCAGGGACCTGGATTCCTGGTGTACACCTACTCCGGCGCGCCGTATGCGGATCGTGATTGCCGGGTGGAGGGCAACATTTCCTGGAACGACGGTCGGAAGGGCACCGGATACGGAGGACTTCAGGTCGGATCGGAATCCGGCTGTCGCATCGAAGGATTGTGGCTGTCTGGCAACCTCATCCTTTCCCCGCCGGGCTCCGTGGCCTCGGTGAGGATCCAGGGACACCATGTGGACGCGGTCTGTTCCAACAACGTGGTCGTGGCCGCCTCCTACGGAGTGCTGTGCTCCGTCTCTGGGTTCGACCATCGACTGCGTTTTCTGAACAACCGCTTTTGGCGTCCGGATGGACGACCTGTGTTCCTCGTGGACACCCAATGGACGGTGCCAACGCTGGAGCAGTGGGCGGCGACCAACCCGAAGGACTTGAGAATCGTCGCGGACGGCAACCGCTTTGAGGATCCGGGAATCCGACTGTCCCTTCCCGCCCCGGATCGCACCGGGCTTCGTCCCCGGTGGCCGACGCTTCGTTCAGCGGTTCCCCCGGGAACGGCGGCAGCCCGGCGATAACGGTCGTCGTTCGGGGTTGTGTGGGATTGGCCGTGCGGAGGCATATGAAGACTGGATGACGAACATGCGGTTCGTAGTGCGGCCTGCAGGCTGTCGGCGTCCCTCTCATGGCGGGCGACCCGAAGTTACTCACCGATTCAGGCTGAAGCTTGGACTGCGAACGGTGGGTTTGCAGTGCAGGCTTCAGCCTGTTCTCCGGTTTCGCGGATGCGGCCGTTGGGAGTCCGGAACAGCCTGAAGGCTGGACTACGAACGAGCGGGGTGCGGCCGAAATTTTTCGGGCAATCCGGGGGATTCGTCCGCAGATTCCGCTCCAGTGAACCGCACTTCGAAGACCGTCCATGGACTGATCCTCGGATCCTTCTTCATCTCGGGGCTGGCCGGACTCGTGTACCAGGTTGTCTGGACGCGTTATCTGGCCCTGTTCCTCGGGCATACGAGCTATGCCGTGATCGCCGTGCTGGCGGCGTTCATGGGCGGGTTGGCGCTGGGCAATGCATGGCTCGGAGCCCGGGTGGACGGCATGAAGCGTCCGCTGCTCTTTTATGCCGGACTCGAACTCGGCATTGGCGTCTTCGCCCTGATCTTCCCCGCGTACTACGAGCTCGGCAACGGAGCCTTCATTGCGGTGGTCCGGACGCTGGAGCCGACGGGGGTGTTGCGGCTCGCCATCCAGTTTGGATTCGCCGGGATGCTCATCCTGTTCCCGACCGTGTTGATGGGCGCCACGCTGCCGGCGCTGACGAAGTTCGTGACGCGGTCCCTCGGACAACTCCGCGGCCGCGTCGCCGCGCTCTACGCCATCAACAGCACCGGGGCCGTGGCTGGCGTGGTGCTGGCGGACTGGTGGTGGGTTCCCCGGTTCGGACTGGAAGCCACGGTGTACCTCGGAGCCGCGATGAGTCTGGGCATCGGCATCCTGACGCTGATGATCAGCCGCTCCATCGGGGAACGGGCTCCGGTGCCTTCGGCAGCCGATGGGATTCCGTCTCTGACGGAGGAGACGTTTTCACCGGCCGAACTCCGCCTGGCACTGGTCGGGATCGGTGCCTCGGGCTTTGTGGCGATGGTGTATGAGATTGCCTGGACGCGTCTGCTCGGTCTCGCGCTGGGATCCAGCACGCATGCCTATTCCCTCATGCTGGCCACGTTCATCGCCGGGATCGCTGCGGGTGGCTGGCTGATCGCGCGGTGGAAGCGGCAGGCGCGAACGCTGCTCGCATTCGGGGTGGCAGAGTTGGCGCTGGCGGGAACGTTGTTTGTTTCGATCTGGTTCTACGACCTGCTCCCGCTGTGGTTCATCCGGCTGGGCGCGTTGCTGGTGCGCAGCAATCCCGGGTCCTACGCGCTCTACGAACTGTTCCAGGCGGCCCTCTGTTTTGCGGTCATGTTCGTGCCGGCCGTGTGTCTGGGTACGACGCTTCCCCTGGCAAGCCGCATCGCGACCGCGGCGCTGTCGGTCACCGGCCGGTCGGTCGGACGCGTCTTTGCGGTTAACACCCTCGGCACGGTGCTCGGCGCGGTGGTGGGCGGACTGGTCCTGATGCCCTGGTTCGGACTCGCCCACGCATTTGCCTTCGGGATTGCGGTCAATGCCCTCATCGGCACGGCCATCGTCGTGCAGCAGTATCCGGGACGTCGCCTGCTCTGGATCGCTCCCGTCGCGGTCCTCCTGATCTCCTGGTTTGGCGCCGCCTCGCTGGAGCCCCTTTGGCAGCGGGCCTTTGCTGCCGGACTGTGGCGTCATAGTACGTCAGAGCCGTCCATCGCGTCCTATCGCGAGGCGATTCGCAACATGGATCTGCGCTACCATCGGGACGGCGCCGGTTCGACCGTCGTCGTGCAGGCGGACCGGGTGTCCGGAGGGCGCGAACAGCTGTCGTTGAAGGTCAACGGAAAGACCGACGCCACGTCCGTTGGCGACATGTCCACCCAGGTGCTGCTCGGACACCTCCCCGCACTGCTCAAGGAACGGTGTGACGACGCGCTCGTGGTGGGGCTGGGCAGCGGCGTGACGGTCGGGGCGCTCCTGCGGCATCCGGGCGTCACCAATGTCGAGGTCGTGGAGATTTCCCCGGAGGTGGCGACGGTGGCGCGCGGACTCTTCGGGGACGCGAATGATCATGCACTCAAGGATCCGCGGGTCCGGCTGCACTTGGAGGACGCCAAGACGTTTCTGCGGGCCGGTTCTCGGAAGTATGACGTGATCGTGTCCGAACCCTCCAACCCGTGGATGGCTGGGGTCGCCGCGGTGTTCACCCAAGAGTATTACGCCGACGCCCGGGATCGGCTGAAGCCGGGTGGCGTGATGGCGCAATGGCTCCAGGTGTACGAGACCAACGACCGGATCGTGGACATTGTGATCAACACCTTCAGCTCGGTGTTTCCCGAAGTGGGCATCTGGCAGGTGGGCGCGGGTGACATTGTGCTGATCGGATCGATGTCGCCGCTGAAGACGGATCTCGCCGGACTGGAACGCCGGTTCAATGATCCGCTGGTGCGGGCCAACCTGGGGCGCATTGGCATCCAGAATCTGGCAGGACTGCTCATGCAGGAGCTGATCCCGATGGGGGATGGGGCGTATCTTCCGGAGACCCGTCCGAAGACTCCGGTCCACAGCGATTTTCATCCGGTGCTCGAATACGCGGCGGAGGAGGCCTTTTTTCAGCGGGGCATTGCCACCAAGATTCTCGCTCTTTCGGAGCCCCGTCAGAGGCGTCCGCGGATGCTACTCAACCAGGTTCGGGCCCCGGGGGCGATGACTCCGGCCGACTTTGATCTGGCGGGACAGCTCTTCGCGGCATCCTCGATCCCGGACCCGGTCGTGTTCCGTTCGCAGGTGTATCGTTGGCTGGAATTGGGCGCCACCACGGTGGATCCGCTTCGGTATCTGGTGTCACTGGATGCCCAGGTGGCCGTTTCGGACGCGGTGAATGCCCAGCTCGGGTCCCGTCCGGAGTTCGCCCTGGCGCGGGCCAAGACGAATGTGCCGCTGATGCTGGAGCAGGCGTCGGCGCTGATGGACCGGCACCGCACGCGCCGCACGGCGTATTACCTGCCTCCCACGCAGGATCTCGAAGCCGTCTTGCGGGCGTTGATCGAGGCGGATCCGGGCAATCGCCGGGCGCATCGGGCCCGGCTTGCCGAGGTGCTTTGGGATCGCGGCGAGGAGGCGGAGTTTCTGTCCCAGGCGATCCGAACCTTCTCCACACAGCCCCCTGACGAGGGTCCTTATGATTTCGATCTGGATCCGACGGCGCCGCGGACAGTGATTGCCTGCATGCTCCGGCTTTTTGAACAACGGGGCGACTACCGGTCCGCATCCCGGGTGATCAAGGAAGCGGTGCAGCGGGGTTTTGCCGGAGACGATGCCGTGCTCCGACTGCCGCTGTTAGAGTACCAGGCCCGGCGCATCTGGGGCGCGGCTGCGGAAGGCCGGAGGCCTGGCCCATGACACCGAATTTCTCGATGAAGCTCCCGTCCACTTGGGCCCCGCTGACCCGTCCGCTGCCGCCGGTCCTGCTCGCGTCCCGGTCCCCGCGGCGGGTCGAGTTGCTCCGACAGATCCTGCCCGGATTCGAAACCGTGCCGTCCAATGCTGTGGAACTGGAGGATGGCTCGCTGGGATCTCGGAGGCTTTGCGAACTCAATGCCCAGCGGAAAGCGCTGGCGATGTCCGAACGGTTTCCGGACCACCTCGTGATCGGTGCCGACACGTTGGTGTTTCTGGATGGAATCCCACTCGCCAAGCCGGTCGATCTGGCGGATGCGAAGGGGATGCTTTCCCGGTTGTCTGGACGGATCCACGAAGTCGTCACCGGGGTTTGCCTGGTGCTGGCGCGGGCCAGTCGGATGCGCCTGTTGTCGGAGGTCACCTATGTCCGGTTCCGGACCCTGGATGACGCGGTGATCGACGATTACCTGGGTCGGGTGGATGTCCTGGACAAGGCGGGTGCCTATGCGGTGCAGGAACACGGCGATCGCCTCGTGGAGCGCATGGAGGGATCGCTGACCAACGTGATCGGATTGCCGCTGGAGGCCTTGCGCAGCGCGCTGGAGCGCTGGTGATCGGGAGTCACTTGATCTGATGTCGTGCGAGGACGGCGCCGCCGGTGATGCCGGCATTGTCGCCGAGGTCGGACGCGATGATTTCGATGCCCTTGGTGGTGCCGGGCATGGCGGAATCCAGGGCCGTCTCCACCACGATGGCCATCATTTCGTCCTCCAGGGCATCGATGACGCCGCCGCCGAGGACGATCACCTCGGGATTGAAAATGTTGATGAGGTTGGCCACTGCGATGCCGGTGAATTCCGCGGCTTCCTCGATGACCTTCTCCACGAGCTTGTCCCCCTTGCGGATCGCCTTGCGCAGGTCGCCGCTGCGCAGTTCGGACAGGTCGCCGCCCAGCCATTCGGTGAGGATCGTCTTCTGGCCGTCCTTCACCCGTTGCTGGATGTCGCGGAAGATGGCGGTGCGGCTGGCCAGCGCCTCGAAGCAGCCGTTGTTGCCGCAGCCGCACTTGGGTCCTCCCACCTGGATCACCATGTGGCCGAGTTCGCCCGCGGTGCCGTTGAAACCGCGATACAACTCTCCCTCGAGAATGATTCCGCCGCCGATGCCGGTGCCAAGGAAGATGCCGAGCAGGTTGCGGGGTTTTCCCTTCAGTTCGACCTCGTGCACCCCGAGGGTGCAGGCATTGCAGTCGTTCTCGACGAACACCGGGATGTCGAGGCGCTTCTCCAGCTCCTTCTTCAGCGGGGCGTCCCGCCATTCCAGGTTGGGAGCGAAGATCACCTCGCCGTTCTCCGGGTTGACCGCCCCTGGGGCACCGATGCCCACCGCGCGGACCTGCTTGAGGCTCATGTCCGCCTCGTCCACGGCGTCCCGGACACAGCGGTCGATCCGGTCGAGGACTGCGTCAAAGCCACGGTCCGCCTTGGTGCTCAGCTTGGCGGTCTGGAGGAGTTTCAGCTGGGACGTGAAAACGCCGGCCAGGATCTTGGTGCCGCCGAGGTCCACGCCCACGTAGAGCTCGGCCGACTTGGAGGGTTCAGGCATGGCGGGTGGGGAGGTTCCGGGAGATCGGCTGACGGAACGCTATCCCGGCGGGGCAACCGGATGCCAGTGTTTTGCCAAACCCCTCACGGGGCAACGACCACCCGGAAAAAGTAGGGAAGCCGCGGATCCAACGCCGGCAGGGTGACGACCATGGGATCCCCGGTTCCGCGTCCGGACGAACTGGCAGGTGCCCAGGCATCGAGGCCGTTTGCCACTTCGAGCGTGTATTGGCGGCCGGGACGGGTGGGCCAATGAAACTGGATGGTGCCGTTTGGAAGTGCCTCCGGTGTGGTCAGGCGCAGGACCTCGGCGGCGTCCCGCGGATTCGTCCCTGCCGTCCACTCCGACCGGTCGCTGGCCCCGTCGGCGTCGGCATCGCCCTCTCCGGTGAATCCCGGGGTGACGCCCCCGAAATACGCGGTCTCCCAAAGGTCGCTGATACCGTTCCCATTCACGTCGGGGAAAGTGTACTGACCGGTGAAGGCCAGGGGACCGGAAGTTCCCAGCGTGCCCGTCTGCGGGGGCGGAGTGACGTGGTAGGGCACGGGCTGCCAGGTGATGACGTACGCACCAGGAGGAAGGTTGGTTTGGTACTGCCTTCCGGAACCGGATGCCGTGACGGGGCCGGTGAGGACAAAGGACGCCTGGGCGAGGTTGTTGGTCACCGTCACGAGGGTGTCGGGGACCACGTTCAGTTCGACGCCGACGTCATCGAGCATCCAGCCCATGCGCGGGCCCGGGGTAAAGGCGAAGAGCTGATAGTTGAAGCGAACCCGGATCACCGAGCCGAGGAACTTTGAGAGATCCACTTCGACCTCTTCCCAGCCGCCCGAGAATTCGTCGCCGACGGCATACACGTCCTGCCAGGTGGCTCCATCATCCTTGGTCACGGCAATCTGCGCGGTCTCGAGGACAAAATCCCCGAACGGATCGTCCTCGCTCCCGCCCGCTTTGGAAAAGTCGTAGTACTGCCAGAAGCGCAGCGTCGCGCGGTTGCCGCCGATCAGGCCAATCGCCGGAGAAATCAGGTCCGAGCTGGAGTAGTCCACATCCTGCCCCTGGAGATTGGTGGCCCACACCTGGGTTCCGGTGTGCGCCCCCACGGTGTCCACGTTGGACGGCACTCCAAACTGCCATCCGTTGAAGTTGAAGGTGTCGCCGCTGCCGTCGTCCCCTTCATCCGGGATTGAAGCGCCGGCGCCGGTCGAGTCGTTGTAAACGACCCACCCGTCCTGGGCCGCGTCGAAGGTATCCGCCCATGGCGCGGCAAGCGGCTTGAGGGTTCGGAGTGTGTGGAACGCGCCGTTGGAGCCGTCCGCCACCAGATTTCCCGCAGCATCCCGACTGACGACCTGGAAATAGTACGTCCGGTCGGGCAGCAATCCGGTCAGGCGAACCTCATGGGACGTTCCCAGCTCGGCATTGTATCCGCTCCGGGTCAGGAAGGATTCATCTCCGCCGGATTCCCCGAATCGCACGAGGGCGTCCGTCGGCTTGTCGGTTGTCCAGGAAACGTACGCCTCGTTGTAGGCGGGATCCGAGGTGACCCCGCTGATGACCGGCTTCCGGGTGTCGACGGCGGCGCGGGACGTGGACTCCGCGTTGGCAGAATCCACGTATGTGGCCACCAGGACGTCCCCGTGGGCGGCCGGAAGGCGGTCGGATCCGGCGGTGCCGCCCGGGGCCTGGAGGGAGATCCGCCCACGGAATACCCCGCGCCGGGCCGATTCGGCGAGGGTCAGCGTCCGACTCTCCGCACCATTGGCGATCATGGCGGACACCGTTCCCGAACCGGCGCGTCCGCTGTCGATCACTTCCACGATTACATTGCCCGGGACGGTGTAGGCGCCCTGGTCGAAGGCGATCGCGCCGCCAGGGGCGAGTTCCGGGGTCAGGAATCGCAGCGCATTGGCGAGCAGGGTGGGGCGGTTGTTCGGCGCCGGAGTGTCGAGGGGCACTGCCTCAAACGGGAAGGAGTAGAAGACCACGCGGCCGCCCGCGGTATCCTGCCCGGTGCGGGGATAGCGCAATCCCACGACGCGCTGGGATTCCTGGAGGAACACGGGCGCTGCGTCCGCCGCCGGTGTGATGTGGTCGGACACGTCCTCCCAGCCTGAGAGTCCGTTGAGCTGGAACAGCAGGTCCACGAGGAATCCGCTCGGGAAGGCGTCGAAGTTGAGGGTGGTTTCCAGTCCGGCTCCGGCCACGTCTCCGGGGACGGCGGACAACGCGGTCGCGCCCTGGTCCGCCTGGAAATCCTTCACGTGAAGGATATCCCGGATGAAGTTGGTCTCGCCCGGGATCTCGGTGAGCCGTGTGAGAAGGTCATGCGACACCACGAACAGCGAACCGCCGCCGCCCACATAGGACCTTACCGCGGTGGTCATGCCGGGAGTCGGGCCAGCGGACTCCTCTGGCCGCCAGACCACGAGTCGGTACGGCTGAAGTTCATCGGCGCGCGGGGCGCGATTTTCCACGCTGGTATCCCAGACCTCGTAATCCACCCGCAGCGCATCGAGGGCGCTGGTCCAGTACTCGATGCCTGGATAGGACGTATCGGAAAGCTGTTCGAATGAGGTCTCCGGGGAGTAGACGAGGAGGGCCGCTGCGGCCCGGGGCGCCGTGAACCGAAGATAGACGCCTCCGTTGTCGTTGGTCGAGGCATTGCCGGCGCGGTCGGTCGCGGCCACGTAGAAGAAGTAGGTGGTCCCGGGCTCGAGTCCGGAAAGGGTCAGGCTCGGCTGGAGGCGGAAGGCGGGATCTGACACCAGCGTGGTGACCGCGTTGGTGGGCCCAAACCAGACGCGGGAACTGGCGGGCTCACTGTTCAGCCACTGGATCCGGACCGTCCCGAACTGCTGCGTCGCCGTGACGCCGGAAATTACCGGGGGCTGCGCGTCAATCACCGCCGTGGCGCGCCGTTCGCCGGCAGGCAGGGCGTCCACATACACCGCCGTGATTTCCTCGCCATCCACCACGGACAATTGTCCGTCCCCGGCCGCGGGCGGTGCCGCGGACAATCCCACCGTCCCGAGGAAGTTCCCCCCGTTGCCTACCCGATTCAGGACAACCGTCTGTCCAGCCGGCTCGGTGGTGCCGCGGACCGTCACCGTCACCGAGGCCTGTGCAGACAATTGCTGATCCACGAGTCGCAGCGTTGCCGTGGCCGGCGCCCGGTATGCCTCGCGATCCCAGGAGATCACGCCTTCCCCCGGGGCAGGCAGCTGGCCGGAAACCACCAGTACGAAATCCTGCTCGGCGGCGATGCCGGTCCGTCGATGAACGTCCTGCACCACGGTGGCCCCCCGCACGCGGAGGATCCATTCCCCGGCGGCCGGGGAGGCCAGATGGACCGCTTCCACATTGTTGACGCGGTCACCTACGGCAGTTCCGGCGACACTCTCTCCCTCGTTGAAGGCGTTTCCCCGGTACACGTCGCCATTGGGTGCGATGACTTCCAGATCCAGGTCATTGACCAGGGCCGGAATGGCCGCGGGGTTTCCCGGGACATCCGTGTACACCATGGTCACCTTCAATGGTTCGCCGGAGCCGACGACGACCCGGCGTTCGAAGACCTGTCCGGTGGCCAGTCCGGTCCCCTGATCGAGGAACTCATAGCGCCGTTCCGAATCGATCAGGTTCGCCAGGTTCATCCGACCCCAGCCTTCATCGTTGTTGGGAACGGGAGCGGTGTCGCCGACCACGATTCCATCGCCCGGATCCGTGGGGTCTCCGGTGTTGCCTCCCGTGTCCGGGATCACCGCGGTGCCCATGTCGTCCGCGGAATTGATCAGCATCGCCTTCACCAGCGCGGGTGAGGGCGTCGCCCCAGCGTGGGTGTCCCGGTACCATTGCACCGCAACCGCGGCGCCGCCTGCCGCGTGCGGACCCGCCTGGGAGGTGCCGCCCTGATAAAGGTAACGGTCGCTGATGGGACCCCAGGCGTTGTTGTCGTTGGCGAAGATCGATCGCAGGGAGGAAATCCAGGTCCCTGGCGCGACGAGGTCCGGCTTGATCCGACCGTCAGCCGCGGGGCCCCGGGAGGAAAAGTCGGCCATGACCTCCTGTCCCTCGCCGTAGAGCGGAAACTCAAAGCGGTTGTTTTGGGTGGCCCCGGTCGCCAGGACGTTCTTGGCCACTGCCGGCGTCCCGATGGTCTGTGGACCAGGACCCGAATTGCCCGCGCTGAATTCGAGCACATAGGCCTGTTCGCCGGGAAAATCCGGATCCGCATCCCGGACCAATCCGTCAAATTCCCAGGCGGAAAGGTCGTACTGGCCGCCGTTGTCGTCTCCCCAGGAATTGGATCCGACATAGGCACCGTGCCGGACAGCGTCCTGGACGAGTTGGGTGAACGTCGCCGGCGGGCGGAAATCGCCCGCGCCGTCGAAGATCCGCTGGCCGACGAGTCGTGCCCCGGGGGCAACGCCCAGGCCGTACAGGTAGCCGTTGTCGTCACGCTCTCCGGTGGCGCCGTTGCCGAGGACGATTCCCGCGCAGTGGGTCCCGTGGCTGTGTTCGTCCGCAGCGTCGGGAAGATTGTCGTAGGCGAGCAGTGCCTCAACTCGGCCCTCGAGGTCCGGATGCATCGCGGTAATGTCCCCGCTGTCCACACCGGAATCCGCCACGGACACGATCACCCCGCGTCCGTCGTAGCCTAAATTCTGGATCTGGGTCCGCTCACCGCCGGGTTTGAACTCTCCCATCACGATCTCCGTGGCAACGGCGTCCACCATTTTCATTCGAGGCGCCGGCTCGATCCAAAGCACCCCGGGGGATTGGGCCAGGACCCGGAGTTGCGCCAAGTTTAGGTATCCCTCGAAGGTGGCTCCCGTTCCGAGGGTGACCCTTCGGTGGGCGCCCTGCAGATGGCGAAACACGAGGGCCAAATCCTCCCCGGCAAGGTCCGGACGCGTCAGCAGACGGATGGGAATCTTCGCCCCGACACGGCCTTGGAATGCGGTGCTGAGCCGGGGATCCATCTTGTGACGGGCCTCATAGGGTCCCACCCAGCGGACCGTAGGATCGGCCCGGATGGAAGAGAGGGGGACTCCCGTCACCCGGGCGACAAAGGCGTTATCGGGGACGTACTGAATCAACTCCACGCCACGGGCCCGTAGTCCTTCCCGCGCGGACGCGTCCGGCACCGACTGAAACTGGATCAGGAACAACCCATTCGCGGCGGCCTCGGCAGCCCGCGGCTGTGCCGTTGCCGTGGGCGTCGGCTTGGGGGGCGTGGCAATCGTCTCGTTTCGGAGCCGGATGAAGTGGGTGTCCTGCGCCGCGGCCGCCGCCACGAACAACAGGCAGAGAACGTACCGCTGGATGCTTTGGAACACGTGAGAATCCTAGCCAGAGTCGTGCCGGACGGCAATTTGGCCGCCTCGGGGTGAAGGTCAGGCGGAAGAGCCCTGGGAACATGCCATAACCGCTTCGGCTGGAACGAAGAAGCGCAGATGTAACCTCCTGCCCCGCAGACCATGACCCTCGGGATTCTTTCCGGGTTGAACGCCCGTCCGGGCCGTCCACACTCCTGTCCATGTCATCGCCCACTCCGGATCAACTTCGGGAATTGTTTCGCATGCAGAAGGCGCTCAACGAGCGGATTGGTGTGTTTACGGACCAGATGGACGAGGAGGCCCGAACGAAGTGGATCCTGAACTACACCCGTGCGATGACCCAGGAATTGGCGGAGTTGACGGATAGCGTCCCGTGGAAATGGTGGGCGAAGTACCAGAAGTTCGACGAACAGAACGCGCGGGTCGAAGTGGTGGATCTCCTGCATTTTCTGATCTCCCTGGCCCAGGTGCTGGGTATGAGCGCGGACGACGTCTTCCAGGCCTACTTGAAGAAGAACGAGGTCAACTTCAAGCGCCAGGACACCGGGTACGCCTCAAAGGATCACGATGATTCGCGGCACATCTGAGGCGCGTTCCCGGATTCCAAAGGTGGATGGCCGGAGGATGCCGCCGCCCCGGGCATTGCGGGAGGAGATCGCCTCGGTGTTGATCGGACCCGACCGCCTGCGGCGGCGGGTGGCCCAGCTGGGGGCTCGGATCACCGCGGACTTGTCCGGCAGGGAAGTCGTGGTGGTCGCGTTGCTCAACGGCACGCTGGTGTTCCTCGCGGACTTGATCCGGAGGATGGAGTTCCCGTTCCGGATCGAAACGCTTCGGGTCTCGACCTACTCCGGCGGAACCCCGGCGTCCACGCCCCGCTTCGGAGACGATCTTCCCCGAGGGATTCGCGGACGCCACGTCCTCATCGTGGACGACATCCTTGACACGGGACGCACGCTTGCCGCGGTCACCCGACGGCTTCGGAAGTGTCAACCCGCCAGCCTCCGAACCTGTGTCCTGTTGGACAAGGCGATCCCCCGAGCGGAGGGCATTCGTGTGGACTACGTGGGTTTCCAGGTGCCGAACGTCTTCATCGTCGGATACGGATTGGACTTCAACGAACGCCACCGGAACCTGCCGTTTGTCGCCGAGCTGAGGCGGGGCGCCGGCTGAACTTGCCGGACCTCCCGATCCCGTGCTTCAGGCTTTAGTCGTGCGAATGCGACGGGCAAGCTGGCGTCCGTACACCATGCATCGCCGCGTCCACTGGCTGGCCCTGTCCGCCGTCCTCCTCCTTCTGCACCCTGCCGGCCAGGCCGCGCTGCCGGCGGAGGGGCTCTTTGCCCGCACCAACCTGGTGGCCTGGTGCATCGTACCCTTCGACACGCAGAAGCGGTCTCCGGAGCAGCGGGCGGAATTGCTGGAGCAGCTGGGTGTGAAGCGTCTCGCCTACGACTGGCGGTCCGAACACGTGCCGACGTTTGACGCGGAGGTCGCGGCCCTGGACCGGCATGGAATCGAACTGACGGCCTGGTGGTTTCCGGCGGCGCTCAATGAGGAGGCCAAGGCCATCCTGGATTGCCTCCAGCGCCATGGGAAACATCCCCAGCTGTGGGTCACGATGGGGACGGAGCCCGAGCCGGATCCCGCGCGGCTCGCGGGGAAGATCACCGGCGCGGTGGAGACGTTGGGCCCGATTTGCGATGCCGCGGGGAAACTCGGCTGCACCGTTGCGCTCTACAATCACCTGGGGTGGTTCGGGGAACCCACCAACCAGGTGGTTGTGATCGACCGTCTTCGCGCCGCGGGCCACACCAATGTCGGCTCGGTGTACAATTTCCATCACGCCCACGCCCACATCGACGACTTCGCGGCGCAGTTGGCGCTGCTGAAACCCCATCTGTTGGCGGTGAACCTCAACGGCATGGTTTGGCGCGGGGACCAGTCCGGACGAAAGATCATCCCGCTCGGAACAGGGGACGAGGAATTGCGAATGATGCGGGAACTGGTCGCCAGCGGATGGAAGGGGCCGGTGGGAATCATCGGTCACACCGAGGAGGATGCCGGGGAGAAGTTGCGCAAGGAGCTCGCCGGACTCGAACGCCTCGCGCCGTTGGCGTCTCAGCCGCCCGGACCGCCGCCCGTCCGGACGCCCCCGGCCACGGCTCGTGCCTCCGGAGAACCCCCGGCGTCCGGACGTGAACCCGGAGCCCAGGTGGAGAACGACTGGGTGGACAACCGCTGGCAGGAAACCCAAATCGGGCCGTTTCTCGCGTCCAATCTCCGGCTTCCGTCGGGTCCCGCGCTGGCCAAGGGCCTGACGGTGAAATTGGGTGACGCCGGTGATGCCGCAATGGCCTACGATACGGCGACGGCATCCCTGCGCGCAGCCTGGACGGGAGGGTTCCTGAAATTGGATCCGTCCCGGTTTGGACTCATCGGGATGCCCCGGCCGGCGACCGAGCCTGGTTTCCTGATGCCCGCGGTACCTGCCTGGGGAAAGTCGGAGGTCCGCACGCGCGGTTGGTGGACGCATGACCGGCGGACCGTGCTGGAATACACGGTGGACGGCATGCTGGTTCGCGAGATGCCCTGGGCGGACCCGACCCCGGTGGGCACGGTTTTCTTCAGGGACTTTGCCTTGGGCCCGCGGACGCAGGGGCTTCAGTTGATGGTGGCGTCCAATGCCCCGGCAGGGATTTCGCCGACGGTCACGACGGACGTTTCGCAGGCGATTGCGGCCGACGGCACCCGCACGGGCCGCGAAACCACCCGCCACCTGTGGATCCGCGACGGCGTGGCTCATGTCACCACGTTGTTGGGCAGAGTGGATCCTGTGGGAGTGACCATGACGGGATTTCAGGTCGACATCCCAGCGGGCGACGCAGAGAAGCTTCTGGGCGTGGCGATGTGGACGGGTCCGGAGCGGGATCTGAACACCTACCTCGAGTGGGAGAAGCAACACTTCGACTTGTATTCGGTGTCCCCGTTTGCCCAGGCCGGCGCCGCAAAGTGGTCCGAACTCCGGACCACGGGACAGCGCGGAGCCGATACCGATTTCCTCGCGGTGGATACCTTGACGATGCCGTACGACAACCCGTGGAAGGCGCTCCTGTTCGCCGCCGGAGTGGACCTGGCTCCCGATGGTGCGGCCTATGTGTGCACAATCCACGGAGACGTCTGGCGCGTGACCGGCATCGACGATTCGTTGCGGGACCTGCGTTGGAAACGTTTTGCCACCGGCCTGTTTCAGCCGCTGGGACTCAAGGTCCGGGGCGGCGAAGTGTTTGTCCTTGGACGCGACCGCATCACCCGCCTGCGGGACACCAATGGCGACGGCGAGGCGGATTTCTATGAGAGCTTTTTTGACGGCATCGCCACGTCCACCGGGGGACACGACTATGTGACCTGCCTTGAGACCGATTCCTCGGGCAACTTCTACTACGTGGATCCGGCCGGCGTGCATCGGGTCTCGGCGGACGGCAAGTCCATGGAAACACTGGCCACTGGATTCCGGAATCCCAACGGCATGGGGGTCAGCCCGGATGGTCGCGTTGTCACGGTCGCCCCCCAACAGGGAACCTGGACCCCGTCGTCCTTCATCGCGGAGATCCATCCCGGAGGATATTACGGATACGGCGGTCCCAAGGTGACCCCGACGCGTCCGCTGGGCTATGACGCGCCGCTTTGCTGGATTCCGCATGGCGTGGACAATTCGAGTGGATCCCAGGTCTGGGTGCCGGCGGGACAATGGGACGCCTTGGGCGGGCAGATGCTGCATCTGCTTTGGGGACGCTGTGGCATGATGCTCGCCTTGCGGGATACGGGCGGTGGAAATGCCGGGCCCGCCTTGCAGGGTGCCGTGGTGCCTCTGCCGGTGAAGTTCCTCAGCGGCCCCAACCGGGGATCCTTCCATCCGAAGGACGGTTCCCTGTTCGTTGCGGGGAGCACGGGTTGGCAGACGAGCGCTGTGAAGGACGGATCGCTTCAGCGCGTCCGGTTCACCGGAAAGCGCATGGCGCTGCCGGTCGGGTTTCGGGTCCGGCCCGGAGGACTGGAGCTTACCTTCTCCATTCCTGTGGACCGGGCGACGGCGGAAGACCCGGGCAGCTATGGGTTCAAGCAGTGGAATTATCGCTATGCGGAGGCCTACGGATCGAAGGACTGGTCGGTGGCGAATCCGGACCGCGAGGGACGGGACGATGTGGCGGTCAAATCGGTACGCCTTCAGCCGGATGGCCGAACGGTGTCGGTGGAGATTCCCGGATTGCAGCCCGTGATGCAGTGGGAACTCCGGTACAACGTCGATGCGGCGGACCACGGACGTCCGCTGCGCGGTTCCGTGTGGGGCACGATCAACGCAATCCCCGGCCGTTGAAACGGCGCTGCACCCTCAGCGCCAGATTTCCCCGCGGGTCACATCCCCGGGAACGTCGAGCAACTGCACCTGGTTGATCGTCTTGAACTGGGCGTCATCGCGCACCTGCCAGACGACCTTCTTGTCGGGGGTCACTTCGAAGCATTCCGGCTGCTCCCCGATATGGCCGTGGCCGAGATAATTCGCGAGCACCGTGTTGCCGTTCGGGAGGCGCTGGCATCCGGCCATGAGGCGCAGGGGATTCCCCGGAAGGTCGTTTTCGTTGAGTTCCCACACCACCTGCTCCCGGGCATCCAGCTCCAGAACCTTGTGAGCGTCCCCGCAGGTGATCAGGAGATGTCCATTGGGCAGGGGCACCACTTCATGGGGATCCCCCGGGACCGGGATGGAGCGGAGCACGACGCCGTTGCCGTCCAATTCCACGACCTTTCCCTCGCCCTTGAAGCAGACGAAATAGTGACCGTTCGCCGCCTTTCGCGCGCCGCGGTACTGGTTGTGCGTGGTGACCGACGGAGCGGTCACCAACCGGATCTCCTTCGCGACCTTTCCGGTGCGATCCACTTCAACCAGGCGGCTGGTGCCGCCTTCGACGACCAACACGCGTCCGTCCGGCAGGGGCTGGCAGGAATGGACCTCAACCTTTTCTGGAGCGCGGTACTCCCAGACGGTGCGGTGATCCCGGGTCACCTCCATCGCCCCGCTGACGAAGCAGAAGAGGATGTTGCCGTTCGGAAGCTGCCAGCAGTCCTGGGGGTTTTTGCAGGCGTGTTCCCACTCAATCTTTCCCTCGGCGGACACGACGCACACGCGTCCGCCATTGTGGTCGCAACAGAGGAACGGATGCGCGGCCTGAACCGTCTCCGAGATCGGAAACAGGCTGAGGAAAGCCGTGACAAGGGAGAGGCGGAGGTACAGGGAAGGCATGCGGGGAGGGTGAAGCACCGGAACTGTGAGTCCATTCCGGAAAACGATGGGAGTGGGTGAACGAACGGTCGTTTGTAGTGCAGGCTTCAGCCTGTCTTTGAGGTGGGGTGTGAAATGAAAGCGGCGGCACGGCCGCCGCACCAGGACGCTTCGCGTCGGATCACCGCTTGTCCCAGAGTGCGAGGGGATGCCCTTCGGGATATTGGAATCCGATGGAACTCGTGCGCACCGCCTCGGCATGGCCGTCCACGTGGGCCACGTTGGCCCGTCCGACGTGGCGATTGTAAATCCGAAACGGATCGTCGGTGTAGTAGGGTTGGTTGTTGGGGGTCCGGAACAGGATGTTCACCTGGCTGACCTTGGGCATCCATCGGTCCGGATTCTTTTCGTTGGGGTTCCGGATCAACTGGGTGTCCCCGAAAACGACGGTGGCCGACGGCTGCCGGACCTGTCCCTCCCGCACGCTGGGCAGCGTCGTCAAAAACTGTCCCAGCTCGGGGTGATTCATCCCGATCCCAAACTGGTTGGTCCCCCGCAGGCTGGGGCAATTGTGGACGCGGAGATTCTTTCCTCCGATCGAGGCAGCCAGAAGGTCGGGCCACCAGGTCACTCCGCCGGGCACGAGCGCCCCGGACGGGGGCGCGCCGTCGCGGGCCAACTGGACGAAGACGTCGTTGTGTTCGTCGGTGTAGATCTTGAAGGCGAGGCCGATCTGGCGGTGGTTGCTCAGGCAACTGATGCCATTGGCCTTTTCCTTGGCCCGTCCCAGGGTCGGAAGGAGCATCCCGGCGAGAATGGCGATGATCGCGATGACCACGAGCAGTTCGATCAGGGTGAATGCGTATCCACCGTGAGAACCTACCTGGGCTTCCACCGGCATCCTGGATTCCGCGCTGCTGGTTCTTACGGCGATCATTGGGATCCTCTCGAACCCTGCCTGTGTCCCGTCCCCGGAGCAACCCATTGAGGGCAGGATAGAGGACTTCATTGACCCTCGACCGTTCCCTGTCTTGATTCATTCGGTTCCCGTGGCGCACCAAATTTCGTTCCACCGTCGTCTTGCCCTTCGCCCGATGATCCTCTGGGTGATGGTTGTCGTCGGGCTCCGCGGGACTGCTGCCGACCTGCCGCCCACCTTCAACCGCGAGATCGCGCCCATCCTCTATCAGCATTGCACGCCGTGCCACCGGCCTGGGGCGGCGGGTCCGTTTCCATTGCTCCAGTATTCCGACGCCCAACCCCGTGCCCGCAAACTCGCGGAAGCGGTTTCGAACCGCGACATGCCGCCCTGGATGCCCGAGGTCGGACACGGGGATTTTCTCGGGGCACGCCGGCTGTCGGAAGCGCAGATCCAGGCGATCCGGTCCTGGGCGGACCAGGGTGCTCCGGAAGGGGATCCGAAGGAGCGTCCCAAACCTCCTGAATTTCCGTCGGATTGGGAATGGGGGCCGCCGGATTTGGTCCTGACACTTCCGGAGCGATACGACCTGGAGGCGACCGGGAAGGATGTATACCGCAACTTTGTGATCCCGGTTCCGGCCGGATCGAACCGATATGTGCGCGCCTTCCAGTTTCGTCCGGAGAGCCCCGCCGTCCATCATGCCCGGATCCTCTTCGACGCTTCGGGGGAATCCCGAAGACGCGATGCCGCGGATCCCGTGTGTGGATTTGGGGGAACGATGCCGCCGGCCCATTTCCCGCCGGGACAGATGCTCGGGTGGGTTCCGGGCCGGACCGCGACGTTGGCGCCGGACGGGATGACGTGGCCCCTGGACGGGGCCGGGGACCTGGTCGTGCAACTCCATCTCCAGCGCACAGGGCGGCCGGAATCCATCCAGCCGCGCCTGGGATTGTATCTCACCAACCGTCCGCCATCTCAAAGTCCGGTGCTGCTCGGGATCCTGGCGCAAACCCTGGATATTCCCGCAGGCGACTCCAATTACACCGTCCTTCGAAACGTCACGCTTCCCGTCCCCGCCGACCTGCTGGCCGTCATGCCCCACGCGCATTACCTCGCGCGGGAGGTTGAATTGACCGCCACGCCTCCAGGAGGTGCGCCGCAATCCCTGCTTCGGATTCGCCGCTGGAAGTTCAACTGGCAGGACGAATACCGATACGCGCATCCGGTCCCCCTGCCGGCCGGGACGCAGTTGGAACTGCGGATTACCTACGACAACTCTGCGGGCAATCCGGCCAATCCGAACCATCCCCCCGTCCGCGTGCTGCATGGTCCGGACTCCACCGACGAAATGGGGGAGCTGTGGCTGCAGTTGTTGCCCCGCGATGCAGCCGGGTTTGCCGCCCTCCGCCAACTGCATCGGGAGCTGGGTCAGCGGGAGGTGGTCGCGGATTTCAACCTTCGGATTCAGCGGGATCCCGGCAACGCCGCCTACCATCTCGAACTGGGAAAGACGCTGGGGGCGTTGGGGCAGCAGCGCGAGGCGTTTGAACAGCTGACCCGGGCGGTGGAATTGAATCCCCAACTCGCCGAGGCGCATCAATTCATCGGCATCAGTTTCCTCGAACGGCGGCTGCTTCCGGATGCCCGCGCGGCTTTGGAGCAGGCCCTGGCGCTGGATCCATCGCTTTATCGAAGTCACCTGGCGTTGGGCGTGGTGGCCGCGGCGGAGGGTAATTTGGAGGAGGCCGAGGAACAGTTGCAGCAGGCGGCGGCGTTGAACCCCGGGGACGAGGGAATCCGCCGCCAGTTGCAGGCGGTTCGGAAGCGCAAGGCGGGACGGTAGGCGTTGGAACTGGGGGCCGAAGTTGATCTTGTCCGCAGTTCGATCAACGTCTGCGGCCAATGAAGCGACTGACCCGACTTTCCGCTGCCTCCGGACTTCTCATCCTGGGTGCCCTGGCCGGCACGCCGTCCTGGCCCGCATTTCGCGGCCCGAACAGTTCCGGGATTTCCCCTGAATCCAAACCGCCGGCGCATCCGAGTCCGACCAATGGTGTGGTATGGCAGGCTGAAATTCCCTGGTCGCCTTCCTCTCCCGCCGTGGCCGGAGATCGGGTGTTTCTGACGACGTTTGCCGAAGGGAAGCTGGAGACGCGGGCCTACTCGCTGGGAGACGGACGCCTACTCTGGTCGAAGGTGGCACCGGCGGAGAAACTGGAGGAGTTTCACCTGACCGAGGGGAGTCCCGCCGCGGCGACGCCGGTCACCGACGGACGACACGTAGTGAGTTATTTCGGATCCTGCGGACTGATTGCGTATGATGTGGACGGACACGAGCTGTGGCGGCATCCGCTCCCGGTCGCCCACACGGCCGGCAATTTTGGATCCGGAACCTCCCCGCTTCTGCTTTCGGATCGGGTCATCCTCAACCGCGATCTCGCGACCGGATCCTCATTGCTAGCGGTCGATTTGAAGGACGGCAGGACGCTGTGGGAAACACCCCGCCCCGATGCCCCAACCAGCTACGGAAGCCCGATCCTCTGGGAACACGACGGCGTGCGTGAGGTGATCGTGGCGGGTTCACTGGCGCTCAAGTCGTACGATCCTGCGACGGGAGCGGAACGCTGGGTGGTCCGGGGCATGCCTTCGTATTCCTGCACCACTCCGGTGGTTGGGGACGGACTGCTCTTCTACGCCGGGTGGGCTCCCGGCAAGGCGGATTCACCGTGGCCGAGCTGGGAGAGCGTCGTCGAGAAGCAGGACAAGGATGGAGACGGAAGGATTTCGTCGGCCGAGTACGAAAACGGTCCGGCGTGGTTCAAGGCCCAGGACATCGATGGGGACGGGTGGCTGACGCGCAAGGACTGGGACACCATCGGGGGATTGATGAAGAAGGGGGAGAATGTGCTGGTGGCAATCCGGCCTGGAGGTTCGGGCGATGTCACGGACACCCATGTGGCGTGGAAGGCGACCAAGGGACTGCCGTATGTTCCATGTCCGTTGAATTACGACGGTCGTGTCTACCTGGTGAAAGACGGCGGCATGGTGTCCTCGTTTGATGCGCGCACCGGAGCACCGGCCTATGTCCAGGAGCGGCTTCCCGCGCAGGGTGGGTATTACGCGTCGCCGGTCGCTGGGGATGGACGGGTTTACTTCACTTCGCTTCAGGGAAAGCTTTGCGTCGTCCGCGCCGGGGGAACACGGCCGGAGGTGCTTCACGAGGCGGATTTCGGAGGTCGCATGGCGGGGACTCCGGCGTTGATTGGGGATCGGATGCTGGTCCGGACGCAGTCGAAGTTGTTCCTGCTGTCCGAACCGCCGACGCGCTGAGGGGTCCCGGACGAACCCGGGCTCAGGGATTGGCCGGTGTGATGTCGGGCAGCACGGGAACGGGTTCTGAATCAAAGGCGAATCCCAGGGAGGCCTGGATCGGGTATTCGCAAATGCAGGAGGCGCTGGCCTCGGGGATCAACACGCCACCCTCGACAGGGAGGATGTTGAGCCAGCATCCGGGCCGCGTGGGTGACAACCGGGTAAAGGTGCCATCGGAGAACCGGAAGAACGTCGGATTGTCGGCCCGGAACAACAGTCCATCGGGTCCGCCGGTCATGCCGCCACAGGCGTGCCCCGGTCGGGATAGAATCCAGCCCGTCGCCATTCCGGGTGGGCTCCAACGCCGGCCGGATTCGAGATCGAACACGGCGCTTTCAAACGCGACCTTGTCCCTCAGAACCACGGGACGCTTCACCTGCTGGCCGTGATACAGATCCTTCACGGGGTTCGTCACATCGACCGCCCATTGTTCACGTCCATCCTCTGCGGACCAGCAGCGGAGTCGGTACTGGGCCTGTTCCCCCACGCTTTGCGCGGCGGAGAGCAACAGACGGTTCCCGGCCACCGACAGGCCGAGCACGTCCCGGGCTTCAGGCCATTGCAGCGGCTTCTCCCAGAGAAGAGACCCGGTCGCGGCATCGCGGCAGATCACGACGGCGTCCTCGAGAATCTGGGAACAGGTGAGGCGTCCGGTGTGGTCCTCCTTTGCGGACGGTCCGCGCGCTTCCACGGCGTAGAGACGCCCACCGGCGGCACAGAGCGTTGGGTTGACGAGGCGACCGGGCGAGGTTTGGACCCAGCCGCGAGCCCCTTGGTCATCCGGAAGTCGAAACAGCGCCCGGGAGCACACGAGCGGGCGCCCGGACCGGTATTCGAGATCCACGAGGTCGAAGTTTTTCTCCGTTCGAGGTGCCTCCGGGGATTCCGCGCTTCCGAACACGGCTCCCCCCTCGAGTGCGACCCAGCCCCAGTGCAGGCCGTAGAGGGGCACTGGAGTCCGGTCCATCACGGCGCCGGTCCGAGTGTCGAGACTCCACAACGAACCGTCCACGGCCACGCAGGCGCGGGAACCATCGTCGCGAAGTGCGGCGTATCCGGCGTCGTACGGCATCGCGTACCGCATCGAGTCAGGCAATTCGACGGTCCAGCGGACGACCCCATTTCGGGCGTCGGTGGCAATCAGGGCATTCTCCGCCATGGAGAGGAGAATACCTCCCGCGGAGAGCGGGGCGTGGCCACGCGTATGGCGGTCGGGCATGCGCTCGGGACCGTGTCCGCCGAACCAACGCAGGTGCGGATGGCCCTCGAGCGGTTGACTCGAGGCGCACAGATTGGCGGCGGTACCGTATTGATGGGTCCAGGTGCCGGAGGTGGAGTCCACGGGTGCCGCCGCCATCGAGGAACCGCGAACAATGAACCCGGACGGGGCCGGACACGCGGCGCGGATGGCCTCGGCTTCAGGGATCCTGTCGGCGATGACCAGGTTGAAGAGATGATCCGCGACCGGGACGGAATCGTTCGGGCCCCGGGCCAGAACGGAAACGCGGCGTCCGAGCAGTCCATATCGGGCAAAGGTTCGTCGCAGGTCGTCGACCTGGGACTCGGGGACGGTGACCACCACGTGGTGATCGTTGGCGGCGGTGAGGGCAAGGACGCGCGGGAGCGGATCCCCGGTGCCGGCCCACAGGGTCAGGCCGCGTCGAGAAGGAAGTTGACGGGTCCAGTCCGCCGCCGTTGCAGCGTCCGAGGCCGATGGCGCGGGCGGCGTCGGATCGGAGTCCGGTGGCGGAGGGGCGGATGCATTGGTTCCGAGGAATGCGCGGAGGATTCCATCCCGGGTCACGGCCACGAGTCCCGTGGAATCCGCCGCCAGTGCGGCCACGGGACCGGGCATGGGGAGGACCTGGCGGGAGGCCCCTGTGGCTGCGTCGAACACCTCCAGGCGATCGCGGGAGCCGGCGTAAACCCGGCCACCGGAGACGATCAATGCCGATCCGGACCCGCAGTCCGACCGCCAGCGCAGGGCCTTCGACGTGTCTTCTGGATTTTTGCGAAGCGCCTTCCGGTCCAGGGCCAGCAGTTCGAGTCCGTTCAGGAGATAGGCGGTGGTCTCCGTGACGGCCATGGCGTGTCCTGGATAGGAGACCAGCCGCGCTCCCGTTCGGGCGTCGCCGCCCTCCAGCCGGCCGGTCGCTCCGGGGCCGGACATCGTTTCGTCGCCCGCCACCACGGCCACGGTGCCGGATGCGGACGGTACGTCGCGCAGGAAGGATCCGTCCTGTTTCCGGAACAGTTTTGGCGAGGCCCGTCCGAAGGGGACGACGATCTCGGTGGCGGTTTCCGCGAGGTAACCCTGGGGGGAGAGAGACCCGAGATGGCGTCGCCAGCGGACGGCTCCACTCGCGGCATCCAGTGCGGCGAGATAGGCCCCTTCGATCGGGAAGAGTCCGGCGGCGACGTAAACCGAACCCTTGGAAACGAAGAGCCCGGTCCGGATGGGGCAGGGACTGATCAGGCGTCCGTTGCCGGCGATCCAGGGACGCTCCGGACCGACGCGGACGGACCACACGGGCGTGCCGGATTCCAAATCGAGCGCGGTCACGGTGCCGTCGTCGGATCCGACGAAAACCCTTCCGTCGGCCACGGCCGGCGCGAATCGAACGGGTGCGCCGCAATGGTGCCTCCAGCGGGTGCGTCCGGTCGCGAGTTCCACCGCGCGCACGTCGTCGTGGGTGGTTCCGAAGAGGACGAGTCCGTGGGCAAGGACGGGCACGGGAGCCAGATCGTCCGCGGCACGGGGTGTGAGCGGTGCGGGGATCTTCTGCCAAAGGCTACCCCGCGCCTCGCCGGTCCAGGCCGGGGCCGGCGGCGGCGTGGCGAGCGTCCAGGCCTCCGACAGGGTGGCGGGGAGAACAGCCTCCGCGGCTCCCGTGCGTCCATTGTTGCCCCGCGCGGCCGGCCAGTCGGCCCTCGCCACGGCGGAGCCCACCGTCAGAACCACCAGGATCCGGAGCGCTGGCCAACGCATGGCGGCGACCATGACCGAAGGGGCGCCGTCATCAAGCGCACTCCGGACCTGTACCCACCGCATCCTCATCTTGCCACTGCCGCCGGACAAACCGTAGCGTTCGTCCGGCCCGGTTGGGCCCGCACTCACCGCATTTCCCACTCATGAGCGTCCTCGTCGTCGGCACCACTGCACTGGATTCCATCAACACCCCCAAGGCCAAGAACCCCCGGTTGCTGGGGGGATCGGCCAGTCACGCCGCGGTGGCCGCGAGTTTCTTTTCTCCGGTCAAGCTGGTGGGCGTGGTGGGGGACGATTTTCCGTCTCGGTACGTCAAATTGTATCAGTCCCGGGGTATCGACCTGACCGGACTCGAGCGCGTGAAGGGCGGACAGACCTTTCACTGGCATGGCGAGTACGAGGTCAACATGAACAACCGGCGCACGCTGAACACGGTGCTGGGGGTTATCGAGAACTGGTCGCCCAAGCTGCCGGGCGCCTATGAGGCGACGCCCTACGTGCTGCTCGCCAACATCGCCCCCGCCATCCAGCACACCGTTCTCGACCAGATGTCGCGTCCGAAGTTTGTCATCGCGGACACCATGGACCTCTGGCTCAACGTGGCGCTCGACGATCTGCTCCGCCTGCTCAAACGCGTGGACTGCCTGGTCCTGAATGACGGGGAGGCCCGCCAGTTGACCGAGGACGACAATGTCGTCTCGGCCCTGGCGCGCATCCACAAGCTCGGTCCCCGCTATGTCATCATCAAGAAGGGCGAGCACGGATCCTTGCTGTCCGGACCCGAAGGCCTCTTCGTCGCGCCGGCGTATCCGCTGAAGAAGGTCGTGGATCCGACCGGGGCGGGAGACTCCTTTGTCGGCGGGTTGCTCGGATATCTGGCGGCCCAGAAGGGGGGCTCGCCCGCGAAGCATCTCCGCCGGGCAATGATCCATGGTGCGGTGGTTGCGTCGTTCTGCTGCGAGGGATTCGGCCTCAGCCACACCCTGCGCGCGAAGCGGCCCGACATCGCGCGGCGCGTGCGCGAACTCGAGAAATTGGCGCGGTTCTGACCGGCGCCGCCCGACGATGACGATCTCCGTCGTCATCCCCACACTGAACGAGGCGGAGGAACTTCCGGAAACCCTGCGCCATTGCGCGGCGGTTCCGGAGGTGGTGGAGATCGTGGTCAGTGACGGGGGAAGCACGGACGACACGGCCTCCATCGCCGCGCAAGCCGGTGCCCGGTGGGTCACCGGGCCTCCCGGGCGGGGCGGTCAGCTGCGGCGGGGAGCCGAGGGGACCGTCGGGGATGTGGTCGTCCTGCTTCATGCGGATACCTGGCTGCCGAAGAATGCCGGGACGGCCATTTCGCGGGCGTTGCAATCCCCGGACGTGGTGGCCGGCGCGTTTCAAAAAGTTCTTCGAGATCCGCCCTGGCTGACGCGCGGCTCGCGCTGGCGCTGCCGGATGAGAATGTCGTGCTTCCAATTTGCCTACGGTGATCAGGCGATCTTCGTCCGCAACGGGGTGCTCCGGCAGTTGGGTGGCGTGCCGGACGTGCCCCTGATGGAGGAGCATCGGCTATGCGCGGCGCTGCGCCGCCGGGGACGGCTGGTGTTGGCGCGGGCGACCGTCTCGACCTCCGCCCGACGGTTCCGTGCCCGGGGACCGTTGCGCACGTACCTGCTCATGGCCCACGTCACCCTGCGCTATTGGATGGGAGCCCCACCAGAAACCTTGCGCCGGATTTATGAAGGCCGCGTTAGTGCGACGCGCCGTTCCTGAGATGATCCGTGATGGGCTGACGGAGGGCGTCGAAACGGAAGGGGAGAATCTCGTGGCTCACGCCATCCACCTCCACGAAGGAGGACCCGGGAGCCGCGGCGTTCAGGATGCTCCGCACGGCGCTGGGCGGTGCGACGTCGTCATCGCTTCCTGCGACGAGCAGAACAGTTTCCGGATGCCGGCGCATCCAGTCCACCGGATCCAGTCCTTGATCCCCGGCGCCGACCAGCGCCGGCATCCGTTGGGAAGCCCCGCGCATGAGCCAGGCCGGCAGCCAGGCGGCATAATCCTGGCGCAGTCCCTCGATCGCATCCCCGAGGCGCGCATAGGGTGAGATGGCGACCGTGGTTCGGACGCGGGGCTCGTCCAGCTTCCACTTCAGGGCCACGGCGGCGCCGTAGGAGACTCCGACCACGTCCACGGGCCATGACGCCTGTTGTCGGCGCTCCAGTTCCGAGAGGAGTTCCGAGAGATCCGCGGGTTCCCGGATCCCGAAATAAATCCGATCGCCGCCCGAGTCCCCGTGTCCGCGCAGGTCCACGAGAATGCAGCGCCATCCGGCCTCCCCCAGCGCGAGGGCCCAGGGGATCATGGAGTCCTGGCTGAGTCCGTAGCCATGGAGGAGCACGGCGGTGCCGCGTGGATGATCAGAGTACGGCGTGGGTGCGCCGGGAACGGTGGCGCGGAACCGGTAAAAGGGGCGGGGACCGGAGGAACTCGGGTGATTGGTGATGACGGCCTCCAGCGCGTAGTTGGCGGGCTGCAGGATCCGATAAGCCAGGGTCACGGGTGGCGAACCCACCGTGGCGAGTTGAAGGGGAATGGTGTCCAGGACGGCGTCCGGAAAGGTGTAGTAAACCCGTGGCTCGGGCGCGACGACCTGGGGAAAGGTATTCGGGGCCCGAATGAGTTGGTGGGCGACGAAGGAGCCCGGCGTGCATCCACACAGGAATGCCGCGGTCAACCAGGGCAGGACGGCACGGCGCAGCACGGGCGGGAAGTACCGGGATTGGGAGTCCGCGGCGAGCGCGGAATCAGTGACTCCTTCCGATGGATGGCAGGTACGGCCGCAGGACATTGCCCGCGACGCGCAGGGCATCCTTCCGTCCCTCCAGCGTTTTTCCAAACGTGTCGTCCTCGACCTCGATGCAGACGGGTCCTCGATACGAGGTTTCCATCACCGATCCGAGAAAGCGGCCCCAGTCCATTTCCCCGTAACCGGGAATCCGCGGCTGGTGCCATTCCAAGGGGTGCGCAAACACGCCGACCTCGTGGATCCGGTCCCGCCGGATCTTCACGTCCTTGGCATGCAGGTGAACGATGCGATCCTGGAACTCCTTCAGGGGCGAGGCGGGATCCATGTGCTGCAGGACAAAGTGCGACGGGTCGTAGTTCAGTCCGAAGTAAGGCGAGGGAATGTCATGGAAGGCCCGGCGCCAGATCACCGGGGTCGTCATCAGGTTTTTGCCACCGGGCCATTCATCGGCGGTGAATCGCATGGGGCAGTTCTCGATGCCGATTCGTACCCCGTGGTCCTCGGCGAAGGCGACGAGGGGGCGCCAGGTGCGCAGAAAACGCGGCCAGTTGTCGTCGACGCTGCGGGTCCAGTCGCGTCCCACAAAGGTGTTCACGGTTCCGAGGCCGAGGCGTTCGGCGGCGCGGATCACCTTTTTGAGGTGGGACACCGCGGCCGCCGCCGCGGAAGGATCGGGATCCAGCGGGTTGGGATAGTATCCGAGCGCCGACAATTCCACGCCGTGACGTTCACACTGCGCGCGGATCTCGGTGGCCTGGGTGGACGTCAAGCCATCGACGGCGATGTGGGTGACTCCGGCGAAGCGCCGTTCGGCGCGCCCCGTGGGCCAGCACATCGCCTCGACGCAGGCGAACCCCTCGGCCGCTGCAAATGTTAGGACCTGTTCGAGCGGGAGCTCGGGGAGGATGGCGGAAACGAAGCCTAGTTTCAGGGGCATGATGGGCGAGGATGGCGCGAGGCCGGCCGGGGCGGAAGACGCAATCCGGCGCAGGTTCGTTCCTTCACCATTCCGTGAGGCGCCTGCGAACGGCGGCTTCCACGGTTTCGACGGGAAGCGTGGCCAGGTCCCCTCCCGACTCGATGACCGCCATGCGTTCGGATCGCGGCCGCCAAACGGACAGGCAACTGGGGCCCCATAGGATCACCCCGGGCAATCCGACGGCCGCCGCCAGGTGGGTGATCCCGGAATCGTGTCCGAGGAATCCGGTGCACCCGGCGAGTCTGGAGGCTACTTCGGGCAGCGGGCGCGCGCGGAGAATCTCGACGCGGTCCGGAGGCAGCGAGGCTGCGAGTCGATGCAGTCGTTCGCCCTCGGCTTCCCCGCCGATCAGCAGAAGGCGGATTTCAGGAGCCTGCGCGAGTCGGGAGAGCAGTTCGCGCCAGGACGCCTCGGGCCAGTTTTTACGCTCGCTTCCGGAACCGGGGTGAACGGCGATCCATCGCGCGCTGCCTCCAAGCTGTCCGTCCCGACCCCGCTGGAGCCGGGGCACGGCGTCGGCGTCGAACACGGCCAGTTGCTGCAAGGGACGCAGGAGCTGTTCGCAGGCGTGTTCGGGCAGGGTCTCATCGGGGCGGTGGGGTCCTTGGATGAATCCCGCCTGGGAGGTGAGGCCGACATTGTCCCGGAAGATCAGGTCGGGATCGAAGAGGAAACTGACGATCAGGTGGAAGCTCCCGAAGTATGCCGAAAGTCCCGGGTCCAATGTCCCACCCCGGGCGAAGAAGCCGGCGAGCGGGCGCGCCTCGATGGACCGGGCCTCGTCGGCGAGTCCCGTCTCCACGGCCAGTTGCGCCCATTGCGGATATCCGAGCACTTCGATGCGGTTTCCCGGAAAGTGGGTGCGCAGTGCCGCGAGGACGGGCAGGGTGAGAATGAAGTCCCCCAGGGCGCCGCCGCGGACGACCAGGATGCGTCCGGACGCGGACCCGGAGGCAACCGGAGTGGGTGGAGTGGAGCTCGACACGGAGGTGACGACGGTTTCCCGAAGTGCGGCAGAAGGCAATCTGCTCCTTCCCGGCGACCTTTCCCGGATTCCGCCGTCAGGCCGTGGTTGGACAGAGGGCTTCCCGAAGGCGGGCCAGGGGCGGCGGATCGACGAGCACCGCGTCGATGCCGAACGCGGACAGACGGTCGAGGACGGGCGGGGACTCGTCGTCAACCAGGGCAATCAGGCGGATCCGCGGGGACGGCGTGGTGTTTGGCGCCCCATTTAAGCCCCGGACGCTGGCGGCGAGATCGGTGCCTTCCATGTCGGCAAGGCGGGCGTCGAAAAGCAACGCGTCGATGCCACCCTTGCGACACCGGGTGAGCGCCTCCGCCCCGGAACCGGCGGACTCCGCGATACAGCCCAGTTTCTCCAAGGAAATGGTGGAGATCCGCCGGGTGAGTTCGTGATCTCGGACAACGAGCACCCTGAGTCCTGACGAAGGGGAAGGGATGAATGGAAGGCGGAGGGGTAGGAGGAACCAGAAGGAGGAGCCGGAGCCGTGGGAGGAGGAGAGGCCCATGGAGCCGCCCATGAGTTCGACGAGCCTTCTGGAGATGGCCAGTCCGAGGCCGGTGCCGTCGTGACGTCGAGCGTGGGAGGAGTCGAGTTGCTGGAAGGGTTGGAAGAGCAGTGCGGCCTTCTCGGAAGGGATGCCAATGCCGGTGTCGATGATCTCGAAGCGGAGGGAGGCTGGGGGTTCGGAGCGAACCCGAACGGTGACGGAGCCCTGCTGGGTGAACTTGAGTCCGTTGCCCAGGAGGTTGAGGAGGACCTGGCGGAGACGACCGGGGTCCCCGCGAAGGCGGGCGGGGACGTCCTGTCCCCAATCGGTGAGGAGGGAGACGGGCTTGCCGTGGCCGGATTGGGCGAGGAGGGAGACGACGCCCTCGACGAGGGGTTTGAGCTCGAAATCCTCCTCCAGGAGGGTCATGCGACCGGCCTCGATCTTGGAGAAGTCGAGGATGTCGTTGATGATGGTGAGGAGGGCCTGTCCGCTGCGGCCAATGGTGTCGGCGAGTTCGCGCTGTCGGGTGTCGAGGCGGGACTGCTGGAGCAGTTCGGTCATGCCGAGAATTCCGTTCATCGGCGTACGGATCTCGTGGCTCATCGTCGCCAGAAACTCGCTCTTCGCCCGGTTCGCAGCCTCGGCCCGGCTGGCGAGCTGTTCGGTGCGACGGAGCAACGCCTCCAAATCCTCCTCGCGGGCCTTCAGGTCGCGAAGGGCGGTGTCCGCGGCGTCCTTGGCCTTGCGCAATTCCACGTTCACGGCGGACAAGGCGGCGGTGCGGGCGTTCACCCGCCGGCGCAGGGTGAATCCCCAGGCGAGGGCAAGCAGCCCCGCCGAGGCGAGGCCGGCGACGATGATCAGCAGCGCCCGGATTGGATTCGCCGGGGGCGCCTCCAACACGGTGACGTCGTCATCTCCGGAGAGGTGAAGACTGACTCCCTGATGATCACGCACTCCCGTGGAATGGTTGTCCAGAACCCCGGTCACCCGGATTTTGGACCCGACCGGCAAGGGGCGGGAGAGGTTCTTGCCGGGCACGTCGGCCACAATCGCTGCAGGCCCGAACTCCGTGACGACTTCCGTCCGGCCGAGGGCGAAGGAGTGCCGCACGGCCAGCACCCGGCCGTCCAGCGTGACGCGGCGGAGATCAAACCGCTGTTCGGTGTAGCTTTCGGGTGAGACTTCGACGGGACTCGGGAGGACACCCCGGCCCAGTTCGCGGAATTCGTCCGCGGCGAAGATCACGGTGACGTTCTCCACGCGGGGCGCGCCGATCAGTTCGATGCGGTCCCCGGTTTTCAGATGGGATGGGGTGGAGCTTCGGACGAGGACGCCCCCGGATTCGTCCTGAACGAAGAACGACCGTGGGTTCAGGACGGCAGTGACCGTTCCGACGATTCGCGTGATCTGATCCTCGGATCGCATTGGATCGTACCGCATCAGATCCGCGATGCGGGTGGCCGGGATGTCGTCGGGATTGTCCGGCCCCGGTTCCAGAATCTGAAACTCGTCCGCGGGCGTCACCGTTACGCGTGCGAACGTGGCCTGCCGGACCTCGTTGAATCCCGGAGTGACGACGCCGCTGATCCGGATTCGGGCGCCGCGGGCCCGTGCCGGGACGGCATTTCGGGAGCGGCCGTAAACGTCAACAAGGACCGGTCCATCGGGCAGGTTGACGGTCAGGTCGAGCGTGCCGTCCTCCGCCGCCTGAATTGTGCGGATGGTTCCTTCGAACACCACGCGTTCCGCGTCAAGGCGTCCGCCAGCCAGCGAGCGGGCCGTGGCCGGACGCGGGGGCGGAAGTGGGGCGGTTCCCAGGACGCGAATGGAACCGGGGATCACCACGGGGGCGAACCCGCCGGGGTCGGTTACGCCGGTGACCTCGACCAGGTCGCCGATGTGGAGTGAGGACGTCAGTCTTCCGACCTCGAGGTAAACGGCGCCGGTTTCGTCCTGGATGAAGGCGTCCTGAACCGCGGGATTGACCGAGGTGGTCACGGCTCGCAAACGGACGGGGAGTTTCTTCATCGCGTCCTCCACCGACAGCGCCTTGATGGCAATGATATTGGTCAACGGCGCCGGGCTCTGGGCTTGGAGCGCAGCGGCGGCCAACAGGGAAACCATGACAAGGCCGCAGCGACCCGTAAAAACGGACGCACAAGACAGGGCGGGATCCGGCCAGCGCTGATTTGGGTTGGCGGATCGCGTCCTCATGACATCTGATACGGTCCTGCGATAGTC
>JAXMHR010000024.1:0-75191 GCA_046346705.1 Verrucomicrobiota bacterium | reverse complement strand
ATGGCGGCTACACCCACCTCGACCGCGCCGCGAGTTCGGAACACGCTTGGTGACCCGGCTTCCGCCGCTCCGGAAAAGCCTGGATCCGAGATTGACAGCTCCTGTTTGGGTGTTATCCAACACCGCGAACAGCAAGACGTTATGGTCCCCAAACTGCATCTCCACATTGACGAACGCTCGGGAGTGCCGGTGTACCGGCAGATGATGGACCAGATCAAATACTACGTGGCCGGGGCAACCTTGCGTCCCGGGGACCAGATCCCGTCGATTCGCGAACTGGCGGCCGCGTTGGCGGTGAATCCGACCACGGTGGTGAAGGCGTACACGGAACTGGAGCGCGAAGGCGTCATCGAAAAGCGCCACGGCAAGGGGGCGTTCATTGCCCCGGCCGCGCCGTCGCTGACGCAGGCGGAGCAGGAGGGTGCGCTGCGGCGTTCCGCCAAGCAGCTCGCGGTGGAGGCCACCCAGTTGCACGTGCCCACTCCCAAGGTGATCACGGTTGTCCGGGAGGAACTCAGCGCGCTGGGACCCGTGCGCGGTGGCGAGTCGGAGCCGGTCAAATTCGCGGTGATGGCCGGCGGCCATTGACGCAGGGCCGTCATGGAGCCCGTCATCTACGCCCGGGGTCTCGGGAAGTCGTTTCGAAGCGGCGCCGTCGCGGTCAACGGACTTCACCTCCAGGTCGAAACCGGTGAGGTCTATGGGCTGATCGGACGCAACGGGGCCGGCAAGACGACCGCGTTGCGGCTGCTGATGGGGCTCCTGCATCCGGACCGCGGCGAGGCACGGATTCTTGGACGCAGCCTGTGGGATGCCTCCCGGGAACACCGCCAACGCATCGCCTACCTCTCGCAGAGCCAGCAACTCCCAGACTGGATGTCCCTGGAGGATCTCAACCGGTACACCGGCCACTTCTACGATCGCTGGGATTCCGCCCATTTGCGTTCCCTTGCACGGGGCTGGGATCTTCCGTGGGACACTCCGATCTCCCGGCTCTCCGGTGGCAACCAGCGACTCGCAGCCCTCGCGCTGGCGCTGGCGGCGCGGCCGGAAGTGATCCTCCTGGACGAACCGGCGGCAGGACTCGATCCGATTGCGCGCCGCGAATTGAACCAATGCCTGATTGACGCGCTCCTGCATGGCGACGGATGCACGATCCTGCTGTCCACCCACCTGCTCGGAGACCTGGAGCGTCTCGCCACCCGGGTGGGCATCATGGACCACGGACACGTGGTCGCGGAGGGAGCGGTGGAGGACTGGCAGCGCACGATGCGCCGGGTGCAGGTGGTGTTTGCCGGGGACACCTCTCCTCGAGACTTCGCGATTCCGGGTGCCCTGCGCTCGACGGCCCTTGGGCCCGTGGTGACGGCCCTGGCCCGCGTCACGGACGACACCCAACTGGACGGCATTCGGAACCTGCCCGGGGCCCGGGTCTATGTATTCCCGCTCACCCTGGAAGAGCTGTTTGTCGATTGGTTCCGCGAGGCCCAACCGCAGCCCCAGGATGAAACCAGCAACGGGAGCCCATCGGACCGTTGAAGGTACGGCCGCTCCGGTGGTCACAGAACGCGGCATTCAATTCCATGGCGGGTCCTTGGGTCCTGAGCCTGTGCGATCTCCCCGGAAGGGAGCGGTCAGGACGTCCCTTCCACCCGAAACGATTTCGCCGCCGACATCGGTCATCCGATGGGCATGGCGGCGCAGTTGCCGGATCGACGTCCGGGTCAGGCCGATCAATCCGCCCGGCGTCAGAACGATTTGAGCCGCGCTGGTCAGGGTGAGCATCGGATTGAACGGACTCATCCGCCGAAGCGTACGCCAGACGTCCTCCGGGGCGTGCGCCTGCTCTTCCCGAACGAAGTCGAGGAGGTGAACGCTGAGAAGACACCCGATCATGGAGAACGAGATGAGCAGATGGTAATCCCGGATCGGCTGCCCGAGAAACGATCCGAATTCATCCGGGAGCCACCGCAGCAGGGCGCCTCCCAACAGCGGACCAAATGCGGTCAGCAGGCTGGTCAGCGCCAGGAACACGGCGACGTAGGGTGCCTTGTTGGCGGGTGAAAGCTTCAGCATGAGGTTGAACTGGCAGAGCTGGAACCCGGCCGTGGTGGCCCCCACCACCAGGTAGCAGAAGGCGAGGTGCCAGAAGAACCGCTCGCCCGCCAACGCCCAACATCCGAGGGACGTCAGCGCCCAGACGAGGGAGCACACGTAGAGGACCGGTTTGCTTCCAAAGCGGTCGCAGACGCGGCCCCATCCGCGCAGCGTCAGCAATCCGCCCACACCGGCGACCGCTGTGAGGAGACCCACATCCGCCACCGGCCGGTGGAGTCCCTCAATCAGGAATCCGGTGTAGAACGGCTGCCCGAGATTCAGAAGGAATCCCCAGACACCGATGAAGAGCACGAGACGGAGGTAATTCGAGTTCCCGAGCGGCTGCCGGATTTCCCCGAGATCGGGAGGGTTCTTCTCCCGGTTCATCACCTCCGAGGGAAACCTCATCCGGGTCAAAAAGAGGAATCCAATCAACCGTGCCAGGCCGGCCACCGCAAAGATCCATCCAAAGGTGACCAGCGAGCTGTGACCCCGGTCGGCAAGCCGGCTCGCGATGATGACAGTCAGGAGCGTCCAGAATCCAAAGATCAGATTCCGCCGGCCGAAGTACTGTCCACTCAGGCGCGGCGGGACCAATTGCGCGATCGCCGCCGACCATGACACGGACCCCAGGCTGTTGGCCAGCGTGGCCAGGGTCAGAAGTCCCGCAAAGGCCCAGCCCCGTTTCTGCTCGGTCAGGAGCGGAAGGCCGGCCACGAGTCCCCAGGGTGCCGCACTAAGCAGGAATGACAGCGACATGATCTGGTACAGCGACATCCGCCGCCGCAGCCACGTGGCCAGGGGAGGTTGAACAAGATTGCAGGCATGCGGCAGCGCAGCCATCAGTCCGACCGCCGCGGGGCCGAATCCCAGGCCCGTGATGGCAAAGGCGATCACAAAGGGAAAGCTGGGCATGGTGAGGTTCAACATCGGCACGCTGAAACTCGCCTCGATCGTGGAGTACTTGAGGGACAACAGGAGCTCGCGATGACGAAGACGACTCATTCAGGATCCGGGGCAATTGCCCTTCGGGGATCATTTCCCAGATCCGCACCCGGTGCGAGGGCGATGCGCTGGGCCGGCATCGCGAAAAAGCGGAAGATTCCCACCTGACAGCCCGTTTTTTGAGTAAGGCGAGAGTTGGAATCCAGCATCCCGCCTCCCGCGTCCTCCAACCCGGACGTGGAACCGACAACAACATCGGAAGACTATGGAAAAGTTCAAACGGGTGCAGTTCGGGGCCTTGAGCCAATTGATGAACGAAATCGACGACTGGTGCGGAACGCCGCCGCCGAGGAGATTCCCTCCCCGGCCCCGCGGCCTCCGGGACGTCCTCGTCTCGGTGGCAATCTTCCACCTGGCGGATCAAATCAGCGACGCGAAGGCGCGTACCCAGATTCAGAACCTCGCCGGGCAGATCCACGATGCTGGTGGACGCACCATCGCAGGCTGAACACGGGAATACCCCCGGTCAATGCCGCCCCCGGATTCAGGGGGCGGCTTTTTTTTCCGCAATACTCCCCGGGCGAATCTGAGGTTGGGACTTGTGCCATTCTCGAGTCCAGGGACGATTGGAGCGTGACCCATCTCCGGCACGTTCTCCGGTCCAAGTATCGAATTCTGGCAGGAGTCCTCCTGCTGGCCAGCGTTGGCACCCGGGCCGAACTCCTGATCCAGCCCCCGTTTGAGCCGAAGCCGGATCAACTGCAACATCTCAAACGCACGCTGACCTTGTTGAGGACCAGCAGCCCTGAACACCGAAACCCGGTCCGCGTGCTGTTCTATGGCCAATCCATCAGCCAGCAGGCGTGGTGGACGGAGGTCGCCAGCTTTCTTCGCATGACGTATCCCCATGCGGACCTGACCATCGAAAACCGCGCCATCTCCGGGATGCAGGCAGCCGCCCTCGCCCGGGCGGCGCACGTCGATGTCATTCCGTTCCAACCGGACCTGATCATTTTCCAGGCCTATGGATATGAGGCCGGAATGGATCAGTTCCTGAGCACGATTCGGTCCCAGACGACGTCCGAGATTCTTCTCCAAGGGGACCACATTTACGACACAAACTGGGTCCACGAAGAAACCGATCCCGCGAAGGTCCCGGAAAACGACTTCTGGCCGTATCGGAATTACGTTTGGATGCCCCGGCTCGCGAAACAATATGGCGCCTGCTTCGTCCCGGTCCGAAGCGAGTGGAAACGGTATCTGCTGACCAATGGCATCTCGGAGCGACCCCTGCTCACCGACATCCATCTCAATGCGGACGGAAACAAACTCCTCGCCGATCTGATCATGCGCCATCTCGAACCACGAGAATTCCAACCCGCCATGGATCCTTATGAAAACCAAACCGTGGCGACCCTGTCTCTCGGGGAGTCCTTCCGATGGGATTCCGGGGTTCTGGAGGCGGAATTCACGGGCAGCCAGATCTCCGCGATTTACGACCACACGGCGGCAGGCCCTCTTCGAGTGGAAATTGATGGAAGGGATCCCGCGACATTTTCCGAACTCTACGGCACAACCCGGGTCTCACCAGTCCACTTCTTCACCTGGCCGGCCATTCTCTGGGTGAAGCATCTTGTGCCGCTCGTCGATGAGGAGTGGACGGTACGGCCGCTCGAAATGAGTCCCCGGGGTGAGCGCTTCACCTTCGAGGTCAGCGGTTCGGTGACGGGATACGACGGCACCGGAACCAATCAAACGCGGTTCACATCCAATTCAGGACGCGTTGTCATCGATCCCGCCGACTGGAATCTGGGCATCGCGGTGAACTTCAGCGGAGGCGTGCCCCCACCGGGCTATCAGGCCACCTGGCGGACCGTGCGGCAATTCCGTCAGGAACTCCGCCCCGTAAACGTTGCCGAACCCCTCCGGGAAGTTTCCGATTCCATCGCCATCGGACTGAACGACGGACCGCATCGGATCCGCCTCATAGCGGCAGACGGAATCGGTGGGGGAATCCGGGCTCTTCGGGTCTTCAGTCCCTCCGGGGTCGCGTCCCTGCGATCCCTGCCCTGGATTTCCAGGTCGGGGAATCTCAACGAGATTCACCTGCCCGTGGCCTCGGACGCCTCAGGTCTGGAATTCTCCCCAATTCTGGGTTCCAAGGCCCAATGGAAGCCGGTGTCCGCGATCGGAAGGACTAGCTCCGAATCATCCGTCCTGCAGCACGTTGTCCCGGACGATGCGGGATTCTACCGCCTCCGTCCCCGTGGATTGGGCGCCCCAAGTCCGCCCCCCAAAAACTCCCCCTGAATAATGCCGGCTCCGGAGAGTCCGGATTTTCCACGTGCGCGTAACAAGGCCAGCATGGTTGAAACTCGGGCGGACCGCCGGGGTCGTGGCGCTTTCGTTTTCCTGCCTGGCAGCGGCGGGCCCGTTTGAGGAACGGGTGCTCCCGTTCCTCGAAAAGAATTGTTACGAGTGCCACGGGGGGAAGAAGACCAAGGGGGACCTCAACCTGAAGCAGATCCGCGATGATCAACGGCTGCTGCCCGACCTCAAACTGTGGCGGGGTGTGCTCCATCAGGTGAACACGGGTGAAATGCCGCCGGCGAAACATCCGGTCCAACCCACCCCGGACGAGATCGCGACGTTCAACCAGGCGATGGACGACGCCATCGCCGCCGCCGAGGCCAAACTGCCTCCGGACCCCGGCCGCGTCACCGCGCGCCGGTTGAACCGCACCGAATACAACAACACCGTCCGGGACCTTCTCGATGTAGATTTCAATGCGTCGGAGAACTTCCCCGCGGACGATATCGGACACGGCTTCGACAACATCGGCGACGTCCTGAGTGTCTCGCCCGTCCACCTGGAGCGCTATCTGGATGCCGCGGACGGCATCGCGGAGCGGGCCGTGGTGCTGCAGCTGCCCAAGCCGCCGGAGCGCACCACCTTTTCCATTTTCCTCGAACCAGGCGGGTACGGGTCCGAAGACGGTACCCGTCCGGTGACCAACGCCATCCCCGAGTTGTTCGTCCGGCACACCTTGAAGGAAACCGGTTCGTACCGATTCCGGGTCCGGGCCGGCGCGTCCAACTCCCCGTCGGGCGATCCTGTGAGGATGACATTGCGGGTGGATGACCAGGAAGTCCTGACCACGGTCGTCACCAACGTCCCGAAACAGTGGGAATCCTTCGAAGTAACCCTCGACCTCCCGGCGGGGGACCACCGGTTCAGCGCCCGATGGGACAACCGGGACACCAACGCCCTGGGACGCACCCTGTACGTCAACGAGTTCAAGGTCATCGGCCCCAAGGATACCCGGACGCGGTTCATGAAGCGGGTCGCAAGCATCTCCCCGGAGGCCGGGGAGGAGCAGCAGACCGGGGACTTGGTCCTGTGGTATCTCACCCGGGCCTTCCGGCGCCCCCCCACGCCCGCGGAGGTCGACCGTTACACCCGCGTCTTTGTCGAGGGTCGCAACGCCGGCGAGGGGCGATTCGAGGCGGGGTTGCAGGCGCTGATCCGCGCGTCTCTGGTCTCACCCAAGTTTCTGTTCCGCGTGGAGCTGGATGATCGGCCGAAGTCCGCGACCCCGCAGCCCCTCGACGAATTCCAGCTCGCGTCACGCCTGAGTTACTTCCTTTGGAGCACGATGCCCGACGAGGAACTGCTTCACCTCGCCTCCTCGGGCCAGTTGGGCAGCCAGCTGGATGCACAGGTGCGTCGCATGCTGCGGGACCCAAAGTCGGCCGCCCTGGTTCAAAACTTCGGCATGCAGTGGCTACAACTCCAGCGGCTCGCCACCTTCCAGCCGGATTCGAAGCTCTTCCCCGCCTTCGACGAGACCCTCCGCAAGTCAATGCTTCGTGAAACCGAGTTGTTCCTGGGGGAAATCGTGCGCGACGACCGAAGCCTGTTGGACCTAGTGGATGCCGACTTCACCTACGTCAACCGGCCCCTTGCCCGTCATTACGGCCTCGAAGCCGAAGCGTTTCCAGGCTCCGAGCCGCAGGGCGGTCGCCGGGGCGATCGGCGCCGTAACGGGGAATACGTCCGGGTCAGCCTTCCCGACCGGAAGCGCGGCGGATTACTGACCCAGGCAAGCATCCTGACAGCGACGTCTAATCCGACACGGACCTCCCCGGTGAAGCGGGGAAAATGGGTGTTGGAGCAGATCCTTGGAACTCCGCCCCCGCCTCCGCCGCCCAATGTTCCACAATTGGAGGCCCAGAAGGAACTGACGGGTACCCTGCGCCAACGAATGGAACAGCACCGGACCAATCCCAGCTGCGCCAATTGTCACCAGCAGATGGACGCTCTGGGATTCGCCTTCGAGAACTTCGATGCCATCGGCGGATTCCGGGAACGGGATGCCGATGGCGCCATTGATCCTTCGGGCACGCTTCCGGATGGCAAAACCTTCCAGGGCGCCGCGGATCTCCGCCGGATACTCCGGGACAAGAAGGATCTCGTCGCACGAAACGTGGCCGAGAAACTGATGACCTATGGGCTTGGCCGGGGACTCGAATACTATGACGAGCGGGCCCTGAGAAAGATTCTCGCCGAAGTGGCCCGATCGGAGTACCGATTCTCCTCGCTGGTGGTGTCCATCGCGCAAAGCGACCCGTTCCGGTTGCGGCGGGGTCTGGCATCCGCAACGGCCGCGGAAGCGGCCCCGAAGGAGGAGACGCCGAAGGGCGGCTCCTGAAGGGACCGGACCCGGCGGATCGAATTTCAGAGACCAAAGTCAGAGCACGCAGCATCCCATGAGCAAACCGATCACCCTTTCGCGGCGCACCCTGCTGCGCGGCCTCGGCACGACCCTCGCCCTGCCCTGGTTGGACGCCATGGGACCCCTGACTTCCTGGGCCGGAGGCAACACCCCGTCCGCCCAGGCCGCCCCCAACCGCATGGCGTTCCTGTATGTGCCCAACGGGATCAACATGGCCGATTGGAAGCCGGGCTCCGCCGGGCCGCTGCCCGAGACCCTGCCGTCGATCCTGGAGCCATTGGCCGCGCACCGGGGCGACTTTTCCATTTTGACCGGACTCACCGCGGACAAGGCCCGGGCCAACGGGGACGGGGGTGGGGACCACGCCCGGGCGCTCTCCGCCTTCCTCACCGGTGTCCAGCCCCGCAAGACGGACGGCACCGATATCCGCGCCGGCATTTCCGTGGACCAGGTGGCTGCCGCCCGGCTTGGGGAAAACACCCGGCTCGCATCTTTGGAAATCGGCACGGAGGCAGGCTCCATGGCCGGAAACTGCGATTCCGGATACAGCTGCGTCTATTCCTCCACCATGGCCTGGCGTTCCGCGACGCAACCGCTGCCCAAGGAGGTCAATCCCAAGCTCGTCTTCGAACGCCTGTTCGGATCCGGCTCCCGCGAGGAGCGCGAACGTCGCGATGCACGCCGGAAAAGCGTGCTGGACCTCGTGAAGGACGACTTCGCCGACCTCAACGGACGAATTGGCAAGGGCGACCAGCGCAAGCTCGACGAATACTTCTCGGCCGTCCGCGACCTCGAACGGCGCATCGAACGGGCCGCCCACCTTCCCGACCCGTCCATTCCCGAAGGGGTCACCCAGCCCGCGGGAATCCCGGGCAGTTATGAGGAACACATCCGCCTGATGGCCGACCTCATGGTTCTCGCGTTCCAGACCGACAGCACCCGCGTGTGCACCTTCGTCCTCGCCAATGAGGGCAGCGGCAAACCCTACCCGTTCATCGGGGTCAGCGAGGGCCACCACGATCTCTCGCATCACGGCAACAATGCCGAGAAAAAGGCGAAGATCGCCAGGATCAACCGGTTCCACGCCACCCAACTCGCCTACCTTCTCGATCGCATGAAGTCCGTGAAGGAAGGCGACGGCACGCTGCTCGACCATTCCATGCTCGTGTACGGCAGCGGGAATTCGGACGGCAACGCCCACAACCACGATGACCTGCCGATCCTGCTCGCCGGACGCGGCTGCGGCACGCTGAATCCGGGCCGCCACACCGTGTATCCGGGCGAAACGCCGCTCAACAACCTGTGGCTGTCGCTGCTGAACCGGATGGAAATCTCGGTGCAGCAACTGGGCGACAGCACCGGCGAACTGAAGAACGTCTGACCCGGATCCGCGGGCAGGAATCTCCGGCGTCGCTTTCCCATCGCCCCGGCGTACCGGCGCTGCTACAACGCGCGCCATGTCGTCACCCACGCTTGGCTTTCTTGGCGCCGGAAAGATGGCCACCGCCCTTGCCCGGGGCTTTCTTCAAGCCGGACTGACGACACCGGATCGCCTGTTCGCCAGTGATCCGTTCCCGGCGGCACGCGATGCCTTCGCCACCGCAACCGGTGCCGGGATCCGGACCATCAACCGCGAGGTCGCCGCAGAGGCGGACATCCTGATCCTTGCGGTGAAACCGGACCAGGTGGGCGGCGTGCTCCAGGAACTGGGCCCCCAACTGGACCCGAAGCGGCACCTCCTGATTTCCATCGCCGCCGGCGTTCCGCTGGCAAGAATGGAATCGGCAGCCGCCGGACTCCGCTGCGTCCGGGTGATGCCCAACACGCCGGCCCTCGTCGGCGCCTCCGCGTCCGCCTACGCCTGCGGAGCAGCGGCCACCCCGCCCGACGCCGAACTCGTCCAGCGATTGTTCGGAAGCGTGGGCATCGCCTATCGGGTGAAGGAATCGTTGCTGGACGCCGTGACAGGGCTCAGCGGCAGCGGCCCGGCCTACGCCTTTCTCATGATCGAGGCGCTCGCGGACGGCGGTGTAGCGGCCGGACTGCCCCGGGACATCGCCCAGAACCTGGCGGCGCAGACGCTGCTGGGTGCCGCGAAGATGGTGATCGAGACGGGACAACACCCCGGCGTGTTGAAGGATGCCGTCTGCAGTCCCGGCGGTACGACCATCGAAGGCGTCCACCTCCTCGAACAGGGCGGCCTCCGCGGAACGCTGATCGGTGCCGTTCGTGCCGCAGCGGACAAGTCGCGGTCCCTCGGAAGGTCCTGAACACGCCGCTTCGTGGACTTCCCGCCTCCAACCCAACGCCAGGCCAGGGCAATCTGGTTTTCCCTGACAACCTTCGCTGTCGCCTTGTCCCTAGCGATTCTGGCGCTGTTGTTGTTCGGATTATCCCGCCTAGTCCAGGTGCTATCGCCGGTCATCTGGCCGCTGGCGATCGGAGTCGTCCTCGCCTATTTGCTGTCCCCGGTTGTCCAATGGCTGGAACGCCGCGGCGTCCCGCGACTGCGCGGGGTGTGCCTGGTGTTCCTCGTGGTCGTGCTCTTCCTGCTCGGGGTGCTCGGAAGCGTCGTGCCGCGCGTCCTGATCGAAGCGCGGGACCTCGCCACGCAGGTTCCCGCCTACGCCGGCCGCATCCGCGTCAAGGTGGAGCAGTGGATCGAGCGGCCCCCCGCTTCGTTGATGCGCCTGCTGCCGGCGGACTGGCAGCACCGCCTGGATTCTTTCCGGGAGACGCTGGCCGGGTCCGGATCCAATCGGCCCGCGATACCCACCCACGGAACGAACGGTTCCCCCGTCGTCCTGCTCCCGAACGCCACCAATGCGCCGGCGACAGGATCCCTGACCAACCTGATCGAACTGCTGCCGGCATCCGGACCTGATTCCCCTTTCTGGGTCCGCGCCCTGGATCCCCGGGCGTTGCAATCCGTCGGTTCCTGGGTCGCCACGGTCACGCCCGACCTGGTCCATTGGGGATTGGGCAAACTGGGCCGCGTGGCCGCGTGGCTGGGAATCCTCGCCGGACTCTTCCTGGTTCCGGTCTATGCCTTCTTCTTCCTGTTGGAGGAACCGAGAATTGCCCGGTCCTGGACCGACTATCTTCCGGTGGCCGATCCGAAGGTGAAGTCCGAGGTGGTCTTTGTGCTCCGCAGCATCAATGACGCGCTCATCGTGTTTTTCCGCGGACAGGTGCTGGTGGCGATGTGCGACGGCGTGCTGTACGCGATTGGTTTCGGGCTGATCGGACTTCCCTATGCGCTCCTGCTTGGGTTCATGGCGAGCTTCGTGACCATCATCCCCTTCCTCGGGGCGGCGCTCACCTGCGGCACGGCCCTGATCATTGCCATCGTGCAATTCGAAGGCTGGCGGTTGCCGCTGTCGGTGCTCGCGGTGTTCGCCGTGGTGCAGGCCGCGGAAGGATTCGTCCTGCAGCCGCGGATCATTGGCGACCGCGTGGGACTGCATCCGCTGACGGTGATCGTGGCCCTGATGGTGGGCACGACCCTCATGGGTGGCATCCTCGGCGGACTCCTGGCCATTCCCCTGACGGCGACCCTCGGCGTGTTGATGGGCCGCTACGTGTGGCGGAGTCCAGCGACTGCCCGGAGTTGATTTCGGTGCAAGCGTCCCATAACGCTTGCGAACTCCAGAGGAACCTGAGATCACCACCCCATGAGCCTCCCCCGAACAATGCTCCTCCTGGTGTGCGGAATGACCCCCGCCGTCGCGGGATCCTTCGTGAATCTGAATTTTGAAAGTTCACTGCCGAGCAGCCCGGTGCCGGGGGATCCCTGGGATAGGCACCCCATCTCCCGGGTGATGATCGGCTGGAGCGGCTACAATGGCGACCAGCCCGAGACCGCGGTTTCCATCAACAACATCTTCCTCGATTCCGCCGGCATCAGCCTGTTCACGACACGCGTCTCCGGTCCCTTGAATTTCTCCTCGCAGATCCTGCAGGGGACCCAAAGCGCATTCCTCCAAGCGGGGGTCCAACTCGGCGGCGGACCCATTGTCCCCACGACCCTGGCCCAGACCGGCACGGTCCCCGTGGGCATGCAAAGCCTCCAGTTCGAAGCCATCACGGGAAACTCCCCGTTCACGGTGAGCCTCAATGGCGTCGCCGCCCCCGTGTGGGAGTTGGCTCAGAATGACCGGGGTACAGCGCCACCTTCCAAGACCTTCGGAGTGGACCTGTCCCCCTATGCCGGCAAGGAGGTCGATCTTCGCTTCACTGTCCTGCCCGGGGACACCCAACACGGAACGCTGGTGCTGGACGGCCTTCAATTCTCCGCCAACTCCGTTCCGGAACCCGCGACTTGGACGCTGCTGGGGACCGGAGCCATCGCGCTCGGCCTTCGGCTTCGGAAGCAAGGCAATTAAACCTCCCGCCGGGTCCGCTCACTCCGCCCGACGCCGGAACACCAGGATGTGCTGGCGTGGAAGCACCTTGAGGGTTTCGACCCAATCCAGTGGGTGAAGCGCCAATTCCGTCTTCACCTGCGCCTCGGTCATCTTGTGTAGCGGTTTGATGGGAACCCACTTCTCCTCGCCGCGATATTCCACCAGCACCACGCGCCCACCCGGCTTCAGGGAGCGCACAATACCCTGCATCATCTCATAGGGATGATCAAACTCATGGTAGACATCGACCATAAGCACGAGATCGAGCGCGTTGGTGGGAAGGCGTGGATCCGTCAGCGTTCCTAGGACGGGAACGACGTTGCTCACACCCCGGGCCGCAACATTCGTGGACAGGATGGCCAGCATCTCCGGCTGGATGTCGTTGGCATATACGGTGCCCGTCGGTCCCACGACCTTTGCCAGGCGCCACGAAAAATAACCGCTGCCGGCCCCCACATCGGCCACGCGGTCCCCGGGCTTTAACGCCAGCGCCGGGAGCACCCGCGACGTCCTCTCCTCCTCCTCACGCTCCGGGCGCTCCAGCCAATCCGCCCCCTGGTGGCTCATGTAATGGGCGATCTCCCGACCGAGAAACCATTTCCCCAGTCCATCGGGCGTTCCCGGTCGAAGCTCGTACAACGGATCCGGAATCCCAGCCGGCGCCGCCGCCGCCTGGGAAGCCGGGAACAGCAGGCAGGCGCCGGCAGCCAGGAACGGAAGCAGCCGGTGGCAACGTCGCAGAATCACCCCACAGGGATGCGTCGGGAGCGTATCGAAAGCAACCGGATTGACGCCGGCCACGCCTATCGTGAGGCCTGACGGAAAGCGCGGAAAAGACGGAGCCGCGCGTAATCCACCCGTCCCCCCAGCACCTCGTGGGCGCCACTGAGGGTGGACCACCCGCTCTTCTCGAAGGCAGCGGTCATCGCCGCCGTCTCCCCCGGGCTGAAGGCGTGGCCCGGATCCAGCCGCTCTCCCGCTTCCAGCGCACTCGCCAGATGTCCGGACACGGTGCTCGCCGCCAATCCGCGCGTCCGGGCTATGCCGTCGAGGTCCGATCCGGAGCGATAGAGCCGGACGCTTTCAAGAACAGTCTCGGTGAGCAATTCCCCTTTGGATTTCCGGGGGGCCACCGGAGCGACCAGGGCCGGATCATCGCCGAAGACCTGCCGCGGATTGGCCCGCATGTGGGCCTGGATCTCGGTAAGGAACGGTTCCCCGTAGTTCCGAAGCTTGGTGGCCCCAACCCCCGTGATGGCACTGAACTCGGCTTCGGTGACCGGATAGTTCCTGGCCATGAACCGCAGTGAGGTATCGCCAAATACGATGTAGGGCGGCACCCCATCCCGGTCGGCGAGTTCCTTGCGCAGGCGGCGGAGCTTTTCGAAGAGCAGCTCGTCGCAGGCGATCGTTCCCGGACGGGAGGAGGACGGGCGCGGCGCCTCGCGTGGACGGGTCAGCGTGATCTTCCGCCGATCCCGGAGCGCCGCCATGCCCTCCGGGGTGAGATCCACCGTGGGAAATCCCCCCGAGGCCTGGGCGAGAAGACCCTGGCGCATGAGTTCCCGGGCAAACGCGGCCCATTCATTGCGGGAGTGCTCGGTCCCGATGCCGAAGGTGGTGAGCTCCTGGTGGCCCCACTGGCGCACCATCTCGCTGTCGCTTCCCGTGAGAACGGCGAGGACATGATTCAACCCCACGGTGAAGCCGCTCTTCTGCCGGATGCGGTACACGCAGCTCAGGAGTTTCTGGGCGGACACGGTGCCATCGAACGTCGCCCGGGGACTCAGGCAGTTGTCGCAGGCCCCGCAATTGTCGGAGGGAAACTCCTCCCCGAAGTAATCCAGCAGCGTGACCCTCCGGCATTCACCGCATTCGGCGTAATGCACCATCGTCTGCAACTGTTCGGTGGCGATGCGCTTTTCGTTCGGATCCGGTTTCTCGTCGATGAACCGGCGCTGCTTCATGACGTCACCGGCGCTGTACAACAGCATGCACTCGCCCGGAAGGCCGTCCCGTCCCGCGCGCCCCGTTTCCTGGTAATACCCCTCGATGTTCTTGGGCAGGTCATGATGGATGACGAACCGGACGTTGGGTTTGTTGATGCCCATGCCGAACGCGATGGTCGCACAAACGACCCGGACCTCGTCGCGTAGGAAACGCTCCTGGGTATCGGACCGCGCCTCCTTCTCCATGCCCGCGTGATACGCCGCGGAACGGATCCCGTCGGTCGCCAGCTTCGCCGCCAGGGCATCGGCACCGGCGCGGCTGGCGCAATAGATGATGCCGCTGTCCGCCGGACGCGCCCGGAGAAATTCCAGGACCTGGCCATAGGCGCGCGTCTTGGGCTCCACTCGGTAGGTCAGGTTCGGACGATTGAAACTCGCCACATACACCGCCGGATCGTGGAGCTTCAACTCGGCGACAATGTCCTTTCGAACCCGTTCCGTCGCGGTGGCCGTGAGGGCCATGAAGGGCACATCCGAAAGCCGTTCGCGAAGGGTCTTCAGCTGGCGGTACTCCGGACGGAAATCGTGCCCCCACTCGCTGATGCAATGCGCCTCGTCCACCGCTACGGCGCACACGCCCCAGCGATTGAGATCCTCCAGCAAGGTCCCGGCGAGCAGACGTTCCGGGGCGAGGTATAGCAATTTGTACTCCCGTGCATTCAGACCACGCCAGCGCTCTCGACGGTCCTCCTCGGCCAGCGAGGAATTCAGGAATGTGGCCGCGACACCGTTGGACCGCAGGGCGTCCACCTGGTCCTTCATCAACGCGATCAGCGGAGAGATCACCACCGTCAGTCCCGGACGCACCAGCGCCGGCAGCTGGAAGCAGAGCGACTTGCCGCCCCCGGTGGGCAACAGCGCGAAAACATCCCTGCCGGCGAGGACATCCCGAATGATCTCCTCCTGCAGCGGCCGGAACGCGGTGTAGCCGTACACTCGCTTCAGCGCAGACAGAAGGGACTCGGACGACACATCAGGCACCCACCCGTTCTACCGTTCGAACGAAGGCACGCCAAGCAGCGGCCCCGCGGAGACGAGTCGCGAAAATAAGGGAGGGCCTGATGCCGCATCCGCCGGATGTCTGCACGGTTGCTCGAAGGGGTCCAAGAGCCGAAGATGGATCCATGAGTGGTTCACCGATCAGCTTTCGGCCCCGTTCCGCGCCACCAACCCCGGTGTCATCCACCGCCGGAAACTCGACGACATTGCGCGTCGGAGGCATGGACTGCTCGAGTTGCGCCCACCGGGTAACGCAGGCGTTGACCTCGGTGCCGGGAGTCGCCTCTGCGACGGTGGACCTGTCCGCGGGCAGTGCGTCCATCCGGTGGCAACCCTCCGCGCCAGTGGATCCCCCGGCCCTGGTCGCGGCGGTCACCGCCGCTGGGTACTCGGCCCAATTCGCGCCAAAGGAGTCCGGAAACACGGTGCGCCTGCGGATCGGAGGCATGGATTGCGCAAACTGTGCCCGGAAAGTGACGGCGGCCCTCACCGGAGTCGCGGGCGTGGATTCCGCGACCGTGGACCTCCCCACCCAACGCGCGAACGTCCGCTGGAAACCCGATCAGACCGGGAACTCCGCGGACCTGGTCGCAGCGGTGGCCGCAGCCGGGTACACGGCGGAACTGGAAGCGCCCGGAACCGACATGGCGGCGTCCGTTCCGCCGGAAAACCCCTGGAAGCCGGCCCTCCGGCTGGGCATTCCGGTCACCGCCCTGCTGCTGGTCGGTGACTGGGTGTTGCGGCTCGGAATGGATCGCAGTTTTCAGTGGGTGGCCTTCCTGCTGGCGACTCCCGTCCAATTCTGGGTGGGGGGACGGTTCTACCGGGGCGCGTGGCGCCAGGCCCGGGTGGGCCAGTCCAATATGGACACACTCGTCTCGTTGGGTTCCACCGCGGCGTTTGGGTTCAGCGTCTGGGGACTGTTCACCGGATACCATGGGCACCTCTACTTCATGGAAGCCGCCGCGATCCTGACGCTGATCAGCGCGGGGCACTGGCTGGAGGCCCGGATGAGCACCCGCGCCGGAACGGCCCTGAAGGCTCTCCTCGAACTCGCCCCGGCAACCGCGCGTCGCCTGGAGGCCGGTTCAGGCGCCGAACAGGACGTTCCGGTTGCGTCCCTGAACCCAGGCGAGTCCATCATCATTCGGCCAGGTGACCGGATCCCCGTGGACGCCACGGTGCTCTCCGGTGAATCCGCGGTGGATGAATCCATGCTCACCGGAGAACCCGTGCCGGTGGACAAGGGCACCGGTTCAAAGCTCTACACCGGCACCGCCAACACGAACGGACGCCTGGTGGCCCGCGTCGAGGCAACCGGGGAATCCACGGCACTTGCGCATATCATCGCCGCCGTCCAGCGGGCCCAGTCGAGCCGCGCGCAGGTCCAGCGACTGGCCGACCGGGTCAGTTCCGTGTTTGTCCCCATCGTGGTCCTCATCGCGATCGCCACGGGTGCCTGGTGGGGATTCGGATATGATTCCGCTGCGGGAGTACATGGGCGGCTCGCCGCGGCCCTTTGGGAAACCCACATACCCGGAAGCCCGGCCGCAGCCGCGTTCGCGATGTTTGCCGCGGTCCTGATTGTCGCATGCCCTTGCGCCATGGGACTTGCCACTCCGGCCGCGTTGATGGCGGGGGTCAACGCGGCGGCCCGAAGGGGAATCCTCATCCGAGACGCGGTGGCCCTCGAGAAATCCGGGCGGGTCACCGACATCGTCTTCGACAAGACGGGAACCCTGACCGTGGGACACCCGACCGTTGTGGATTCCCTGGATTTGCGTCCCGACTCCAACCGTCGGTACTCAATCGGCACCTTGGCGGCCGCCCTGGCACGTCTCTCCCAGCATCCCCTTTCGCAGTCACTCTCCCAAGGCTTTGGAAATGATGGCCTGCCGACCATTTCCGGATGGAGGGAAATTCGTGGCTCGGGTTTGGAATCGAGCATTCCGGAAATTGGAACTGGGAAACTTCGCCTCGGGTCTGGAGCCTGGTTGGAAGGACTCGGTGTCCCTATGTCGGCCGCCGCCTCCTTCGTTTCCGCCCAGACGAGTACGGGAGCATCCGTGGTGTTCCTAGCCTCGGACAGCCAGTTGTTGGGGGCCATCGCAGTCCGGGACACCCTCAAGCCCAACGCCCGATCCGTCATTGAACGCCTCCAGAAATCCGGTCTCCGGGTACACCTGCTGACCGGGGACCGCAAGGAGACCGCATTCGTGGTGGCCCAGGAGCTCGGCCTGAAACCCGATGCCGTCGCCGCGGGCGTGCGACCCGAACAAAAGGCGGAGGTCCTCCGCCGGCTTCAGGAATCCGGGGCCCGCATTGCCTTCGTCGGGGATGGACTCAACGACGGCCCCGCCCTGGCCCAGGCCGATCTCGGAATTGCCGTCACCCAGGCTACCGATGTCGCCAAGGAAGCTGCCGACATCCTGCTGCTGAAATCGGACCTTGGCGCCATCCCGCGGGCCCTCGACCTGGCCCAGACCACCCTTCGGGTGATCCGCCAAAACCTGTTCTGGGCGTTCTTCTACAACGCCGCCGCCATTCCCCTCGCGATCACCGGACTTCTCAGTCCGGTATTGTGCGCCGCAGCCATGGGATTTAGCGACGTTATCGTCATCGGTAATGCACTTCGCTTGAATCGACGCTAAGCGGCGTCGCCGCCAAATTCGGGGAGAGGGTCAGATTTTTGGGAAATCCAGAATCTGCTGTTGGAATGGCGGGTGCTACTTTCGGACTGCTTCGCATGGCAACCATCCCCGCATTCGGTCCCCATCATTCTGCCGGCCTGCTACCGGACAACGAGAATCCGACTCCTTCGACCCGAAGGATCCCTGGGTGTTGGACTCGATGGTGCCGCGGACTGCTCGGCATTTTCGGGGTGGCTTGGATCGTCTGTCTCACGTCCGCCAACCCGGTCATCTCGGAGTTTCAGGCTTCCAACCGAGGCGGATTGAAGGACGAGGATGGGGATACGCCGGACTGGATCGAACTGCACAATCCCGACCGCACGGCGATCAACCTTGAAGGATGGTCGCTCACTGATACCCAAACGAACAGGAGCCTCTGGCGGCTGCCTGCGGTGACGCTGCCCCCGGATGGATACCTGGTGGTGTTTGCCTCCGGTAAGGATCGCGCGATCCCGGGGTCGCCCCTGCACACCAATTTTAAACTCGACGCCTCCGGGGAGTATCTCGCCCTGGTGAAACCCGACGGTGAAACCGTCACCTCCGAATACGGAGAGCCGTTCCGCCCCCAATATGGAGGTGTCTCTTTTGGCATCTCGGAGTCCGCACCCGTGGCGATTCTCCCTCCCGACGCGCCGGTCCGGGTCCATGTCCCCACCGACGACGCCTTGGGAACCACCTGGAAGGAGCCTGGATTCGATGACTCGGATTGGATCTCCGGCACAGGAGGCATCGGCTACGAGACCTCTCCGGCGGACTATGCCGGCCTTTTGGGGACCGACTTGGGCGCCGCCATGCTGGGTCGGAATGGTTCCTGCTTCGGCCGATATGCGTTCGCCGTGGACCACCCCGAACTTCTCAGCCTCCTCGATGTCGCCGTCCAATATGACGACGGGTTCGTCCTATGGCTGAATGGCGTCGAGGTGGCCCGTCGCTCGGCACCGGAAGCGCTTCTTTGGAATTCCCTCTCGACGGCGGATCACCCGGATTCCCTGGCCGTCATTCCCCAATCCCTGGACCCGGCACCGTTCCTCGCGGCCCTGGTACCGGGACGCAACGTCCTCGCCGTCCAGGTCCTCAATGTGCGTGTGGACAGCAGCGACCTCCTCTTCCGCATTTCCCTTCGGGGGGCGGGGGAGTCCGGCGCCACCACACTCTCCTATTTCACGGTGCCGACTCCCGGGGAACGCAACTCAGGAGGGGCGGCCATTCCCGGTCCGCTGGTGGACCGCGTTGCACGGATCCCGGACCAACCCACCTCCGGATCCGCCATTACGATCACGGCACGCGTCGAGCCGACCCTCTCGCCCGTGACCGCGGTCACGCTCGTGACCCGCGTGATGTTCGGGTCGGAGACGTCCCAACCCATGTTTGACGACGGCAAGCATGGCGACGGGGCGTCCGGAGACCGGGTCTTCGGAGCAATCCTTCCGGCGGGAACCGTGGGTCCGGGCCAGATGTTGCGCTATCGGATCGTCGCCACGGACTCCGCGGGGCAGGAAACGCGAATCCCACCCTTCTTCGATCCCCAGGATTCCGACCAATACCTCGGGTGCGTGATTCCGGAAGCCGGCATCGATTCCCGGCTGCCGGTCTTCGAGTTGTTCGTGGAAAATGTCGCGGCGTCCGAATCCTTTGGGGGAACGCGGGCCTCGCTGTCACACCTGGGGGAATTCTATGACAACATCGGCATCCGGCTTCACGGCCAGTCGTCGTCGGGATTCCCCAAGAAGAGCTTCAATCTCGATTTCAACCGCGATCACCGGTTCCGGTACGCGACCAACGCGCCCCGGGTGAAGGACCTGAAGCTGCTCACCAACTACGGGGACAAGTCCAGGCTCCACAATACCCTGGCCTATGAACTCATCCACGCCGCGGGCTCCGCCGGTCACTTTGCCTTCCCGGTTCGCGTTCAACGAAACGGGACGTTTCATGGGATCCTAGACGTGGTGGAGGACGCCGATGAACGGTTCCTGAAGCGCACGGGGCTGAATCCGGAAGGCGCGCTGTACAAGGCCTACGACGCGCTGGAAAACCCGTTCGGCTCAGAAAAGAAGACACGAACCGACGAAGGCGTCGATGACCTCGCCGCTTTGATCAACGCCCTTGCACCCGCGAAGCCCATCGCCCAGCGGGTCGCCTACGCGTGGGACAACATCGATCTGCCCCAAACCGTGAGCTATTTCGTCGGACTCGCCCTCGTGAGCAGCCAGGATCACGGACACAAAAACTACTTCGCCTACCGCGACACCACCGGATCGGGCGACTGGTCGCTGCTTCCCTGGGATGTGGACCTCACCTTCGGGCGGAACTGGACGGATTCCGCGGGCTACTTCACCGACACGATCTACACCAATAACGTCCTCAACTTTTACAATTCCGCCCAGCAGGGGAAGCCGGCCAACCGGTTTTACAACCTGATTTTCCAACATCCGGCGTTCCGATCCATGTACCTGCGGCGCCTTCGCACCGTGATGGACGAGGTTCTCCAGCCACCCGGGACACCAGTCGCGGAAGGGATCATCGAAAAGCGGATTCTGGAACTCCTCGACCTCATTGACCCGCCGGACGTCGCCGTATCCGACGCGGACAAGGACGAGGCCAAGTGGGGTTCCTGGGGAGCCCGTCGCAATACCCGCACGGAGGCGCAACGGATCATCAACCTCTACCTGGTCGGCCGGCGGAACTGGCTGTTTACCCACCCCAACGCGGCGGTGAATCGGGAACGGATTCCCGACGCCCAACCGGAACGCGTTGATGTCCGACTCGACGCTCTGGACTACTTCCCGGCCTCCGGACTGCAGGCCGAGGAATACGTCCGTCTGACCAATGCCGAACCGTTCGCGGTGGACCTTTCAGGCTGGTCGCTGCGCGGCGAAATCCGGCACACCTTTCGACCGGGAACCGTCATTCCCTCCGGAATGACGCTGCACGTCGCGCGCGACGTGGCGGCGTTTCGCAACCGTTCGACAAGTCCCCGCCGGGGTGAGGGTGCTTTTGTGCAGGGCAACTACGAAGGCCAGTTGTCCGCACGCGGAGGCATCGTCGAACTCATCGACGTGCAGGGTCGGGTGGCAAGTGTCCTCAACTACGCCGGCAGCCCGACGACGCTGCAGCAGGGCCTGAGGCTCTCCGAGGTGATGTTTCATCCGGCGCCGCCGCCCGCCGGATCCTCGTTTGAAACGGAGGATTTCGAATTCCTCGAATTCAAAAACGTGGGTCTCACGGAGCTCGATCTGACGGGAGCCCGACTCACCCAGGGAGTCACGTTTGCCTTCACCAATGCGGCCCTCACCCCGCTTCCGCCCGGGGCGCGCATGCTTCTGGTGAGGAATCGCGCCGCCTTCGAATCCCGGTACGGCACGGGCCTGCGGATCGACGGCGAATACACCGGCAACCTCGCCAATGAAGGGGAGACCCTCCGAATGGAGGATCGACACGGAGAGGTCCTGTTTGAGTTTCAATACCGGCCGGAGTGGTTCCCGCTGGCGGACGGCCGGGGAGCCTCCCTGGAGCCGTCCGGGCCCGATTCCGATCTGGAGGTTTCCACTGGATGGCGCGTCTCCGGGCAACTGGGGGGAACCCCCGGCAGTACTCGCTGGCCGGCGACCCGCGACACTGTCTGGGTCCGGGATCAAAACCTGGTCCTTCGCGCCCTTGGCGAGCGTAGCATGCGTTATCGCCTCGAATCGACCCCGTCGCTGTCCGGGAGGTCCTGGTCGGCCGGGGAATCCACCCCTCTGCTTTCCGAAGACGGGTTCTTCGAACTCTCCTTTCCATTGGAAGGCCAGATTCAATTCCTCCGGGCATCTGCGTATCGGGAGGCATCCGATCCATGAGCATTCTGAGGTCGGGAATGGCCGTGGTCATGGCCGCAGTAGCGGTCGGACAGCTGCAGTCCGCAGATTCCACCTCGGTAGAGGCGGCGCCCAAGGAACCCTCCCTCCAACTGGTCCTGCCCCTCGGCATTCCAACCGGACTGCCCCAGCGCATCACCGTCCGGGGCCGGGATCTTTCGGGGACGACCTCCGCCCGACTTGTCGGATTGAATCCGTCCCCAGTCCTGCGGGTGCTCGGATCGGGAACAGCACCCACCGGCGAGGCCGGTGACCTGGTGGGAGTCGGTACGGAATGGATGGATCTGGAGGTTCTTCTTCCCGAGGGGACCCTGCGCGGGACCAACGGCTCACTGGTGTTGTCATCTCCCGCAGGCCAATCACTCCCGTTCCCGATTTTTATCACCCCAGGGGGAGTCACCCCGGAGCGGGAACCCAATGACGAATTTGAAATGGCCCAGGATTTCCCCAGAGGCAGCCTCGTCCGGGGAACCATCGCGAACGCTTCGGACCTCGACATTTTCCGGATTGAACTGCGATCGGGGCAAACCCTCCACGCCGAACTTTGGTCCGCGAGGCTGGGGGCGCCGCTGGACGGAACGCTGGGGCTGTTGGACCGGCGCGGCACCGCACTCCTGATCAACGACGACGGCGAGGGCACGGGACGGGACCCGGTCCTGGAATTCCAGGCGAGCTCCGACGGCATCTTCCTGATCCGTGTTTCCGGGACGGTTCCTCATTACGGGGACGCCAACGCCTATCTCCTCGACCTGCAAGTGCTGCCCTGACGTCCCGGTGGGCGGACGGAGGATTGTCGGGGTCCTCGGAATGCAGGAGACTTTCCCCGTGATCCGCACCGCCGTGCTGAACGTCGTCGGCCTGACCCCGGGCCTGATCGGCGACCATACTCCCCGCATTCGAGACCACCGCACGCGGGGCCATTCCGCGGTGATTGACCCCGCCCTTCCGGCGGTCACCTGCACCGCGCAATCGGACTACTTGACCGGACGGCGCCCCTCGGATCACGGAATCGTCGCCAACGGATGGTACCATCGGGAACTGGCGGAAGTGCAGTTCTGGAAGCAATCCAACCACGTGGTGAGCGCACCGAAGGTTTGGGATGAACTCCGTGCCGCATCCCCCGAGTTCACCTGCGCCACGCTTTTCTGGTGGTATAACATGTATGCCAGCGTGGACTGGTCGATCACGCCCCGGCCGATGTACCCCGCCGATGGCCGGAAGGTGTTCGATATCTATTCCTGGCCCTACCGCATCCGCCCCGAGATCAAGCGGGACCTGGGAGAGTTCCCCTTCGCCGGCTTCTGGGGCCCGGCCGCAGGGATCCAATCGCCGCAAGGGGGACCGGACTGCGCTACGCAATGGATTGCTCGTTCAGCCCGGTGGATGGAGGAAAAGCACTCGCCCACCCTGAGTTTCGTTTACCTGCCCCATCTCGACTACAATCTTCAGCGGTGGGGACCGGCAGACCCTCGGACACCTGGTCAACTCAATCCCCGAATCGTTCCTGATCTTCGAGCCGTGGATTCAATCGTCGGGGACCTTTTGGATTTCTACCGCAACCGCGGTGTCCAGGTGATCCTGCTCAGTGAATACGGCATCACCCCGGTGAACACCCCGGTCCACTTGAATCGGGAGTTTCGAAAGCGCGGCTGGCTGACGGTCAAGGAGGAGCTGGGCCTTGAACTACTGGACCCGGGTAACTCCCGGGTCTTCGCCGTGGCCGACCACCAGGTCGCCCACGTGTATCTGAATGACCGGACCCTCCAAGGGGAGGTGCAGGAACTTCTCGAGGGGATCGAGGGTGTCTCCGAGGTCTGGGATTTTGCGGACAAGGTCATGCACGGGATGGCGCATCCCCGGGCCGGGGACCTGGTCGTTTTCGCGAAGGAGTCCGCGTGGTTCACCTATTACTACTGGCTCGAGGACGCGCTCGCGCCGGACTTTGCACGGTGCGTTGATATTCACCGCAAACCCGGCTACGACCCGGTCGAATTGTTTCTCGATCCGGCGATCCCCGCGGTAAAACTGAAGATCGCGTGGCGGCTGCTCCAGAAGAAGCTGGGATTCCGCATGCTGATGGACGTGGTCCCGCTGGATGCGTCCTTGGTGAAGGGATCCCACGGAGCCCGCCCGTCCCGGGACTCCGACTGGCCGATGATGATTTCCCCACATCCGCTCCCCTCACCCGTGCTCGGATCGACCGATGTTTACGCGCTGATTCGGGATACAGTTCTCGGATAGGCGCCCTGGCCTGCCCCAAAAAATTTGGGCCCGCAGCTCGCAAGGAACCACGGGCCCGGGTTGGAGCGGCCGCGACAAGTCACCGCGGCCTGGGTAGTCAGTTACTGGCGATGTCGATCGCCTTGGGCTTCGCCTCGGCAGCCTTGGGCAGCGTGACGGTCAGGACGCCATCCTTGTAGGCCGCCTTGATCTTGTCGGACACCACGGGTTGGGTAAGTCCGACCTGGCGCTCAAAGCGCCCATAATAGCGTTCGGTCCGGAGGTATTCCCCCTCCTTGACCTCCTTCTCCTGCCGGCGTTCGCCGGAAATGGTCAGGACGCCGTCATGGAGGGTCACGCTGACATCCTTCTTGTCCACACCCGGGAGTTCGAGACTCACGGTGACATTGTCGGAGTCCTCGCGGAGTTCCAGGGCGGGCGCGAATGAGTTCTCCACGGAACGCAGCCCGGCCGAACCTTCGAAGAGACGGTCAAAGTCGCGGCTGAAGCTGAGCAGCGACGCGAGGGGGCCGGGAGTGTAGGGCGACGTACGACGGGTAATGAGAGAGTTCATATCGGGTATTCCTTTCGTGTTAAAAGTTGCGAACGTATCGCTCTTCTTCCCCCTGCAGAGCCGGTGCCGGACGCACGGAGGTCCGTAAATGGCCCGTTTTCAGGCAACCTCCCCAAAATTTCCGCGACCCGATGGGTCGGACCGCGTCAGTCGATTCACTCTTCGATCGGCGCCGGGTTACAACTTGTCCCAGACCCGCCTCAAGAAGCCCCCACCTACCCCCCAAGGTAGGCATCCCTAACCCGCGGATCCGCCCGCAACCCCGCCGCCTCCCCCGAAAGCTGGATCCGACCGGTTTCCAACACGTAACCGTAGTTTGAGACCTCGAGGGCCAGGTTGGCGTTCTGCTCAACGAGCAGGATGGTCAGGCCTCGCTGGCGGTTCAGCTCCACAATCTTTTCAAAGATCAGCTTCACCAGGAGGGGGGCGATGCCCAGGGAAGGTTCGTCCAGCAACAGAAAGCGGGGCTGGCTCATAAGAGCCCGACCAATCGCGAGCATCTGCTGCTCCCCACCGCTGAGGGTTCCCGCAGGCTGGGATTCCCGCTCCTGAAGCCTTGGAAACAGGGCAAAAACGTACTCCTCCTCCCGGCGGACGACGGCCTGGTCGCGCTGCAGGTAGGCCCCCATCTGGAGATTCTCCCGCACGGTAAGGTTGGCGAAGACCATCCGACCCTCGGGGCAATGGGCGAGCCCACGGGCAACCAGCCGATGGGGCGGAATCCCCCCGATCTCCTGGCCTTCGAAGAGTACCTTCCCGGAGACGGGCTTCACCATCCCGGACACCGCCCGAAGAGTGGTCGTCTTGCCGGCCCCGTTGCCGCCGATGAGGGTGACAATGGAGCCGGCCTCAACCCGGAGTGACACTCCATGGAGCGCGGTGATGGCTCCGTAGCTGACGGTGAGGTCTCGAAGTTCGAGCATGGGAAATTCCTCAATGGTCCTGTCCGAGATACGCGCCGATCACCGCGGGATTGGACCGAATCTCGGCTGGCGTGCCCTCGGCGATCTTTCGTCCGTACTCCAACACATGAATGCGCTGGCAGACGCCCATGACCACCTTCATGTCATGTTCAACCAGCAGGATCGCCAGCTTGAACTTCCCCTGGATGAACTGAATCAGACGCATGAGTTCAACCTTCTCCGCGGGATTCATTCCCGCCGCCGGTTCATCCAGCAGCAGGAGGCGGGGGCCGGTCGCCAGGGCCCGGACAATCTCCAGCCGGCGCTGGTCTCCGTAGGGCAGACTGCGAGCTGGTTCATCCTGGACCCGCTCCAGATTGAAGATGGACAGCAACTCCCGGGTGCGGTCGCGCAGCGAGGTCTCCTCCCCAAAGAATTTGGGTCCGCGCGTCACGGCATGGACGGCGTCATGTTTGAGGTGAAGGTGAAACGCCACCCGCACGTTGTCGAAGACCGAAAGGCTGGGAAACAGGCGGATATTCTGAAAAGTCCGCGCAATACCCCGACCCGTGATTTCGAATGGCCGAAGTCTCGCAAGAGATTCACCCGCGAAGGTTATCGTCCCGGAGGTCGGCTGGTACACTCCCGTGACCAGATTGAACACGGTAGTCTTTCCAGCCCCGTTGGGACCAATCAAACCCACCAATTCCCCCTCACCCACGGTCCCGGAGACCTCGCTGACGGCGGTGAGTCCGCCGAAGCGGATGGTGACCTGATCCAACTGGAGCAACGCGGACATGATTCAACTCAGGCGCCGCGCCGCTTGAGCGGCCATATGAAGAGCCCCTGCGGGCGCGTGAGCATCAATCCGATCAGGAGCAGCGCGTAGAGAATCATTCGCCAATCGCCCAGCTTCCGGAGCGGCTCCTGAACCACCGTCAGGAGAATCGCCGCCACAATCACCCCGAGATGTCGTCCCATCCCTCCGAGAATCACCATCACCACGATTTCGATGCTCTTGTTGAAGTCGAATCCGGTCGGACTGATGTATCCCTTGAGGTGCGCATACAGGCCCCCGGCGGCACCCGCAAAAAAGGAGCCCACGACGAAGGCGTTGATCTTGTATCGCGTGGTGTTCAATCCCATGGACTCAGCAGCCACCTCGTCATCCGCGACGGCCAGAAATCCCCGCCCGTAGGTCGAGTTCAGCAGGCCCCAGACGACATAGACCGTCACGGCCGCAACCGTGAACGTCCAAAAAAGGTTGGTGTAGGAAGGAATCCCGCTGAGGCCGCGCGCTCCTCCCACCAGATTCAGATTCTGAAGGATCACCTTGATGATTTCCCCAAAGCCCAGGGTGACAATGGCCAGGTAGTCCCCCTTGAGTCGGAGCGAGGGCGCCCCGACGGCGAGTCCGGCCAATGCGGCAAGGAACCCGCCCGCCACAAGGCTCGCCGGAAATAATCCCCACCGGAGGAGGACCGGAGACAGGCCCAGCTTGGATCCGAGCACCGTCGTCAGCATGGCCGACGTATAGGCGCCGACCGCCATAAACCCCGCGTGACCGAGGGAGAATTGGCCCGTGAACCCGTTGATCAGGTTGAGGCTGACGGCAAGAATGATGTTGATCCCGACCCCCATGGCCACATCGAGCCAATAGGGATTCAGCCATCCGGAAATCGCCGACAGCACGGCAGCCGCCCCAAGGACGGCGAGCAACCAGATCTGGGATCGGGGCAACATCCGGGGCGACCCTATCGAAGCGCCTTCAGGACGGGAAGTCCGCGCCGCCAACTCCTCTTCCGTCCGAACCCTCAGGCGGGAAGCTTGAACCGCGGACATTGGCTGAGGAACCGGACCGGATTCTGGTAAACCACCCGATCGATCGCCTCCGAAGTCCAACCACGCCGCCGCATTTCCAACGCCGTCCGCGGAATCGCCAGTGGGACACTCTCCCCCCAGTCGCAGGCCGAATTCATCCAAAGGCGGTCACTTCCGTGGACGTCCAGGATGTCCACCGCCCGAGCCGGAGTGCATTTGCTGATCGGATACAACGTCATTCCGGCCCAATGCCCCCGATCCAGGACGACCCGGACCGTGTGTTCCTCCACGTGGTCGATCAGGACCCTCTCAGGCCGGATGCGGGGATCATTCTTCAGCACATCCAAAATCATCCGGGTACCCTTGAGCTTGTCCTCCAAGTGTGGGGTATGGACGAGAATCAGCTGGTCGTGTCGCGCCGCGAGGTCCACATGCATTTCAAGAACCCGCAGCTCGTTCTTCGAATTCTTGTTGAGTCCGATCTCACCGATTCCCAGAACTCCCGGGCGCCCGAGGAATTCGGGAATGATCGCCAGCACCTCCGAGGCGAGCGTCACATCCTCTGATTCCTTGGGGTTGATGCAGAGCCAGCAAAAATGCGGGAGGCCGTACTTCGCCGCGCGCGCCGGCTCAAACTCAGTCAGTTGGCGGAAGTAGTCGCGGAAACCGTCCACCGAACCGCGGTCAAATCCCGCCCAGAACGCCGGCTCGCAGACCGCAGCACACCCCGCCGTGACCATGTCGAGATAGTCATCCGTGGTCCGGCTCACCATGTGGCCGTGGGGTTCGATGTAGCGCATGAAAATTGGGAGGGAGGAATTTGTTCAGGTGCCGCGTCCCGGCCATGCACCCACGGCACCCTTGCCCGGAGCCTTGTCCACCGGGTCGTTCGTGGGGTCGCTCAGCGAGCGGAGCACCTCCTCAGCCCGGCGCGGCTCCCCCCCGGCAAGGAGTTGCATCGCGTCCCGGAAGGCGGCCAGTCGGAAATCGGCCTCACCCGAACCGCGGTCCACCCGATCGAGAAATGCGGCGATCTCGATGAGTTTGCACCGGGCGTCCATGTAATAGAGGTCCAGCACTTGAGCGCGCGTCATAGGTAATGGATCGGACGCGCAGACTGTGGCCCGGCTTCAACCACAGAACAACCTCCGGAAATGGATCGTCTACGCCGTTCCCGTCCGTTCCGCCGCACCCCGGTCTAGAGTCGGGCCGGGGAAAAGTCGTCCGCATGGTACGAACTGCGCACCAACGGCCCGCTCGCCACATGGACAAATCCCAACGCCTCGCCCGCCCGCTGCAACTCGGCAAAAGTCTCGGGTGGGACGAACTCCCGGACCGGAAGGTGCTTCAGCGTCGGCTGCAGGTATTGGCCAAGGGTCAGGATATCAACCTTCGCCGCCCGAAGGTCCCGCATGGCCTCCAAGACCTCGTCCCGGGTCTCACCCAGCCCCAGCATGAGCCCGGATTTGGTGTACAGGGGACGTCCCGCACGTTCCCGGGCCTTCCGAAGGACGGTCAACGACCGATCATAGGTGGCCCGATGGCGCACCTCGGGGGTCAGCCGTCGCACGGTTTCGAGGTTGTGGTTGAACACTTCGGGTTCCGCCGCCAGCACCAGGTCGAGCGCCCAGTCGCGGTCCAGAAAATCCGGCACCAGAACTTCAATGGCGATCCCCGGATTGGCCGCCCGGACCGCTTCAATGGTCTTTTGAAAATGAGCCGCCCCACCATCCGGGAGGTCATCCCGGGCCACAGCGGTGATCACCACATGGCTCAGACCCATCCGGCGGGTCGCCTCCGCCACCCGTTCCGGCTCATCCCCTTCCAGCGGAAGCGGTCGGGCGGTGTCCACCGCGCAAAACCCGCAGGCCCGCGTGCAGCGATCGCCCGCAATCATGAAGGTCGCCGTGCCGCGGCTCCAGCATTCCCAATGGTTGGGACACTTCGCACTCTCGCAAACCGTATGGAGTTTAAGGTCCGACAGCAGCAGCCGGGTGCGGGTGAAGGCACTGCTGGTGGGCAGCGGAACCTTGAGCCATGGCGGCAGGCGGGGGCGTGCCACCGACGGGGCGGCGGGGGAGGCCTCGGGACGGAGCAGCGTTTCCATCAACGGGCGTCACGATTGCGGTCCTACCGCGGTTTGGCAACCACCCCGTCCCCGAACGTTCCCATTTCCCCCGTGGAACGCCGATTGACCGCTTCGCCCGACCCCCTAACCTCCGCGCCGCCTTTTATGAGCAAGCTCGACGACGTCTACGCAAAACTTCAGGTCAAGACCGGTGCCAAAATCGCCCTCATCGTCCTCGACGGACTGGGGGATATCGCCACCCGCGACCAGGGCTGGATGACACCCCTCGAGGCGGCCCGGACCCCGAATCTGGACGGTCTCGTGGCCCAGGGATGTTCGCAGGGCCGAATGATCCCGGCCGCCCCGGGAATCACCCCGGGCTCCGGACCCGGCCACCTCGCGCTCTTCGGATACGACCCCATTGAGTGGGAGGTGGGCCGCGGGGTCATCGAAACCCTCGGCCTGGGCATTGAACTGAAAAACGGGGACGTCGCAGCCCGCGCCAATTTTTGCACGCTGGGACCGGACGGGAAGGTTACCGACCGCCGCGCCGGACGCATTGCCACCGAGGTCTGTGAACGCCTGTGCGGCATCCTGTCCGCCAAGATCAAAAAGATCGGGACGACCCAGGTGATGATCTATCCAGGCAAGGAGCACCGGTTCGTGGTGGTCTTCCGCGGCGCCGGGCTCCAAGGACCGTTGACCGACACCGATCCGAACCGGGAGGGACTCCCCATCGCGACCGCCGCGCCCATCGATCCGTCCAATGCCGGACAGGTCAAAATGGCGAAATTGATCGCTGATTTCTACAAGGCCGCACTGCCCCTGCTCGCCAAGGAGCGCCCGGCCAATGGATTCCTGATGCGCGGTGTGGCGCATCAGCCGGACATTCCGACGTTCGAACAGCGCTACGGTCTGAAGGCCGCCGCACTGGCCGTGTACCCGATGTACAAGGGCCTCAGCCAGCTGGTCGGCATGACCAAAATTGAGGGACCCGAGACTATCGCCCAACAGTTCGAGCGCTACGTGAAGGAGTACGAAAACTACGACTATTTCTTCATCCACTACAAGTACACCGACAAGGCGGGCGAGGACGGCAACTTCGCGGCCAAGGTGAAGGCCATTGAGGACTTCGACGCCGCGCTTCCGATCCTGCTCGCGCGCAAGCCCGACGTCCTGGCCGTCACAGGCGACCACTCCACCCCCTGCGCGGTGAAGGGTCATTCGTGGCATCCGCAACCGGTCCTGCTGCACTCGGAGGTCAGCGGCTCCGACAAGCTCCAGCGCTTCACCGAGACGGGGGCCAACTCCGGAAGCCTCGGGATCTTTGAGGCCAAGTATCTCATGCGCCTCCTGCAGGCGAACGCCAAGATGTTCGACAAGTACGGGGCATAGCCATCGTGTTCGACCTTCTCCAAGAGTTCCTGGCTTTGATTCGCACCTTTGGAGAGGAAGGGCTCGACTACGCGGTCTGTGGTGGAATGGCGATGGCGGTGCACGGTTTCACCCGGGCGACGGAGGATATTAATGTCCTGATTGAACCCGAATCGTTGATTCGAGCCCGGCAGGCTGCAGCAAGGTGCGGATTCCGCCTGCGCGTCGGGCGCCAAGCTTGCCGGGGTGCTGAAGGTCACGCCTGCCGGGGAGGATTACTTACTACTCGACTTGATGCTGGTCAGCCAGGCAACCCGCGCTGCCTGGGACTCGCGGTTGGACCAACCCACCCCATGGGGACCGATTCGGGTGGTCAGCCGCAACGCATTGAAGGCAATGAAGCGACAAGCGGGACGCCCACAGGATTTGGTGGATGTCGAGCGAATGGAGACTCCCGATGATCTCTCCTGACATGAGTCCCGAAGCGGTCGGACGCAGGCTCCTCAAACTGAGCCAACTCAGACACCTAGCCGTGTCGTTGGCCGGCCCTCGCCGCTGGCCGGCGTCCCGTTCTGGCCGTTTTGTGGAGACGAACGCGCACGGCGAAATTCTGCATCATCCCGTTTCCGCAGCCGAATCCCAGCCTCCCTATCGCGTCTCCCCACCTCCATCGTGAAAGCCGTTATCCTCGCCGCTGGCAAGGGAACCCGTATGGGCGACCTCACCCAGGATACTCCCAAGCCCATGCTCCGGGTGCAGGGACGCCCCATCCTTGAACACATCCTCGAAGGGTTGCTCGCCGCGGATATCCGCGAGGTGTGCATCATTACCGGATGGCGGGCCGAGGTGATCGAGTCGCACTTTGCCGACGGCTCCCGCTGGGGCGCCCGGATCACCTACGCACGCCAGGAGGTTCAGGACGGTACGGGCCGCGCTCCCGGTTACGCACGGGAGTTCCTCGGGGATTCGGAGTTCCTGCTGACCTACGGAGACATCCTGGTCCGACCCGAAACCTACCAGCGGATGCGGCAGCGTTGGATCGAAGGCGACTTCGCCGGCCTGATCACCGTCACCGAAGGCGAGGACGTCACGAAGGGAGGACTGAACTTCTTCGACGACCAATTCCGCCTCACCCGATTGGTGGAAAAACCCAGCGCTGCCCAACTGGAGGAACTCCGAGCCACTGGGTGGCTCAAGCCTGGCCAGCCGGCGTGGTACAACGCCGGCATCTACCTGTTCCGCCCCTCCCTGTTTGAATTCACATCCCGGCTGAAAAAGTCTCCACGGGGCGAATATGAACTGACCGACGCGTTATCGGACATGCTGGCCGCCGGATTGACCCTCGCGGGTCTTAAAATCGAGGGACGCTGGGTCGATGTCCGGGATCCCGCCGTGCTGGCTTCCCTCCAGTCCCTGTGATCCCGACCCGGATCATCGGCTTCTTGATCGCAGCGCTTCTGGTCGGATGCCAATCCGATCCGTCAGGACAGGCTTGGAACCGACCTCGCAAATCGGAGCTTTCGTCCCAGTGGCTTCACGTCGGAAATCCCGAGGCGGAAGCTCACGCGCAGGAGTATCCCTATCCGTGATTCCGAGTCACGGCGCCACGTAATCGTCTGAAAGGCGGCCGACCACCTCCCCCGGAATCCGAAGATCCAAAGACCCCTCCCGCGGCACCTCGGCTGCCACGTGACCGTCCGCAAATGCGACCTGTGCGCGGCCCCCATGACGGAAATGAACGGTCGCGCTCAGCGCATTGGTGTCGAAGTAATAGAACTCTTCCAACATCGGATGCTCCGCCGAGGCGGGGGACAGGAAGTCATTGACCTGGCCTCCGTCTGTGAAGATCCCGAGTTGCGAAGGGCGCCCCACCTGCAGGGGCAGGATCCCGGGCATCCCCCGAGGACCCACCAGCAGGTTGTAGGCGTACCCGAAGGCGGCGCCCCGGGCCTTGGACTTGAAACGCGCCGGACATCGGTTGAGGGCAGGACAGGTGTCCACGGCCCTCGAAGGCAGATAGGCCCAAAGTGCGCCGGACGTCGGATCGAACGCACGTTCCCCTTCCGCGCCATCCTGAAGCCATCCAAACCAGTATCTCCATCCCCCATTGGTCCGGACCGTCCGCTCACTGAAGGCCCGCCCTCCGTGATCGTCCCAATACATCTGCGCCGCCAGGCCAAATTGGTGAAGGTTCGAAGTGCAGCGCGCCGCATGGGACAAGGTTCGTGCCTTCGCAACCGACGGGAGAAGGATTCCCGCCAACAGGGCCACGATGGCGAGCACCACCAGCAATTCCACCAGGGTGAAAGCGCAGGGATGCGGGCAGCGGCCCCTTTTCAAGTCCGGACGGGACTTCATTCGGGTTGGGCCTCCACCCGGTAGAACTGACGGTGAAACACGGCATCCCGCGGATCCGCGAGCTCCAACGCCTTCCCTGTCCCCGAGGCTCCGGTAAGGGGTACCCATTCGACCATATCGCTGCTGGCCTGCAGCCGGTAGTGCCATCCCAGCCGGCTGACCAACGACACCAGCCCCGGACCCACCAGCGAAATCCGATCCAATGGCGGCGATGGAACCTCCCATGTGATGTTGTCCACGACTCCATGGGCGAGCAGCGAGTCATAGGGGCCATCCTCCTCGTTCCAGTTGATGACGGCGAAGGAGTCCAAAGAGAATTCCCCGAAGTCCTCGGGCAGGATCACCTCGCGAATCTCGACCTCGGTTCCCTCGGTGACCAGGTGCGTGACCGGCTCGGCGTTCCCCGGGCAGGTACTCACAGCGAATCCGGTGGGTGAGCCCCGCCGCCAACTCGACCGGAAACGTGAAACTGGCCGCAACGCGACCGGACGTGGCGAAGACAGCAGGCGACACCGTGGGATCCACGACCCCGAATCCCGGAAACTCCCCCTGGGGAAACCAATTGAACTCCACCAGATCGAACGCCCGCCCCGCCGCGCGCGGATAATGCTCCCGCAAGGCACGCCCCAAATCCAGCAGACCAAAGGCGATCTGCATGGCGCCCGTCCTCGGAGGACGCACCCCGCCGGTCGCATCCGTAAGTACGAGGTCGAGTCCAAATGAGAATGCATCCTGGCTCCGCAGGGTGACTCCCAACGGATGCGCAAAGAACGCCTCGGGCTTGGAGGAATCCCAAGTCACCTCCAGCGACTTCAACTCGGGAGTCCATCGGTACAATTCCGGCGCTCCGTCACTGTGCCAGCCCCCGTTTGCAGGATCGGAAGCAAATTCCTCCGTAAACACCGCGCCCTGCACAGCCCAGTGCCCCAGAGCGGCAAGTCCGGTCAACAGAAGTCCGATGGGAACCACTGAAGCGAACCGGAACACCGGTGGGGCGATCGCAACATCAGGATTCGGATCCCACGGACAATGGCGGCACCCCGACCCGCAACAATACCCGCGGCGTCGCAGATAATCCGACGTGAATACCTGGAGACCCGTTCGGGGATCCACGTAGGCATCGTCAGGACCCGGTCGGAGGACCGGACGCGCCCGCCAGGCCGCCTCCAAACAACCCCGGCAGATACACGCGCGGTTTCGAAGCTCCGCCGGCACCCGGGCCAGCAGTTCCTCGGGGAAGACATGGCGCTCGCACCAGCAGGACCCCTTGTACACGTCGCTGGTGCACCTCTGGCATGCGTTTGGCCCGCCACATAGGGGACATTTGGCCCCGTCGCAACTCGGGTGGGAGGAACTCACGGACGCCGGAAATGAAGATTGCGGTTTCGGGACGCCCGGATGCTGCACGCCGTCGCACCCAGGCCCAGCGCCAGCATCGCCCACGTCGCCGGCTCGGGCACCGAATGCACCACACTGAATCCATCGATGTCGGCCTTGCCTCCGGTCACCTCCACACGGATGAACCGAATGTTGTCCACAGGAATGGGCGCTCCCGAGGAGTCCCGCGCCCACGACAGATCGAAACCGGCGCCTCCCCCGCTGCCCGCATAAAGCGCGCGGATGCCTTCCAGGGTGAGACCGGAAAAATCAGAGGCCTTGAGTCCGGGATTCACCGGTTTCGAAAAATCTCCCGAACCATCCGTGGGAAACAGGGCATCCACCGCCGGAGACAACCCGGGACTGAGCGTGAAGAAAGTGAGGCCATCCGTGCTCACCGAAACCCGGGTCGTGGCGCCACTCCCAAACAGGGATCCGTCCGTGGCCGGCGTGCCGATTGGATTGAAATCCTCATCGTAGGCATTGGTCACCGCAAACCCGCTGTTGGCGAAAACGAGAAAGTCGATTCCGAATGGATTCGAAGGATCATTCCGGATCGGAGCGGCAAACCCCACGGTCAGCGATCCGCCGGAACCGACGCTCACCAGCTGATTCTTTTGATACGCGGGGGCGAATGGATCCACCGGACCGCCAAATGGTCCTGAAGTGACCCGGCTGGGCTCCCCGAGCGCGGAAGTGGGATTGTCGTACCCGGCCGAGGCACCGGTGCCCTGGACGTAGTTGACGAGGCTCGACGCGTACTGGGCGTGGGCCACGGAATGGGCGAACAGGGCCGCGGACATGATGCCCAAGGTTGAACGAGAAACGGAGCTGCAATTCATGACGGGGTCTCAATGGACTCATCGCGTCACGCCGTTCCCAGGCGCGACGCAAGTGGTTCTGTCACGAGACCAGTGCGGGAAAGCAGGGCACCGTCCACCTCCGGGAGTTCCGCACAGCGTAAGACCGCGGGATCCTGGAAAAACAAAAGACGCCTCCTCTCCCGCGAACCGAGAATGAAGGCGTCCAGACACTCTGGGGCTCCGGGACCGCAGACAGGCGGCACCGGGCTGGCCTCATCCTTCGCTTGGCGGCGAAGTGTTCCGCCCCGGAAGGGGTCGGAACCGACGAGCACAGCTGGCGCGATATCCGGACTCCGGGCTTCCATCCTCACCCCCGCCTTCCCGGATTTACATCCAGTGGCTTCCCGCGTCGCCTGCGCTCCGCGTGGAGGTTCGTAACCCGATACCGTGGCGCTACCGTTCCCGATTCTCACGGGATTCCCGCACTTCCAGCTGTGTTTGAAACAGGGCCGGCTCAATCAAAGCCGGCGCTTCAAGGAACTGCTGCTAGGAACCACTCCAGCCCCGGATCCCGCAAGACAATTTCATCACGGAAGGCGGGATTCGGCGGTCAGCGCATCCCGACAAGTCACGATGACGCCCTTGGCTAGTCACTAGTGGCGATGGTGAAGCACCCCGCGCCAGCGCTTTCATGACGGACAACCAATCGCCCCATGAACGCGCCCCTGATCCGCATTCTGTTCGGACTGGCCCTCTTCGCCAGCCCGCTGTGCTCCGAACTTTCCGCCGCAGTCACACCCACACCTACATTCGACTGGCAGACAGATGGCGTGAGTGCCTCCGACGCGGCGTCCTGGCCTACCAACGCACTTCCCCAAACCCTCGGAGTTTGGGAGTTCGATTCGGCGACCAACCTGACGGGCTTTCGGGGCGATCCTCCCATCCTCGTTTCCAACCTGTTTCTGGTCCCATCCCCATGGGGCTCCGCCCTCAGGTTGGCACCCGACTCCCCTGCCTCCATCCGCTTCGCAATCCGGCAGGTCAACACCAACGGGGACTTTTCCGTCCGCAACGGTACCGTCAGTTGCTGGTTTCGTCCGGACTGGAACTCCGGTGGCCCGGGTTCTCCAATGACGGCGATTCCCCTCGTCGAGGCCGCAACGAACAGCCCGGCAAAATCCGGGTGGTGGGCCTGGCTGATCCAAGCGGGCGGATCAGAGCTTCAATTCCTCGGACAGGCCCGCGGGCAACAGGTCTCCTATCTGCGCGCTCCCGTGTCCCTTCAATCCAACCAATGGGTGCATCTCGCCCTGACGTGGTCGCCCACCAACAGTGCGCTGTTCGTGGACGGAACGCCCGTCGCCACCGGCGCCGGGGTCACGCATTGGCCCTCTGGACCCGACCGGGACGCCCTGGGCTGGGGTGCGGGTGGGGATCGGTCGGGACAACTCCGCATTCGGGGGGACCTCGACCTGCTCTACACGGGGAACTATCCCCTCACAGCCTCGGAGGTGCGGAATCAATTTCTGACCACGACCCGTGCGTCCACGGTCTCGCCGACGCCGCTTCCTTCCGTTTCGACCCCGACCCTCGCCCAGGAATTCCCTGTTCCATCGCTCCCCGACACGGCGCGGGCTGGACTCTGGATCGAGGCAGGTCTCGGCTCCATGACCCACATTCCCGGAGGATGGATCCACGGAACGGCCCCTGGCATCCGGTACGAGTTGTTCTCGACGGGACAGTTCCCGGGCAACTGGGCACTGGACCAGACCGTTACCGGGACAGCAGGACAATCCTGGACCGCGTTCGCGCTTCAAAGCGGTGCGCAAGGAAACACGTTCATCGTGGCGGCGCCATTTCTGGATTCCGATCAGGACGGTCTCAGTGACGAGTTCGAAACTCGCGTTTCCAGGACGAACGCCTCCAGCGCCGACTCCGACGAGGACGGAATGCCCGACGGATGGGAGGTCCGGTACGGACTTGACCCAAGATCACCCGACGGGCTTGCCGACGCCGACGGTGACGGAATCCTCAATATATTTGAGTACCTCAACCAGCGGGATCCGAGAGCAGCAGACCCCATCCCCCTGATCTCGGTGCGAGCGTCCACTGACTTCATCCGAGAGGGTTCATCTCCGGGTAAATTCATTCTCCGACGGTCGGGCCCCACCGCCTCCGCACTCGACGTCGGCATCGAACTCAGCGGGTCCGCAGTCAACGGCTACGACTTCGCCCCGGTTCCGTCGCTCGTCACATTTCCGCCCGGACAATCGGAAGCGGCAGTGACGATCTCCCCGAACGTGGACGGGAAGGACGAACGGGATGAAACCGCGACTTTGACTGTAAATCGCGGAACCCTCTACGGAAGGGACGCGGTGTATTCCGCCACCCTGACGATCCAGGACAATGACCTGCCGCAGGTCTCCATCGAGGCATCAGATGCCGATGCTCGAGAGCCCGAGTTCGGGCGCGCGAATCCCGGGGACTTCGAAATAACAAGGTCCGGACTCACCGACCTCCCCCTGGTGGTGCAAATCAAAACAGGAACCGGAAACACGGCGATCAGCGGGACGGATCTCCAAACCCTTCCCAAGACCGTCACCATCCCCGCCGGAGAAATTCGGGCGGCCCTGCCCGTAGTCCCGATCAACAACCGGAAGCTGACAGGTCCCAGGAATTGCGTCGTGGAACTGGCGCTCTCCCCGGCCTATACGATCGCCCCCGGACAAAACTCGGCGACGGTCTCCGTCGCCGACATCGAGCCTCCCGTGGTCAGTGTGACCGCCGTGGATCCAATGGCCGAGGAAAGGAACCTCGGAATCGGGCGGTTCAAGTTCACCCGGCTCGGAACAACCTCACGCCCCCTCACCGTCTTCTATCACGTTGGCGGCACAGCCAAGCCCGGCATGCCGGAATACAAGACCCACCTGGCGGACTACGCCGTCCTCCCGGGCTCCATCACGATTCCTGCGGGAAGCACTGAAGCGTTCGTGGAAGTCCAACCGTTTGCCGATGCCGAATTGGAAACCCTCGAAACGGTGGAAGTGACTCTCGGCGGAGCCCTGGACTACGTCATCGGAACCGCCAATTCCGCCACCGTAACCATCGATGACTCCAACCCCGCCGTATGGATCCCCCGAGTTGTGCGTCCCACTTCCGTCGCGGGATCCAGCGGACCCGAGGGCTTGATCGACGTCAACCGCTTCGGAACAGTCCTGACGGATATGACGATCCCGTACCAGATCTCGGGACAGCGGATTCTCAAGCCGTCGGGGGTTGTCGTTCCATTCGGCGACGCCCGCCTCGCGGGTCTTCCCCCCAGCTACCAACTCACCGTGACCGGGGGCCGTCTCGGAACCACTGCGGGGACTCTGATAATACCAAAGGGAGTCACCAAAATGCAGGTCGGACTCAAGGCCACCCTTCCTTCGGCGGAGGTGAAAGGCGCGTCCCTCATCCTCGCTCCGGGGACGGCGCAGCAGGAGAAGTCGGACATCTGGTTTCTCGACCCCTGGAATCTCATCAGTTTTCAGGCGACCGCGGAGTCCGTCACGGAAGGTGGCCAGGTGTCCCTGAAAGTCACAACCGCCGCGGTCGATCCCGCCGCGACCTCGGGCACCACCGTCCGATTTCTTTTCCGTGGTTCCTCCGATCCCACGACGGACATGACGATCACCGGAGTCAGCAGTTCCGGAGTCGACGGCAGCGCTTCACGCTACGTGGATGTGCTCATCCCCGCCAAACCACCGTCTCCGGGGGTTCCACGCAGCGCGACCCTCACGCTCAAAGCCGTCGCCGATAACCAAGCCGAGCGAACTTCCGAAGTACTGGTCCTCCTATACGATCCAGAACAGATCTCATCGGCATTGAATGTCGCACAACTGCCGAAGCCCTACGCACCCATCCAGATTCGTGACACCATCGCAACGCCCCTGCCCCCGCTCGACTGTGATCAGGACGGATTTCCCGACTCGTACGAATTCGACCACGACATGGATCCCCTGACGCCCAGCTGGTCCCTGCGCGACTCGGATCGGGATGGAATCCCGGACCTTCCCGAATTGGCCGCAGGAACCAGGATCGACAGCGCGGATTCCGACAACGACGGGATCTCCGACTTTATAGAACACCTGCTCGGAAGCGACCCGCTCAAGCCCGACTCCGCGCTGGCCACTTCCCTCCGTGACTACATCCCGGTCCGCCTCCAGACCTCAGGAGTTCTGCGGGAGCAGGACGGAGCCTGTTTTCATTGCCACGCACCGGGAATGACCTTGAGTGGAGTCGAGCAGCTCTCCCTTCCAATGAGTACCGCTCCGGCCTCGGTTGCCGCAGTGCGAACTCTCCTGCTCGCGCCCGGCACTTCCCATGAAGTGGCTCTCACGCTGCCGCCGAACTACAAGGCGAATCCGAGCCTCTTCAAAACCTATTCCGCGGAGATCCTTCCCGTGGATTCCTCCCGCCCGCAGGGTTTCATCATTCTGGAATCGGACTCCGCGAAGCCGCTCCTCGGCAAAGCCCTCCCGATCGATGCAGCCACCTTTAACACCCGAAAGGCCACACTCAGAACCCTTCGCCCTCCCCTCATGGCCGTGGATGCAAACCGGGATGGGAATATCCTCTTCGACGGATCCGACGCCACCTCTCCGGAACGGCCCTATCGTTTCTGGATCAACAACGACAACGATCTTTCCGCCTCCGGCACGAATCCGGAGGAGTTGGACGCCCCCGTTCCGGATCACCTCGATGGGATCATCAAAAACATCCGGGACCTGGAGGATTTCTCGCGACTCTGGATCGACCTTCAAGGACTCCAGACCGGCCTCCCCGCCGCGAATTTGGAATTGGCCCTGGAATGGAGAAACGTCACGGAAGGGAATCCCGCCATTCAGATCTACAACGCCCGGGAGTCCGACGGTGGACTTCGTTACCTAACCGATACGACGGTTGCTTCGCAACAAGTCCAACCGAATCCAGCGAGCCCCGAGCTCCCCTACGCGATCTCCACTCCATTCCCCACCCGGCGCCAGATCTCCCCGGGCACACGATTCACCCTCCCCATCTCTTTCTGGGTTGGTGGTGGCAACAGGCGGTATCTCCTCTTTGAGGCCGCGGACCGAGGCAAGGGGGAACTCGTTCTTGAACTCCTGCAAAACGGACGGATTCTGACGGAGTCCGCCCCGCTCCACATGGAACTCCTCGACGTGAAGGAAATGTATGCGAGGACCACGGCGACTCCGGAGAACGGTTTCCCGAAGCCGTACGAATATTCAGAGGATCAACCACCGGATCCACAACCCAGTATCGGCCCCCTCCTCCCCGAGTTCGCCTACCGCGCCGATCCGAGAGCGGATCCTTCAACCGTCACGTTTGTCCATGGCTGGAACATGAAACAAAACGAGTCGATCAATTTCTCAGAGACCATGTTCAAACGACTCTGGCACGCCGGGTTCAAGGGACACTTTGCCATGTTCCGGTGGCCAACGGGCATCCTAAAGACGCCCGAAGTTCTCGACCCCGAACTTTACGATTCCTTCAATTTCAGCGAACACCGCGCCTTGGTCTACGGGAGGAGCCTCGCCGAATACGCGGCGACCCTGTCCTCCGAACAGGTCCATTCCATCCTTTGCCACAGTATGGGATCCATCGTGACGACCAGTGCCCTGAAATCGGGAATGACAGCTCAATCAGTGCTCTTCTTCCAGGCGGCCGCCTCCGCGAGCATCTTTGACTCCCGCACAGCACTGTTCACACCACCCCTGACGACGTCGGAGGCCGACGCAACTCTCGGTCGTCACACTCCGGATTTGTATCAGGAGGAAACAGGGTACCGGGGCCTTCTCCTCGCCAGCCCGGCCAGCTACAAAAACTACTACAACGCGGACGATTTCGCGTTGATGACCGGGAGCTACATCAAAGGTCTGATCGACGCCAACTGGGTCAAGAACCAAACAAAGAAGCCACACCTTCCAGACACTATTAAGCCCAAAGGTTACATTTGGCTCTCCGCCTTGGAGAGCGTCCACCGCCGGCCCGTGTCCTACCTTGCCGTCATTTCAAGCAAGTTCAAAGCCCTCCGGGAAGTGCTTTCCACCCCAGAAGTCCTCGCCTTTGTCGCCCGTTCACGATCAAGAGCATTGGGAGCGGAACCAAACGTGATGGGGCAGTTTTCCACCTCAGACTTGATAAACCTATCAAATCTGGGCTTGAAGGAGACCAGACCCGACCATAGCGGCCAATTCAATCGCCCAATTCAAGAAACGTTCGCCATTTTTAAATCCATTCAGAATGAATTATGAATAATACGATTTTATTTAGGTATTATTTAATTCCTATCACTATCAGTATTCTTCTTTTTATCCTTTATTCAAGGACCCGAGCCCACCCAAATAGGGGAAAAGGCGGGACTCCGCTTGAACCAAGCGTGGGAAATGAAATTACCACTGCACAACCTCGAGCTGCCGAGTCATTAGACCCAAGTATTCAAGAAAGATGGAGGAACATAAACGAATCACAATCTTGGACAAACCTGCCTGAAATCAAAAAATTTCTCCGGGATGTTCAAGTAGATAAATTATTTGAGTGGAAGCAGACGATAAGCTTTTGGGGAGTTTTGATTGATGATTCAAACAGTCCGATACCTGACGCCGACATTAGATTCGGATGGACTGACTTGTCTCCAGCTGGTTCAAGTGAACTAAAAGTTCACTCCGACGAGAACGGCAAGTTTAGCCTCACCAGCAAAACGGGAAAACGACTCGTCGTAAGCACCCAGAGGTCGGGCTTCCGCGACTGTGGCGAGGGCTCCATCAGTTTCGAATACGCCGATCCTTCAGACCGGGCCTATCATCGCCCGGACTCCAATCGGCCGGTGTTGTTCCGGTTGATCCGAAAGGGACCTCCGGAATCTCTCGTTCACCGGGATCGCATCCAGGAGTTCCGTGCCGCGGAGGACCCGGGCACGCTCGCCTTCGACCTGCTGGGACAACGGGAGGTGCCCCAGGGGGACCCTTCCGTGGACCTAATCGTCCGAACCTCCCACGGGCCGGTCCGCGGCGCGGGATTGGAACGATGGTTTGATTGGACCGTGGAAGTTTCCGTTCCCGACGGAGGAATCCAGACCGGATCGGAATGCCCCCCTGCCGCTCCGGAAGACGGCTATCAACCCCAGCTGGCCTTCAAGGGGAAGGTCGAGGGGCGCAACACCCTTTCCGGAATCAGCGAGTGGTTCTTCGTGAAGTCCCGCGGCGGCCGTCTCTATTCCCGTGTTCACCTGAAGGTGGCCGCCCTTCCCAACGGTGGCGGCAACGCCAAGGCTTCACTGCTCGAGTACAGCACGAATCCGTCGGGCTCGCGGAACCTGGAGGTCTATCCGGAACTGCAGGTCAACGAGAAGTATTACGTCCCCCGGAGCCCGAACTCACCCCGTTGATGGGAGCATTGCGCCAGGAATCCGGCGAACCCGCCACCTCCCAAGCTCCTTCTTCCGAGCCCCTTCCAGCATCACCCTTCCCCCCCGGGGACCCATATCCCTGGTATTGGGGAATAGGATCCACGTTTGGCCGCTAATTGACGTTCGCGCCGTTTCGTGGCGTACTCCGCCCGCAGCCGAAGTCCTGCGGATTCCACCGCCGGACGCGGGGGACCCAGTATCCGAAGGGATTCTTCCCTTGGGACGGGGCGTACGGTGTGTCGGAAGCAACCTTCCAGGTTGGGTTCGGCGCAGACCGGGGGCACTTCCAGGCCTCAGCCCGTCAGCTAACCTCGCAGGCATTTGGAAGGGTGGTTCCAGCCCGCCGGACGCGGCCGAACGACGCCCTGAAAAGGAACGTCCGTAACGTACCGGCCATGATCCCCTATATTCATCGGCAGCGGGCGGGACGATGGTTGGCCATTCCGGCCGCCGTCTCCGTCCTTCTTGCCCTCACCAGTCTGTTCTCCTCCTTGAAAGCCATCGCCTGGGGAATCCCCGTCCTCTTCTTCATGATGTGGCTGTTCGGTTCCCTGACCGTGACCGTGACCCGCGACGAGTTGTCGTGGCGCTTCGGACCGGGTTGGATCCGCTTCCGGGTTCCGCTTTCGGAGATTTGCCGTGTCCGCACCGTCCGTACGACATGGGCCGATGGCTGGGGTATCCACGGAACCGAGTTCGGAACCTTGTACAATGTGTCAGGATTCGGGGCCGTGGCCCTGGAACTACGCGGGGGCCGCAGGTTCGCCGTGGGAACGGATGAACCGGATCAATTGCTGAAGGCGCTTCAGAAGGCCGGCGCGATTCTTTGATTCCCGGACGTCTTCGCCCATGGATTCCTCACCTTCGTCTCGTTTTCGCCTCGCCGGGCTCACACTCGCCGCCCTCGGCGTGGTCTACGGCGACATCGGAACCAGCCCGCTCTACGCACTCAAAGAGTGCTTCAGCCCAGTCCACGGAGTGCAACCCAATCCGGCAAATGTCCTGGGAGTCCTCTCCCTGGTGATCTGGTCCCTGCTGTTGATTGTTTCCGTGATGTACCTGGTCTTCGTGCTCCGTGCCGACAACCGGGGGGAGGGCGGCATCCTCGCCCTGCTGTCCCTGGCATTTCCCGAACGCCGGGACGGAACGCCCCCGGGGAAAACGGCGGTGGTGATGATCCTGCTGGGACTTTTCGGTGCCGCGCTGCTCTACGGCGATGGCATGATCACTCCCGCGATCACGGTATTGGGCGCGGTCGAAGGATTGGAGGTGGCCACCCACCGGTTTGCCCCCTTCGTAGTGCCGATCTCCGTGGTGATCGTGGTGGCCCTGTTCGGAGTGCAAAGCGCCGGGACGGGAACCATCGGAAAAGTGTTCGGCCCCGTGATGGTGGTTTGGTTCGTGACCATCGCCATCCTGGGCATTCACGGAATCTCCCTGAACTCCGCCGTTCTGAGCGCGCTCAACCCCATCCACGCCGTCGAATTTTTCCGGGACAACGGCTGGCTCGGATTCCGGGTGCTTGGGTCCGTCATGCTGGTGGTGACTGGCGGTGAGGCACTCTACGCGGACATGGGCCATTTCGGGGCCAGGCCCATGCGGCTCGCCTGGTTTGGCATGGTGTTACCATCGCTCCTGCTCAGCTATCTGGGCCAGGGAGCCCTCATCATTGATGACCCGGAGGCCGCCGTGAACCCGTTCTACCGACTGTCCCCCCGCTGGATGCTGCTGCCCCTGGTCGGACTCGCCACCGCCGCTGCCGTCATCGCATCGCAGGCCCTGATCAGCGGCGCCTATTCCCTGACCATGCAGGCCGTACAGCTCGGCTACCTTCCGCGCCTGGCGATCGAGCACACGAGCGAGCGGGAGCGGGGACAGATCTTCATCCCGCAGGTGAACTGGACCTTGATGCTGGCGTGCGCATCCCTGGTCCTCGGCTTCCAAACCTCCTCCAACCTGGCCGCGGCCTACGGAATCGCGGTGACCATGACCATGCTCATCACCACGGTTCTGTTCCACTTCGCTGCGCGGCGCCTCTGGAAGTGGAGCACCTGGTCAACCCTCATGGTGGTCACACCGGCATTTCTGATCGAGCTGGCCTTCTTCGGCGCCAATTCCCTGAAGATCACCCACGGCGGATGGTTCCCGCTCACGGTGGGGGCGATCGTCTTCACCTTGATGACCACCTGGCGAACCGGCCGTCGGCTCCTGTGGCAGCGGGTCCGGACCTCAACCCTCCCCGCGGCCCAGTTCCTGGAAGGCATCAGCCGGCGCGAGGTTCCAAGGGTCAAGGGCACCGGCGTCTACCTCGCAGGAAACCCCGAAGGCGTCCCGATCGCCCTGCTCCACAATCTGAAGCACAACAAAATCATCCATGAACGGGTGGTGTTCCTGACCGTCGTGGTACAGGAGACCCCCCGCGTGGATGACGAGAGCCGGATCACGGTTCAGGACATCGGACAGGGCTTCTGGCGGGTGAAGGCCTCCTTCGGGTTCATGGAGGAACCCAACGTGCCCGACATCCTGCGCCGCTGCGCCGAGTTCGGCCTCAAACTGCGGGAGGCGGAGACCTCCTTCTTCCTCAGCCGCGAAACCATCATCCCATCCCGACGCAGCGGCATGGCCCGCTGGCGGGAGAACCTGTTTTCCGTGATGGCCCGGAATTCCCAAAGCGCGACGAGCTTTTTCCAGCTGCCCGCCAACCGGGTGGTCGAACTCGGAATGCAGGTGGAAATCTAACCCGTCACCCGGCCGGTTCCCGGGTTCCCGGTATCAGGGAAACGGCATCGGGGGCAGAATGCCCTGTCGGGCGAGCAGCCACCACGCAGCCAGAAGGACGAGCACCGCGGCGGCCATCCAAAAGAGCAGCTTCACCAACGACTGGGTCACCTTCCAGACGATCACCAACCCCAGCAGGGCGACCACCACAAGGCCCACCGCGACACCAAAGCTCTGCAGGTCCGGATTCATCCAGGCTCAGGCCACGACCGTGGACCGCCGTTCGGCCCGGAGACGCTCCGCGCCGTGACGCAGCATCCGCTCCGTGGTTTCCCACCCCAGACAGGCGTCCGTGAGGGAGATGCCATACTTCAGCTCGGAGGTTTGCTTCGGAATCGGCTGATTCCCCTCGAACAGGTGACTCTCAATCATCACTCCGATCAACGGCTCGCAGCCTTCCACGCGCTGGGACACCAGATTCTGCCACACCTCTTCCTGCTTCGCGTGCTGCTTGCTGGAGTTCGCGTGGGAGCAGTCCACCATGAGTCCCGTCGGGAGACCGGCCTTGGCCAGCTGCGCAGCCGCATCGGCAATGCTCGCGGCATCATAGTTGGTGCGCGCCCGGCCACCCCGAAGGACCACGTGGCCATCCGGATTCCCCGCCGTGCGAACCACGGAGACAGCGCCGTCCTGATCGATGCCCAGGAAATGATGGGGATGCCGGGCCGACAACATGGCGTCCACCGCCGTTTGCAGTGATCCATCCGTACCGTTCTTGAACCCGACGGGCATTGACAACCCACTGGCCATCTCGCGATGGGTCTGGCTTTCGGTGGTGCGGGCACCGATGGCCGCCCAGCTCACGAGATCCGCAATGTACTGGGGAACGACCGGATCCAGAAACTCCGTCGCAGCCGGCAGGCCCAATTCGGCGATGTCGAGCAGCAGTTTCCGCGCAATCCGAATGCCGCTGTCGACGTCGTAACTTCCGTCGAGATGCGGATCATTGATCAACCCCTTCCACCCGATGGTCGTCCGGGGCTTCTCAAAATACACCCGCATTACGAGGTAAAGCTGGTCCTCGACCGCCGAGCGGAGTTCCACCAGTCGCCGAGCGTACTCCAGGGCACTCTTGGGGTCATGGATGGAGCAGGGTCCCAGCACCACCAGGAGGCGCGGATCCTGCCTCCGCAGGATCTTTTGGACCAATGACCGTCCCTCCACCACACACGCCGTCGCCCGTTCTCCAATGGTCAATTCAGACTTGAGCTGCCGGGGCGGGAGCAAACGCCGGTTGCTAAGGACGCGGAGATCATTCGTAGACTGCATAACCGGGCCAAACCTAGCGTTGGAACCTCCCGACCGGAAGCGGATTGCTCGGCCGAATCCAATGGGGGGGGTGGAAAGCCCGCGGGTCCTCCCTTATCGAGGTTCAGTCCCTCTCAGCGTCCGGAAACCGGGCCAGCGGTGAAACGTGATGTAATTGGCGTCGTGTGCCGAGGGGGCGCCGCCGTCCGAATCGTCAAACGCGGTGCGCACCAAGCCGAGCAAATCCTCACCGTCGAACAGGAAGTCCGCATACTGAAAACCGTGCCGCTCACGATCGGGATGCTGCAGGAGAACCAGACGAACCTCCCAATGCCGCAGGTCGGTGGAATGAATCAGCGCCAGGGTGTTGCGTATGCGATCGACCGCCCCACCCCGCTGTTGGGGAGGAATCCAATTGGCCAGGGACCAGTAGGATCCATCCTTGGGATCCTGCCGAATCGCAAACTTCTTACAGCCACCGGGGAACGCCATGAATCCCTCCGCAGGATCAAACCGGACCGTCCGCCCGTCCGCACTCACCGAAACCATCGCCGCCTTCTCGTCGGGATCGCGATAATCCACCCGGAGGACATTCGCAAGGCCTCCGCCCGGGGTCACAACGACACTACCCTCCAGCCATCCGCCAAATTTCCCGTCCAGCCATTGCGGATCCCGGGGAAGACGGTTGCTCAAAGTCCAATTCGCGGCATTGAGCAGGTCGGCGTCCACCGGTATCGACATGACAAACGAATTGAAATAGGCGGCCCAACCGCCGGGCCCCATGGCGTCCTCCATGGATCTCCATAGGCGGCCGCCATGCTCCACCACAGGAACGGCGGCGCAATGATACCGTCCATCCGACCTGATCAATCCCGTCGCCGCGTTGGTCGGAGAGGTCCAGGTACGCCCGCCATCGGGAGAACGTCGGATAGTGATCCAGCCGTCCTGCCGACTGGTGCCGAGCAGATATAGCGCACCCCGATGGACAAACAGTGAGGACCAGAAGCCCTGTGTCTCCCCGCGGCGCTGCCAGGTTCGTCCGCCATCGGTGGAACCATAAACATGGATGGTGTCGCTCGTGCTGCCGGGTCCAAAGAAGTCATGAGACGCAACCAGGGAACCGTCCGGCATCTTCGCGATACTCGGGGAACCCAGGTATTCCCGACTGCGGGGCGACGCATGAGCGAGAATGACACCCGGCGGGGGACCGGAATGGACCGCCGGATCCCGGGTCGCGGAGCTGAAGCGAACCCGAGCGAAACATTCAGGAATGTGGGAATCCCAGATTCCGTGCGGACTCAGGGCCCACCCGCCGGAATCCTTCGCTGGAGGCGGTTCCTTCACCGTGTTGAACCGCGAAAAATCCATGCGCCATTCATCGCCATCGCGGGGCGGCAGGGCTCGGTTGCCTGCTTTCGCAAGCCATTCCATCCCGCGCCACGGCAGCGAAATCTCCACCGTCCACCCGCGATCTTGATCCTGATCGTGATTCAACGTGCCCCGGATCTGCACCGCGGAGCGAATTCCCGGGAAGCGCCAATTGAAATGACCGAGACGCCCACCCCGCGGATGCCCGTGAAACCCGACGCCGTCAAATCCCTGCAGCTGGCTCCGGGGAAACTCAGGGCTGGCGGAGAATCCCCCCGACACATAGGCGCTCTCCCAAATAAAAAACGCCTCGTACAGGGTGTTCCGGGCATTGACCTCGAGTTCGTAGTACGCGTCGTCCCCGGCGAGGAAGAATTCGACGTCATTCTCGGAGTAGAGCGGATCATTGTGATGGGTGAGATCCCCTCGGACCCGGGGTTCCTCGACCTCATAGGCGAGGTAGAGATTCTCATCGTCCCACAACAGGCGAACCCGGGTGTTCCATCGCACCGGGCGGCCGCTCACCAAATCCACAAAGGGTGCCGATGCCGGGGCATTGGCCCATGCCGCCTCGTTCAAATGTCCGTCGATCAGCACCGGGCCCGAGGCCCGGTAGGCCGTGTACCGCGTTGCGGAGTCCGGATCGCAGGGAAGTCGCGAAGCCGCGGGCTGCCCCAGGGCAAGCCAGGACACCAGGCAGGAGAGCACACCAGGAAGGAAACAACAGGAACGCGCCGGCACCCGGCAATTCTGGGGCGACTCCCCCGGCAGGGACAGAGGAACCGTCTGGAAATCCGTTCTCGAAACCCGCGCACGACACAATGTCACGCGCGGACCCGGCGCTCACCCCTCGGGGCGCCGTTCCGAATGGAAGTCCAATATCCGCGTTGGGACTTGCGCAGACCGGTCGGCCGGGTTTCCTCGGACATGCCGTTGACGTCCGGACGCGCCCGTTCCGTTCAGGCGCCCATCATTCCCCAGGTGGCCGAATGGATTCGCAGCCATCCGGGGACCCTGTCCCTCGGCCAGGGCATTGCCGGATATCCACCGCCCCCCGAAGCCCTCGCCGAAGTGGCGCGACTCCACACGGAGCCACAACTCCACCGATATCAACCCGTGGAAGGCCTGCCGGAATTGCTCGAAGCCCTATGGATCAAGCTCTCCCGGGACAACGGCATCCGCCCGGGTCCGGACCAGGTGCTCATGGTTACGGCAGGTGCCAACGTCGCGTTCCAACAGATCATTCTCGCCCTGTGCGATCCCGGCGACGAAGTCATTCTCCCCCTGCCCTATTACTTCAATCAGGACATGGCCCTGGCACTGGCCAACGTCCGAACCGTCTGCGTGCCCGGGGATCGACGACTCCATCCGGATGTGGACGCCCTTTCGCGGGCGATCACTCCCCGGACGCGGGCCATTGTCACCGTCTCTCCCAACAATCCCACGGGTGCCGTATATCCGGAGGAAACCCTGCGTGCCGTCAATGAACTCTGCCAAAGCCGGGGACTCCTGCACATCAGTGACGAGACCTACGAAGACTTCACGCACGACGGAATCCGGCACCTTTCCCCGGGAAGTTTTCCCGGCGCCTCCGGGCACACGGTGAGTCTCTTTTCCCTTTCGAAGGCCTATGGCTTCGCCAGTTGGAGAATGGGCTATGTCGTGTATCCCGCGGAGCTGCGGGACGCGATGCGAAAGATCCAGGACACCCTGCTGATCTGCCCGCCGGTGGTGTCACAGCTCGCCGCCATCGGATGCCTGAAGGCCGGGAAGCCATGGCTCCGGGAGCGCCTCGCCTCGGTCGCCGACGTCAGACACCGGGTGCTGGCTCAATTGGAAGGCCTCCACGACCTCGCGCAATGGCCGGCAGCCGATGGCGCGTTCTACGTTTATCTCCGTCTTCCCGGCGGAGGGGATCCCATGGATCTCGCCCGGCGCCTGATTGAGCACCATCGCGTGGCCGTCATTCCGGGAACGGCATTCGGAGAAACCCGTGAGTGTACGCTCCGGGTCGCCTATGGGGCTCTGACGCCGGAAGGCGCCGAGGAAGGCCTGTCGCGGCTGGTCGGCGGGCTCCGAGCCCTCTGTCGCCGGACGTGCTGAACGGGCGAATTCCCGTCCCCGGTCCGGAGAGAAACCCTCTTCTTGAAAACTCCGGGATTCCCCCGGGAGGTTCCCGACGCCCAAATCCTTTCCCACTCCGGTTGCAATCCCCCGGTGCTTCCCCGATGGTGCCCGCCCGAATCCGCGACGCCATGATAAGCCGTCTCTTCTTGGTGCTGGTCCTCCTCGGTGCCCTGGCGTCCGCCACGACGGGAACCGTCGCCGCGCCCACCAATTCCCCGTCGTTTTTCGGTCTGACCAACCTCTGGACCCTGCACCTCACGGTCTCGGAATCCGACTGGCGGACCCTCGTTTCCCGCGGTGTGGTGCGGCGGGACTTCGGCGGAGGAGGCGGTGGTGGATGGGGCGACGGCAGCAATCCCGTGGAGCGTTTTCTGCGGGGATTTGCCGGCAACCCATCACGCGAATCCCGCTCCAGTGCGAACTCCGGCGAGGGTTCCCACTATCCCTGGTCCCAATGCACCTTTGAAGCCGCGGGCCAGACGTTGACCAATGTGGCCGTCCGGCTGAAGGGGGTGAGCTCCGTTGCGCGCGCTCCCAATGGTTACAAGATGCCCTTCAAGATCGACTTCAACCGCGGGGCCAAGGGCAGGAAATTTCTGGGGATCGAGGAACTCTACCTCAACAACAATGTCAATGACGCCACCCAGATGCGGGAAGCCCTGGCCTATGAGCTGTTCCGGCGCGCCGGTCTTCCGGCCCCGCGCACGGCGTTCGCCCGCGTGTACCTCACCATTCCCGGGAAAATCGAAAAACAACACCTGGGCCTATACACAGTGGTTGAAGCCGTGGAGGACGATTTTCTGAAGCGGACGCTCGGCGCCAAGGAGGGTCTGCTGCTCAAACCGGAAATGATCCGGGGACTGCCCTACATGGGTGAGAATTGGGACGACTACAAGGAACGGTATCATCCCAAGTCCGAACCCGCCGCCGCCGATGCCAAACGCTTCATCGAGGCGACCCAATTCATCCGGGAGGCGACGCCTGAACAATTTGGAAGCGGGATCTCCCGGTATCTTGAACCGGAACCGTTCCTGCGCTTCGTCGCCCTCAACGCCCTGCTCGCCAACGTCGATTCCTTCATCGGCAATGGCCACAACTACTACCTTTTCCTCGGCTCGGCTTCCCGTCGATTGACCTTCATCCCCTGGGATCTCAACGAATCCTTCGGCATGCACCCGGTTTCCGGGCCCTCCCGGTTCCAGATGCAGACCAGCATCCTGCGACCCAATGCCGATGGAAACCCGCTCGTGGAACGCTTCCTCGCGGATCCGGCCTTCGGACCAAAGTATCGCGAACTCTGCGCCCAACTGCTGACCAACGTCTTCGTGCCCTCGCGGCTCTCCGCCGACATCGACCTCGTCACCGCGGTCACCCGTCCGGTGATCTTCGCGGAAAGTCGACGGGCACGCGCCGATTTTGAGCGGACCATTCTGGGCACACTCAAACCGGATGAAGGCGACACCAACCAACCCCGATTTGATTCCGAGTACGCCAAGGTCCCGTATCGCCCCTGGTCCTTTCCCGACCAGGTGGAGATCGACAATCTTCCGCTCAAGGAATGGATCCGGGGACGCCACGCGAATGCCCTCGATCAGCTCGCCGGGAAGGTGAAGTCCCCCCGCCCCCGGCCGCGACTTTGACTTCGCGGCTCTCCGCTACCTGGGATCCGTCAGCGGAGTGGACGCCATCCGAATCCCCTTCTCGACCGCAAGCCGGATCAGTTTGCGCAATTCGGACAGCTGGGTCTCCGTGGATTCGACCATCCACGAAGCAGGCGCCGGCTTCATGCCTTTCGCAGCATCCAACCAGCGCTGGCACCCCTGCTCGTCCCCCAGTCCCAATGCGGCCTCCGCCAAGGTGGCCATTGCCCAATAAACCTTCTCCGCGGGTTGGTCACTGCCCGCCTTGGCGCCCTCGCGGCACCAGGCCTCCGCGATCTGCCGGACCTCCCGGCGCACCCGCGCCGCCAGGACCTGATCCGCCGTCGCCTCCGCCGGATCACCCTGTTCCAGCGCCCGCACGTTGAGCAGGTAGGCTAGATTGATGCCGTTGTAGTAGTCGTTACGGATGTAAAACCCGCGCTCCAACGCCCGCACCGCCCCGTCGAGGCTTCCGCGATCCCACGTGAGGGACCACAGCCGTTTGTGAATCGCCCCCCAAAGTCCCAGGGTTTCGGTGTCATTGGTGGTGTCGGGCTCCAGCTCCTTCAGGATTGCAGCCGCCTCCCGTAGGGCCGTCACCGGATCGGGCAGCTTGCTCTTGTAGGTGACGAGGGCGAGTTGCTGCAGAAGCGAAGGATCCACCGGTCGATCCGAGGTCTGGCTCCGATGCGCCGCAACCAGCGTGTTCAGCAGGTTCTTCGCAGTGCCGAGATCCCCGCGTGCCTGCGCCTCCCGGGCCATCGGCATCAGCGCCGCCAGTGCGCCTTCCGCCGCGGGCGGCGCACTCCGGGCAGCCCGGGTTGCGGTCGCAGTTCGGGTCGGACGTTGCAGTCCGGGGAGGAAGGTATAGACCGGACTGTCCGCGGGAGGGCTCTCCGATTCCAGCAACTCCCGAATCGCCGCCGTAAGCTCCTTCCCCCGCTCGCGGGCCTCACTGCTGCCAATGTCCTCGCCCAGATGCCGGTATTTCCGAATGACAATGTGGTTCAGGTCGAAACCCACATTCTTGTTGCTGTCTTCGCAAAGGATGATGGTGGTGTTCGGACGCAGCGCATGGCGCACTCCGAGTTCATAAATGGCATTGCGATTCCCCGTGGAAATGTCGGCCACCACCAGGTCCGCCTCGAAGATCCGCTCGTACATCGGCTTGTCGATCACACCGGAATGCGTGATCTCGTCCGCCCGGACACATTCCACCCCCGCCGCCTCCACTGCGGGCTTGATGAGATTCTGGTAGCTCATGTCGAGGTCGAATGTCTTTCCGGTCTCGAAGTCGACCTTTTTTTGGAATCCCATGATGACGAAGCAGGTCTTTTTTGCGGCCATAAATTGAAGGGAGAGTTTTCGGATTATTTCTGGCTCGAGAGCTTTGAGACCTTCCGCGGCGAGCCGCGTGGGAAAGGAGATTTTATGGAATCGGCCAAGGGATCAGGGCTTCCAGACGATTCGGGCAATGCCGTCCTCAGGAGAAGCCTTGGTGGCACCGGCGTGCGTGATGAAATACAGCGCACCATCGGGCCCCAGGCGGAGGGCAACGGGTCCCGACGCACCGCCCTGCAGAAAGGCCTCGCTCTCTCCGGGTTTGCCGGAAGCCGCATCCACCGGTGCACTCCGGACAGTTTTCCGGGCGAAGTCGGAATAAAACAACGCTCCATGATACTTGGCGGGGAACCCGCCGCCCGCCGCCGGGGGACGATAGAGGACGGCTCCCGTGCAGGAGGCGCCGGTATTGCGCTTGTAGGCAAACCAGGGCGACACAAAGCCCGCGACCCGGTTCGTACGGGTCAGCGTGGACCAACCATCGCCGAACACCCGCGGCCAGCCGAAGTTTGCCCCCGGGACAATGCGATTCACCTCCTCATAATCATCGGCAAGATCGCCGCCATTCTCGGCCAGCAATATGAATCCGGTGGGCCTGTCCAGATCCAGCGACCAGGGCTGGCGATGTCCAACGGTAAAGATGGCCGCCTGCGCGTCCGGGGTTCCGGCAAACGGATTGTTCGTGGGAACGGATCCATCGAATCCAATCCGCAAGACCTTCCCGCGAAGGTCGCTCAAGGATTGCGCCTTGTTGTGCGGATCGTCGCAATACTTCGTCAGCCGGGCATTCTGGTTGTTCTCGCCCGTGCTCACATAAAGCAACCGTTCGGTGGGATGCGCCAGCAGGGCTCCGCCAATATGCTGTCCCGCGGGATCACCAACCCATTCCAGAAGCGTCGTCTCACTGGCCAGGTCGAGCGACGCGGTCGGGCCGTCGCCCACCACCGTAAACCGGGCGACCCGTGCCCGGTACTGGGAGGGGGCATGGTTCGTCGCGTGATACGCCAGGAAGATCTGCGGAACTCGGGGGAAATCCGGGTGCAGGGCCACGCCATGCAGGCCGCGATCTCCGCTGGTGTCCGTGGCCACTCCGCCCACGCGGCGGGACGTGCGCGTCACGGGATCCACCCGCCAAAGATCGCCGGCCCGGCCCGTGACCCAGGCTGCTCCGTCCGGGGCAAATGCAAGATCGAGCGGTTCGCTCACCGCCTCGGGCCCGGCGATCACCTCCACGGAGAATCCCGGAGGCAGGTGTACTTCTGCAAAAAGGGTCGAGGCCGAGACCAGGGTCACGAGAGCACCGACGATGAGGGAGCGTAGGGGAGACATGCGACTCAAAGACTGCGGGAACCGACGGTCCCAAGTCCAGACCCGCGGATGGTTCCAGCCGGAAAACGGCGACAACGGCGGGCGGGACCACACCTCCCAGACGGGCCTCGGCAGTCTAATCAGGAATCCAGCGGCAGCGGGACGTCCAGATCGACGGTCTCCCATCCAGGAGTGACCGTCAATAAACCCCTCGACCACACACTCGTCGATCTCACGGACTGCAAGTCTTCGTCAACCGAGCCAGCGGGAGAAATTTGCCGTAACGCCCGCGCCCGACGCGCTTCCTCACCGTCGTGATGCAAAACGATCCACCCCGCGCGGGAGTGCTTGGATTGACGCTTACACCTCATTGACGTCCCGCCCAGGTTGGACGCCCGACCCGTCAACCGAGTTGATGAATTCACCCCGGCGGCTTGGAGTAAGCGTCGCGCGGAACACCACGGTCGGGGTAGGGGTCGATGAAGGTAGACCAGGAGGATGTCGTTAGATCAGGAGGAGTTGCGGACTCCAAAGGTGGATTTACGGAGTCGGGTGCGGATGCCGCCGGAGACGCAGCGGTGGATCTTGGATGAGTTCGAGCGCAACAGGATGAGTGCAATTCCCCTCCGTGGCTGGTCGCCCTGAAATACTTGAACTCTCACAAGTGTCGATAACGCAGGAAGGACCCAAGGGCCTTGGGGCGTATATCTTGCGCCGCCCACCGGAGCCGTTGCCAGCGGACCTGTTGTGGTGGCGGTCCGTGTGGATCAAGGAGGAAGCCTCAAAGTGATTAACGCTGTTTCACTCAACTGCTTCCCCTGGCGTATAAAAAGGGGAAAGGAGCCAGACAACGGCAGCGTTCCTAAACTGTGGCCGCACGCCATTCGAATGACGGACCAAAAGACAAACTTTGCGGAGCGCCTTCTCGAAATGGCGCGAAGGCGAAAACTCGACACGATACTACCAGTGACATTGCTGATGCCGCACCTGACGGAATCTCAGTGTCGCGAGGTGACGGAACGCCTGAATGCATGGCGACGGGTCTGCGGTTGCAAGATGGGTGCGTGGTGGATGTCGGCCGGTTTCGCCGTTTCGCTTGCCGCGATTCTCGCGCGCTACCGCGAAGCGGGTCCGGCGCTATGGCTGCATCTACCGCTGGCTTTCGTCGCAGCAATTCTCTGCGCTGGCGTGGGCAAAGTTCTTGGAATTGCGACAGAGCGGCGAGCATTGCGACGAGAACTAATAGTCATGCTCGATCAGATTTCCCCTGCGGCAAATCGCGTGCCGGACGCGTTCACAGGACATCACAGCTTAATTGAGAAACAATCATCACTTTAACCTCACTAGATTATGCCCGGATCATGGACCGCTCTCAATTCGATCTGCGCCTCGCGAAGGATCACAGCCACTCGCGAATGCACCGAGACGCGCGTCACTGGAACCCGCCGGTGCTCGCAATGGGCCGACGAAGGGTCGACTCAGTGCAAACAATGGGCGGACGAAGGCTCGAACCAATGTTCACAATGGTCCGACGAGGGACACAATGAATGCTCGCAATGGGCCGATGAAGGTCACAATGAGTGTTGCGACTGGTGGCCCTGTTCTTGGGCGTGCGACGCCTATTATTGGGTCGCGAACTGGGTCTGCCAAGCGTGGTATTGGGTTGCCAACTGGGTCTGCCAGGCGTGGTATTGGGTCGCCAACTGGGTCTGCCAGGCGTGGTACTGGGTCGCAAAATGGGTGTGCACTGCGTGGTTTTGGATCTTTTGGTTGGTATGTGTTGCGTGGCAGTGGGTGTTCCATCTTTTCTGTTCGAATGCGAATGGTGGAGCCCTCTTTCTCCTGACCGATGGCGCCATTTTAATGAATGAATGCGCAAACGGATACGGCACGCGTCGCTGGTGGAAGCTCACCCCAGACTCGACCGGTGGTTATGTGAACGGTATCTGGGCGCGTGTCGCAGATAGCGCCAACGGGAGAAAGTATGTTTCCTCGGCAGTCCTCGCCGATGGTCGCCTGTTAATTATCGGCGGGGAATACAGCGACGTGAGCGGCACAAACGCCCAAGATGATGCGGCGACTGGAGAGATTTATGATCCCGTCGCGGACTCTTGGTCACCGCTTGCACCACCACCTGGCATCACGCAGGTAGGCGACTCGCCATGCTGCCTGTTGCCCGACGGAAGATTCCTACTGGGAAGCTTCAATAGCACCTCCGTTTTTACTTTCAACCCGACCAACGGAACGTGGTCCGCGGTGGCGACCAAGGGCGACAGTGGTTCGGAGGAAAGCTGGATACTCATGCCCGAAGGAACGGTACTCTCGCCGCAATGCAGCAGTGCGCCAGCTGCTGAAAAGTATGACATACAGTCAAATACTTGGATTTCAGCAGGCACCCTCGTGTCGAACATCGTCGAGACTGCTTCGCTCGAGATCGGGCCAGGCATTCTGCTCACGGACAAACGCGCGTTCTTCATCGGCGCGGCGGGCGGAGTTTCCGCGATCTATCAGGAAGGTCGCACGTCCACGAGCACCGGCACCTGGAGTGCGGGTCCGGTGATCCCCAAGAGCGCAAGTGGACAGTCGCAGGGTTCGAAGGACGGACCCGCCGTGCTCTTACCCAGCGGCACCGTGCTGGTGCCAGTGGCACCGGTCGACGGGTCAAGGGCCAATTATCTTTCACCATGCACATTCTTCGAATTCGATGGAAAAAACCTGAACCCAGGCACCAATCCGCCGAACAATAATTGTCCGACGTACGTCGGCCGACTGCTGCTCATTCCCACGGGGCAGGCTATCTGGGCTCGCGAGGATGATAGTTCGTTCTACGTTTTCACGGAGACTGCGGCGCCCCAGAAATTCGCTGCCCCCGTGATTACTTCGGCTCCGTCGTCTGTGGCGGCAGGCAGTACGATCGCGGTCTCCGGCAGGCAGTTTAACGGGCTCTCACAGGCAGTCGGCTATGGCGATGACTACACGGCTGCGACGAACTACCCTCTCGTGCGCATCCGAAACAGAGCTAGTGGGGAAGTGCGATACTGCCGGACTTCGAATCACACGATCGTCGACGCCCGGGGGGTAACCGTTCCTTCCATGGGTGTAGCCACCGGCAACGCGACGATCACAACACAAGTAAATGTGCCCTCCGATCTTGCGCTCGGCAGTTCGGAACTCGTCATCGTAGCAAATGGCATCCCATCCGATCCCGTAGCGATCAACGTCATCCGCGGGTGAACAGTAAGCATACAGCCGAATTCGCACCGCCTAACCCGGGTTTCGCACTTTGAGGAGGATTGGATTTATATGTGGTGGGATTTCAGGGGATCGATGGACTCGCAGAGGCCTCGGTCGGCCACACACGGTCTTCAGTGCGGCAGGTCTGTGGCGTGGATCTGCGGGGGTGGCTGCTCGGGTAATTCCCAGCCCAGGAGATGAAGGATCAGCGCCTGCTCCGGCTCTGGTTGAGTGTAACGGGGCAGACAAAGATTCCGTCCGTCCCGAAGCCGGAACCAAACCTCCACCATCATCATGCCGCCCAGGACCTCCAGCACCCGAGCCGGGGTCAGGGACGGTGCCGCTGCCCGCAGCTTGTGCTTGAGGCATACCCACAGGCAGTAGCCCAGGAACGCCACCATCACGTGCGCCTCCACCCGTGGACCCGTCCGGTCCCAGATCGGCCGCAGGTTCAGCTCACTCTTCAACACCCGGAAGGCCTCCTCCACCTCGGTCAACTGCACGTACTGCCGCCACAGAAGGTCCGGCGGCAACGGTTCCAGATTGCTGCGCCGGAGATAGGCCCCATCCCGCCGAGCCAGCCACTTCAGCCGCTTTACATTCCACCGCCAGCTCAACTCCCGGCCTTCCACCTTGAGTCCCATAATCAGCGGCCATCCCCGGGACCAGCGTTCCTCCAGCTTCCCCAACCGCTGCTGGATCCGCTCCGGGCTCCCGGCACCGCCCGCGCGCGCCGATCGTTGCAAGCCCATCAGATCGTCGGCCAACCCGCGCAAGAGCCGCCGGCGCATGGCCGACTCCTTCTTCGCCCGGTCCACGCTGCGGGCCAGCACGAACACTTCGTCCCCCTCCCGGATCAGCTTCACCTTCACTCCGGGTCTCTGGGCGATCGTCTCCCAGCGTCCGCCCAGCAACTCGCGCTCAAACTCGTCCAAGCGGTGTCGCGGGGTTCCGACGAGGTAGGAGTCCCCACGCTGGCGCAGCCGTTCCAGGTTCTCCTCGCTGACGATCCCCCGGTCGAACACCCACACCCGGCCGGTGGCCCCGTGCCGCTGGCGGACGGTGTCCACGATGTGGTTGAGGGTGGTGACGTCGTTGCGGTTGCCGTCAAAGACCTCGTAGCTCAGGGGAAAGCCGTCGCTGGTCACCACCAGGGCCAGCACGATCTGCCGGCAGTCCGAACGGTGATCCCGGCTGTAGCCCCGGGCCGCCTGGGGGACGCCAGCGGGGACTCCGCGTGGAGTCCTATTCGCGGAGCAACCAAGTTTCGATCGCGCCACGGCCTTTGACGTCAATGACTCCGCGGGCCTCAAACGGATACCGGCCCGCGAGCGGTTCCACCACGTTTTGGGTCATCTGGACCGCACCGGCGGTACCGTGGGATTCCATCCGGCTCGCGAGGTTCACGGTGTCGCCCCACAGGTCGTAGATGAACTTGTTCCGGCCGATGACCCCGGCGACTACGGGACCGGCATGGATTCCAATGCGGGTGCTGAGATCCACCCCGCGGGCCGCGTTAAACTCCCTCACGACGGACAGCATCCGCAACGCCATCCGTACCATCCGGTCGGCGTGATCCGCCCGGGGCTCGGGCAGTCCGCAGACAGCCATGTAGGCATCGCCGATGGTCTTGATCTTCTCAACGCCGAGTTCGTCAGCCGCCTGGTCGAACCGGCTGAACAACTCGTTCAAAATCTGCACGATCTCCGCGGCAGGCCTGCGGGAAGACAGCTCGGTGAAGCCCACCAAATCGGCGAAGAGCACACTCACCTCGTCAAAGTGGTCGGCGATCAGCTCCGCACCCGCCTTCAACCGTTCCGCGATCGGGAGGGGCAGGATGTTCAGCAGCAGCCGCTCATTCTCCCGCCGCAGCCGGTCGATGGTCAGGTGAGTGTTGACGCGGGCCAGCAATTCGTGGGCGTTGAACGGCTTGCCCACGTAGTCCACGGCGCCGAGTTCGAAGCCTTTCACCAGGTCCGCGGTCTCGGTCTTAGCGGTGAGAAAGATGACCGGAATGTCGCGCCACACCAGCGTTTCCTTGAGCCGACGACACGCCTCGAAGCCGTCCATCTCCGGCATCATGACGTCGAGCAGAATCAGGTCGGGGCGTACCCGGGCGACAACCTCGAGTGCCTGGCGTCCATTGGTGGCCACGCTTAGCTGGTAGCCCTGTTCCTTCAGGATCGCCGCCAGGGTCTGGATGTTGGCCGGGGTGTCATCGACGACGAGAATGCGGCTGGCCGGCCGGGAAGCGATGGCGTTCATACAGTGGCAACTCCCTTCTCACGTGCCGCCCGCTCCAACTGCGCCCGCGCGTCCGTGAACGCATAGCCGGCGACCTGCTGCTCGAACTGCACCCACGCCTCGGCGGTGAACAGCGGGCGCAACGCCCCCTGGCTGGCCGCTATAAAATCAACAGCACCAGGATCGAACTCGGCCAGCAGCCGATTCAATTCCGCGGCCGCAACTGCCGTCTCCTCCGGGGAAACCGGGGTGACAGCGACAGGCGCCGCGGCGGGTTTTGTCCCGAGCACCGATTCGAGCTGCGCGAGCAGCGGCTCGAGGACCGTGGTCACCGCCAGCCGGCGCCCTTCGACGGACGCGGCATCGGCGCGTTCGCGGATCACTCGTTCAAGTTCGCCCGCGGCCATCTGGACGGGTTTTGCTCCAAGATTTCCGGCCACGCCCTTCAACGTGTGTGACAACCGCTCCGCGAGGTCGAAATCGCCCTGCGCGAGGGCCGCGGCAATTTGCGCCGGGACCAAGCCCTGCTGTTCGGTGAACTGGCGAAGCAGCTTGAGAAACAACTTCCGGTTGCCGGCGACCCGGGTTAGGCCGTCCTGGGTATCCAAGCCGGCAATGACAGGTAGTCCTTCGGGGGACGTCTCCCCGGACGTCTCCGGCGGCTTTGGTTTCGCCGCGGTCGGGAGGTCGACTCCAGCTGCGCCCCTGCCGTGCTGATAAAACCGTGCTACTGTGTCAAACAAGAGGACGGGATCGATCGGCTTGGAGATGTGGTCGTTCATGCCCTCAGCAAGGCAGCGCTGCCGCTCCTCCATCGTAGCGTGTGCGGTCATCGCAAGGATGGGCAGGTCCGAAAAACGGGGATCCGAGCGAATTTTCCTCGTGGCCTGATGCCCGTCCATTTCCGGCATCTGCAAATCCATCAGCACCACGTCCACTGGCGGCGGCTGCGGGCCATTGAAAAGGTATTCGACCGCTTCACGGCCGTTGTGGGCCAAGTGAACCGAGGCGCCGGCTCCCTCGAGCAATTCCATCGCGATCTGCTGATTGATTTCGTTGTCCTCGGTAAGCAGAACGCGGGCACCGAGCAGCCGAGAGTCCGTCGCCGTGCCTGTCGTGGTGACCATCGCCGTCCCGTCGCCCGCCACCGCGAAGACATTCACCAGCGTGTCGACGATCATCGATTTGGTGACGGGCTTGACGAGGAAGCCATCGAGGTTCAGCCGCTCGGCCTCCTCGCGCACCTCGTCGCGCCCGAACGCGGTCACCAAGACGATCGCCGGCTGTTTGATCAGCGTTTCGTCGCTCTTGATCAGCCGGCTTGCCTGAAGCCCGTCCATGCCAGGCATGCGCCAGTCCATGAACACGAGGTCATAGGGCTCGACCGGATTCTGTGCCTTGAGCGCGGCGATCGCGGCTGCGGCGGACTCCACGGCGTCCACCCGCTTCGCCACCGAAAGCAGCGCCTCTTGGAGGATTTCGCGCGCCGCGGCATTGTCGTCCACGATCAGCACCCGCAGGTCCGCCAACCGTTCGGGCACGACCTTGCCGGAGCCCCTTTGCGCGCTGACCCCGAACCGCGCTGTGAAGAGGAATGTAGTGCCGGCCCCGGGTTCGCTTTCCAGCCAGATACGGCCACCCATCAGTTCGACCAGCTTGCGCGATATCGTGAGCCCAAGTCCGGTGCCGCCGTGCTTGCGGGTCGTGGACATGTCAGCCTGGGTGAACGGTTGGAACAGTTTGTCCACCTGCTCCTTCGTCATTCCGATGCCGGAATCGCGGACGGAAAACTTCAGCTGCACCCGGTCGCCGGTCTGTTCGACGAGTTCAATCTTAAGTCGGATCTCGCCGCGTTCCGTGAACTTGACCGAATTGTTGATGAGGTTGGTCAGCACTTGGCCGAGTCGAAGCGGATCACCGAGAAGGTTTTCAGGAATGCTTTGGGAAACATCGGCCAGGAACTCAAGCCCCTTGTCGTGCGCCTTCTGGGCGGTGAGCGTGACCACCGAGCTGATCACTTCATCGAGCCGGAAGTCAGTCTCCTCCACGTCGAGCTTGCCGGCCTCGATCTTCGAGAAGTCGAGGATGTCGTTGATGATGCTGAGAAGCGACGTGCCCGCGTTGTGGACCTTGCTAACGTAGTCGCGCTGCTTGGGGTTGAGCGGCGTCTTCAGGGCGAGGTGGGAAAGCCCGATGATGGCGTTCATCGGCGTCCGAATCTCGTGGCTCATGTTGGCAAGGAACATGGACTTCATTTCCGTGGCGCCCTCGGCCTTTTGTTTGGCGTCGGCCAACTCCTGCTGCTGGACAATCAATTCCTCCTTCTGAGCCATCAACTCCTGCTGGGATTGAGTCAGCTCATCCGTCTGTTCCTCCAGCAGCCGCGCTTGCTCCTGGGTCTTGGCAAGCAATTCCTGGGTCCGAAGGTTGCGTGTCAGTATCTCCAAGCTCATCGCGACCACCGGTAGCAACTCGGAGAGCAATGCCTGTTCATGGGGATTGAACATGCGAAACGAGGCGATCTCCAGGACGCCCAAAAGGGTGTCCTGCGACAACACCGGCCACGCGACGGCTTGGCACGGTGGAGCCTCGCCCACGCCCGAAGAAATCCTGAGATACTCGGGTGGAAGCTGCGTTAGCGTCACCGCCTTTCGCTCGCGGGCACACTGCCCGGGCAGCCCCTCGCCCATCCGGAATGAGTCCGCCGCAACTCCTTCGGCAAGCCCATACGCGGCAATCCGCCTCACGCGTTCCGGGCTGTTTTCAAACACGTAGAAGCCGGCGACGCCACCCCCGAGCACCGGGACCAATCCGAAAAGGAGCTGTTGCCCGAACTCCGCGAGCGATGTGGCCCCCTGTAGTCCCGCGGTCAGCGTTGCTGTATTGGATTTGACCCAGCGCTGCTCCTCCATCGCCGCCGCGCCCTGCTTGAGCACTTCGATAGAACGCGCCAACGCGCCTATTTCATCCGTGCTCTTTTTGAAGGGAACCTCCCGCGTGAAATCGCCGGAAGCGATGGATTCCACCGAGGTCTGCAGCAAGCCAATCGGTGGGGCAATTCCGCGGAACGTACGCCAGCCCAGGAAGCTCGTAAGCAGAAAAGCAACCCCGATTGCAACGAACAGATTCCGGCGCGAGCTTTCAATCAAAGCCAACGCAGACTGCCCCGCGCTGGTTGAAATGCCCTCGTTGTATTTGATCCATTCCGTCGAAAGTTTGCTGAGCTTGGCACCCAGATCCATGAAGGCGCCGGGCATCTGTACGATGGCCGCGTCTTTTTGACCGGCCACTACCATCGTCATGATCTTTTCCGCCCCGATCGTCCACTCCCGGCTCAACATCCGGAAGTCATTGCACATCCGCCGGCCCTGATCCCCGGTGACACGTTTGTTGGCGTATTCCTCCAGTAACTGGTTCATCCCGTCCCGGTTCGTCTCGTAGGCGGCGCGCGCGGCCGCCTGGGCTGGCGGGTTGGTGGCCAAAATGAAACTCCGCAAATTCACCCGCATCTCGGCAAAATTCCGAGAAATTTCCCCCAGCCGGGCGAGCGCGGTGATGCGGGATTCCGCCATGAAACGGGTCTTTTCCTCGATCTGACCCAACTCCTGGCGGGTGATCACCCCGATGGCCAGGAAGATCAGTAGGGGAACGGCCAGCAGGATCAGCAAACGTTTTGCGATCGTCATAAATGGTTTGTCTCAGGGCGGTCGGCCTAACCTCGGAACCGATCCGCTCGGGGTGTTGCCCGGGGGCGGCCCGGGTAAACCCCGTTCGTCCCGGGGCCGAACAGATGAGCCGCCTTGCCGAGATGCTCTGCGGGATCAAGGATCAATCGTCCATCCGGCGCCAGCACCGAAGCCAGTCGTTCCAGAACCGAATAACGATGCCCGGCTTCGAGGTACATCAGCACGTTGCGGCAGAACACCACATCGAACAGCCCGGCGGGAGGCCATTCCAGGTCCGTGAGATTCAAAGCGCGGAAGGTCACGAGGCGGTGAAGGTCGACGTGGGTGCGCCAGCGCTTCGCCGTCGCCGCAGGTTCAAAAAAGCGCGCGCGAAGTCCAACCGGAAGGGCCTCGAGGGAGAGCTCGCCGTATTCGCCCCTCCTGGCGAACAAAAGCGCAGCCTCGTCTATATCGGTGGCGAGCAGAGTCACAGGCGGATCGTCACGCCGAAAAACCTCGATCAGAGACATCGCCAGCGAGTAGGGCTCCTCGCCGGTCGCGGCGGCGGCGGACCAAAGGCGCGCTTCGCCTCGTCGATGCGCAGCCCAGAGCGCGTGCTCGGCCGCCAGTTCGAAATGCCGGGGATGACGGAAAAAACCCGAGAAGTTCGTGGTGAGCAGTCCAATCAGCCTCCGGCTAGCGTTCTCGTCGCCCATATCTACGGCGTCCAGCAGCGCGTCAAACCCGGCCTCGTCCCGGATCCCCACGCGGCATAAGCGACGGTCGAGGACCTCGCGGTGCCGCTCGAACAGCTCAATACCGGCCAACCGCAGCGCGAGCCGTCGGGTCCGATCCAGTTGTCCGCTCGTCACCATTTCAACATCACGCTGAAACAACAATCTGGGGGTGTTAACGATTGAATTGGGGAGGGTGGCCGTTCACCGCCTGTTTGACCACAGTGTCGCTGGCGTTACCAACCTTTCCTGGGAACGCCCTCGGAACGGTTGAGACTATGGGCTCCGATGGATCGCAGGGAGGTCTTCAACCAGGGACATCTCGGCGAGTCATCGCACCCGCCGTGTCGAGGACCTCAGATCTGAGAGGCCGAAGTGCGCTTCAGGAAGATGCTGATGACCTTGGAGACGTTGTCCTTGTATTGCGGATCGCCGATCAGCGTCTTCCACACCGGGGCGTCGAAGAAGTCCTTCCAATGCTTCTTGTGCTCGTCTTGGTTTTCGCCGGAAACCATGTAGATCAGGTTCGGCATCTGCGTTCCTACCAGGGTCTGCCCGAAGAAAACCGGCGTTAAACCGACCTCCTGCATCAGCGGAATCTCGCCGCTGTTGAACATCTTCACCTTGTTGTCGCTCTTGCTCTCGCTGTGGCTCTCGTAAATGCGGAGCTCGTAGATCCATGGCTTTTTCTCCACGACGGCCGCAGGGACGGCGAGCCTTTTCATGCCGTCAAAGGCTACCAGCATTGAGCTCTCAAAGCGAGTGTACGCCGGAGCGGACTTGGGCGTGTTGAGATAGTCTGCGGCGGCGGCTTGATACGCGGCATCGGCCACGAGCCGGGCAGGCACCGTGGCGTAAGCACCCGGGGTCTCGAAGGGGATTACGACGAAGATTCGGTTCGAGGGCGAATCCTGCAGCTCGGTGAACACGCCGACGGCGGAGACGCCGAGCCGGTTGTAGGCGGGCACGGCGGCTTTCTGCCAGTAGTCCCTAATCAGCGTCTGCTCCTCCGTGGACCTGGTGGAGTAGACACGCAGCTCAAAATACTGCGGCTGGCCCGACTCGGCTGCGGCAAGTCGAACCTTGCCCGTCATCGTGAACAGGAGGGTCGCAAAGAGCGACATCGAGCAGAGGAAGTCCGGGCGTTTCATTTCGCGTAGGGTGATAAGACAAAGCGCGTCGCGGGGGCAAGGAGTACGGCGGCGTTTCCATCTGGGCGACGATCAAAAACCAGATTCTCGTCCATTCCCGTCCGTGGCCGGCACCACCTCTAAGCCCCAGGCTGAAACTCCAAAGAAAAAGACCAAGGTCTCTGGGGCGCCGGAACCGGAGCGTCGCAGATGGGAAGTCGAACTGGAGACGTGCGGACCCAGTCATCTGGACTGCATTCAAAACGCCATTGCACGGAACGCACCCGCGATGGAGCCCGAATAGATGCCCTGACGCCATCCCATCGACTTGGTCATTCCCACATCCGCCCTCGCGTTCTCTGTGCTATTTGCGTTCTTTGCAGTTAGGGCGTGTCTTCAATCTCCCGAATATCAACCCCGCAGTAAGTGCCGTAACAGTCGCACTCCATCGTGTCGAGCAGGGCGACCCCAAGGCCGCCGAGGAGCTGCTCCCGCTGGTCTACGCGGAACTCCGTCAGCTCGCCGCGGCCCGCATGGCGCAACAGTTGCCAGGTCAAATCATTGCCCGCAGCTGCGGCGAAGAGTTCCTTATACGGGTGATCGCCCGCTTCTCCTGGTGCCTAACCGGGCGCCACTGGCGCCGGGGGACGACCGGATACGGCAGCCAATTCAAGTCGAGGGCGAAGTTGTGGTAGCGCCGCAGGTAGATGTTCGTCGAAACGGACCCGGTCTGCAGGACGCGGAAGAATTGTTCGGCGCAGGTCTCGATGAGCTTGGTGCCCCGGATCAGGTCAAAGGGCTTCTCCATCGCAGCCCGCTCGCAGCGGATCCGAGTCTTCCCCTGCTTGGCCCGGGTGAACTCGTCCATCACCGTCTGCCAGGTGCGGCTGGCAAAGATGGGATCCGAAGCCGCCAGGTACGTTTGCGCAATCCGAAGGTTGAGGTGCGCCTGTCGGGTCGCCTCGTTTCGGGAATGGAGCAGCGTCTGGGCTTCTCCCGAGTCGCGGGTGTGGAGGCTGAACTGTTTCCCGGTTTGCGTATCCTCGCAGTAAAACACCCGGCCGCGTTTGAAGAGCGTGTAGCGGAGTTTCATGATGTCGGATTTCGGTTTTCATGAGGATGAACCGAGTCGTACCGACACCCAGAGCCAGCGGTGAAGGGGCTGGCGCGAGTCCCTGACGGGTACTACCGGAGCAGACCGCCGGGGATTCCGTTTACTGACAGTTTCACTGACAGTTGGGGCCTCCAGAGCCAAACAAGCGTTGATAATCAACGGTTTGGAATGGTGGCTGGGGCCGGAATTGAACCGGCGACACGCGGATTTTCAGTCCGCTGCTCTACCAACTGAGCTACCCAGCCAACAAAACGGGCCGGAATTGAGACCATCCGGCACCGGACAGGCAAGGGCTTTCTGTCCGTTTCTCCGGCCAACGGATCGAACGGAGGCCCGGCGACGGTCGCCGCCCGACGGTTCCAACACCTCCACGCACCGTCGCCCATCCCAAAACGACCCGATCCTTGTCTCCCCGCACGGCGGCGATACGGTGCGGCGCGCCGCTGGTGGATCAGGGTCCCCCAGGTCCCGCTTCCCGGGATCCGGGTCGAACTGTTCCCCAGGCCCGCCGCATCATGGCGCATTTTCCTCCCCAACTTCTGGAACAGATCCGCGCCGCGAGTGATATCGTGGATGTGATCGGCGCCGCCCTCCCGCTGAAGCGGGCCGGCTCCAACTTCGTCAGCCTCTGCCCGTTCCATAAGGAAAAGTCCCCCAGCTTCAACGTCCATCCCGGCAAACAAATCTTCCACTGCTTCGGGTGCCAGAAGGGCGGGGATGTCTTCAAGTTCGTCCAACTCTACGAAAACATCACCTTCCCGGAAGCGGTGGCCCGACTCGCGGAACGTGCGCGCATCCCGATCGAGACCGAGGAAAATCCCGCCGCCCGACAGACCCGGGGCCTCAAGGACGCCCTCCTGAAACTGCACGAAGCCATCACCAAACGGTGGCAGCAATGTCTCGAGAACGAGGCGGCGGGTCAGGTCGCCCGGGATTACCTGGCCCGGCGGGGAGTGTCCCCGGACGCCGTCCGGGAATTCCGCCTCGGGGCGGCGCCGGAGGCGTGGGATGACACCGTCAACTGGGCCAAGGCGCAGGGCTTCGATGCGGACCTGTGCGAACAGGCGGGGCTGATCCTGCGCAAGGAGGAAACGGGCCGGCTCTATGACCGGTTCCGCGGGCGTCTGATGTTTCCGATCTGCGACGAACAGGGGCGCGTCATCGCCTTCAGCGGACGGGTGCTCAGTGGCGACGAGAAGGTGGCCAAGTATGTGAATTCACCGGAGACGCCATTGTTCACCAAGGGCCGGGTGCTCTTCGCCCTCGACAAGGCCAAGCGCGCCATTCTCGACGCGGGACACGCCGTCATTTGCGAGGGACAACTGGATACAATCGCCTGCCATAGCGCTGGCATTCGCAATGTGGTGGCACCCCAGGGCACGGCGCTGACGCCGGAACATGCGCGCATCCTGAAGCGGTACGTGGATGAAGTCGTGCTGTGCTTCGATGGCGACAAGGCGGGACGAAACGCCAGCATCCGATCCTTCGACGGCCTGCTGGGTTCCGGCCTGGCCGTGCGGGTGGCCACGATTCCGCCGCCGGACGATCCCGACAGCTTCATTCGGCAACACGGCGCGGAATCCTTCCGGGGAATTTTGGGAGCGTCCCAGGGTTATTTCGATTTCCTGCTCAAGCACCTCATGCTGGAGAATGACGCCACGACCGACCGGGGGCGCACGGCGGTGGTTCGCGGTTTGGCGGAAGCCGTCAACAAAACCGGGAACGCCGTGCTGGTGGACACCTACGCCCAGAAGGCGGCCCAACGACTTGGGGTGAATGTGGACGCCGTGCGCTCTGAATTTAGGAAGGCGCGACGGGCCGTGTCATCGGAACCCGGCCCGGAGGAATTCGAGCCACCGCCGGAGTTCGAAGAAGGCTCCGGTCCGATGCCCCCGGCACCCGCGCTGGAAACCTGGCTCCTCAAGTACGTGCTGCTCACTCCGGAGCTTTCCCACTTTGCGGCGCTGCACCTCGATCCCCAGTGGGTCACCCACCCGGTGGTTCGCAGGGTGATTGCCCTGCACTTTGCGTTCGGAGGGGATGTTGCGGGACTCCTGGGTCAATTTGAGGGGGATGACCATGCACGGACCCTCGTCGCGGAGGCGGCCGCGGAGCGCCGTTCGATTCCCGAGCCGGAAAAGCAGCTGGCCGACACCATTATCCGCCTGCGCAATGCGGCCTACGACCGGGACATTGTTCAACTGACGGCGCGCATGTCAGATCCGGACGCCTCGGAGGAGGCCCACGGAACCGCGCTGGCGGAACTCAACCGGCTCCGGCTCGGCAAGCGGCAGCCGCTCGCGGCACTGGGAGGCGGGTAAGTTCGGAGACGCGGGGCGCCGTTGACCCTGGGGACGCCTCCCGGATACCGTCTCCTCCTTCCATGAAGCCGCACCTCACTCCCGTCTGTCTCTCCATCGCATTCTCCATGGTTTCCAGCCTCGCTCTCCTCGGGGGACCCGGGCTTGAGGGTAAATTGGGTAAGACATTGAACGCCTCCGCGACGTCTGGAGCCTCCAAGTCCGCCCCCGTTCCCAGCAGTTTCCCGTCCCACGGGTCGATCCAGCGGCTGGATCCGGCGCTGGATGCGCTGCTGGCACCGGATGCGAGGATGGAGAAGCTATCCGAGGGCTTCAACTGGTCGGAGGGGCCCACGTGGCTTCGCGGAGAGAGTGCCCTCGTCTTTTCGGATGTTCCCGAGAACCGCGTGTACCGGTGGTCTGAAAAGGACGGCCTCAGCGTGTACCTGGAGCCCAGTGGCTACTCCGGGGATCTGATCAAGTTCCGCGAGCAGGGATCCAATGGGCTCACGACCGATCAGGAGGGACACCTGGTGTTGTGCCAGCATGGCGACCGCCAAATCGCCACACTGATCCGCCGCGACGGGGTCACCGGGACCTACGCACCGCTGGCCTCCCGCTTCGGACCCCGACGCTTCAATTCGCCCAACGATCTCGTGTTCTCCAAGAAGGGCGGACTCTACTTCACCGATCCGCCGTACGGTCTGGATGGCCTCGACGCCAGTCCGTTGAAGGAATTGGTGTTCAATGGAGTTTACCTCCGACGACCCGACGGCAAGGTGGTCCTGCTCACCCGGGAACTGACCTTTCCCAACGGCATTGCGCTCTCGCCGGACGAGAAGACCCTCTATGTCAATGTCTCCGATCCGAAGCGCCCCGTGGTGATGGCCTATGATGTGCAGGCCGATGGCACCATCGCCCACGGTCGGGTGTTCTTCGACGCGGCCCCGCTGCTGGCGCAGGGGCTCAAGGGAAATCCCGACGGAGTCAAGGTGGACCGTGCAGGCAATGTCTGGACCACGGGGCCCGGCGGGGTGCTGGTCCTCAGCCCCTCCGGCAAGCATCTCGGCTCCCTGCTGACCGGGGAGGCCACGGGCAACTGCGCCTGGGGAGACGACGGTTCAACGCTGTACATCACCGCCGACATGTACCTCCTCCGGGTCAAGACGCTGACGAAGGGTTACGGTCCCTGGGGTCACTGAACCGGGGTTGCGGATTTCCCTGATTCGACATTCCGCGGGCGGAACCGCAAGATCGGCCCGTGAACGTTTCGCTCGCCTACGGACAGGGTCACCTCCCGATCGACTTCCCCGACGACCGCACGACGGTCATCGCACCGTCCCATCGCGAAGGTCTCGCGGATGAGCGGGCCACGGTCCTCAAGGCCCTGCAAAGCCCGATCGGGGCCCCTCCGCTGCGCGACTGGCTCAAGCCGGGCGCCCGGATCTGCATCCTGTTCACCGACATCACGCGCGCGACGCCGAATGACCGGTTGATTCCGTGGCTGCTCGCGTACTTGGAGGACTGCGGTGTCCAGCGGGACCAGATCACGCTGCTTAACCAGCTCGGCACCCATCGCCCCAATACCCGCGAGGAACTGGAGAAGATGCTGACGCCGGCCGTGGTGGAGCGGTATCGCGTCCTGAATCACGAGCCGGAGAACCACGCCGCCTGCATCGAACTCGGCAGGACCCGGACCGGGACGCCGGCCTGGATCAACCGCCACGCGGTGTGTTCCGACGTCCGGATTGTGACCGGCTTCATTGAGCCGCATTTCTTCGCCGGATTCAGCGGGGGCCCCAAGGGCATCATGCCCGGTGTCGCCCATGTCGAGACCGTGATGAGCAATCACGGGGCGCACAACATCGGGGATCCCCGCGCGACTTTCGGCGTTTGCGAGGGGAACCCGCTCTGGGAGGAACTGCGGGACATCGCACTTCGAGCCGGCCCGAGCTTCCTGCTGAATGTCACCCTCAATGAACATCGCGCCATCACCGGAGTGTTCGCGGGCGACCTCATTGAAGCCCACCGGGCGGGACGCGAATTCGTTCGAACCTCCGCAATGCAGCGGGTGAAGGAGCCGTTCGATGTCGTCGTGACCACCAACTCCGGGTATCCGCTCGACATGAACCTGTACCAGGGCGTGAAGGGCATGAGCGCCGCGGCACGCATTGTCGCGGAGCACGGCACGATCATCTTGGCGGCGGAATGCCGCGAGGGCGTGCCGGCGGGGAGTCCACTGGACCGGCTGTTGCGCGAGGCGTCGTCGCCGGAGGAGATCCTGGCGTTGCTGGCCACCCCCGGATTTGTCCGCCCGGAGCAGTGGCAGGCTCAGATCCAGGCGCTCATCCAGCGCCGGGCCCGGGTGCGGGTTCATTCCCGGATCCCGGATGACGTCCTCCGCGCCGCCCACCTTGAGCCGTGTCCGGACATCGCGACGGCGGTGCGGGAGGAGCTGGAGCGCCGCGGTCCGCAAAGCCGAGTGGCCGTGCTGCCGCAGGGCCCGTTGACCATCCCGTACCTCGCCTGAATCCAGCCTGCGGCGTCCATTCAACCCGTTTGACGGCCTGCGGCCAATTGCCATAGCCTTGCCGCCATGCTGACCGCGATTCTGATCTTCCTGTTTTGCTGCGTGCTGTGGGGTGTCTACATGTGGGTGGTGAAGGAGCAGATCGAGGATTCTGAGCGTCCGGAATAAGGCCTCCGCGGAGCGCGCTCCGCCGTTCATTCCCTCGGGGAATCCCTCCCGGATTCCCCAGACCTGCCGGCCTTTGGCCGGCTTTTTTGTGCCCGGATCGCCCGGCCGAAGGTGACTCCGGAGGGAGCATTTCCCGGGTTGCGCAAATCAGGTGAACAACCCGGAAGAACTTTCCCTCGCATCCGCTCCCGGGCTCCACAAAATCGTCCCCCGTTTCGCTTGGAAACAAGCAGGTTACGATTCGATCCCGTCCAGGTGATAAATTCCGTAAGAATCGTCTTGCAGACGCTACGGGTGGGGTCAATCTGGTCCCCCACCCACAATAGATTGGGTGGTGATCGCTTGGCGATCCTCCGTTTTTTGCCCTAAATTGCCCGTTTTCGAGCTGCGGACGCATGACGTACCCATGGGGGAGCCTCGCCGTCGCGGACGTGATTCGGAAACAAGCCCAACACCACCCTCGTAGCCATGATTGACGCCCAAGATGCCGTCGTGTCGCCTGCCTCCGTGAAACGCGTCCGCCGCGGTGCCAAGCCCCTCACCAAGTCTCGTCGCGCGACCGCTTCTTCGACTTCGTCCAAGGCATCCGGCCCGAAACTGAAGATCACCCGCGTGTTCAGCGACGCCAAGGTGAAGCCCTTCGACCAGATCGAGTGGGATCGTCGTACGGCGGAGATCACCGACGACTCCGGCAGGGCGGTGTTCAAGCAGGAGAATGTCGAAGTGCCCAAGAACTGGTCGGTGCTGGCGACGAAGGTGGTTTGCTCGAAGTATTTTTACGGTGACCCCGCCAAATCGGAGCGCGAGCAGTCCGTGCGGCAGCTGATCCACCGCGTCACGCGCACGATCGCCGACTGGGGCATCAAGGACGGCTACTTCTCCAAGGAGGACGGCGAAGTGTTTTACGAGGAGCTGACCTGGCTCTGCGTGAACCAGCACGGCGCCTTCAATTCCCCGGTGTGGTTCAACGTGGGTCTCTACCACGAGTACGGCGTGGGCAAGCACAGCGATCGCGGCAACTGGTATTGGGATCCGAAAGCCGGGGAAGCCCGCCGTGCGGACACGCAGTATGAGTATCCCCAGGGCAGCGCGTGCTTCATTCAGTCCGTGCAGGACAACATGGAGAGCATCATGGAACTCGCCTACGCCGAGGCCATGCTCTTCAAGTACGGCTCCGGCACCGGCACCGATCTGACCCCGATCCGGTCCAGCAAGGAGAAGCTGAGCGGCGGCGGACGCCCCAGCGGCCCGATGAGCTTCCTGAAGGTGTACGACCAGGTGGCCAATGTCGTGAAGTCGGGGGGCAAGACCCGCCGCGCGGCCAAGATGAACACCATCCGCGACCTTCATGGCGACGTGGAGGAGTTCATCACCGCCAAGGCCCGCGAGGAACGGAAGGCGTGGGCGCTCATCGAGCAGGGCTACGACGGCTCGTTCAATGGCGAGGCCTACGGCTCGGTGATGTACCAGAACGAGAACCTCTCGGTCCGGGTTTCCGACGAGTTCATGCAGGCCGCCCTCGAGGGCCGGGAATGGTGGACCCGCTCCACGACGACCGGAAAACCGCTCGAGAAAAAGGACGCCTCCAAGCTGCTCGACCAGGTCGCCGAGGGCACCTGGGTGTGCGGCGATCCCGGACTCCAGTACGACGGTGCCATCCAGAAGTGGCACACCTGCAAGGGGACGGAGCCCATCCACTCCACCAATCCCTGCTCGGAGTACGTCTTCCTCAACAACACCGCGTGCAACCTCGCCTCGTTGAACCTCATGAAGTTCAAGCGCGCCGACGGCACGTTTGACGTGGAGCGTTTCAAGGCCGCGGTCCGGATCTACATCACGGCCCAGGAGATCCTGGTGGACAACGCCAGCTATCCTACCCGCCAGATCGCCGAGAATTCGCACATCTTCCGCACCCTCGGGCTCGGCTACGCCAACCTCGGCTCCCTCTGCATGAGCTACGGCCTCGCGTATGATTCCGATGAGGGACGCGCCCTCGCCGGCGCCATCACGGCGATCATGACCGGACACGCCTACGAGCAGAGCGCGGAGATTTCCCGCATCCTCGGGCCCTTCGCCGGGTATCGCGATTCGCGGTGCGCCGGGGTGTCCAAACCGCTCCAACCCGACAACGTCGCCAGCACCCTCGGCGTGATTCAACTCCATCGCGACGCCGTGGAACAGATCCAGCCGAGCCGCGACTTCGCCTTCCTCAAGGATGAAGCCCGGCGCACCTGGGACTCCGCGCTCGCCAAGGGCCGCGCCCACGGGTACCGCAACGCGCAGGTCACCGTGCTTGCGCCGACCGGGACGATCGCCTTCCTGATGGATTGCGACACCACCGGCGTCGAACCCGACATCGCCCTGGTGAAGTACAAGCTGCTCGCCGGCGGCGGCATGCTGAAGATCGTCAACCGCACGGTGCCCGAGGCCCTTCGTCGCCTGGGTTATTCCGACGCGCAGATCGAAGCGATCGAGAAGCACATCGCCACCCACGACACCATCGAGGACGTCACCGCCGAGGACGGCGCGGTCATCGCCAGCGGCCTGCGGCCCGAGCACCTGCCGGTCTTCGACTGCGCCTTCAAGCCGCACAAGGGATGCCGCAGCATCCATTACAAGGCGCACCTGAGCATGATGGCCGCCGCGCAGCCGTTCATTTCGGGGGCCATCTCCAAGACGGTCAACATGCCCAACGACGCGACCGTCGCCGACATCCGCAACGCGTATGTGGATGCCTGGAAGCTCGGACTGAAGTGCGTGGCCATCTACCGCGACGGCTCGAAGCGCAGCCAGCCGCTCAACACCAAGAAGACCAACGAGGGCGGGGACAAGGGGGAATCGGCGGCCCAGACGCTGGAGTCCAAGGTCACCGACCTGCAGGCGGAACTGACCCGTCTCAAGGAGCAGGCGTCGCAGCCGCTCCGCCGCCGCCTGCCCGACACCCGCATGGCGGTGAACCACAAGTTCTCCATCGCCGGACACGAGGGCTACCTCACTGTGGGTCTCTTTGAGAACCATCAGCCCGGCGAGCTGTTCGTCACCATGGCCAAGGAAGGCAGCACGATCGGCGGCCTCATGGACACCATCGGCGCCCTGACCTCGATGGCCCTCCAGTATGGCGTGCCGCTGGAATCGCTGGTGAAGAAGTTCGCGCACCAGCGCTTCGAGCCGAGCGGATTCACCGGCAACCCCGACATCCGCAACGCCTCTTCAATCATCGACTACGTGTTCCGCTGGATGGGCTGCCAGTTCATCCCGGGCTATCGTGATGCGACCTCGCCCGCCGGTGCCGGCCAGGCCGAACTCCCCATCCCGGGCCTCATCGAGGAGCTCAAAAAAAAAGTGAACCGGCCGGTGCCTGAGCTGCCGGTCGCGGACGACAGCAACACCGAGATCCTCGTGAAGGCCACCGTCACGCCCGCCGCCCGGGTCACCCCGGCGTCCAGTGCACCGGTGGCCACCGCCCGCACGGTGACCAGCACCTTCCAGAACCAGGGCGATGCGCCGTCCTGCCCCGTCTGCGGCCACATCGCCGTCCGCAATGGCGCCTGCTACAAGTGCCTCAATTGCGGGGAGAGCC
>JAXMHR010000023.1:0-76985 GCA_046346705.1 Verrucomicrobiota bacterium | reverse complement strand
GTGAGCACCGCCATGCAGGGCGGATGCACCTGCGAGAACGCCTGCCTGCTCCGAGTGGACACCGGCAACGTGGAATTCGCCGCCTTAGTGGCCCCCCGTCCCCAGGGCATGACCACTGCGGACGACTGGACCCGGGAAATGTCCACCAAGGGCTTTCCGGACCTGAAGAAACTGTACGAACTTCTGGGCGCGGGCAACCAGGTGATGCTCCATCGCGGCGAACAGTTTCCCCACAACTACAACGCCGTTTCCCGGTCTGCCTTCTACGGTTGGTTGAACCGACACTTCGGCTTGAAGCAGACCGAACCGGTGATCGAACGCGATTATGGGCGTCTCAGCCGGGACCAACTGACGGTCTGGGATGATGCCCACCCCGCCCCGAAGTCCGGGGACCCTGATTTTGAGCGCCGGCTCCTGAAGGGTCTTGCCGAGGATGCAGCGAGGCAGGTGGCGGCCACCGGCTCCGACCCCGCCGCCTACCGCGCCCTGTGTGGACCCGCGATTGAAATCATTTTGGGCCGCACGCAGGCGCAAACGGGCGCAGTGTCCTGGACGCAGCTCTCCAAGGAAGATCGTGGCACCTGGTGGGAGATTGGCGGACGACTGAGGAATGACTCCCATGGCGAGGAGGTTCCCGTCCTCTTCCTGTATCCGAAATCGTGGAACGGAAGGACGGTGCTTTGGCTGAGCGATTCCGGAAAATCGGGTCTCCTGCGCGATGGCAAGCCGCTTCCCGCCGTGCGATCGCTGCTCGATGCCGGCAATACCGTGGTCGGGTTGGACCTGTTGTTCCAGGGGGAATCCGCTCCGGAGGGAATCCCGGTGACGCGCACCCGTCGGGTCAAGAATCCCCGCGAGGCGGCGTCCTACACCTTCGGATACAACCGCGCCCTCTTCACCCAGCGCGTGCACGACGTTCTCACGACCCTGTCGTTTGTCCGGTCCCACGAACGGCCCTCAAAACGCGTTCTCGCCGTGGCCGTGGATCCCGAGACCGGTCCCATCCTCGCGGCGACCCTCGCCGTCGCCGGGAATTCCCTGGATGCCGCCGCGGTGGATACCCATGGATTCCGATTCCTGGATGTCGCGGATCTGCAGGATGTCCGTTTTCTCCCCGGGGGCGCCAAATACGGGGACCTTCCCGGATTCATGTCCCTGGCCAATACCGGGACGCTCTGGATCGCCGGCGAAACGCCCGCCATCGGCCAACAGATTCAAACACGGACCCATGCCGGGGTTCAGCTTCATGAGGGCGCCACGGATTCTGGAACCGCCGCGGCCGCCTGGGTTCTTGCAGATGGCGAAAGGTCGCCCTCCTCAAAAAAGTAGCCGTAAAATCCAACGCCGACTGAACAGCAACGGGACGCCGGGGTCGAAGTCACCAAAACCGTTGCTGCCATGACACGAAGCGAAGTCACCGTCGGTTGGGATCAGGGACTCCACCTCCGCCGCGCCGCCCAGCTGGTGCGACTCGCCCAGGGATTTCATTCCCGGATCTTCTTCCACCTCGGCAACCGGATGGCCGATTCCCGCAGCGTCATCAGTCTGGTCCTGCTGAGTGCCGGCCTCGGAACCGCCTTGATCGTGGAAGCCGTGGGAGCCGATGAATCCGAAGCCGTACGGGCCATTCAGGATTTCTTCAGGGACCTCTCCCTTGGGGACGGTTGACGCGTCCACCGTGAATCACTGTCTCGGGAGGCAAGACGAACGCCGAGCCAAGCAATCCACGAAGAACCGGCGTCAGGACTTCATGAACGGACGCATGGCGTCCAACATTTCGGGCACACGCTTCCAGGGGTCTTCCGGGAGTTCGTATTCCAAGGCCACCCAGCCCTGATACCGGGCGTCTCGGAGAATCTGGAAGGTCCGGGCATAGTCCGCCGTCTCGACCTCCTTCTGGTTTCGCCGTCGGATCTTGCCCTTGAACTGAACGTTCACCGCGTAGGGGGCACATTGGGCAAGGTCCGCGTACGGGTCGTCGGTGTGAAAGTTTCCCGTATCCAGATTGATCCCCACCCACGGGGAGCGGACGGCGCGGACGATCTCCAGAAGGTCGGCGGACTCCGCCACAATGCCCCCGTGATTTTCGATTCCCAGAAAGATCCCTGCGCGTCCCGCAGCTTCAGCGCATTCCTCCAGCGCCTCGATGCACAGGCGCTTGGCCACGCTCATTTCCTGATCATGGGCGCTCCCAGCGAAGACGCGGATGTGGGGCGCTCCCAGAACGGAAGCCCGCTGGATCCACGACTTGACGCTCGAAATCGTCTCGTCCCGCTTGGGACCGGGCGGGAGGCAGAAATCATTCCCCACTGCGGTGCCGCTGACCGTGACTCCGCGCAGATGCGCATGCCGCCGGACCTTGGCCAGATACTCATCGGAGACCGGCTCGGGGAAATAGTAGCTCGTCAACTCCGCGCCGTCGCACCCGTGCTCGGCACAAAAATCCAGGAAGGAGAACATGTCCATGCGTGCCGGAGTGCCTTCCTTCGCCGCCTTGAAATCGTCCCGAAAGGAATAGGCAGCGAGCGACAGCCGCATCCGAGGCGGACCCGCATGGGAGAACACCTCCACGGCCTTGGCCGGTTCGGTGATCGACACCAGCGCCGCAGAAGCGAGACCCGTTCCCAAAAATCGCCGGCGATTGAGAAGATCCTTCATGGAGTCAGGACAGCGTACGGAGACCCCAGCCAAACCGAAAGAGAATCCCTCCATGCGTGAGCCCAAAGCCCGAGTCGGGACACCGAGTCCCGCTTCCTCCCGGAACCGTCCTGCGGCATCTTCGCGCCATGAAGATCACGCGAATCCTTGCCTATCAGGTCGGATTGCCCCTGTGGGAAGGCGCCTATCACTGGTCCGGTGGCAAGTCAGTCAGTGTCTTTGACAGCACGGTGGTCCGCGTGGAGACGGATGCCGGCCTGGCGGGACACGGCGAAGTCTGCCCGCTGGGCCCCGCCTATCTCCCGGCCTACGCGGGCGGCGTCCGTGCCGGCCTTCGGGAACTGGCTCCCCACCTGATCGGGGAGGATCCCCGGCAGCTGATGCGCATCAATCGTCGCATGGACGCGGCGCTCAAGGGACATCCCTACGTGAAAAGCGGATTGGACATCGCCTGCTGGGACCTGCTGGGTCAGGACGCCGGCCTGCCGGTCTGTGAACTGCTCGGCGGGCGATACGCGCAGGACGTGCCGCTCTACCGGGCCATTTCCCAGGAATCCCCGGAGGCCATGGCCGGACGCGTCGCAGGCTATCGCGGCGAAGGCTACCGGCGTTTCCAACTCAAAGTGGGAGGCGATCCCGATGTCGACATTCAGCGGATCCACGCCGTCGCCGCGCGCCTGCAACCCGGCGACCGGTTGGTTGCGGATGCCAACACGGGTTGGTGTCAGCACGAGGCCGTCCGGGTGGCGCGGGCCGTCCGGGAGGTTGACGTCTACATCGAACAACCGTGCCTTACCTATGAGGAATGCCTTGCAGTGCGACGTCAGACGGGTCACCCGTTCATTCTGGATGAAACCGTGGATTCCCTGGAACGGCTGCTGCAGGTCCGACGGGACCTCGCCGCCGACGTGGTGAACCTCAAGATCAGCAAACTCGGCGGCCTCACGCGCATCCGACAACTCCGCGACCTGTGTGTCGAACTGGGGATCGCCATGACCCTGGAGGATTCCTGGGGCGGCGACCTCGCCACCGCGGCCATCGCCCATCTGGCCCAGAGCACCACGCCGGAACTCCTCTTCAGCACCACGGATTTCAACAGCTACGTCACGGTCAGCACCGCCGAGGGGGCACCCCGCCGGGTGGATGGCCGCATGGCGGCTTCAACGGAACCGGGGCTTGGGATCCGCCCGAAGATGGACGTGCTCGGGGATCCGGTGGTGGTCGTCCCGTAGCGTACCGATTCGCCAAACCCGGGCATCGGGGGAGCTCCGGACGGTCCCGATGGACGCACGTTCGCCCCTTTTTCCTGTTCAGCGGCGAGGGCGATGTTGTTCCTAGCCCCTCCCATGTTCATTCGCTTTCAAAGAATCCTCCCCCTCGCCATCGGGCTTCTGGTTTTGGCGTTGGGACGACGTTTGGAAGCAGCCACACGGGTTTGGTCCGGTGCCTTCAACGGAAGCTGGAATAACGCAAAAAATTGGGACGGCGGGGTCGTTCCAAGATCCGGGGATGATCTGCGCTTTCCAATCGACGCTCCCGTACAAACGGTTTCCAACAACCTGGCAATTTCGTTCGGGACCATCGCCATTGACGGACGCTACACCTTCTCCGGGAACCCGATCCTCGCTCGCAATTTCGGAGGGGCCTCCGCAATTGGTCCAGCCGTCGTTCTTAACAAACTGATCCTGCAACCCAATGGCAACATCGCCGCAGGCGTCGAATTGACGCTGCAGTTGCAGGGACCCGTCGTCCTGGGAGGGGGACAGGCAATCTTTCAGGGCGGTCTGGGTCTTCAATTCTTGGACGCCATCAGCGGACCCGCGGGAATCACGGTCCGGGACGGATTGGTCAGTTCCGGGACACCAATTCCTACCGAGGCCCCACCGTCCTCGAGAACTCTGGCATTCTGGAACTGGTCCGTTCGCCGACCGGACCGGATCCCACCCTGGGAACGACCACAGACTTCACCACGATTCAGCCAGGAGGAACGTTGCGACTCCGGGGAATTCAAAGACTGTCCGAATCCATTCTTCTCCACGGCCGGGGTGCCATTTCCCGGGTGAACGGCTTCCCTTATCAGCAGGGCGCCCTCCAGGTGATACCTCCATCCGAAGTTCTCATTTCCGAACCCCTACGGATCGGGACGGATGCCATGGTCCAGGTGGGTGCCTTCGTTCCCGTGAACGACAGTTCGATTCTGACGGTCACCGACGTGATTCAGGAACCCGGCGTCGCCGATGCGCGTCTCACCAAGATGGGCGCGGGAACCATGGCTCTCCGAAGTCCGACCAATCGGATCTCGGTCCCGTTCCATGTGGCCGAGGGGCAGTTCCTTCTCGTGAACAACCTGCATCCGCGACCGAATTCTTGGCCTCCCAACTTTGAGGCGGATCTGGTGGTAGGGGGAACCACCAATCGCTTCTTTCCGCCGAACAATAGCGCCGTCGCCGATCTTTCTCTGCCCTTCAATCTCCCCCCCAATGCCTCGGCACCCACCCGAGTCCTGGGTGACGCGGTCTCTGTCACCGTTCTTCACGGTGGCCGGGTGATCTTTGGCCCCCGCCAAAATGGGCTCGGGAATCCCCTTCGCTTGAACCTCGGGACGGTCGATCTGTGGGACAACAACTCGGGCCCTGCGCCCCGCCCTGCCGGTACCCACCGAGGCGTGATCGAGATCGACGGCGACGGGACCTCCAGGATCCGGGGAAGGTTTGGATTGGACGGCCTGGTGACGATCCGTGCGCTGAATCCGCACGCCGTGCTTCGGTTTGAGAATGCCTTTCTTGCCGGCGGCAGCGGCATTCTCGGGGATACCCTCGAAGTGGACGGCGGTACCGTCACCTTCGCAACGACGACCGCAAGCCGGTTCACCAACCTGGTCGTCCTCTCCGGCACAGTCACCGCCGAGCCGGCGGTCGCCAGCTCCGGTCTCACCAACGTTGTGGGATCCCCGGAATCGGGGGCACCCGCCTCGCTGGTCATTTCCCAGACCGGTCAGGTTGCCCCGTCCACCACCGTGGAAATCCGAAAGAATGGAACCTTGAGGATGAAGCCCCCCGGAACGGCCAGTCTCGAGCGCCTGATTTTGAACGGGGGTCGCCTGGAGGCCCGGAAACTGACGGTGGTCAACGCGGAGTTTTCGGAGGGCGCCGTTGTTCGGTTGGCCCCGGAGAACTCCCAGGACGTTCCATTGACGGTCACAGGTCCGGCCTGGGATTGGAATGGGACTGTCACCGCGGAGGTCGCCATTCCCCAACCGCCGGTGCTGAACTCAAAATTTGTTCTCGTCCGCTGGCGGGGAGCAGGCCCTTTCCCCGGACGCTTCGAGGGACTTCCCGACGGCCAGCGCATTCCCCTCGGCGGCGCCAGTGCCCGCGTCACCTACGCCGGAGGCGACGGCAACGACCTGGAGATCCTGATCCTGCCCGGGGAAAGCACGCCCCCCGATCCGCCCTCGGTCACCCCGACCTCCACTGGAACGGTGGCCCTGCGCTGGCCCGCCGCCGCCGCCTGCCAACTGGAGTTCCGCCCCAACCTCCTTCCCACCGCCGTGGACCCCCGTGAAAACTCCGCCCCCAGCCAACGGCGAAATTCAACTGGAGATCAACCCGGCGACCGACTCGACGACGGGATACTACCGGCTGGCCTGTCCCTGAGTCCCAGCGTCGGTTTCAACCCTCCAGGGACACCGGGCGACCGGAATCCCTCGCCGAGGCGAGGCAGGCATCCAGAATCCGCTGTGTCTTGAGTGCCCGCAGGGGCCAGTCCGGATTCACCTTCCCGGACGCCACCTGCGCGGCAAAGTGCCGGAACAGGCGCGTCTCCTGTGCCGTAGGGTGGTTGCTGCCGTGTTCCGACACGGCGATCCGGCGCGCATGGGATTCCATGTCAAACCGGCATCCGCGCAGGTGAAACTCTGGGCGATCCACTTCAAACGCGGTCTCGCAGCCGACAAAGGGGAGAACGAAGTCCCTCACGTTCAGTGAACCGTGGGTGCCGCTGACGTGGGCCCACTGCTGGTTCTCGGTGATGAACGCGTTGTAAAACGCCGAGGTGACTCCACCATCGTAGCTCAATTCGGCCGAGAATTCGGTGGGAACCGGATCCGGGCTGCCCGGATGATGGAACGCCGACAGGATGCGCCCCGACACGGACCGGGGCATGCGCCCCTCGAAGGCCTCCAGCGCAAAGGTGATGGAATACCATCCAAGGTCCCCGAGGCATCCCTGCGGTTCCATCGCGCTGTGCAGTCTCATGTTCTCCGAGAAGAAGTGCGCATCCCCGCAGAAGCTGAACTGGGTCGTCACCCGGCGGATCTCCCCCAGCGTGGTCTTCTCGGCGACCAGCGCCCGGATCCGCTCCATGCGGCCCGTGTGGACAAACATGACGCCATCCATGAACTGGACGCCATTCTCGGCACAGGCCGTGGTCATCGCCTCGAGATCCACCAGCGAGGGTGCGCAGGGCTTTTCGCAGACCACGTGCTTTCCGGCGCGCGCCGCACGAATCACCCAGTCCCGCCGCAAACCCGTCGGCAGCGGGACATACACGGCGTCCACGTCCGGGGAATCAATCAGCTCCGCATAACTTCCCATGGCCCGGGGAGGCTGGGGAACCGGAACGCTGGACTGGCATTCCGCGATGAAGCGTTCCGCGCGGACACGATCCCGGCTGGCGACGGCGGTGACGACGCCGTTTCCACTGAGGTGGATGGCCTGCCAATTCTTCCGGGCGATGTTGGCCGTGCCGAGAATGCCCCAACGGATGGGTGACGTGCTCATGGCCACCAGCCTGCGTCAGGCCTTCGGACCGAGACAAGCGCGGGAAGCAAGGTCCCCGCGAATTCGACGCTAGGGACGCGAGGTATTGCGCCCCAGCCACTCGAGCGCGTGGTCCGCCGTGAAACCAAAGAAGGGATTGTGGCGCAACCGGAGCACCTGGCTGTCGGAAATCCTGAGGACTCCGGATTCCCCATGAACGCTCAACGAACCCAGCGGAAGGCCAGTCCTCTTAGTGGCCTCCGCCGTCCCATAGACCGGATCCTCTTCGGGAAACGGGACCGCGACATGTGACAGCGAGAAAACGGCGGGAGGCCAGGAAGCTCCGATCACGTTGGTGGTCCAGGCGCCGTGACGGCGCGTCTTCGCCACCACCCGCACCGAATCGGCCGACTCGTTGGTCACCAGGGTCAGGGTATACCCGTCGCTGGAGTTCCGAAGCAATGGCTCCACCTTTCGCTCAAAACCCAGATTCACCAGATTTTCCAACCAGCCGGCCCGGTTGACGTCGAAGAGCACCAATTCGCTCCGGTCCGTTCCCACCCGGTCAAACAATTCCGTGACCAATCGGGGCACGACAACCGTCGAGTCGATGGCGGATTGGAAGGCAATCATCGGAGGAAGCTCCGGGATTCGCCCGGCGGCCTGGACCTTTCGTAGGCGCTCCTCCACCTGTCGGGTCATGCGCCAGGCCTGCACGCTCGCATTCATGGGCCACCCGGCATACTTGTAGGGATCAATCTCCGCATCGAGGGCGGACCAGTTCGCCCGAGGATCCCCTGAGATGGCGGCGATCGCAGTGTGGAATCGGGTGACCTTCGCGAGGGGGTTGATGCCGATCATGGGGGAAAACAACACCAGTGCCTGGGGCTTGGGCAGTCCGGGCTGTTCGAGCGCCTCCAACGCGTAATTCACACTCAGGGCACCTCCGTTTGAGTAGCCGAACAGGATAAGTGGTGTCCCCTCGGGGATCATTTTTCGAACCCCGGCTGCGGCGACCCGCACCGCGGCCGTCCAATCCGTCCAGGATACCGCCGCCAGCGCGCCCGGACAGGTGCCGTGACCGGGAACCCGCAACCCCACGACCGTGTAGCCCAATCCATGAAGCCGCTCCGCCATGGCCCTCAGGGAATATGGGGAATCACTCAGCCCGTGCAGGAGCAATACCCCGCCCACCGGCTTGGGCGACTCCAGCACATAGGTCCGATTCCAGTTGCGATCGAGAAGACGGGCCGGATTGCAAACCGACTCCGCTCCAAAACGGTTGAAGCGTCCATCCACCTCGGACGCCCACGGGCCCCGTATCAGTGTGTCGAGCTCCCGGAAAACTTGATCCTCCTGTTGACGATACGCTGCCAGGTCGTAGGTCCCGGTCGCATCCGAGGCGACAAATTCCGAACGGGGCCGGTCCAGATGCCACCCCTTGAGCGGGGGCAGTGTCCGCGCGAATTGGGTCCAGCCGTAGACCAGGGCAACCGCACCCAGGGACGCCATCAGCGTCAGGAGGCCGCTGGCCAACAACACTCGGCGAACGAGGCGCCCGGTTCGGTTTTGAGGGGGATTCATGATGGGAACCCATGCAGTGCACGACAGGAACTGCACGAAGCACGGGCCCCATGCCGCACTCGGCCGCTCTCCGTCAACGCAACTTTTCCGCCTCCAGGGCGGTCTGGAGTTCCCGGGACGCGGCCTCCACGGTCTGAAGCTGCTGCGACAACTCAGTCGACCCATTGCCCGCCAGCAGTTCCAGGTCGGCGCACAAAGCCGCCAGCCGACGGCCGCCGACATTGCTCGCACTCCCCTTCAAGGTGTGGGACGCGGACTTGACCGCCGGGAGGTTCTCCTCCGTCACGGCGAAACGCAGTGCCGCAAGGCGATTCGGAAGATCCGCCAGAAACAAATCGACCAATTCGGCCACCGGATCGGGCTGGCCGGGGACCCGCAATGAACGAAAGCTGTCGAGCATCGTTGGATCCAGGGTCACGACTTCGGGAACCACCGGCGGCGCCGCGGCTGGCGCCACCGGCAGGGAGCCACTCTCCCGGGACTGGATGGCACGCTGCAAAGCCGCCCGCAGTTGAGCCTCCTCCAGGGGCTTGGTGAGAAAATCGTCCATGCCACAGGCCAGACACCGTTCCCGATCCCCGGCCATCGCGTTGGCGGTCAGAGCCACGATATAGAGCGGACGCCGGTCGCCGAGTCCCCCGGACGCCTCTTCACGGCGCAGTTGCCGGGTCGCCTCGTACCCGTCGAGTTCCGGCATCTGACAATCCATGAGCACAACGTCGTACCTCTGGCGCCGCACCGCCTCCAGCACCTTGCGCCCATCCGCGACGAGATCGGTCGAGTAACCCATCTTGCGGAGCAACCCAACCACCACCTTCTGATTCACCAGATTGTCTTCGGCCAACAGCAGTCGCAGCGGCCGAACGCCGGCGGCCCCAGGAGCCATCGGGGAAAGAGTCCGCTCCTCGGAAAGGGCAAGGACATCCTCACCGCGAAACAGTCTCCCGAGGACTTCCCGAAGACGGGAAAGGCGCACCGGCCTCACGAGGGCGCCTGCGACTCCAACGGTGCGAAGAAGGCCGGGATCGAGCCGCTGGCCAACCGGCGCCATCAGAATCACCCGCAGCCCCTCCAATCCCGGGAGCATGTGGGCGTCGTGGGCAAACGTGAGCCCGTCCATGTCCGGAAGTTGGAGGTCCGCGAGAACCGCCGTGAAGGGCGTCCCCTCGGAATGAGCACGGGCGAGCAGGTCCAGTGCCTCCGATCCGCAGGACGCCAGTTCGGTGGGAACGCCCGCTTCGAGCAGGTCATATTGCAGGGACTCGCGGGTCGCCGCGTGCTCGTCCACGACCAGCAGGCGGGTGGCCATTCCGGATCCCGGGGCGAAGAGCGGTTCCACGGCATGCGTGAAACCCGAAGGCCGCCCCATCTTCACCGTGAACCGGAAACACGACCCGCGTCCCTCCGTGCTGTCGAAGCTGATGTGACCGCCCATGCGCTCGACGAGCTGCTTGCTGATGGAGAGTCCGAGCCCGGTGCCCCCAAACTTGCGGGTGGTGGACATGTCCGCCTGTTCGAAGGCGCCAAAGATGTTCTTCTTCGCCGACTCGGGAATCCCGATGCCGGTGTCCCGGATCTCCGCCTGAACGGTGAGCGAATCCGCGGTGGACGCCACCTGCTCCACGCGCAGCGTCACCTCGCCGTGGAGGGTGAACTTGATCGCATTGCCGAGAAGGTTGGTGAGGATCTGGCGGAACCGGGCGGAATCGCCATGAACCCGGGGGGGCAGCCGATGGTCCACCCAGACGGAGAAGTCCAGCCCCTTCTGGTAGGCGCGTTCCGCCAGCAACTCCGCCACGTCCTCCACGGTTTCCCGCAGCGGAAAATCCTCCGCCTGGAGGGAAATCTTTCCCGCCTCGATCTTCGAGAAATCGAGGACGTCATTGATGATGGTCAGCAACGCTTCCGCGCTGTGCTGGACGGTTTCCGCATACTCGCGCTGTTCCGGAGTCAGCGGCGTCTCCAGGAGCGCCCGCGTCATGCCGATGATGCCATTCATCGGCGTCCGGATCTCGTGGCTCGTGTTCGCCAGGAACTGAGACTTCGCCTTGGCGCTCTGGAGGGCCACATCGCGCGCCGCGGAGAGTTCGATGTTGGCACGGCTCAACTCCTCCTCCGCACGCTTCCGCGCCGTGACGTCCTCCACCGTCCCTTCGTAGCACAGGAGCCGGGCCGCGGAATCGCGGACGGCACGCGCATTTTCCGAAATCCAGATGACGCTTCCATCCTTCCGGTAGACCTGGCTCTCGAATCCATCCACCCGGTCGGACCTCTGCAGCGCCTCAACAAACTCCTGCCGACGGTTCGGCTTCAGGTACAGCTCGCGTCCAATGTTGGTTCGGGAGCGGATCAGCTCCTCGGGAGTGTCGAACCCGTAGATCCGTGCCAGTGCCTTGTTGGCCCGGATATACTGTCCGTCCGGAGTTGTCTGAAAAATGCCGTCCACCGCGTTCTCGACGATGCTCCGGTAATTGCTCTCGGCCTCCGCGAGCTTCTCCGCGGTCCTCTTTTCCTGGGTGACGTCCCAGAAAATTCCCTGCAATCCGACCGTCTGCCCCGTGGCGTCCAGAATCGGCGCCTTGATGACGTGTACCCAATGGGTCTGTCCATCGGGTGTGACGTGGGCCTCGGTTGTCTCGAAGGCCTCCCCACCCTCCAGCACGCGCCGGTCGTCCGCCTGGTATTGGGCGGCCAACTCGCGGGGAAACAAGTCGAAGTCCGTCCTGCCAATGATTTCCTCGATCGGCTTGTTGACCGTGGCGGCGAACCGCCGATTGACGAAGGTGAAGCGTCCCGTGAGGTCCTTGCGGAGGATGTTTTGCGGCAGGCTCTCCACGAGGGCCTGGTAAAACGCCTCCGAATGCCGCAGCGCCGCCTCCATGCGCCGGTGCGATTCCTCTGTCGTCGCCACCGTCGAGGCGTGGTGCTGCAGGTCCAACTGCAGCATTACCTGGCGCGCGAGGGTCTGCATGGCCGCCCGCTGACGGGTGGTCAGGCGTCGCGGAGATCGATCCACGAGGGCGAGGGCACCGACGGAATCGCTAACCGTCGAGTCCAGCGGCAGGGCGGCAAACCAGCGCAGACCGCTTCCAGCCAGTTCAGGGGGATCCCGAAGCTCGAGCCACTGGCCATGTTCCAACGAGCGCCGGCACAGACCGAGGAGCGCCTGTTCATCCTCCCGGGTGATGCCGAACTGCCCATCGACCCGAAGCCGGTCCCCATCCACCAGCACCACGAGGGATCCCGCCACGAAGGCGACCTGTGCCGCCAGGTTGGCGAGGTCGTTCATAGGCCCGCCCAGCGGCACCGTGGACGGGATCTCGTCGGTCTCCACCGGCGCACTCTTCGCAGCCGCCGTCCGGGTGTCAATGCAACCGGCCAGGATCCGAAGAACGGTACCCTCCGGAAAAAAGGTCTTGTCGAATCGCCTCCGCACGCCTATCTCCCCCGTCGCTTCGAGCTTGCGCCCGTGGCGGAATTGGCAGACGCGCTAGATTCAGGTTCTAGTGACTAACATCGTACAGGTTCAAGTCCTGTCGGGCGCACCATCCCCCGCTTCCCCTTCCCTTTACGGCTTCCAATCGACGGGGACCGACAGCATCGCTCCAAATCGGTTCTTGTAGAACAGTTGCCGGTGTTGCACTCCGAACTCGTGGACGAGTTTGGTGATCTTCACATCAAAGCAGCAGTACTCGGCGATCTGGATCATCTTCCCCTGCCGAAACCATTCCAGGGCCTGCAACCCTTCGCTGGTCTTGTTCAATCCAAAGGTCGCCTCCGCGATCGAGTCCAATCCCAGCCGGTGCCCCAACCGCTCCTTGAGATCCACCATCATGTCGAGATTGGGATTCTGGGTGAGATCCACAGGTGAGTAGCCCTGCAGCACCTCGTAGTCGAAGCGCAGGTGATTGAATCCCACCACCAAGTCGGCCCGCTGCAGCTCCCTGAGCAGCTCCGCAACCTCGGATTCCCCGTAAATCCGGTATCCCCCCCGCGCCGTGGAATACGTCACCCCGAGACTCATCCGCATGTCACGGATCCGATCCCAGCCACCGACCTCCTCGGCCGACTTCTGCGTCTCGAGATCGAAATAGACGATATTGCGCACCGCCCCGGGTTGCCCCAGTCCCCACCCGGCGCGCAAGAGGAAACTGGTTCCGGCGTCTGAGACCGGAGATGCTTCCGGCTTCCTTCCTGCTCCTGCCTTTAGCATGCTCGTCCGCACACATGGGTGCTCAATGGAAACAGGCCGGCCGTGAAGCCGCCGCACACAAAAAGGGACAGGTCGTTGGAAAGCTCGTCCGCGAAATCATGATCGCGGCCAAGCTCGGGGGTGCCGAACCGGACCTCAACGCGCGCCTCCACGTCGCCGTGGAAAAGGCCAAGAAGGCGAGCGTCACCAAGGACACTATTGAACGCGCCATCAAGAAGGGGGCGGGACTGCTCGACGAAAAGATCGAGTACGAGACGGTGGTTTATGAGGGCTTTGGCCCCCACAAGGTACCGGTCATCGTGGAGTGCCTCACCGACAACCGCAATCGCACCGCACCCGACATCCGACATCTTTTCAGCAAGGGCGGTCAACTGGGACAGCCCGGTTCCATGGGATTCTTCTTCGACCATCTGGGCGTCGTCGAAGCGACCCACACGGATGCCAAGCGCGACCCCGAATCCGACGGCATCGAGGCGGGCGCCGAGAACCTGGAACCGCTCGACCCCAGCGAGGTGCCCGAGGGCGGACAGGGCACCCGGTTTTATACCGGACTCAAGGAACTCGCCCATGTCAGCAAATGGCTGAAGCAGGCCGGGTGGAACATCGTAGCCAGTGAAATGCGCTACGTGGCCAAAAACCCGGTGGATCTCACCGGAAAGGACCGGGAGCACGTCGTCGAATTCCTCCACACTCTCGACGACCACGACGATGTCCATCAGGTCTTCGCCGGCCTGAAGTAATCGGTCGTCAGACTGCCCTGGAATACTACCCGAAGCCGAGGACGGGAGTGGTCCTTGGTCATTCGTAGGTCTGTGGCCAATGACGAATGACGAATGACCAACGACCAAGCACTCCCCCCATTTACGCCACCGTCACATCCGGGCACAGATACACATCCTGAATGGCATTCAGGAGTTTCCTCCTCCGCCATCGGACGTTGAAACGCCTTGCGTCCTGAGATGAGGCCCATGCCGCCCGCGCGCTTGTTGATCACTGCGGTAGTGACGGCCTCACCAAAATCGTTCGCACCGGAGGCCCCGCCGCTGTTGATCAGGCCGGCGCGACCCATGTAGCAGTTTGCCACCTGATAGCGGCACAGATCGATCGGGTGATCACTGCAGAGGTCGCTGTACATCCGCTTGTCCAGCTTGCCATAGCTGGAATCTCCGCTGTTCAACGCCAGGAAGCCGCCGTTGTTCTCGGGCAACTTCTGCTTGATGATGTCCGCCTGGATGGTCACGCCGAGATGATTGGCCTGGCCGGTAAGGTCGGCGGACACGTGGTAGTCCTTGTCCTTCTTGAAGGCGGGATTGCGGAGATAGCACCACAGCACTGTCGCCATGCCATACTCGTGGGCCTGCTGGAACGCCTGGGCCACTTCCACGATCTGGCGGCTGGCATTGTCCGATCCGAAATAGATCGTCGCGCCCACCGCGGCCGCCCCCATCTCCCAGGCCTCCTTCACCGTCCCGAACAGGATCTGGTCGGCTTTGTTGGGATACGTCAGCAGCTCGTTGTGATTGATCTTCACCAGGAAGGGAATTCGGTGGGCGTACTTCCGCGCCACGATTCCCAGGACGCCGTACGTGGACGCCACGGCGTTGCAGCCACCCTCGATGGCCAGCTTCACGATGTTCACCGGGTCAAAATACGCGGGGTTCTTCGCAAAGCTGGCACCGGCGGAATGCTCGATGCCCTGATCCACGGGCAGGATCGACAGGTATCCCGAGCCGGCGAGACGGCCGGTGTGGTGTAGACGGTGCAGGTTCGCGAGTACCCGCGAATTCCGGTCCGAGGGGGCAAAGATGCGGTCCACGAAGTCGGGCCCGGGCAGGTGCAACTGCGCGCGGGGGATTTTCGGGGAGCTGAAGTTGAGGAGAGAGTCAGCGTGGGTTCCGAGGGCCTGGCGAATTCCGTCGATCATGGCGAGGGGATCGTACCCATCCCCGCCGGACGTCCAAGCTCCGACTTCATCAGCCGACGAAAGGAAGAAAGGACTCAACCGGGGTCTCCTGCGACCGGGATCCTTATCGCACCGATCTCAACGGGAAACGGTTTCCACCAAGCCACGCCTGTGTTTATGATCAGGCAATGGCGTTTACCACTCTGGGGCTCGCGGCCCCGATCCTCGAAGGCGTTCGGGCCATGGGATACACCGAACCGACGCCCATCCAGCTCCGGGCCGTCCCCCTGATCCTGTCCGGCAAGGATGTCATCGGCAGCGCACAAACCGGCACCGGCAAGACCGCCGCCTTTGCCCTGCCCATCCTTTCGAAGCTCGATAAGTCCGCCACCCCGGGTCCGCGGGTGCTCGTCCTGGAACCCACGCGCGAACTGGCCGCCCAGGTGGAGACCTCCTTCCGAGCCCTCGCCCGATTCACCGACCTGCGCGTTGGACTCGTCTATGGCGGTGTTGGCTACGGACAACAGACCGATGACTTGAAACGCGGTGTGGACGTCCTGGTCGCCACTCCAGGTCGCCTTTTGGACCACATGCAACGAGGCACCGCACGTCTCGACCACGTCCAGTTCCTCGTCCTCGATGAGGCGGACCGGATGCTGGACATGGGCTTCCTTCCCGATGTCCGCCGCATTGTCGAGCGGGTGCCCAAGACCCGTCAGACCTGCCTGTTCTCCGCCACGGTCCCCCCTGATATCGCCTCGCTCATCAAATGGGCGATGCATGAGCCGGAGGTGATCGAGATCGGATCCCGCCGCTCCCCGGCCGAGACCGTGAAGCATGTGATCTACCCGGTGGAGGATGAGCAGAAGTCCGAACTGCTGCTCTCCCTGCTCGATCAGATGAACTGGGAGTCGGTGATCGTCTTCTGCCGCACCCGCCACGGAGCGGACCGCATCGGAAACTTTCTCCGCAAGCACAACCATTCCGTCGCCACCCTCCACTCGGACCGCACACAACGGGAACGCGAGGACGCCCTCAAGGGATTCCGCGACGGCCGTTTTGATGTCCTCGTGGCCACCGACATTGCCGCCCGCGGACTCGATGTCGCGGACGTCAGCCACGTGATCAATTACGACGTCCCGACGCACCCCGAGGACTACGTGCACCGAATCGGCCGCACCGGACGCGCCAACACCACCGGGGACGCCTACACCCTGATGTGCGTCGCGGACCGCAGGCACGTGGCGGACATTGAGCGCTTCATCGGACGCCGCATTGAGCAAACCGTCCTCGAGGGGTTTGCCTACGAGAAGTCGGTGCTGTTTGCTGAAAACGGAAAACCCCGGCCCGCGAAAAAGGTTCTCGGTGTCTTCAACCGGAGTGGGCGAACCTTCCGTCCCAAGCGGCGCCGATAGTCGTCTCCGGCCCTGACGGCGGATCAAGGCTTCGCCACGGATTCCCCTGAAAGGATCCGGTTTATTTCTGTGGCGTATTCGCTTTCCGGATACTGCCCGAGCACCTGCTTGAGGAGCTGCCGGGCCTGATCCTGCTCGCCCGCCAGCGCCATGCAGATCGCACCGGTGGTCGCCAGATGCTCCATGAGTGGAGCCCGCTCTGATGCCGGATCCCAGGAGGATACTTTGGCGAGGCAGTCCTGAATCACTCCTCCCACTTCGGCGTATTCGGATTCCTTGGAAGCGTTCCTCAGGCGAAGGGTGACGTCCCATGCCCTCGCCTGAAGATGTCCTGGATCCAGCGCCAGCGCGGCCGCGACTTCCCGCGCCGCGGCGTCCTTCCGGTTCTCGCGATCCCTCATCCGCGCGAGCATCAAATGAAGCTGGACGGAATTCGTTCTCCGAAGGGTTTGTTCGAGAAACTGCGACAGGCGATCGCTTTCGCCCGCCTCCTTCAGGGCAGCGACACGAATGGACCAGGCCCTGGGGCGCGACGCCTGCAATTCGAGGGACCTGGCCGCGCTTTCGCCCGCTCCCGCGGGATCCTTGAGCTGGGCAAGCTGAAGGATCGCCCGGGACTCCCAGATGGCCGCGGCCCTTTCCGGGGAACCCGCCCTCTCCGCCAGCTGGCGCAGGGTTTCAATTCCGTCGGTGACGCTGCGCCGGGTTTGTGCAGACAGGGCCCCTTCGGAGCCGCCCTGTTCCATGGAGTCGCAAAGAGCACTCACCCACAGTCCCAGCGCGAGAATCCGAAAGTCATCGGGCGCCAACTTTCCAGCCTTCCGAAGGTCCGGAAGCACATAACCCCGAAGGATGGCCACGTCCATCGGGCCTCCAGACGCCGCACTGCCCAACGGGTCGCTCCCCATCATTCCCACGGCCCGGAACCAATGGAACATCAGGCGTTGAATCCGGGCATCGAGATCGTCGGGCGCCGACTCCACGGCCCGGTCCAACGCCTGTCGCGCCTCGGCCACCTCCCTTCGGATGCCCTCCTGCTTTTCGGCGGAAGACTTCGAGGAGGCCCCCTCTTCGTCCTTGGATTCCGCCAACTGACGGAGCACCTGTCCCACCAGCCACCGGGAAAGGGCGAGCTGGCAAACCGGATCACCCGGCGCCTTGGCCGCGGCAGCCCGCAACAGACGCCCCGCCTCGGCTTCGTCGGTGCCACCGAGCGCTGTCCCGAGCTCCGACATTCTTCGGGGATCCTCGGGCCGCGCGGCGAGCGCCTCCTGGCACTGTTTCACCCATCGGGCCCGGGTCGCGTCGGCAGCGTTGGTCAGTCCTGCTCGGGATTGAAGCAAGGCCAGCCGTTCCCAATCCGCGGCCGCCGGGGTCCTGCTGGACAGGGATCCTTCCAACTTTTTCGCCTCACCAGCGGGATCCAGCACCGGATCCCAGGCGTCCATGCCATCCTTGGTGTCGAATCCAAACTGGACAGTGAGTTGAATCTCCGGAGTTCGGAGGGCGGCCCTGAGACGAACCTCGGTATCGCCCGGGCTGGCCCCATGCCCCTGCAACCCGAAGGCCACCAGCAACAGCATGGGAGTCCAGCGAATGGCTGCGATCACGCCGGATTCATATCCGATCCCCAGTATTGGAGTCGAGAGACTCGGGACTGGGAGTTCGATATCGCGGGCAAGGCGGTTGACCCTCTGGCAGAGCGCTTATACTCTCAACTGGCTCATGGAGGTCACATCCTCAAAAATCCCGGAGAACCGGCGCACCGCACCGCGGCGCGTTTTCTCACCTGGCTGGGAGGAGATCCTGGGTCCTGTCCGCGACTATCTGGATCGTGTCTCGCAGCGAATGGAGGCGGAGGTGGCGCAATTTGAGCCGGAAATCGCCGAGCACGCCCGGTATGCCCTGCAGGGACAAGGCAAGCAATTGCGCCCCGCGTTGGTGGCCCTTGGTGCAGGGGCGGTGGGACGCACTGCGGACGACCATGTGACCATCGGAATGGTGGTGGAAATGGTGCACCTGGCCACCCTGGTTCACGACGATGTGATGGACGGCGCGAGCGTGCGCCGCAGTCGGCCGACCGTCGGCGCCCGCTGGGGCAACCATTTGGCGGTGTTGCTGGGGGACTGTCTCTTTGCCCAGGCGATGAAGGTGGCGGCAGCGCTCCCTGCGGATGACATCTTCCGGTCGCTTGCGGTGGCCGCGAGTGCCGTGTGCACCGGGGAGATCCTGCAAAGCAACCGCCGGCGGCGGTGGAATCTTCGCCGTGCGGATTACCTGAAAATGCTCGAAATGAAGACCGCGGAACTCTTCGCGGTGGCGACCGAATTGGGGGCTCGCCACGCCGGGGGAACCCGCGAGCAGCAAAAGTCCCTCCGGGATTACGGCCTGGCCATCGGTACGGCTTATCAGATCTACGACGATTGTCTGGACCTGTTTGGAACGGAGAACGCCGCCGGAAAGTCTCTGGGTACCGATCTTGCCACGGGCAAGGTCACGCTTCCGTTGATCCTGCTTCTGGAACATGCCTCACCCTCCGATCACGCCGAAATCATTGGCTGGCTGGAGCGTTGGGATCCGGCCTACAGCGTTGGACTCCGCGCCCTGCTCCAACAGCACGGGTGCCTCGGGGAATCGGTGGCAACGATCGAGAGCCTTCTCGTTCGCGCCCGGGAGTCGCTGGCCTCCCTGCCCTCGACCCCCGAGCGCGACGCCTTGGAACGCTTCCCCCGCTTGATCATGCGTCAAACCGCCTTGCTTGCGTCCTGAGGATCGCGTTAATTTCCGGCCACGGCATGGAGCCCATCCCCCCCTTTGCGGAGACGGCATCGAGTTCGACCGAGATTTCTGATCGGACTCTGGTTGCCCGTGCCCAACTCGGAAACGACAGCGCCTACGAGGAGTTGGTGCGGCGATATCAACAGCGGATCTACGGGCTTTGCTACCATCTGACGTCCAATCACGAGGACGCCACGGATCTCGCCCAGGAGGCTTTCGTCAAGGCGTGGAAGGCGCTCCGCACTTTCAAGGGAGACTCGAGCTTTTACACCTGGGTTTACCGGATCGCCTACAACAGCGTTCTCAACCACCTCAAGCAGCGGCGCTATCGAACGCCCCACCTGAGTCTGGATGACCTGGATTTCAACGCGGAACACACCCCTGATCTGGTGGAACTCGTTTCCGAGAAAACGCCCCGACGGGAAGCGGGACTGGTGGAGCTCCAGAAAAGGTTGAACGAGGCGATGCTGAAACTGTCTCCTGAACATCGCGCCGTCGTGACGCTCCACGACATTCAGGGGCTGGCACACGACGAGATTGCGCGGATCATGGACTGCAATCCGGGAACGGTACGATCACGGCTTTTTTACGCTCGCCAGCAGTTGCAGGCCTGGCTCTCCGACATCACGCCATAAGACATGGATTCCCCGCAGAATCAGTTCCAGCCTTTGACGCGGCTGTTGCATTTGAAGCGGTTCGAAACGCCGCCCCACGGGTTCGACCGGCGGTTCCGGGCGCGGGTGATGACGCGGATTGAGATGGAGCAGGAATGGGCTGCGCAGCCGTGGCTTCATCGGGCGCTCGACGCCCTTACCCGCCAGCGCGGTCTAGCGCTCGCCAATTGCGTGGCGCTCGCAGGAGTCGCGTTTCTCGGAGTGGCCACCTTTCACATCGCCCACACCGTGGTGGACGAGGAGGACGAGGTTCAGATTTACGCCGCCCTGCCCCTTCCCTCGATCCCGACCCGGGATTCCACAGGATTGGGCTCCCCTGGCGGGGTCATGCTGGCGCAAGCAGATCCATCGATCGCCGCCACCCATTCCCTCGTAATTCCCGTGAATTCCGAGGCATCCATGCCCGCCGGGAGGATGCTAGCCTCTGATCCGGCCGCGGCGCCGGCCTGGCTGTTCGACCCTCCGTCCAATCAAACCCGAAAAGCCGCCTCGCCACGTTTTGTTCTGCCGGGAAGCGTGCGGACCGCCAGTTCCGGACGTTAAAACAAGTTTCCCTGTAAACGCGGGCGCCCCCCCGGTTTCTGGCGCCACCAAATCTTTGCGGAGTGACTCTTCCCTCGCTCTCGGGCGAGGCGAGGTTCAACTCGCCCGGATAAAAACGAGCGTGAGCTTGTGGTCGGTCAGAGGAATCATCAACCGGCCATTCTCCTGAAGGGTTCCGTCCCGCGCCTCTTCCTTGCCGGGGCCTTTAAAGGTGAAGGTGTAGCGATCCCCGTTCTTGGTCCACGTGCCTTCCGTCGATAAATCCGGAAAGCCGGCACCTTTTCCATCCCCCAGAACCTTCGAAACCATTGCCTTGAACTGGTCCGCGGGCGAAACGACCGCGGGCGCTGCCGGAGCGCCGGTGGGAGCGCCGGCCTGACCACGGGGTCCCAAACGATAGCGGGCCGCAAGCGACGGATCCATCTTGGGAACCGCCGCGGCATCGGTGGCGTCAGCCGCAGGCGCGGGCGCCGCCGGCAGCTGAGGCGGCGGAACCCGGAGCACAAACCGGTTGTCGGGATACACCGTCATGTTTGCACCTCCCAGCAGGGTGGTGAGCGCGTATCTGAGATTCTTGAGATCGGCGAGCGCCATGTTCGCGCGGCGACGACGGGCATCCGTGTTGATCGCACCCATGTCGGTGCGCCATCGGCCGAGAATGCGTTCGTCGTCAAACTTCGGCGATTTCCCGGTTTCCAGGTAGGTCTTGAGATCCGCCAGATCCACTTTCTTCACCACTTCGAGGATATCCGGATTGTTGAGATACCCCTGGGTTCTCGGATGGTTGATCAATGCCGAGAAGCCCGACTGGTCCTGCAGCAACTTGAGATAATCGGTGTCCGTAAAGATTTCGACCACTTCCGGCCGCTCAAAGAGTGCGAGGAAGGGAGGATACTCCACCAATCGGTTGGTCAGCGCGGGATTCGCATAGATCAGTCCCATCAGGTCCGACACCGAATTGAACTTCGCCGGAGTGTGATCCAAGGCGGCAAACGTCTTGTCCCATCCCGTCTCCGCCATACCGCGGCGCAAGGAATTGACATACCCGATGGGCGACGGCTCCGCGTCCCCGGAGGTCTGGGTCGTCAAATAACCCTGGGAGTACACGGGTTTTCCCACGGCCATGAACACACACACCCCCGTCAGCATTCCCACGAACACGCCGATCGCCTTGTTCATCTTCTCGAACGCCTGGCGGGTCGGATCATCCTCCTTGTACTTGAAGTGAAGCTCCACCGGACGATGCGCGGCGAATCCGACACCGATGGAAATCAGCCAGACAATTGCGAACCCGATGACGGCCGGGAGCACGAGGAGCCAGGTGAAGGAGATGGCGCCGAGCTTCGGTAGGACGGGCGCAATCACACCGCCCAGGGTGGTGGCCAGGGCAAGGCCCAACAACGCGCCGATGAACGCCACCGCGGCCCGGATGCCGCCCAACTGCATTCCCAGGGCGGCAAAGCCACCCACCAGCACGACCGCCAAAACCCACGTGAGCATGAGGGAGGCTAGGCTGAAGCGCCTGCAGGGTGCACGCGGAAAATTCTGTTTGTGAACGGAACGTGGCCCCGTTCCTGGGAGCGGAAATCGGCGGAACGGGTCCGTTCCTTGACTTGGCCGGGCCGCTCCCTAGCCTGCCGGCGCATGCAAGGCCGGCTCATCGGGTGCGCACTCATCGTTCTCGCACTCGTCGCATTTCCGCTTACCTGCCCCGCGCCCGTCATCTACCGGCCCGGCGAGGGGTGGACCTACGAACCCGTGGGCGGCAGCGGTTCCAAATGGCAGCGCAAGCGTGCGAAGGACCAGCTCCAGGTCGCCCAGGAGGCCTTTGATCGCGGCAGCTACCGCCTGGCGACCAAGGCCGCCAACCGGGTCGTTACCGTCTGGCCATTGTCCGATTACGCGGGTCCCGCTCAATACCTCGTCGGCCGATGCTATGAGGCGCGCAAGATGGACGAGCGCGCGTTCAAGTCCTACCAAATCGCGCTGACCAAGTACCCAAAGGTCAGCAATTATGATGAGATCCTGGGCCGGCAGTACGCGATTGCCACCCGGTATCTGGGCGGACAGCGCTTCAAACTCTTCGGATACATCCCGCTGTTCCCCAGCATGGAGCGGACGGCCAAGATGATGCAGGAGATCGTGGGCAACGGCCCCTACTTCACCACGGGTCCGAAGGCGCAGCTCGACACGGGGGCCGCGCACGAGAAACAGAAGAATTATCCACAGGCCGTCAAGGCGTACGAGAAGGCCGCCGACCGCTACTTTGACCGCCCAGCCGTGGCTTCGGATGCCATATACCGGGCCGGGAAGGCCTGGGAAAAGCAGGCCCTGAAGGCTGAATATGACCAGTCCAAGGCCGGTTCCTCGATTGCGCTGATGCAGGACTTCATTGAGCTGTATCCCCAAGACAACCGGATCCCCGACGCACGCAAGACCATCGACATTCTCCGGGGCGAACAGGCGCGCGGTGCGTATGAGACCGGACGCTTCTACGAACGCTACAAGCGCTGGCAGGCCGCTCTGGTCTATTACAACGAATCGCTCCAGCGGGACGCCAATTCCCCCTACGCTGAGGAATCGCGCCGCCGGATTGAACTGCTGAAGCCGCTCGCTGAGGCCCAGGTGAGGCGGATCGCGGACTACGAGCTCAAGGTACGGAACCGGGCGACCGCTCGAGCCACCAACTCGCCGGCCATGAAAGCGCAGAAGGCGCCGGCGGCGACCAACGCCCCCGCGTCCTCCTCCACCAACGCTCCGGCGGCCAAGCCCTGACCCGAATTCGTCCCGATGTTCCCGCGCCTATCCGAGAAGACTCCAGGCTCCGGCCGCATCGCGAAACCCTGCCCCGCACCTTCACGGCCGGATTCCCTGCTCCGCCGGACCGTGGCTGCCGGACTTTTCCTAGCAGTCTTCGCAACCATCACCGCCGGATGCGCCTATTCCCTGGGACCCACCAACCAACAGGTCGCCGGGGCCCAGTCCATCACCATCGAGGCCTTCCCCAACGAGACGCTGCAGCCCGGCCTGACGGACGTCGTCAACAATGCCGTCCGACGACAGGTCCAACGCGACGGTACCTTTCATCTCGAAACCCGGGGCACCGGGGACATCATCGTCACAGGGAAAATCACCCGTTATGGACGCCTACCCCTGGGATCGCGGCGCGACAATGTCCTAACGCCCCAGGACTACGACATCAGCATTACCGCGAAGGTAAAGGCCATGCGCGGCGGTCAGGTGGTCTATGAAGGGGAGGTCATCGGCCGGGCCTTGGTGGCGTCGACGCCCAATCTGAACGTGTCGGAACGCGAAAACATCCCCGTCGCCGCCGAAAATCTTGCCCGCAACCTGATCAGCTCCATCGCCAACGGTTCCTGGTAGGCCCGTTCTCAAAATGATCCGCTCCGGAATCCGTGACCTCGCCCTCGCGGCGAACCTTCTGGCCTCCCTTCTCCTGGCGGGACTGCGAAGTTCCGCCTCCGATTGGCCCCAATGGCGCGGCCCTCAACGGGATGGCCACACGCCGGAATCCTTTCCTGCCACGCTGTCCTCAGGAACAACCCCGTTATGGCGCATCCCGGTCGGACACGGCTATGCCTCTCCGGTCGTCTCTTCCAACACCGTGGTGTACCTCGATGAAGCGGGCGGCCGCGAAGTGGCGCATGCTGCGGATGCTGCTACCGGAATGCTCCGTTGGACCACCCCACTGGGCCCCGTGTTCTCCGACGAGTTTGAGTCCGGTCCGCGCAGCACGCCCCTCATCGACGGGGACCGCGTCTACGTTCAGACGGCCCTGGGGGAACTCCAATGCCTCGCCCTGGCCGACGGAACCCGTCGCTGGGGGACCAATTTTACGGGCTACGGGATGCAGTGGGTCCACGACCGGGCCTCCAACATCGGGGCTGCCAGCCGCCGGGGAAACACCGGATCCCCGGTCGTTGACGGCGACCGCCTTCTCGTCCAGGTCGGCTCCACCAACGGCGCCGCCTTCGTAGCCTTTGACAAGCAGTCGGGCAGGGAGTTGTGGAAATCCCAGGATGACCTGACCTCCTTCTCCTCACCGGTGGTCGGAACACTTGGGGGGCGTCGTCAAATGGTCGCCGTCACTTGTGAAGGCCTCCTCGCGCTCGACCCTGCCGATGGCGCGCTCCTGTGGCGGATTCCCTTCAAGACCGGCGCCAACCGGAATGTGCTCACCCCCATCCTGTCCGACGACACGGTGTATTACTCGAGCCACACCACCGGACTCCGGGCGACGCGGGTGCGTTCCGAAGGCGCAGCCGTACATGCCGAGGACGCCTGGTTGAACCGGGACGCCAAGATTAATCTCTCCACACCCGTGGCCGTGGGAAGCCACCTGTTTGGCCTTGGTTCGACCCGGGATTTCATCTGCGTGGACCGCAACTCGGGCAAGATCCTCTGGTCCCAGCCTGGTTTCGGCGCATCGGCGGCAACCTTGGCGGCATCCAATGACCGACTGATGATCCTGACGGACCTCGGGGAACTGGTGTTGGTCGCGGCAAACCCGGATCGGTATGAGGAACTCGGACGCATCCAGGTCTGCGGGAAAACCTTCAGTCATCCAGCCTACGCCGGGGGCGTCCTCTACGTGCGCGATCCGCAGCAACTGGCCGCTTACCGCCTTTAGTCCCACTGGGGAATGCTGAGAAGCGGCTACTCCGCCGCCTCGCGTTCCAGATACTCGAGCCGCCCCGCAGCCGCCTCCCATGCGGTGGTTTTCGCCCCGATCTCCGTGGCGATCTGGCGCATCTCCGTATTCAGGGCCACGGCGCGGCCCGGCTCCGTGTAGGTTTCCGGTCGCTGCAGTTCCTCGGTGAGGGCCGCTTGACGCTCCTCCAACCGGGCAATGTCCGCTTCAATTCCCGAGACGAGCTTCCGCTGCGCCGACACCAGACGCCGCGCCTCGGCATTTTGCTCCCGACGTTCCCGCTGGGATCGTGTGTCCACCTTCGCGGGAATGGACTTCGCCGCGGGCGCCGCGGCGGCAACCGCCTTGGGCGCCTCCGGCGGCCGCCCGTTCTGCAGCCCGGAAGTCAGCGCCGCGCGTGCATTCACCGCCTTCGACTTCTCAAGGTAGTAGTCGTATCCCCCGGCATAGGGCGTGAGGCGCCCCGCGTTGACATGGACGACCTTGGTCGCCAGCGCACGGATGAAGTACACGTCATGGCTGATGAAGATCAGGGTTCCCGTGAACTCGCTGAGCGCGGCGATGACCGCGTCAATGCTGCCCATGTCGAGGTGCGTTGTCGGCTCATCCATCAGCAGGAAGTTGGGCGGATCCAGCAGCAGCTTCACCAGAGCCAGCCGGCTCTTTTCACCGCCGCTGAGCACGCCGACCCTCTTTTTCACGTCATCCTCACGGAAGAGGAAGCACCCAAGGAGCGCACGAACATCTGTCTCACGCACCAGTCGCGGCGTGTCGAAAACCTCCTCCATGACGGTGCGGCCCGCATCCAGCATTTCGCTGCGGTACTGCGAGAAATAGCCGATCTTCACCCTCAGCCCCAGGTCCCGCTCCCCCGCCTGCGGGGTCAGCACTCCGGCCAGCAGTTTGAGCAACGTGGACTTGCCGGCACCGTTGGGCCCCACCAGCACGGTGCGGTCCCCGCGCTCGGCCTGGAATTCCAATCCCCGATATACGGTGTGGGATCCATAGGCGAAGTCGACACCCCGGAGCGTGATCACCCGCTGTCCACTTTGATCCGGCTGCGGAAACGAGAAATCCACGGTGGCCGCAGCCGCCTGGGGCGCATCGATGCGTTCCATCCGCGCAATTTGCTTCAGCTTCGCCTGGGCCTGGCTCGCCTTGCTGGCCTTGGCCCGGAAGCGATCGGCGAACTCCTGGAGCCGTGCAATTTCCTTCTGCTGGTTCTTGAACGCGGCCAACTGTTGCTGCTCCCGCGCCGCCCGCTGCTCCAGAAACGAGTCAAAGTTTCCCGTGTAGTCAAACAGCGCTGAACCGCGAATCTCCAGGATTCCCGTCACGAGATGGTTCAGGAACTCGCGATCGTGCGAGATCAACACGATTCCGCCCGGATACGACTCCAGGTATTCCTGAAACCAAAGGAGCGTCTCCAGATCGAGATGATTGGTGGGCTCGTCGAGCATCAGGAGATCCGGCTCCTGCACCAGCAACCGCGCCAAGTGCGCCCGCATCACCCAGCCACCGCTCAGTTCCCTCGCGGGTCGGTCGTAGTCGGTGTCCCGAAAGGACAGTCCCTTCAGAATGCGCTTCGCCTTCGCGACCAGGGTGCCGTCAAATGATCCGTATCCGTCCTCGTCCTCGAGATGGCTCGTCGCGAGTTCCAGGACGGTCTGCTCGCCCACCGGAGCGCTCTCCTGCGGAAGAAAGCCGACGGTGGCGCCCCGCTGGGAGGTGATTTGCCCCGTCGTGGGCTCCTCCTGTCCCAGGATCAGCTTGAAGAGCGTGGACTTCCCCGCGCCGTTCGGCCCCACAAGGCCCAGGCGGTCGGTCCGGTTGATGGTCAGCGTGACGTCTTCGAAGAGAGTGCGTCCGCCGTAGGATTTCGAAACTTCAGTGAGGGTGAACATGGGGGATCACCCGGCGTTGAGTTGCGACAAATGCTTCACGAAATGGCGCTCCAGAAACTCCCCATGCAACGCGGCGTCGCCGTGAAGCACTTCGAGCAACCCGTCACGGAAACGCCGTCCACGGGAGTCCACTCCCTGGGTCAGGACCGATCCAAAGGTGACGTGCAACAGCTGCCTTCCCGCCCGTTCGTCGAGATACACCGGTTCATCCGAGGGGCCCCGATACGGAGGCAGAGCCGCCACTTCGGCCGACGTGGTCGAAATGTGATAGCTCGCCCGATCGGTATCGAAGCGGCCTCGACAATAGGCGGCAATTTCAGAAAACAGAGCCGGCGCCACTCGCGCAGCCACCCGCAGCGCCTCCAGATAACTGGTCCCCGCCGTCTTGACGTGCAGTTTCGATCCGCACACGCGGCCGATGACCGGATAGACACTGAATTTGTCCGAGCCGCTGTGGATGCTGATTTTGTACGGGCCCGCAAACCGCGCGATGGCCGCGTGGACTTCGAGCAGCTTCTCGAAACGCTGAAGGTCCCCCCGGTAATCGACCCCTTTTTCAAACTCGCCGACAAACCGCGGCGCAAGGCTCACCAGGTTGGGAACCCCGCGACGTTGCAGCTCCAGGGCGAAGAACAGATGTTCCAAGGGAGAGGTGGGTGAGTCCGTTTCATCCACGGAAACCTCGATCTCCCCTTTTCCGCCCGATGCAGCCGCGATCGCCGCCCCCATCGCCGCTGCGTGTGCGGTGGCCCGGCCGTATTTGACGATGGCGCGCAGGAGGGATTCCTCGTCAAAACGAAGCGGCGCCAGGCGGCTGCTCACCGTAAAGACCCGGTCGAGATAGTAGTCCCGCCAGCTGAATCCCTCAAAAAGGCCGTCCGCCTCCTGGCGCGCCACGGCGGATCGCAATGCCGCCTCGTCCATCGTGTCCGCCGCGTTTTCAACAAAGGCGCTCGGGTCGATCGTGAAGAAGCAAAATCCGGCGGCCGCCACGGACTGGACATCCTCGGGCGTTTTCAAGTGATCCCCATCCGCGCCCCAGACGCCCGTAAAACCGGCAGCATCCAGGGCTTGCCGCGCGGCGGACATGACTTCGGTCGGTGTCCGCTGTGTCCGGGTCATCTCGCGGATGGACTGCTGGGCGAAGATGGGCGCGAAGTCGGGAAACTGTCGCACCGCGGCCAGGTGGCCGGGCGTCGCAAGTCCGAGCCGGTCACCAAAGCCGAAAGACTTCCGGAGACCCAATGGAACAGGAGCATTCACAGGCCCGTCAGTATGCGAACCACCCCACCCACGGGGAACAAGAAAACGCCGCCATTCCGGAGCCCGTCATCATCAGAAAACCCAAGCTGTCCTCCACAGCATCCAAACCAGGGCGCTTCCAAGCCCGAGGGCGCCAAGATCGGCGTCAGGCCAGGATCTCGCGAACGACCGTTCCGTGTACGTCCGTCAGCCGTCGCTCCAATCCGTTGTGGTAGTAGGTGAGACGCTCATGGTCCATGCCGAGCAGGTGCAGGATCGTCGCATGGAAGTCATGCACCGTGACCACGTTTTCCACAGCCTTGTGGCCGAACTCATCGGTCGCGCCATAGCTGAATCCCTTCTTCACCCCCGCCCCGGCCATCCAGCAAATTGAACCCGGATGGATTGTGGTCCTCCCCTTAGATCCCTTCTGAAACGTCGGCATGCGTCCGAACTCGGTGCACCACACCACCAGCGTTTCGTCGAGCAGACCCCGCTGCTTCAGGTCGAGGAGCAGTCCGCCCAATCGGCTGGTCGAGCACGGGACCATGGACGCTGTATTGCTGGAACAATTCCTTGTGACCGTCCCAGTTGCTGACGCCCTCGCCTCCGGTCTGGTAGGCCCCGTTGAACAACTGGACGAAACGGACCCCCTTCTCCACCAACCGCCGGGCCAGGATGCAGTTTCTCGCGTAGGCCGCCCGCAGATCGTGGACCTTGCTCCCCGCCCCGTCCGCCCCATAGAGTCTCAGAATGTGCGCCGGCTCCGTGGAAAGATCGGCAACTTCGGGAATCGTGAGTTGCATCCGGGCCGCCAGTTCGTAGCTGGCGATCGGAGCCGCCAGTTCGCCATCCCCGGGGAAATCGCTCCGCGGCCCGACGTTCATTCAGCTCCCGAAGGAACCGCCGGGTGGCTGATCCGCATCGGGGGAAATCCCCGCCGGGATGGCGAGATTCCGGATGGGTTTCGTGGCATTGAAATCCGTGCCCTGAAACGCCGCGGGAAGAAATCCCGGCGCCCAATTGTTGACACTGTTTTGCGGCTTGCCCCGTGGATCCGGTATGGCCACGTAGGCGGGCAGGCTCTGATCCTCACTGCCGAGGGCATACGTCACCCAGGCTCCCATGCTGGGAAACCCGTCCAGGGTGTAGCCGGTGGACATGTAGTTCTCCCCGGGCCCATGCGTGTTGGTCTTGCCCTGCATCGAATGCAGAAAGCACAGGTCATCGGCAAGGGCACCCAGGTGCGGGACAAGATCCGAAATCATCTTACCGCTCTGACCCCGCGGCCGGAATTCCCATGGACTCCGGGTGAGCGCCCCTTGTTCTCCCTGGAACGTGATCAGCTTCTCCCCGCCGGGCATGGGCTCTCCGTGTCTCCGGACCAGCTCGGGTTTGTAATCAAAGGTGTCCAGGTGTGAACACGCGCCGCTGCAAAAGATGACCAGGACGTTTTTTGCCCGGGCCGGGAAATGCGCCGGGCGCGGCGCGTAGGGATGCCCCGGTTCAATGACGGGCCGGATGGGATCCTGTCCAGAGACACCCGACGCCAACAGGCCCTGCCGTCCGAGCAGATGGGTCAGGGCGATGGCGCCCAATCCAAGTCCGGAATCCCCGAGGAACCGACGCCGGTTCAGGAGATGGCTCCGTTGCGATGCGGACGAGGGATTCACGGGATGAAGAGAAACTCGTTGGAATTCAGGACCGCGCGGCACAGCGCGGGAAGCCCGTCCACGCGCGCAAACTGCACGGCCTGGCTCAACTCCCGGGAATCCGGCCGCCGATTGTAGGCCAAATTCCACGCCTGATTCACCTGCCCCTCCAGGTTTCCGGGAGTCTCCCGAACAATTCGATCCGCAAACAACTCCGACTGGCGAAGCATGAAGCGACTGTTGAAGAGATTCAGAGCCTGCAGCGGCGTGGTGGAAACGCTCCGTCGCGGCATGACAAGGCTTCCGTCCGGACAATCAAAAGCCCCGAAAACACCGTCCTGCTCCATTCGCACCTTGAACGCATACACCATGCGGCGGGACTCCGCCGGACCAAAATCCTCCTTCGGGTGGTAGTGGTACACGTTCTCGCGATCCACATCGTGCAGAAAGAAGGCCGGCCCTCCGGCGGTGCGATCCAGGGTTCCGCTGACCGCCAGAATGCTGTCCCGAATGCTTTCCGCCTCGATCCGCCGTGGAGGAAATCTCCAGAGCAGCCGGCTCGACGCATCCATTGCGAGGGCATCCGACCGTGGCGCACTCGACTGGCGCCAGGTGGCGGACGTCAGGATGAGTCGTTGAACCGACTTGAGGCTCCACCCGTGGTCGATCAGTTCCCGTGCAAGAAAATCCAGAAGCTCCGGATGGGTGGGCCGCGACCCGTTCTTCCCGAAATCGTTGGGGGTGTCCACGAGACCCACCCCGAACTGATGCTGCCAGATGCGGTTCACAATGACCCGGGCGGTGAGCGGATTCCCGGGATCCACAATCCAATCCGCGAGCTGCCGGCGTCGGTCCCGTTCCGGGGCATTGGTGGAGAGCGTCCAAGGGCGGAACAGGGACAGCGTCCCAGGCTCCACCGGTTCCCGTCGCTGCATCGGATCACCTCGGTGGAGCCGGAAGATCATTCCGGGATCCTGAAAGTTCCCTGCATACGCCATGGGCGGCTTCGCCAGGGAGGTCCGCCGCTCCTTCAAGGAGGCCAGTTCACCCTGCCATCGCCGGCCGGCGGCAGCCTCGGACTCGGGCCTTCCGGAAAATTCATAGACCGGACCCGCAGTCGCCGGCTTCGTCCCGGCGAAAGGCTCGCGGTCGTTGGAATCCGCGACCCGCTTCCATGCGTTGGTCTCCAAGCCAACTTCAATCCGGTATTGGGTGGCCACCCGATCCCCGAAGGCTCCTTCCCGATCGCGCCCCCAGACGATGCGGTCCAGACGCACCACCGTGGGAAATTCCAATTGGACCCAGCCCCGACCGGATTCATTGGAGATCCAGGAATGTCCATTTCCCACCTGCCCATCATTGAGATGCGCCAACTGGTGGATCTCGTAGCCTGGCAGGGTTCCGGATGCCGTCGCACGGGTTCCATTCGTGGCCAATGCCACATTCCGCCCTCCGGACCACGCCTCGAGTTCGTCGAGACAGGGTTCCCCGGAACTGGAGGCAAGAATGGTGAATCGAAGATAACGCGCATCGACCGGATCAAACGTCTCTACATTCTGACGGGCATTCACCGCGGGACGCTTGGCTCCGGGAGGAGACGCCTCGGTCGGAGGAGCAACCTTGAACGGTTCGAGTGACTGCTCGAGATCCCGGATCCGGGCATCCAGCGAAGCCAATTCATTGGTCCTTCCGGCCGGCAGCGCCAGCGGCCGTTCCCCGTGGCGAACGCCCGAAAACACCGCCGCGAGCGCGTAGTACTCACGATGCGACACGGGATCGAACTTGTGCGAATGGCACCGGGCACACCCGAGCGTGAGACCGAGAAAGGCCGTCCCCGTGGTGCCCACCATGTCGTCGAGTTCGTCGGCACGCTGTTGCAACGTCAGCGAAATGTCGGGACTCCCCACAATGTCCACCGGTCCGCCCACCAGAAATCCCGTCGCCACGTCTTCGCCCAACTGGTCTCCAGCAATCTGTTCCCGAACAAATCGATCAAAGGGTTTGTCGCTGTTGAACGCGGCGATCACGTAGTCCCGAAACCGCCAGGCATTGGGACGCTCCCGGTTGGTCTCGAAGCCATTGCTCTCGGCGAACCGGATGACATCCAGCCAGTGGCGTCCCCAGCGTTCGCCATAGCGCGTGTCGTTCAACACCTCGTCCACTCGGCGTTCAAAGGCGTCCGGACGTGGATCGGCAAGAAATGCGGACACATCCTCCGGCGTCGGCGGCACCCCGAGCATGACGAGATACAATCGGCGCAGCAGCGTGGTGCGATCCGCTTCGGCGGACGGCTTCAGCCCCTTCTCCGCCAATCGGGCCGCGACGAAGGCATCCACCGGATTTCCCCCGGATCCACGACCGCGAGGTATGGCGGGCCGGGGAATCGGCTGGAACGCCCAGTGATTCAACGCGGGATCTGAAGACGCCCGGGCGGTCTCAGGCCATGCCGCCCCCTGGTCGATCCACGCCCGGAGCAATCCGATTTCGGCTGCCGTCAGACGCTCTCCCTTTTGTGGCATCACCAGGTCGGGCACCTGTCCCGCCACCAGTTGAATCAGGGGACTGCCCACACTATCGCCGGGACGGATGTCCGGCGCCCGGGTGTCCCCGCCCGCCTTTGCCGCCCGCGGATCATCCAACCGCAGCCCACCCTTCTGACGCTCGGGTCCATGACAGGAAACACACCGCGCCTCCAGGAGGGGACGAATCTCGCGATCGAAATCGACCGTGTGCCGGGCCGCTGCAGGAAGTTCGACCGGCCCTACTTCTGGTTCCGCCGCGCGAAGCCCGGCCATCGCCGCCAACAGCGCCGGTGCCAGTGCGAGCAGATGAAACCGAAACGAAATCAAGGTGTGTCCCAATGGGAGCGGTTCCCGCGCCCCATGGCAAGGGAGGGCAACACGAAATGCCATCGACGTCCGCAGGACCAACCCTATTCGGAATGGAATAGCCGGGGCGGCGTCCGTCCTCACAGTTCCGTCGTACCGGGACGCGACCCATCCGGTTTGGGCAACCATCGGGGATGATCCACCCCCTGATGGTCCAAGCCCTCGGTCAACTTCCGGGCCCGGCTACCGTTGGGATCCATTCTCCACAGGGAAGGGACCTCGCCTGTGGAAGCCCGGCAGAATGCAATCGAACGACCGTCCGGCGATTCCGCCACGCGGAAATCCCAGACGCCAGACCCAGGCTGCGTCAGTCGCTCGATGGATCCTCGAACCGGATCCCAACGGCAAATCTCCGTGCCACCTCGGGCCAGTTCCGGACGATAATCGCGGTTGAAATGATCCGTGTCCGGCCGGCCCTGCTGATATTCCCAGGGCACCCGGGAATCCGGAAGACGCCTCGAAAACAGGAGTTTTCCATGCCGGGTCCAGGAAATCATGTTCGAGCCTCCTCCCCGAAGACCGGGCCTCCCATACGTCGCCGCGAACCACAGCGATTGATCGGAGGTAACCCACCGTCGGTCGGATCCGTCCGGCCGGCAGAGACACGCGTCCGACCAATCATGTCCGGGATCCTTCCGGTATCGGCATCCTTGGAACGCCAACCAGGATCCGTCCGGAGACCAGCGCGGACCGAAAAAGAGGTATTCCGGGTCCGACGCGACAAGGGTTCGATGGACCCCCTCCAGATCGCAGGTCCAGATCTGGTATCCTGAAGGGCTCGCCAGGTGAAAGGCCACCCGTCGCCCATCCGGGCTCAGGCTTGTTCCGTAGGGCAGCCCTTCCCCCGCCCGGGTGAACTCCCGTGCGTCGCTCCCGTCGAGCCGCATGTTGTAGATCTGTCCCACCCGGTCGCGAACCACCTGGACGAGCATCCGATCCTCCCCAATCAACAACTCCGGCGTGTAGAACACCGACAGGCGATCACGGGTCGCAATCTCCTTCAGGGTCCCGGCATCGAGATCGTAGATCCAGAGATGGGTGGGTGTCTGGGTATAATACTGATCGAAGGGACGCCCGGGTCCGTCCCGGCGGGCCTCCATGCTCAGGAGCAACACTCGACGCCCATCCGGGAAAAATGCTGACGGCTGCCAGGTGACCTGTCCCGGTCTGTCGAACTCCAGGAATTGGAATCCCCCACCATCCCCTCGGATCATCGCCGTGCGCCCATGGGTGGTGAACAGAAGCCGGCCGGACGCCGCCTTGACGCCGGACGATGACGTGCAACTGGCGAACGCCACAGTAATGCCGGGCAATGTCGCTAAGAATTGACGGCGTGAAGCGAGTTTCAACCGAGAGTTGTTCATAAGAGGCAGTCGGAGGATTGGAACATGACGGGTCTCCACGCAGGAAACAGTTCGAAAATCCTGACCTAGTGATTGTCTTTTCTCGGGAGCGAAGCGCTTCCCTTAAACGATTTGATCGGGACTTTCCCCAGGCAATAAACTGACTCCCGGAATCCCGAGGTCCGTTTGCGGTCACCGGAAATCGAATCGTACCCTTTTCAACAGCGTGGAACTGCAGCCAGGCCTCTACCGCCATGAACACCCACACCCCAGAAAGTCGGCGCCTCAAAGCTGCCGGGCTGTTGCTCGCCGCCGCGACTTCCATCTGGATCTACCTCTTCGCCGAGAAGGCAGATGCGGGCTGGCCCTTGGGAATCGACGCCCTCATCGGGCTGCTCTGGAACTGCCTTCTTGCCGTCAACTTGATCGCCGGATCCCTCGTCCTGATGGCCCGTGGCTGCGGCATGCCGGAACTCTGGAATCCGCCGAGGCGCCGCCGGGCAACCCTCTTGTGGTGGCTGATCGTCAACCTTCTCGCCCTGCCGCTGGTCGCTGCCCTCCTCGACACACAGGACCGACTGAGCCAACTTCTCGCGGAGAAGGGCTGGGACACCGGCGCCAGCTTCGTTGGAGGACTTTTTGGCCTCGTCCTGTGGAGATTGTGGAGACGTTCCCGCCGCCACCTTGCCCCCTCGGCAGACGACGCTCAACGGTCGGATCCCCGGCCCCCGATCCTCTACCTGCGTTCGTTCGCCGACGACGAAACATCGGTCGTGGACGACGGCGGCTTCAGGTTCTGGAGCGCCTCCATGAGCCTGATCGGCGTTCCGAATCCGGAGCAGGAAATGGCAGCCATTCTCGAGCGGGCCGGTCCCGTGGTCGCCATCGGGCGCCCCGGAGAAGAACTCCCGCAATTGGGAGCGGCGCGCCTGTATGTGTCCAACGACCGCTGGCAAGCCGAGGTGCTCGCCCTCATGACCCGCGCGCAACTCGTGGTGATCCGGATCGGCGCGTCCCCCGGGGTCCGATGGGAAATCGATCAGGCCTTCGACCGGGTTCCGCGCGATCGCATCGTCCTCAACCTGTTCGGGCCGTCCGCTCTCAAGATCTCGCCTGAAATCGAGTCCAGACTCGCACCATTGCTGGGGAACCAATGGGCCTCATCCCTGCCGGAGCCACCCCCATCCGGACTGCGAGCCTGGGGATGGCGTGACCCGCGCCGACGGGTCGGCAGCCTGGTTTGTTTTCCCACGGCGCATCCTCCCGTGGTGGTTCCGATGGCGAACTGGCCGCTGTGGTGCCGCGACGCGGCGTACCTCTTCATCATGCGGACGTCGGCACTGCCCCTCAGACGGGCGTGGCGGGAAGTCTTCCGATGCCTCGGAGTCGATTCTGGGACTTTCGTCGCTCCCCACTCCAGGACGCTGGCCGCCCTGCTCGCCTTGTTCTTTGGAGGATTCGGCGTCCACTGGTTCTATCTCGGACGCCGACGCCGCGGCTGGGTTTACCTTCTGCTGTTCCCCTTCGGCTCGTTTCTTGCCGGCATTTGGGACGCCGTGCGCTTTATCTGGATGGATCGGGAACACTTCGAGGCCCTGACGCGGGCCGCGGTCCCGCCTCGACTCGTACCGCCGCCACTTCCTGTCTCAGACAAGGGCTCCAAGGCATCCGGTGGATAGTCTCCTTCCTGCAGATGTCCAACGGTGCACTCCCGGCTCCGGTCTTGTATGAGACTGCCGGGAACCGTACTTTTCACCCGTGAGCCCAACCCAATTCCGCCCGTTCCTCTTCTGGGGACTCCTGGCTGGAATGGTACTCATGAGCGCCCCCATTTTGTCGGATCCCGTGCCACAACCGTACCTGGGCAAACCATTCACTGTTCCGGGACGGATCGAAGCGGAATACTGGGATCTCGGCGGAGAAGGATTGGGGTACCACTTTTCCGGGAAACCGATCACGAACCTCTTCTTTCGTTACCCGGATTCCCAAGGGCGTCCCGGTGAAGCGATGGTCGCGTCACGGGGCGCCTCCACGAACGCCGTTCTTCAGACTGGCGAATGGCTGAACTACACGATCGATTGCGAAACCGCTGGGCGATACACCCTGCTTCTGAAGACGGAGGGACCTCCCAGATTTGCAAACCAGTACTGGTGGGGCCCGTTTGAACAGTACGAGTTCCTGGATGCTCCGGCCGACCTACGCCTGGAACTGGATGGGAAGCCCCTCCAATTCCGATCCCCCGTCCAACGGCAAATGTTGCTCCCCGACGTCCAAATCTCCAAGGGCCCCCATTCCCTTCGCCTGGTCGGAGCGCGTATTTCCGACGCACGGGGCATGGGCAATTGGTGGATCTATCCCAACAATGGGGAGTTTGAACTCTTCACAGTTTCCGTGGATTGGATGGAATGGGTTCCCGCGCGTCCCCCGGTGGCCCGTTCGATCGCTGCTGGAGGAACCCCGGGCTTCCGCGACGGCTGGGGAACGAATGCCCAAATTGGAGGAATCTCGTTTCTCATCGGACAGCGTTCTACTGGAGACGTCCTCTTCTTTGATGGAGTCAACGCCGCCCTCCGTTCCCTCAGTCTGGACCACGAGGTCAGGACCATCGCCGGGCATCCGGGAAACCCTGTCCGCGATGGCCCCGGGGATCAGGCGGGATTCAAGGGCTATCGGGATGCGCTCCTGTCCGCTGACGACACTCTTTTCCTCCTCGAAAACGATCTGAATGGGGTCTCCAGGGTCCGCCGGGTGGACTCCGGAGGGACGGTCAACACGCTCTATTCCGGAATCCTCTCCGTCACGGTTCCGGACATTCGTCCCGGAGTCCTACCCGGGAATACAACCAACCGTTCGGTGACCCTGTCGAGGCTTGTCGAGTTCCAGGAAGGTGAACTCAACGGTGTCGGGATGCTGGACGACTACACCTTCGAAGTGGGACCCGGGCCCTGGCAGGCTCCGGAATGGCATCCGTATACCCGCTATGTCTGGTTCCGCTTGGGCGACCGCGAACCCGAAGTCCTGATGAATGGCAGTGGCCCCGCTCTTCCCAACGTTCGAACGAATGACCTGGGCGGAGGCCTCCGATATGAATGGAGTTTTTCGGGCCGCCTGCTGGCCGAAGGTCCGCCGGGTTTTGTTCAGGATCTGATACCCCGGGACGCCGTCTACTCCCTGGCTTCCACACGCGATGGACCGATTTACGCCGTTCTGGAGTCCGGATCCATCCACCAACTCTTCCTGGACGAAGGCCCGGTTCTCCTTTCGATCGCGGTTGAAGGATCGGGTTCCGTGGCGGGCGTGCCCGAAACCCCCGTTCGGCGTGGCTCGGAAGTCACCGTGACCGCTGTTCCGAGCGGACGGTTCTCCGTCTTTGATCATTGGTCGGACGGGTCGGTGGATTCCTCCCGGACCCTCCGCATCGATCAGGACCTGTCTCTGGTCGCCTGGTTCACCATGCGGACACCGGGTCCCAACGGCATCGCTCCCGGATCGGTCCGACTGGGAGGAGGCGGTCGAACCCTCCTGTTTTCCATCGTGGGCGACGCACAGGGATATCGCTATGCGCTGGAACAGTCCCAGGACCTACAGAACTGGAGCCCCCTGTCCAAACTGCCCGTGGTGCTCAGTGGCAATGCGTGGGGTTCCCTGGAGCAATTCGACTGTTATTCGGACAAGGCACAACTCTCGGTGCCGGTTTCGGAGTCAGCCCATTTCATCCGGGCGCGACTGCTGCCTTAATCGCAGTAACCGGTCCCGATGATTCGGGACCTTTCCGAGGATTGGTTGAATCCCGAACCGGCCCATCTCCGTCGTGGATTCCAGTCGTCTTCTCCGTCAAAGTCGGAGGACTGGCCGTCCCCATGATGTTTCGTCAACGACACCTGAAGAACCCTGCCTTTTGGTTTGCCGGATTGCTGCTCCCGGCGGCAGCGCTCGTCGCCGCTCCCAAGGTGGATTTCAACCGCGACATCCGGCCCGTGCTGTCCGACAACTGCTTCGCCTGTCACGGCCCCGATGTCGCCAAGGTGAAAGGCGGACTTCGGCTCGATGACCGCGAACGGGCCCTGCAGCCAGCTAAGTCTGGCAAGGTCGCCCTTGTTCCCGGGAAGCCTGAAGCCAGCGAACTGATTGCCCGCATCCAAACGGCGGACGCCGAGGATCGGATGCCCCCGGCGGAGTCCCATAAATCGCTCACCGCGCCACAAAAGGAACTCTTCCGGCGATGGATTGCCGAAGGGGCCGAGTACAAGGGCCACTGGGCCTATGTCCAACCCGTGCGGACCCAGGCTCCCCCAGGCCCGGCCGCGGTGGATTTCCTTGTCGGGCGCCGGCTCAAAGAGGCCGGATTGAAACCCGCACCCGCAGCCGATCGACGCACGCTCCTTCGGCGTCTTTCCTGGGATCTTTCTGGACTTCCTCCGACGCCCGAGGAAATCGCCGCCTTTGAAAACGACCCCGCGCCCGATGCCTATGAACGTCGCGTCGAGGCGCTCCTCGCTTCCCCGCGCTACGGCGAACGCATGGCGCTGCCCTGGCTCGATGCCGTCCGCTTCGCCGATACCATCGGCTACCACTCCGACACGCCGCGCAACATCTGGCCGTATCGCGATTATGTCATCCGCGCGTTCAACCGGAACATGCCCTTCGACCAGTTCACCCGCGAACAACTGGCGGGGGATCTTCTCCCCAATCCCACCCTCGATCAGAAGGTTGCCTCCGGATTCAACCGCCTTCTCCTGACCACCGAAGAGGGCGGCGCCCAGGCGAAGGACTACGAGGCGCGTTATCTTACGGATCGGGTCCGGGCGGTGGGGTCCGTGTGGCTCGGACAAACCATCGGGTGTGCCCAGTGCCACGACCACAAGTTCGACCCCATCACGTCCCGGGACTTTTATTCCATGGGCGCCTTCTTTGCCGACGTCTCCGAAACCATCGTGGGTGCCCGCGAACCCGGCATGACGGTTCCCAATGACGATCAGTCCGAAGTCCTCGCACTGCACGAACGCGAGGTGTCAGCCCTCCAGCGCGAATGGGACGGCGCCCATCCCGGTCTCTCCGCCCGATTCGAAACCTGGCGGGACACCGAGCGGGCGCGAATCCTTTCCGACGATCTCTGGATCACCTCGAAGGCCGCCTCCGCGACGTCCTCGGAAGGGGCCGAACTCCGGATCCGGGACGACGCCTCCATTCTCGCCACCGGCAAAAACCCGGATCGCGAGACCTACGTGATTCGCTTCACCAATGCCATTCCCCAACTCGCCGGTCTGCAGGTGGAGGCCCTGCCCGACGACAGCCTTCCCTCCAAGGGACCCGGACGGGCCGGCAACGGGAACTTCGTCCTGACGGAACTGACGGTCCGCGTGGAGTCGCCGTCCGGTCCGATGCGGGCGCTTTCTCTTCGGAATCCCCGGGCATCCGTGGAGCAGACATCCCATGTGGACGCCAATCCCTACGGACGCTGGTCTGCTGCCTCCGCCGTGGACGGCGATGCCCGGGGGGAGGCCGCTGGATGGGCCATTCTCCCGCAGGTCGGCCGGATGCAAAGGCTCCGGGTGACGACGGAACGGGTGGAGTCCCTCGTCCCAGGCGAAGTGCTCGTGGTCGAACTCCGCCAGCGTCACGGCGACGGGCACAACCTTGGGAGGTTCCGGATTCAGTGGACTGGAGATTCCGGTCTTGCCGATGCGCCGGTGGTCGAGAGCGCGCCGGCGGAAATCGCGGCTCTGCTTCGGACGTCGCCAACCGCCTTGGACGACGCCGGCCGGGCGAGGCTTCTGGAATACTACAAGGAGTCCGATCCCCAGCTCGCCCCTCTTCACCAACGCCTCGTGGACGCCCGCAAGGCCAAGGCCGAATTCGAGGCAACGCTTCCCCTCACGCTGGTCACGATGCGGACCGACACACCACGCGTGGTCCGAATTCTCCCCCGCGGCAACTGGATGATTGAAACCGGTGAGGAAGTGGCCCCGGCTCTGCCATCATTCCTGGCACCAAGGCGGGCCTCCTCTGCGCGACTCACCCGGCTCGATCTCGCCAACTGGATCGTCTCGCCTGAGAATCCACTGACCGCCCGGGTCATCGTCAATCGGGTCTGGCGCCAATTCTTCGGCACCGGACTCTCCAAGGTGGCGGACGATTTCGGCGCCCAGGGAGAACCCCCGTCGCATCCGGAACTCCTCGACTGGCTGGCCTGCGAATTCCGCGAGAGTGGATGGGATCTCAAACATCTGGTTCGCCTGATCGTCCTCAGCAGCACCTACCGGCAGGATTCCAGGGCCTCGCGTGAATTGCTGGCCCGGGACCCGGACAACCGACTGCTGGGCCGGCAAGGCCGCTGGAGAATTGAGGCGGAGCTGGTTCGTGATCAGGCTCTGGCGGTCAGTGGGCTGCTGGTCGCCGACATTGGAGGTCCGAGCGCCAAGCCCTACCAACCGCCGGGCTATTGGGAGAATCTCAACTTCCCGGTCCGCAATTACGACGCCAGCCCGGGTGCCCAACAATATCGCCGCGGACTGTACACCTGGTGGCAGCGGTCCTACGTGCATCCGAGCCTGCTCGCCTTTGACGCGCCCACCCGCGAGGAATGTGCAGCGGAGCGCAACCGTTCCAACATTCCCCAACAGGCCCTCGTCCTGCTGAATGATCCCAGCTACGTCGAGGCCGCCCGCGGATTCGCGGTGCGCATCCTTAAGGCGCCCACCACAGCCAATGACGCCGCGCGAGCGGACTGGGCCTGGCGCGAAGTGCTTGGACGCGCCGCTTCGGCTGGAGAACGGGAGACCATTCTCGCCCTCCTGGAAAAGCATCGCGCGGAATTCCGAAGTGACCCGGACGCCGCCGCCCGATTCCTCAAGGTGGGCGCGGCGCCACCACCGTCAGATCTGGACCCCGCGTCCCTCGCTGCCTGGACCGACGTCGCCCGGGCCCTCCTGAGCCTTCACGAAACCCTGACCCGCTCCTGATCCCATGTCCCCTCTCCAAGAATTTCTCCAGGCGCGCCGCCAGCAGCAGACCCGTCGAGTCTTTCTCGGACGCACCTCGCAGGGCGTGGGCACGCTTGCCCTGGCCGCCCTGCTCCGGCCGGATGCGATCCGGGCCGCAACGTCCGGATCCGACCACTGGGCCGGCGTCGTGAATCCGATGCATTTTGCTCCGAAGGCCCGCCGGGTGATCTGGCTGACGCAGGCGGGTGGTCCGTCGCACCTCGAAACGTTTGATCCCAAACCCAAGCTCGCGGCGATGCACGGCCAGCCAATGCCGGACTCGTTCACGAAGGGACGCCAGATCGCGCAGCTACAGGGGCAGAAGCTCCTGTGCTACGGGCCCCAGTTGAAGTTCCAGCGGTTCGGAAAGAACGGGATCGAACTCTGTGAACTGTTCCCCCAGATCGGGTCCGTTGCGGATGAGATCTGCTGGATCCGGTCCATGACCACCGAGGCGATCAATCACGATCCCGCCCACATGTTCATGAACACCGGCTCCCAGATCGCGGGCCGGCCCAGCATGGGATCGTGGCTGACCTATGGGCTCGGATCGGACGCCCAGAATCTCCCTGGCTTCGTCGTTCTGACCTCTCTGGGGCGCGGCGGGCAGAACCAGCCCATCGCCGCACGCCAGTGGGCGCCGGGATTTCTCCCCAGCCGCTTCCAGGGCGTCCATCTCCGCGGCAAGGGTGATCCTGTGCTGTATCTGGGTAATCCCGACGGGATCAACCGGGCGCGCCAGAAGGACGTGGTGGACACCGTCAACCGGCTCAACCGCGAGCACGATGCCGTGGTGGACGATCCGGAAATCGCCACCCGCATTACCCAGTACGAAATGGCCTTTCAGATGCAGGCGAGCGTTCCCGAGTTGATGGATCTCTCGGCCGAGCCCCGCAGCATCCTGGAACTGTACGGATGCCAGCCGGGCGACGGCTCCTTCGCCTCCAATTGCCTTCTGGCCCGCCGCCTCGCAGAGCGCGGAGTTCGGTTCATCCAGCTTTATCACAAGGACTGGGACCACCACGGTGGGGTAAAGCAGGGAGTGGAGTTCAAAGCGCAGGAGGTGGACCGCGCCTGCATGGCGTTGATCAGCGATCTGCGGCAGCGGGATCTCCTCCGGGACACGCTCATCGTCTGGGCCGGGGAGTTCGGACGGACGCCGATGAGCCAAGGCGGAGACGGACGGGACCATCACAACGCCGGCTTTACGGTTTGGATGTGTGGCGGTGGAGTCCGTCCCGGCACGGTGTACGGTGCAACCGACGAACTGGGCTACGCCGCCGTGGATAACCCAATCGATGTCCACGATCTCCACGCCACCATGCTTCGCCTGCTGGGCATCGAACACACCCGCCTGTCGGTCAAGTTTCAGGGCCTCGACGCCCGCCTGACTGGCATCGCCGGACGCGTCGTCCCTGATTTGATGGCCTGAACTCCCGTCGAAGCAGACGACAAGAGGAGACTCCATACTCCTCCCCCTCTGTCCACTCGCTGCGATGCTCCAAATGACGCAAATGGGGCCTCGTGACAGCGCCAACCACGGGACGGGAGGGAAGGATCCCCTTTTCGGCTTCGATTTTGCGAACCGGTGTCGCAGGCTGGCCAGACATGTTGTCACCGGTTCGCGTTCGGTTTGCGCCTTCCCCGACGGGCTACCTGCACATCGGCGGGGCCCGAACGGCCCTCTTCAATTGGCTCTTTGCCCGCCATCACGGTGGCACGTTTGTCCTTCGCATTGAGGACACCGACACCGCGCGGAACACGCAGGCCGCCGTCGAGGTCATCTTCCAGGGACTCCGCTGGCTCGGACTCGACTGGGACGAGGGTCCCCAATCGGCGGATGCCGACGGTCCGAGCCGCGGGGACCGCGGTCCCTATTTCCAGAGCCGACGGGGCGAACTCTATCGTCGGCGGCTTCAGGAACTCCGGGACCGGGGCCTGGCCTATGACCGGGACGGTGCGGTGTACTTCCGCATGACCCGCGAACCGATCACGATTCCCGACCGGATCGTAGGCGACGTGCTGCGCCCGCTCACCGACCGGGAGGAACAGGATCCGGACTGGGTGTTATGGCGCAGCGACGGCCAACCGGTCTTCCATTTCGTGAATGTCGTGGATGACCTCGAAATGGGAATCACCCATGTCATCCGCGGTGATGATCACCTCACCAACACCGCCAAGCACATCGCCCTGTTCCGGGCGTTTGGGGTCCCCGCCCCGGAGTATGGGCACCTTCCCCTGATCCTGAACGAGGACGGCTCCAAGATGAGCAAACGGGACCGCGGCGCGGTGGTCACCGGGTATGAGGACGAGGGATTCCTGCCCGAAGCCGTGGTTAACTACCTGTCCCTGCTCGGATGGTCACCCGCCGACGGACAGGAGCTGCTGCGAACCTCGGAAATCATCACCCGCTTCGGACTCGACCGCATCAACCGGAGCCCGGCCCGCTTTGACGTCAAAAAGCTGACCGCGCTGCACTTTGAACACACCCGGCGGATGGACCCCGACGCTTATGTGGCCCAGGGCGTGCAATACCTCCGACGCGCCGGCATTGAGACCTCCGACTTCGACCCGAGCTATGTGCGTGCGGCCCTGCTGACCTCCCAGGAAAAGGGCAAGCTGTTCTCCGAGCTTCCCCTCTGGACGGACTTCTTCTTCGTCGCGGATGACGCGCTCGTGCTGGACCCCGAGGCTCGCGCCAAAACACTGGTTCCGACTGCGCGCCCCGTGATCGAGCGACTCGCGGCTTCGTTTGGCAAGGTGCCCGAATTTTCTGCCGCTTCCCTCGAAACCGCGCTCAAGCAACTCGCGATCGAACTCGGGGTTAAAGCCGGCGCCCTCGTCCAACCGTGCCGCCTGGCCTGCACCGGGAGACTGGTGGGACCGAGCCTCTACCATCTTTTGGAAGTGTTGGGGCCGACCCGCGTCGCCGCCCGCCTGTCCCGCGCCGCGGCTTTAGCGGGGGGATGATCCGGAAAGTTACGCGGCAGCATCTCAGCGCGACGGGACTCTCTTCAATCGATCGGCTAATCGAGGCACCGAGAGAAGCCCTCCCTCGGTGATAATTTCCGCGGCGGACCTGTAGCGGCACCGCGAATGCTGTTCAGATGGGGAATGCGGTTGTCTCTTTGGTTTGCGTGGATTTCCGGAGGGCCGGGGCTGCCTGATCTCCCCACGATGACTGAAGTGTCGTCGCCGGATCCCGGCTGGCTGACCGGTTCGCGGGGCTTCCTTGTTCTGGGTGTTCTTGCAGTCGCATTTGGAACAGTCGGTTATTTTTTGTCCCGCCAGTTCAGGAGAACACAGTTGGGAGCGACGTCGCCTTCCCGTCGGAAATCCGGGCGGCACCCAACGACACCTACGATGGGAGGTTCCCCCTTGCTAAGGATTCCCGACCCGAATCGGCGGGTCGGAATCGCCGACGTGCGCCTGCTGCAACGATTTGGGGCGGGCGTCGATTTCCGGAGGGTGCTCGGTCCGTTTCACGCCGAAGTCGACTCCCGCCTGCCCGAGGGAACTCCGGTAATCCTATGCGTGGAATGCCAGGGATTGGAACCCCAGGACGTCGTCCTGGACCTTGAGGGAGAGCTGGCGGCTCTGGAACACGACCCAGGACCTGGAGACGTCGAAGGACGCCGCTGGATTCGCTACACCTACCATCCGGAGCGTCACGGAAGCCCGATGCGGTTCACCCTAAAATACCGCACCTCCCATGGAGCCACGGTCATCGAACAATACCAAACCCGGCATGGGTTCCGGGAGCTGGAATTCATGAATGCCCCGGAAGCGGGTGCTGGCGGAAGCGCGACGGTGAACCCCAGTGCGCCTATTCCGCGCCCCTCACCATCACTCAAACCCGCCCCCTGAAGGGGCCCAGCCTTTCGGCTCACCTGCCGCCAGCAGGTCGCCCCATTTTCGCCCCAAATTCATCGCAAGCGGCCGGCTGGCGTGAACTACGGTTCCGCCACTATGGATCAACGCGCAGCGAAGGGCGGCGGGTCGGGCGTGGTTTACGTCTTGGTTGTGATCCTTTTTGTCGCTGCCGTCGCCGCCGGGGTTTGGTGGATGTCGGGACGCGCCGGCCGCGGGGACAATCCGGACGCCGCATTTGCCGGAATCATGGCGACCGGCAAGACCCTCTATGAACGGGGCGAACCCGCCAAGGCCGTTGACGCTTTTCAACGCGGACTCCTGTTGAATCCGTCCAATCCAGATGCCCGCCTGAATCTGGCGAACGCACTGTTGCTGGCCGGACAACCGGGACCTGCGGCGACGGAAGCCCTGGAAGCGCTCCGATACGAACCGGGCAATGCCGCCGCACTTTACGTTTTGGGCTGCGCCCTTCTCCGTCAAAATCAGTTTTCCAATGCCGTCCAGGCGCTGTCCGAAGCCAAATCCGCGGATCCCACGGAGAATCCCGTCAGCTTCCAACTTGGCCGGGCCTTCCTGGGCTGGGGCAAGGCGGAGGACGCCGCGGGCCAGTTCCGGGAAGTCCTCCAGTTCGAGACGAACCACCCGGCCGCCAATTATCTTCTGTCCCAGTCGTTGCTTCGCATGGGACAGCGCGAGGAAGCCCAGGCGGCCCTTGCCGAACATCAGCGGATCAACGCCGGAAAGGTCGGAAACGCCGACAATCCGGCCCTGTACGAACGCAGCAAGTACACCGCGATCCGGGTCCCCTTCTCCCTCGAACAACCCGCGCCCACCGGCGTTCCCGTCCGGTTCGTGGACGACACCTCCCGCGCCTTCGCTGGCGCCGGCGGCACGCTCCGGGGCCCCATCGCCCTGCTCGACATTAATCGTCGCGGCGCCAATGACCTCTTTCTCGTCTCCCCGGCCGGGGCCCGGGTCTTCCTCAATTCCAACGGCGTCTTCACCGCGACCGCGGATCCCGTGCCCGTCACCGGGGCCGATCATCCGGCCCAGATTCTCGTCGGGGACGTTCAAAATGACCGTTACGAAGATGCCCTGGTTGTCACTCCAGAGGGACTGTCCCTGCTGCGGTTCGCCACCAACGGCAATTTCACGGACGCCACGCCCTACTCGGGACTCCGCCAAGCCAAGGCGGCCGGTCGCGCCGGGGCGCTCGCGGATCTGGATTTCACTGGGAAGCTCGGGCTGCTCCTGGCGGATCCCGAGGGACGGCTGCGCGGATTCACCAATCTCGGCACCGGAGTCTTCCGGGAACGGCGCCCGCCTGCTGGCGTCCCCGATCCCCTGGCCGTCACCGACGTCACCCAGATCACCATTGATGACCTCAACAGCGACGATCTGCCGGACGTCCTGCTGACGCGAAGCAACCTGCCCCCGTATGTCCTGCTCAATATCCGGGGCGGCGGCCTGAGCGCCACGAATCAGCCTGCCGACTGGCCCGTGGCCCGGGGACTGGGCACCGGGGACTTCAACAATGACCTCCGCGTGGACGTCGCCCTCGCAACCGAGGGGGCCGTCGAACTCCGCTTTGGCGGGTTGAAGGAACCCCGCCGCCTGGCCGCGCGTGGCAATCGTATCCAGCGCGTGCGAGCCCTTGATTTCGACAACGACGGATGGCTCGACGTCGTTGCCTGGGGCGACGACGGAATCCATGTCTGGCGGAACAAGGGCAGCATCGGATTCGAGGAATCCACGGATGCCCTCGGACTGGCTTCATTCCGTGGCAAACGAATTCTCGACCTGGTTGCGGCCGACTTCGACGGCGATTGTGATCTCGACTGGGTCGTGGAGGTGGCAGGTGAGGGATTGAAATTCCTTCGCAACGACGGGGCCAATGCCAACGGAATGTTGACGCTTCACCTCCTAGGGAACCGTTCCAACGCCAGCGCCCTTGGGGTGAAGGTGGAATTGGCGTCCGGGGGCTGGCACACGCTCCGGACGGTGCAGCAACTCCCGGTCGAGATCGGAATCGGCAAGCATTCCCAGCTCGACCTGGTGAGCACGCGGTGGTTCGACACCAAATTGGACACCACCGAGGTGAAGGCGGACTGCCGGTAACCCCTCACGGTATTCGAACTCGTCCTTCCGACCGGTTCCTGCCCCTACCTCTACGCCTGGGACGGGACCCAGCCCCGATTCATCACCGACCTGCTCGGCGCCGCGCCCGTCGGACTTCCCGCCGCGCCCGGGCACTACATCGAGGCGGATCCGGATGAACTGGTGCGCATTGGCGGTGACCGGGACTTCGTGCCGCGCGAGGGATCCTACGAGGTCCATCTCACCGAGGAACTCCGGGAAATCCTCTATCTCGATTCGGCGCGCCTCGTCGTGGCGGACCATCCGCCCGGGACGGAGGTTTTCTCCACGGGAAAACTGGTTCCCGGTCGTCCGTTCCCCAAGACGGGCCTCGTCCAACTCGGTGGCCGGATCCCCCTCCGCCACGCCGAACGCGTGGGACCTCCCCCGGAGACGCCGGAAGACGTCACGGCCGCTCTCGCTGAAATCGACGGGACGCGGGTTTCGCCGCTCCGACTTCGCGGCCCCCAGTATCGTGGCCTCGCAGAACCCTACTCGGTGATCCTCGACTTTGGCGAACTGCCGGAGGGTCGTCCGCAAGTGCTCGCCCTCACCGGGTGGCTCCGCTTTGGCGGCGGCATGGCGAATGTTGGAGCCGCCCACAACCCCGAATTTCCATTCCCCTTCCCGACGATCGAGGCGGAAACTCCGCAGGGTTGGAAACCGCTGGATGTAACCGTCGGCGCTCCGGCCGGAAAGACGAAGTCGATCGTCGTGGACCTCACCGGAAAACTCCCGGCGGGGACCCGCCGGTTGCGATTGACCCAGGCCTTCGAGATTCACTGGGACCGCATTGCACTCTTCACAGAATCGAATCCACTCGAAGGCATCCCCCTCCACCCGGCCACCTCCGACCTCCACTGGCGCGGCTACAGCGAGTTTGAGAACCGCCCCTGGACGGACCCCCTCACTCCGGACCCCACCCGGGTTCAATCGTCCCCGCCATGGCGGATTACTCCCTCCGGCTGGGCCACGCGATACGGTCCGGTGGACGAACTGATCGCGGAACGGGACAACGGACTCGCCATCGTTGCCGGGGGCGACGAACTCACCCTCCGCTTTCCGGCCCGCAATCTACCGGCCCGGCCGCCCGGAGCGGAACGCGATTACTTCCTCGAGACCTCCGGCTGGGACAAGGACGCGGACTACCACGTCGCCAGCGGAACAACCATCGAACCGCTCCCGTGGCACGGCATGAATGATCAACTCCACGGAATTGAGGCACGTCCTGCATTCCCCAGCGACGCCCTGCACGCCCGCTACAACACCCGCTGGGTCGGAGAACGGACCTATTCGCGCCGGCGTTGAAGCAGACGTGGGATCGCGGAGATTACTTTCCCGGTTTCCGGCCGATCGCCACGATATTGTCCGTCCATCGGACCCGGGCGAGGCCCCATTCCAGCCCCCGATAGAGCCAGTGCATCGGGCGAAGCAATGCGCTTTGCTTGTAGGCGTTGGTCCGCTGCAACAGACGGGCACGATCGGCGTCGGGAACCAGTCGACCCGAGCGGCGAAAATCCTGTGCGATCACCAGAGGATTAAAGTGCGTGCCTCGGATTCCCACCTCCACCAGACCGCCGGCATCGGACAGCAATCGACGCAAGGTTGCTCCGGAGAAGTAATTCACATGTTGCGGCAGGATGTACCGGTACTTGCCTGCAAGCAGACGGACGGCAAGAGAATCCAGATTTGGGACGAGCGCGAGAAGCGCCCCCCCGGGCTTCAGCAGGCATGAGGCGATCTCCACCGTTTCCACCGGATTGGGAACATGCTCCAGCACGGCCCACAGGGTAATCGCATCAAAGGTTCGGCCCTGGTCCTTCAAACGGGTGAGCGACCCGCGATGCACCTCGATTCCAAGACCCCGGGCGTGCTCCAACGCCGGTCCCGCCACATCGTAGCCCGTGAGGGTATAGGCGTCCGGATACCGACCGCGAAGTTGCTCCAGGAATCCCCCCGTCCCGCACCCGATGTCCAGAAGGCTCCCCCGAGCACATACCGAACGAAGCAATGCGATCTCTCGTTGGTATCGCACGGGTGAATGATCGGCTGAGAGTTTGTCCGGCGACAGGTAGTACTCGGAACCTCCGGTCTCATAAAAGCTGCTGTCCACAAACTCGGGGGGCAGCGGATTTGCATAGGATGTTCGCGGCCATCCTGGCCGGGTTCCTGGCCGCCGGCATTCTGGGCCTCAACCTCTGGATGGTCCACGCTGCGCAGGGTTCGGTCTTTCTCCAACCCTCCGGCTGTCCGCCCGTGAGAACAGGTCTGCTCCTGGGGGTGGAATCGACGTTGCGGAACGGCACGCCGAATCCCCACTTCACGTCGCGAACCCTGGCGGCTGCCGAACTGTTCCGCTCCGGCCGCATTGAGCGATTGCTCGTCAGCGGGCATCCCGACAACCACGGCTATGACGAACCCAGGGACATGGCCCGCGAATTGATCCGCCTCGGCGTCCCCGCGGACCGAATCGACCTCGACGAATCGGGTCGTCGCACCTGGCTGTCGATCCAGCAAGCACGGCACGGCCGCGGCTTGGAGAAGTGCACCATCATCACCGACCAGTTCCATGCTGCCCGCGCGCTTTTCCTCGCTCGCGCTGTGCACCTGGACGCTGTCGTCTTCAGTTCCCCGCCCGAGGTTTCGGCATCCGGACGCTTCGATTGGTTCGTCACGGTCCGGGAGTGGCTGGCCCGGGTGAAGGCGGCGTTTGATGTCCTCTCCGACCGGGATTAGTTGCTTTGCCCGGTTCCGTTGGGTGCCGTTCGACAGATGTCCGGCATCCCGCCTTGATAATGGGTCGCCAAAACGCAGGGTTCACCGCAGCGTCTCGGAGCGGCAAAACCCGATGATTCGAACCCTTCCCACCGCGTTCATCGTCCTGGCGATGCCGATCGCTGCGTCCCGGATGTCGGCCGCCAGTCTGACCCCGCTGGGCGGCCTGCCGGGAGGTGGACTACAAAGTCTCGCCACGGATTTGTCTGCGGACGGACAGGTCGTCGTGGGAGGTGCGGCTTCGTCCGGAGGTGGGCGGGCGTTCCGATGGACCCGCGCGGGCGGCATGAAGGATCTGGGCGTATTGGACCGGGGTTCCTTCGGAAGCATTGCCGTCGGTGTCTCCGCTGACGGCGAGGTGGTGATGGGCAACAGCAGTTCCGCGAGGACACGGACCGGCGTAGAGCCCTTCCGCTGGACCGCCTCCCGGGGCATGGAACGTCTGTCCGGAGACCTGCCGACCGGACTAGACGGTGCCGAGGTCAGGAGCATTTCGGCAGACGCCAGCGTCGTGGTGGGAATCGGTTGGAAATCTTCGACACCCAATGTCACGCCTCGTCGCCCGCTGCCCATTCGTTGGACCGCCGACCGCGGCTGGCAGCTGCTTGGAGGGTTTACATCCACCGCCTCCGAAGGCGCCGCGGTCGCTGTCTCGGGGGATGGGGGGACCACCGTGGGTACGGTGTCGGTTCCCCGCAGGGGAGACGCGGTCATCTGGACTCTGGACGCGCCCATGCGGGCACTCGGTATTCCGGCAGAGAATACCTATGAGGGCGCGAGGCCCTGGGCCGCCTCGTTTAACGGTCGCATCATCGTCGGCTCCGTCAACGTCGCCGGTCAACAGTACGCCTGCCGGTGGACCGAAAGAGAAGGGCTGACGTTTCTGAAGGAGTTCCCCTCCCTCTATCAATACAGTGCCGCTACCGGAATTTCCGACGACGGCACGGTCATTGTCGGAGGCGACGCCGGCCTGGGTTCCTTTGTCTGGGAACCAGAGACGGGAATGGTATCCCTTTGGAAACGACTCGTGAACCTGGGGGTGAACCCCGCATCCCAGGCATGGCTGACGCTGGATGGCCCCCAGTCAATTTCGGGGAATGGTCGCTTCATGTGCGGTTCAGGGTTTCGAGGGAAGTCGGATCAAGCATATCTTGTGGATCTCGCCCCGGAACTGAAGTTTCAACGAGTCGCGGGAGGACTCCGATTGACCTGGCCGGACGGATACAGACTGCAGCGTTCCCCTTCACTCGAATCCGAATCCTGGGAGACGGTCCCCGATGCAATGTCCCCGCAGGTTGTTCCGCTGGACTCCCAAATTTACTGCTTCCGGCTCGCCGCGCCCCGCTAACTCGCATGCCTGCGGATGCCCCGTCCACAGAGCGGACGGTCACCCACTTTTCCGCCATTGCACTTTTTCCGGTTCCCACGTTGTACTAGCGACACCCTTGATGACCCGGACAGCGCTCTGCCGACCCGCCGCGTGAAAGCCGGAGGGAACGAGGTGTGCGAGTCAAACCCACTCTCCATGACCCTACCCAATCACCCCGACTCCGAGGTCCCCTTAATGACGCAGTCTTCGTCCTCGGAACCTGCGCCCGTCGCCGGATCCCAACGCCTCCAGTCCCTGGATGTCCTCCGCGGATTCGCCCTGCTGGGGATCCTGCTGATGAACATTGTCATCTTCGGACTGTACCACGAGTCCTACGACAATCCCACCTCCGCCGGGGGCGACACGGGCGCCAATTTGGGGGTCTGGGTGACCCTGCATATCCTCGCCGAAGGCAAGATGCGCTGCCTGTTTTCCCTTGTTTTTGGGGCAAGCGCCATCCTGCTGACCTCCCGCCTCGATGGACGGCTGGACAGGGCGGACATTTATTTCCGACGGACCCTGTGGCTGTTTTTGTTCGGAATCGCCCACAGCTTCCTGCTCTGGCACGGAGAGATCCTCTACCCCTATGCGGTCTGCGGGCTCTTCCTCTATTCGTTCCGGCATATGCGCCCGAGGGGATTGATTCTGCTGGGCACCCTGTCGCTGCTGCTCTTGTCGGGATTCTCACTCGTCGACGCATCCCTCAAGCGGGACATGATCACCGACGGCAAGGCAGCGCTCGCCAAGGAGACGCGCGGCGAGGCGCTGACGGAGAAGGAGCGGGACGCCAAGGTGGAATGGGAGTCCTTCAAAAAGAATCGGAATCCCTCGCCGGAAAAACTGGAGGAGGATGCCAAGGAATGGCGGGGAAACCCGTGGAAAGTGATCCAGGCCCGGGGCGCCGTCCGACTGCGGTGGGACAGCATCCCCGTGTACCACCCCTACATGTTCGACATGTGGGGCATGATGATGATCGGCATGGGACTGTTCAAATTGGGTATTCTTAGCGGGGCACGCTCTGTGCGATTCTACGCGACCCTGGCCGCGGTCGGATTCCAGGTCGGAATTCCGATCACCTCCTACACGGCCTACACCAACGTCCAGAATCACTTCGACCCGGTGGTTCAACTCCAGTGCGGGAGCCTGTATCAGGTGAGCCGCTACGCAGTGGCCACCGGCTACGTGGGCCTTCTCCTCCTGCTTTGCAAGACCGGTGCGCTGCGCTGGCTCACCACGCGCCTTGCCGCCGTGGGCCGGATGGCGCTCTCCAACTACCTGTTCCATTCCGTCGTGTGCGCCTTTCTCTTCACGGGATACGGCTTCGCCCTCTACGGACGCCTCGAACGTCACCAACTCTATTTCGTGGTGGCCGCCATCTGGATTTTCCAACTCCTCGTCAATCCCGTTTGGCTCCGTCATTTCCGCTTCGGTCCCTTCGAATGGCTGTGGCGGTCACTCACCTACTGGAAACGTCAGCCATTCCGGATCACATCCGCACCCCGGGACGCCGCCTCCACGGCCGCCGGGTAGGAGTCCCGGAAACGATCCGCGCAACGCGCGTCAGGATTCCCCTCCGGAGGTCTGCGCCGGATACCGGCAGGCGCCGCTCCCGCCTGCAAATCCGCTTCTAGCCGGGCGCAATCTTCCGCATTCTCCCCGTGTCTCGACCGATCCATTCGTTATCGCCGCCATGCCACTCTCCCCGCTCGCCGGAAAACCAGCGCCCCGCGAACTGCTCGTCGATCTCGCCCGCCTTGAACGGGACTACCTCGAACAGCGCCCGGATCCCACGGATCCGAACCAGCGCGTGAGCTTTGGCACCAGCGGACACCGCGGTACGTCTCGCAACGGGACCTTCACCGAAGCCCACATCCTGGCCATCACCCAGGCCATTTGCGAGTACCGCCACCGCCAGGGGACCACAGGTCCGCTGTACATGGGCAAGGACACCCATGCGTTGTCGGCTCCCGCGCAGCGGACCGCGCTGGAGGTCCTCGCCGCCAACAACGTCACCGCCGTGATCCAGTCCGGGGACGGTGTCACCCCAACCCCGGTCATCTCCCGCGCCATCCTCGTTCACAATCGCGACAAGACGACTGGCTTGGCGGACGGCATCGTCATCACGCCCTCGCACAATCCGCCCGAGGATGGCGGCTTCAAGTACAACCCCACCAATGGCGGTCCTGCGGATACCGAGGTCACCAAGTGGGTGCAGGATCGCGCCAACGAGCATCTCGCCGCCGGCAACCGCGACGTGAAGCGGCTCCCGTTTGCCGAGGCGCTCCGGGCGTCCACCACCCACGAGGAGGATTTCATCCTGCCCTACGTTCGGGACCTGAAGAACGTGATCCAGATGGACGCCATCCGGTCCGCCGGACTCAAACTCGGTGTCGACCCGCTCGGGGGCGCTGCCTTGCCCTACTGGGAGCCCATCAACGCCACCTATGGACTCCAGATCGAAGTGGTGAATCCCCGGCTGGATCCGCAGTTCGCGTTCATGTCCGTGGATCATGACGGCAAGATCCGCATGGACTGCTCCAGTCCCCATGCCATGGCGGCACTGGTGGGATTGAAGGACCGCTTCCAGGTCGCCTTTGCCAACGACCCCGACTCCGACCGCCACGGCATTGTCACGCCGTCCGCCGGATTGATGAACCCCAATCATTATCTCGCGGTGGCCATCGGATACCTCCTGACGAACCGGCCGGGCTGGTCGCCGAAGGCCGCGGTCGGGAAGACGCTGGTCAGCAGCGGCATGATCGACCACGTGGTGAACAAGCTGGGCCGGCGGCTTTGGGAAGTACCCGTCGGCTTCAAGTGGTTCACGCCGGGCCTGTTTGACGGGTCCGTGTGCTTCGGTGGTGAAGAAAGTGCCGGTGCCAGCTTCCTGCGCCTGGACGGAACCGCGTGGTCCACGGACAAGGATGGTCCAATCCTGAACCTGCTGGCCGCCGAGATCACGGCGGTCACCGGGCGCGATCCGGGACTTCATTTCCGCGATCTGGCCTCCCAATTCGGCATGCCCTATTACACCCGAATCGATGCCGCAGCCACCCCGGCTCAAAAGGCACGACTCCAGAAACTCTCCCCCCAGGACGTGCGCGAGGATCGGCTGGCCGGGGAACCCATCACCGCCAAACTGACCCGGGCACCCGGAAACGACGCGCCCATCGGCGGACTCAAGGTGACCACCGCCGCCGGGTGGTTTGCAGCCCGTCCCTCGGGAACCGAAAACATCTACAAGATCTACGCCGAGAGTTTCCGAAGTGAGGCCCATCTCCAAACCCTCGTGGAAGAAGCCCGGCAATTGGTGGGGAATGCCCTCGCCGGAGCCTAGCCCCGGCATTCCCAAGAGTTGCGGCCCCTGCGGACCACCTTAGTCTCCCGCCATGATCGTTGACGTTCGGCACTGCGCCGCCCGCGTTGCACTCCTGGCAATTCTCCTCACGCCATTCGCGACGCCCCGCGCCTCCGAGGCCTCCAAGGCCCTCGATCTCGCCCGGCAACTCAACGAGGCCTTCGTCGCGGTGGCGGACACGGTTTCCCCGGCGGTCGTGGTCATCGATGTCGCGCAGGCGCCCGATGAGTCCGAAGGGGACCCCGGCCAGGCGAATTCCTGGCTGAATCTCCTTCCCAAGGAATACCGGGACCAGTTCCGCAAGGAGCTCGAGCGGCGCCGGGAACAACGTCCGCCGGATTCTGGAGAGGAGTTCAACGGACAGGGTTCGGGAATGATTCTCAGCAAGGAGGGGGACATTCTCACCAACAATCACGTGGTGGAGGGTTCCAAGCGTTTGCGGGTCCGGCTCAAGGATGGACGGCAGTTTGAAGTCGAAGTGAAGGGAACCGACCGCGATTCCGATCTGGCGGTCCTCCGGATCCAGAATCCGCCACCGGATCTCCCCACGGTCAAATTTGCCGACTCCGACAAGGTTCGTGTCGGGGAATTCGCCATCGCGATCGGGGCGCCCTACCGGCTCGACTACAGCGTCAGCTATGGCCACGTCAGCGCCAAGGGCCGAAGCAATCTGATGGGAGGCATGTTCGATCAGGACTTCATCCAGACCGACGCGAACATCAACCCGGGCAATTCAGGAGGACCCCTGGTGGACATCGAGGGTCGCGTCATCGGGATCAACTCCATGATCCGCGGACTCAACTCGGGCATTGGGTTCGCCATTCCGTCCAATCTCGCCCGGGAGATCGCATCCCGATTGATCGAGGATGGCAAGTTCGTGCGTTCCTGGCTTGGACTTCGCATTGATGCCCTGCGCGACCGCGAGTCGCTCCAGAAGACCCTGAGCGACCTCAGGGACGGCGTCGTTGTGGACGGAATCTCCCGGAATGGCCCGGCCAGCCGCGCTGAACCCGCCTTGAAGCCCGGGGATGTCATCACCTCGATCGATGGGCATCCTGTTGCGGATCCCGCGCAGCTCCGGGCCGTGGTCTCTCGTAAGCGCCCGGGAAGCACCGTGGTCCTGGACGTCCGACGCGCGTCCCAAACGCTCCAGGTGAAGGTCCAACCGCAGGCCCTTCCTGAAGCCGATGATCGCGTTGCGGGCTTCATGCCCCGGGGACGCGACGCCGAGTCCACAGAGGATTATGGAATCCGCGTCGGCAATCTCACGCCCGAGGTCGCTCGAAAGCAGGACGTGGAATCCGGCGTGATCGTCCAGTCGATCACACCCGAAAGCCTCGCAGCGGGTCAGGATCTCCGTGCCGGCGATGTGGTCACGGAAGTCAACCATCAGACCGTCGAGTCTCCCGATCAGTTCCAGGAGCTTCTGGGAGGTGCCAGCCTGAAGAAAGGAATCCTTCTCCAGGTCGTGCGCGACGGGCAGCCGGGATTCCGCGTGCTCAAGCCTCGGAAGGAATAAAGTCGGCGCCACCCCGCCCGTTCGTAGTCCAGCCTTCAGGCTGCTCCCCACGCCCAAATCGTCAACCATTCCCCCTCCGGGATGGAACCCTACTCACGCAGCCGGTTTGACCCGCGCGGCGGCGACTGATACAACGCCGCCCGCCGATGCAAAAAAAATCCCAGCCCAAGCGTACCGCCCGGTTCCAACGCATCCTGCTGAAACTCAGTGGCGAGGCGCTGGGAGGCCCCCAGGCGTCCGGGATTGACCCGGAGTCCGTCCATGACATGGCCTCCCAGGTTGCCGAGGTCCGCAAGCTCGGGGTGGAAGTGGTCATCGTCGTTGGCGGCGGCAACATCTTCCGCGGCATTGCCGGCAGCGAAAAGGGCATCGAACGCGCCACGGGGGATTACATGGGCATGCTCGCCACCGTCATCAACGCCCTGGCCCTGCAGGACGCCCTGGAGAAGCAGGACGTGCATACGCGGGTGCTCAGTGCCATCACGATGACCGCCATTGCCGAACCGTTCATCCGGCGTCGCGCCATCCGTCACCTCGAAAAGGGTCGCGTCGTCATCTTTGCGGCTGGAACGGGAAATCCCTATTTCTCGACCGACACCGCGGCCGCCCTTCGCGCCAACGAGATGAATGCCGAGGTCGTCCTCAAGGCCACCAAGGTGGACGGCGTGTACAACAAGGATCCCAAGAAATTCCCCGACGCGGTCCGCTATACGCGACTGAGCTATGACGATGCGCTGCGGCAGGATCTCAAGGTGATGGATTCCGCGGCCTTCGCGCTGTGCCGCGACAATAAAATGCCGATCATCGTCTTCGACTTCTTCAAACCCCACAATCTGCTGCGCGTGGTCACCGGAAAACAGGTCGGCACCCTCGTCAGCGACTGAACCCCTCCCATTCCCACCCCCTTTCCATGACCATTGACGACATCCTGCTCGAAACGGAGGAGAAGATGCTCAAGACCGAGGAGCATCTGGTCCATCAATTCGCCGGCGTCCGGACCGGCAAGGCCTCCCCTTCCCTCATCGAGAACGTGATGATTGAGGCCTACGGCTCCCACATGCGCCTCAAGGAACTGGCCACGATCTCGGCGCCGGAATCCCGGATGCTCATGGTGACCCCGTTTGACCAAAGCAACGTCAAGGCCATCGAGAAAGGGATTCAGGCGGCAAATCTCGGACTCAATCCCGCCACGCAGGGCAAGTTCATCCGCATCGTCCTTCCCGATCTCAGCACCGAGCGCCGCCAGGAGTTCGTGAAGATCTGCAAGAAAATGTCCGAGGACAGCCGTGTCGCCCTTCGCAATGAGCGACGACAGGCGCTGGAAGGATTGAAGAAGGTGAAGGCCGACGGTGGCGTGTCCGAGGACGAGGTGAAAACGGCCGAGGGTGAGGTGCAAAAGCTCACCGACCAGTACATCGCAAAGCTCGACCAGCACCTGGCCCACAAGGAAAAGGAAATCCTGACCGTGTGACGGGGCCCCGGCTCCGTTCCCCGGCAGGAGCGTTCCTACCGTCCGATGCGCGATGACGCCGGACGCGACCGGTTGAACGCCACCGCATCCGCGTAGCGCACCCCGGTTCCGCCGAACAGGTCAAGGGCGCTTCCAATCGTCAGATCCACCCGCCCGCCCCCCAGTTCCTCGACGCGCTCGAGGTCCTCGAGGCACCTGGCCCCCCCCGCATAGGTAACCGGCACGGGAGACCACGCGGCGAGGTCCGACACCAGTCTCCCGTCAATGCCCCGGCACAACCCCTCGACGTCCACCGCATGGACGAGGAATTCGGAACATGAGGCCGCCAGCCGGGCAAAAACCTCCGGGCCCAGCCGCAGGTCCGTGAACTTCTGCCACCGGTCGGTCACCACAAAATAGTCATCCCCGCGCTTCCGGCAGCTGAGGTCCAGCACGAGACGTTCGCGCCCCACCGTCGCCACCATTTCCGCAAGCCGCTCCACGTCGAGAGCGCCATCGCGGAAAACCCAGGACGTGACGATGACCCGCTCCGCCCCGGCCTTGAGCCAGTCCAGGGCATTGGCTGCCGTCACGCCACCACCGTATTGAAGCCCACGTGGCCAGGCTCCGAGCGCCTCACGCGCGGCCGCTTCATTTCCCGGCCCCAGGGCGATGACATGTCCACCGCAAAGATTGTCGGCGCGGTACTTCGCGGCAAACCACGCGGGCGGGTGGGAGGCGACGAAGTTGGTCCGGACGCCGGTACCGGAGTCCGACAGCGTCCCCCCGACGATCTGAACGACTTTTCCCTCCCGGAGATCAATGCACGGCCGGAACACGGCCCAACGATACCCGCTTCGGTGGCCGGACACAGCGAGAATCCGGGCCGCGGATGGAAGATTCCAGGCCGCGCCGGAAAATTCGTGAATTCAGAAACCGCCCGGACCACCCTTCGCCGTGACCAAACCGTTGGCCATTGTCTTTCACGAGTCCCTCCTGCCCGGCAGCCAGATTGCCAACCGGTTGACCGATCTGGGCTGGAGGGTGCACACGGTGACCGTGGCGGCCAATGTGGTGGACATTGTCCGGCGCGAGAAGGCCATGCTGCTGGTCGCCGAGCTGGCGCTTCGCCATGGCGATTTCTGCGGCGTCATCCAGGAGCTGAAGCGCGACCCCGCCCTGGCCCACGTTCCGATCATCGGCTTCACTCCGCAGACGAACCGGAAACTTCAGGACGACGCCGTGGCCGCCGGGGCCCGTCTCGTCGCAGCCAATTCGGCCATCCTGGAACAACTGCCGCAGCTGCTCGAATACGCCCTCGCCGTGGAATAATCCCCATCTCGACCTCTATGTCCCTTCCCTCCGCAAAACTCTCCCAAGGCGTTCACGTCGCTCACCTTTTCTTCCGAATCGACCGCGCCCGCTGGACGTCGCTTCCCGCGGATGCATCTGCGAACGCCCGGGCCGCCTTGGATCGCGTTTGTGCCGCCAATCCCGGTCCCGCCGCTCCGAGGCTCCTGACCTTTGCCGGCGTCGGCGGCAAGGCCGACCTGGCCTTCATGCTCCTCGCCCCGGAACTCCAGCAGTTGAGCGCCCTCCAGCGCGACGTGGAACTCGCCTTCCCGCCCGGCACGCTTCAACCGGTGTACTCCTACCTGAGCGTGACCGAACTTCCCGAATACGTCGCCACCGACGACGACCTGAAGGTGATCCTGTCGCGGGATGGGGTCGTGCCGGGACACCCGCAATTCGACGAACGCTTCGCCGCCGCCCAAAAGCGAAACGCCGAGTACCAGCACTACCGCCTTTATCCCGAACTTCCCGACTGGGAAATCCTCTGCTTCTACCCGATGAACAAGAAGCGCTCGGGAAACGACAACTGGTATTCACTCGATTTTGACACGCGGAAGAAACTCATGGCTGGGCACGCCAAGACCGGACGCAAGTACAGCGGACGGATCTCGCAGCTGATTACCGGATCCACCGGACTCGACGACTGGGAATGGGGCGTGACTCTCTTTGCGCACCAGCTCGATGCCGTGAAGGAGATCGTGTACGAGATGCGCTTCGACGAGGTGAGCGCCCGTTACGGCGAATTTGGCCCGTTTTACATCGGTTTGCGCATGGACCCCGCGACCCTCTGGTCCCATCTCCGCCTGTAGCAGGGCGCCGTCGGCAAGCTCCCGCCTTCCCGATCCTTCGCCCGCCACCCGGTCATCGAGATTTCGGCTCCCAGACGTGGTTCTTGCGGGCTTCGAGGAACCCCTGGTTCGTCGGGCGAATCGTCCACAGTTCAACGGACCGGAAGGTTGTCGGAGCGCCTACGCAGAATGCGTCGAGCCCACGGCCGTTCCGCGGTCCTACTTCCGCCGCCACCAGCGCCTGGCGATCGTTGGAAAACACTTCCACGAGATAGCGGTCGATAAAGATCCGAAGTTCCACCGGTTGACCCGCAGGTAGGTCCGCCACGGCAAACGGGGCTTCCGCCGTTCCCACCCGAAGAGTTCCCGTTTCCGGACGCACCATCACCGGTAAACCTCCGCCCTTGCCGTCGGAAAACAGGACCACCCCGAACATCTTCCGGACCGCCTGCTCGCGATCCACCGTGATCCGGATCTCCACCGATTCGCCGGGAAGTTCCGCAATACGCTGCAGCGCCGGAGCCGAGGCCGGGGGAACACCATCCCCCAGTCCGGTCACCGGAGCGGTGAGTTTTACGTCGTTCTGAAGGACAGGATCCGACCGTTGTCCCTCCAGTTCGCGAAACGGACGCATCCGCAAAACGCCATCTGCCGGCAGGCTCAGTTCCCGGGGCAGGGATTGAACGGTCCGATTGAGCAGCGGATTCCCCGACCCCACGGAAGTCAGCCAGGCCCACATCACCCGACGCCCATCGGGAGTCCGCACCGTTTCCGGCGCGAAGAAGTCCGTCCTCTGGAACAACCCCCACGCCGGCTGGTCGCTGCGGGCCCAGTTCATCCGCCCGTGCCTCTTCGGGACAAACTGCTCCACCTTCGCATCCCAATCCCCGAGGTAATACCGGCATCCCATCGGATGACTGATGCACAGCAGCATCCATTGGTCGCCGAGCGGAAAAAAATTCGGGCAGGAGATGTCTTCCCCGACGGTGACGTCCGGCATCTGGTTTCTCAGGAAATCGCCGATGTAGGTCCAGTGGCGCAGGTCCTGGGATTTGAAGACGGGCGGATTTCCGCCCCCGGAGATCGCATAGTAGGTGTCCCCGATGAGGAAGCAGTCCGGGTCCCAGTGGTTCATCGTCGCCGCGCTGCCGTCGGCCATTCGGACCTCCACTGGGAACGGCTTCTCCCAGTCGGTGAGCAGGCGGTCCTTGGCGAGGGCGATTTGGTTCCGTCCCGAAGATTCGCCATGGTAGATCGCCGCCGGTCTCCCCTCCTTCGTCTCAAATCCCGTCCCACTGAACATGCCGTGCCCGGTGAACGACCGCTGCAGCTTCGTCGGCTGCCACGTCCAATGGAGCATGTCCGGACTGGTGACATGGATAAAGGCAAACGACTGTCGCCCCTTCCAGGGATGCCGCAGGATGTAGTGGAGGTGATACACCCCATCGAGGTAAAACGCGGCGTTGGGATCCCCGGGCATGCTCTCCGCTCCCGGATGCATCAGGTGGTAATTCAGCACCCACTCGTCGGGGACGTCCGGCGCCGGTGGGGCGTCCGCGACGAGTGCCGCGGCTGCGGGTGTCACAAATGCGCTTTCTTCGCCCACCAGGACGAGGTGTCCGGATTCAACCCGTGCTCCGCCGAGCAGGGTTCCCTCGGGGAACGCGCCGAGGACGTCCTCCGCCTTTCCATTTTCAAAATTCCACCAGGCAATCGGCTTGGGATCCGACAGCACATTGGGCCGAAGGGCGGCGATTTGCTCCCGGGACAGTGCAGTCCCATAGATACGGGCGTCGTCAATGGCTCCGGAAAATCCCGCACCGTCCTGCGACTCCAAGTGGCGGGGCCCGATGACCACGGCGCTCCCCGGTCCGAACGCCTGCGGGGCGGAGATCGTGTGGTGCGCGTAGGGAATTCCGTTCCGGTACACCGTGACGTCCATCCCTTGGTACACAATGGCGACCTGGACCGCGGTGTGGGCGTCGGCCGTTTCCCGCGGCACCGTCTCCTGATCGCGGGACGTCCTGTGGTAGAAGTCACTCCCTGCCATCCAGCGCGCCGGTTCAAGTTCCCCAAAGACGATACCGTCAAAATGAGAGTGGCGGTCATCGAGGGTGAGCACACTGCCGCCGCGCTGCTCCAAACTGCTCGGAACCACCCAAGCCACCAGGGTCTTGTCCCCGGAAACTCCTGGAAATGCCGCCGAGGATTTCGAAGCCCCGGCAAGCGACAGAGCCACGGCGATTGGAAAAGCAGGAGCTAGGGCGGCGAAGTTCATTGGAATCGGAAACTGTTGGGGGCCGGAACTGAAATAGGGGGCGACGCTGCATCCGTCGATGCGGAAACGTCGAGCAGTGTAAGGGGGCGGTCCACCTTCCCATCCGCTTCGGCGGGACCAAAGCCGCCGCTGGGGAAGCACACTCGACCCACGGCATGGTCGTGGCATACCCGGATTTCGGAGTACAAGTAAGGCTCCGCCGCTCCTTCCCCTATGGAAATGGGCTCTACGACTTCGATCTGATCTTTCCTTGGTCTTGCCATCCGCCACGCCCTCGTTTCCCGCTCAGCTGATTCCGTGCATTACAACTCGCCCAGTGGGCACTTTCCCACCAGCGGCTCCTGCTCCGAACTTTCGGCGGAGAGAAGCTTGATTCACTTCAGAGGCTCACAGAGTTTCGTCACGTGACCCATCCCCACACCAAACAGTCTCGTCGAGGATTCGGGGCAGCTCTGGTCCATGGCCTCTTGCTCATCAGCGTTCCGCTCCTGGGAGATCCGGTGTCGACACCCTTTCTCGGGGCACCGTTTCCGGTTCCTGGACGAATTCAGGCCGAGTTTTGGGACAAAGGAGGCGAAGGGGTGGGGTATCATTTCTCCGGCAATCCGATCACGAACCTGTTCTTTCGATTCCCGGAATCCCAGGGGCGTCCAGGGGAAACCATGGTCGCCGCCCGGGGCAGCGCCGTCCTGCAAAGCTCCGAATGGCTCAGTTATACGATCGATTGCAGGGAGGACGGAGCTTATGCAATCCAACTGAAGACGAAGGGGCCGCCCACATGGGTCGAAGAGAGAATCACAGGGACAACGGAATCGTGGACCTTTCACGACGACGAAGCCTTTCTCCACGTGGAACTGGACGGACAGCGCTTCCCTTCACCCGAACCGGTCCAAAGGGCGATGACGCTGCCCCGCGTCTGGCTTTCGAAGGGACTCCACCACCTGCGGCTCGTTGCGGACCGCATCGCCGACACGTCAGACCGTCAAGCGGGTCCGACCATGCCCGAAATGGGCCCGTGGGAATTCTTCACGATTTCCGTGGACTGGATCGAGCTGGCTCCAGCCATGCCGCCACTCGATCCGAAGCAGATCGCTGGAGGCACCTCCGGATTTCGTGATGGTCCGGGGACAGAGGCGCAGATTGCAGGTCTTCCGTTGCTTCTGGGAGAACTTACATCCGGTGAAATCGTTTTCCTGGACAAACCCAACAACGCCATTCGGGCGGCCACTGCCGATGGCGTAGTTAGAACTTTGGCCGGCGCTCCTGGAAACGCCGTTCAGGATGGCCAGGGAACCAATGCCGGATTTGGGAACATTGTGGATGTAACCTTTGCGGCGAACGACCTCGTTCTGGTTCTCGAGGAAGCCGGCCCTGGTCAATCGCGGATTCGTCAAGCAGGTCCGGATGGCGCGGTCGCTACGCTCTATCTGGGACAACCCACAGCCTTGCTCGAAGACCTCCGTCCCGGAGTCTACCCCCAGTCCCCGCGGCTCATGACCAACCGCGCCATCACATTGAGCCGGGTGATCGCGAATCCTTCCGGTGAGATCCGAGTGATGGGATCGATCACGGATTACCGATTCAACCTCGTAGGGGGTTCCATGTTCATCCCGGTCTGGATTCCCTACACACGATACGTCTGGTTTCGGTTGGCCAACGGCGACCTTGAGATGCTGACCGACGGGAACGGAGTGGAACCGCCCTCGCTGCAAAAACGGGAACTTGGAGGCGGCATTCGTTATGAAGCCGACTACATTGGCCGGATTATCGGAGAGTTCCCGGCTGGATTCGTTCAGGATCTTCTCCCCGGATACAATGTCTTCTCAGCGATACGAAGCCGGGAAGGCGTTCTCTATGCCGCAATCCAAGCGGGGAGCCTGCATCGTATGGATCCGAACCCAAGCCTCTCGCGGCTCCAGATCGCGGTCGTGGGCCAGGGAGAAGTCACCGGGATGCCCGCTGGCTACGTCCCGCGTGACCACGAAATCCTGATTACCGCGCGCCCGACGGGAAGATACTCAATCTTCACCGGTTGGTCCGACGGCGTTACCGAGCCCTCCCGGACCCTGCGTTTGGAACACGATCTCCGACTCACCGCCCACTTCGAATTGCAGCCGCGTTGGCCGGCTGGGATTGTTCCAGGGACCATCCAGAATCTCGGCGATCACAAGATCCAGTTTTCCCTCCGAGGCGGGGGCAACCATGGGACATTCACTTACCGACTGGAGCGTTCGTGGAATCTGCACGACTGGCAACCCGTACCGCACTCTTCCTTTCAGGTGATCAGTGGAGGTGCGGGTGGATCTTCAGAATCGTTCTATGTATCCACTTCCGAAGCCAGTGTCTCCCTGGTTGTTCCCGACGTACCCTTCTATTACCGGGCCAGCCTGCTCTCCCAGTAGGGACTGATCATTTTCGGTTTCAGAGAGGAGTGTCCCACTCGTTGAGTGTCGTTCTTCCCCACGGCATCCAAGTGGCTTCCCTCGGCGCGTCCCACCGGCGCGAAAAGCGAGAGCTCCGCTTCCACTTTCTCGCGAACGACGCGTGGAATGGCAATCCACCCGGGTCCCGCGACCCACGCGCAGAATCCAGAGCGGGAGCTCTGCTCCCCCACTCCGAGACGCACCACGGCGCATCACACCTGCGGTAGCGGCGGCGGCAGCTTCGGGGACGGCTCAGGCTTTCGAGACCGGGTGAAGCCCCCGGCACTGAAGTGCTCCCAGCCCAGCCTGAGCCAGCGAATCAACGCCGTCGCCAGCCACAGCGCCCAGAGCAGCATCAGGAATCGATACCACCAAATGGACACCGAAAGGCACCCGGGCTCGGGCAGCACCGCGCCGCTGCGGTCCAGATACCAGCGAAGCACGGTCCTCGAGGAATCGTTCCCGGTGATAAACATTTCCGGACTCCCCAGCAGCCCTTCGCCCACGGCAAAAACCAGGATTCCCAAAGCCCCCGCCGTCACCAACACGAGAACCCCTTGCAGCACGTTAAAGCTCCTGCTTCCCAAGTTTTGGAACCCGGGCTGCCTGCGCCACGCGATCAGGAACAGCCAGCCCACGACAACCAGCGCCGCCGGCAGGGGCACCTGGGTCAACCCGATCGCGAGCAGCACCCACTCCATCACTTTCAACGGAGACACCGGCAGCCGACTGAGGGCCACCGCCGCCATCAACGAACAGGAAAGGATGACCCAGAATCGGACGGCAGGTCCCCGCTGCGGTCCGGAGGTCCACAGCACCCAGCGGTCCTCGGGAACCGTGATCACCGTGTCGATGTTGGCGCTGCCCACCGGAAGCTGCACGGCGCCTGCTTCGGCTCGGACTGAGAGCTGGGTATCGGTTTTCCATCCGATCACCACGGAATGATCCCCGGGCCCAAGAGGAACGACCAGCTTCTGGCCCTCCTTGCGCACCGGCTGCGTCTTGCCGTCCAGAGCCAGGCTTGTGACCTCGGCCTGGGGTGGCAAACCGACCATGAAGTCCTCGGCCAGGCTGCAGCGGAGGGAGAGTTCCAGTTTGGAAACCCGCTGACGCTGTCCCAGGTTCGTTTCGTGGAGCGCACGGTTGACCGTTTCCGTGGCGCCGGCGATCGCCTCAGGACGACTGATTCCCAGGGACACGGTTTCCCCTGGCCACGGTTGCCAGACGGGAACCAGGTTCGCTGCGTTCGCTTCGAAGAACGGGGCCAGGCCGGACAGCGAAACGTTCCAGACCGGCGATGCCACCAACTGCCATCGCTCCACCCAGAGATCATTTGTGCGGGACTTCAGTACAAGGGAATTGGTGGTGGAAAAACTGCCCTCCCAGGAGAAGTCAGACTCCTGGGCTCCCAGCCGGACCTCGATCATGCCGTCCCGGATCACCACATTTCCGGACACAACGTTTTCCCCCGGAATCAACGGGAGGCGCAATGCGATCGCCTTGCCTGGAGCCGAAAGCCGGTGAACCACCGTCCGAACCTGCCAGAGCAACCCAAGTTCCAACTCGCGCTGTACCTGCACAACGCCCTGGAGATCCTGGCGCTCGTAAGTGGCCTGGAGCGCCGACGATTTCTCCTCGGGGGTGAAAAAGACCTGAGCTTCCGGAACGCCGTCAGGACGAAGTCCACTGACGGTCCAGCCGGGAACTTCCACGACCATCCGGTGCGGGCGCAGCAAGAACGCGCACTCCCAATCCCCTACACCCGCGAGCAGTCCCTCCACCCGAACGCGGTGCACGCCCTCCGGCAGCACCACCCACAGAAACCCGTCGTCCCGCCTAAGGGCCACTTCCGCACGCCCGTCCACAGTGACCGTCACCGGCGACCAGGCCGGCAACCGGCCGGGCACCGGCACCGCCGTCCGCAGGGCGGTATGAACCTCGGCGTCCACGGTCAACCGGCGCCCCTTCAAGGTCACGGAGACGCTGGGAATGCTGGCGGCGTTCGGATACGCATCCGAAACCTCAAGCAGCCGTTCCCGCAATTTGTCGAGCAAGGCGCCATCGGGAAATCCGACAGGGGAGGCAGCGGCGGGAAGACTCGGTGCACTCGCATCCCTGGGAAGGCCGGGAGCCTGCGGGACAATCCTGTCTTCCGCGAGAACCGGATCTCCTCCGAAAAGCCCATATAACATCAAGGCCGCCGCGGCCGCGGCCTTTCGACCGGAGCCGGATCCACCCGGACGCGACCCCCGCGCCCGGAACAGAATCGCCCCAAGGGCCACCAGAAACGCCACCCGGAGCACCGTCAAAACCCGTTCCAGGCTGAGAGGAATGAGGATGGGACGCACGGTTTGGGTGGATTGAACCGGACCATTCCAACCGAAGTGGACGGCCCGCCACGTCCAATCCGGCACCGCCGGCCCCGTTTGGATCCGTGCCTTCGGATCATAGTTGAGGTTCTCTGCCGACGTATCCGGTCGGACCGACAGTCCGTAGCGGCGGGCGAGTTTTACGTCGAGGGCAGCGACCCTACCCACAGTTACTGGGGCCGCATCCGTGGGGACGGGCACCGATTCCTCCTGAAGTGTCTCCCCGCGCCGGCTCATGCCCTTCGACTTCGCCGCAACCCACTGTCCAAAAAAGGGCCGAGCCGCATCCACGACTTCCAGTTGTGGGTAAATGGCCTGCTGAACCTGCCGCCCGATGAAGGGCACGAGCACCAGCACCAACAGCGTCGCCGCCCCAACGGCACCCAGTTGCACCACTTTTCGAGCACCGCCGGCAGGAACCACCCGCAACAAGGCCAGCGGAATCAGAAGAATCAGCCACAGGTACCGGGGTGCGCCCGGTTCGTGATAGGCGAGTCCAAACGCCAGAAAGGCAACTACCGCCGCGCGCCAACCCCACAGGCGAAACACGGTCAGCGTGAAAATCAGGAGCAGGAACAAATCGAGGAGCGTCCACGCGGTCAACCAGTCCCCCCGAACCCAGTCGGCCCCGAACAGCGCGAAGAGCCTCCACCCCGGCGGCAGGTTTAGGGTCACGCCGAGCGCGTCCGCATCGGAACGCCATCCGGTGGCAGGAAACTGTGGCGGACGTCCCATTCGGCCCGTGGCCTCCAGGTTCAGGTTCCGGGACCGGATCTCCACCCCGAGCGCCCCATTTTGCGGATTCCGGGTGATCAACTGTCCCTGGGTTCCGATTCGCACGGATCCCAGCTCCTCACCCTCCGCCGCATCCAATCGCCAGATCTCCTGCATCGAACCGTTGACGTGATCCCGAAAGGTGAGGCCCTGCCCCGTTTCATCCAGCCACCACTCCCGGGTGATGGAGAGTCCGGCGGGCTTCTGCGATCCCATGCCCCGCATCCGCTGCTCCAACCGGAAGGGTTCCGCGACGTTCCACCGATACACCGGCAGCGAGCGCCACATCTCCGGCACCGGCGTCTGGGACACATCCACCGACGGGGATCCCACAATCTCCACCACACGGAACTCGGGGCGGGCCTGGAAGGCCACGAGTTCGTCCGCAACCGACGGTTTCAATCCGGTCGCAAACCGGAATTCCTTGGGGTCATCCATTCGAAAGGCGTCGAGCCGAAGCGTCCATTTCCCGGCCCGCACTTGGGCCTTCACCCGTCCGGCCTCATCCACGAGCATGGGGATCGGACTCGCCACGGAGGAAAGCCGCCAACCCTCGGGCAGGATTGGCCCCAACTCCTCCTCGCGGCTTTTGCCCGAGACAATGAGTTCGACCTCCTGGTGCCACCACATCGGGATCCCGTCCTCAAGGGCGCCAAAGAGTTTCACCGACAGAAAATTCTTCTCCCCCGCGTCGGCCACTCCCTCCCTCTTCAGCCACAGCAATCCCTGCGCATCCCAAACCGGTGCCTCCACGGGCTTGCCGTCCAGGGACAGAGTCAGGACGCCGATTTCCACGGGAATTTTCAGCCGCTGCGGGATTTCCTTCCACTGAAAGGAACCCACCAACCGATATTGTCCCGCCTCGAGATGTACCGCTGGACCGCCTTCGTGTTCCAGGACCGGCACTGCAGTCCCATTGGCCGTTACCGCCAAAGGCCAGACGTCCGTGCTGCCCGGAAGGGGCATCCAAGTACTTCCGAACACGGAGACCCCCAGGTCGAACCTGGCCCCCGCCCCCTCCACTTGCAGTTCCAGCCGCGACGGCCAGAAGCAACGATGCGTCTTCGGATCCGAATACGGCGTCGGGCAAAACCGGTGAACGTCATTCCAGGTCGCCCATCCTTCCCACGCCTGCAGCGCGCTGGGCACCTGCCGCGTGTCCGCTTCCGAAGCGTAGAGCCATCCGAAAACCAACACGACGAGCAGTCGAAACCAACGCAAAGGATTCATGGAATCAGGGTTCGGAACGGGTGTAGCGCCGAACTGGGTGAGTGGAAACTCTTTCAGTTAGGTTTTTTCCAAGACTCCGAGCAGAAATTCACGGATCCCCGGAGGTGCCCGTAAATCGGCTGTTCCGAGTTGACGCGCCGAAGGTAGTATTCTTAGGCAGATACGTGCGAAATGACCGACTCCTCAGGCATAGGTATCATTATCACAGGTCCTACACCGGCAGATATCCCCGGGCGACACTCTCGAACGCGGGCAATTGGAGCTCGACCCACGCGGCGTCACGACCCAATTCACGGGCGAGCAGTCGCGCCACAGCAGGCGCCATCCGAAGCGCCGCACGGGCGTTCAGGAACAGAGCCCGGGTGCGCCGAGCCAGGACATCCTCCACGGTCCGGGCCATCTCGCGGCGCGCCGCCCAGACAACCTCGGCACCGCAAATGGGAAGCGCCACATCCAGGGGCTCACCCAGGGCCGGTTCGTGGCGGATGAGATCCTGCAATGCGGGGGCGTCCGATCCATAGAAGCGAAGCGCGCCAAACCGGTCCGCATGCTGGTGAAAGCCGTGAATGTTCAGGTTCCGCGTGACGCTCGCATGCTCAGGAAGGCGCGCCAGCACCGCCGCCTGATTGACGCAGTCCTCCGCCATGTTGCGATTGGTCGTCCACTTGCCCCCCGTCACACTCACCAGGCCCGACGGATCAATGTGGAGCGTATGGTCCCGCGAGAGGGCTGCCGTGTTCCGGCTGTCCCCCGATCGGACCAGAGGCCGGATCCCAGCGAACTGGCTCAGAATGTCCGCGTGAGTCGGCTTCCGTGCGAGGTACAGCGCGGCCGTGGACAACATGAACTCCACCTCCTGGGCCATGGGCACCGGCTCCAGCGGAGCGGACTCAACCGGCGAATCCGTGGTTCCCACAAGCGTATGGCCATGCCAGGGGATGGCGAACATGACACGGCCGTCGCTGGTGTGGGGCACCATGATGGCGGTGTCGCCGTCGAGGAAAGACCGGTCGAGCACGATGTGCGCCCCCTGGCTGGGCGCGATCATCGGTGTCACGCCGGGGTCGGCCAGGCGCCGGACCGAGTCGGTGAAGGGTCCCGTCGCATTGATGACCACCTTGGCCCGGGCGGTAAACTCACGCCCCGTCTCCGAATCCCGGGCCGTCACGCCCTCCACCAATCCATCCGCGTCACGCAGGATCGCCGTCACCGGCGCGTAATTGAGAAGGGTCGCCCCCTGCTCCACCGCGGTGGCGGCGAGATTGATCAGCAGACGCGAGTCGTCGAACTGCCCATCGTAGTATTCCACACCCCCGCGCAGGCCTTCGGGACTCACATTCGGCAGCCGCTTCAACGTCTCCTCCTTGGACAGCAGGCGCGAGGCGCCGAACCCATACTTCCCGGAGAGCCCCTGATACACCTTTAGTCCGATACCGTAAAACGGTCCCTCCCACCAAGCATAGCTGGGCACGATGAAGGGCAGTTCACTGACCAGATGCGGCGCGTTCTGCCGCAGGATGCCCCGCTCGCGCAGGGCCTCCATCACGAGGGAGACGTTGCCCTGCTCCAGATAGCGAACGCCGCCATGGACCAGCTTGGTGCTGCGGCTCGAGGTTCCCTTGCCGAAGTCGTGCTGCTCCAGCAGCAGCGTCCGGTATCCACGGGAGGCCGCATCCACGGCCACACCCATCCCGGTGGCGCCGCCGCCAATGATGATGATGCTCCACGGTTCCGGGTGATGCGTCACCCGGTTCAGCATTTCCTCGCGATTCATGGGATGGATGGAACAACGCCCGCCACCCCGGACGCGGTCAAGCCTGAACGATCCCCTTCACCAGTTCGCCATGAATATCCGTGAGACGAAAACGGCGACCCTGGAACTTAAAGGTCAGTTGCTCATGATGGATCCCCAGCAGATGCAAGAGCGTGGCATGCAGGTCGTGTACGTGAACCGGAGACTCGACGACGTTGTAACCGAACTCGTCGGTCGCGCCATAGACCGTCCCGGCGCGTGACCCGCCACCCGCCATCCAGACGGAGAAGCATCGCGGATGATGATCCCGGCCGTAGTCGGTCGCCGTCAGTTTTCCCTGCGAGTAATTGGTGCGCCCGAACTCCCCACCCCACACCACGAGGGTGTCCTCCAGCAGGCCACGCTGCTTGAGGTCGGTGATCAGCGCCGCACAGGGCTGGTCCGTCTCCCGGCATTGGGTGCGAATGCCTCCCGGCAGTCCCCCATGCTGATCCCAGCCCTGGTGATACAATTGGATGAACCGCACCCCGCGCTCCGCCAGGCGGCGGGCAAGAAGACAGTTGGCGGCAAACGAACCCGGCTTGCGGGCATCCGGACCGTACGCGGCCACCGCGGACTCCGGTTCCCCGGACAGATCCATCACCTCCGGGACACTGGTCTGCATCCGGTACGCCATCTCGTACTGGGCGATCCGCGTATCAATCTCCGTGTCCCCCGACACCTCGGCCGCGTGCTGGTGCAAGTCGCGGAGGCGATCCAGCATCAGCCGACGAGTCTCGGGCGACACTCCGTCCGGATTCGAAAGATAAAGCACCGGGTCCTTGCCGGATCGGAACTGCACGCCCTGGTATCGCGACGGCAGGAATCCGCTGCCCCACAGCCGCGAGTACAGCGGCTGATCCACTTTGCCCCGCGTGACCAACACCACGAACGCCGGCAGGTTCTGATTGTCGCTTCCCAGACCGTAGTGAACCCAGGACCCGAAACTGGGACGTCCGCTGAGCTGGGATCCGGTCTGGAGAAACGTGATCGCCGGATCGTGGTTGATGGCCTCGGTGAACACCGAGCGCACGATGCACAGATCATCCGCCACGCCCGCCGTGTGCGGCAGCAACTCGCTGATCCAGGCGCCGGACTTCCCCGCCTGCCGGAATTTGAAGGCGGAGCCCGCGAGCGGAAGGATGGCCTGATTCCCAGACATGCCCGTGAGCCGTTGTCCCATGCGGACGGAATCCGGGAGCGGCTCGCCCTGGCGCTGGTTCAGGAGCGGCTTGTAATCGAAGGTCTCCAACTGCGACGGCCCGCCCGCCATGAAGAGGTAGATGACGCGCTTGGCTCGGGGCGCGAACGACAGCGCGCCATCGAGCACTCCCCGGTCCGCGGCCCCCAGGGCGCGGGAGGGCGTGAGCAAATCCGCCAGCGCCATGCCTCCGACGCCCATGCCGAAGCGGTTGAGAAACTGCCGGCGGCTGAGGCCCGCGGCGGGAACGGATCCGGTGCAGAATGCAGGGTTCATCGCTTCATCACGAATTCGTCGTGGTTCATCAGAGTGCTCACCACCATCGTGGCCGCGGCCAAATCGGCCGGGGGCAGTGTGGCGTCCGCCACGCGCTCCCCGGATTTCAGCAGCCGTTCGGCCGCGCCGGGATCCTTCGCAAACTGGCGGTGTTGCTCGTCATAGAGCCGGACGAGAATCTTCTGCTCCTCCGCATCGGGTTTCCGCCCGGTGATCTCGAGGAATCCGCGGGCCAGCCGGTCCGGATCGGATCCCCCCGCCTGACGCCACAACCGTTCCGCCAGCACCCGGGCGGCCTCGATGAATTGAGTGTCATTGAGCAGCACCAGGGACTGCAGCGGGGTCGCCGTGATCTCCCGGTTCGCGGTGCAAACCTCGCGAGACCCGGCGTCGAACGTCAGCATCGCCGGAGGCGGGGCGGTCCTTCGAATGAAGGTGTACAGGCTTCGGCGGTAGAGCTTGTCCCCGTGGTCCTGCGTGTAGGTCTTGCCCGTGCCCGCCTCCTCCCAAACTCCCGCCGGCTGATAGGGCTTCACGCTGGGGCCTCCCATCGCGGGGTTCAACAGCCCGCTGATCCAGAGCGCACTGTCCCGGATCTGCTCGGCACTCAGGCGGTGACGCGGACCGCGCGCCAACAGGCGGTTCTCCGGATCCTTCGCCACCAGCGCCGGAGGCGCATCAGAATCCTGGCGATAGGTCGCCGACATCACGATCTGTTTGTGCAGGGCCTTCAGGTCCCATCCGGACCCAATAAACGTCGAGGCGAGCCAGTCGAGCAGTTCCGGATTCGTCGGAAGCTGCCCCTGGGCGCCAAAGTCATTGAGGGTGCCCACCAGGCCCCGTCCGAAATGCTGTTTCCAGGCGCGGTTTGCAGCGACCCGGGCGGTCAGCGGATTTCGCGGATCCGTCATCCAGAGCGCGAGTCCGAGGCGGTTCCGCGGCGCGCCTTCCGGGAATGGAAGGATGCGCGACGGGACGTCCGGCTGCACCGGATCCGCCGGTGCATCGTAGGCTCCGCGCTTCAGCACGAAGGTCGGGCGACGCCCCTCCCTCTCGCGCATAACCATGATCTCCCGAACCGACCCGATGAGTTCGTTTTCCTGGACACGCAACCGCCGGGCCTCCGCGAGGGCGGTGGCATAGACCGGATCCACCCGCACCCGGTAGGTCTCCGCGTCCGGAACACCGGGCGTGCGACCCGTCTCCGGATCGAGGGCACGAACCTCCGCCGGCGTCAGACAGGTGTCGTACACGCGCAGTTCGTCCACCTTGCCATTGCGGAAGCCGCTGTCGCGAAACCGGGACCCCAGCGAGAGTCGAATGCCCCCCACTTCGCCATCCCCCCATTGGGAACGATGCAGGATGTCGCGCGTCAGGTGATCGCGGACCACCTCGACGTCCAGCGGCCATCCATCGCGGTAGAGTTGCACACCGGCGGCGCGGCTGGAGCCATCGTAGGTCACAGTGAGGCGCGTCCACTCGCCCAAGGGCAACGCTTCCTTTGCCCGGACGGCCAGGGCATTGCCGGGCCAGAAATGGATCAACCCAAAGAACGGCCGCCCCTGGTCGAGCACCAGCTCGTAGCCCCGGCTCCCGGAATCGGTCCAGGCCCGGGAATAATGAAGCACCACCGCACGGGACTGCGATTCGGTTCGCTGGATCCACAGGTCGAAGGAGAACGGATCCGTCCGGTGAAACTCGCCCACCGCCGGAATCGTGATGCCATTATCGCCACTGAATTGAACCGCACCGCCACGCGCTCCTAGAACCGCCGTGGGATTCTCCGAAAGCGACGCCCGGTTCGTGCTGCGCCGATCCGGCGTCGCGTTCCCCTCCAGGGAATCCAGCGGATAGAAGGCCACGGGATGCACCGGTGCCACCGCCCCGGCCTCGGGGGACTTCTTCCACGCTTCAAATCGGGTCGCAGCCTCCGTGCCTGACGCCGCGAGTCGCGCCTCGGCAGCGGCCAACTCCGCCGTCACCGCCTGATGCCGAGCCTTGGCGTCCCCTTCCCAGCGCGGCAGCGTCGGGGTGGGCGTCGCCGCAGTGAAGTGGGAGTACAGGCCCGACTCATCGATGTTGTTGAGGAAGGCCGCGAGGGAATAGTAATCCCGCTGGCTGACCGGGTCGTACTTGTGGTCGTGGCAGCGGGAACATTCCAGGGTCAGCCCCAGAAACGCTGTGCCGGTGGTGTGCACGCGGTCCGAGACATACTCGTTTCGAAACTCCTCCTCGATGCTGCCGCCCTCGTTGGTCTGCCGGTGCAGGCGATTGAAGGCCGTGGCAAGGATCTGTTCGTCGGTGGCCCCGGGGAGCAGGTCCCCGGCGAGCTGCCAGGTTATGAACTGGTCGTAGGGAAGATTCTGGTTGAACGCGCGCACCACCCAGTCGCGCCACGGGGAAAGGTCGCGCTCCACGTCGGCCTGATAACCGTAGGTGTCCGCATAGCGCGCCAGGTCCAGCCAGTCGGTCGCCATGCGTTCCCCATAGGCCGGAGAAGCCAGCAGACGGTCCACCGCCCGCTCATAGGCGTCCGCGGACGGATCCGCTTCAAACGCCTCCACCTCGGCGGGCGACGGGGGCAGTCCGGTCAGGTCGAGGGAAACCCGGCGGAGCCATCTCCCGGGCGGCGCCGGACGGGTGGGTTCCAATCCGGCGTGTTCCAGTCGGGACAGGACAAAGCGATCTACCGGGGTCCGGATCCACGCCGCATTCGTCACCGCCGGCAGCGCGGGTTGGCGGATGGGAAGAAAAGCCCAGTGATCACTCCACTCGGCTCCCTGCGCCACCCAACGCTTCAGGAGATCCTTTTCCGCCGCCGTCAGGTCGAGATGCGCCTCCGGGGGCGGCATCACCTCCTCCGGGTCCTGGATGAAAAGGCGCCGGACGAGTTCGAGTCTCCGGATTCCCGGGGACCACCACGCGTTTGCCATCCTTGCGCGGGCGCAAACACCCCGTCGCGCTGGTCGAGACGGAGTTTGCCCTTGCGCGCCTTCTCATCCGGCCCGTGGCAGAAAAAACACCGGTCCGACAACAGCGGCCGAACCTGGAAATTGAAATCGACGCGGTCGTCCGCCACTCCCGGATGGACCAGAAGGATTAGCGCCCACAGAAACTTGGAAACGGACCGATGCACTGCCCAAAACCTACGGAGGGTCCGACGGATTGTCCGCAGGATTTCTTCAGCATCTGGGAGTGCGTGCAGCGGAGCTGCCGCTCTGGATTCACTCGAAAGACAGGCTAAAGCCTGGACTACAAACAACGAGGGACAGGCAAAAGCCTACACTACGAGCCCCCGTTTGTAGTCCAGCCTTCAGGCTGTTCCCCTTCACTCCGGATTTCTGCGTTCCCTCCGGGCCCGCGACCGGTAGGCTCCCGCGTCCATGAACTGGCAATTTGTCGTGTGGGTTTACGTTGGACTCCTCCTCGCCGGGGGCGTCATCGGCTTCGTCAAAGCCAAGAGCAAGGTGTCCCTGATCGCCTCGGTGGGCTCCGCCATCCCGCTGGCCCTGACCGCCGCCGGCATCCTGCCCTACATCGTCGCGCCGGTGGTGCTCGGATTGCTGGTGGTGCAATTCATCGTCCGCGTGGCCAAGACGAAGAAGTTCATGCCCGCGGGAATGCTGCTGGTGATCACGATTCTCGCCCTGGCGGCCGTGATCCTGCACGGACCCCGCTGATTTCCACCGGACCATGTCCCCGCGCGACCTGCCGGTCTGGCAGCTTCACTTCGACATTCTCCGGACGCTTCGCGACGGCCCATCGCTGGTCCTCGTAGCCGCCACCGGATCCGGCAAAACCACGCAGGTCCCCCAGATGCTCCTCGACGGCGGCATCGCCGGCGACCGGAGGATTGTGGTCCTGCAGCCGCGCCGCGTTGCAGCCCGGACCGTCGCCGCTCGCGTGGCCTGGGAACGCCAGGGCCGCCTCGGCGACGAGGTCGGATACCAGGTCCGCTTCGAGGATTACCTGTCCGATGCCTCCCGCATCTGCTTCGTCACCGAGGGCATCCTGCTCCGCTGGCTCCAGGATAATCCGCAACTGCAGGGCGTCGGAGTACTGATCTTTGATGAGTTCCATGAGCGGAATCTCCTCAGCGATGTCGCCCTTGCCCTCGCCAAGCGACTGCAGCAAACCACGCGGCCGGACCTGAAGCTGGTGGTGATGTCCGCCACGCTGGAAGCGGAACCCGTCGCCCGTTACCTCGCCGCGGGTCCCGCGGACACCGTCCGGACCGCCGTGCCCGTCCTCGAATCCGAAGGACGCGCCCATCCCGTCGAGATCCGGTGGTCGGACTATGGCGACCGCCGCCCCGCTCCGGAACAGGCGGCAGATGCCGTGGAACGAATCGTTCAATCCGGCGCTGACGGGGATCTGCTCGTGTTCATGCCCGGCATGGGCGAGATCGCTTCGACGATCAACGCTCTCCGGGCTGCCCGCCTGCCGGAGCCCTGCATCTTCCTGCCGCTTCACGGCGACCTTCCCCCCGAAGACCAGGATCGCGCCTTCCAATCCTTTGACCGGCGAAAAATCGTCGTCGCCACCAACGTGGCGGAAACCAGCGTGACGATCGACGGCATCCGGCATGTGGTGGACTCCGGACTCGCCCGTATCGCCCGCCACGACGCCGAACGGGGAATCCAGACGCTGTCCATCGAGCCCATCAGCCGGGCGTCCGCCGACCAGCGGGCCGGACGTGCGGGGCGCACCGCCCCTGGCACGTGTTGGCGCCTCTGGACCGAGAGCGCGAACCTCGACCGTCCCGCCCGCAACACGCCCGAGATCCGCCGTTCGGACCTCGCGGAAGTC
>JAXMHR010000022.1:0-89406 GCA_046346705.1 Verrucomicrobiota bacterium | reverse complement strand
GCGCTGCCGCCCTGGTGCCGGCCGGAGGCTGAGGCTTCTACTCGGGTTCCTCGCACCAGCGGGGCTGCAATTGGTGGGGGAGGCCCATGTGGTCCAAAACCCGGGCAACGACGGTGTCCGCGACATCGGCGACAGTTTGGGGACGGCTGTAGTACGACGGGTTGGCGGGGATCAGTAAGGCCCCCGCTTGGAGCAGGAGTTCGAAGTTGCGCACGTGCACAAGCGAAACCGGGGTCTCCCGGGGAACCAGAATCAGTTTCCGCCGTTCCTTCAACATAACATCGGCGCAGCGGAGCAGGGCGTCCGAACTGACACCGTGGGCGATCCGTCCCAGCGTCCCCATGCTGCAGGGGATCACCACCATGACATCCGGGGGGTTCGATCCGCTGGCGAAAGGGAGGTTCATGGAACGGAATCCATGCGCGGTCACGCCTTCGGGGAGTCGCAGTCCACCGTCCAATTCCGTGGCGACCACCTGCGGCGCATACTGGCTCAGGATGACGTGAATCTCATCGCGGGCTGGATCCAGTGTGTCGAGCAGTCTCTGGGCGTAGATGGACCCGCTCGCACCCGTGACCGCAATCAACAAACGCATGGGCCCACTATGGTCCGATTCGTGCCGAAGGCGAGTCGGTGGGATTGGATACCAGCGTTGACGGTCAATGGAGATCGGCGAAGGGTCCTCCCATGCCCTCCCGCCGGTCGTTTCTCACCGCATTGTCCGCCAGTGCCCTGACACGGGCCCTTGCAGGAGCCGCAGAATTGGGCAACGCCGGAGCCGCAGTGGCGGAAGAGTTGTGTGCGGTCACCTACAATCTCCGCTATGCCAGTCCCACCGGCGTGAATGCGTGGCCCATCCGCCGTCCAGTCATGAAGGCGTTGCTGGACGAATTAAAGCCCGACGTCATGGGAACCCAGGAGGGGTTGTATTCGCAGTTGAGGGAAATAGCCGAAGACCAGCCCGGACTGGATTGGATCGGACTGGGGCGCGATGGCGGAAGCCGGGGAGAGTTCATGGCGATCTTCTATCGGCGGGATCGCTTCGAACCCCTCGAGTACGATCACTTTTGGTTGTCCGACACCCCCTTGGTGATGGGGTCTTCGACCTGGGGAAATACGAATCGCCGAATGGTAACGTGGACCCGGTTTCGGGACCGCCGAACAGGGAGGGAATTCTACTTTTGGAATACCCACCTCGACCACCAGTTGCAGCCGGCGAGGGAGAAGGCGGCCGCCCTCATTCTGGAGCGAATCCGGACCTCCGCGAAGGCCGGCGTCCCGCTGCTGTTGGTTGGGGACTTTAATGCCGTTTCGGGGGAGAACCCGGTTTATGACCAGTTGGTGTCGAAGGGAGGGCTCTTGGATACCTGGAATCTTGCGGTGACCCGAAAGCGGGAGCGTCTCAATTCCTTCAATGATTTTGGCCCGGCGGTGGAGCAGGGAAAGCGGATCGACTGGATCCTATCGCGTTATCCCGTGAAGGTGCGGGAGACCGCGGTCATTGACTTCAAGCAGGATCCTCAGTGGCCGAGTGACCACTGCCCGGTGGGAGCTTGGCTGACCCTAGCCTGAACGGAGTTCCAAGAGCCCAAAGCCTCCTGACTCTTGGGCCTGGAGTTAGTGGGCTGCCGCGTGATGCGCCTGGACGTGCATCTCCGGAGCAGGAGTGCCAAGACCGGCGACGGCCTCATGCGCTAGACCAATGACGCCACCCGGGAAAATTCCGACGACCAAAATGCCCGCCAAACAGGCGGCAAGGCCGATCCGGACCGCCATGGGGACGGACACGGGCCGGTCCACCGCGTCCTGCGTGGGCCAGTACATGGCGCGGATGATGTTGAAGTAATAGTAGAGGGACAGGACCACCGAGACGCAGGCGACAAGGACCGCCACGATAAAGAGCGGGCTGCTCGGCGCCTGGAGAAGTGCCGCCTTGAAGAGATAGAACTTCCCGAAGAAACCAGCCAGGGGAGGGATCCCCGCCAGACTGACCAAGGCCAGGGTCATCGCACCCGCCAGCAGCGGCGACCGGTTTCCAAGGCCGGCAAACACGCTGATATCGTCATTGTCGTCCTGAACTGTGACCCGGGAAATCACCGCGAATGCCGCCAACGTCGTGAAGACGTAGCCGGAGAGGAAATAGAGGATCGCGGTGGAGCCGGTCACGTTGGTCGCGGCAATACCCAGCAGGAGATAGCCGGCATTGGCGATGGAGCTGTAACCCATCAGGCGTTTCACGCTGCGCTGGGCGAGGGCTGCGAAACTGCCGTACAGCATGGTCGCCATCGCGAAGCCGAGGAGCAGATGACCCCAACGGGCTACGATCTCCGGGACCACGCTGTAGGCGAGGCGCAGGAGAAGGACGAATCCCGCCGCCTTGGAACCCGTGGCGAGGAAGGCCGTCGTCGGAACTGGTGCGCCCTGGTAGACGTCAGGGGTCCACATCTGGAAGGGGAAGGCGGAAATCTTGAAGCCCAGTCCGACGAGGGTCAGCAGGAGTCCGATGACGAACACCGGGGACTTGCCGAGTTCCGCCTGTCGGGAGGCGATTTCGTAGAAGTTGGTTGAGTTGGCCGCGCCGAAGATGAGCGCGATGCCGTAGACCATGAAGGCCGCGGCAAGGGCTCCGAAGATGAGATACTTCACGCCCGCCTCGAGGGAGGACTGCCGCCGGCGCTGGAAACTGACGAGCACGTAGAACGTCACAGTCACCAGTTCGAGGGCGACGAACATCAGGATGAAATCATTGGCGGACGCCGCGAGCAGCATCCCGGCAAGCGCGAACAGGGTCAGGGCGACGTATTCGCCGTAGCCGTCCAAACGCTCGGAATACCCGGAGGAAATGAGCAGGACGACGATGGCTGCGACGATGAACAGCGTCTTGAAGTAGTTCGCAAGGGCGTCGACCAGGAACATGCCGCCAAAGGCGGTGTCGTCACTGGGGGCGAGCGCTCCGCCGTGCAGCGTCAAGACCAGCAACAATCCGGTCGCTGCGGCATAGGCGAGGCCACGTCGGGCGCCGGGCGGGATCCAAAGGTCGGCGAGCAGGACGCCCAGTCCGAGGACCACGACCAGAAATTCAATGGCGAGCAATGAGGAGTTCATCGCGGAGAACGGAAATCAGTGGGCCGGTGCTGCAGCGACGGCCGGGGCGGCCGCCGCCGCGGGGGAGGGTTTGAGGTGCGCACGCTCCACGACGAGCGCGGCGCTCGGGCGGATCCGGTCCACGAGAACGTAGGGCGCCACGCCGAAGAGAATGAGGGGCACGAGAAGGACCAAGTAGGGAATGCGTCCGGTCCAGCATGGAACATCGGCGCCGGAGGTTCCCGCGTCGGGGCCGTGGGCGACCTGGCGAATGCCGCGCAACATGTAGGTGCCGCCGATCAGGAGTCCGCCAAAAGCGGCCGCGACGACAAAACCAGGAAGGGAGGGCCAGACTCCGAACATCACCGCCAGTTCCCCCGCAAAACTCGCAAAGCCCGGAACGCCGCATCCCGCGAGCATCGCCGCCACAAGGGCCGCTCCAATAAACGGCATTCGACGCATTATTCCGCCCATTCGGTCGAGGTCCAAGTGTCCGGTCTCACGGTAAATATGTCCGCTTAAGGCGTACTCCAGGGATGCCAGGAGTGCGTGGGCCACCATGATCAGGACGGCACCCGTGATGCCAATCAGGCTGACGCTGGCGAGTCCCAGGAACACAAATCCCATGTGGGCGAGACTGGAGTTCCCGAACAACAAATTGAGGTTGCGCTGACGCAAGGCGACCCAGCCGCAATAAAGAATGTTGCCGAGGCAGAGAATCGCCAGAATCCGGGTCCACTGGGCGACCCCTTCGGGGAGCAGTGGAAACGCTGCGCGGAGCAGGGCAAAGGCTCCCACCTTTTTCAAGATGCCGGCGTGCATCATCGCCGTGGCAGTTGGGGCGGCGGCGTATCCGGCGGGCGCCCAACTGTGGAAGGGCCAAAGGCCCACCAGGGTTCCAAATCCGAAAAGGAGAAGTCCGAAGAGGACGGTTTGCGTCGAGGCCGGCAACGGATGCGTCTTCAGCCAGGCCGTGAGGGTCACCACGTCGAGGGTATTGGCGCCAGACAATGCATAGAGCCCAACCAAGCCGACGAGTGCCACCAAGGCACCCAGGGACAGGTACAAGGTGATTTGGAAAGCGATCGCGCTGCGGTCCGCACCACGGCCCCAGATACCGATCATGAGGAAGGTGGGGACCAGGGCCAGTTCGTTGAAGAAGTAGAGGAAGAACAAGTCGAGGGAGATCAGCGAGCCGAGCACCCCGCCGGAAATTACGAGCAGGAGGACGTAGAAGAAACGCTCGTGGGTTCGGATTTCTGAGGAGATCCACGTTGCGGCGAAGGAGACAAGGGCTCCGACGAGCAAGAGTCCGACACTGAGTCCATCGACACCCACGTGGTAGTTCAACCCGATGGCCGGAACCCACGCATGGTTGGCGACCATTTGGTATCCTCCGGTTCCGACGTGGAATCCAAAGAAGATGGTGGTGGCCACGAGGACATTCACGCCCGTCATGCCGAGGGCGATGCCGCGCCACGCAGAACTGTAGGCTGCGGGGACGAGCAAAATGATCAAGGCACCCAGAATCGGGAGCAGGGGGAGCAGGGAAAGCGTGGACATGGCGGTTATTTCAGGGCCAGGAGAACGACCAGGGCGACCCCGGCCACGAACAGGAACGCGTACGTTTGAAGATTGCCGGTCTGGGCCAGCCGGAGCGCCCTCCCGAAGAGATCCATGCCGCCCGAGATACCCCGAACGAACAGGCCCTGAACGATCCAGCGGTCCACCCAGTCTGCGAGCGCGGCGACGACGTCATGCAGGGGAATCAGGGTCGCCGAATAAATTTCGTCGAAGTACAGGCGATTGCGCAATGCGCGCGAAAGCCGGGGGAGGCGGCCTGGCATGGGGTCCATTACGGCGCCCCAATAGGTGGCGAAGGCGACCGAAAGACCAAACGCCATCAGGCCGAACCCGAGGAAGGCACCGAGGGGCGAATGATTGAACGGTTCGAAAAAGACGTCCGAAGCCCCGTCTGCGGAATGGGTGACCGCTCCGGGGAAGATGGCCGACTTGAAATACGCACCCACAGGGAGCCAGCCGAGGGAGACGGACGGAACCGCCAGGATCAGGAGTGGCAGGGTCATGTTGCGCCCGGGGTCGGCTGCATGGGAGGCCGCCTCGCTGCGGGATTCGCCGAGAAACGCGATGATCACCAGCCGGGACATGTAAAGCGTGGTCAGGCCGACCACCAGGACCCCAATGCCGAACAGGACCGGCCGGTTGGACGCCAGTGCGGCGGCGAAGATGGCGTCCTTGCTGTAAAAGCCGCTGCTCAGGACGGGAAGTCCGCAAAGCGCGGCCGTGGCCACGAAGAAGGTCCAGAAGGTGATCGGCATCCGCTTCGCCAAGCCGCCCATCTTCCAAATGTTTTGCTCATGGTGACAGGCGTAAATCACCGAGCCGGCACCGAGGAAGAGCAACGCCTTGAAGCAGGCGTGGGTGGTGAGGTGGAACATGGCGGCATCGGGACCACCGCATCCAACCGCCATCACCATGTAGCCGAGTTGGGAGAGCGTGGAGTAGGCGAGGATCCGTTTGATGTCGTCCTGCTGGATCGCGATTACGCCGGCGACCAGGGAGGTCAGCGCACCCGTCCAGGCGATGACGTCCAGCGCTGTGAGATTTCCGAAGAAGGAAAGGGCGGCCGGCCACGCCGCGGGAAGATCGAGGAGGAAGTAAACCCGGCACAACATGTACACGCCGGCGGCGACCATCGTCGCGGCGTGGATCAGCGCGGAAACCGGCGTGGGACCTTCCATGGCGTCCGGAAGCCAGACATGGAGCGGCAATTGGGCGCTCTTTCCGACGGCACCCATGAAGATGAGCACCCCCGCGAGGGAGGCTGCGGCACCGAGAAGGCCGGGATCCGCCTTCAGCTTGGCAGCCATGGCGTCGAAGGCGACGGTGCCTGTGGCGGCCCAGACAATCAGAATTCCGAGGAGGAATCCGAAATCACCGACGCGGTTCGTCAGAAAGGCCTTCTTCGCGGCATCGGCCGCGGCGGGTTTTTCGTACCAGAATCCGACCAGCAGATAACTGGAGACACCGACCAATTCCCAGAAGATGAAGGTCTGGACGAAATTGTCCGAGAGCACGATGCCCAGCATTGAGAACGTGAAGAAGCCGAGACTGGCGAAATACCGCGGGTATTCCGGATCCTCCTCCATATAGCCCGTGCTGTACACGTGGACGAGAAACGAGACCCCGGTGACCACCATCAGCATCAATGTGGAAAGGGGATCCACGGTAAGCCCGAGGTGCGCGGACAGGGAGCCTACGGAAATCCACGGAAGCGGCGTGGCGGCGAGGTGTTCCCCGGAGACACCGAAGAGGAAGAACAGCCAGACACTGAGGCAGAATCCGATGCCCACTGCGGACAGGCTGAGCGTGGTGGTCAATTCCCGGTTGCGTCGCAGGCCGAGTGTGATGGCCAGGGCGGAGACCAGCGGAAGAAGCAGGATCACCCAGGCGAGATCCTGGAAGTTCGTCGCGGGGATTTGAGCGGGGAGATGGGACGGTTCCATGGGGCGTCAGTCGGCGGCGACGAGGTCCGGGCGGGGTTGAAGAAAGGCGTCGGTCACAGGCGCAGGCTGTTGAGGTCCTCGACGTGGGCGGTGCCGCGGCGGCGATACAGCGCAACGATGAGGGCGAGTCCGACCGCCACTTCGGCGGCGGCGACGGTGATGATGAAGAAGACCATGACCTGGCCCTTGAGATTGGCGTTGTACCGGGAGAACGCGACGAGGGCGAGGTTGGCGGCGTTCAGCATGAGTTCGAGGCTCATGTAGATCACCAGCAGGTTGCGGCGGGCGAGCACTCCGAACAGCCCGAGGCTGAACAGGAGCGCGCTGACGACGAGGTAATGATGAAGGCCGACAATCATTTCAGATCCTTCTTGCTGAGCAGAATGACGCCGACCATGCCGACGAGCAGCAGGAGGGACATTACTTCGAAGGGCAGGAGATACAGGGTGAAGAGGGTGTGGCCGAGGTTGCGGATGCCGCCTTCGACGAGGGGGGTATTCCCGGCGGATGGTGTAGCTGCGGTGACGGCCCGGAGCAGGATCCCCGCGATCACGGCGACCGAGAGGGCACCCAAACCAAGCGTGATGCCGCGGATTTTTCGCCGCTCTTCTTCATCCAGATTGAGCAGCATGATGACGAAAAGGAACAGGACCATGACCGCGCCCGCGTAAACCAGGATCTGGATCGCTGCGAGGAAGAAGGCGTGGAGGAGGACGTACAGCCCGGCCAGCGACACAATGGTCAGGACCAGGAACATGGCGCTCGTCACCGGATTCCGGCTGAGCGGATTCGCCACGCAGAGAAATCCAAAGACCAGCGCGAGTCCGGCGAAGGCGTAGAAGAGGGCTGAAGGAAGCAGTTCGGACATGGGATCTCGGGGATCAGGCTTCGGGAACCGGGAACGCCTCCTGTTCGCGGGCTTCCTCGAGCTTGTGTTTCCATTTCTGGATGCCGCCGTGGATGCCCCCGAGTTCGAGGAGCTTCTGCTTGTTGTACACCATCGCCTCGCGGCTGGTGCCGGTCAGAGAGTAATCTCGCTGCAGGAAGATCGCCTCCTCCGGGCAGACTTCCTGGCAAAGACCGCAGAAGATGCACCGGAGCATGTTGATCTCGAATTCCTTTGGCATCTTCTCCGCATTGGCCCTGTCCGCAGGAGCTCCGTCAGGGCCGGGCGGGGTGATCTTGATCGCCTTGGGCGGGCAGATGAATTCGCAGAGCTGGCAGCTGACGCACTTGGTGTCCCCCTCCTGATCCTTGACCAGGTACGGAGCGCCGCGATAGCCCTCTGGGACGACCCACTTTTCCTCCGGGTACTCCATTGTCAGGGGCTTTCCCTTCAGGACGGACTTGGCGAAGTGCTTCCAGGTGACCTGCAGGCCGCCGACGATGGACGGCAGGTAGGTGCGTTCCAGGAGACTGAGGGGTTTTCGTTCGACAACCTTGGTCATGGGGGTCCTGGGGGTCCGTTTCCGTTCAGTCGTTCAGGGCGGCCAACACGAGGGCGGTGACGAGAATGTTGACGAGGGCCAGCGGGATGAACCGCCGCCATCCGAGGTCCATCAACTGGTCGTAGCGGAACCGGGGAAACATCCAGCGAACCCAGATGAACACGCCCATCAGGATCAGCATTTTCACCAGGAAGCAGACGATATGGCCGACGCCGCCGAGGAATCCGTGCGCCACACCGCCGCCCCAAGGATAAGCCCACCCGCCAAAGAACAGCGTCACCATCATCGCCGAGGCCGCGATCATGTTCGCGTACTCCCCGAGGAAGAAGAGGGCGAATTTCATGGAGCTGTATTCGGTGTGATACCCGCCCACGAGTTCGGATTCGGATTCCGGAAGGTCGAACGGGAGGCGGTTGGTCTCGGCAAATGCGGATACCAAGAAAATGAAAAAGGCGAGCGGTTGGGTCCAGACCATCCAGTGCAGGATGTTCGCGCTCTGGTACTCGACCACCTTGGAGAGGTTGAGGTCTCCGATCACCATGAACACGGACACGACGCTCATGCCCATGGCGATTTCATAGGAGATCATTTGGGCGGAGGAGCGAATGCCTCCGAGGAACGGATACTTGGAATTGGACGCGTAACCGGCCAGTACGATGCCGTAGACGCCGAGGGACACGATGCCGAACGAGTACAGGATGCCGACATTCAGGTCGGCGATCACCATGGGGTTGTTCGGATTCCCGAGGGTCGATCCAAATGGGATGACCGCGATCGTCATGAATGCCGGAATGGCGGTCAGTGCGGGTGCCAGCCAGAAGTAGACCTTGCGAACGTAGGCCGGGGTGAAGTCCTCCTTGAGCAGGAACTTTAGGCCGTCGGCCATGGGCTGGAAGATTCCCAGGCGCACCAGGGCCGGGCCGATCACCGGGATGTATTGGGCGAAGAACGGCGTGGCCCGGTTGGGTCCGACGCGGTCCTGGATCCAGGCGGAAATCTTCCGCTCGGCGAGGACGGCGTACGCCACGAACGTCAGCGTGATGACAAAAGCCACCACGATCTTGACGATGCTGAACAGGACGAACTGGGTCGTCGGATCGAGATAGTAAATCGCGTCCATGGAGTCGTCCTTAGATCGTCACGTTGACTCCGAGATCCCCGATCCCGGACCAGCGGACGCCCCCGAAGGCAGGGATGCTGTCCGACATTTCATTGAAAATTCCTTCGAGGGTGGCGGGCGCCGATTTTCCCGTAACCGAGGCGGCCAGGTCCCGCAGGAACTCCCATTCGGGGCGCGCATCGCCCCGGCCTTCGACCGCCTTCAGGAAGCGCTGGAGCCGTCCCTTTCCGTTGATGAACGTCCCTCGCTTCTCGGCATGGGCGCAGCCCGGGAGAAGATAATGCGCAGCGGCCGTGGTTGGATTGGGAAGGATGTCGCTCACGACGAGGGTTTCGAGCCGAGCCAACAGATCGGATCCAATCCCGTGCTGAGTCACGTCCTCGCCGAAGACCAACAGCGTTCGGATCGCCCCCGAGCGAATGCCTTCCGCAATTTCGGTAAGTCGGATCCCCATCTCGGTGTACGAGATCCCGGTGAGGCGGGCGCCATTGCTGTTGGGATTCCGATCGGCGCTGACGAGCAGCCTGTCGGCCTCGCCGGTGCGGGGAACCGAGTCCGTGATCGCACCGAATCGGCTGGCGAGCTTCTTCAGCAGGTATAGTTCCTCGGTCGTTTGGCGGGCACTGGCCACGATGGCGACGCTGCCGGGAGCGGCCTTGGAAAGGAGGGCCGAAACCTCGCGGGTTGCGGTCTCCCAGGAGATGCGGTCCGAGCTGCCGTCGGCATTTCGGCGCCGGACTTCGGTGAGGCGGTCCGGACGTCCCACCCACTTGTAGTTCAAGCGACCGGCATCGCACATCCACGCCGCATTGACGGCGTCGTTTTCGCGGGGTTCGTAGCGGTGGATCGTGTCCTCACGGGACCCGATCGTGATGTTGCATCCCGTGGAACAGGACGTGCAGACGCTGCGGGTTTCCTTGAGAAACCACACCCGCATTTTGAACCGGAAATCGCGGGACGTCAGGGCGCCGACCGGGCACAGATCGACGGTATTGAGGGTGTAATTGTTATCAAACGCCCCTTCCTTCCATGCGGCGATGGTGTTGTAGGATCCCCGGTTCACGATGCCGAGGGCGTCGTCCCCGGCGATATCCCGTGAGAAGCGGATACATCGCGTGCACAGGATGCAGCGTTCGTCATCGAGGACGATCCGCGGTCCGAGATCCACCGCCTTGGGCTTGTGAACCTTGGTCTCCACGAAGCGGCTGGAGGCCTGGCCGTGCTCGACCGAGTATTCCTGAAGCTTGCATTCGCCGGCCTGGTCGCAGATGGGGCAGTCCAGCGGGTGGTTGATGAGGAGCGACTCCAGCACCGCCTCCCGCATCTGCTTGGTGGCTGCGGAACCGGGATAAATCTCCATTCCCGGCGAAATCGGGGTGGCGCAGGCGATGGCGCCGCGCGGGGTGCCCGGTTCGTAGGGGAGCACCGACTTGGCGATCTTGGGGGAACCGTCCGGATTCAACACCGGCTTGCGGTCGGGACCCATCATCGGCGTGCCGAATTCGACCAGACACATGCGGCAGTTGCCGGCGACGGGAAGCTTGGGGTGATAGCAGTAATGCGGCACCTCGGCTCCGGCGAGCTGGCAGGCCTGGAGCATCGTGGTCGGCTGGAGACGCCCCTGCCAGTCGGGCATCATCTTCGGGACCTCGATCTCCCGACCGTCCACCTTGATCTTGAGCTTCTCCACCGGGGGCGGCGCGGCGGGTGCCGGGGCGGTTGTCGCGACGTTCGACATGGAAAATCAGTGTTGGGGGCGGGTGGGGTTCTTGGCGCGGGCTGATTCATCCGCCGCACCCTTGGACTCGAACTCGTCCCGGAACTTCTTCACGAAGCTGAGCACCGGCCAGGAGGCGGCCTCGCCGAACGCGCAGATCGTGCGGCCCTGGATGTTCTGGGCGATGTGGAGGAGATATTCGGCGTCCGATTTGCGCCCCTCGCCATGATTGAGGCGGTGCAGGGCCTTCTCCATCCAAAGCGCGCCCTCGCGGCACGGGGTGCACTGACCGCAACTCTCGTGTGCGTAGAATTCGGAGAGGTTGCCCAGCGTTTCCACCATGCTGCGTGAGTCGTCGAGCACGATGACGGCGCTGGAGCCGGACATGGTCCCGGCCTGCTGCAGCGAATCGAAATCGTAGGGCAGGTCGAGCAGGGCGGTCTCCACCGAGACCATCTGACCATCCGGCCCCTTCCGCTTGAGTTGGAACTTTTCGCCGGCCTTTAAAACCTTGGAGGAGGAACCGCCGGGAATGATGGCCTTGAGCTGTCGTCCGGGGCGCAAACCACCCCCGAAATTGGGGTGCTGGATCAACTCTCCCAAGGTGACCTTGCCCACCTCGATTTCGTAGTAGCCCGGGCGCTGCACGTCCCCGCTCAGGCTCACGATGCGCGTGCCCGTGTTGTTGGGCGTGCCGAGCTTGGCGTACTCGGCGCCGCCCATGGTGGCGATGTGCCGGACGTGGCAAAGGGTCTCAACGTTGTTGACGATCGTCGGGCAGAGATAGAGTCCGAGCACCGCGGGAAAATAGGGAGGCTTGATGCGCGGATACGGACGCTTGCCCTCCAGCGATTCGATCAGGCCCGTCTCCTCGCCGCAGATGTAGGCGCCGGCGCCCCGGTGAACGTGAATTTCGAGGTCGTATCCGGTGCCAAGGATGTTCTTACCCAGGAATCCCGCCGCCCGTGCCTCGGCCAGCGCCTGGTTGAGCTGCCGGGCTGCAAGGGGCATCTCGCCGCGAATGTAGATGTAGGCGAGCTTCACGTCGTTCGCCCAGCAGGAGATGATCATCCCCTCGATGAGCTGGTGCGGATCGCGATGAAGAATCTGACGGTCCTTGAAGGTGCCCGGTTCGGATTCGTCGGCGTTGCAGATGAGGTAAATGGGCTTGCCGCTGCGGCGATCCACGAAGCTCCACTTGAGCCCGGCGGAGAATCCTGCTCCTCCGCGGCCCCGGAGGCCGGATTTCAGCACTTCGTCCCGGATGACCTCCTGCGGGGATTGCTTCTTTCCGTCCGGCAGTTCGCGCGCGGCAGTGGACAATGCCTTGCGGAGCGCTTCGTATCCGCCGTGGCGCTGGTAGCACCCGATGTCCGGCGTGAAACCGGGCTGATCGAGGTTTTTTGTGATGAGTTTAAACTCTTCAGGCATGGCAGTGCTTGACTCGACGGTTCACCTGACTAGCTTTGCCGCGCTTCCGGCCTGCCCGATGGTGTAACGGTAGCACAGCAGTCTCTGAATCTGCTTGTCATGGTTCAAATCCATGTCGGGCAGCCAATCCTTCCCACTCCTTCCGCTCGAAATTGCGGCGGCTGAGTTTCCGGAAACAAAACCTCCAAGGTGCTCCTGTGGGTTCCGGTAGTGGCTCATGGAATTGGCGCTCATTCCGTTACTTTCCCCTTGGACAGGACCTTGTCCGCTTCGGCGACGGTGACTTTCTCCAAAAGGGTTTCGTTCACCATCACCACCGGTGCGCTTCCGCAGGCGGCGAGGCATTCCACGAATTCTACGGTGAATTTGCCGTCCGGGGTGCTCTGGGGGCCGTGCTTCGCCGCATCGAGCCCAAGGTTCTTGCAAAAATGGTCCCTAAGCTCATACGCCCCGGCGAGGGCGCAGCTGAGCGTCCGGCAGACCTTGACCTGGGTGCGCCCCAGTTTTTCCTGCCGGAACATCGGATAAAACGTGACGAGCTCGTACACGTTGATCGGCTGCAGGCCGAGCTTGGTGGCCGTCCACTCCACGGCGTCGCGGGAGATGAATCCGAAGTGTTCCTGAAGGGCGTGGAGGAACATCAGCGAGGCACTCCGCTTTTGCGGGTAGTGCGTCGCCAGTTCGTCCAGCTCGGCCTCCAGTTTTGATGGAACGGAAAAGCTCATTCGAAATCCTTAGCGGTCGCACTCGCCCATTACGAAGTCGAGGGAACCCAGAATCGACACCACGTCGCTCATGAGGCAGCCCGGCAGCAGGACGGGCAGGATGCTCAAATTGCAGAACGATGGGGACCGGATCTTCAGGCGGTAGGGCGTGCCCCCGCCGCGGCTGTTAATGTAGAAGCCGAGTTCACCCTTGGGGTTTTCGGCCCCGAAATAAATTTCCCCGGCCGGCGCGTTGGGTCCCTCGGTCACCAGCATGAACTGGTGAATGAGTTCCTCCATCTTGGTCAACACCGCGGATTTGGGGGGGAGGAACACCTTGCCGTCGGCCACATGGACCGGTTCCTTCGATGCGTTGTCAGCGCCGCCCGGAATCCTGTCCACGCATTGCCGAAGGATCCGGACGCTCTGCCGCATTTCCTCCATGCGGACCAAGTATCGGTCGTAACAATCGCCGACGGATCCCACCGCGACATCAAACTCGAGGTCCTTGTAACAGAGATACGGGTGCGCCTTGCGGACGTCGTAGTCGCACCCGCTGCCCCGGAGGTTGGGCCCGGTGAGGCCGTAGGCGATGGCGTCTGCTTTGGAAATGATCCCGATGTCGCGAGTGCGGTCCACCCAGACCCGGTTTCGGGTGAGGAGTTTTTCCGTCTCATCGATTTGCGCCGAGACCCCGTCGCAGAACTCGCGGACCGCCCCGATCCATCCGGCTGGCGTGTCCCGGGTGACGCCGCCGATGCGGGTGTACGACGTCGTAAAACGGGCCCCGGTCAACGACTCGGCGAGGTTGTAGATCTTTTCCCGCTCCGTGAAGGTGTGGAGAAACACCGTCATGGCGCCGACGTCCATGGCGAAGGCGCCCAATCCGAGCATGTGCGCCGAAATACGGGCCAGTTCGCAGCAGATCACGCGGATGAACTGGCAGCGTGCCGGGAGGTTGGATTCGATCCCAAGGAGTTTTTCTACCGCCAGCGCGTAGGCCACGTTGTTGGCCAGAGGGGCGAGGTAGTCGAGTCGATCGGTGTAGGGGATGAACTGATTCCAGGTCATCGCCTCCGCGATTTTCTCATCACCCCGGTGCAGGTAGCCGATGTCCGGATCGGCCTTGGTGATGGTCTCCCCATCGAGTTCGATCACCAGTCGCAACACGCCGTGCGTGGCGGGGTGCGAGGGACCCATGTTGACGACCATCCGGTCCCCCTGGAGGTCCTGAAGTTCGTCGGCGGACGCCGTGGCCACGCGGGCCGCGGGTTCCTTGATGCTCAATTCCTGGACGGCCATTGAATCCTAGGGTTGCGGAGTACGGGCGCGCGGTTCGCGTTGGGTGGAGTCACGCCCGCCGGGGGAGGTAACGAACGGGCCGCCCTCCAGCGGCGCCGGCCGGGTGAACGCAACCTCGGGAAGATCCGTGGGTTTGCCGGCAAGCGGAAAGTCCTTCCGAAGTGGGAAATAAGGGTATCCCTCCCACATCAGGATGCGGCGCAGATCGGGGTGTCCTCCAAACCGCACCCCCATCATGTCGTAGGCCTCACGCTCGTGCCAGTTGGCGGCGGGCCAGACTGTGGAAACGCTTGGAACTTCGGATTGCTCCTCGCCCACGTGGGTTTTGAGCCGGAGGTGACATCCCGCAGTGATCGAATACAGCTCGTAGACGATGGTCCAGCGGGGTTCCTCGCCGTAGTTGTCCACGGTGCTCAAGTCGAGCAGCAGATCGAATCCGCAGGATTCCTTGGCGAAGCGGCACACATCCACGATTCGCCCGGAATTCGAGATCGTCAGGGCGATTTCCCCGCGAAACTCCGAGGGAGAGGACACGAGATCGCCAAATTGGCTGGAGATCTGGCTGGCGAGTTCTTGGGGGGAGGCCACGCGATAAAAGGGTTGCCCGAAAGGGGTTCAGGAATGCGTCGATACCGGGGCTTTGGTCTCGGGATTGCCGATTCGGAGTCCGAGCCGGCCGTATTCGGCGGGTGCCACGTCCTTCTTCAAGGTCTTGGTGATCGGGTCACGGCTGACCTTGTCCTGGAGTTTCATCAAGGCGTCGAGAAGCGCCTCCGGCCGCGGTGGGCAACCCGCGATATACACGTCCACCGGTACGATGTTGTCCACACCCTGCAGGACGGCGTAGCTGCGGTACATACCTCCGGTCGAAGCACAAGCGCCCATGGCAATCACCCACTTGGGTTCGGCCATCTGCTCGTAGATCCGGCGAACCGCCAGGGCCATCTTGTAGGTGACCGTTCCCGCCACAATCATCACGTCCGACTGCCGGGGGGAAAACCGCATGACTTCGGCTCCGAAGCGGGAGATATCGAACCGGCTGGCGCCGGCGGCCATCAATTCGATGGCACAACAGGCCAGTCCCATGGGCATGGGCCAAAGGGAGTTCTTCCGGAACCAGTTGATCGCTGAATCCAGTTGGGTGTGGATCACCTCGCCCTCGATCTTGGAATTGTAACCAATTTCCGTCGAAACGGAGGGGCTGGGTGATGCTGTCGTGGAGGCCATGGGATGCACTCGGCGCCCCGTGGATCGGAGCGGTCGCGGCACTTTGGGTTCGCCCCGAATTCATCGCAAGCGGCTTTTGTGATTCTTTTCACAAAGTCGGGATTCGTGGTCGTTGAACCTCGAAAGAAGGACGCTCCCTCCCCTCCGGTAACCCGGCCTTTGGCGGATATTCTGGATTCCAAATCCGGGGTGCCCCCCGGTATCTTGGCTGCCGTGAAACCCCTCAGCTTTCGGATTGGATGGGTCGCCGCGGCGGTTCTCGCCTTGATGGCGCCAGTCCCCGCTTCGGCCCAAACTCCTTCCTCGAAACATTCCCCGCCGCTCGCGGAGGGGTCGCCCCAGACCGTGGGTGTTTCGCGAGACCGTCTGGCGGGGATCGACGCCCTCTGTCAGGACGCGGTTCGATCCGGCCAAATTCCAGGAGTCGTGGCCCTTGCCGCTCGGCGGGGCAAGATTGTGTTTTTCAATGCGTACGGCATAGCCGACCCAGAGACGGGGCGTCCGCTTCGGCGCGATGACATCTTCCGAATCGCCTCCCAGTCCAAGGCGATCACGGCTACCGGAGTCATGATGTTGTGGGAACAGGGCCGCTTCAAATTGGACGACCCGATCTCCAAATATCTTCCGGAGTTCAAGAATCCCCAGGTTTTGAAGACCTACAATGAGCAGGACGGAACCTGGACGGGAGAGCCGGCGAAGCGCGAGATCACCATCCGGGACCTCCTGACGCATACGTCGGGACTCGGATACGGCGTGATTGACGGGGATCCCCGCTTCAAGGCGATTTATGCCAAGGCGGGGATTGTGGACCTGTTCACGACGGAACCCGTGGTTCTGGCGGAGAATGTCCGGAAACTCGCCGCTCTGCCTTTGCACCACCACCCCGGTGAAAAGTTCACCTATAGCGAGGGACTCGACGTACTCGGCCGGTTCATTGAGGTAATTTCAGGGCAGCCCTTCGACGTGTTCCTCCAAACGCACATTTTTGGGCCTCTGGGGATGAAGGACACCGGCTTCTACCTTCCGGAGTCCAAGACGGATCGCCTCGTGAAGGTTCAGAAGCCCTCCGATGGGAAATGGGTGCGATATCCGGTCACGTTTTACGATCCCGACTATCCGATTCGGGGCGCAAAGACGTTCTTTTCAGGAGGTGCGGGTCTTTGCAGCACCGCCCGGGATTACGCCACGTTTCTCCAGATGTATCTCAATGGGGGCGAACTCGGCGGTGTGCGACTCCTCAGCCGGACCACCGTGGAATCGATCCTGAGCGGACAGGTGCCGGTCGATCTGTGGGGCAATGGCGATAAGGTCTATGGGCTCGCCTTTGGCCTGGTCACCGATAAGGGGCAGACCAAGGGCGGGGAGGGAAGCGCGGGGACGTTTGACTGGGGGGGCTACTTCAACACCCAGTATTTTGCGGACCCCAAGGAGGGGTTGATCGGAGTGCTGATGAAGCAGACCCAGGGCGGCAACGACGAGACCGGATGGAAGTTCCGACTGCTGGTGGAGCAGTCGGTGGACGATTGAGCTCCCGACCTGTCCTCCCAGACTTGGTCGCCGGACGGACGTTCAGGCCCGCCAGGCGAATCGGCCGCCGACCAGGGTGGCCACGGGTTTGCCCCGGAGTCGCCAGCCGTGGAAGGGATTGTTCTGAGATCGGCTCGCCGTATCCGAACGCTCGCACGTCCATTCCACTTTCGGATCAAAAACGGTTACGTCGGCGGGCCCGCCCACTCTGAGTTCTCCACGACCATCGGACAGATTCAGCAGTCGCGCAGGGTTCACGGTGTACTTGGCCAGGAGGTCGGAAAGTCCGAGGCGTCCGGTATGGTGGAGGGCCATCAAGGAAAGGGTCAGTTCGGTCTCGAGACCGACGATTCCGAAGGGAGCATCATCAAATTCGACCTCCTTTTCGGACTGCGTGTGCGGGGCGTGATCACTGGCGAGAATGGACAGTGTCCCATCGACCAACCCCTGGAGAATCGCTTCGCGGTCTGCTGCGGACCGGAGCGGGGGATTCATTTTGAAGTGGGTGTGGTAGGCGGGCCAGGAGGGAAGCGGATGTTCCCCGAAAAACCGGGAGGCAATCCCGGCGCCGTCCTCCCTCCAAAACACCTCGCTGCCCGCAATCGCGGCGTCGGTGAGGGTGAAATGATGGGGGCAGGCTTCCCCGGAGATGGGAATCCCGCGGGCGCGGGCCTCGCGGAGCAGGCGGACGCTGCCCGCTGAACTCAGATGCTGGCAATGGATGGGAGTTCCCGTCAGTTCCGCCAGCAGGATATTCCGGGCGACGATGACCTCCTCGCCCGATGCCGGCCATCCCCTCAGTCCGAGCGCGGTTGAGTACACCCCCTCGTGCATGACCCCCTCCGTGACCAGTCCGTAGTCCTGGCAGTGATCCATCACGGGGAGTCGGAACATGCGCGCGTATTCACAGGCGCGCCGCATCAACTCGTTGTTCTGGATGCAGTGTCCGTCATCCGTGAGGGCAACCACACCGGCCTTTGCGAGGGAACCAATGGGGGCAAGTTCCTCTCCAGCGATGGAACGGGTCAGCGCCCCGCTGACCTCGACGTGGACCGCCGCGGATTTTGCGCGGTCCTGGATCAAGGCGACGGTCCCGGCGTTGTCGATGGACGGCGACGTATTGGGCATGCACACGACCGTTGTGAATCCACCTCGGGCGGCGCAGCGGGCCCCGGTGAGGATATCCTCCTTCTTGGTCTGGCCAGGCTCCCGGAAGTGGACGTGAAGATCGATCAACCCAGGGCAAACGATCCGTCCCGCCGCGTCGAAGATCTCAGCGCCCGGCGGCGGAAGAATTCCCGGCCGGATTTCGGTGATTTTTCCGTCCTGGATCAGGACGTCCGAAATCGAGTCCAGACCCGACGCCGGATCCACCACCTGACCTCCCCGCAGCAGCAGCGCACTCATCGTGGGCTAACGCTATCCCGGAACGGATCCCCGGAACAATAGAGACCCTCCCGTTCGTAGTCCGGCCTTCAGGCTATCAGCGTCGGAGGGCGTGCATCCGGTGAATCCATCGAACTTCCGCGAGAACAGCGATGTTTGCTGGGTTTTGAAACCTCGGGCTTGCACCCACCCATCGAACCCGCTTTTCTTTTGCCCGACGGACGCGGGTGTAGCTCAATGGTAGAGCGCCAGTCTTCCAAACTGGTTACGAGGGTTCGATTCCCTTCACCCGCTCCATCTCCCCCGCGGGTGTTTTCTTGAGTGGGTGTGTTCCGCTTCCTTTGGAATAGAAAGCTCCCGAATTGTCGGATTCCCGGTCACTTCTCCGATTTCTCCAGAGCCGCAACCACCTGCCTGTATTGGGGGTCCGAGAGGATTTCCTGAACGGTTGACGTGCGCGATGACGATGGGACTGGCCTTGGGGACTTGGTCGAACTGGAGCATCCGGAAGAAAGAATCGCGGCGAGGAGCAAGGCGTGAGAGACGATCCGGAGGTTCATGGGATTGGAGGTAGGTTGGCCTTCTGGTCGGAGGACGCCACCGGAAAATCATAGGCCCCGAAAGGTTTTGGGGATGTGGACCACAACGTGATCGGGCCGAGAATCCGGGTGACATCCCCGGGCGTCCGCGAAACCCTTTGGGACCCGTTGAACGTCGAACATGAATGTGTCCAACTCGCCTCCTGATCTTGCGGTCATTCTCCTTCTGGCCACTGATGCGGACCGGACCGCGGCGTTCTACAGGGACACCTTAGGGGTCCCCTTGATCGCTGAACGTCACGATGGGCGACACACCCACTACGCCTGCAGGCTGGGCTCTGCCTACTTCACGATTCAACCCCGCTCGGATTTTGGGGCGCCGCCTCCCAGTGGATACGACTCGCTTCAACTCTGCCTCACCACCCCGGACATGGGACGGTTTTTGGAGACGTTGGCGGGGCGGGGGATCCGTCCGCTGCATGAACCCAAGCCTTTTGAGCACACGGTATTCACGACCTTGCTGGATCCTGATGGTCGCCACGTGCGGGTGATGACCCCCTGGGGGCCGGGCGAGTGATTGCCGTCAGGGATTCGGTCAATTGCTGCAGCACTAAAAGCAACCGCCCCGCCTGACCATGGGTCGGGCGGGGCGGTGTGGGGGCATCCGGTTGGATGCGCGTGTCCGTGCGGGGATCAGCGGATCCCGGCGAGCTCTTGGAGCAGGCGCCAGTTTTCGAGTCGCTCCTGGCGTGCGGCGAGGATCGTGGCGCTCGGCTTGCCGTCCTTGTCAAAGTGCTTCGAGAAGCGGCCTTCGCTCCGGGCAAACATGACGAAGTCGTAGACCTCTCCGGTCTTGGGCTCGACGTAGAAGTCCTCGTTGGTGGCCGGGTTCCCCTGCAGGCTGAGGCGCTCGCTGATTTTCTCTCCCTTTCGGGGATCGTACATGAGCACCGGGAACGAGCGGGTATCGACAGCCAGCTTGGACTGCTGCATTGCCATGTTGTCGCCCACGCCGTGTTCAGGTTGGCAGGTCGTGTACACGCTCACGATGGCGGGTCCATCGTACTCGTTGGCCGCCATGATGGACTTGTAGAAGTGGTTGGTCATCGCACAGCTCGTCTGCGCGACGAACGTGTTGGGATGCATCATGGCGATCTGGGCGATTTCCTTGCGGCGTTCCGTCTTGCCGGGAACGGCCTTGCCGTGCACGGAGAACTTGGTGTTCTGGCCCATAAACGTCGCCGTCGAACTCTGTCCGCCGGTGTTTGAGTAAACCTGGGTGTCGAGGATGAGCACCTTGATGTTCATTCCCGACGCGAGCATGCGGCTCAACGCCTGGAATCCGATGTCGAGCATCGCGCCATCACCGCCGAAGACCCACAGCTTCTTGTCCTTCCATCCCATCTGGTCCCAGCGGGAGCGCACCCCCATGGCGTACGTCGGGCCGTTCTCGAACAGGGAATTGGACCAGGGAACGAGGTACGGATTGTAGGGATAGGTCGAGGCGTACACCGTCGAACATCCGGTGGAGTTGACGATGCCGATGTTTTCCTTGCCGTAAACGAATCCGGTCGCGGCCAGCATCATGCGGATCGCGGTGCCCTCACCGCAGCCCATGCACGAGCCCGCTCCGCCGACATAGAGCAGGGATCGGTCGGCGAGCATCATGTCTGTCAGCAGTTTCTCGTTGATGTACTGCTTCGGGGTTTCCGGAAGTTTGCGATAGAAGTTGAAGGTCTTCTGGAAGCGGGGAAGGACGTTGCCCTCCTTCTTGAGCATGGCCAGCGCTCCGTGGTCGCCGCAGGCCTCGACACATTCCGCACAGCCCTTGCACTTGGTCGGGTCGATGAAGATCCCGAAGTAGCCAGGTTCCTGGCCCTTTTTCTCGTACACGTTCCAGAACTTCGTCGTTTTGCCGAATTGCTTCCGGTAGTGCTCGCGTTCGACGGGATCAGCGACGGCCTCGAGTTCCGACTCCAGTTTCGCCTTCGGAACGACTTTTCCGAGAATGGCGGTGTCCGGACACTCGGTCACACAGGCCATGCAGGCGACGCAGTTGTCGGAGTTCAGCAGGGGAATCTCGGGGGCAATGTAGGAGAAGTCGCGCAGAACCGCGGAACCCGCGGAGATGAGGGACCGGGCCGTGGACAGGTCCGCGGGGAGTCCCATTTCCGCGGAACCGTCATTATAGGCTCCGACAATGCGGTCGTTGAAATCGGCGACGTTCAGGACGTCGTCTCCGACCGGTCGCACGTTCACGCGCTGGGCCGTGGACGGGGCGGGGGTCTCAAGGGTGGCGTTGCTCATGAAAGGATGGGGCAATGGCGGACGAAGGGGTTACTTGGCGAAGACCAGGGATTCGCCACGGACCATCTCGCGGGGTTGGTTCGTGGAGGTGATGATTTCGGCAGGGACTTCCCGGACGTCCTTCAATCCCTGTTTGACGCAGGCGAGGTTCTCTTGGACGACGTGTTCGCCGCGCTTTCCGAAATACTTGCGGATGTACTTTTCAACGGCACCCAAGACCGTTTCCTCATTCATTCCCGAGCGGGCCGCGAACGGGGTGACCTTGATGAAGATTCCGACCAAGACGACGCCCTGCATGCGCTGCTGGAGGTCTGGATCGGTCGCGATTTCCCGCGCGATCTTCACGGTGTCGAGATAGAAGACCCGGAGTTTCTTGGTTCGGACGATCTTGCGTCCGAATTCCGGTATCTCCGCCCAGACCTTCTCGGGATCCGTGTGCGGGCTCTGGATGAACACGCTGCCTTCCGGGGCGATTCCCGCGAGGGGATTTCCCAAGTTGAACGCATTGACGTCGTTCAGGGGAATGAACTCCACGTGGTCGAGTTCACTATGCGACCGCACATGGTCATGGGCCACCGTGAGGTAGTAGGTCGTCGGCAGCCCCTTCTTCTCGGACCCGTATTTCGGGTAGGCCTGAACGTAGAGATTGAACAATTCCCCGACGAAGGAGGCGATCAGCTTGTTGGTGGTGACGGAACCGAATCCACCCACCGAGTGGCCGCGCATGGAGAACGCGCCTTCGGGGCGGATATCGGGATCCTCCGCGTCGGGCAGCGCCAGCTCGTGCTTGATGCCGACCACCGAGAATTCCCGGGGTTGTTCGGACTGCATGTTCCGCGTGACGGCGATGAAGTGTCCGGCGCGGATGTCCCGGGAACCGAGTCCGGCGGAGCAGGCATAAATCCGGGGGAGTCGGTGAACCTCCGGGTAGGAATACTGTCCGTTGGATCCGTAGTGAAGGCCGATCAGGGCGTCCGCGAAGGAAGCCTTGATCGCCTGGACGAGCGGATTGGACTGGGCAAGGGGATTGTCCATCCGCTCGATCACGGTGAAAGCGCGCACGTTCTTAAGGGCTGCCACCAGCTGGATTGCCGGGAACGGGGCAAAGCAGGTGACGTGCACGACGCCCACCTTCACTCCGTGTTTGGACCGGAGGTAATCCACCGCCGCCTGGGCGGTTTCCATCATTCCCCCCATGCCCACGAGTGCATACTCGGCGTCATCCATCAGGTAGGTGTCCACCATGCGATAGCGGCGGCCCGTGTTTTGATAGAAGACCTCCATTGCATCCTCGACGGCCGCCGGGACGCGATCGTAGTAGGCCCGTTGGGCAATCTTGCCCTTCATGTAGGAGTCCTGGTTTTGGACCACGCCGGACATCAGGGGGTTCCGCGGATCAAACAGGCAGCGAAGCTTCTCGTTCGGGTCCCCGATGTACTCCTTCATGAAGGCGGTCTCGGGAAGCCGGACGTTTTCAATCGTGTGGGTGGTGAGGAACCCGTCCTGGACATTCATGAACGGCGTGTCGCTGGCTTCCGCCGCTCGTCGGCAGATCAGCGCCAGATCGCCTGCTTCCTGGGCATTCCTTCCGAAAAGGATCCCCCATCCGGTGTCGGCGACACTCATCACGTCATCGTGACCGCAATGAACGTTCAGCGAGTGGCTGGTCAGCGCACGGGCGCCGATGTGGAAGACAACTGGAAGGCGCTTTCCGGAAATCGTGTACAGGACTTCCTTCATCAGGACGAGACCCTGGCCCGAGGTGAAGTTGGTCACCCGGCCGCCGGCGAGAGCGTATCCTTCGCAGGTAGAGGCGGCGGAGTGCTCCGACTCCGGCTGCACAAAGTTGAGCGTGTCCCCCCAAAGGTTCTTTTTTCCGTTCGAAACTTCCGTCTGGTAACCGGTTCCCATCGTCGTGGACGAGGTGATCGGGTAGGCGCACGCCCCCTGGGTGATGTTCGTTTCTACCCAGGTCACCGCTCCCGCGCCATCCGAACTGGTGGCGATGCCGGGGTAGGGGAATTGAGTCGGCGTCGAAGGGGTCGATGCGGTGGCAGATCCGTGGTTCATGTTGATCCAAAGCGTTCCCACCGCGTCTCTTGATGACGTCCGGACCCGGGTCCGGTGCGCCATCGGACGCGTGCGGATAACCCTGTCAGTTGAGGCGGGCGGGAGGCGACAGGCAAGCGAATACCGAACAGCGGGGTGACATTCTCCCGGCGATCCAGGACGCATCCGGCTGGCCATGGGATGTTCTTGTCGTCATCCTATGCGCATGCGGTCGGGAGCCTTGTCGGGATTCAATATATTGGTGGTCGATGATGAGCCGCTGCTGAGGCGGCATCTCGCCGCGACGCTGGAGGGCATGGGAGCTGACGTGTCGCAGGCGGATTCCCTGCGGGTGGCCCGACAATTGGCGTCGGAACTAGGCTTCGACTACGTGCTTCTTGACGTCAATTTGCCGGATGGGACCGGGACGGATCTTCTCAGAGACGGTGTTTTCGGTTCCACGGCAGGGGTGATTGTGATGACCGCCGCGGGCGGCGTGGCAGGCGCGGTGGCTGCCATGAAGTTGGGGGCATTGGATTACCTCACCAAGCCGTTCGAGCCGGAGGCTCTGGCCTTGACCTTGGCGAGAGCGCGACAGCAGCGACAGGCCGTCCGCGTTGCCGAGCACCGGCGCTCGGATTCACCGGAGTCGGGGTTTTTCTTCGGAGCGGCGATGGCCGGACTGGAGACGCAACTTCAGCGAATCCTGGCCGCCGACCAGCGGCTTCATGGCGCAGGAGCGACGCCGCCTCCCGTTCTGGTCCAGGGTGAGACCGGAACAGGAAAGACGACCATTGCGCGATGGATTCACAATGAGGGTCCCCGGGCGTCTTCCCCGCTGGTGGAAGCCAATTGTGCGGCCATCCCCGAGAATCTTGCGGAGTCCGAGTTGTTTGGGCACGAGAAAGGGGCATTTACCGATGCGCGCAGTGCCCGGATGGGCCTGTTTGAGGCCGCCAATGGGGGTACCCTGTTCCTCGATGAACTGGCGTCCCTTAGCCTTCCGCTCCAGGCCAAGTTGCTCACGGTTTTGGAGGATCGACGGGTTCGTCGAGTGGGGGGGAACCGGGATATTCCCGTCGAAGTGCGAGTGGTCGCCGCCGTGAATCGAGATCTGCGGGATTTGGTTCGGGAAGGCCGCTTTCGGGAAGATCTCTTCCACCGTTTGGATCTGTTTCGGGTGGTGCTTCCTCCCCTTCGGGAGCGGGGCGACGATGTGCTTCGATTGGCCGAATCTCTTATCGCCCGACTGGTGCGTCGCCATCGCATTCCCGTTCGCCCCCTGTCCGACTTAGGACGTCGGCGCGTTTTGGGATACGGGTGGCCGGGAAATGTCCGGGAACTGGCGCATGAATTGGAAAGAGCCCTGGTTTTTGAAGACGGGGATGCCCTGAACTTGGATCAATTGATCGGCGCTGGGGGAGCACCACCCACAGGGAATGCAATGGGAACCGGTTCCGGCGACGTTGCGGCGCCCGGGCTGCCTTCTAAAGAGGATTGGTTTAATCCGACCTTTCGGTTTCCCGAATCTGGATTCTCCCTGGAACAAGCGATCTTGAGATTGATTGAGCATGCCCTCGCCGAAACCCGGGGGAATGTTTCCCGGGCCGCCCGCAAGCTGGGTGTTTCCCGAGACTACCTCCGATATCGATTAGGCGGGTGGAAGGATTCGGGGAAATCCGGAGAGCCACCGACGTCCGGCGAATTGGGTGCAAATCCCCAACCGTCGGGAGACTGAGAACCTTCGCCATATTCCTTGAGCCTGTTTCGTATGTGGCTTTACCTATTTTAGTGTCTATTATCCTCTGCTTGAGTGTTTTACGATTTTAGTTCCCTGGAGGTTTGGTTTGGCACTGCGCTAGCTGACATTCTGGAGTGGCAGATCTCATTCGGCCTGATAATTATCGTTCGGGCGAAGGGGTTGAACTGGAATCCATGAAGCCGATTACGCACTTGAAGGTGGCTGTTCTGTTGCTGGGGCTGTTGACGGCCCGAGCTCTGGAGGCTGCGGAGGGGGCGAGTGGGCGGCAGGAGGTCCGTGCGGCGGTGGCCGAGCCGGCGACAGGTGTTGAAGTTCCGGATCTCAAGCTTCCCTCCAACGTGGAGCTTCCGGATTCAGTCAAAGGGTTGGCGGAAGATTTCCGAACCCGGGCTCAAAACTACGTGGAGCGTCAAAAGGAGGTTTGGAAGCGTGCCGAGGGTGCTTCCAAGAGTGAACGGGAGAAGCTCAAGGAGCAGATGAAGGCCAATCGTGCTGAGTTTCTTCAGCAGACGCGTCAGATTCGTGCGGAGCTCAAGGAGCGCATCAAGGAGGTTCAGAAGACGCTCAGTTCCTCGCGGCCTTTTGAGGAAGGTCTCGGGGAAAGTGGACTTCGGAATCGTCCGAAGAAGTAGTGTGGTGCGAGACGGTTCGTTTGGAAAATGGACCCGGTTTGTTTGACAGGGGAAGGGCGGCGTCTTCAAGGTTGCCGCAGGTCCTACTGTTTTGATCCGACGTCCCACGAGCTGTTCCTCGGTGTTCGTGCAGGCCGCCCTGTCCGCCGTTCTGTACACGCACCTGCAAGGAGGTCAGGTGCAATTTCCTGAACCGATGGCGGAGCCATCGCCGTTCGTACTCTGGGATTCCACCCTGACGCTGCGCACCAGCGGCGGATACAACAGCAATCCGTCCCTTGCATTCCAGTCCGAGGCGCGGCACCCGGCTGCGTTCTTCGAGTACGGCGGAGATCTCTTATTCTTCCGGCTTCCGACGGACGGCGACACTGCCAGCATCTTCCTCAGCGGTGATGATCGGCGGTATTTCAGCAATGAGGACGTTCCGGGGCAGCAAAACTTCCTTTCCCAGTTCAGCTACGAGCATGAATCGCCGTCCTGGTGGAATGCGGGCGGCAATCTGATCTGGATGTACGCCAATCAGGTGGTCGACTTGTCGGAATTGGGGGCGTATCCGAAGGGCCCCGAGCAGGTTCAAGGGAACACCGTGATTTTCCGCCCGAATTTCTCCGGGCGGATCGGAACCAACTGGCTTGCAGGAATCGAACTGCCGCTGACGTATCAGGGACTGTCGGTGGCGCCGGACGGTTTTCTGGAGGCTGGACCGCAATTGCTTCTGACCCGACGCCTTCGGAATGGTTCCACGGCCTCGATTGGGTACTCGTGGTCCGAACGGGTTTATTCCACGGCAACCCCGCTTCTCACTCCCGGGGGGGAAGTCATCAATCCAGTGACACTGGTGGTGGAGCACCTCCAGCTCAACACGGTCAATGGAAAGTGGCAGCAGTATTGGGATCGGGAAAAGCAGTGGCGGACGACGCTCTCGTCCGGGTTTACCACCGCGAGGGACAACGGCACCGGGTACTACAATTACAATAGGTTCCGGGTCGGAGCCGGAATTCAGGCCAACCTTGGACGTTGGATCCTTTCCCTGGATGGCGCGGCGAGCTGGTACCAGTACACCGAACAGACGAGTGCACCGGAGGAATCGACGCTTCGGGACCGGCAGGAATACTCGGTTGGGCTCCAAGCGTCCTACGAGATTACGGACCACGTCCGGTCTTTTGTCCGGTTCTCCTGGGAAACTTCCATCGCCAACACGCCTCAGGACAATTACGGTGCCACGACCTCGGCGGCGGGATTCGAGTTCGAATTCTGAGCCCGGGGTCTCTGGTTGAGACCGCTGCTGTCATCGCGTTGGCTTCCAGCGCTGGGCATCCTGCTCGCGCTGGTATTGCTGGCGTTGGCGGTGAATTTCACCCGCAACTCGCTCCGAATCCAGTTGCGCAACCAGCTTGCCCGCAGGGATGCCACCCTGGTTTCCGGTCTCTTGAACGAGAAACTCCGCCTTTCCCGGGGAGGTCCGTTTGGGGATGACCTGGTGGCCCTGTTGGAAACGGCAGTTCTTCCGGAGTTGCCGTGGGTTCAATCGCTCAATCTTTACGACACCAACGGTGTCTTCAACGCCCCCCTGTCTCCGCTGGGGGGGGACTCGGACCTTTCCTCCCGGCAGGTTGAGGAAGTCCGCAAGGGAGCTCCCGTCAGTCGTTATGGCACCGTCGAGGAGCTCGACTCCGATGCCGTGCCGGATCTGTCCGGAACCGGCCAGGTTGGCCGAAAGCCCATGCTGGAGGTGATTGTTCCCATTCGGGCTGCGGATGGGACGCCTGAAGCCTATGCCAAGTTCCTTCTCGATGCGTCCGGATTGAAGGCCGAATACGAATCGTTGGACGCGACCCTGCGCCGGCAATCCCGACTGGCTTTCCTCCTGGCGGGAGGAGCAATGACCGTGGCACTGGCGTTTGTCTTTCACCAACTGGCGGAGACCCAGCGACGGCTCATCCGCGTCAATCGGGAGCTGACGCTTGCTGCCAAGACGGCGGCGGTGGGTGCGGTGACCTCGCACCTCATCCATGGATTGAAGAATCCCCTCGCCGGGCTGCGTCAGTTTGTTTCCACCGGAGCCAAGGGGCCGTCTCCCGATTCCGGTGTGGAATGGTCTGAGGCGGCGGATTCCACCCGGCGGATGCAGGCGATGATCGACGCCGTCACCGGAGTGCTTCGAGAGGACTCGGGCCTGATCCGGTACGAGATCAGCCCGCAGGAACTGCTCGATATTCTGGTGCACCGGGAAGCGTCGTTGTCCCGTGAAAACTCGGTTCGATTGGAGTCCTCTGTGAAGGCCGGGCGGCCGATTCCCAATCGGGATGCCAACGTGTCCCTGCTCATTCTGGAAAACCTCGTCCGAAATGCCGTGCAGGCGTCACCCTCCGGCGGGGTGGTGCGAATTCGGGCGACGGAGACTCCGGAATACCTGGAGTTTCGGGTGCGGGACGACGGCGGTGGACTGCCGGAATCCGTCCGAGAGCGTTTATTCACCCCCGTGGTGACGGAGAAGGAGGGCGGGACGGGATTGGGGCTGGCTCTGAGCCAGCAATTGGCGAGGAGTCTCGGCGCCACTTTGGAGTTGGAGGAGACCGGACCCAAAGGGACGGAGTTTGTTCTCCGGCTGGAATTGCGGGAAGGGGGAGGTCCCGGTTCCGGCGAACCCGGACCCGGATAACGGGATCGATCGTTGGGTCCGACCGGCTACCGCGATGGGAACCCTGCCGGCAAGGGCCCCGGGTTTCGCCCCGGTGGACGGCCGGTTCAGGAGTGGGTCCCGTTCACCGTGAATTCAAAGATGTCGAAGTTGCGGGGGTCCCCCTGGGCCCGGGACCGATAGGTGGGACTCAGAGGTTCGCTCACCACGAAGGGAACCATCTCCTCGTAGCGCCCTCCATGGGATCGCAGCCCACCTTCGATTGCTTTCAGGTCGTGATAAGCCGGAGTCCGTCCGAGAACAACATTGCGTCCCGAACAGACAACGAGGTCGCCCATCCGGTCGGACGGAAGCTCCATCAAGCGGGCCGCAGTCTCGCGGGGCAGGACCTCGGTGATGCCCGAGCGGGATCGAAGCCACTCCGCGATTTCTAGGGACGCTCCCGTTCCTGGCGGAAGATGAACCTGGGCGAAAGACCCCAGCGCCCCATGATGCACGACGTAGGGGTCAGTGATGGGAAGGATCACACGAAAACCGGATCCGAAGCGTTCGGTCAGTTCCGTTTCCAGGAAGATGACGTTCGGCGATCCGTTGGGGAGTTGCTTTGCATTCATCCCATGGTCGGCGGTCAATCCCACTACGGCATTGGCATCGAGGAGGGCTCCCAGTTCGGCGTCGACGGCTCCATAGAAGTCGAGGGCTTCCGGCGCCTCCGGTCCAAACTTGTGCTGCATGAAGTCGGTCGTGGAAAGATAGAGAAAATCGGCCCGGCCTGCCGCCAGGAGGCGTACGCCCGCTCGGAGCACATAAATGGAGGCTTCACCGCTGTAGATGGGGGGAGTGGGCCCGACGAGGGCCTCCACGTCGCCCACACCGTGAGTGGCCGGAACGGCCTGGCCCGCGCGCTCCGAGGAAAAGGCAATCCCTCCCTCCCGGATCAGTCCGTGGGCGAAGATGTCCCGGAGTTTTTCCTTCGCCGTGACGACAGCGACTTTTCGACCTGCCCGTTGTGCGGCGGGAAACAGGGTCTCGGCCCTCAGAAATGCGGCGGAGTTCATCATCACCTCCTGGCCACTGGCCGTGTCGTAAAAGAAGTTCCCTCCAATGCCGTGAACGGAAGGCGGCACTCCCGTGACGATCGAACTGTTGTTGACGTTGGTGAAGCTGGGCATGGCACCCCGGGCGAGTCCGCGCCAACCCGAGACGCTGATGCGGGCGAGGTGGGGCATGCGTCCCCGGGCGAGGGCGGCATCCAGATATTCGTCGGCGGAACCGTCCAGACAGATCACCGCCACGGGGCGGGCCGGGGGAGTGTAGGTTCGACCATTGACGGTGAAGGGGGTGGTGGAGCAGGGGATCATGGAGAAAGGGTGATGGATGCCGGTTTATCTCGGGGTGGCCGCCTTGGGCGCGTAGGCGACGGAGATTTGAATCGCGTGGGTGCAGGAGCATCCTGCACTGCTTTCTGGAGCCAGGAGCATGCCGCCCGCGGGAATCATTCCGAGCCAGCAGCCGGTTCGGATGCCTTCAAACTGGGAACGCCGGTTGGTCGCCAGATCCCAGACGCCCTGATAATGATGCCGGAAGAATACCGCCCGGTGGGACGCGGACATGATGCCGCAGCCCCGGCGTTCCGGGAGATCCATTCGAAGGAGTTTTCCGGATCGAAGGTCGAATGCCCGCTGGTCGGAAAAGAAGACCTGGTCAAGAACCAGCGGATGTTGGAGGTGCCCGCTGTGATGGCCCTTGTCTTCCTTGTGGGTGTCCGACCACAGCAGCCGGCCGGGAATCGATTTCTCCAGGTCGTCGCCACCGGAAAGCCCGGGCGCCGGGGCGCTGAAGGCAAAGGTGTGGAACCTTTTTTCCTGATCGGTTCCGGTGATGATGGCCGTGCCCTGATTGTAAACCAGGTAGGTCATGTACTGGCAGCCGCTGAAGTCATGCCCCTTTTCCCAGAGCTTTTTCCCGGTCTTCAGATCCAGGGCGACGAGGAATTGGTCGGTCAGCTGCTCGTGGGTCAACCGGCTTCCCGCCGCCGCAATCGCCTTTGGACTTCGGCTTTCGAGGAACAGGATCATTCCATCGGCAATCGTCAGCGTTGAATTCAGGATAACCCCGCCGGAGTAGGTCCAATGGCGGTCCCCCGTCTCGGGATCGAGGGAAAAAAGCAGGTCACTGGTCACCCGGCTGGTCTGCTGGTCATCGAAGTCTTCGTACCACTCCCCGTCGTCCCCCAGGTAGGCGGCGTCCTGCTTCTGCCGACTCCCAATGATTCGGTCCCCAACCGCCGCTACGTAACCCCAATCGAAGTCCCCCTTGGATCCATCGCCATCTGCGGCGTACCGGTGAAGCACGGTGCCGGACTGCCCGTTGAGGTTGAGCAGCCAACGTCCTTGGACGACATAAAGGTGATTCCCTGCCGCTGCCATGTTGCTGCAATCCCGGGTCACATTGGCTCGACGAACCTCAGGCGCGGACAGAGTCCACAGGATGGTTCCATTGTAGGCATCGAGTCCGAACAGGATCCGGTTGCCCTGAATGAAGAGGCGCCCCTGGACGCTGAGCGGGGCCGGGTTCCGATTACCGCGATCCGGCATCGGACGCGGTCCGGGGTCTCCCCACCACGCGACCTGGAGATCGCCACCCACGAGGTCGTCCATGCTGGTGGCCGTGTTGTCGGCGCTTCCGTATTGATGGCTCCACTCGCCGGCACCCGCGAGGCGGGGTCTCCGGAACTGCATCCAGGCCGCATCTTCCGTCGGAACGGGGTCGGGACACTGGGCCTCCATCCGGATCCATCGTTCCCATTCAGGGCGCGTCGACGCACTCAGTTCTCCCAACAGAAATGTACCGCCTTCGGGCCGGAGGATTCGGAATACCTCCGATGCGCTCATTCCTGGCGGACGATCCGACGTCAGGGACGAACCCGAGACGACCAGGTTGGCGAAATAGTCGCCGTAGGGAAGCGGACCCGGTGCCATCCGATGCACACTCGCCCGGACACCATAGGCGCCACCCTCGTCCAAATAGCGTCGTGCAGCCGCGATGCGGCTGTCGTCGTCGTCCAGCACGACCACCTGGAACTGGCTTTGCCGGACCAATTCGAGTGCGAGTCGCGGGTCTCCGGCCCCGAGAAGGACGCAATAGCCGTCCCGGAGCCCGGATCTCTGGAGAATATGGGCGGCCACTTCTCGGACGGGTTTGTTAGCCGGGTTCTGGGAATCCTTTCCACCCGGAACGGGCAGGGGTGAATAATCGAAGCTGGTATCCAGAAGGTAGCGACGGGTTTGTGCCGTCGCGCCCTCCGCTGTGGGACTGAGGATTCGATAGTGGTATTCCCGGTTCGGTTGGAGGTGGCTCAGAAGGGCGACCCGGGTGCCCGTGGACTCGGGGGCGGCGTCCTGGATTTGAACGTCGGTCCCATCCTCCAGAACGATTTGGCTGCGTTGTCCGGGGTTGGCCTCCCAGACGATCTTTGCGGAGCCGGGTCGCTTCAATTCCGCGAAGGGACCGAAGGAAATTCGGAGGGGGGCCGCCGCTGGGGCTGGTAGGGGGAATTCCGCCCTGCGACGCTGAAAACGTTCCAGGACTTCGTTCGCATCGAAGGCGCGCCGGTAGAGGAGCACTTCGTGGATGGCTCCCTGGAGTGGGTTGCTTCCCTCGCCGGCACGGACGCTTCCGATTAGGAACGGCGCTGCGTCGGGGAACCTGATCTCCGCGGGGCTGTTCGTCGCGGCCGCGGCGAGGGTTCCATTCACGTACAGGCGCCTTGTCCGTCCATCGAAGGTGGCGGCCAGATGGTACCAGTGACGACGCTCGACCGCCTCGGAGGCTTTGAGTTCCGACGATCCGGATGATTCCCCGGTGGAGAGGGCGAAGATGAATCGCTGGTCCCTTACTCCGAGCAGCAGGCCCCGGAAGTCTCCGGCCCGGTCGTCGAAGTAGCTGACAATCCCTTCGAAGGCTTCCGGTTCATCGATTCGGACCCAGGCCTCAAGGCTCATCGCGGTTCGAGGCAGGAAATCCTTGTCCGGGTTGTCGGCGACGAGAAGGCCGGGGACTCCCGGTCCAAATTCGAGGTGGCCTGGTTTGGGATCCGCGGTGAACCGGCGAACGCCGATGGAGGGGATTGTGGGACCGGACACCGCCTTGAGATCGGTACCCTGCTTCCATTCGGGACTCAGCTGCCAGTGGGCCAGGAGACCAGTTTCCGTGGCGGCCTGGAGGAGGAAGAACGAATGAGCGGCGAGGAGCCACGCGACCAGGGTCCAGGCAAGTGATCCCGAAGACGGACGCGCGCGGAGGTTTCCGCCCGGGCTTGGGGGAATGGAGAGCGTCATGGTGTGCGGGATTCCAGCGTGGTGGGCGGCTTGAGGGAGGCACGTTGATTTGTACCTCGGAAGCAATGGATGGATCCGTTATCGGTGCTGACAAACAAGGCACCTCCCGAGGCGGCGATTCCGTAGGCGGCCCCTTCTACCGGGCGTGTCCAAAGGATCTTGCCGTCGGAAGCCTGAATTCCCGCCACTTCATTTTGTCCGCCAGCGGCGAGCGTGTTGCCCGCCAGCACAAGAGTAAGCGGCCATCGGCAGGGAATCTTCCAGGCGAGGCATTCCTCCATGGACTGCGTGCGGGCATCCAGCTTCACCCCCAGTTCTGCGAGTTCGGATTTCAGTTTGGCCTTCTCGGAATCGCTCCCCGCGACCGCATCCAGCTTCCGGAGGGCCTTTTGGATTTCCCCCTGCTGGCGGCTGATGGACTTTCGATCCCGCGCCAACTGCAGGTAACGCCCACGGTCGAGGGCACTGAGTTCCGTGTCCGAATGCAGATAGGAGCGGTCCCCCGCAACAATCATTTGGTTTCCCTGAAACGTGGCGAGTTGGTCCGACGGTCCATCCTCGAGCGCGTTGAGTTGCCCCGTTTTTCCAGGCCCGAAAACCAAGGAATCGCCGCCTGCCAGTAGTGCGTAGGTTCCGCCGTTTCCATCGACCACCCGGATCCGCTTGCCGGTGGCCCGGTCGCAGACGACCGGATTGTCCCGTCCAGCGGGAATGTAAAGGCGGGTGGCGGACGCCAGAAGGTAGCCCTGCGCCGGGAGGTCCGTCTGAACCTGGCGCCAGCGCTCGGCTCCGGTGACCGCATCCAGAGCCAGAAGATGAACCCCTTCAGATGGAAACATCCCCGCGGTTGCGTAGGCCGTACCGTCGGCAATCACCACGGAGGATCTGACCGGCCAGGCGGAGATCAGGCGTCCATTTCCGGGGATTCGGCGGTCTGAAGGCGCGGCGCGCACGTTCCAAATCGGATGACCATCCTGGGCGTCGAGGCAGTAAACATGACCGTCGTCGGAACCCACGTATACGCGTCCCTCGGCGACCGTGGGGGCCAGTCGGACCGGCCCTTCGGTGTAGAAGTTCCAAAGCTCCCGCCCGGTGGTGGTATCGAGACAGTAGACCTTGTCGTCCGCAGAGGACCCGAAATAGGCCTTGTTTCCGGATACCACGACGTGGAACGCGCGGTCGAAGGTCTGGCGCGCCTTCATGTCGAAGACCTTGTTCCAGCCATCCCATTTGGCTTCGCCCTGCCATGCGGGTCGGGGTGGATGCTGGGAATGCCAGACCCAGGCTTCAGAAACCACGCCGGGGACAGGATCCGTGCTGACACCACTTCGGGAATTGTCCGCCCGGTAGGTTGGCCAATCCGCGGCGACTGCCCCGAAGCAGACGAGGAACGCCAGCCACCCGGGGGCCTTCTTTGGAAGAAACGGTTCTTTGCGAGATATCATGAGGTCCTCGGAGCCAGGGAATCTTCCCAAAGTTTGCCGTTCTCGAGTCGGAGTCGTCGTGCGGATGCCGGAATGGAGTCGGTTCCGTGGGTAACTACAACCACGGTGCCGCCGTTGCGTCGGTAGGCCTCCAGGTGTTGGAAGACCAGGGCGCCATTGGCGGGGTCGAGGTTTCCGGCGGGTTCGTCGGCGAGCATCACACGGGGTTCCTTGATCAGGGCCCTGGCCAGCGCGGTTCGTTGCCGTTCGCCGGCACTGAGTGCCGCGGGGCGGTGGTTCTCCCGCGAGGCGAGGCCCAGTTCCTTGAGCAAACCTGATGCCCGCTTCCGCTGCGCGCCATCCACCGAACCGGGCAATCCGGCGAGCACGTTTTCCAGGACGCTCAGATAGGGGACGAGGTGGAACAGCTGGAATACAAAACCAATTTGGTGGGCGCGGAGGCGGGACCGCGCGGCCGCGGAGAGAGAATAAAGGTCCTGTCCGTCCACGGTCACCGTGCCGGAGTCGGGGCGCAGCATTCCTCCAAGGGTAAGGAGCAGGGTGGTCTTTCCGGCTCCGCTCGGACCGCGGATCACCAGAAGCTCACCCCGGGCTGCTTCGAATGAGAGATCCCGGAGCACGGGCAACGTGCCGTTTGGTCCGCAGTAATCCCGGTTGAGTTGACGGCAGGAAAGCATGGGGCTAGTCGGCGCGTAGGGTGTCTGCCGGATCCTGCGCCACCGCCATCATGGAGGGTAAAAACGAGGCCGCAGCGGCAAGGGCAGGTGTTGTCAGCAGTGCGATTCGGAGAAATCCCCAGTCTGCGGACAGCGCTCCCGAAGTCACCGGGAAGAGCCCCGGACCCCATCGAAGGGCGGCTCCGGTGCCGAAGGCCCACCCCAACGCGGCGGCCATGATTCCAAGAAGTATGGCCCGGCCGAGGAAGAGAGCGGCAACGGACGCGGAGCCGGATCCCAGGGCACGCCACAACCCGATCTCCGAACGACGCTCGCGGACGTTGAGCATCATGAGGAGGCCGGTCCAAATCGCGGCGGCACCCAGGGTCATCGGGACGGCGAATTGGGTGAAGTGCTCTGTCATTCTACGCTGACGGGCGCGGGCCTCGGCCAGGTGGCGGACCTGGAAAACGGTGGCCTCCGGAAGAGCTCTGGCGAGGGCCTTCCGAATCTGGCCCAGGGGATCCTGGTCGGGCGTCAGGCAAAGGCAGTCCACCGCCTTGATTTCACTGATCTGTCCAGGCAGCTGCAGCAGGGACTGGGCGTCGGATAGAGACGTGAAGATTCGGACATCGTCTTCGGTTCCGCTCTCAGACAGGACCCGTTCCACTCGAAACGTCCGATTGGAAAGTGTCACCGTTCCGCCGCGTTCTGCTCCCAGGGAACGGGCAATCGTGGCGCCCAGGAAGAAACTGCCATTGGGAATCACGAACCCCATGGGCTGCTTCTTCTCTCCCGGGCCGATCACGGAAGGGCCGAGTCCCGTGATCAGGGCATCGTGCCCCTGGATGACCGCACGTCGCTCCAGGGTGGGGGTCAGGTGATTGAAAGTGATGAAGATTCCATGCTGGGCCGCCAAGGACTGGATGGAGGATTCCGGGAGGGTTCGGTCCGAATGGCCCTCGCGCCAGAAATAGGCAGGGTCGGTGTCACGCGAAACAATCCGGAGATTGAATCCGAGGTCGCGCATCACCCGCCGTGTTTCGCGTTCCGCCGCACTGGTGACGAGTTGCACCGCGGTCAGCAGGGCCACGGCGATGGTCAGGCCCAACAGGGTCAGTGCCGCCTGCAGCCGGCGGTGTCCCAGTTCCCGTAAAATGAGTGCGGGGACGTTCATGGTTGGCGCCGAAATCCGCGTAGGGCCACCCCGATCCCGGCGAGGACTGCGGCGGTCAGTCCCGCTCCAAACACCCACCAGGTTCTGCCGGCTTCCAGGCTCTTCGTCCAGGTGGGCGAGGGATTCAACGGCGTCGCAATGACATTCGTTGCGTTGGGTTGTGCCGCGGTTTCGGGGGTGGGAGTGGTTCCCGCCGCGTCGTCCACAGGCTCCTCTGAATAACCCAGGGCGAGGGCGCTGGATGGGCGACTGGGGCGTTTCCGATCGCCGTCGCCGCGGAGCACGATCCGGCTGACCTCCGAGCGCACCATCGGGTTCTCCGGGTCGAAGCCCAGCGACTTGGCGGCGCCTTCCTGCAGGCCGCGATCCCAGCGGCCGGGAAGGACCGGACCTTTGAGCCAGGACCGGTCCAGATCGCATTCGCAATCCTGTCCGATCAGCACGAGCCGCTCCTGGAGTGCAGTCCGGGTGATCGCCGGCCCCTCGAGGGGTTCGCCGAGCCTGCGGCCCCGGCCGTAAACGATCGCCAGCCTGGGATCCCCGGTGGGTTCGGGGACCATTCCGAGTCCCCAAAGGAGCACCGACTCCCCGGGCAGTTCGGCGGCGGAGATCTCCACCCACTGCGGAGGCACGGAAACCGGCTTGGGCATCGAAGGCATCAGTCGCTCCACGGAGGCAATGGCAGTGCGGGTGGCCTCGAGTGCCCGGGAGTTCGAAGCGGCATTGGTTCCATCGACGACGACGACCACCGCGAAGGATCGGAGCGCTTCGGTTTGTATGTGACGCCGGGCGGGAGAACTTGCGATGGATTCCAGCAACTGTTGCACCCCCGGTGCGTCCCCGGGGAGTTTGTCCGGACTGCTGATGCGCAGTGGGCGACCCGTGGCATCTACCAGCTGTAGGCCCGTCCCCTCCGGCAGGGATTCCGTCGGTGCCAATTCAAGGTTCGCATCCAGAAATATGCCGGCGGCGTTCTGCAGCAGCAGCGCCGCTGTTTCCTTGGGCATGGCGCCGGGCTTCCACTGAAGCCGGTAGACGGCGGCGTCGAAATCCACAAAACCGGTATCCCGGATCGAATAGCGGCATGCCTGGACCGGGAAGTCCAGCACCGCTCCAGATACCAGCAACAGGGAAAGGATTCGCTTCATGCCGCCGCGACCCCCAACCCTAGACATCACCGCAATCGAGACAACGGGGAAGCCTTCGGATTCGCACCTTTGTGACCTGGAGGGTGCGGAGATCCATGGCCAGCAGTCGGCCCCGGAGGATTTCTCCGCATCCCGAGATCAGCTTGATCACCTCCATCGCGGCGAGGCATCCGCCCGCGCCGGAAACGGCGCCCAATACCGGAAATTTCCGGACCCAGGTGAGGGAAGGTTCGGGGTACAGGCACCGAAGACATGGGGTTTCCCCGGGGAGAATGGTGGTGAGGTGAAATTCCTGCCCATAGACGGCGCACTCGATCATTGGCTTCCGCTGGGCGACGGCCTCCCGATTCAGGAGATAGCGTTCTTCAAACAGCGGGGCGCAGTCCACGACCACGTCCGCGGCTGCCACCAAATCACGGACATTGGATTCCGCAATATTGGAGGGGACCGCCCGGATTTTTACCCGGGGATTCAGGGCGTGGAGGCGTTCGACGGCGAGGCCGATGCGGGGACGTCCAATCCCGGAATGGGACATCAGGATCTGGCGGTTGAGGTCATTCGCCCGGAGGTCGCCTCCGTGCGCGAGGAGCATTCCCCCGATCCCGGCAGCGGCGAGTTCAAGGGCAACCATGCCGCCGAGGCCGCCGACGCGGGAGATCAGGACGGTCGCCGCCTGGAGGCGTCGTTGACCCAGTTCGCCGAAGCCATCCACGTCGAATTGCCAGGATCGGACGTCCCGCTCGGAAGCGTCGAGTTCCGGAAGGGACTCAGCGGGACGCGGGAGGTACCTGGAGTTGGATGGTTCCGTCATGGATCCGAAGGAGCGTGCTGGCGAGGCGTTCGGCCTCCGTGCGATTGTGGGTGATGTGCAGGACCGTGACGCCAGTGCGTTGATGGATTGATTCCAGCACCGAACAGATTTCCGAGCGGCTTTCATCGTCGAGCGCGCTCAGCGGTTCGTCGAGGCACAGCACCGAGGGTTGAAAGGAGAGGGCCCTTCCGAGGGCTACCCGCTGGGTTTCCCCTCCGCTGAGCCCGGCGGGCCTTCGATTCAAGAGGGGGGTGAGTCCAAGCCACGTGGAGATTTCCTCCACGCGATCCCGGATGGCGGCCCGGGTCCACTGTCGGACGACCAGGGCGAACTCGAGGTGTTCACGAACAGTCAGATGCCCGAACAAGGCACCTTCCTGGGGAACGAATCCCACGCCGCGTTCGGCGGGGGATTGTCGAGTCACCTCGCGACCGTGCAGTCGAATGATGCCCGAGCGGATGGGCCGAAGTCCGCAGATCGCCTCCAGCAGTGTCGTCTTTCCCGATCCGGTGCGTCCCATCAGCACGCCGTAGCCTCCCTGCGGGATGGTGAAGGAAACCTGGCGGAGCTCGAATCCGCCCATGCCCACGGTGACCTGTTCGAGGGCGATCATGTCAGAGGGGCCGGCCCAGGGTGTTTTCGAGGCCCTGGGTCCGGATGAGAAGAAGCACCGCGGCGGCCGCCGCGACCATGAGCAGGGAAACCGCGACGGCGGCCTCGAGGTTTCCCACGCTGAGTTCGAGGAAGACCGTGGTCGACAGGACCTCGGTCTTCATCCGGGTGGCCCCGGAGAAGATCAGGATCGGACCGAATTCACCGAGGGCACGGGCCCAGGCCAGGGTTCCCGCCGTCAGGACGCCGCGGCGCGCCTCCGGGAGCACGACCATCCAAAACGCCTGGCTTCGCGAACAGCCGAGCGTGCGCGCGACCTGTTCGTGGCGCGGACTGATCTGCTCAAACGTGGCCCGGAGGGTTCGCACGGCGAAGGCGCAGGCGACCATGAACTGGGCGAGAATCACGCTGGGCACGGCATAGGTGACCGGGATCCATCGTTCCACAGCGCGTCCGGCAGGGGTTTGGAAAAGGATGAGCAGGCTCAATCCGATGACCAGGGGCGGGAGAACGATCGGAATATCGAGGAGCGCGTCGGCGAGACCCTTCCCGGGAAACCGGAGGCGGGCCATGAGGTAACCGATGGGAACCGCCACCCAGAGGGACAGCAGCGCGGTCAACGTACAGCTCAGGAGGCTCAGCCGGATGGCGTATCGAATTTCCGGGCTTTGGAGAGCGCGCCACAAATGCCCCGGGGACGTGTAGGCGAGGTCTGCGACCAGTGTGGACAGAAGGAGCAGCAGGTAACTGCCCCCAAGGATCGAGAAGGACAGCAGGAAGACGTGATCCGGGTGAAGGAGTCGCTTCCGTGGCGCAGGTTCGGTGCCCGGAGGAATGGGACTTCCGTTCATTGTTCCGAGGGCACATCCCGCCAACGGAATCCGGACTGCTCGAAACGGGCGCGCGAGGCCGGGGACCTGAGGTGCTGGAGCAGTCGCTCCATCAGCCGCGGATGCTGCGAATCCCGTCCGACGGCATAGGGCTGGGTCGCCAGCGCCGAATCCTGGGGCAGTTCAATGATCTCGAGGATTCCCTTCACCTGGCTGGCATTGGCGGCATAGACGAGGGCGACGTCGAGTGCCCCGGTGCGGAGCTGGTTCACGAGCAGGTCCGCCGTGGGCGTCTGCACACGGACGTTGGGCAGGACTCGATCGAGGAGACCTTCCGCCCGCAGGAGGCGCACGGTCAGGGCTCCGAGGGCGCTTTGCTGTTCATTGGCAATGCCGAGGATCAACCCGGGCTGCGCCAGGTCCTTGAGGCTCTGGATGGATTTTGGGTTGCCCGGTCGCGTGAGTATCACCATCCGGGTTTGGGAGATTTCGACCGGACGGAGGAAATGGGGCGCGACATTGGTCATGAAGGAAACGTCGCAGGCGAAATAGGCGTCGGGACGTTGTCCGGACCGGATCTGCGCCGTCAGGATGCCGCATCCGTTGTACACCCGGTTAATGGTGACGCCTTCGCGCGTCTCGAATTCACGCAACGTCGCCTCGATGGCCACGCGATTGACGCCTCCGCTGTAGAGGACGACCTGGGGTTGTTCCGTCCAAGAATCGCCCGCCACTGTGACGAAGCCATTGGTCCGAAACACCGGAAGTCCAAATTCGCGGGACGCCAGGAAGCGGGCGAATCGCAGCGCCGCCGCGGGCTGCTCCGAGAAACTCAGGACACCCACACCCACCTCCGCCACGGCGCTCTCGAGTTCGGGGGAGCGGACGGCCGCCAGTTCCGGATACTGGTTCACGGTGGCGTCCCAGACGATCCCGGCATCCACCGTTCCCAGTTTCACATCGTTCGCCACGTCATTGACCGTGGGTTTCAGGACCTTGATGTGGGGCTGGAGCGTCCGCCAATGGCCCGAGGCCTCCAGCGCACGCTGGGTGAGCCGTCCGATGGCGGCGGCGTCGGGATTCGCGGAGCCGATCTCCACTGTCGGCGCTGCGAGATCGGCGAGCGTGGTGATCTGTTTCGGGTTCGCCTTGGCGACCGCGATCACTGCGGTCATCCGTGCGAGGGGAATGATTTCCCGGAGGATCCCGTTGGACTGGCCAGCCTCGAGATAGGAGTTGTCTGCCGCGATGAACAAGTCCCCCCGCCTTGCGACCTTGAGATTGTTGAGCAGGAGTCCGGATCCACCGAACTGGAGTTGCACCGGGACGCCGGTTCGGCGCTCGTAGTCGTGGGAGACCTGCTCCACGGGGCCTTTCAGGCCGGCGGCGCAATACACCAGCAGCGGTTCCTTCCGGGCGGCGTTGGTCTGGTTTGCGGGCCGCCAGAACAGCAGCCCCACCAAGACTGCCATTGCGGCGAGCGATCCGAAAATCAGCCTTCGAGCCGGGTTCATGGAGTCGGCGACGTGGCGGCGAGGGCGTTGCGGAAGCGGCGGCAAAATTCCCCGATATCCTCGGGGGTGTGTGCGGCCGAAAGATAGAGTTTCGTCCCCATGGGGTTGAGAAAGACCCCTTGGCGGACTAATTCCAGCATCATGGCGCGGGAGCGTTTCCGGTCGCTCGCCAGCCAGGATGCCTGGTCGGTGACGGGTTTTTCAGAAAATGCCACCTGCCCGAGCGGACCGTCGCCGAGGACCTGTCCCGGAGTGCAGGCGTCCGCCAGAGCTTCGGTGAGTCCGCGTCGAAGAAGTCGTCCCTGGGCGTGCATCCGCTCGTGGAACCCGGGCTCCGAAAAAATATCCAGGGCCGCCCACGCGGCGGCGCAGGACACGGGATTTCCGCCGGTGGTGGAGGCGGACCAGGCGTAGCGGGGGCCTGGAAGGCGGTGCTCATCCACCACCTCCATCAGCGCGGCATTGCCGCCGTACATTCCGAGGGGGAAGCCGCCCCCGAGGGCCTTTCCATAGGCGACGAGATCGGGCGTTACGCCGTAATATTCGCGGGCACCTCCGAGCGCGAGTCGGAACCCGGTCACCACTTCGTCGAAAATCAGGGGGATGCCCAGGGTGCGGGTGAGTTCCCGCAGACCTCGGAGAAATTGGGGGTCGGGCGCGATGCACCGATGGAGCGGTTCGACGATCACTCCGGCCAGGTCGCCGGCATGATCGCGAAGGGTGGAGGCCGTCGTGGCGAGGTCGTTGAAGGGAGCCACGAGAACATCGCGTTCCACCCACGGTGCGCCCGCGCCAGAGGGATCCGACTTGGGCAGGGCCGAGGGCTGGCCGTGAATCATGCTGGTGATGCCTTCCGGATGTTGTCCGTGATAGGCTCCCTCAAATTTCAGAATCTTGGACTTCCCGGTGGCTGCGCGCGCGACGCGAAGACACATCATGGTCGCTTCGGTGCCGGAGGCGACGAAGCGGAGATGCTCCAGAAAAGGCGAGATTCCCTTGAGTCGCTCGGCCAGTTCCACTGAGCGCCGGTTGACAGCCGCGAAGTTCATTCCGTCCTTTGCCTGACGTCCCGCGGCTTCGACCACCTTCGGATGGGCATGTCCGACGAAGGCGGAGCCCCAAGCCATGGTGAAGTCCAAGTACTCGCGGCCTTCCGTGTCCCAGACCCGGGAACCGAGTCCCCGCTCCAGGACTGGCACCATTTCCGGCGGGAAACCGAATTCGCCGTTCGATCCTGCGGGGAAGACGGCGTGGGCCCGATGACGGAATCCGACGTCGGTGGCGGCGGTGGTCATTTTATTTCGGCGATGGAGAGTTTAAGGATCTCCAGCGCCCGCAGGAGTTCCTCCTCTTTCAGGATCAGGGCCGGGGTCAGGGTGAGGATGTTGCCCATGGTGACCTTGAAATTGAGTCCGCGCGACAGGGACGCGTACATGACCCGCTCGGCTTCATCGATGGCTGGAGTGCCATCAGGACGGTTCAACGCGATGCCCATGAGCAGGCCCTTCCCGCGAATGTCCCCGATAAGGGGATGCCGCGTTTTCATTTCCCGCAGGCGCGAAAGGGCGAGTTCCCCGAGCCGTGCCGCATTCTCGACCAGGTGTTCGTCCCGGATGATGTCCAGAGTCGCGAGTCCCGCGGCGCAGGCGACGGGATTCTTTTCGTGCGTGTAGTGGCCCAGCGCGGTGTGGGTGGCGACATTCAGCGATTCCCGCGCGAGCAGGGCTGCGAGGGGAAAGATGCCGCCGCCGAGTCCCTTGCCGAGGACGAGCATGTCGGGGACGACCCCGTAATGTTCGCAGGCAAACATGGCCCCCGTGCGGCCGAGTCCGATCGGGATTTCGTCCAGGATCAGGAGAGCCCCGTGCCGGTCACAGGCGGCGCGGATCCGACGCCAGTAGTCCGGCGGGGGAATGAACGGCGTGCACCGGATGGTCTCCCCAATGACGGCCGCGACGTCACCCTCCTTCTCAAGGACGTATTCCACGTAATCGGCACAGGCGAGAGAGCAGCTGGTTCCACACCGGAACGGACAATGGTTCGGTTCTGGGGGCGGCACGTGCTCGCATCCAGGAAGGAGCGGTCCGATGCCCTTGCGAAACACGGCTTCGCCTCCAATGGAAATGGCGTCGAGGGAGGCTCCATGAAAGGAGTCCCACATGGAGACGAATTTGAAGCGCCCGGTGGCCACGCGCGCCAGTTTAAGGGCCATTCCGATGGCGCTGGTTCCGCCGGGCGCGAACAGGACCCGGCGCAGGTCGCCGGGGGCCACTTCGCCCAGGCGTCGGGCGAGCTCAATGGCCGGTTCGCAGGTGTACCTTCTTGTGCAAAAGCTCAGGTCATCGAGTTGCCGCTTGATGGCTTCGATGACCCGGGGATGTCCGAATCCAACCTGATGGACATTGTTTCCATGAAAATCGAGGTATCGGCGTCCCTCCAGATCCTCAATCGAAGCGCCCTCCGCCTTCGTGAGAACGTTCAGGCAGGGGGTTGACAGGGATTGATGAAGAAAATGAGAGGCGTCCTCGGCCAACCTGGCCCGGGTTTCCGGGCCGAGTGCGGAATCCGTCCACTCGGTTCGATGGGGGGTTGCGTTCACGTCTCCCTCGGAGCGGAGAGACCCTGCTGAATCGGACCCTGCGATACTCGGCATAGCGAAAAGGCGCCGGCGCCATTGAGACGCGGAAACGTGCGGCTGGCGAGACTTCGCTCGCCAGGACTTCAAATCGTTTCAAAGGTGGGGATTCGCCGGCCGCATGGCGGCGATGCGGGAGGCGTTGTGCGATTCCCCCCCGGCATTGCTGCTGACGAAGACATCCGGGGTGCCGCCCCGGGACAGGGTGACCTCCAGGCAGTGCAGGGCCATCAGATTCACGATGAGGGCGCCCGTCACCGTGGAGGTGGGACCGACGCGGGTTGGGATTCCCGGGATTTCGACCGTGGCGTCTCCATCCACCCCCTCATTGTTGATGACCAGATCCGCGACGTCGGCGAGGTGTTTTCCGGACGGATGGCGGGAAGGCCAGGCGCGGGTCTGGGCGAGGTTGGTCAGTGCAACGACGCGCGCACCCCGCTGCCGGCCTTCCAGAGCCATTTCAATGGGGACAGCGTTACGGCCTCCGTTGGAGGCGACCAGCAGGACGTCTCCCTGGGTCACCCCGTAGCGGACCAGGAGTTGCCCTGCGCGTCCGGACTCGCGTTCCAATTCGGTCGATCGACTTGCACTGCGGTGCAGCATCAGGTCGTCGTCGAGGATGGGGACAACGCCGACCAGCCCTCCGGCGCGGTAGAAGGGTTCCTCCGCGAGCAGGTGGGAGTGTCCGGTGCCAAAAACAAAGACAAACCGGCCTGCGGCCAGTGCCTCGGCCATCCAGGTGCCCGCCGTCTCAATGGCCGGGCGTTGGACCGTTGCGATCCGATCCATCTGCTCACGGATCCGGATCAGGTAGGAATCGATGGCGTGGGTGGGCATTGGGCGGGTGAGGCTTTAGGGAAGTGCCTCTCCTCGACAAAAAAACGGCCCCGAATTGCTCCGGGGCCGTTCTGGGCGAGGGCGAGGGCTCCGAGATTATTTCGGAGGGGCCTGGTTCGCCGGCTTTTGGGAATCCTTTTGGAGCTTCTCAATGTCCTCCTTCTTGATGACCTCGATCTTGGCACCCTTTTCGAGGTCCGCCTTGCTGGGGACCTTGATGATGTCGCTCGTGACGGCGGACGCCCCTCCTGCAACGGGGGTGGCCGGCGGTTGGGCCTGCGGCTTGATGTCGATCAGTTCGATTTCAAAGTTCAGCATCGCATTGGGGCCGATTTTCGGGGGCGATCCGGTGGTGCCGTAGGCGAGATCCGACGGGATGAACAACTGCCACTTAGACCCGACCGGCATGAGTTGGAGGGCCTCAGTCCAGCCTTTGATAACGCCCTTCACTGGAAAAGTGGCGGGAGTGCCCTTGGCAATGGAACTGTCGAACTCGGTGCCATCCAGAAGGGTGCCCTTGTAGTGGGTTACCACGGTGTCGTTGGTGGTCGGTTTGGGCCCCGTGCCCTTGGTGAGGATCTTGTACTGGAGGCCGCTGGGAAGGGTGATCACGCCGTCCTTGTTCCTGTTCTCGGCGAGGAACTTCTCCCCTTCCGACTTGTTCTTTTCGGACTCCGCCTTCCGCTTTTCCTCCGCCTTGGCCCGCAGGTCCGCACTGTAGGCCCGCACCACGGCCTCCGCTTCCGCCGTCGTCAGGACCGGGGATCCGCCGGTGAACGCGTCGCTGAACGCCTTGGCGACGACCGCGGGATCCATCTCATATCCGCCCCGTTTCAGGTTCCGTTGCATGTCATTCGCGATCATGACGCCAATGGCATAGCTGTTCTTTTCCCCGGGGTTCTTGAATTTGGCGTCCAGTGCCGAGAGGTCGACGGGGGCGGGACCACCCGGACGGACGACGGCGTTGGTTTTGGGAGTCTGGGCCAACACCGCGCTGGTGAAGGCTCCGGCGAGGAGGAACGCGGTCGAGAGTGATTTCATGGTATTCGTGTCAATGCGGCCGGCGGCTTGAACGGCAGCACCGGCAGGAGGGGGTGCTTAGCAGCAACATTCCCAAAAGTCCAGTGGCCGAAAGTGGAGGCGGCGATGGCCTGCGACCATGGGACGGTGGGACCGCGGATGGGCGACACCCCCATATGCCGTGACACGGGATCTGGAATTCCGCTTCACTTCGCGGGTGTCCACCGGAGATTCCGAACCACGGGCCGTGCTGTCGGAGGCAGAGGAGGCCTTTGAACGCTGGCGGCGCCGGGTCGGTTTTTTTCTCGCCCCGGCAGTCCTGGTTACCTTCTGGTTCATTCCCTTTCGCGGACTGTCGGCGTCGGCATCCCACCTCCTAGCGATCCTGGCCATGGCCGTGGTCCTTTGGGTCACCGAAGCACTTCCCATGGCGGTCACGGCACTGCTTGGTCCGACCCTGTGTGTGATGGCGGGGATTGGCCCGGCGAAGGAGATTTTCCGAACCTTTGCCGATCCCATCATTTTCCTGTTCATCGGGAGCTTCATCCTGGTCGAGGCCATTATGAAGCATGGTCTCAATCGGCGTCTGGCCTTTCTTATCCTCGGGCTACCCGCCGTGGGGGACCATCCGTTTCGGCTCTATGCGGCATTTGGCGCCATCACCACGTTCGTCTCCATGTGGGTGTCCAATGCCGCCACCACAGCGATGATGCTTCCGATCGGAATCGCCATCTCGACCGAAGTCGCGCGCCGGGAGTCGGCACGCCTGGGAACGTCGATCCCGTTTACCCGGCTTCCCATGGCGACCGGGATCATGCTGCTAACGGCGTTCGGTGCCTCGGTGGGGGGACTGGCGACTCCCGTGGGTACGCCCCCCAACCTGATCGGCATCGGGATGATTGAGAAGATGCTCGGGGTCAAAGTTTCCTTTTTCGACTGGATGCGAATGGGGCTTCCCGTGGCGGTGACGCTGGGGGTCCTGCTGGTTGTCAATTTTTACCTCCGTTGTCCCGTCGCACCGGAATCCCTGCGCGGAGGCAGCGCCTGGCTGGAGGCGGAAGGAAAACGCCTGGGTGCGTGGACACCGGCCCAACGCAACGTGCTGATCGTGTTCGCGTCCGCAGTCGCACTTTGGCTTATCCCCGGGGTTTTGAATTTGGTCTACGGGCCGGAGTCGACGTCGGTGCGATGGATGAACGGAAGGATGCCGGAGAGCATTGTCGCCTTGGTTGCGGCAGTGGCTCTGTTCGCCTGGCCCTTGAGTTGGTGGCGGGGCGAATTCACGCTCACGTGGTCCGACGCGGTGAACATTGACTGGGGAACCATCTTCCTGTTCGCGGGAGGAATGGCCCTGGGGGAACAGATGTTTTCGACAGGATTGGCGAGATGGATTGGCGATGGCCTGGCCGGTGTGTTCCACACAAAAACCGTGTTCGGGATGACGGTGCTTTTCACCGGAGTCGCGATCCTGACCAGTGAGGCCACCTCCAACACGGCCTCGGCCACAATGGTGGTGCCGGTGGCCATTGCGGTGGCACAGGCGGCGGGTGTGGATCCCCTTCAACCGGCCCTGGGCGCCTGCATGGGATCCTCCATGGGGTTCCTGCTGCCCGTGTCCACGGGGCCCAACGCCATCGTTTATGGGTCGGGGTGTGTCCCGATCCTGCAAATGATCCGGCACGGAGCCCTCCTCGATCTCATCGGATTTGGAGTCATCGTGGCCGCGGTGACCCTCCTGGCGCGGTAACGCTTGGCCGGGGATTCTGTTACGGCCGACGGCGAACCCGAAGTTTTTCCGGTTGGGAAGGGCGCCCGGAGGGTATCGTTCGCTTGAATTGGAGCGCGCGTTCGATGAATTCGGCCTGGGCGCGATGGCGCGGTGCACCCTGGGTCGGTTCCGATTTCCGATAGGAACCGTCGCGCATGAGGAGACGAGCCTTGGTGTTGTCGGCCAGTTCGGTGGCGAGGATTTTCGAAGTGATGTGTTCCCGGAGCCGGCCGTCCTCGATGGGAAAGACCACCTCGATGCGCCGATGCAGGTTGCGCGGCATCCAGTCCGCGCTTCCCACGAAGACCTCGGGACGATGCGCGTTGTCAAAGGACCAGATTCGGGCGTGCTCCAGAAACCGGTCCACGATGCTTCGGACGCGGATGTGGGTGCTCAATCCCGGAACTCCGGGACGGAGGCAGCAAACTCCGCGAACGATCAAGTCGATCTCGACTCCCGCCGCGGAGGCTCGGTAAAGGGCTTCGATGATCGGAGCCTCCACGAGGGCGTTCATCTTCGCCACGATCCGCGCCGGCAGGCCGCGACGTGCATTTTCCGCCTCGCGGTCGATCAAGGCGATGATCCGGTGCAGCATCCCGAACGGGGCGATCAGCAGCCGATGGGTTTCCTGAGGTCTGCAGATTCCCGTGAGCAGATTGAACAGGTTGGTGGCGTCTTCTCCGAAGGCGGGGTTGCAGGTGAGCAACCCGACATCGGTGTAGAGTCGAGCGGTGCTGGGGTTGTAATTGCCGGTCCCTAGGTGGACGTAGCGCCGGATCCCGTCGTCGTCGGCCCGGACGACGAGAGCGACCTTGCAGTGGATCTTGTAGCCGACCACGCCGTAGATGACGTGAACCCCGGCCTCCTCCAACGCCCGGGACCATCGGATGTTGTTGGCCTCATCGAATCGGGCCTTCAACTCAACCACCGCGGTGACCTGTTTCCCGTTCTTCACCGCATTCATCAGTGCGCCCACGATTCGGGGGTCTCCGCCGGTGCGGTACAGGGTCTGTTTGATGGCCAGCACCTTGGGGTCTTCCGCGGCCTGCTCCAGGAACTGGACCACGGAGCCGAAGCTGTCGTAGGGGTGGTGCAGAAGAATATCCCGCTCCCGAATTGCGGAAAACAGGTCCTCCCGTCCTCGGAGCAATGGGGAGACCGGCGCGTGGAAGGGTGGGTCCCGCAATTCCGGCGAATGATCCCCCTCGACAATGGCCATGAGGCGCGTGGGGTTCACGGGGCCGTCAATGACGTACAATTCGTTTCCCGTGAGTCCGATGTTTTCCAGCAGGTCCGAGGTTACCTCGGCGGGACAATCGGCGGAAACTTCGAGACGGACGGCCGATCCCCGCTTCCGGTTGTCCAGTTCGTGTTCCACCGCTCGCAAGAGATTGGGGACCTCCTCCTCGTCGATGTAGAGTTCGCTGTTCCGCGTGACCCGGAAGCTCCAACACCCTTCCAGGGTCATGCCCGGAAACAGGTCGCCCAAGTGATGGCTGATCAATTGGTGGAGGAACACGTACGTCCGACGCCCGTCCTGCGAGGGTACGGGCACGAGCCGGGGAAGGCCCCGTGGAACCTGGACAACGGCGAGCGATCGCCGCAGCTGGCCCCGGAATTGTCCATGCAGCCGCACGATCAAATTCAGGGATTTGTTGAGCAGTTGCGGAAAAGGATGGGCGGGATCCAGTGCGAGGGGGGTCAACACCGGTGACACCTTTTCGCGATAATAGGTGGCGAGCCACTCGCTGGTCTCGGCCGGGACCCGCTCGGGACTGAGGAAGTCGATCCCGTGGTGCGATAGCTCCGGCACCAGGATTTCCCGCCAGCAGCGGTAGGCCTCGTCGACGAGGGTGCGCACCTGCTCGCGGATGACGCCGAGCGTTTGGGATGCGTCCAAGCCGTCCACGGAACGCTCCCGGACTCCTCCCTGCCGCGCCTCCATGAGTCCGGCGACACGGACTTCAAAGAACTCGTCCAGGTTGGAATTGAAGATGCAGAAGAACTTCACCCGCTCGAGCAGGGGATTTGTGGCATCGAAGGCTTCATCGAGGACGCGCCGGTTGAACTCCAGCCAGCTGAGCTCCCGGTTAAAATACCGGCGCTCAGAATCCCGGACATCCTTGGTTCCCCGTTTGCGCATAACTCCGCTTGAGGCTATCCGCGGAGCCGTTTCAGGCGAGCCACATTTCGGCGTTCCGGGGACGATTGTGGTTGACGCTCGGGCGGGGCAGAGCCGGAGGTGCCCCGCACCAGGAACAGGGCGAATCAGGGCGCCCGAAGGAGGACGGCACTATTGGTGGCTCCATACCAATCGCCCCGCAGCCAGTCGGCCAGCAGCGAAATGGAGTGGAGGTCGAGTTGGCCGCTCGCGAGGAAGGAAGGCATGCGGTCGTTTCGCTTTCCGTAAAATCTTGCGTGGGTCGGGTCGGAAATGATCCCGATGATCCAGTTGCGGGAGCCCCATCCGGTCAGGTCGGGACCGGTGGCGTCTTCGTCCGGCTTTCTGAAGGCATGGCAGTCGGTGCAGTTGAATTCCGTCCGGGCGAGGGTTCGTCCCTCCTCTATATCCTTTGCCGCCTGCTGATCCGCGGTGGACTGGGCCGGAAATCCGGCCTCGGCGCTGACCGCTTGGATCACCTTCCAAAGGCCGGCCCGTTGCTCGGGCGTGTAGCGAGCCACCTTTTGCTTCACAAACATCACCATCTTCCCTTCGGCGAATCGGGTTCCGCCGTAATATGCGGGTCCATCGACCCGGGCGGGATCTAGAAGGCCCGCCAGCCAGGCGCGGGAACCGAAATCCTTGAGGTCGGGAGCGCTGGGAGCCTCTGCCACGGGATTTCCCAAACCATCATGGCCGCCATATCGATGGCAGCTCGCGCAGTTTTTGGAGAACAGGCGTGGGCCCTGGGTCAACGGATCCTCCCGAAGAAGGGTGACGGCCCCGGCCGCCGGAATTCCCCCTCCTGCCTGGGCCAGTTCGGCAGCCCGATGTGCATCCCGCTCCGCCTGGGCCCGGGCTGCCAGATAGGTGGGATCCATCTGATCCTGATGGCGCGCCTGCCAGGTGAGCAACGCCGCACCAATGCCGAGCGCGCCCAGGAACGACAGGTTGAAGGCATGACCAAGGCGCCACCGCCCGATGAGGGGCATGGCGGCCAGGATCAGAATGCCAAGGGTGGGCAGGACGATGGCGCCCCAAACCTCCGTATGTCCGGGGAAGTATTTCAGGAATTGGAACAGGAACAGGAAGTACCATTCCGGGCGCGCCGCGGGATAGGGTTCGCTGGGGTCCGCGGGCGCCCCGAGTTCGGCGCCATGAAACGCCAGCGTGAGAAACACTACGGTGGCAAGCACGGCCAGCGAGGCCACCGCATCCATTAGCACCTGATCCGGCCAAAACGGGGCGTCCGGCTTTCGATGCGGCTTCTTCGAGGTGATGCCATGCCGTCGGAAGAGCGCGATGTGCCCCACAACGAGAAGAACAATTCCGGCCGGGAGAAATCCCGCGTGCAGGGCAAAGAACCGGGTCAGGGTCAGATTGCCGTATCCGGGACCTCCAACGATGAGTCTTTGGATCTGTTCCCCGAATACGGGAGTCACCACCGCAATGTTGGTGGCCACCTTGGTGGCCCAATAACCTTTTTGGTCCCAGGGAAGCAGGTACCCGGTCAGAGCCATTCCGAGGGTTAGCAGGAGGAGTCCGAGTCCGAACCAGAAATTGACCTCCCGGGGAGCCTTGTACGCCCCATCGATCACCACCTGCATGAGGTGAAGGACCAGGAGTACCACCATCACCTGGGCGGTAAAATGGTGCAGTCCACGGAGGAACCAGCCTCCGGCCATTTCATTCTGGATGTAGTACACCGATTCCCACGCGGTCAGCGACCCTGGGGAGTAGGCGGACCAAAGGAAGGCCCCGGTGGTGAACTGTACGAATAGACAGAACGTCAGGGCGCTGCCCCAGATGTAGCGCCACCGGGCGCCTCCAGGAATGTTCTCAAGCAACGCTTCATGCGCGAGGCCCCGGATGCCTGTCCGGCTGTCGAGCCAATCCAGCAACCGTCTCATGTCACCACCCGCTTTTCCCGTTGGCCTGCCTGGAAATTCTCAAATCGAACCCAGACCTCCTCGCCGCGGATTTCGACCGCCAGGGTGTCCATGGCGCGGGGACTCGGGCTTTTCGGGTCATTGATGGCCCCGTCGATGGCGAAGGTGCTGTTGTGGCAGGGACACAGGAAATCCCGCGCTTCAGGGCGATAGTCCACGAAACAGCCTGCATGCGGACACAGCGTTTGCAGGGCTTCCACGGAGCGTTCTCCGGTCCGCCGCAGGTAAACGGCACCCACCGGGACGGCGGGGCTCTTCGTCCATGCGTCCAGATGATCGGCGTAGACGGAGAATTTTCGAGGGGTGCCGTTCTTGGGAAGGGACGCCAGCGAGGCGATCCGTGAAAAACCCGCGTTGGCGCCTCCGCTCTTTCGGCGGAGGGGGTCGAACCAGACGAACAGTCCGGCGGCGACGGGGACGGCGGATACAATGCCGCCAATCAATGCGGCGGCGACTTTCGTCAGAAACGACCGGCGCGGTTCCCCGTTGGGATCATGCACATCGGACATGGGCGCGGATGAAACGCCGGGGTTCGGCATGAGGCCAGCGGCTTTTGCTGATATTTTTCACGTCAGCGACGGCGCGCTTTCGTCGACTTGGGCCGGGGGCCCCGTCCCCGGAAGGTCAATTCCGCGACTCCGGACTTGTCGAGATCCCCGATGCCCAACTTCACCATCTTGGCAAATTGGCGAAAGGCGGCGGTTCCAAGCGGAGCCTGGATGCGTGTCTTGCGGGCGAGTCCCAAGGCGATGCCGCTGTCTTTCGCGGCGTGAGCCGCGCTGAAGAAGCAGGAATGGTCGCGGTTGACCATGTCCTGGCCGTCGGTCGCCAGGACGCGGCTGTTGGCGCCCGTCTGGGAGAAAACCTCCATGAGCGTGGCGAGGTCGAGGCCGAGGGCGGCTCCGATGCCCAGGCCTTCTGCCAGACCCGCGGTGTTGATGTTCATGACCATGTTGACCAGGGCCTTGACCTGCGCCGCAGTTCCAGCGGGGCCAATGTAGCGGAGCAGTTTTCCCTCGTCCGCGAGATGGCGGAGCAGGGGGGCGACCCGGTCATAGACCTTCCGGTCGCCTCCGACCATCAGGTACAGCGTCCCGTTGCGCGCCTGGGAAATGCTCGAGGCCATGCAGGCCTCCAGGCTTTCCGCACCGGCCTTCGCGGCGCGTTTCTGGACTTCGACATGAATGCCCGGGGTGACGGTCGCGCAGTTGATGAACACGCGTCCCTTGGCGCCCTTGAGGAGGCTGTCCCCTTTCTTCGCGAAGATCCGGTCCATGGCCCGGTCATCCGTGACGACGGTGATGACGACATCGGCGAGAGCGGTGACGTCCGCGAGGGACTTTGGGGACTGGCAGCCGAGTTCCTTGGCCAGTTCGGCAGCGGCTTCGGGCCTTGCGTCAAAAATCGCGGTGATTCGGTAACCACATTCGGAAAGCCGGCGGGCCATGTTGGCTCCCATTCGGCCGACTCCGACAAAGGCAATGCGTTGGCTCATGAGGATTCGGATTGGAATGTCGGGCGGGATTTATTCGACGCTGTGCCGGAATGCACGCCCAGAATTAGCGGGATGCGCCTTCCTGTGGGCTGGGTGTGTCACGCTGGGCGCGCAGTGGCACAAATGGCCGGGGGCGTGCCCCGGGGGCGTCGAAACGTTGTTCCCAATTCCTTGGGCTTTTTGGGAATTTAAGTGTTTTCGCCCGGACGGCATCTGGAATGCAGAGGGGTTTGAAAAGTTCGCTTACGTTTATGGCAAAAATCCTCGGAATTGACCTGGGAACGACCAACTCCTGCATGGCGGTGATGGAGGGGGGGGAGCCGGTGGTGCTCGAAAACTCGGAAGGCCGCCGGACGACGCCGTCCGTGGTCGCGTTCGCCAAAAATGGGGAACGACTGGTGGGTGAAGCCGCCAAGCGGCAGGCCATCACGAATTCGCGGAACACCATCTATTCGATCAAGCGGTTCATGGGGCGCCGATTTGACGAAGTGGGGGAGGAGTTGAAACGGGTGCCCTACAAGGTGGTGAAGGCCGCCAACGGGGATGTCGCGGTCGAAGTCGAGGTTGAGGGCAAGGCGAAGCAGTTCAGCCCCCAGGAAATTTCGGCAATGATCCTGTCGAAGTTGAAGGTGGATGCCGAAACCCGGCTCGGGGAAACCATCACTCAGGCGGTCATCACGGTTCCCGCCTATTTCAACGACGCCCAGCGTCAAGCTACGAAGGACGCGGGACGGATCGCCGGGCTCGAGGTGCTGCGGATCATCAATGAGCCCACGGCCGCATCGCTGGCCTACGGTCTGGATAAGAAGAAGGACGAGAAGATCGCCGTGTACGACCTCGGTGGCGGCACGTTCGACATCAGCGTCCTGGAGATTGGCGACGGGGTTTTCGAAGTGAAGGCCACCAACGGCGATACCCATCTCGGAGGCGATGATTGGGACAATACGCTGATGGACTGGCTTCTGGACGAATTTAAGAAGGACACCGGGATGGACCTCCGCAAACAGGCGGACGCCCTCCAGCGCATCAAGGAAGAGGCCGAGAAGGCGAAGATCGCGCTGAGCTCCTCCCAGCAGTACGACATCAATCTCCCGTTCATCACTGCCGACGCCAGCGGGCCCAAGCACATCCAGAAGACGCTGACCCGGGCGAAGATGGAGCAACTGTGTGACTCCCTGTTTGAGCGCACGATCACTCCGACCCGCGCCTGCCTGAAGGATGCCGGCATTTCCACCGATCAGATCGATGAACTCGTGCTGGTGGGAGGAATGACCCGCATGCCCAAGGTGGTCGAGACCGCGCGGTCGCTGGTCAGCAAGGCGCCGCACCAAGGCGTGAATCCGGACGAGGTCGTGGCCGTGGGCGCGGCGATTCAGGGCGGGGTCCTGAAGGGCGACGTCAAGGACGTCCTGCTGCTGGATGTCACTCCGCTCTCGCTGGGCATTGAGACGATGGGCGGCGTGTTTACAAAGCTCATTGATCGCAACACCACGATCCCCACCCGGAAGTCCGAGATCTTTTCGACGGCCACCGACAGCCAACCCGGCGTGGAGATCCACGTGCACCAGGGCGAGCGGGCGTTGGCGAAGGACAACAAATCCCTCGGAAAATTTCAGCTCACCGACATTCCTCCGGCGCCGCGCGGGGTTCCTCAGATTGAGGTCACTTTCGACCTCGACGCCAACGGGATCCTGAACGTCAGCGCCAAGGACCTGGGAACCGGCAAACAGCAGAAGATCGTGATCACGGCCTCCGGCGGGCTCTCCAAGGATGAAGTGGAGCGGATGCGCAAGGACGCCGACGCCCATTCTGAGGATGATCGGAAGCGCAAGGAGGAGATCGAACTCCGGAATGAGGGCGACAATGCCGCGTACCGGGCGGAAAAACTCGTCAAGGAGAGCGGCGACAAACTCGGGGCCAACCGGAGTCGGGTCGAAGAATCCGCGAAGTCCCTCCGCGAAGCCCTCAAGGGAAATGACGCCGCTGCCATCCGCTCCGCGCTCGACCGCCTGAACGAGGGCATGCAGGCCGCCTCGGCCGACCTGTACAAGAATGCGGAGAGCCAAGCCGCAGCGGATCCCACCGGGGGCGCGAAGGCTGGACCGGGCGCTGGGAATGCCGGCGCTGAGAAGAAAGACGAAGGTCCGATCATCGACGCCGAAGTCGTGGACGAAAAAAAGGCATGACCGGTTATCCACGATCCGCCGCGCGAACAATGTCGTTCCGCGGCTGAACTGATTTTTCCCGTCCGCGGGTGCGGCGGGATTTGCTTACCCGAAAAACAACAAGTCAACATCGCGATACAAACAGTATGGCACTCAATGTGAAACCCCTCGGCGACCGCGTCCTCGTGGAACTCGTCGAAGAAAAGGAAGTCAAGAAGGGCGGGATCATCATTCCCGATACCGCCAAGGAGAAGCCGACCGAAGGCGTCGTCCGTGCTCTCGGAACGGGCAAGACCGATGACAACGGCAAGAAGGTCGCCTTCGAGGTCAAGGTGGGCGACCGCGTCCTGGTCTCCAAGTACGGCGGCAGCGAGATCAAGATCGACGGCAAGGAATACAAGATCTTCAGCGCCGACGACCTGATCGGTATTGTTGAATAATCCGACTTTTCACTCTCAACCTGTAACTCGAAACCAGAAGAATTATGGCAGCCAAGCAACTTGTGTTTGATGAAAGCGCGCGCCAGCGCCTGCTGAAGGGCGTCGAGCAGCTCGCCCGTGCGGTGAAGGCCACCCTCGGTCCCAAGGGCCGGAATGTGGTGATCGACAAGAAATTCGGTTCCCCGACGGTCACCAAGGACGGTGTCACGGTCGCGAAGGAAATCGAACTGAGCGATCCCTACGAGAACATGGGCGCCCATATGGTTCGCGAAGTCGCGAGCAAGACCAGCGACTCCGCCGGCGACGGAACCACGACCGCCACGGTCCTGGCCGAGGCCATCTATCGTGAGGGCCTCAAGTTCGTCACCTCGGGTGCGAATCCGATCGGAATCCAGCGCGGCATCCAGAAGGCCGTTGACGCGGCTGTCGACCAGCTCGCCAAGATCTCCAAGAAGGTGAAGGACAAGGAGGAGATCAAGCAGGTCGCCACCGTTTCCGCCAACTGGGACACCACGATCGGCGAGATCATCGCCGACGCGATGGACAAGGTGGGCAAGGACGGAACGATCACGGTCGAGGAGGCCAAGTCGATCGAAACCACCCTCGACGTCGTCGAGGGCATGCAGTTCGACAAGGGCTATCTCTCCCCGTACTTCGTCACCAACGCGGAGACGATGCTCGTCAAGCTCGATGACTCCTACATCCTGATCTACGAGAAGAAGATCAGCTCCCTGAAGGATCTCCTCCCGCTGCTCGAGAAGGTGGCCAAGACCGGCAAGCCCCTGCTCATCATCGCGGAAGAAGTTGAAGGCGAAGCCCTGGCGACCCTCGTTGTCAACAAGCTCCGCGGCACGATCAACGTGTGCGCCGTCAAGGCGCCCGGATTCGGCGACCGTCGCAAGGCCATGCTGGAGGACATCGCGATCCTGACCGGCGGCAAGTGCATCACCGAGGACCTCGGGATCAAGCTCGAGAACCTCGAGCTGTCCGACCTCGGCCGCGCCAAGAGCCTCGTCGTGGAGAAGGAAAACACCACCATCGTCGAGGGCAACGGCAAGAGCTCCGAGATCCAGGGCCGGGTCAACCAGATCCGCCGTCAGATCGAGGAGACGACCAGCGACTACGACCGCGAAAAGCTTCAGGAGCGCCTCGCCAAGCTCGCCGGCGGCGTCGCCGTCATCCATGTCGGTGCAGCCACCGAGACCGAGATGAAGGAGAAGAAGGCCCGCGTGGAGGACGCCCTGCACGCCACCCGTGCCGCCGTCGAAGAGGGAATCGTTGCCGGCGGTGGCGTGGCCCTGCTGCGCACCCTGCCCGCCATCGAAGTCCTCAAGCTCTCCGATGCCGATGAACAGATCGGTGTGGACATCGTCCGCCGCGCGGTCGAGGCCCCGCTCCGCGAGCTGGCCCGCAATGCCGGCGTCGAGGGCAGCCTGATCGTTCAGGAGGTCAAGAAGCGCAAGGGCAACGACGGCTACAACGTCGCCACCGGCGAATACGGTGACCTCGTGAAGGCCGGCGTGGTGGATCCCAAGAAGGTCACCCGCAGCGCCCTGCAGAACGCGAGCTCCATCGCCGGACTGCTCCTCACCACGGAATGCCTCATCACCGAGATTCCGGAGAAGAAGGAGAAGCCCGCCGCGGATCCGCATCACGGCGGTGGCGGAATGGACTACTAAGTCCGCATCCGATCATTCACGACGGGCGGCGCCTCCCCAGGCGCCGCTCTTTTTTTGCCTTGGTTTCCCGGACCTCCCGGCTCAGTGCTAGGGCGTGACGCGGGTCCGGTGGTTCATTCTGGTGGCGATCATTGCGGCCGACCTGGCTGCGCTCTTCGTCTGGCGCTACCGGCGGGAACACCGGTTTGATCCGGTGATCCGGGAATCTGCGCGCCGCTACGGGGTGTCCGCATCCCTTGTGAAGGCTGTGGTGTGGCAGGAGAGTCGCTTCGACCCCGATGCCCGGGGGCGCGCTGGGGAGGTGGGGTTGATGCAGGTGATGGACGACGCGGCACTCGAATGGGCTTCCGCGAGCCGGATTGCCGGATTTGACCATGAACAGGCCTTCGACCCCGTGACCAACACCCTCGCGGGTTCCTACTATCTCGCCAAGCTGCTCCGCCGATACACGAACACGGACGACCCGCTCCCCTATGCGTTGGCGGACTACAACGCTGGGCGGGGCAACGTGCTCCGGTGGATGAAGGGCGGTGCCGTCACGAACAGCGCCGCCTTCAAGGCGGAGATCACGTTTCCGTCCACCCGGTCCTACGTGAATTCCGTCACGCAACGCTACGAGGAATACCGCGGCGCCGGCGGACCGTGAGCGGAAATGCGATCAAACTTACCCGGCGGCGTTGACCCTTTGGGCGCGGTACGCTACGACTGGCCCAAGTCATCCATGAACGCGTCCCGTCTTTATCGTCTCGTGATCGCTGCCGGTGTGGTTGCCTCGGCCCTCCTGGTGTCCGGCTGCAACTCCAATTCCTCGATTGCCCCGAACTGGTACGATTCGGCCTTCTATAAGGACGGAGCCCTTGTGAATGGCAATCCGCCGAACACCGCCCCGACGGCGGATCCGGCCAACCAGTAACCGGACCGTGGGACCGCGACCGGCGGTTCGGTGCGACGCTGCGTGGGCGTGGCGAAATGGCAGACGCGCCAGACTTAGGATCTGGTTCCTTACGGAGTGGAGGTTCAAGTCCTCTCGCCCACACCACCCTTGATTCCGTGTGAGTCTTGACGGCCTAGATGTGCAACTACGGAATTCGCCGAATTTCGCAGGAAGATGCCGAAATACAACGGTTTACGAGACTCAAAGCGTCACGATTTCCGGTGGGGCTAGATGTGCAGGATTTCCCAGATGTGCAGATCTCAGGATGTACGGGAATATGTGTAACCAGTTGATTTGGAGGTGGGATCTCGGAAAATCTGCACAAGTGCTCGTCAACCACTAGACCACCAACCATTCGCCTGAAACTACACCCGAGAACGTTTTTTCAGTAGGCCTTGCGGGAAGTCTGCAACGTTCTTGCGTCCGCTTCGCACCCCAGTCTGGCGAAGCCAAGGCGGATGGACCAGGGCCCTTCCCCGTGATACATTCCCAGGATGGTCAGGGACATGGATCTAATGCGGGAAATCCTGAGGCAGGCTGAAGCTGCTCCAATTCGCAGAAACGGCATCAACATTGTTCCGCCTCCTGAAGTTCCGAAGGAAGTTCTGACCGAACACGTCCGTCTCTTGGAAGAGAGCGGGCTCGTGGAAGCGGTTATTTCGGGCGTCGACTTCTTCCACATCAAACGGTTGACGTCGGCAGGTCACGACTTCATCGCCTCCGCCAAGGACCAAAACGTTTGGGACTCTGCCAAGAAAAAGGCCGGGGGCGCTGCAATGAATCTGTTCGTGGAGGTCCTGTACAAATTGGCGGCGGAGGCGATCTTGGGGGCTACCAAGGCCTAAAACGGGGGATGCAGCCTCCTTGCGTGGGCCTTGCACGGGCCGCGCACGATACAAAAAAGCCCCTGGACCGGGGGCTTGCAGCAAAACTTCCAGTGCCCTGGTCGAGGACCCCTAGCGGCGATAGGGCTTCCTGGGGCCCGGGAGCTCTGTGGGCTGGATCGATAAGGGAAGACCGTTTTCATCTGGAGGTAACCCGTAGAACTTTCTCACCGCCCTTGCCCGGGTCTATTGCAGCCCGTTTGCAGAGAGCCAGGCTTGCTCCCGCAGAAGTCGTGCAGGAGCCTCTACTCATGGCAGTTCTCTACAAATACCTCTCCGGAGAATCGGCCCTGAAGACGCTCAGGTCGATGTCTTTGCTTGCCGGAGATCCCATGAGTTTCAATGACCCATTTGAGGTCCGACCGGTCTTTGATCAAGCGCGCCATGACGCTTTCGCTCAGGACCATGAATCGCAGAGCAAAAGGCGTTGGCCGTTCAGTAAGCAGTTCTCCCTCCTAGAGAACCGATCAATGGTCGGAATACCCACCGAAAATGCGCTAGACTTTGGAGATGGAGTCCATGCCTCCTTTCGTGATAGGCTTTGCAAGCGGTATCGAGTGCTTTGTCTCTCAAAGACATTCGAAAGCGTATTGATGTGGGGACACTACGCCACGTGCGAAAAACTTAAACACGGGGGCATCGTTCTAGGAATCAACACTAGCGCGCCCGAGTTCCCCAGCGGAATTCGCAGGGATGGTTTTTCCATCAATTACACTGATCAGAGGGTCGGTTTGCCGATAGCCTATTATCGAGGCGTGAGTGTTGAATTACTCGACCCTTATGGGAATATCGCAAATGACCCGGACGAAGTGGTGAAATGTGGCGGTGGCATTGAAATTTCCTTTAGGGAGTACTGGCGACTGATGGAAGAAGCCGAGATCAGCCTCCTCACCACGAAGGCGGAAAGCTGGGAATACGAAGAAGAGGTTCGATTCATTTACGAGCCCCGGAATGACCGTGCGGTCAGAATTGACCAGGAGAAACGTTGCTTCGTACCCATTCACCCGGGCGCAGTGACTGAAGTTATAGTTGGAGCACGAACCCCCGAGGAAATCGTAAAGGCCATCTGCGACGCCCACAAAACGGAAAAGCTAGGCGCGGCAAAGCTGTATCTAGCTGGTTTTCATCCATTTTTGTACAAAATGATCAAGCAGGAAGTGACGTCGAATTACTTGTTAAACATCTGTCCTGTTCGAAACATTTGATCAGTTCAGCCCCCCGCAATTCGCTGGGGGATGAACCACGAGAAGCGCCGGAAAAATCCCCCGGGCCAAGTCTGCCCTGGCCTTTAGGACCTCAGCCGCCAATATGTCTGCGGTAGCGATGAGCTCTTCTCTGGTGGCCCCTGCTAACTCCTCTCGAAAACTCGAATTGGTCTCCGCCAGCCAACGTAGGCACGACACGCCAATTTCCACCTCGGACAACAGCCTCAATTTCTCTTCGGCCGCGGCTTCGTGAAGACGTCCAAAAATCGAACCGGAGGGATCGGTTGGAGATTCTGAACGTGCCCGTGGCACTTGTAGTTTCTGGATTTCCCGGTTATTCCTACGACGGATTCGATTCGAGTTTTTCATTGCTGGATTTCTTAGATCGGGTCTTTGCCCTGGATGGCGTACTAGCGCCATTCAGGGTTTTTGCTTCTTCAGCCTGGACCCATTCAAGCAGGCGAAGCGTTGTAGCCCCCCCCGGTTCTCTATCGCCGGAGAGCCATTGCGACACCCTTGCCAACGGAACGCCCAAAAATGCCGCAAGCTCCGTCTTCTTCCCGCGGGAAGCAGCAGCATGCTTCAGTCTTTGGAGCAATTGGGCGAATGGTGACAACGTTTTTGAGTTTACTAAATCGGAAACATTCTGCAAGGCTGAATTTCTAGAGTTTTCCTTATTGGGGATGACCGGGGTAGTCACCACAGTTGCCGCAACCTTCGATTCATTGCCTCTAATCACTGACAGCAGAGTCACCTCGTAGTCGGAGATGTTTGGGGATGTATCGAGGTAGGAATCAACCAATTTTGGAAGGGTCGGGCGCCATTTCAAGAGAGCACCGTCAACTGCAGGTTGCGATTGGTACCACGCGAGGTGATGAGACAACATTGATTCAGTCCAGAGCCCGACCCTTGCAATTACCGTCACCGGGTCGGATGCGATGCTCTGAAGAATTCCAGTACGGTCCATGACCGGAGTGTGTTTGCTAATCGTGCAGAGTGCGGGAAACAGGAACCTCTTGTGCTCATCGGTGGGATAGTCGATTTTTTCGAGGGCGTCGGTCTGGCCCCAAAGAATCGAGTAAACCACTAGAACGGAGCACGCCGCCGTCCAATCCGCGAATGCCCGGGCGGCAGTTCGCTCGGCCTCGGGCAGCCGCGGCAGGATTTGAATGATGGCGGCGTCATAGAATACCTCGCACTTTGGCTTGATGCAATCTCCAGCAAGATAGGAAAGGGGAATCCCTACGGACTCAAGAATAGCTAGGACCGTTGAGAACGAAGGCGCCCCCTTTCCCGCCTCAATTTTCCAAACGTTCGAGAGAGCAACCCCGGAAATCCGGGAAACTTCCTGGAGCGACATTCCCCCAAAGGCTCTGGCCAACCGGATCGATCTACCCAAAGCGACGGGGTCGTGAACCGAGAAACGCACGCCATAGGGTGGGGATTCTCCGTGATATTGAAAATCCAGAGTTGACTTCTCTATAGAGAATATTGTTTCTCTCTCAGAGTAATTATGCACCGCGGTGCAAAAAAGATGATTCGTAAAGGATCGGCTCCGATCCGGATCAAGGGTCTTGGCTCTGCAGCTCAAACCCTCGGAGTCCATCGCAACCATTTGCGCCTGGTTCTGCAAGGCAAGCGTAAGAGCGCGGACCTCGTTCAGCGCTACTCCGCGTGGAAGGTCGCCCGCTCAGAGCTGTGCGGACCCTGCCGCCGCAAAAGAAAAGCAATCCCATGAAAATCGGTGACCCCTCTTCAGCCTTCATCGCCGCGGTTCAAAAGCGAATGAAGGAACTCGGATGCGATTTCGACGCCGCATGGGAGGTGGCGAAGGTAAAGGATCGCGAAATTTACCAGCGCCTCATGGGGACGCCGAATCCCCGCGTGATCGAATTCGCAAACGCCGACTCTGCCGAGGAGCGGCGTACGGCCGCGGAGGTGGAGTTCAATCAACTCGTTTACCAGCAGATGCGAACGACGGGCCAATCTCATGCTCAGTCATGGAACGCGATGATGTCCAAGCACAAGGAGCTCTACAGTCGAGCCATTGGCCTCTGAATTTCACCTCTCTAATCGATAGCCCTTTTCCAATCTACCATGACCACCGCCTACTTCCCGCCCGTCCACGTTCCCGCCTCGATTGCCAACCAATTGGAGGAGAAACGGTCCGAACTGCTCCGCGCTCGGGACCTCCGCCGTGAACTCCTCTCGAAACTCGACGCGACCCGCGAGCGAATCAGTACTTTGGAAAGCAGGCTTCCGGAACTGCACGAGGCCGCATCGGACGCGGGCGAGCAGCAAGTCTCTGAGCTCCTACTGTGCGAGCGGCAGATATCGATCTTGCGGAACAAGGCTGAGTCACAATTTCAAGAGGTCGAACAGGCCGTGAATGCCATCAAGGCGGAACTCGGCAGCACTGCCAATCTGTTCCGGAGGGTTTTGGGACCGATCCTGGAGCAAATCGAACAGGGAATCTCCGAGGCCGTCGGGAAGTACTGCACTCACCCCGGAGTCGTTCGGGATTTCCTCGGGAAAACGGACGCGATCCTTCGTTTCCGCGGGCGATATTTCGAATGCTGGTTCCTTGGCATTAGCGATCCGAGCGTCGCCATGGAGGAGGTCCTGTCTTATTTCGAGGAATTCTTGCCCAAGCCCCCCGCCGCTGCGCGATAGCGCCACCGGAGCCGAAGGAAACTGAACCCCCGCCCATGAAGCCGACAACCAATCAGCGCCACTCTGTGGCTCCTTTGCGTTGGCACGGGGAGCGGGAAACCATTCTCCGTCGGCTTTGCTCACGACTGAGGGAGCGCAGGCTTCGAGGCGAACCCGTAACTCGCGCCGCGGGTCATTTGGCCCGCCCGTGGCGCCGGCGTTTCTACCGGAGCCGTCCGGAGAAACCGGTCCGCGTTTCCCCCACTCTGCTCCTCCGGAAGTATTACGAATTGGAGAACACCTGTTGGTCACCCGAGACGCTCCGGCTCCGATACAGGTCCTATCCCCGACGCACTCTGCCTCAGGAATTGGCATTGGAGTTCCTCGCGCGATGCCTCACGGCGCCAACCGATAGCGGTGCGGAGGTCTACCGCGGGATGTTGAATGACTGGAAGTCCGGCAAAGGGCTCCCCGGAGTGCGCCCTGCAACTGATTCAGATTCCCGTTTCCCATTCTCGCTCTCGACGTTTTACCGGCGGGTGCCCGGGCGAAGGGTCCGGGATCTCCGCGCCCGGAGATCCGATCTTTCGGCTGAGGAATTCAGCCTCCGAAACGCCATCGCCCACCATGGAAACTAAACTCGCAGGCGTTCAACCCTTGGCGGGAGATCTTCCTGAACCAGCGGGCACGTCGTGCCGCTCCGTCATGGTGCCCATAGCCTACTGCGCCTGCGAGCTCGGGATTACGAACGGTGACGTTGTCGAGCTGGTGGAGGGCGGTAAGATTCAGTGGGCATTTGACGTCGCACGTCCCGGTTCTAAAGCGCGTTGCTTCCGAGTCTGGATCCAAAGCGTGAAGGCATACCGAGAGGGGCGGCATCAGTCCCTTTTGGGATCTCTGCCCAGTGTGATCGACGCAGTCTTGGGAACTTCACTCCCAAGAATTCGGGCCACCTACCTTGGCGTCCGATGGAATCTTTCCCGGCAGGTATTTTTCGCACTTCACCACGGGGGCCTTGTCGCGGGGCAAGTTGAGGATCACACGCTCTTCCTGAGTCGCGCGGATCTGGTGAATTGGCTTTCCAGCATTTGCACCGGCCGGACGACGAATCACCCTTGGTCCGGGGAATGTCCGCGCGTCGGGCCGTCTCGGACTACCGCAATGACACCGCGCGCCTGTCCCACGGCACGCCCCAGTCGATAGGCACACAGCGCCCCCACTATGTCCGAACTCTACATCAGCCATGACGGGGAACCGCCGATTGCAGAACTTGAGCCATTGCCGGCATGGGACCTGACCCGAGGGGATCAGGTTCAGCGTCGCTGGGTTGGGTCTCGGGAGAGGATCAAAGCCAAGCGAGCCGAAATCATTCTCGCGGGGGCCACCAGTGTTCGGGTCTCGGATGGACCGAATGGAATTGGCCTCACACTCACGGCCGACTTTGCCGGCGTGTACAACCCGGTCACCGGCGGGATCGATTCGACCCAGTCGGTCGTGATCACCGAATGGACCAGTGAACCGGCGGTGTTCTCGAATTCGATCTGGAACCTGCCCGTGATTGTCCAGCAGTTCGACCGGCTCGGAACAGACGACATCGGGTTGGCGAATGCGCGGAAATTGAGGAACTACATCGACGCTCTGGTTCGGGGAGATTCCACAGTTCCGGATCCCGCCGACCCCAAAGGGGTAAAGACGCTGCCGCTGACCCCAACAATCCTTCTGGGGATCGTCGCGACCGCGGGCTTGAATGTTGAAGTGTTTCGCAAGTTTTTGCGCGACCTGCTGCGCGGAACCACCAGCTATACTCCGGCCTCGTGGACGCTGCGCCGATCCCGTCGGATCCCCGGGGCTGTCGCTTTCACGGAATCCTCGGTCAACGTTGGGCGATGGCTGACGTATGGAGCTCTGGTAGGGGAAGGATTCTCCGCAGAAAAGCTCCGCACAGCGATTCCGCTCAACGGCTTCTGGCTGAAACAGCATCCGACGGACCGTCCAGCAGGTGACGGGTTCCGGGAGGTTGTCACCGACTACATTTGGGGAGAGGCGTTTTCGGACCTGATCTTCGACCAACCCATCACCGGATGAACAGCACCGTCCCCATTACCGGACGAGGGAAGTATCCGCGTGCAATCCGAGAGCTCCAACAGGAAGCCATGCGGGCACGTCCCGGCTTCGTTCCGGGCGCATTGGTCTCGATCACGGCTCGCGGCGTCCTCGTACAGCCCGACGTTTCCGCGTCCAACGCCACAGCCGCCCCACGGCAGCCGCAAACTCAAGTTCCCCGCTGGGGCTGAATTGGCCATGTTACCCAAGCGCTCAACTTCAATTTCCCGAGTTCGGTCCTTTGCGGAGAATTCCGGAAGGGTGAACGCGATACGCTACTCGACCCCGGAAAACGTCGGATGGCTCCTGGATGCGTTCTATTGTGGAGGATTCGAAATCGCGAAGCTTTGGGACACGATAGAGAAACGGGATACAACTGTCGGCGCGGTGGTTGGAAAGCGCAAAGCGGCGGTCGGTCGGATGAACTGGGAGATTTTGATCCGCTCAGATCTCAAGAAGGGCCTCCGGGATGAGGCGGCCAGGCATGCAGCCGCACTGCGGGAATTCTATGAAGATTTGACGTGCGCGAACGCCCTGAAACAGGACGAACGCGGTGGAGTCGGGCTGCTGGCGCAGCAGATCTTGGATGCACGGGGAAAGGAATTCTCTGTTCACGAATGGATTTGGAAGTTGCCTCGAAATGTGGCTCGGGAGCGCGTGAGCGCGGAGTTCCGGCACTGCCCCTTGTGGTGGTTTGAAAATCGCACAGGACGTCTCCGGTACCTTCCGCACGATGGCCTTATCGGTGGGCAAGAAATGGAGTCCACTGGTTGGCTCGTCAGCGTTGCCCCCGGGGCCCTCATGGAGGCGACTTGTGTCGCATGGCTGTTCGCGCATACGTGCCTCAACGACTGGCTGACGTACTGCGACAAATTCGGGATGCCGGGCATCCTGGCAAAAACCGATGCCGAGCCTGGCTCGAAGCAATGGGATGCCATCGCCAACGCGGCGGCCGCCTTTGGACATGACTGGGCCGCCGTGGTCAGTCGAGCAGCAAACATAGAGATGGTCAGTGCCGGTTCCGCTGGAGATCTGCCCTATCCCGCGTTGGCCGACGTAATGAAGCGCGACATCGCAACACTGTGGCGCGGGGGGGATCTCGAAACATTCAGTTCCAGCCGGGGGCCGGGCACTGGGGCAAGCGTGCAGGCCGGAGAAGCAATCTGCCTGGAGCACGATGATGCGCGGTTCGTATCCGAGACTCTGAACGCCCGGGTTGATACACGGGTTATCGAGTACCTCTTCGGCGAGGGGGTTTCCCCGCTAGCCTACTTCAAGTTGATCCCCGGCCACACCGAAAACGTCCTCACCAATCTCTCGGTGGACGCTCAACTGCTGGACGCCGGGCTCCCACTGGGGCGTGCGGATTTCTACGAGCGGTATTCCCGAAGGCTGCCTTCCTCGGGGGAAGCGGTCGTCGGTGACGCCCCATCCCCTGGGATTGGGGCTCCCCGAAATCGAGCGGAAATGGCCCGCCAACGATTTGGGGGGTCTAGAGATACCACCCGCGGCCCAAAGGCCAGTTTGCAACGAAGTGCAACGGCTTTGCAGGCCACTCTGGTGAACGATTAGACCCCGAAATTCCACTCCCGATGCCATTTGGACACAAAAACACCGGAAACTCCGGTCCGCCGCCTTCCGCTTGGCGACTCGCGGTCCGTGCGGGTGTGGCAATCATCGAGCTTGGCCTTGAGGTAGTCGCCCTTTGCATCCGGTCCCCGCACGATGCGGCAGTTTGGTGGGGCATGCGCGGAAAGCAGACGGTCGCCCTGGTTCGCAGCATGGCGTCCAATGCGATGGAGGGAATCGGATGGTGGTTTATTCCCGCAAACCTCCCATTCTCCATCAAAGCGCCGGCGTTTGTGGTCGGGCCCCTGGTTCTAGGGGTTCTCCTTTGGGGCGGGTTCACGATCACGCCTTCCCTGGGGATCGCATTCCTCGGGCTCTATGGGGCCGGAATCTGGTCCCTGGTGATGGCCGTTCGAATCTTCCGGGCAGAGTTTTTTCGGCGGAACCCGGACTCCGAGCCGCACGCGGGCAGCATTCGTGATAGAGCCGATGCCAAGTCCCTCCCGGATGGATGGGCTGAGCACCGCGCGACGCTCTGGGAATGCGCGGTTCGAAATCGTCCGGCGGAATTCGACGAAGCCATGGAACGCTTCGCCCGCAGCACTGAAACGCTGAGAGACGCGACGGCCAGGCCGAAACCCTAAGACCCAACCTCCATGCCAGATCGCGACGTAAAAGTAAGGTTCACGGGAGACGGATCCCAACTGGGCGCCGAGTCCAAGAAAATGGTGTCGTCGTTAAATGAGGTGAAGGGGGCCGCCCAAACTCTCTTCTCGGCATTTGTTGGGGGGGCCATCGGCGGCGGTATCGGCGGGGCAGTGCAATCCGCGGTGAGCTTGATCGCAAAGCAGATTCAGGACGCGCGAGCCCTCGCTCGGGAAGCAAGGGGACTCGGACTGACGGATACCTTTTTGTCCGGAGCGAAGACTTTGGGTTCAATTCTCTTCGATCAAAAGGACTTGATCCCATCGGCGGTCGCAACGGCTCGGCAAAAGCGGTCAGATGCGATGGCAGATGACGAGTCTGCGCTCCGATCTCTGGCTCGGCTTGGACTCACCAAGGAGGGAATTGCCGGTCTGTCAGCCGACGAACTTTTCGATGCGATCGTCAGGGCATTTCAGAAAGGGCCAGACACTCGGGAACGGCGCGTCGCCGTCGGGGACCTTTTCGGCGACGAACAGGCGAACAAGCTGATCCCATACCTCATTGGTGGGAAAAACGGGCAGTACGATTTATTCGCCCTGATCAAGTCCCTTGGAAAGGATCCGACAATCGACCTTCCTGGATACGGGTTCGCGCGGGACTCCATCCGCAAGAACCTGGACGAAAACTATCGAGGGGGAACGGAACCACTCTCGCGAGCCAATATCGGTAGCGCCGAAAGGACTGAGAACCTCAAACGCGAGAACGACCAACGCGCCCTTCACAATGCGCGTGAACGGATGACGATTGAGGAACGGATTGCCTCGATTGATGAGGAGCGGGCGCGGCTGCAGGCGAAAATGTCCGCGGAATCCAATGAGGAGAAACAGCAGAAAATCCGCACGGATATTCTCCAGCTCGATGCTGAGAGGAATCATCTCGAAAGGAATTCCGGAGCGTCAGGAAAGGAGGGGGCTGCGAGGAGGGCCTCGGCTTTGAGGAATTTCACCCCGGACGCGGACGAATTTACCCAGAGGGGAATCTATATCGGGGGCGCATCCCAGGGTGCCGCCATCCTGCAAGTGCAGGTTACGAAGTTGGAGCGACTCGTTCAATTGGCGGAACAGCAGGTCCGGGATAACGCCAAAAACTGGGGCGACTAGGCCAAGAACGTGGAAACCGCCCCCTCAACACTTACGGCCCTGCAGGTCGCCCGCGCAATCGGGCGATCCAAGCAGGCTGTTTCCAAGTCGCTTGAAGGGGTGCCTCCCGCCCACGTGGTCAGCATCGAAGGCAAACCCGCGGCCGCGTGGCGCTTCGACCAGTTGCCCCGGAGATTCCAGAGGGCTCTGTCGATTGCCCAGTCACGCGGGGGATTCAGGACACTTTCTGATCTTATCGCGAATCCGCCGCGGCGATGGGCACCCACTGTGCCGCTCGCATCTGTTGGAGAAGCAGTGCGTTCGAAAGCGGAACTTCTTCGGGAGGCGCTGAGGCCCGCGCTTGAGCGGAAGGATTCCGCCCTATTGCGTCCGAACGAATTGAGGCGCTCGGGAGTGGAGTCCTACCAACGCGTTTTCGGATACACCATTACCGAGCGGCAATGGTGGAGCTTGTTCAGGCGCACTTTAGTCCGGGACGCGGGGAGTGAGGAGTGGGATAGGCTTGAGATCTATCTCGACGAGTCCCGTCCCGGGCGGGCTCCGTCGCCGGGCACCACACCGGTGGCGGAGCCACTTCTTTCCGACGTGGGTCAGATTCTCTCCCTCGTCCGAGACCCGCGGCACCCCTCTGTTGAGGAAAAGGATGCGGTCTGGCTCGCGGCGGTTGAATTGGTGCAGGCCCAAGGCACTCCGGCCGGCCTTCGCAAGACGAAGCGCAGGCTCATCGACTTCCTCGCGGAGAATGCGCCTTGGATCGGGGAGACTCGAAACGCGATTCGCGCCAACCTTGACCGAAAGGTTTCCCGGGCTGCGGGCTGCGCGAATGCTGCGGTCTTGATTCGAGACGGCAGGTCACTTCGCCCGGTTGCGTTGGGAGTGGAAGCGCTCTGGCCCAAGGCGGACGTGGATCGGATTGTTTGGGAGTCGGTGACGAACCACGGTGGGAGGATTTCAGAAGCGGTCAGGACGCTCTCGGCGTCTGGTCAACTCACGGCTGGAACCCTCGCCCGGCTGTCCGGGGCGAGCGGCGATAAGTCCTACATTCCGGCTTCCCTTCGGAACCGCGTGACGCCCCAAGTTGAAGCGCTTATGGCCCACCACCTGGGCCCCCGCGCGTCCCGCCTCTTGGTGCCCCATCTCGATAGGGACTACTCCGGATTGGTTGTGATGGATCAAGTCCAAGCGGATGACTTCACGATGCCGGTTTACTTCTATGTGCCGGACGGAGAAGGGTGGTTCCGACTGACCCGCGGGCAGTGTTTGATCGCAATTGATGTTCGTAGTCAGCGGGTGTTGTCGTGGGTGCTGATTCCGGCAGAGCAATACAACGCCCTCAGCATCCGGACACTGTTCGCACGGACTTTCGAAGAGCACGGCATTCCCAAGTGCTTGTATCTGGAACGTGGGATTTGGCAGCGGTCCAGGATTGTGGCCGGCGCCAAGGTGTTCGGGGGGGACACGGTCTCACCCCTGAAAACCGAGCTGGGGCTGAAGTCCCTCGGAATCGCTTTTTCCCACGCCCTACGGCCCCAGGCCAAGACGATTGAGCATGTGGGTGCTCTACTTCAGAACCGAATGCACTCGGTTCCGGGCTACTGCGGAAGAAACGAGCGGGTGGATTGTCCGGAAGTCACACATCGGAACCGGTTGGAAGTGGAAGCGCACCGATCCCACCCCAAGGAGTTTTTCCTCAGCTTTGAAGAATGGAACGAGCAACTCGCCAAGATCATGAGGGCCTACAATTCCGAGAAGCAAGGGGCTGGAACTCGAATCATCCCGGGAATGAGTCCTGATGAAGCCTTCGAGAAATTTTGGCCAGCGGATCCGGGCAAGGAACCTTGCAAGTTTGGCCCCGAGGCCCGGCATCTGTTGGCCCACATTCAGAAGCCCGTGGTCTGCGGTACAGGTGGAATCTCCTTTGAAATTGGAGGGGAGCGCTTTCGGTATTTTGACCGACAGACCGGAGAACGGCAGGGTCAGCGGCTTATCGCCTGGTTCAATCCGGACGCCCCGGAGAGCTGCACGTTTACCAATGAACGCGGCCGCGATGCGTTTACGGTTGCGCGTCACACTCCCGTTCCGGCCTTTGGTGCTGAGGCAGAGTTGGAGGCGGAGATGGGGAAGGCCAAATCACACGCCGGCGCGTTGAGGTCGCGATACAACGTGCTCAAGGCCACTTTCAGTCAGAAGTTTGCGCGCCCGATTGTTGACCTAGCCACTTCCGATCTGGGGCGAACGCTGGAGAGCCAAGAGAGCCTGGTGAAGGAACGGAGATCGAAGGAGGCAAAGCGCGATGCCCAGATCGCGAGACTGAGTGCCAAAGTGGGAATTCCGACCACGCATCGGACCGGCCTCGTGGAGTCAGGTCTTCAGATGTTCGAGGAGGCGCGGGCCAGGGCGGAAGCGGAAGAATTGATCGAAGGAAAATCATGAGTTCGACGCGCCGAACAACCGATCCCGAATCTCTGCAACAGGGGCGATATGCCTCTGACCCGGATTTTGTAGAGCTCCGGGGCATTGAGGCCACGGCCGCGCTGCTGAAGGCCAAGACGGTTTCAAATCGGGAGAGGCAACTGATTTTCTTCCTCCAATCTCGATCCTTGGAAGAAGGAGGATTGGACGCCTTGGTTGAAGACATTCTCGGGCTGGTGCCTGAGCACTTCCGGACGGAAACGATGCGTAGGAACCCGATTGCGGATGGTGAGGCGTACTCGGGGGCCGTGGCATCTGACATCCGACGGGAATTGGCGCGGGCCAGCTCGATCAAGGAATGCTCCGACGGCGCGCATCTCGCCAGATGGAGCGAAACCGAGGAATTCGCTGAGGCCGTCATTGAGGAAGTGATCGAGGCCGCTCCCGCTCTGAGCGGTTGGCGGAGGCCTATGCGGCCGGTGCCGGTACCGGAGCTTCCAGTTGAATCCGCTGTCGCCGATTGCATGCGCAGGGCGCGGGCGGAACTGCCCCGGATGATCGTTGAGATCTGCATTCGGCCGCGGCTGCAGGTGCTTCCGTCAGGGTGGAAGCTATCGAATCCACTCCGAAGGGGTGATGAGGTCTGCGACATTCCATTCCTGCGCCACTTGGGTTGGACGCTCGACGTCTATTGGAGCCGGTATGTTCAGCGCTCCCGGGAAGCCTTTGCCCAGACCACAATTGCTGCGGCTCTGCATCCGGCCCTCGATTACGCGTTGGAGACTCACCGAATGGTTTTGATCGAGGGCAATTCGGGAGTTGGGAAGACGGAATCCTCCAAAGCTTGGTGTGACCGGAATCGGCACGTTGCCCGGTACTTGACTCTTTCGGGAATCAGCAACCGAACGACCCTTTGCCGCTCGCTGGCTCACGCCCTAGGGCTTCCCAAGTCAATGGCGCTGTCGGCTACCAAGATCCTTCCCCGGATCGAGGACTTTCTTCGGGAGAGCCGGTTGATGCTGGTCATAGACGAAGCCCACTACCTTTGGCCTCAGACCAACCGCCCGGACAGGAGCCCGGAGCTGATCAACTGGCTTATGACAGCGTGCTCGAATCGAGGGGTCCCCGTCGCATTGGTCACGACCTCCGATTGGGACCGACTGAAGGGCAACACTGAGAAGCACACCCGCTGGAATTCCGAGCAGTTGGGACGGCGGATCAACCGGCGTTTGAAGCTTCCGGAACACCCATCCAAGGAGGACTTCTTTGCGGTTCTGCGGAGCGTCGCCAAGGATGCCACTTCCACCGCCCAAGATCTGATCGCTGCCTACGGAATGGGCAGGAACGGTTCGCTCACCCGGATGATTGACACCCTGGAGGATGCCCGCCGCCTTGCCATGGACGCCGGCCGACGTTCCGTCACGGCGAAGGATGTCTTGTCCGCAGTGGATGCACGGAAGCTTTCGGACAGCGCTTTGGAGCGGACGGCGACGCATCGCAGAGGAAGCCGTGACGCAGGCGATTGTCCTGAGACTCCGGAGCCGCCGATCCCCAGCGATGAACCGCGTGGGCGGACCGGCGATGCACCGCTCCTGCATGGAGTCCGCAGCACGGCTGCGAGCTCCCTTGATCAGGAACTTTCCTTTCCCGTTTCGTCCGGCCGGCGCGGCGCATCGCGGGCCCTAGCGATTGAACTCGCAGGGGAACCCAGCGGCGCCGGCGCCACCGGCTGAAGAGGGGGGAAGCGCGGATTTATTGGAGACTCTGGAATACGGGTCGGCTATTTCTTTTGCCCCGAGACTTGGAAGTTTCGGATTCGGTTTTTGCACAACTAGCTCGTCGTTTTACACGTGCTGGCGAATTCACACGCGCTGCTGGCGCGTTGAATGAAACCACGGAGTTCCACGGTCATGAAGCGCAGTCGACGGGAGTCCGGGGTGGGCCAGGTTCCCGCCCGCATGTCGGCTCTGGTGTATCGGGGGAGGGGAACGCTTGCGGTGGAAACGATTCCGGTCCCGCAGATTGGATCCCACGACGTCCTGGTGCGGGTGGAGGCCTGCGGGGTTTGTCCGACGGACATCAAAAAGATCCGTCGGGATCTGTTGCCTCCGCCGAGAATCTATGGCCACGAGACCGCGGGCGTCGTTGCGCGCGTTGGGGGTTCCGTTCGAGGCTTCCGCCCAGGGGACCGCGTCGCCCTTCACCACCATGTCCCCTGCCTGGATTGCCACTTCTGCCGGCGTCGGGCGTTCGCCCAATGCGCCGGCTATCGGGTAACTGGAATCACCGCGGGATTCGAACCGGCGGGCGGCGGCTTTTCCGAGTACGTCTGCGTGAAACGCGGCTGCCTTCCCGGGATAGTCCGGATCCCCGAGGGAATCTCCTTCGCCGAAGCGGCACTTCTGGAACCCGTCAATACCGTCCTCAAGGCGGTGAATCTCCTCGGTGTGGTTCCCGGAGATCACGTGCTGGTGGTGGGACAAGGCCCCATCGGACTTCTTTTCAACCGTCTGCTCGCCCTGCGGGGCGCTACCGTTTCCGCGTGTGACCCTCTGGAACTTCGTCGCCGGATCGGCAGGCGATTCGGTGCTCGTCGGACCTTTCCGACGATGGAAGCGATTGAGGATCCAGTGAAGCGGATGACCCGGGGACGGGGCTTGGATGCCGTCGTGCTGGCAGCTCCGAGCGACCCGGCGTTCTGCCAGGCCCAAAAACAGGTCCGCGGGGGCGGCGCCATTCTGGTGTTTGCACACACCGTCCGGGGCAATGGGACTCCCGTGGATTTGGGGAGGGTGTGCGTCGATGAACAGCGGATCCTCGGAAGCTACTCCTCTGACTTCACGCTTCAGGACGAAGTCGCCCGCTTGGTGTTTTCGAGGGCACTCGACGTGCGGCCGCTGATCACCCATCGGTATCCGCTGACGGGCGCGGCAGCCGCCATTGAGCGGGCGGCGACGCCCTCCGCGGACACTCTCAAAGTCGTCGTCGAACCCGGCCTCATGGAGGCCACGGGTCGCCGGCGCAATTAGTGGCCGTTGGCGGCCACGTAGGCCTTGGCCTTGGAGACGAATTCCTGGGGACTCCGGGCAAAGGCGTCGCTGTCCGTCTCGATGGACATGATTCCCTTCCAGTTCGCCTTCTGGAGTTCTGCGAAGAGGTCCGTCAATTGGCCCTGTCCCTCGCCGATCAAGGTGTCCATCGCCACATCATCGCCCTGGGTCTTCTCGACCTTCTTGTCCTTGAGGTGAATGTCGAACACCCGGCCCTGGTAGTCGCGGAACACGGCGGCCGGCTTCATTCCGGTGGAGGTGATCCAGCCCGCGTCCATGCAGACCCCGATGTGCGGGTCGCGATGCTTGAGGAGGGTCCGGACCACCAGCGGATTTCCATACAGGCTGCGGATGCCGTGGTTGTGGATGGCCACCCGGATGTCGAACTCCTTCGCGAGTTCCTCGAGGTTGTCGAAGATCGCGAAGTCACCCGGCTCGACGATGATCAGGGAAATTCCCATGTCCTTGGCGAACTCGAACAACTTCCGGTTTTGGGCCTTGTCGATCGAGGTGCCGGCGACGCCGAAGGTGTAGGCGCGGAGCCCGTTGGCATCGAGCACCGCCTTCTTCTTCATGTACTCCTCGCGCGGGGAGTTCGGATCGATGTGCTTGGCGATGACCTGGAGGTTGGTGATGCCCTGCTGCTTGGCGAACGCGACCACCTGGTCGAATTCCATGTTGCGGAGCGTCCAGGTCTGGATCCCCAGTTGCCCGGACAGGTCGGCGGCGACCAGCGGGGTGGAGAGCACGGCGAAAATGGCGGCAAGTCTGCGGATGAGTTTCATGGAGGACAGGGGTCCAGCTTGGGAACCCCGGGCCAATCGGGCAAGGCGGATTCATTCGCGCTTGCCCGAGGGAGGGCGCGGGGTTTCGGTTTCCCGCGTCATGGTTGCCTCCCCGTTCCCACTCCGGCGTTTGCGGTGTGCCCTTCTGTTCCTGGGTCTTGCGCTGGCGCTGGCGAAGCTGTCCGCAGGGGACTGGCCCTGCTGGCGTGGGCCTTCGCACACGGGGATATCGGAGGAGGCCAACTGGCAACTGAAATGGCCTGCCGATGGTCCGCGTGTGGCTTGGAAGGCAAAGGTGGGGTTGGGGATGTCCTCGTTCGTCGTTGCCGGTGGACGGGCGTATTCCCTAGGACACGCGGACGGGAAGGATACGCTGTACTGCTTTGAGGCGGCGACCGGACGTCCAGTCTGGAAGCACTCCCACACCTCAGAGCTTGGGGACAAATTCTTCGATGGTGGAACCACCGGGACGCCTACCTACGACTCCGGGCAGATTTTCTTTCTGGATCGCTGGGGACTCGCGTTTTGCCTCAACGCGACCAATGGAACCGTGATTTGGGAACGCAACGTCCAGGAGGACGCGGGCGCGCGGATTCCCGATTGGGGATTTGGAGGGTCCCCCCTGGTGCTCTCCAACCGGGTTTTCCTCAACGTGGGCGAGGCGGGACTGGCCCTGAATCGTGCCACCGGAGACATCGTTTGGAAGAGCGGTCCGAAGAGTGCCGGCTACTCCAGCGTCCTGCCGCTGCCGGGAAAGGCGCCGGTCCAGGGACTCGTCAGCTCCGGTTCGGCCTATTCTGCGGTGAACCTGCTCGACGGATCTGTCCGTTGGAGCATCCGGTGGGTTACCCAATATGGCGTGAACGCGGCGGATCCTGTGGTGGACGGAGACCGCGTGTTCCTGTCGACGGGTTATGGAAAGGGGGGCGCACTGTATCGCATGGGGGGCGCTGAGCCGGAACTGGTCTGGAAGGGGAGGACACTCCGGACGCAGATGAATCCGGCGGTGCTGTGGCGCGGACACCTTTATGGAGTGGACGGAGACACCACCGAAAAGGCGTCGCTCAAATGCGTCGAGTTTGAGACCGGGACTGAAAAGTGGGCGGTCCCGGATTTTGGGAACGGGGGACTGGTCGTTGCAGGCGGGCATCTGCTGGCGCTTAACGGGACGGGCGAACTGGTGGTGGCTCCGGCGGAGCCCTCGGGATTCCATCCGGTCTCCCGTGCCCAGGTTCTGGGCGGCAAGACATGGACGGCCCCGGTTCTTTCCGAAGGACGCATCTTTTGTCGGAACACCCTTGGATTTGTGGTTTGCCTCGACGTGTCGAAGCCATGAATCGGACGGCGCGGCGTGGCGTCCACACCCGATGACCCCTTTTTTGAATACCCGGCGGGACTTCCTCAAGGACTCCGCGCTCGCAGGCATCGCGCTCGGCAGCCTGGGGCAAGTCTTCGGCGCGGAGTCAGGGCGCCGCTATTCCCTTGCGTTGATCGGATGCGGGTGGTGGGGGCGGAACATTCTCAAGGAGGCTTTGGCCGGAGGACGCATGCGTGTGGTCGGGTTGTGCGACGTGGACGAGCGGACGCGTGAGGCGACGGCGGACCAGGTCTCGGATCTCAACGGGGACCAGCCCAAGCACTACAACGATTACCGGGAACTTTTGGAGAAACAGAAGCCGGAGATCGTCATCATCGCGACCCCGGATCACTGGCATGCGCTTCAGACCATCGCGGCGGTGAAGGCCGGGGCGCACGTGTTTGTGGAGAAGCCCACCGGGCACACAGTGAAGGAGAGCGCGGCGATGCTGCGGGCGGCCCGGGAATCCGGCCGGGTGGTTCAGGTGGGGTTGCACCGGCGCATCGGACCCCATCACGTGAGTGGCATGCGTTTTTTGAAGTCGGGTGCCGTGGGGGAGGTGGGCATGGTCCGACTGTTTGCCCACAGTGGGGGCGGCCGGGAAAAGCCGACGGCCAACAGTGAGCCGCCCGAGGGAATGGACTGGAACCTGTGGTGCGGGCCGGCACCGCTGCGCCCGTTCAATTCCCGCATTCACCCCGGGGGTTGGAGAAACTTCCTGGACTATGCCAACGGCCAGTTGGGGGACTGGGGAGTTCACTGGCTGGACCAGGTGTTGTGGTGGAGCGGGGAGCGATATCCGAAGCGGATCTTTTCCACGGGAGGACGTCCCATCGCGGGGCCAGCGATCCTGAATGCCCGGGAGCAGACCACGGATGCGCCGGATCATCAGGTGGCCGTGTACGAGTTTGAGGGGTTCACCTGCACCTGGGAGAACCGCCGCTTTGCTGAAAACGGTCCCGAGCGGCACCCCATTGGCGCCTACTATTACGGAACCAAGGGGACGCTCCACGTGGGATGGCGGGATGGTTGGACGTTTTATCCCGTCGATGATTCGGCGCCGGTGATCCATGAGAAATCCGAGCTCCAGGAGCCGGATGGCCACAATCTCCAACTCTTGTGGCGCGATTTCATGGGGGCCATCGAATCGGGGAAGGCCCCGGTGGCGGCCCTGGAACTTGCCCATCGTTCGTCGGTGCTGCCGTTGCTGGGAATGATTTCGATGCGGACGGGCCGGGCGTTGAACTGGGACGGGGAACGCGAGGTGATCATCGGGGACCTTGAGGCCAATGCCCAATTGAGCCGACCCTACCGCGCCCCGTGGGTCTATCCGACCTGACCGAATCGCGTCGCGCGAAGGCAGCGATCACCAGTATTGGCGAACGGCAACGACGAAGAAATAAGCGCCACCCAGCGCGACCGCAGCGGATCCCCATTTCAAGGCGCGACTGCTGAAGGCGTCCCCCCACTTCGCCCGGCCCAACCGGAGGGTGCCCCAGAACGGGAGTCCGACGCCCAGATGGCCCAATTCGACTCCGAGACAAAAGGCGACGATGGCCAGCGCGATGCCTGCCCCGCCCGCAGTTCCCAGGGACTCCGAAAGACCCCGGGCAAACCCGAGTCCGTGGACCAATCCAAAGCCAAAGGCCAGGGCAAGTCGCGAGGGTGCGGAGACCCGACGCGGGGCGAGGATGTTCTCAACGGCGACGAAGAAAATCGTGCCGGCAATGAAGGGTTCGACGAACCAGGCGGGAGCGCGGACCAGGTTCAGGGCGGCGAGGGTGACCGTGATGGAATGCGCCAGCGTGAAGGTGAGGATGAGCTTCAGGAAGTCCCCCAGGGTGCGCGCTGCCAGGGCCAGCGCCGCGAGAAAGAGCAGGTGATCGTATCCGGTGAGGATGTGGTGGATCCCCAGGCGGAGGTAGCTGCCAAACGCGGGCAGGGTCGTACCCGCCTCGAATTGCTGCAGGGACTCCGGGACACGGGCGGACCCGGATTTGGTTTTTTGGGTCTCAGGCGGGGCCAGTTCCAGCGAGTAGGGGAGGTCTGCCCGCACCAGGCCCGCGCCGAGGTCATGGCGATCGGCATCCTTGATCAGGAGGGCATAAGTCACTTCCCAGGGGATCCCCGGCGCATAGGGCGTTTCCGTCAACGTGCGGTGGGCAAACTTCAGTTCCGAAGGAGTCCGTCCCGCCGACAGGGAATACTCCAGATCATACAGGACATGATTCTGGTCGAGGAACAGCCCGCTTCCCGCGGGGGCTTCGTCGGCGCCGTTCGAGAGCAGTTGGAAGTCGAGCACCTCACCGTTCAGGGGCCGTCCGTCCGCCTCGATCTTCAGGCTGCGAAGGAGGTACTCGCCGTGGTTGGTAAGGCTGTTGAGAATCCGGTCGAGGGCGACGACGTTGGTGGCATTGCCCAGTTGCTGCGCGACCGCCACTTCGCGGAGGGTGGAACTCACCCGCATCACCAGACGGTTGGTTTCCATCACCACCCACCAGGAATCCTGCAGGAACGGATGCGCCTGGAGTCGCGCCGCGGCGACGCAGCAGCAGATTCCCCATACGACTCGTTGGAGCCAGATCTTCAACGCGGTGGACGGTGCCTGCTCGCGGGACGCTTGGGAAGCGACCACGGAAGTCGAACGGCGCGGTGCCGCCCGGGGCTCAGGGTTTTCCGATGATGATCCGCGCGCCACGCCGGTACATGACGTAGCTGTAGAACCATTGGCCGAGGACCGCGATCCGGTTGCGAAGTCCGACGAGGAATACGAGGTGGACAAACAGCCATGCCAGCCAGGCGGGATAACCGGAGAATTCCAGGGGGCCGATCTTCGCAATGGCGGCGGATCGCCCAAGGGTGGCCATGCTGCCCTTGTTGAAATAGCGGAACGGTTGCCGGTTGGGACGCCCACCGATCTCGTCCTCCAACTGGCGGGCCACGTGTCGCGCCTGCTGCATCGCGGCCGGGGAGACCCCCGGAACAAACTGGCCGTCGGGTCCGAGAACCGCCGCCGCGTCGCCAATGACAAAAACCTCGGGGTGACCCGGGATGCTCAGGTCCGGATTCACCAGGACCCGGCCCCCGCGATCCAGCGGGGCTCCAAGCCCCACGAGGAGCGGCGAGGCCTGCACGCCGGCGGCCCAGAGAATGTTGCCGGCTTCGATGCGCTCGCCGGATTGAAACTCCACCACCCCGGACCGGATTTCACGAACCCGGAGTCCGCACCGGACCTCGACGCCCATCCTTCCCAGCGTGGCGGCGGCGTCCTCGCCGAGCCTTTGTGGAAATGTCCCCAGCAGGCGCGGTGCTCCTTCGACCAGGACGATGCGGGCACGGGCTGGGTCAATCCTGCGAAAATCCCGGTTGAGGACATGTCGGGCCAATTCAGCGAATGCCCCCGCGAGCTCCACTCCCGTCGGACCTCCTCCTACCACGACCACGGTCATCAGCCGTTGCTGCTCCGCCGGGTCCTCGGAATTCTCGGCCCGCTCGAAGGCCAGCAGAACCTCCCGTCGGATCCGTTGCGCGTCCTCCAGCGATTTCAATCCCGGCGCGAACGCCTCCCATTCGGGGTGACCGAAGTATCCGGTCTGGCCGCCCAGGCCGACGACCAGATAGTCGTAACCCAGCGTGGTTCCCTTAACGGTCACGAGGCGTTCCGACGGCCGCAGGGATTCCACCTCGCCGAGGTGGACCCGGACGTTGGGCTTGTCGCGCAGGATGGATCGGATCGGTTGGGCGATCTCCGGTGCGGACAACCCCGCGGTCGCCACTTGGTACAACAGGGGTTGGAAGAGGTGATGGTTCTGCCGGTCGACGAGAATGATCTCCGCGTCCGGATGGCGAAAGGAGCGGCAGAAGGTCAGGCCTCCAAATCCCCCGCCGAGCACGACAATCCGGGTTCGTTGCTCTGCCATGGGGTGATCCTCCCATCCGGGATCGGAAACGCAATGGGGCCTTTCCGGGCGCCGGCACCGTTCCTGAAGAGGCGTTGCGTGTCCTGGGACTGCACCTCCCGCGGACGGTCAGGCTGGTTCCTGCTGGCTGATGCAGTGGAAGGAACCCAGACCCCAGACCAGGTCGGAGGAATCAAGACCGACCACTTCCCGCCCGGGGAAGAGCGGACGGAGCCGTTCCAAGGCTACTGCATCGTTCGGATCCCGATAGGTCGGCACCACCACAATGCCGTTTGCGATGTAGAAGTTGGCGTAGCTCGCCGGCAGACGCTGGTCCTCCACCACGATGGCGCGGGGCATCGGGAGTTCGATGATCCTCAGCGGCCGATTGTCCTGGTCCGTCAACGTCCGGAGTCGGCGGAGATTCTCCGCGAGCGGGGCGTGATTCTCGTCGGCGGGATCCGGTTCCACTACGGTGACCACCGTGTCGGCGCTGACAAATCGGGTCAGGTCGTCGATGTGGCCATCCGTATCGTCACCGACGATGCCGTCCCCGAGCCAGAGCACCTTCGAGACGTTCAGATAATCGCGGAGGTAGGTCTCGATCTGGGCGCGATTCAGGTCCGGATTCCGGTTCTCATTGAGCAGGCAGGATTCGGTAGTCAGGACGGTTCCGCATCCGTTGACGTCGAGGGAGCCGCCTTCCATGACAATGCCCGGATTGAACACGGGAAGTCCGCGGAACTGGGCTACGTGCTGGGGAATCTGGTCGTCGAGATCGAAGGGCGGGTACTTGCCGCCCCAGGCATTGTAGCCCCAGTCAATGATCGCCCGGTCGCGCACGCCGCTGCGGTCCCTCACCACGAACAAGGGGCCGTGGTCCCGGCACCACGGTTCGTAGGACCGGAACGGATGCAGGTGCACCCGCGAAAGAGGCACGTGATGCCGGCGCAAGGTTTCTAGGATTTCCTCGCGCAGGGCGTCGCTCCACACGTTGATGTGAACCTCTTCATGTCGGGTGAGGTGGAAGACAAACCGGGCGTAGATGTCCGGGATCGCCTCGTAGCGTCCCGGAAAGCTGATGCCGTCCGGACGCGGCCACGTCAGCCAGGTCGCGGCATGGGGTTCCCATTCTGCGGGCATGCGATACCCCAGTTCCCGGGGCGTGTGGGCGCTGCTCATTGTTCCCTGGATTGAAACGGACAAAGGACGGTCCGGCCAGCGGAAGTACCGGGGAACTTGTTGGCGTCCGTGCCTGGGGAAGGGGAGCGACGGACAATAGTACGTTTGCCGCACTCGCAATCCGGGGATCCCGTGGGTAAGGTCCACCCATGAGGTATTTGGTGAGACTGGGTCTGGCAGGACTCTGGATCGCATCCCGTTCCTGGGCGGCGGAACCGGTCGCCTACGAGATCGGGGATCCGACGGACGCCGAGCAGTTGTACCTTGAGTTGATGAACCGCTCCCGGGCGAATCCCACGGCTGAGGGCGTGCGACTGGCCGAATCCACGGATCCCACCATTCAATCCGCGTTGAAGTACTTTTCGGTGGACCTTCAAAAGCTGAAGGAGGACTTCGCAGCGATCCCGGTCGCGCCGCCGCTGGCATTTGAGCCCCGGCTGATCTCCGCGGCCCGCGGGCATTCGGCCTGGATGAAGGAAAAGGGCATCCAGGATCACACGGAATACGATCCAGCAACGGGGCAGGTCCTGAATCTTCCGCCCCAGCGGGTCAAGGCGACCGGATACACGTACCGGTATTTCGCCGAAAGCATCTTCGCCCGGGCCACCTCGGTGGAATATGGCCATGCGGGCTTCCTGGTGGATTGGGGTCCTGGACCGGGGGGAGTGCAGAATCCTCCCGGTCATCGCACCAGCAATTTTTCGCCTCTCTACCGGGAGGTGGGAATCGGGGTTCTTGAAGGATCAGGACCCAACGATACCGGCCCTCAATTCGTGACCATTGATTTCGCCGCGCGCCCGAGTCCCTTGCCCCTGGTGACGGGAGTGGTGCACTATGATTTTGACGGGGATGGATTCTATGATGTCGGGGAGGGGATGGGCGGCATCGAAGTAAAGCTTGAAACGGGAGATGCGTTTACCCGTTCGGCAGGTTCCGGAGGGTACGCCTTGCCGTCCTCGGACGGCGCCCACCAGGTCACCTTCTCGTGGAAGGGGAGACCGCTGAAAACGGTTCCTGTCACCGTGACCGGGGGTAATAACGTCAAGGCGGACCTGGGGCTGACCTATGTGGCGCCGACACTTTCCGGGACGCTGTCGCCCTCCCTCGGTCGCGCGAATGCCTATGCGATCTCGGACGTCCCGGGCGCGGTGTCCTACCAATGGCGCACGCAGTCGGTCCACACCCTTCCCACCTTCACCGCGGAATCAAACCTGGCCGGAGTGGTGCTGGATGCGCCGGGAACTCCCTTTCCCGTCATTCCTGCAAACGGCGGCCATGTGTATCACCTCACGCATTCGCAAAGTGTGGTGCCCCAGTACCTGACCCTGGATGCCTGGGTGCGACCCGGTGCCGCCGGTTCGATCCGGTTCGTGCACCGGATGGGCATCGCGGGGGACGGTGAAATCGCCTCCCTGGAAGTGGGGGAGGAGGACGGAGCCTGGGAAACCCTCTGGTCGGTTCGCGGCACCGGAAGTCCCGGGAAGAAGGTCTTCACAACGGAAACCATCCCGCTGGGAAATCGCGCCGGACGAATCCTGAAATTCCGGTTCGCGTTTCTTTTTGTCGGCGGGGGGTATTACTCACAGCCCAATCCGGAAGTGGGAATTCAGTTCGACGAGATCCAGTTCAGCGGGGCGGACGAAGTGGTGCCCGGCGCGCTGCATGATGTTCCCTACGGACAACCAGTCGCATTCACTCCGGAGTCCCTGGATGGATATCAATTGGCCGTGCGTCCGGTGCGGTCCGGAGGCTTCTGGCCCTGGGGTCCCGGCCTCGACGTCACGGCGGTGGTGGGGCCTCCGCCCTCGCCGGAGGTGACCGGGGTGGTTCCGGGACCGAATGGCAAATTGCGCGTCGACTTCACCCTGCCGGGTGCCTTGTCGGCCCTGCCCGTGCTTCAACGGTCTCCCGCGCTGGGCGGGGCATTCGCTCCGGTCGTGGCCACGCTGCGCACCAACTCTCCGGGGAACTATAGCTTCCAGTATGTGCCGGACGGAACCTCCGGGTTCCTGCGGGTCACGACTCCATGACGGGCATTCGCGCGGTCTCGCTGGATGCCGGTGGAACCCTGGTCGAGCCCTGGCCGTCGGTCGGCGCAATTTACGCGGGCGAAATTCGCCGCATGGGTGTGGCCGACCCCGATCCTTCGGATCTCGACGCCCGATTCCATTCCGCATGGCGTCGTCGGGGAGCCTTCGACTATTCCCGTGATGCCTGGCGCCGATTGGTGGGCGAGGTGCTTGGGGAAACCGTGTCGCCGCGGGAACTCGATCCCGTGTTCGAGCGTCTCTGGACCCGGTTTGTGGAGCCCGACGCCTGGCACGTATATCCCGACGTGCGTCCGACTCTGGACGCCTTGGCGCGCGCCGGCGTTCGCTTGTGCGTCGTTTCCAATTGGGACACCCGGCTTCACGACGTTCTCCGGGGCGTGGGCCTTGCGGAGGCCTTTGAGTTCATTCTGCCCTCCGTGGAGGGTGCCGCACCCAAGCCTGATCCGCGCTTGTTCCAACAGGCGGCGCAGCGACTGGCGCTGGATCCCGCAGACATCCTGCACGTGGGCGACAGCCTCCGTGAGGACGTAGGAGGAGCCCACGAAGCCGGGATGGAGGCACTGTGGCTTCGGAGGCCACCCGCCGGCGCGGAACCAGCCCACGCTGGCTCCATCGATTCGCTGGAAGTCCTGCTCCCCTTACTGACGGCCAATGCTTCGAAATGAGAGGTGGTCGCAGGAGGGAACCTTCCGCCCTCGATCCTATCGCTGGAGGGGGCCGTCTGCAGGATGAGGCGCAGCGTGCAGCGGTCGCGAAGCGTCATGGAGTGCGGTCGTCCTCTACCGCTTTCCGTCCCGGCGGGACGCGCGTCGGATCAACCCCAGGCCCTCTCCGCGACACCACCCGCTTCCCCCCTGGGAAGGGATGGCGTGCCGCTGGGTTCACCCCATTTGAATCCAATTTTTATACGATTTCTTCATCAAAATCACAGAAACCACTTCCCATTTCTGTGACTATGTGTAGTGACTATGCACAACCAAAGGTTGTGTATGGCCAGCCTCTTCAAACGACCCACCTCAAAATTTTGGTTCGCCTGCTATCGAGACCGCACCGGGCGCCAGATCCGCAAATCAACCAAGCTCCTCGACAAGGCGGCGGCCCTCAAAATCGCGGTCGAACTGGAGCGGGTCGAGAACATGGCGAAGACCGGTATGGCGGCGGTCTCCCAGTTCCAGAGGGTCGTAAGCCAGGTATCGAAAGAAGTCATCGGGGAGACCCTCCCGTCCCAGTCGGTGGAGGAGTACTTCGCCGCGTGGCTCCCCATCGCGGAACGGAGACTGGGTGAGATCAGTGCGAAGTCCTACCGGCTCGCGGTACGGCGGTTTCTTGAATCCCTGGGACCGGTTGCAAAGAATCCTGTCCGGTCACTTTCTCCGGTCCACATCGAGCGATTCTTGAATCAGCGACTGGATGCCGGAGTGGCACCGAAGACTGCGGTCGAGGACATCAAGGTGATTGGACTTGCCCTCAAGCGCGCGGAACGGTTCGGGGAGATCGACCGCAGTCCAGTTCCCGCGGTCACCCTTCCCAAAGTGACGAGTTCGGAACGGGAAGTGTTTAGTTTGAAGGAAGTTGAACTCCTCGTGGCTGCCGCAGATCACTTGGATTGGCAAACGGCGATCCTCATCTCCGCCTATACCGGAGCACGGTTAGGGGATTGCGTCCGAATGACGTGGGACAATGTCGATGCGGAAACGGGGTTCCTGCGGTTCCAGCAGAAGAAGACCGGCAAGTGGGTGGGAGTACCTCTCCACAAACGTCTCGTTGAGCATCTCCACGTGTCGGCGCACGCGCGCCGCGGGCCCCTCTGTCCCCTACTTGGCGGCGCTTCCGGACAAAGGAGCCGCGGCCTATCGATGCGCTTCAACCAGATCGTCCTGCGGGCCGGGCTTGATCCCATGATCGTCCAGGGAAAGGTAAGCAGAAGTTTACTCGGCGGACGTTCCATAGCCTCCGGCATGGGTTTGTCTCCGTCCTCGCAAATTCCGAGTGTCGCAGGAAGTCCGGATGTGTCTCACTGGGCATCTGGTTACGGGGATCCATCAGCGGTACACCCACCTGAATCCGGGGGCGCTTGAGGAGGCGATACGGAAGATTGGTAAAGGGGGCCGGAACCCGGCCGCCCGTTGCGTCTCTACAATCGGATCAGCGATACCCACGTAGAATGGCGTACGAGCGATCCGAGACCAGACGATCTCCAACTCGTCGGAGAATTTTGCTCTCTGGCGGGAACGGATCGTAGGAGGCTTCGTCGACTCGCACCCACTCTTCCCATTGTTGAACCAGATCGTCAGTTTGTCCCCGCAAGCGCCATTATTGAGCGCGAAGGTGTTTCGTTCGGTCCAAACGTGGGTCTGGGCTCCGATTCTATCTTCAAGTGCCATGTGAGCGGCATCAACTTCTACCAGAGTAAACCGGCATCTCACCGGGCCGGACATAGAACGCCGATTTGGGAGACCAGTACTCAGCGTATTGAGGGTTGTGGCAGCCCGGGAGAAAAGGCAGTGTGGTCCACCGAATAGCCGGTGATCAGCTGCCACTCGCGCCAGTGTTTTGAATGTCTACCCACTCCCCTTGAAGTTGTTTGAGGAGCGGTTCCCCTCCAGATAAATCTTTTCCGGGCGGGATTGGGTTTGCTGCAACGATTTTTAGCGGCTGCATTTGATTTTTTAACTGTTTTGAGCACTGGGTCTGTCGCCCGGCCCAGCGTCAATTTCATTGCGCACCAGCCCGCACCGCGCTTTCCTTGGGGTGTCTACTCCCGGTCCGCGCGATGCGGATTGGTCTTGTCGGGGTGTCTGGGCGACCAGGCGCCCCGACTTTTTTCTTCCACTCGGAAGAAAACAACGGACGCAACTAATTGCGTCCACAAGGGGATTCTCACACCGCCCATAGCGGCTTCAAGGAGATTATGAGGGGTGTGAACAATTGGAACAACTTCACCTTATCATCGGATTCGAATGCGATGATTTACCTTTTCTAGGCCCCAAATTCACGAGTCGCGAGACGTAGCCTTCGACACGGCGCGTTCGATAATCGCGGCAGGATTCACTCCAAGAGCAAGGGCGATGCGCAGAAGCGTATCGATTGTCGGAACGCGCATCTCCCGCTCTACGTAGCTCACCATTTGGTAAGAAAGGCTCGATCGTTCGGCCACGATTGCAAGAGACAACCCCGGGCAGTCCGTTCCTCACGAACGATACGCGCAACCTCTTGGCGAAATCGAGCAAGTTCATGGATCCGACAACACCCTCGCTTATCGCGAGAGGATCGGTTGACGACGAACGTAACTATCGTTATGTTCCGGACATGTTCGTACGCTGCTTTAGTCCCTGCCGCCGCGGTTCGCCCTTGCCAGAGCACCTACGCCTGTCCGGATCTCTGGGAACTTGAGAACGGCGACTTTGCCGTGATTGCACGGACATCACGGAGCTTGCGGGGAAGCTCCCGCCCGAGGGTTGGTGTGCTCCCCACGAGCGAATCGTGAGGGTTCCGCGGGCGCTCCTCATTGCCGCAAGGGAGAATATCCCCAGCGCTGGGTAGGTTTACCCATCGTCGGTCGTGGTAGAATGGTGGAATGGAACTCTACCATTGGATTGGAAACCACGGATTCGACCTCCTTGAGGCGGTCGGAATTATCGGCAGCCTTTCCTACACTGCCGCAGCCTTCCGTCGTGATCGGGAATCACGCCAGGTTGAGAATCTCCTCAACCTCATTCAAAACCACCGAGAGATCTGGAAGGAACTCCTTCGTGAGGAACGATTAAAGAGGATTCTCGATCCCAAGGTTGATGTGGATCGGGATTCAATCACTCCTGAGGAGCGGGTTTTCGTTACATTTCTGGTGACCCATCTGAGCGCCGTCTTCTATGCGAAGCGCGATGGCCTAACTATTGGGCCAAGCGGGGAGCGAGACGATGTCCTGCGTTTCTTCTCACTACCCATTCCAAAGCGGGTTTGGAATGATCTCAAGGGTGTCCAGAATCCGGAGTTTGTGGAGTACGTGGAGGCGTGCTTGAGGGTGGGGAGATAGCGGAAAGGGACTCCCCAAATCTTGCGATGGAAATCCGATCGGGACGGTGGAAGATCCGGAACATGACTCCCGAACCGTTCCAACCGGAAGATCGGTGGCAGAAAATCTCGATGCCCAAGAGCATGGATGGCCTTGATCTCCCAACGTTGCTCAAACTCATGGAGCGTTTGGAACATGCGCTCCTCGTTGCTGAGCAGGAACTGATACGACTCAACTGACGGTGCAAGCCGTTCCGGAGGGTGATGCAAATTGACGTCCCGCTCGGATGCGAAGGGTCGGCCGTGCGGAATTTGGCTTTAATCGGGGTCCTTTGAGGACGTAGAGCTAATCACCAACCAGATGTCGATCGTTGACACTCGTCTAGATGGAAAAATCCGGTTAAGGAGCAACGAGAGCAGCGCTTTTCAACAAGCTTTCGCCTGCCTTATCAGCAGGGTCAGATTGGAACTGCAGCGCCAAAAACCCTAGCAAAACCCTGCGGAGCAGATGTGGGTCGCGGTGCAGTTCGAAGGCGTCCACTAGTGCGGCGACGCACCGCGCGTTGACCCCATGACCGTTTTCCATGTTTTTGATTGTTTGATATGTAACATTACACTTGGCTGCAATTTCATGGAGGCTGACGCCGAAACGATGTTTGATCTCCTTAACGCATTCGGCCAAATTCGCGTCTTTGGCTGTAAGGAGCGTATTCTGGTCTTTACCCATCGAAATTCGTTCCGAAAATGAATCTGTCACAGTTCACGTCAATCGTAGTGGACGGCAGTGACTGTCTTTTGCGGCTTGGATATGGCTTCGCAGATGCGCGAATCGACAATGCTCAAACGCTGGCGTTCGAATTCGCCGATGGCGAGTGTATACGCTGGCACGAAAGGCATCAAGTCGGAAGCGGAATTCGTGTGCTGCGCGCTGGCGTATTTGGATTTGCCGCGGCAGAAGGGCCACCCGCGTGGCGACCGCAGGCACGCCGGGCTTGGCAGTTGGCGGGTGCGGGTGCGACGCCGGCTCCAACCCTTGGCGGTGTCTTGGCATCTGTCCCGGCCCTGAATGCACTCGCGCGCGTGGAGCCTGGCGAGTTTGAATTCCCGTCCGCAGAGGAGGTTCAACTGTTGATGAAGGAGGCTCGGGAGCTGTTTCCCGACGCAAGGTGGCTAAAACTGCGCGGTCAGTTCCGGCGGGGCTGGCGCGGGATCATTTCCAGCGAAGGCACCAAAGCAATAAAGCCGGTTCATGCCGCAGTGCTTGGCCTGTCCATTGGGGTGGCGAACGGTGCTGGCCGGACGATTACCTTGCCGCTACACGCTGCTGGCGCAACCGGGAGGCTGGCCACAATGATCCGCAATCAATTCGCGTCTGCCAAAATCATCGCGTCCCAGCTTGCTACCGCCAAATCGAGCCCCGCTGACCAAGGAGATGTTCTCCTGAGTCCTCAAATGGCGGCCCTGTTGGTGCATGAGGCATTTGGTCACCTGTGTGAAGCTGACCGTTTCCCGCCGAATCGCGGGAAACTTGCCGTGCTCGGGACGGTAGTCGGCTCAACCGCCTTGAATATTTCAGATCACACCAGATTTTCTGCCGCCAGCGGGGCGGAGAGTTTCGATGATGAGGGTGTTCCCTGTGAGCCAAGTCCGCTCGTTGTCGAGGGACGCTGGGAAGGGCTGCTTCACACTCGGACCACCGCTGCGCTGTCTGGCCACATTCCCACAGGAAATGCGCGCGTCACCTCGTGGACCTTTCAACCGCTGGCGCGAATGCGAACTACCGAGATCGCGGCCGGCGGTTGTGATCCCAAGCAGATGCTCGGAGGAATCAAGGATGGGGTGTTTCTCGACCGCCCTTACGGCGGTCAAATCCGCGGCGCCCGATTTCGCATTCAGGCCGCGACTGCATGGCGAATTCGAAACGGCCAGCTGGCCGAACCAATCGCGGACAGAATCCTGACCGGTGACCCGCTGAACATCCTCCGCCAGATTTGCGGGATTGGCTCCGACTCGCAGGTGGTGGACGGGGTGGGCTGGTGCCGCCGGGGCGCCCAAGGGGATTTGCCGGTTTCAATGGCGGCCCCAACCGTGCTCGTCCGCGAGGCTGAAACCGAACCGGTCGCCTAACGCAAGACGTTTTTTGCTTGCCCCTTGGCAAGATACGGTTCAATTTCAAATTGAAATTGAGCATGTCGCTCAACTTCGACATCAACAAAATGAATGCTCCAGCTACTACCGCGGTAAACGTCGAGTCCACTACCCCCCGTTTCGATCTGTGCATTGAAACTGCCAGGGACGTCAATCCGCTCGAACTGATCGGCAACGCCTCGCTCGCGTTGCATCACCACATGGCTCCGGCGGACGGAGGGTTTGAACTGGACGGAGAACCCTCCCAGGAAGGCTAAGCCCCTTGTCGCCCTCT
>JAXMHR010000021.1:0-90792 GCA_046346705.1 Verrucomicrobiota bacterium | reverse complement strand
ACATCCGCCAGAAAATGCTCGTCCTCCACGCCCCAGAGGCCCTTGGCCTCCGTCAGGATTACATCCGCGACCACGAATCCGTACATTGAAAGGGAGGGATCAGTATCAATGGCGGCCGCCCTCCATGAGCCTCCTCGTCGCCAATGACGCGTGATCGATCCCGTTCAATGCAAACCCGGACCCTCGGAATCCGATTCTCTGTGCTGGTCTTGCACCGGGAGGACACGCTAGGAACTGAGTCGAAACACATCCATTTTAACCGCATCTTCCGTTCGCCATGACTCTTCCCAGCCGCCTCGCCGCACTCTCCCTCCTTTCCCTTCCGGTCCTCACCGGGTGCATGCACTCCGGATCGACGCGTACTGTGACTCAATCCGATAACGGATCCACCATCACACTCTCCCGTCATGACCGACTGAATATCCAACTGCCTGGCAATCCGAGCACCGGATATTCCTGGCAGACCGTTAAGATCAACTCCTGGGTGCTGGCGCCCCTCGGCCGCCCCAACTTCGTTTCCGGGTCCACCGGAACCAATGGTACCCCCCTGATCGGTGCGGGAGGCACCTTCTCCATGTCCTATGAAGCGGTCGGAGTCGGGACCTGCCCCATCGAACTTTCCTACACTCGCCCGTGGATCCCTGAAACGTCTCCCAGCCAGACGTTCCACATCACGGTCAATGTCTCGAAGTAACGGAACGTCCCAGCCTCATCTCCCGGCTATTTCGGAGGGTCTCCAAAATGGGCGGCGAACGAGTCGTAACCCTTGACGTCCGCAAGCATCGTGTCCGCTACTGCACGCAATGGGGCAAATGAAGCGAGTCCGGACACCATCGCCCGATCTCCAATCCGATTCTCCAGGACGAAGGTGGGACGCTGAGTCGCCTTGAAGGAGTGGAAGGTCCGCGTGTCCTCTCGAACCCGCGCCTCCACCTCGGGCGAGCGTGCGCGTTTCAGAATTTGCTCCGCCGGCAATCCGGTGACCGAGGACGCCACGGCCGCGCAAAGATCCCAATCCGAAATCTTCCTTCCTTCCCGAAGTCCGGCATGGGCCACGGCCAACCGGACACGGTCGTCGGAAAATCCAAGGTCCCGGGCCGCCTCCGGCACCAGGTTCGCGGCTAGGTATTCCCCGAGTCCCTCCTCCCACCAACCCGAGTTCAGCATGTCGCCGGACCGCATGAGAACTCCGCTCCGGCGATAGAACCAGTCGCACTGTTGCCGCGAGATCGGATAACCCGAGGGATCCATAAGCGCGATTTTCCAGTCAAAGGTGGCCCGCCCCCGAAATTCGTCCTTCAAAGCGATCCATGCCGGTTCCGCCCACCAACACCATGATGAAGTCACATCGAGGAAATACGTCACCCGGAGATCCGACGTTTGATTCACGAATCAACTCTGTCCGCACTCTCCGAGTTCAGGCGAGAAAAATGCCCTGACCGAACCTCTATCGATCCTGCTGTGGCACTGCATTGGTTCGCCATTGGGAGTTCAATTCGACCACGGCATCCAACATCGCCGACCGATTGTTTGCGGAGGTGACGTTCCAATCCCCTTCCTGATCATCAAAATCATAAACCCACAGCGCAGCCAGGGGAATACCGGCGGCATCCAGAAGAGCGATCTGTTCACGGAACAGGGACATCGCAGCCTGCCCCTTCTCCCTGGAGACACCGAATTCTCCAACGAAGAGCGGCTTACGGATCTGCATCGACACCGTCATCGCCTCACGGATTCGCGATGCATCCTCGGGTGAATAGAGCCGTCCGGACAACGTGTTCACCGGATCGGGATTATCCGCCGCCAACATGGAATCCCACTGCTCCGACGTATCGCGACCCCATCCGTGCTCCTGCATCTGGTGCCACGCGGAAGCCCGCGGAAAGGCATTTCCGCTGAACACAGCCCGCTCCGAATCCCACCGCCGAACCTCCCGGGTGAACTCCACCAGCGCCGAACGAAACTGAGCGTGGGTCAAGTCATCGGACGCCCCGCGCCTGGTTGGCGTCCCCAAAGTGGGGACGATTGGAGGACGATGTTCCGCAGCGTTGGGAAGATCCGCGGGCAGGTTGTATTCATTGCCGAACTCCCATGCCCAAATGGCCGGGGACAAACGGTAACGACTCACCACCAACCGGGTGTACTCCCGCATGTACTCTACGGTCCGGCTCGACGAATTTCCCCAGGACCCGATGGGTTCGCCGACCACGTCTGGAATGGTCGCCAGATTCCAAAACAAGGATGGAATCAATCCAAGGTGGTTGCTCTCCGCCGAACGGACCAGAGAATCCAGCTTTTGGAAGTACGATTCCCGATTCGTCCGATAAAGTTCCCATTCCACCGGCCAATAGCCTCCTGCGGAAAACCGAAGGAAAGGAATCCCTCGCTCGGAAAGCTTCCGAAATCCTTCCTCCGGATGGGGCCGAGGCGGCGAAGAGAGCGTCCGGACAAACGCGTTGTAATAGTTGACCCCCGCCGCCCGCACCGGCCGCCCATCCAGCAAAAGCCTTCCCTCTGGAGACACCGTCAATCCGGGCCCCGCAATTCCTCGGACGATGGCCAATGAAAGGAATGCCAGCACCCGCACCCATCCCCCCCGGCGACCCCGTAGAGACAAACCCGAATTCATGGACGTGCAGGGAGACGCCCGCCGTCAGGAAGCAGAAGCCAGCGAAACGGCCGCTTCCAGTCCGAGCCGATAGGACTCCGGACCAAACCCACAGATCTGGCCCCGACAGACGGCGGCGATCAGGGACCGGTGCCGGAACTCCTCCCGCGCATGAATGTTGGACAGATGCACCTCGACCACCGGCAGTTCCACGGCGGTGATTGCGTCCCTCAGGGCCACGCTGGTGTGCGTATACGCCGCAGCATTGAGAACGATCGCGTTGACCGATCCCCGGGCCGCCTGGATCCAATCCACCAACTGGCCTTCATGGTTGGACTGCCGAAAATCCAGTTCGACCTTCAATTCTGCAGCTCGAGTACGAAGCCGCGCCTCGATGTCTGCGAGACTCGTCCGCCCATAAATCTCCGGCTGCCGAGTCCCGAGCAGATTCAGGTTCGGTCCGTTGAGCACCAGGATCTTCACAATGGGCAGGATCCTGTCGGGAACCGCTCTCATTGTCGAGAACCCGCGCAATGGCGCTCCCGACAACGATTCGGAGAATCGTGACACAGTCCCGCCCAACAAACGCCAGAACACCTTGACCACAGGATGCCTCCCTCGGGAGTGTCCCCGGTCGTATGCGCTTCCCCAATCCGACCCGGTGCCTGGTGCCGTTCCTCGCCCTGCTCATCGCTGCGGGGTGTGCCCACCGGCGGGAAAACAATCCTCTCACGCACGTGACGCCCTCCGAGGGCTATTATTTCCAAAGTCACCCCAGGACCAACAACTCGCCGGAAATCCTCTTCATTCTTGCGTTTTCAGGAGGAGGCACCCGCGCGGCTGCACTCAGTTTTGGAGTGCTGGAGGAACTCCGGCAGGCCACCTACCTCGTCGACGGTCAGCGACGGCGCATACTGGACGAAGTGGATGCGATCTCCGCCGTATCCGGGGGCAGCTTCACCGCTGCCGCATACGGCCTCTACGGTGATGAAATGTTCCAGACGTTCCCGGAGGCATTCCTGAAACGCGATGTCCAGAAGGTGCTCGTCTGGAAAACACTGAACCCCTTCCGATGGCCCGGGTTGATGTCTCCACCTTGGGGCCGCTCGGACATGGCTGCGCGATACTACGACAAGATCCTGTTCACCAACGCGACCTACGCCGATCTCCGAAATCGGCCGGGCCCCTTCATCGTGATCAATGCCACCGACATCACCTCCGGTGCGCGGTTCAGTTTCACCCAGCAGCGCTTCAACTACCTGTGTTCCGACCTATCCACCTATCCCATTTCCCGGGCCTGCGCGGCCTCCTCCGCAGTTCCGGGAGTCCTCTCCCCCATCACCCTTAACAATTACGCCGGCACTTGCGGGTTCACCCCTCCGGAATGGGTGCTTCATCCCGATAAGAAGCTGCCCTCCAGGGTGCGCCAAATGGCGCGCGAACTCCGGACGACCTTGGACCGGACCAACCATCCCTATGTTCACCTGGTGGACGGCGGCGTTAGCGACAATCTCGGACTTCGCGAGATCCTGGACGATGTCACATATTTCCAGCTGACACCTGATCTCCGAAAATCCGTGGGTATCTCGCGCCTGAAGCGGGTGGTGATTCTCAGCGCCAACGCCTACTCCTCCCCGGACCGTGACTGGGACCAGAAGGAATCGCCACCGGGAACCTTCTCCACGGCAATTGCGGCCACCAGTCACACGCTCGACCGCTTTTCCTTTGAGACCCTGGAACTCATGCAGCAAACCATCGACACTTGGAAACAGCAACTCGGGGAGCGCGATAATATCCAGTTCTATCCGGTCATGATCAACTTCACCAATTTCAAGGATGCCAATGAGCGTCGTTTCTTCCTGAATCTGCCCACCAGCTTCGTCCTTCCCGGGACCGATGTGGACAAACTGGTGGGCGCCGGCAGCCGCCTTCTCCGGGAAAACGCAAATTATCGACAGTTTCTTGCCGACATCGGAGCCACCGTCGACACTCGGTCCCCTTAACCTATTAACGAAGCGCCTTGCGCTTCTTCACTGGGGACGGGGAGCAAATACAACGCATACCGGGGAGCCCACCGACAAGGTCTGTCCGGTGGGCGTCAACTTCCCAGTAGCGCCATCCACTCGGAACAGAACGATCGAGTCCGAATTCTGGTTTGCCGCCCACAAGTAACGTCCCGTCGGATCAATCTGGAAGTTCCGGGGAACCTTTCCCTGGGTGCTCACCCGTTCCACCCACTTCATGCGTCCGTCGGAATCCGCCGAGAAAACGGCAATCGAATCATCCCCCCGGTTGGAGCCATAAACGTAGCGACCGTTGGGATGGACACACACCTGTGCCGTGGATGTGTCCGGTCTCGCGCCTCCCGTCGGCAGCGTGGATACCGTCTGAATTTCCCGCAATGTCCCGGCTGCCGGGTCATAGGACATGCTGGTCAGGGTGGACAGCATTTCATTGATGACAAACAAGTGTCGTCCGTCGGGGGCGAACGCGAGGTGCCGGGGGCCGCTCCCCGGAGCGACCCGGGCAAAGGGAGGCGTGTTCGGCGTCAACGCTCCCGATGCCGGATCAAATCGGTAAACCAAGACTTGGTCCAATCCGAGGTCTGCGGAGAGGGCAAATCGGTTGTCCGGCGATGGATAAATGGAGTGGGCGTGGGGCTCCTTTTGGCGTTGTGGATTCACACTGGCGCCCCTGTGCTGGTCAAAGGCGCTCCGGGACCGAAGCGTCCCGTCCGCTTGAATCGGCAGACAGGCCACGCTTCCGCCGCCGTAGTTGGCGACCAGGAGATTCTTTCCCGTGGCATCCACAGAAACGAAACACGGCGCCGCGCCTCCCGAGGACTGCTGGTTCAGTTCGCGAAGCCCGGAATCCGAGGGCTGGATTGCGAACGAGGTGACATAGCCACCCGTGCTTCCCTTCCACTGCTCCGTTTCGTTGGCGGCATAGAGGAAGTGCCCGGACGGATGCACCGCAAGAAACGATGGATTCACCGACCGCGCCACGAGACCCCTGGGGGTCGCCTTCCCGGTGTCGGGATCGAAGGTGAAGGCGTAAATCCCGTCACTCTTCGGCCCAGTGTAGGTTCCGACAAAAACTTGGAGTGGCTCGGCATGCATCGACATCAAAATGCCCGTGGCAATCCAGGGTAGGACCCATTTTTCGAACAAAGGCTTCATGACGGGACGGTGCCCAAGCGGGAATGGAGGAAGAAGCAAATTCCCGAACGCCCTGGGCAATATTCCTCAGGTGGTTGACCGCTGCCTGGCAAGATCGACCGCCCTCCACAGATACCAGCTGGCGGTGGTTCGAAACGGTCGCCAGCGCTCCCCGAAGGATCCGAGTTCCTTGGAAGTGGGCATTTCGGGGAGGCCGTAGGCCAGGCGGTAGCCGTTGCGAATTCCGAAATCATCCAAGGGCAGGACATCCGGTCGCCCGAGGGTAAACATCAGGAACATTTCCGCGGTCCAGCGACCCACCCCGCGGCATTCCGTCAGGCAGGCAATCACGTCCTCATCCTCCATTCCGCCCAGACGTTTCCGCGAAGGAAGGGCGCCGGAGCGGGCCCGGGATGCAAGGTCACGAATCGCCGCGAGTTTCGCGCGGGAGAAGCCCGCAGCCCGGATCGTTTCGTCCGACAATCGGTCTACATCGTCCGGCGTTGGAAACCTCCTTCTTGGAATGGCGCTCTTGAACCGCTTGAGGATTGTCTCGGCGGCCGTTCCGTTCAGTTGCTGATGAGCCACCGCCGTAACGAGAGCCTCAAACGGGGTTCGCGGCTTCGGGCTCAGGGTGCAGGGTCCCGCCGATCGGATGATTCCGCGCAGGACGGGATCCACCCTGGAAAGGTGCCGATGAGCCTCCGGACACATTCTGAATCTGGGGCCGTTCGGCAACCGCCGGTTCAGCGGCGGAAGCCAATGCCGGAAGCGGCCGGAGCGGCACCCGGAAGTTCGTGGGCACACGGCTGGTTGATCGGCACCTCGGGAACCGCGTTGTTCGGCTTCACCAATCCGTTCCGCAACAACCACGCCTCCACCTCCTCACCGCTCACGTCGGCGAGGATCTTTCCGTTGATCTCCAGGGACGGCTGCAGCATCTGCCCCGTTTTGGCCACCATTTCCTGGTAGTTGTCGGGATTGTTGATGATGTCGCGATCCTCGAACGGAAGGTCGTATTTCCGAAGGACGGCGCGCACTCCCTGACTCCACCCGCAGGAAGGTTTCATCCAGGCGACAATCCGCGGCTTTTCGACAGTGGCATTCATGACCGCGCGAGAGTGACACCGGATTTCCCGCAGGCAAGTCCATCGGAACCATGGGACGCGGAGCGGACTCCCACCTCATTTCCCCTTCAAATCCCCACCCACTCCCGCAACCATTCCGCATGCGTTCCCCTTCCATTTCCCGCCGCGATCTGCTCCGGGGATCCGTAGCCATGGCCGCCTACGCGCTGGCGGCCCGCCCCTTGTCCGCCTTCGGACTAACTCCCGGCACGAACGAGGAGCTCATCCCATTTCTGGATCCCCAGCCTTATGATCCCAAGCGCCCCATGCTGCGATGGGCGAATCTTACCCAATGGGTGACTCCCAACGAGGATCTCTACGAAGTCAGCCATTATCCCAGGCCGGCCATCGACCCCCAAAGCCGTCCCGGGGACTGGAAGGTCGAATTCACCGGATACGTGAAGCACCCCACGGTCCTGAGTCTCGCGGATCTTCAAAAACGCCCGCACCACTCCATCGTCGCCACGCTGGAATGTGGCGGCAACGGATCCAATCCCGGCTTCAGCGGGGCCTGTGGAAACATTCGCTGGACCGGCACCCGACTGGGACCGCTGCTGCGGGAACTGGGTCTGACCCGTCGCTCCCGGGAGGTCGTATTCTACGGGAGCGACGAGAAGGTGGAGAAAATCCGCGACAAGGACTATCCGCAGAATTTCGCCCGCAGCTTGTCGATCGAACACGCCTCGCACGACGAGGTGTTGCTAGCCTGGGCCATGAACGGGGAACCGTTGGGTGCCGCGCATGGATTTCCCCTGCGGCTGATCGTTCCCGGATGGTTCGGAATCGCCTGGGTGAAATGGCTGAAGCGGGTGGACCTTTTGGATCGTCGATTCATGGGGAAATGGATGGCCCGCGAATACGTCACCCTGCGCGGGGAACCGAAACAGGAATCGGACTGGACCAATTGGAGGGAAACCAGCGTCTGCAACCTGTGCTGCAAGTCCGTGACTGCCCGGGCAGTCCGTCTTCCGGGTGGAGCCATCCGGTTCACGGGGGCCGCCTGGAGTGACGGCACACCGATTCAGAAGGTGGAGGTCCGATTGGACGACGGCCCCTGGCGCACTGCCGTCCTGGAACGAAAGCCCGCCCGGGGTGCGGACCGAACCTTTTCGTGGACGTTCTGGCATTACGACTGGACGGATCCGTCGCCCGGGGATCATTCCGTGGTTTCCCGGGCAGTGGACGAGGATGGGCGCGTGCAACCCGCGGCGGACGATGCGTCGATAAAGCTGAAGGCAACGTATTGGGAGGCGAATCAGCAGTGGGTCCGCCGAATCCGGCTCCCATGAGCGGCTGAGGCGGAGACGATCCAACACTCCCGGGCGCATCCCGACACTACCCTTGATGGTAGTCCGGCCTTAAGGCTGCTCCCCGCCCAATCGCCTCAGGGCGCCCCCGAACGACAGGCTGAAGCCTGCACGACCAACGCTTCGATTTCCGGCGATGGTCCGTGATTTATCGCGATCTCGTCCTCATGCTGTTCCGATGTCGTTCAGCGCGCTGGGACTCGACCCCAGAATTCTCAAGGCGGTCCAGGAAGCCGGTTACACCGAGCCTACCCCCATCCAGGCTTCCGCCATTCCCCCGGTGCTGGAGGGACATGACCTCATCGGAATCGCACAGACAGGAACTGGAAAGACGGCGGCGTTTACCCTGCCCATCCTGACCCGATTGATGGTGACTCCGCCCGTCCCCGGCAGGCCGCCAGGAACCCGCGCCCTGGTGCTGGCGCCCACACGCGAATTGGCCGTACAGATCGAAGACAACATCCGAATCTACGGCAAGCACCTGCCTCTCCGCACCGCCACCGTTTTCGGAGGAGTCGGCGAAGGGCCACAGAAGACGGCTCTCCGCGCCGGATGCCCGATCATCATTGCCTGTCCGGGTAGGTTGCTGGATTTGATGGGACAGGGCTTCGCCAACTTCTCGGGACTCCAGCATCTGGTCCTCGATGAGGCCGACCGCATGCTCGACATGGGATTCCTTCCGTCGATCCGGAAGATCATCCGCGCCCTACCGCGTCAGCGCCAAACGCTGCTGTTTTCCGCAACACTCTCGGGAGAGATCGAGCAAATCACCAGGGAGTTCCTGAACCAACCCAGGAAGGTCCAGATCGGAAGGAGGTCCAATCCAGCGGAAACCGTCACCCAGTTGGTTTATGAGGTACCGGCCCATCTCAAATCCGCCCTTCTGCTCCACCTTCTTCGGGATCCGGGACTGAACATGGTGCTGGTTTTCTCCCGGATGAAGCACGGCGCGGACCGGATTGCCCGGCGACTGGAACAAAGCGGGATCCCGACGGCCACGCTTCATTCCAACCGGTCCCAAAACCAGCGCCTGCGAGCCCTTGCGGATTTCAAGTCGGGCGCGGTGCGCGTCCTCGTGGCGACCGATATCGCTGCGCGGGGCATTGACGTGGACGGCATCTCCCATGTGGTGAACTACGACTTCCCCATGCATCCCGAGGACTACGTTCACCGCATCGGAAGGACCGGCCGGGCGCATGCCGTCGGGGACGCCGTCAGTTTCGTCGCCCCGGAAGATCAGGAGGATCTCCGCCGACTTGAGCGCTTCATCGGGCGCGGGATCGTGCGAAAGCGTGCCGAGGGCTTTGACTATTCCCAGCGCCCCCAGCCACTTCCCGATCGGCCTCGCGAATCACAACATCGGTCCCACCCACGTGGTCCCCAAGCGCCGTCCGGACGGAAATCCTTTCGGCGGTTCCGGCCGCGACACCCGCGATAGCGGCACCCTCAGTCCTCGGAGGAGGAGAGCTTGGCCAGAACGCTGAGATCCTCCAGCGTCGTTGTATCCCCGCGGATCTCGACTCCACTCGCGACCTGTTTGAGGAGCCGCCTCATGATCTTGCCCGACCGAGTCTTCGGCAACGCCTCCGCAAACCGGATCTCGTCGGGCTTGGCGACCGGGCCGATCTCCTTGCCGATGTGATTCCGCAGGGTGTTCTTCAACTCCGCGGTTGCGATCTGGCCGGACTTGAGGGTTACAAAGCAGACCAGGGCCTGCCCCTTGAGGTCATCGGGACGTCCAACCACCGCCGCTTCTGCGACCGATGGATGACTGACCAACGCGCTTTCAATCTCCGCGGTACCAATCCGGTGGCCCGCCACGTTGAGCACGTCATCGATACGTCCGACGATCCAGAAGTAACCATCCTCGTCGCACCGGCATCCATCTCCCGTGAAATAGCTGCCCTTCACCTCGCTCCAATAGACCTCCTTAAATCGTTTCGGATCCCCCCAGATACCCCGAAGCATGGAAGGCCAGGGTTTCCGAACAATGAGTTTTCCACCGGAACCCTTGGGAACGGGGCGTCCCTGATCGTCAACCACCTCCGGGAGAATCCCAAAAAACGGTAATGTCGCCGTTCCAGGCTTGGTCGGGGTCGCCCCGGGAAGCGGGGAAATCATGATGCTCCCCGTTTCCGTTTGCCACCAGGTGTCCACGATCGGGCATCGACCGCCTCCAATCACCGAGTGATACCACATCCAGGCTTCCGGATTGATCGGCTCTCCCACCGAACCGAGTAGGCGAAGGGACGACAGATCATGTTTCTTAGGCCATTCGTCACCCCACTTCATGAAGGCCCGGATCGCAGTCGGCGCCGTATACAGGATGCTGACCTTGTACTTCTCGATGATCCGCCAAAAGCGATCCGGCTCGGGCCAGTTGGGGGCGCCTTCGTACATGACGGCCGTCGCCCCATTGGAAAGCGGCCCGTAGACAATGTAGCTGTGCCCGGTCACCCAACCCACATCCGCCGTGCACCAGTACACATCTTCGTCCCGCAGATCGAACACGTACTTCGATGTCATCTTGGCGCCCAGCAGGTACCCCGCGGTACTGTGCAGGATGCCCTTGGGTTTTCCGGTGGATCCGCTGGTGTAGAGGATGAACAGGGGCGCCTCGGAATCCAGACGAGCCGCCGGGCAGACCGGGGTGACATACTCCAACTCGCGGTGCCACCAAAGATCTCGTCCTTCCGCCATGTGGACTTCATTGCCGCATCGGCGGACCACAACGACCTTTTCCACGGACTTGGCCACGCGATCTCCGTCCGGTCCCTGCAACGCCAATGCCTCATCGACATTCTTCTTCAATGGGACCACGGCACCCCGGCGATAACCACCGTCGGCAGTGACGACCAAACGGGCTCCGGAATCCTGAATCCGATCAGCGACGGATTGCGCACTGAACCCTCCGAAGACCACGCTGTGGACGGCACCGATTCTCGTGCAGGCCAGCATGGCGATGGCCGCTTCCGGAATCATCGGCATGTAGAGCAGCACCCGATCCCCGCGGCCAATTCCCTGTCGCTTCAGGACATTGGCAAACCGGCAGACTTCCCGGTGCAATTGGGAATAGGTGAGCACCCGCTCCTCGCCGGGTTTGCCGTCGGTCGCCGGCTCCCCTTCCCAGATCAAGGCAGCCTTGTTCGCCGTCGCCGTTCCCAGCCAACGATCCAGGCAGTTGGCGGAAACGTTGAGTTGCCCTCCCACGAACCAGCGGGCGAAGGGCTCCTTCCATTGCAAAACCTTCTTGAAGGGCCGCTGCCATTGCAGTTCCTGCTTTGCCTGCTTCCCCCAAAAGGATTCCGGCCGGGTCACCGACTCCCGCCAGAGTTTCCGGTACGCGGCCATGGACTTGAGGCGCGACCGCGAGGAAAACTCCGCTGGAGGGGGAAATACCCGCTTCTCCTGAAGCAGGGATGAAATGTTCTTCGAAGTGGCCGAAGGCTTCGCAGGCTTGGAACTCATGGACAGGAAAGACGCCCACAGCTTGGGGAAGCCTCCCGGTCGACGTCAATGCAGGGAAGAATTCGGCATCGGTTTCCTGCACCAAAAAAAAATGGGGCGGCAGTCCAGGACCGCCGCCCCAACTCGAAGGTGTTCTTTAGCTCCTTACGCTGCCGCCATGCGTTCCCGCGATTCCATCCGATCACGAAGCTTGCGCAATGCGGCCGCTTCCAACTGGCGGATGCGTTCCCGGGTCAGACCAAAATCCACGCCAATCTCCTCCAGCGTCCGGGGATCCCCCCCATCGAGGGCGAAGCGCTCCCGCAGGATCCGCTGTTCGCGGCCATTCAGCGTTCCCACGAGTTCCCGGATCAACTCCGCGTTGGTCACCTCGCTGACCCCACTCCATGGCATGAGCGCGTTTTCATCGGGAATCAGGTCCGCCACCTTGCCGGCATCCGGATCCGTCCCCAGCGGCGCCTCCAGGGAGGTGGTACCGACCGTGGCGCTTTCGCGCCAATGGGCGATGTCCTCCTCGGAGACATTCAGAACCACGGCAAGTTCCTCGTCCCGCGGCGGGCGCCCATTCCGCGCCTCGAACGCAGTCTCCGCCCGTCGCATCTGCGCAATCTGCTGGACAAGGTGAATCGGAAGGCGAATCGCCTTCACTTGATTGGAGAGGGCGCGCTTGATGGACTGCTTGATCCACCAGGCCGCGTAGGTCGAGAGCTTCGCGCCCTTGGTGGGATCAAACCGCTCCACGGCACGCATGAGGCCGATGTTGCCTTCGTTGATCAGATCGAGAAGAGGAAGACCATAATCCTCATATTCCCGGGCGATTTTCACAACAAGCCTGAGGTTGGCCTTGATCATGTGCTCACGGGCATCGGAATCACCGGCCTGTACTCTGCGGGCCAACTGCACCTCCTCGTCCAGAGTCAGGAGCGGAGTCTCCACCGCCTGGCGGAGGTAAAGCCGGAGGGATGAATTTTCATCCCAGGTCGCCCGGGGCTTCTCCGTCGGCAGAGGATCCACCTGCACACGCGGGACCTCGGGCACAGGGGTCAGAGCCGACCGGGAAACATCAATCTGCCCCTTGCGCTCCACTCTCAGGGCTTTCAGCGGGACGCGCCGCGGAGATCCCGGGATCATACCGCGGGTCTCGCGAGGGGGTGTTGGCTCCTGACTGGTGGAAATCCGTCGCGCCGGGACGGTGGCTCCACCTCGCAGGGCGCGATGCCGACGGGCCGGCGGGGTGGGAACCGCCGGGACTTGGGTGACGTGAGGATTAGCCTTCATCGGAACTCCTTGTTATGCACTTCGAACCGGCAGGTCGTCACTTCGTTCAATCTTGGCAACGATCCGAGTTCTTCACCCGGGTGTCGGTTCTAGATGCCCCTCTCCTTCAGCAATCCCGGAGCCAGATCGGTGGAATTCTTCAAACTTGGCGATGTTTTTTGGTGGGAAGCATCCCACCGATCCCCAGCAAACGGCGCGGGGATCTCCGCGCGCCCCGCCACCTTCCCCCCAAAAACTCCGCCCATTCACCCCAGATTTGGGGGCCACCCGAATCCTTTCCCGTCACGAATTCACGCCCCGTACGATCCCTGCGTCCAATCCTGAAAAAAAGGACCGCCCCCAACAAGGGAAGCGGTCCTTCTGCAAAAACTTCGGGCCTGAACCCATCGGGAAAGGCCATCACGGATAACGCTCGGACCCGGACGGCACACCGTGGCGCACAAGCGGGCCGTACGGAACCCCAGTCCGGTATCCGATCGAACTCGAATCAAGCAACCGCGACCGAAGCACGGGTGGAGGTCGCCCGGCGGGCCAATTCGGCCTCCACCTTCTGGACGAGGTTCTCCACGGTCAGGCCGTACTTGGATCGCAGGTGCTCCACGGTGCTGGCGTGTTCGATGAATTCATCGGGCCAGGCAATCCGGATCGTCGGAGTCGAGATTCCAGCCTCGCTGAGGCATTCCAATACAGCGCTGCCGTAGCCTCCCATGGCCACATGATCCTCCACGGTCACGACAACGTCCGATGCGCCCGCGAAGAACTCATGGACGCCTCGATCGAGCGGTTTGAAGTAGCGCGGATTGATGACCGCCACGTCGAATCCCCTCCCGGCCATTTGCTCGGCGGCCTCGCGCGCCAACCGTAGCATCGGTCCCAGTCCAAAGATGGCCACCTTGCTGGCACCGGACCGGTTTTCAAAGTTCCGGATCACCTCCGCCTTCCCGACTTCGAGCACCACCGGTTGCTCCTTGATCGGGACACCCTCTCCGTTTCCGCGTGGATAGCGAATGGCCACCGGGTGAGGCTGGAAGGTGGCGGTGAACATCATGTCCTGAAGCTCATCCTCATTGGAGGGCGCCATACCGATGATCCGAGGCAGGCATCGAAGATAGGCAATGTCGAACAGTCCATGATGGGTGGGTCCGTCATTGGCACTGAGGCTCGACCGGTCCATGCAGAAAATCACCGGCAGATCCTGAAGGCAGACATCATGATGAATGCAGTCGTAGGCCCGTTGAAGGAACGTGCTGTAGATCGCGACCACGGGGCGGAAACCCATGGTTGCCATCCCGGCTGCGAAGATGACCGCGTGCTCCTCCGCAATGCCCACGTCGTAATATTGTCCTGGAAGGGCCTGCTCGAGGAGTTTGAGGCTGGTGCCGCTGGGCATCGCAGCCGTGATTCCAACCACGTTCTTGTTCTGGGAACAAATCTTGACCATGGAGCGGCCGAACACCTCCTGCCAGAGCGGCGCTGAGCCAGGTTTCGGGGACGGAGTCTGGCCGGTGACCACGTCGTAGGGTCCGAGGCCGTGAAATTTTTCCGGGAACTTCAAGGCGGCATCAAATCCCCGTCCTTTCTGCGTCAGAACATGAATGACCACGGGCTCCTGGCAGGTCTTCGCAAACTCCAGGGTGCTGATCAACAGGGGGAGATCGTGTCCGTCGATGGGCCCCAGATACCGGAGACCAAACTCTTCGAACAACATCGCCGATCCATGACCGCCCCTTCCGTCCGACCCTCCGGGCGAACCGGTATGCTCCAACGCCAATGAATTGACCACGCCCTTCAGCGCCTCCTCGGCCTTTTGCCCGAGCATCGAGACCGTCTGCCCCTGAGGAAGACGCTTCAACCAGCTCCCAAATTCCTCACGAAGCCGGTTGTACCGGGGATTGGTGGTCAGTTTGCCCAGATAAGTGGAAATGGCCCCCACGTTCTTGGCGATCGACCACTCATTGTCATTCAGGATCCCGATGAACTTTTTGGTGGTTACCGAGATGTTGTTCAGCGCCTCGAAGGAAATGCCGTTGGTGAGCGCAGCGTCCCCGAAAACGCAGACGACATGTTCCATACCGCCGCGCTGATCCCGGGCGGCACACATGCCCAGCGCCGCGGAAAGAGCGGTCCCGGCATGTCCGGCCCCGTAGCAGTCATGTTCGCTTTCAGTGCGGAGGGCGAAGCCGTTCAACCCGTCCGTCGTGCGCATGGTGTGGAACCGGTCCTTCCGTCCCGTCAGCAGCTTGTGAACGTACACCTGGTGACTGACGTCCCAGACGAATTTGTCCCGCGGCGTCTCAAAACAGCGGTGAAGCGCGATGGTGAGCTCCACGACGCCCAAATTCGGCCCCAGATGCCCCCCGTTCCGGGCCAGTTTCGTGATCAGTTCCTGCCGGATTTCCGAGGCAAGCTCGGACAATTGCTCGGGAGTGAGTTTCCGGACGTGCGAGGGATGATCAACCATGTCGAGATAGCGACTCATGCGTTAGTAAAGGATAACCAACAAATGAAAAATGCGGAAGCGTCTGTGGGGTCCCCGGGAATCCGCCGGGGAACTCAGACTCCAGTCTCCTCCCCCGGAACGGCAGCCGGGCGGGTCACCAGGTCCCCGGCAAGGGACTGTTCCAACCGCTGGACCCGGACCTCGGCAGCCTCCAGTTGTTTTTGGCAGGTCTTGGCCAGACGCGCACCTTCCTCAAATTTCGAGAGCAATTGCTCCAGGGAAAGCTCACCGGACTCCATCGCTTCCACGATGGACTCCAGTTTCTGCAGCGCTTCCTCGAAGGGTACAGCCGGATCGGACTCCGGCGGCGCGGTCTTGGCGGACTTGGACACCGCGGGGACGCTAGGACGCCCGGGGGCGGCTTGCCTAGTCCGTTTTGGATCCCCGGAAATCGTCTCAAGGCTCCCGCGGGCTAGACCCGGGACCACCGCTTGACCGTGTCGACAATCTTGCGGTCGTCCGTCCCTGCGTCCCGAACGATCTTGAGGAACTGGGGAATCGTGATGTGTACGCGCCGTAGAAACGCGCGGTCCCCGCCGCACCCGTACATGAGTTCCGGCGGCATTTCCCCCCGAAGTTTCAGCCGGGCCTTCGCAATGATTCGGGGAAGCCACGGAATCCCATCGACCGCCGCATCCTTGGCAGGGAGGGCCCCGGACGATCCCACCCGCCCCGAAGGCTTCCCCTGCATCTCCCTCAAGAAGTACTCCCGTCGAATCGCCTGGACGGCCAGAACCGTCTCAAAATCCGGTTCTCCAAGCGCAAGGCCATCATCGACAAAATCGAACAACTCCTGGGCGGTGCATCCGATGGAGGCGAGAAACGCATGATCCGCGGGAGTCACGACTTCGGCGGGCGTCCGCCCTCCCTGGCTCCACGCTTCCACCGCACGATCGTACGCCGCCCTGAATTGACCTTCCCATTCCGTCTCACTCACGCGCCCAAAGTACCCGGACATCGCCTCCACGCCAATCACGCTCCCAGACGGACTCAGAGAACCCCCGAACCGCCTCCTTTTTCCAAATCACTGCACCGATCACGGTTGAGACTCGGATTCGCACGGGAGTAGGCTCCCTTGGTGTTTCCCCGGGTTCAAAACTGGCTGCTACCGGTATTTCTGTCGCTGTCGGCGACCGCCGGTGATCCGGCTTTGCCCGCGGAGGTTTCAACCCATTGGGCCTATCGCCCCCTCAAGTCGCCTCCCGTACCTGGAATCAATGGCGGCGAGAACCCCGTGGACGCGTTCATCCGGCAAAGCCTCGCGGCCGTCGGCGTTGGGGCGGCCCCCACGGCGGACCGAAGGACGTTGATTCGGAGAGTGACACTGGACCTCACTGGACTTCCCCCCGAACCCGGGGCCGTGGACGCGTTTCTCACCGATTCGGCACCCGACGCCTACGAGCGATGCGTGGACCGCCTTCTCCGGTCGCCCGCCTACGGAGAGCGATGGGCCCGTCATTGGATGGACGCCGCCCATTACGCGGAGACCCACGGACACGATCAGGACCGGATCCGAACCAACGCCTGGCCCTATCGCGACTACCTGATTTCGTCCTTCAATTCGGATGTCCCGTATTCCCGATTCGTGCGGGAACAAGTTGCGGGGGACGTGTTGTTCCCGGGGGACCCCCAGGCGACGGTCGCCTTGGGATTCCTCTCAGCCGGCCCTTGGGACGAGAGTTCACTGCGGGATATCCGGGAAGACACCCTTGATCGCCAGATTGGAAGATATCTGGATCGCGACGACATGGTCACCACGGTCATGAGCGTCGTGACCAGCAGCACCGTCCATTGCGCCCGTTGCCACGACCACAAGTTCGACCCCATCTCCCAGGCGGACTACTACGCCCTCCAGGCAGACTTCGCAGGAGTGGATCGGGCGAACCGCACCTTCGACTCCGACCCCGGGGTGCATCGGAGACGGCAGCAACTCCGGAGAATGCAGCGAGGCGTCGAGTCGATGGACCCCTCGGTCCTCAGGACTCCAGAGGCCACCGAGGCGGTCACCCGCTGGGAACGAGATCATTGGGAACACCCCGTTCGCTGGGTGCCACTCGTCCCGCGGGAATTCAGGTCGGAAGGCGGTGCCACCTTGAGCCACCTTCCAGACGACTCCCTGTTGGCCAGCGGGAATCGCCCGGAACGCGATACGTACACAATCTCCGCGAGTCCTCCCCCTGGAAGTGCCGTCACTGCCGTCCGCCTGGAAGTCCTCGCAGATCTCAGCCTACCGCATGGAGGTCCCGGACGCGCCGAGAACGGAAACCTGCACCTTTCAGAATTCGAAATTCGAGTTCTTGCTCCCGGTTCAAACGGGGTTGAAACCGTGGAATTCAAAAAGGTCTTCGCCGATCACAACCAGGAATCGTGGACCATCGAACATTCGGTGGACCATGCCGAGGCCACCGCCTGGGGCATTCACCCCGAGGAGGGCAAATCCCACCATGCAGTCTTCCAATTCAAGCAACCCCTCCACCTGCAACCCGGTTCCACCCTTGAATTCAAAATTCGACAGGTTCACGGAGGAGGTCACCTGATCGGGAGATTGCGCCTCTCCACCACGGATCACGACGCACCCGCGGCGGAACCTCCGGACCGGATCACCTCCCTCGTTACGCGGCCCCGTTCCGAGCGTACCGTGGACGAACAGGACGCTCTGGCTGCGTGGATCCTGGGCGCCCAGATTCGATCCGAACTCGATGCACTGCCCCCTCCTTCCCGGGTCTATGCCGCCGCGAGTGATTTTGAGCCTGATGGCGGGCTAAAGCCCTCCAACAGCCCTCGGGCGGTCTCGATCCTGAAGCGGGGTGAAATCACACAGCCGACGATTCCTGCGACTCCGGGAGCCCTAGCCTGCGTGGGCACCCTTCCCGCCCGGTTCACTTTGGCCAATCCCATGAATGAAGGGGAACGTCGTGCGGCGTTGGCGGTGTGGCTGACCTCGGATGCAAATCCACTGACGTGGCGATCCGTGGTCAACCGGGTGTGGGCTCTTCACTTCGGTTCTGGACTCGTGGAGACTCTTAATGACTTTGGAAGAATGGGAGCGAAGCCCAGCCATGCGGAACTTCTCGACTGGCTGGCCGTGTGGTTTCGAGACGAGGCCCACGGTTCGCTGAAACAATTACACCGTCTCCTGGTCACGAGCGCGACCTACCGGCAGTCCTGCATACCGACCGAAACCAACGCCAGAGTCCTGCGCGCTGCAGATCCCGACAATCGGCTGTATGGGCGGATGAACCGGAGCCGTCAGGACGCGGAATGCGTCCGGGACTCCATCCTCCAGTTTACGGGGAGCCTGGATCGCACCATGGGGGGCCCCAGCGACCGACAGTTCGGCCTCAAACCCGGAATCCACGTGACCCCCAGGGTCGACTATTCGGCTTTTGACGTGGATTCAACCGCGGGAAGACGAAGGAGCATCTACCGGTTTCTCTTTCGAACGCTGCCGGATCCGTTCATGAGCGCCCTGGATTGCCCTGCCGGCGACCAGATCACCGCCATGAGAAACAATACGGTGACCGTACAGCAGGCACTTGCGCTCTGGAACGACCGCTTCGTGGTGAGGCAGGCGGAACACTTCGCCGAGCGACTATCGTCCTGCGAGGAAAAGGATCGGATTCCACAGGCCTGCCGACTGGTCTGGGGACGTCCTCCAAGTCCGGAGGAATGCGAATCGTTGGTCAGGTACGCGGATCGGCACGGCATGGCCAGCCTTTGTCGGCTGCTTCTCAACAGCAATGAATTCCTCTTCATCAACTGAACCCCGGATCCAGATCTCCGGATCCCGACGGGAATTTCTCTGGCGCTGCGGCGGCGGGCTGGGAGGAGTGGCTCTGGCGCAACTCCTCGGGGCCGGTCCCGCCCCCGCGTCTCAACATGCGACGGGATCCCAAACCGCGCGGCCTCCCCTCCATCCGGCGCGCGCAAAGCGGGTGATCCAGCTCTTCATGAATGGCGGTGCGAGCCAGATGGATCTCTTCGATTACAAGCCCGCCCTCTTCCACCACGCCGGCGAGACATTTGACCCGGGTCACGGACAGCGGGTGGAAGCCGCCACAAGCGAGCCGGGAAAGGTGCTTCGGCCGCCATTCCCCTTCCGCCAGCACGGCGAATCCGGGCGATGGGTTAGCGACCTCCTCCCTCACACGGCACAATGCGTCGACGAGATGGCGTTCCTGATGGCGATGCAGTCCCGGACCAATGTGCACGGACCTGGGAGCTACCTCATGAACACCGGGTTTCTCCTTCCCGGGTTCCCCTGCCTCGGTGCCTGGGTCAGTTACGCCTTGGGAAACGAGTGCGATAACCTGCCCACGTTCATCGTTCTTCCAGACGCCCGTGGCCTTCCCTACAACCAGAAGGGGAACTTCAGCGCCGGCTTTCTTCCAGTCACCCATCAGGGGACGGTCATCGATGGCGGCCCGTCCGGGCCCATCCCGGGACTTCGACCGCCGGATTCCGCATCCTACATCACGCCCGAATCCAACGCCGACGGTTTGGAGCTTCTTCGGCAACTCAATGCCGCACATCTCCACTCAAATCCCGGGGACTCTCGATTGGAGGCGCGGATTGAAGCGTACGAACTTGCCGCCCGAATGCAGCTGAGCGCACCGGAGGCTTTTTCCCTCGAGGGAGAAACTCCCGCAACCCGCAGGCTCTACGGTCTGGACCAGCCGGCGACCGCCGAGTTTGGACGTCGTTGCCTGCTCGCGCGCCGCCTGGTCGAGAGGGGGGTCCGTTTCGTCCAGATCTGGAGTGGCGCCGGTGGCCCGACCGGGAACTGGGACAACCATTCCAGCATCGTCAAGGAACTGCCCCCCATGTGCGCCGCCACCGACCAAACCGGTTGCAGCGCTTCTCCGGGATCTTCGCGCACGGGGCCTGCTCGACGACACCCTGCTGCTTTGGAACACGGAATTCGGCAGAATGCCCTTCTCGCAGGGAGGTGAGGGGCGGGACCACAATGGAGGAACTTTTGTGGGATGGATGGCCGGGGCAGGAATCCGGGGTGGAACCAGCTACGGGGAAAGCGATGAATGGTCCTGGAAGGCGGCCCGGAACGCGGCCACCAATTACGATTTCCACGCCACCGTGCTCCATCTGCTCGGCATTGACCACACGCGGCTGACGTGGCTTCACGCCGGCACCAACCGGCGCCTCACCGACGTCCATGGCGAAGTGATTCAGGCGGTGCTCGCCTAATCCAAGACCGGGGTTATCCTTTCTTGTCGACGGTTCCCCCGGCTTCATGACTTTTTATCCAGCACATGCGCATCCTGCTCGTCGCAGACCTTCACTATACGCTGAAGCAGTTTGACTGGCTGGCGGAGGCGGCGTCCGGGCACGACCTCGTGGTCATCGGTGGAGATCTCCTCGATGTCGCCTCGATCCTGGAACCCCAGGTCCAGACCCTTGTGGTCGAAAAATATCTCTCCCGAATCGCCAGCCTGCGGCCCCTGATGGTGAGCTCCGGAAACCACGACGGGGATCGTCGCTCCGAGGCGGATGAATCCGTGGCCGGATGGCTTCAGGAACTTCGAGGCGGCCAACTCTACGTCGATGGCGACAGCGTCGAATTGGAGGGCACCCTGTTCACCATCTGTCCCTGGTGGGATGGACCGGTTTCCCGGGCGGCGCTTGAATCCCAATTGGAGCGGGATGCCGCGCGTCCCCGAAAACGGTGGATCTGGATCCACCACGCCCCCCCGGACCAGTCGCCCGTCAGCTGGGCGGGACGCCGTTTTGGAGGGGATGAATTCCTTCCGGGGTGGATCGAGAAATACCGACCCGACTTTGTGTTCTCAGGTCACATCCACAACGCCCCGTTTCTGGATCGCGGCTCCTGGTTGGACCGGGTGGGTGACACGTGGGTATTCAATCCAGGTCGCCAGATCGGATCCTCCCCCACCTCCATCTCCCTGAACTTGGAGACGATGGTCGTGGAATGGACCAGTTTCGAAGGACCGGTCCGGCGGTCGCTCAACGAATCCGGTCAGGCCAGTCTCAGCCCCGCGCCGTCCGCGGCTGGCGGTGCATAAGCGTGTCCAGGACGTCATCCACCATCGACAGGTGATCGTGCCCCTCATACTGGGCCTTCACATCGATGAGGTACCGATTGAGGGAGTCCAATCGGCGGGCCAGCAGCCGTGCCACCAGGATGGTCGCCTCCGGAGTGGAACGCAGGAACTCGTCGGCATTCTCGACGACCACAAATTCACACGGCGACAATGCACGGACACTCGCGGTGCAGGGACTTCCCAAAAGCGCCGACATCTCCCCAAAAACAGCCCCCTGTTCGGAAGTCTTGGCCACCCGAACATTGTCCCGGAGCACTTCCACCTCTCCCGAGGCCAGGATCAGCAGGCTTCCGCCGCGCTGTCCCTGCTCGAGAACAATTTCGCCCGCGCCGGCTGTTTTGCGGGGAAGCCCCACCACCAGATCCAAGATGTTGCTCATGGCGCGCCTGCCTTACCCCCGGGAAGGACATCCGGCAAACCGGAATCCCGGAAACTCTCAGGGCGCGGACCCGGCTCGGAGTCGATCCAGCAGCACCTGAAGCTGCGGTTGATCCGACGGATGGTATCGCACCCCCTCCTCGACGACGGGAATGGCTTCCGAGGATCGACCGCGGTTAACCAGCCACTGGGCGTATTGGAAGGCCATCGAAACATTCCCCGGGGACAGTTCCCGCACCAGGCGGAACATGGCCTCCGCTTCCGTTGAGAATTGGTTCCGCTCCAAAAGTCCTTCCTGCGCCAGCAGCAAGGTGGCGTAGGCATCCCGAACGGACGGAGATTCCACGACCTCCGAATCCGCCATCAATTGCCCGCTCAATTCCCGCCAATACTGCACTGCGTCCGCTGCCCGGTCCGGGGTGAGGGGCAACGGCGCGGCCCCATCACCCGGAAATTCCAGCAGCGGCCCCCGCGGCATGGCACTTCCGTCCAGCGAACGAAGCGGATAGGTCTCCTCCATCGAAATCGTCGTTCCCGGATTGGCCTCCTGGAGCATTCGGGCGATCCGCTCATTGATGGACATCACTGCCATTCCGCCGCTGACCTGAACACCTCCTTCCGTCAATCGGATGTCCTCGACAGGTAACACCTGAGGGGGCTCCTCCGGATGATCCCGGTCGTGTCTCAGTCGGCGCCCCGCATCGGCGAGGTAGTCGTCGAATGCACGGTGGGAATCATCCGCAGTCGGAAAGCTCAACCGATCCCCATACAGGAAGCGGGCGTAGTCCAGATAGTTCTGCGCCGCCAAGGCGTTTTGGGTGAGGACAACGGGACCGTTCCCGTCCATGGCATCCGCCATCAGCGTTGGAATGAACCGCCCCGAGTCCGAGCCTCCCAGATACACTCCTCCGGGTGGCACCGAATCCAACACGGCCTTCCCGTAGTCCAGGAGCGCCTGGGCGGGCCAATCCCGAACCGCCTCACGAACCCCCAGGGTCTCCAGGAGCGCGGGCATGAATCGCGTCAATTCCGAATCGTCGCCCTCCCGCTCCCGGCGTTCGACCAGCGTGGAATAAAGGGATTCCGCTTCCTCCCAATACCCGGCATTCGCGAGTTCATAGAACCGGGTGACCTCCATTGGAACCACAACTCTTGCCGCATTCGCGTAGCTCTGAACCACGTCCCATCGGCCCAGGACAAAACGACCCAGTCGCTCTGCAACCTGCTCGGCCGCGGTCGGAACCCGTCCCTTGGGAGTTTTAAGCTCCCCTCCGGACGGACGCGGGCTTCGCAGGGCGGACTGCGTCGTCGCCTCCCCTTCGGTTGGAGACCGCAGAAGGTCCTCCTCCCGGCCAACCTGGAGAAAGCTCCAAACCAGCAGGGCCACCAGGGCCCCAACCCAACTCCACCGGCCGCACGCTCCCAGGAAAGGACGGATCGTCATCACACAAGAAAGACCCCTCACCCCCGCCCATTTGTATGCCGATTCAGGACTCGTGTCCCGCCCCCGCGGTTTCCACGTCGTCCAAAGCCTGCGTCGATCCCCTAGTCCTGATGTTCGATCCCAGATTCCGCGGGAGCCGCCGGAGTCACGATGCGTTGTATGGCACGATCCACAACGTGCCGGCGCGAGTCATCACAGTCCTGACGACGGCGTTCCAATGCGGGGAGTGCCGCGACGGCGTGCGGACCGCAAAGACCCGCGAGACAGATCAACATTTCCTCAACCATCGAACAGGGAGGCGGACCCGGATCCCGGTTCAGTGCCATGGATACGGATGGACCGATCTCCTCTAGATTTCCACCGACGCGGCCAATCGCCCCTATGATGTGATACTCCACCTGCCCACGTTCGAGGGCGGCCAACAATCCCTTCAAAACCCGTCGGTCCCCGGCGCCCTCCAATCCCAGCGCCAAGGCTGCCGTGCCCCGCACTTCAGCGTCCGGACTCTTAAGGGCCTCGATGAGTTGCAGACGTCCAGCCTCCCCCAGGTCCGCCAGGGCCAAACCCACTTCCATGGGAGCCCCCGAGTGATGCAGCAGATTGCTCAGCCCCGGGAGGGCGCCGACACCCCGCTCGCGCAGAATCTCAAATCCGAGCAATCCCGCCATCCGACGCCGTCCGGCGGCGACGTCAGCGCTGAATCGGAGCGCGGAAAATGGAAGCCGGGAACCGAGGTGCTCCCGAATGGTTTCCAAGGTGGTCGGTCTGGACGTCAGCAAATCCAGTAGGACGACTCCGGCCGCGGGCCCAGCCTCGCGCAATGCCCGTGCACCGGACGTTTCCGGAGCGGGGCTCGGAATAAACAATGCCGCGGGAGACTTCGAAGGCCCCTTCGAATCCGGCAATTCCCCTGACTCCAAAAGGCCCTCCAATTCGTCGTGTATATGACCATAGACATCATTGGGAATGAGGGCATCCACGCTCGTATCGGCGAGCAGCGCGGCAACGAGTTCCGGATTTCTGGAGGAACCCGGTGTCCCATTACGGGAGACACACCATCCGAACATCATCCCTCCCGCCGACAGGAGCACCACCAACCCGATCCACAGGCCTCGTCCATCCGCTGCGCCTGCGGATCGGATGATTTCGGTCTTCATTCTCAAGCCGCCTAGGGGAGTTCCCGGATTCGGAAATTGCGGAATTCCACCGGCGCTCCCTCGGACTCCAGGCACAGGTATCCGAACGCAGGATTGCAACCGCTGCCCCCGGAGACCTCCTCCCCATTCACCCAGAGGCGGACCTCCCCGTTGATGGCACGCACGTAGTAATGATTCCACTCGTTCACGCCCCGACTGAGATTCTTCCGGGGAAAGCTTCGGCGGCCATCCGGCGCGACCGGAGCAAACGGCTTCATCGTCGCACTCCCGGTGGGGAAGACGTCCCCATGGGTGGTGAACCAGTCCGCCTTCTTGCCCGAGTCCCGTTCATATTGCGCGGTGTATCCGTGGTCCAGCACCTGAACCTCGATGCCTTCAGGGAGCCGCCCCTTTCCCTGCTCCAACTCATGAATGGATTTTGCCGACGCCCAGAGAAAGACCCCGGAATTCCCACCAGACTGAAGATGCCGCCACTCCACGACCAACTCGAGATTGGTCAGCACCTGGTGAGTTCGGAGGACGCCCACCGGTTTTCCAGTGCAACGAATGATCCCATTGGACCAGGTCCACGTGTTCGAGGCGCAATTGACGTTCTGAAAGTCCGCCTCGCCCAGTACGCGCCATCCCGGTCCGGTGCCGTCGATGAAGGCCCGGGACACCCCGTCGAGGCTCTCCGCCGCACGCAACGGTTGGACGCCCCCGGCAACGGCGACCAGGACGGCCAGAAAAAGGGGAACACGGACAAGAAGTCGGGCCAGATGCATGTCCGAAGGGTTGTCCCACCGGGGCGTCCGTGCGAGCCGATTCCGAAGGCCCCAACTTGAACAGCGAGGCCGGCCCCTGCTTCACTCCGCGCGGTTCCCATGACTTCTACAAATTCAGCGGACTCGCCCCACCTTCGGGACCTCACGCCTTCCCAGTGGCGTTCGGGCTTGGCCGCCTGGCTCGGATGGATGTTCGACGGCCTCGACATGCATCTCTACACGCTGGTGGCGACCCCATTTGTCGCAGAATTGCTGCGCACCGGAACCAAGGATCCGGCGGTTGGGTCCCATGGAGCCATTGTACAAGCGGCCTTTCTTACCGGCTGGGCACTGGGGGGAGCCTTCTTCGGCAGACTCGGGGATTTGCTGGGACGGAGCCGCGCGCTCAGCCTGACCATCCTGACGTACGCCGCATTTACCGGACTGTCCTTCTTCGCGACGGAGTGGTGGCACCTGATGATTTTCCGCTTTCTTGCCGCGTTGGGCATCGGGGGTGAATGGGCGGTCGGCGCCTCACTGATCTCAGAGACCTGGCCCAAGACCTGGCGTCCGTGGCTCGCCGCAATCCTGCAGACCGGCGTCAATTGCGGTGTGCTGCTCGCCTGCCTCGCGGGAACCCTCCTGGCCAGCCAACCTCCCCGCTGGATCTTTCTCGTCGGGGTCCTTCCCGCCCTTTTGGTCCTGTGGATCCGACACGCGGTACCCGAACCCGAAGGCTGGCACGCAGCAAAACAGTCCAGCACCGGCCCTGCCCTCGGTCTCAAGGATTTGTTTGAGGAACCCGTGGCGCGCGTGACGTTTCCGGTGTTGATCCTTTGTGCCCTGAGTCTCACAGCCCATTGGACCTTCATGTTCTGGCAACAGGCCAATGTGCGCCAACTCCCCGAAGTGTCGCGACTGGACGCCACAGGGCAGAACCAATTTACGACCACCGCCCTGTTCCTCGTCATGGCGGGCTCCATCGTCGGAAACTTCGCGGCGGGCTGGCTCGCCAAGTGCGTTGGGTATCGCCGGGCAATCCTGGTTTTTCTGTCAGGTTATTGCGTCACCATGGTGTTCACCTATCTGCAACCCCTGGCATGGACGCAATTGAGACTGCTTCTGGTGCTGATCGGTATGTGGCAGGGAGTTTTCGCCCTATTCACCATGTGCCTTCCGCCACTGTTTCCAGTATTGCTCCGCACCACCGGCGCCGGGTTTTGCTACAATTTTGGGAGAATCCTGTCGGCGGCCGGCGTCGTTTTCTTCGGACTGCTCGCCCCGGTCGGGGAAACCCACACCCGCCAAGCCCTTTTCTACGCCGGATTCCTTTTTCTCCCCGCCGCAATTGCCTCGCTTTGGTTGCCGGAGTCCGAATCGGAGCGCTGATCGTTCCGCGCCCGCCGATCACCCGACCAACAGAATCCGGATGGCGACAGCGCCGGCCACAGCCAATCCAAGCAATGCCGCCGGAGCGGAACGTATCACCGGTAGCAGGGTTCGCTTCTCGAGAAACCAGGGGGTGACGAGGATTTGAACGACACCCGCGGCCAGCAACGCCGAAACGAAATCCGGGACTCCGGGAATCCATCGACGGTCGCCGAGCGCTATTTCCATCACGGCCGCCGCGATCACGCTGGCAAGGGCCAGCACCCCGAGTCCGAAATGAGGCGTCCCACACCAGCGACGCAAGACCCATCGGGCCGTTCCCCGCGCCCCGAGAATCGCGGCTACCCAAACCGCAGTCCAACCCCAGAACGGCAGCCCCGTCCCGTGCGCCCAGACGGAGGAAAGTGCTCCGGCTCCACCCGACAAAATGGAGACCGCCACAACGTATTGCCATGGCTGATGCCGGCCCATTTCCAGCATGAGGGCGAGGGCAGCCATTCCCCAGATCCGCGGAATGACGCCTTCTCGAATCCCGGTTCGCGCCATCCCTGCCAGCATGAGTCCCAGCAAAACGCCCACTCCCGCCCAAACCACCCATTCCACGCGGAGCATCCGGACACTTGTGGGGTTCGTCTCCGGAACTGAGGGGGACCCCCAGGAGCCTTCATTTTCCCGCGGGATCATGAGCCTATGATCCGGAGGGTTCCGCGTGCAGTGGGCTCCATTTGTGAGTACCGTTTCCACATGAAGTCCGCGTATGAACTCGCCATGGAACGTCTCAGCCGTCAGGCCCCCACCCGCACCCTGAGCGCGGAGCAAAAGGAGCGGATCGCGGAACTGGAGTCCATATACCGCGCCAGAATTGCCGGTCGGGAACTGGCCACCCGGGACGAGGTCCTCCGATGGACCTCGTCAGGGGAGCCGGAAAAAGCCGCACTGGCCCAGTCGGAGTTCGCCGCCGAAAAACAATCGTTGGAGGCCGAATTGGAGGAGAAAAAGGAAAGGGTTCGATCCGGAAAACTCGACTGATTCCGGCCAACCATCCCCACCTCAGGCCGCCACCGAGGGGGATTCCTCAGGACCGGAATCGGTCTCATCGGTCTCCAATCTCCCCGAATGGGATGCCGGGGATGAACCCTGCGCGCGCGAAGCGTCCCCATTTTCCTCGGACTCACGAGACTTCGGAGTTCCCGGCGGGCGTTCCGGTGCCTTCGGATTGCGGGCCCGCTTCGCACGAGGAAGGGGGCTCACCATCACATTGATGGAACGACCGACGAGTTTGGGAGTAAAGTCGGGGTGTCCCCACGGGGAGAGGTCCTTCAAAAACTTCTCCACCACCGCCATTCCAATCTCGGTGTGGGCCATTTCACGGCCGCGAAATCGAAGTGCGACCTTCACCTTCATGTCCTCGCACAGGAACTCGACCGCGTGTTCCTGCTTGATCCCCAGATCGTGCGGGTCGATGCGCGGGGTAAGCTGCACTTCCTTCACGATGTTGGCGTGATGGTGCTTCTTGGATTCGCGCTCCCGTTTGGACTGCTCGTATTTGAATTTCCCGAAATCAACGATCCGGCACACGGGCGGATTTGCCGAGGCGGAGACCTCCACCAGATCAAAGCCCTGGCTGCGGGCCATGTTGATCGCGGCCCCGAGGTCCATAACGCCCACCTGGGAACCATCGGAACCAATCACCCGGACTTCGCGGGCACGTATCTTCCCGTTGACGCGGAACTGGGGGGGCGGAGGAGCGTGGCGGGAGGGAAACGGACGACTCAAGCTGCCCTCTCCTTTTTAAGTTTGACCATGTCGATTCGAAAACCGGGATTGCCGCACATGGCGACAGGTGCCGAAAGGAAAGCGCGAATCCCTCCCGTTCAGCAAGCCAATTCTCATCCAATTCTGCCGCAGCCGCATGATGTTGCACCGGAAAAGTCCCGCCATGTCCCGACCAGTTCGGATGATCCCCAACCAATTTTCATGCGAATTCTTGTCGCCCCATCGTCCTCCCGATAAACAGCCTCCCACATGAGCCCGGAGACCAGTCCCGCCGCCCACGCCGCGGAACTCCTCACCCGCAGCATCGCCCGCGGGCGCCTCGGTCATGCGTATCTCTTTGTCGGTGACGACGCAGGAATCCTGGAGGAGGCGGCCATCCGACTGTCCCAATCACTGACCTGCAGCCGGAACAACGCCGGGGACGGGACCCGTCCTGCAGCGGAACCCTGCGGCACCTGTTCCGCATGCCGACGGACGGCTTCATTCCAACATCCCGACGTCACCTGGGTCCGGCCTGGAAAAAAGAGCCGCATCATCTCCATCGATCAGATCCGGGACCTGAACCAGATGGTCTCCCTCCGCCCCACGGAGGCCCGCCACAAGGTTGGGATCATCACCACGACGGAACGGCTCCGCATCGAGGCCGCCAACGCCTTCCTGAAGACGCTGGAGGAACCACCCCGGAATTCCATTTTCATCCTGCTCACCCTCGACGCCGACCAGGTCCTCGAAACCATTCTCTCCCGCTGCCTGCGGCTGAGCTTCGCCGGGGGCGGGGTCCGGATCGAACCGGAAGTCTCAGAGTGGCTGAACGGATTCACGGCCGGGGTTGCAGGCTCATCCTCCTCCCTGCTCGACCGATATCGCCTCGTGGAATCCCTGCTCCAGGCCCTCGCCGCCACCCGGGAATCCATCGATGACGCGTTGACCGCCGCGTCCCCACTCAAGAAATACGCCGATGCAGACGCTGATCGACGCGAGCGTTGGGAGGATGAACTCGAGGCGGCCATCGAGGCCGAATACCGGCGACGCAGGGCCCACTACCTCGCGGGCATTCATGCGTGGCTCAGGGACGTATGGCTCCGCACAGTTGAACCCGCCGGCACCCTCTTTCTGCCCCGCTTTCAGGAAGCATCGTCCACCATTGCCCGACGGATCACCTCCGCCGCCGCACGGGCAAATCTGGACGCCTGGGAACGAACCCAGCGGCTCCTGCTGGGCACCAACGCCCAGGAGGCCTTGGTTCTCGAAGTCGGACTTCTCCGCCTCTCCCTGTGAACCCTTCCGCCGACCGCACGACTGTCCCGGAACGCCAGGTCCGGGTTTGGTTGCTGCTGTGGGGAGGCATGCTCGGACTCTGCATTCTCAAGTTCGGAAATCCCGTGGTGCTGGACCGCCAAATCCCCGCTCCAGGAAGCTGGAGCGACGCGGTGGCCGACCCCTGGCCCGTCCGATGGGCGATATGGCTCCTGCTGCTGTTGTTCCTTCCGGCCATCCCCCTGTTCCTCCGGGAGGGACGCCCACAAATCCAGCGGCTCAATCGCTGGCTCTGGATTCCCCCGCTGCTGTGGTTTGGCTGGCAGATCCTGTCGATGGCACAGACCGTGGACAAACCCCTGTCGATCGTGGCGGTCACCCAGTTCGCGGGCGTCGTCGCCGCCTACGCGACGGGAGCGATTCTCATTAGGGACCGCCGCCGACTTGCCTGGGCCATGGGCTTCGTCGTGCTTGCCTTGTGCGCCTGCCTGATTCGCTCGGTAAATCAGAGGTTTGAGTTCCCGCAGATGCGCGCCGCTCTCGTGGAGGGGGAACGGACCGAATGGACGAATTTTCCTCCCACCACCGTCATTGATCTCGAACGCCAGCAACTCATCGTCTCGACCAACGGCGTCCGACGGGCCAATCCGCTCATCCTCCTGAAGCTGGAGCGGGGCCGGGTTTACGGCACCCTGGTTTATCCCAACGCCCTGGCCGCCGTCGTGCTCCTGCTGTTGCCGCTTTCCTGGGTTCTCGTCTCCGAACTCACCCGGCCCGCGCGCCCCATGACGCGATGGGCGGCACTTGGCCTGATCTCGGGTCTGGGAATACTCGGGCTGCTTTGGAGCGGATCCAAATCCGGATGGCTGATTGCGCTGGCAATCCTCGCGGCGCTGGGCTGGCGACAGCCCCTTCCCCGGAAGCTAAGGACCGGAGCCCTGGCACTGTTGGCCATTGTGGGGATCCTCGCGTTCGCCGTGCGATTCCGCAGCTACTTCGCAGCAGGCGCCACCAGCGTCGGCGCGCGCATGGATTACTGGAGCGCAGCGGGACAGACGACCCGATCCAATCCGATTCTCGGAACGGGTCCCGGAACCTTTCAACGCCCGTACGCCCGACTGAAAGCGCCTGATTCCGAGATGGCGAGGCTCGCACACAACGACTACCTGGAACAATTCTCGGACTCAGGCGTCCCGGGAGGTGTGTTTTACGCAGTTTGGATCGGTGCCTGGGCCCTCCTGGTTGGGCGCCGATGCTGGGGGTCCGGGGATCCTCTTCTCGTGGCGGCATTCCTCGGCGTCGCAGCCTGGTTCGCGCAGGGAGTCAGTGAATTCGGGTTGTACGTCCCTGCACTCGCCTGGACGGCCTTTACGCTCGCGGGCGCCACCGTGGGAATCACGGCGCTTCAAACCACCCCGACCGCCACTCCCCCTCCGTCCGGGCCCCGCGCCGCCGCAGGCCGGAAGCGGTGAGAGCCCGTTCCACCTCCGGAAACTGGGTTTCGAGTATCCCCGCAACCACCAGGGAACCGCGGGGCTTCAATCGGGCCAGGAGGCGGCGGTGCTCCGCGATCAACAGGTCGCAGATGAGATTGGCGCAGATCACATCGAAGCGTTCCCTGGATCTCCTGGGCATCTTTGTGAGGTCCGCCTCCACCGGTTGAACCACGGACTCCACGCCGTTCAGCCGGCAGTTCGCCTTCGAAATCCTCACCGCTTCCGGGTCGTAATCGAAGGCCTCCACCGGGGAGTAGCCCAGCTTCGCCCCGGCAATGGCCAGGATCCCGCTTCCGCTTCCGGCATCCAGCAGGGATTGCGGCTTTCCCTTCCGCCTCAGGTGCACGATGCGCTCCAGGCAATAGCGGGTTGTCGCATGCTGCCCGGTGCCAAAACTGAGTCCGGGATCCAGGAGCACGCAGGCCTGTCCCGCTTTGGGTTTCCGCCGGCTCCAGGTCGGTTGGACCAGCAGGGAACGTCCCACTTCGATCGGACGGAAATGCCGCTTCCACGACTCGCTCCAGTCGCGGGGCGGAACCTTTCGAATGCCGATCCTGCCCGGCCCAACGTCCAGTCCCCCCAATGAAAGATCCTTCAATCCTTCCCGCAGCAGGGCGCGCGTTGCCGGAATTTCCGCCGCAGGGAGTCCCCAGTAAACGCTCACCGTGCACCACCCCGTCGCCAAATCGAGATGACTGGATGGCGACTGGCCAAACTCCTCATGAAGCAATTCGCTGACCTCGTCCTCCGCCTCGGGGGTTACCGTGATGGATATCTGCCGGAGCAGTTCTGGGGATTTCATGTCACTTCTGTTTCCAAAGAGTTGACCCGACTTCAACCCGCCTGCGTCACATCCGGCTCCAGATCACGCCACGGGGTGAAGTTCAGCAATTGAACTTCATTGCGAAGACGACCGGCCTTGGGAATGCCCACGTCCACCCAGGTCACACTCGCGTAGTCCACCTCCACGTGCTCAAACCAACGCAGGGGTTGGTGCAACAACTGGGAAAGAAGACCCCGGATGACTCCTCCGTGGCAGAACACCGCCACTGATTTACCTTCGTTCCCCCCGAGGATCTGCTCCAGGCAACCCGCAAGCCGTGTTCGAAACGTCTTCAACGTTTCCGCACCCGTCATGCGGTCCTCCTCCAAATGATGCAGCCAGTCGTAGGCGGACATTCCGTGCCGGGACTCCACTTCATCCCAGCCCAGTCCGGTCCAGTCGCCGAAATCGATCTCCCGAAGTCCCGGAAGAATCTGCGGCTCGGCCGGGAACGAACGACGCGATGGCTCCCAGGTTTGCTGCACCCGGCGCATGGGGCTCGAAAACACGGCGTCCAGGCGCACCCGCCCGAGCCAGCCCGCGAGACATTCGGCCTGACGGCGCCCACGATCCGACAATTCCATGTCGATGCGGCTGCCGCCGAAGATCCGGTGGTACCTCGTCTCCACCTCGCCATGCCGGATGAGATAAAGGCTCGTCTTCACGCGGAGGCAAGGGCGGTTTGCTGAAGATCGAGCAACTGGCGGATGCCGAGCCGTCCGAGGCGAAGCAGCTCCGACAGGTGAGCGTCGCTGAAAGTGGCCTCCTCCCCACTGGCCTGGAGCTCGATAAATTCGCCGGCCCCGTTCATGACAAGATTCATATCCACCTCGGCACCGCTGTCCTCAACATAGTTCAGGTCCAACACCGGCCGCCCGTCCACCACTCCCAGGCTGACGGCCGCCACCGGACTCCGGAACGGGTCCTCTGCGACCAGTCCCTCGCGGCGGAGTTTCTGGACGGCGAGGCTCAGGGCCACGTAAGCCCCAGTAATGCTCGCCGTGCGCGTGCCACCATCGGCCTGGAGCACGTCGCAATCCACCCAGACTGTCCTTGGACCCAGCTTCTGAAGATCCACCACCGCCCGGAGGGAGCGTCCGATAAGCCGCTGGATCTCCTGGGAACGGCCGTCCAGTTTCAGCTTCGAGATATCACGGGCCTTTCGGTCCAGGGTCGAATACGGGAGCATCGAATACTCCGCCGTAAGCCAGCCTCCCTCCACCTTCTGTGCCTTCATCCAGCCCGGCACCGATTCCTCAACCATCACGGCACAAATCACCCGGGTGTTTCCCCATTCTACCAGCGTGGATCCCGTGGCGTGAGGGGCAATGTGGTTCTGGAATCGAACGGGCCGAATCTGATCGGGACGGCGACCGTCGCCCCGTGGCGTCGCGGAGTCGGAAGACAAACTCATGAAGCCCCAGCCTAACCGGGACGCAGCTCGGGTGGCAACAGGCCGAACACAACGCCGCCGGGCGACTCGTACACCGAATGACTAGTGCGGCCGCCCAAACCGGAAGACCGTCGTCGTGTCGTAGACCTCCCCAGGCCGAAGGACCGCCTTGGGAAAGGAGGGCTTGTTGATGGCGTCGGGAAAGTTCTGGGTTTCGAGACAAAACGCGCCGTGGGGCGGAAACTTCAGGCCTCCGTTGCACTCGTAACCATCCGCCGGAAAGTGATTGGCCGTGTACAACTGGATCCCGGGCCGGTCGGTCAGCACCTCCAGAACCCGGCCGGAACCTGGGTCCATCACCCGAGCCGCCAGGGCAATCCCCTTCCCTCCCGAATCCAACACGTAGTTGTGGTCATATCCGGGGGGTTGCAATCCGGTGCTGTTAATCCGCTCCCCAAAGCGATGAGGCGAGGTGAAGTCGAGCGGAGTTCCCGAAACGGGTGCGAGGGTGCCCAGCGGGATGAGCCCTTCATCCACCGGCGTGTAGCGCGAAGCGAGGATTTCGGCGACCAGCCCGTCAATGGAGCCCTTACCGGCGAGATTGAAGTAGCTGTGGTTGGTGAGGTTGATGGGGGTGGCCCGGTCCGTGGTCGCGGAGTAATGAATCCGCAGTTCATTCGCCTGGTCGAGCGTGTAGGTCACGGCCACGCGAAGGTTTCCCGGATACCCTTCCTCGCCATCCACGCTGAGGTAGGTAAATCGAACTGAAGCCTTCTCCGGAGTGAGTTCATACCCCTCCACCTTCCAAAGCTTCTTGTCGAATCCCACATTTCCTCCGTGGAGATGGTTCGCCCCGTTGTTGGTAGCCAGCTGGTAGGATTTTCCATCCAAGGTAAACTGCCCCTTGCCAATCCGGTTGGCGACACGGCCCGCGATGGCTCCAAAGAACGGATGCCCCTTCAGGTAGCGATCCAAGGTGTCAAACCCGAGCACGATGTTCCCGGGCTTCCCGCTCCGGTCCGGAACCAGAATCTCGGTAATAATGAGTCCGTAGTTGGTGAATTTGACGGTGACGCCGTGGGCATTGGAGACCGTAAACAGAACGACCTCGCCCCCGTCCGGAAGGTGCCCGAAAGGCGATTGATCCAGTTTCATGAATGATGAGGCGGTGCCCGATGTCTTCGAAAATGTTCCGGCCGGCAGCGGAAGAAACGTCTCCGCTGGCGCAGCCATCAACCGGCCACCGGCGGCAAGCGCCGCGCCCAAGCCCGCCAGGGCGTCTCGACGAGAAATCAGGGAGGACATGAATTCAGCAAATGAAGGGTTCCGCGGCCAAGTGATGCAAAGCCGGATCACGAAGGCAACTCCACACCTTAGAGCGGAGATTGGTAACGGGAGAAGAAACACCTTTCACGAGACTCCCAACACCGTTGTTTCCGGAGACGCCCATGCCTAGCGTTTCCCCATCGTCCCCATGACTCCCCAGGAATTCTTCAAACACCCCCCCGGTGGGATTGCACTCGGGAGCCCGGGCCATCCCGGTGTTGCCGATTACCTCCAACGACGCGGGATCCTCGCCGCGGGTGAAACCGTCACGGCCATTTCAAAGGCGGGAGATGGGAACATGAACTGCGTGCTTCGGGTTCACACCACCCAAAGGGCGTTGATCCTGAAGCAATCGAGGCCCTGGGTCGAAAAATACCCACAGTTCGCCGCCCCCTGGGACCGGGCGTGTCGGGAAATGGAGTTTTATCGGAGGACGCAGGGCATTCCCACACTGGCCACGTTTCTGCCCCGCCTTCTCCTCGGCGATCCGGAAGCCCGAATCCTGGTCCTGTCGGATCTCGGCGACGGAGGCGATTACTCCGACGTTTACCGGGGGGTCCAATTCGTGAACACCGACCTGGACTCGATCGCGGAGTTTCTGAGCGTTCTGCATCGAGAGGGTTCGGCACCGAGTGACACGGCTCCCGGTCTCGCGAATCGGGAGATGCGCGAACTCAACCACGCCCACATCTTTCGAATTCCACTTCAACCGGACAACGGCCTGGATCTCGACAAGATCGAACCCGGACTCCAGGCCACCGCGGACCTTTTGAAGCGAGACTCACCCTTGGTCGGCGAGATGGAACGTCTCGGAAGAGAGGCCTACCTCGCCGATGGTCCGTGTCTACTTCACGGTGATTTTTTCCCGGGAAGCCTGGTGCGGACTTCCGCCGGACCTCGGGTGATCGATCCCGAGTTCTGCTTCCTGGGCCGTCCCGAATTCGACGTCGCGATTTTTTCAGCGCACCTGATTCTTGCGCGCCAACCGAAGGAGCACCTGGCCCAATTCCGGACGAACTATCGGCCGCCACCCACATTTGATGACGGCCTGGTCACCCGACTTGCCGGCTGCGAAATCTTGCGTCGCATTCTCGGCTACGCCCAACTGCCCGTTCGGTGGACATCAGGCACGCGCGCCGAACTGCTGCATCAGTCCCGACGCATGATCCTGGGACTCGCCTCCTGAACTCCCAGTCACGCCCGCTGTTTTCGGAAAGGTCCCATCTACGGCTGCGCATAGACGCTGACATCGTCCAGCATCCACCCCTTGCGGACTCCGTCACCATTGGCGTCGCTCTGCAGGCGGAATTCCAGACGAACCTTCTTTCCGGACGCGACGGCCGGGAGGGAGACGACCTTGCGCTGGAAGAAATACGGACCCGAGGACGCACGGGACCCCTTCCAAATGGCGGACTCCGCTCCCGCCAGAACCGCTCCGGTTTCACTGCGGACATAAATCTCCGCCTGGTCGGCGTCCCCATCACCACCAACATCCAGCATGTCGTAGAAGGAAAGCCGGGCCGCCGTCGTTGCTGAACTGAGGTCGATGACGGGCGAGGTCAGCACCTGGGATAGATCCGTTCCGTAGGGCGTGGACAAACTGGTGGCCCACACCGAACTGCCACTGTGGGCTTCGGTGATTTCGTCCGGATAACCCGGCGTGCCCCGCTCCCAGGCCGGCCCCGTGCCGGAGGTCTTCCACCCCGAGGTCGCCCCTTCAAAATCGTCCTGGAAATAGACGATGGGCTTGCCCTCCGCGCGATAATACCGGACGGATCCTGCCACTGCCGGGTCCACGGTCAGGGGAGTCGATCCATTCTCAGGGGAAAACGGGCCCACCAAGGCTGAAGACGAGGTGAGGTTGCCACGAAAATCCACCCGGGCCTTGCCTCCCTCAAGCGCCGTTACCTGAACGCTTCCGGGTTCCGCACCCACGAGTTCCGTCGTCACGACCCGGAAGTTGTCCCAATAAACCTCGGCATCCCCTTCCCCGGTCGAATTCCGTCCCAGGTTCAGATTCACCACACCATCATTCTCCCGGGTGAATGGAACATCGATCGTGAACCGTCCGGACTTGCCTCCAATGTAGAACCACGTTTGTTGCCAGTCCTTCCCGCCGGTCGCGCCCGGCTGCGAAATGGACACTCCCAGGTGTTGGATCGTGCTGGAATCGCCAGGGATGAAAACGTCCACCAGCAGGGTTCCGTTCTCGGACAATGCACTCAGGAGATCCGCCCTGCTCAGTCCGTTGGCGTAGGCCCCCCATTTGAAGTCACCCGCAGGAAATGTGGTTTTCAAGCTGCGGGTCCCGTCGGTTGCATTGCCCTCCGCGGAATCCACGGTGGTGAACGCGAGGCCCCAGCCCTGATCGTTGATGGAAAACCCTTCCGAGGTTCCGTCTTCAAACGACAGAATCCGATGGGTCCGGGTCACCGTCACGCCCGCCGGAGGGGGCGCGTTGGGAATCACGCGCAGATGATCCAGGTACACGGTGTAGGACTTTTCCGCATTGGCATTCTGACCGAGGTTGAAGGTGACCGGTCCGTTGCCCGATCGTTGGAATGGCAACTCCACCGTGAACCGTCCCGTCGCACCATTCACAGCAAACCAGACCTGCTGCCAGCCAAGGGCCCCGTCTACTCCGGCCTGCTGGAAGGAAAAGCCGAGATTCTGGATCCCGTCGCTGTCCTCTGGAATGAACAGATCGAGCTGGAATTTGCCTCCATACTGGATGGCCTGGAGCAATGCCGGATCGGAAAGGTCCCGATTGTAGGCACCCCATTTGTAACTCTGGCCCTGCATGGAGATTTTCAGGGAGTGCGTTCCCTGCGACGCATTGGCGGTCGAATTCTCCAGCGACGTAAACCCCTTGCCCCATTCCTCGGCATTCACCACCCAGCCCTGGGTCGTTCCATCTTCAAAGGTTTCCAGGACGATCGGCTCCGGGCCCGACGGGGGATTCGATTCCACCCGAATCTGGTCGACATACACGGAGAAAGACTGGTTCTCGGTGGCGTTCTGTCCGAGGTGCAGATTGACCGGACCCGATCCCAGCCGCTCAAAGGGGAGTTCCACGGTAAAGCTTCCGGTGGCTCCGCCGATCCAATACCAAACCTGCTGCCAATTCTTGTCGCCGCTGACATCCGGCTGCTGGATCACGAATCCCAACTGGGAGATTCCCGCGCTCGATTCCGGCACATACAGGTCAAGAATCAGTTTTCCTCCCCGGGACAGGGCCTCCAGCAATACCGGGTCCGACTGGTTCTCCACGACGGCACCCCACTTGTAGGATTGCCCCACGAAGTCGATTCGAAGGCTTCGGGTCCCGTCCGTGGCATGCTCGTCCGCGACGGCGATGCTCGAAAACCCCGACGCCCAGGAGGCGTCATTCACCCGCCAACCCTGGGTGCTCCCATTCTCAAAGGAATAGACCGTGGTCGCCCCAAGGGCAGCGGTACCGGCTCCAAATAACAGCGCGCAGGCAATGGAAACAGTTGCAGTGTTCATGTTCGCTCGAAAACGGTGCTGAACGATAGCATCAGCTCGGTCGGACGTCGAATGGATACCCCGACTGGGGAACGCGGGGCGGTTCTGCAGAAACCGGTTTGCCCCGGCCGCTCTCACTGCTTCACTCGGCGGACGATGAAGGTTCTTGTGATCGGATCCGGCGGACGCGAACACGCCTTGACCTGGAAACTCGCGCAATCACCCCGGGTCAGCGGGCTGTGGGTGGCCCCTGGCAACGCGGGGACCCGGGAGGAACGGTTGTCCGGATCCGGAAACCCCGTGGAAAATGTGGCCATCGCCGCGGACGATCTTCCGGGACTGCTCGACTGGTCCAGGACTCATCGCCCGGACTTCATCGTCGTGGGTCCCGACAATCCCCTGGCGCTCGGCATCGTGGACCGGTTCCAGGAGGCGGGATTTCGAATTTGGGGACCGAACCAAAAGGCGGCCCGCTTCGAATCCTCCAAGGCATTCTCCCAGGAGTTCATGCAACGCCATGGCATCCCCACCGCCCGGGCGGCCGCCTTCACCGATCCTGATGCCGCCCGTCGGTTCTGTGACGAACTCCAGGGACAATGCGCGGTGAAGGCGGACGGACTTGCCCTTGGAAAGGGTGTTGTCGTCACGTCGGATCCCGCCTCAGCCCATCGCGCGGTCGAGGAAATGCTGGTTCGCGGCACCTTCGGGAGCGCGGGGTCCCACATTGTGATCCAGGAACGCCTGATCGGACGCGAAGTTTCCCTGCACGCCCTCACTGACGGATCCTGCTACCGGCTGTTCCCGACCTCCCAGGACCACAAGAGAATCCTCGACGGTGACCAGGGACCCAATACGGGAGGAATGGGCACCTATTCCCCCGCTCCGTTTCTGAGTGATGAGGCACTGGACCGCGTTGGCGCCGCCATCCTAGAACCCTGGCTCCGTGGATGCCGGGCCGAGGGAATTGATTTTCGGGGACTCATTTACCCCGGGGTCATGCTGACTGCGGAAGGTCCCCGAGTGATTGAATTCAACGCCCGCTTTGGGGACCCCGAGACGCAGGTCTACCTAACCCGGCTTGAAAACGACCTGCTCGACCTCCTCGAAGCCTGCGTCGAAGGCACCCTTGAACGACACACCCTGCGTTGGTCGCCAAATGCCAGCGTCTGCGTGGTCGCCGCAAGCGCCGGATATCCCGGCAGCTCCCCCAAGGGAAAGCTCGTCCAGGGCCTCGACAAGGCGGCGACCCTTCCCGGCGTCAAGGTGTTCCATGCAGGGACCGCACTCCAGGAAGGGCGAGTGGTGACCAACGGAGGCCGGGTCCTCGGAATCACCGCCACCGCGGGAACACTCTCTGAAGCGCGCGACCGGGCCTATGAGGCCGTCGCCACAATTGCATTTGACGGAATGCAATACCGGCGCGACATCGCTGGGCAGGCGCTTCAACGCTCCTCTCCCACAGCATGATCCCGCGACTCCGCCCGTTCTGATCCCGGCCCTCTGCTGCCTCGTGACGATTCCGCTCCGGGCTTCAACGGAGTTGGTCGAGATTCAACGACTGGTCGGCACCAATCTGCCCTCTCTGGGCCCGGAGCAATTGGCGGCTCCCACGGTGGACGAATTGCTCGCCCGACTGGCTCCGAGAGCCCGTTTGTCCGATCCGGAATCCAGCTCCGCGCCGGAGCTCGTTCCCATGACAATTCCCCGGCGGCATTCCGGTGACATCGGATACATCCAGTTGACCAATGTGTCCGGGGATGCGGACCTGAAACTTGCGACCGCGCTCGAAGACCTTCGAAAGGAGGGGCCGCTCCAGGGGTTGGTGCTTGATCTCCGCTTCGCCAGCGGTCGCGATTTTGCGGCCTCCGCCCGCGCGTCGTCCCTGTTTTTCGCGGGAGGCGAACCCATTTTGGACTGGGGGGAAGGGGTGTTTGCAGCCCCCGGACGAAGCAACCACTTCACTGCCCCGGTCGCGATTCTCGTCAATGCCCGCACCCGCGGTTCCGCGGAGGCACTCGCCGCCGCGTTGCGCCATGGAGGGAGAGCGGTGGTGATCGGGAACCAGACCGCGGGAGAAGCCTCATTGCTTCGGGATTTCACGCTCACCTCCGGGCGCGTGCTTCACCTCGCGGTGGCTCCGGTTCGGACGGGAGACGGTCAGGCGATTGCCGGTGAGGGACTGAATCCGGACATCCGGGTGGCGACCCCCGTGGACGCGGAGCGCCGCTATGTCCTGGAACCCTACGCTCCGTCCCCCGCAGAGACGGCCGGATCCGCCACCAATGCCCCGGATTCCTCTACAGCAAATTCCGGACGCCGCAGGGTGACCGAGGCCGAATTGATTCGGAACAAACGCCAGTCACTCGGACTTCCAGACCTTCCAGATACAACCCAAACTGGAAAGGAATCGCAGGCTGGAAATGTCCCGCGCGTCCAGGATCCCGCGCTGGCCCGCGGACTGGATTTCGTCACGGGATTGAACGCGGTTCGAAACTAGGTACCAGAACGGAGCTTATTTCAGGGACTCGAGGTAGGAGAGCAGATCTCGAACATCGTCCACCGACATCGCCTCGAGTAGCCCCTCCGGCATTGGGGACACCGCTGAGGGATCATTCCGAACGATCATCCTTCCCGGAATCCGGACCTGCCGCCCCTCTCCGGCCAGCAACGTGACGGTCCCCCCGGGTTCCTCGGAAACCAACCTCCCGGCAAAGACGTCCCCTTCCCGAGTCTCGACCCGATGTTCCGCGAACTGGGGAGCGATGTCGCGGGATGGCTCAAGCAGGGACCGAAGGAGTCGTTCCCGGGACGATCCGCGGCTCACCACCGACAAATCCGGACCGAGAATCCCTCCCCGATTCAGAACCCGATGGCAGCGGGAACAACCCGCCTCGGGAGACCGGAAAACGCGATCCCCTTCCACCGGGTTGCCCGAGTGGCCCTCCAGGATTCGCATCCACCCCTCGGGAGTTGATGGCCGTGGTTCCGGCCGCCCCAATGCCTGCAGCGCCGCCCTCTGGACTTCGGGCCGTCCGGATACGACGGCTTGTTCCAGCGCAGCCCGGGTGCCCGGAATCTCCAACCAAGGCTGAAGCGAACGCGCCAGTCCGATGGCCACGGTGTCTTCCGGATCGCGAAGGAGGGGAAGAAGCACGGTGACCGAATCCTGGTGGGTTCCCCTCAGGGAAAGGATGGCTTCACATCGGAGATCGACCGGCGCCCTCGTATCGAGCGCCAGGGTCTGCAGCGCCTTGATGGCCTCGGGGTCCCTCGTGCCCGCCAATTCTTTCACGAACTCCTCACGCAGGAACCGGGGAAGCGTCGCGTCCCGCATTCCAGCCACGCATTCACTCTCCGGAGCCCTCCGCGGCAATTGGGGCGCCACGATGGTCCGGATCTCCTCGTCCGCAGTCCCGTTCAGGGAACCCACCGCCGTGTTGGTCCCCTGAAGCATTCGAAGCGCCACCGGCTGCAATTCCGAAAGTCGCAGGGTCGGAGTCACTCCCTCCAGAGCCTGGCGCACGTCCTCCAACACCTCGAGAACTCCTTCCTCGGACGCCCAAACCAAGGCCGCGGTGCGGACCCGCGGGTCGCCATCATGGAGTCCCCTTCGGATCCACTCCGTCGCGATTCGGGGCTCCGGAGACACCTTGGATTCTCCCTCAAAAACTCTTCGGACTGCGAGAAGGAGGGACATTCGCGCTTCCGGGGAGGCCGCTGACCATTCGGCATCTAATCGCCGCTCACCGGCTTCCGAAAGCCGCGTCACCGCCGTGGATCGAACAAACGCATCGGTCGCTCCCGCCGCGGCCAACCAACGGGCAAAGCCGTCCCCGGGGCCGCGGGACTCCAATTCGAGACGGGCCCGTTCCACCGCATTGGGTCCTGGCAAAGAGTCGGGATTCCGCTCGGACGGATGTCTCGCGGACAGGCGCCAGAGTCGGCCGGATCCATGGACGGAATAGTCAGGCTTCACCCAGTCGGTAAACACGACGGAGCCATCCGGTGCCGCGGCAAGACTCACGGGCCGGAAATTCGCGTTGCCCGCCACAAGGACCTCCCGGCCGGAACGAAACGTGGCTCCCGTGGGTATCGGACGAAAGACTTCCACCTGGTGATCCCACGCCGCGGCCACGAGCAACGCCCCTCCATGATTTGCAGGAAAACGAGTGCGGGCCGCATCGAGAACCGAACTCGGTGCTTCGCCGGTTCCCGCCACCATTCCCAGGGTTCCCGGAAGTTCTCCGTCCCAGGCAATCAAGGGACTGAGTCCATCGCGACCGTGGCGAAACTGAAATCCATAGTTTCCACCCGGGATGACGTGCAGCAGGCGACAGGGCGGCCGGGAGTCCGGGTCGTTGTCCACGAGAAAGAGCCGACCGTGGCCGTCGAATCCAATTCCAAAGGCGTTCCAGAAACCGGTTGCGACCAGTTCCAGGTGGGTGCCGTCCGCCCGGCACCGAACCACAACGCCGCCAGAGCCTGCCTTCCGACTGACGGAGGATCCATCCGATCCGCGAATCACGTAGGGCAGCCCCAGATTCTCACCGGTTCCCAGGTACAACCATTCGCCGGGACCGAATGCCAGCCCGCCCAACCCGTTGTGCGGGTAGTCACCCGCCGTCTCCATTACCACTAGGTCCTTCCGCCCGCCGGATCGTCCCTGCCCTGTCGGACCTTCGAGCCGCACCACACCGTTTCGATGGGTCAGGTAGACCGATTCGCCAGGTCCGGCGGCGAGATTCATTCCCCAGCGGAATCCCTCCGCAAACACCGACGGAATTCCCCCGGCCACCCCGGGAAACATCAGGATCCGATCCGTCGCTGGTCCCGGCGAGTTCAGCTTGGGGAAGTGGGTATGGGATTCCAGCACATACACCCGCCCCCGGCCATCCACGGTACAGCCGATGGGTGTCACCAAATCCGGAGGACCAGCGATGGCCTCCAGACGCAGCTCCGGATCCAAACACTTCGGCACCGGGTCCCCGCCCGCCTGCGCCAACACGGGTAACGTAGCCCAGAGCAGGGCCAGGAGCGACGCGGCCACCCGGATCATGACGGGTGTCAATTCACGTAGAGCGCCTGCTTCAACTCGTGAACCAGGACACTGGTGACCGGATATCGTCGCTCCGGCTCCCGTTCCAGGCATCGAAGGACGATCCGTTGAAGCTCTACGGGTAGGTCGCCGTTGAGTTCCCGGGGCGAAATGAAATCCTTGCGATCCAACTGGCGCCGCAGGACTTCGTCCGCGTTCTCCCCGGGAAACGGCTTCTTCATCGTCAGCAGTTCATAGGCGCTGACCCCATAAGCCCAGACATCCGCACGCTGGTCCACTGGCTGCTTGAGCAACTGCTCCGGAGCCATGTAGGCCGGAGTTCCGGAGAGTTTGTCCAGTTTGCGGGGAGGATTCGGAATCGGCTGGGCAAGATCAAAATCGATGAGCCGGAGGCTCCCGTTGCGGGACAACAGGACGTTTTCGGGTTTCACGTCCAGATGCATGTAGCCACGGTCGTGAACCACTTCCAGAGCGGACGCGAAATCGATCAACACCTGGGCAATGTTCTCCGTCAGCACCGGGTCGCCCGCCGTCAGGAGCAGCTTCAAATTGGCTCCTTCGACGTATTCCATGATCAAGGCCCGATGCCCGCCAAACTTGCCATGATCGACATAGCCGATGATGTACCGGCCATCCTGACAGGCCTTCAGGGTTTCAGCACCCGTCGAGAACCGGGCCTTGTCGGTAAACGCGAACAGGGTGTCGTTGAGCAGGAGACGAACGGCGAACGACTGACCCGCCTCATCGGTCGCGAGCCAAATCTCCGACTGCCCGCCCGAATTGATCAATTCGTGCAGGGTATACGGGCCCAGCTTGTCTCCGGAAGTCGGCATTCGATAAACGGCGGCGGGTAGCTACCACAGCGTCCCGGGCGGGAAAAGGGCTGCGTTCCTCAAAATCAATTGGCTAGCAATACGCGGGCCGGGATCAGGGCAATTTTCCAACCTCGCGAATTGGTTCCCGAAGTCCCCAAATCCCACGATTCCCCCTGGACGGTGATTTCATGAAAGCCTCCACGTCATGAATCCCCTTACCCCCCGTACACTGCCTTGGCGCCAGGTCCTTGAATCGTCGCTGGGGCTGGTCTACCCCAATCGGTGCCAAATCTGCCACGAGGAACCTTCGTCCGCGGTCCTGGGCTTCATCGGCAACCACTGCCGACGCAGCCTGCGCGTGATCGAGCCGCCCTTCTGTTCCCAATGCGGCCTCCCGCATCCTACGGAAGCCACCCGAGACTTCATCTGCTCCAATTGCGAAGGACAGTCGCTGTCCTTTGAGTCCGCCCGGGCGGCGGTGATCGCCGGCGGGGTCGCGCTCGAGGTCATACATCGCTTCAAGTATGAACGCGCCCTGTGGTTTCGTCCGCTCCTCGTCGACCTGCTTCTGACGGCAGCTCTTCCCGTGCTCGCCGGTGGGGGTTGGTCATCCGTGGTGCCGGTACCCCTGCATCCGGTCCGCCAACGAGAGAGGGAGTACAACCAGGCCGAACTCCTGGCCCGACCACTTGCCCGGGCCCTCGGAATACCCCTTCGAATCGATCTCGTCCGCCGCACGAGCGCGACACTGACCCAGACCCACCTGTCCCGTTCCGAACGTGCGCTCAATGTCGCCCGAGCGTTTCAACCCACCCGGAACGCCGTCCTGGAAGGGGATTCGATCATCGTTCTGGACGACGTCCTGACCACTGGAGCCACCACCAACGCCGTCGCTTCCGTTCTCAAACGAAGCGGGGCAGGACGTATTTGCGTCTGGTCCGTCGCTCGTGCCGTCCTCCGCGAATCGCCGATGGCTTGAAGCGCGCCAAGTTCCATCCGTGCTCCGAGCCCCTTTCCGGAGCGACGCGACTACCCAAAGGTCTAGTTTCGCACGCTGGCCAACTTGAATCCCCTTTGCTACCCATCTCAACGAAATGGCTTCGCGCACCGTAAAACGAAAGAGCGTCGTGACCGATCCGGTGGAACCGATGGTCACGCCGCCGCCGCTGTCCACCGACACGACCTTTCTCACGAAGCCCAAGATCGCTGCCCGTTCCCGGAAGCGGGACATGCCCGAAGGTCTCTGGACCAAGTGCCCTTCCTGTGAATCCCTGATTTACGACAAGGAGCTCGATGACAATCTGAAGGTCTGCCCCAAGTGCGGGCATCACCTCCCCATCGGAGCCCGCGAACGCATCCACTCCCTGGTAGAGACCTGCTCCTTCGAGGAAATGGACGCCGACATGGAGTCGGTCGACATCCTGAAGTTCACCGGGGCGGCGAGTTACGAGGCCAAACTGGCGGCCTACAAGAAGAAGTCCTCGCTGCTCAAGGATGCTGTGGTCACGGGTGTGGGAGTCATCGGAACCCATCGTGTCGCCCTGGGCGTGATGGATTTTAGTTTCCTCGGCGGCTCCATGGGTTCCGTGGTTGGGGAAAAGCTCACCCGCCTGATTGAAACCGGAACCTCCCGCAGCCTCCCGGTCATCATCATCTCGACCAGCGGTGGCGCCCGTATGTACGAGGGCATGTTCAGCCTCATGCAAATGGCGAAAACCTGCGGGGCGCTAGCACTGCATGGCAAACTGGGTCTGCCCTACATTTCCGTCCTGACCAACCCGACCTACGCGGGCGTCATCGCCAGCTTCGCCACCGTCGGGGATCTGATCCTTGCGGAACCGGCGGCCATGATCGGCTTTGCAGGACCCCGCGTCATCAAGGACACCACTCAGGCGGACCTCCCCGACGGATTTCAAACCTCGGAATTCCTCCAGGAACACGGGCTCATCGATGCCATCGTCCCCCGCCGCGAGATGCGCTCGCGGCTGGTGTACTATCTGGACTTCATGATGTCGGGTCGCCGGGCGATTTGACCCCAGCCGATTGACCCGGGAGAACCCCCAGGGCCTCCAGGTCAAGTGTTGGACACGGCGCTTCCTGGGAGGTGTCGTGGACCTCGATGGCCGACGCCCCGACAGAGTCCAGGCGGGTTCGGACCGCGCGCCGGGCCAGATCCGGGCGGTTGCAGTCCCGGCTCAGGTGGCCGAGATAGACGTGTCTCAGGTTCCCCGCCGCCAACTGCACCGCAACATCCGCCGCCGCCTCGTTCGACAGGTGGCCGTGACGACTCAGAATCCGTTGTTTGGTGCTCCAGGGACGACGGGTGTCCTCCTGGAGAAGCTTTAGGTCGTGATTGGCTTCCAAGACCAGCCACCGGGAGGACCGGACGCGTTCCAGAATGAGCCGTGTGACATGTCCCAAATCGGTAAGGAATCCCAGTTCCCCTGCCGAGGTCGCGAGGACGAAACCCACGGGATCCATGGCATCGTGGGGAATACTGAACGTCCGGACTTCAACCTCCCCCACGGCAAAAGTGCTCCCCGTCTCGAACAGGGTGAACGGCAGGCGGGCCTGGGGAAACTGGTGCTCGATAGCCTCCCGGGTCAGCCGGTTTGCATAAACCGGAATTCCCAGCTTTCCCGCCAATACTCCGAGTCCCTGAACGTGGTCGCCATGCTCGTGGGTGATTAGGATGCCGTTGAGTCCCTCGGGCGCCCGGCCGATCAGGGCCAGGCGTTCCCGGATCTGGCGCGCGCTGAATCCGGCATCGATCAGGATGCGAGTTTCCCCCGCTTCCAGGTAGGCACAATTGCCGCCACTGCCGCTGCCGAGAATCGTGAAGCGCACCGCCATGTCCGGCTCAAGGTGCGCGACACAACCCCTGGTTGGAAAGGATCGTGTTCCCGTCGGGGTAATCCGTCTGGCACTTTTCCTGCGGCCACGGCTTGTTTCCAGTAGGTAGGTCGATAGGCTCCCCCCGGGTGTCCCAAGGAATTCAGCTATCGCAACGGCTCTCGCAACAACTGGTGCTGTCCCCGCAGCTCCAGCAGTCGTTGGCGTTACTGCAGGCCCCGGTGCTGGAGCTCAAAGCCATGGTCGAGCAGGAGCTTCAGCAGAACCCGGTTCTGGAGGAGGCACCGGCGCTGGAGCCCGGCTCCGAAGAACGGGAGGACCGGGAACTTCCCAATGCCATGGCGGATCCGGCGGAACCTCCCGCCGACACCCGATACGATCCGGCCACTGAAAAACCCTCCAATGAACCCGTCGATCGTCTCGACGCGGAGATGCAACGTTTGATGCATCTCGACCAGGAGTGGAGGGATTTCTTCGGCACCGCGCAGCGCTCGGGCAAGGCGAGCCCCGAGGACGAGGAACGACGGCAGTTCATGCTCGATTCCCTGACCACGGGAACTTCTCTTCAGGAGGAGTTGCTGGACCAGGTCCGAAATGCAGACCTCGACGACCGGCAGCAGCAGGTGGCCGAATTGATCGTCGGGAATATCGACGACCATGGCTACCTGCAGTCCTCCGTGGCGGAACTTTCCTTCTCCACCGGAATTCCGGTCCAGGAACTCGAGGAGGCGCTATCCACGGTCCAGACGTTTCAACCTCCGGGCGTCGGTGCACGGGATCTCCGCGAATGTCTCCTGCTCCAGTTGGAACGGATCGGCAAGAAGGAATCCCTCGAATACCGCGTGCTCCGGGATCACATGGAGTCCCTCGGCAAGCGCCGATTCCCCGAGATTGCCCGCCAGTTGGGAATCACCGTCCTCGACGCACAGGCCGTCGCAGGCCGCATCGCCCGGCTGGATCCCCGGCCCGGTCGCAGTTTTTCGTCCGAGCCCGAACATTATGTCGTCCCGGAGGTCACGGTCACCCGGGGACCGGATGGCGAGTATGTGGTGACCACAGTCAACGACCACCTGCCCCATATCCGGATCAGCAATCTGTACAAGGACCTCCTTTCCCAGGCGGAGACCTCATCCGAGGTCCGGGAGTACGTCCGGGAAAAAATCAAGGCCGGGAAGTTTCTCATCAAGAGCCTCCACCAACGTCAAAGCACCATCCTGAACATCGCCCAGGAAATCGTGAAACGGCAGCGGGAGTTCATGGAACACGGAGTCGCTCACCTGCGCCCCATGACCATGCTCCAGGTGGCCGAGGTGGTCGGCGTCCATGAGACGACCGTCAGCCGCGCCGTCGCCGGGAAGTTTATGATCTGCCCGCAAGGCGTCTTTGAACTGAAATACTTCTTCACCTCGGGATTGGCCACTGCTTCGGGAGACCAGGTATCCAACAAGAGCGTCAAGACCATGCTCGCGGAGTTGATCGCCGGAGAGGACAAGTCCGCCCCGTTGTCCGACGAGGAACTTGTGTCCCGCCTGAAGGCCGCCGGAACGATGATCGCCCGCCGCACCGTCGCCAAATACCGCTCCGAACTGAACGTTCTTCCGAGCCACCTCCGCCGGGTTTATTGACGCAACCCTTGGCGGCGGATCCCAAGATCCCCGGATCCGCCCTTCAGTTCCCCCTTGCCAATCCGGGGTTAAATGAATTCCATTCACAGCGTTCCCCCTTCCGCGCTGTGATCATGAATTCCCCGACCCATTCCCCTGCCCGCCGCCAGACCACGGGATTTACCCTGATTGAACTGCTCGTGGTGATCGCGATCATCGCGATTCTCGCCGGCATGCTCCTGCCCGCCCTCGGAAAGGCGAAGGAGAAGGCGAACGGAATCGCCTGCATGAGCAACTCCCATCAATTGATGATGGCTTGGAAGTTGTACTCTGGGGATAACGGCGACCGGTTGGTGGGAGCCGCGAACTGGACGCCCCCCGGGGAGCGGGAAGTCCCGAATTGGACCGGGGGAAGCTGGCTGGACAACACCAAGGCGCATGATACCGATCCGAACAATTGGGATCACGATCAATACACGAAGAAGAGCGTCCTCTGGCCGTATTGCGGAGGGTCCGTAGGCATCTGGCATTGCCCGGCCGACTTCACGATGGCGACGGACACCAAGTTGAAACGGAAAGTTTCCCGAATTCGCAGCATGTCGATGAATTCCTGGGTCGGCGGCCCGGCGTGGGGGGAATCCATGAGCGCCGGGAAATGGCGAACCTACCGTAAGGAATCCGACATGCAGGTTCCCGGCCCCGCCGGCACCTTCGTGCTCCTCGACGAACGCGAGGATTCCATCAACGACGGCTATTTCGTGGTCAACATGGCGGGATACAAGGAGGGGGATCCCACCGGAATGAAAAAACTCGTGGACTACCCGGCATCCTACCACAACGGAGCGGCTGGATTTGCGTTCGCGGACGGACATTCCGAAATCCACAAGTGGACCTCCGCGGAACTGCGTCGTGCCATCAAAAAGGGTCAACTGCTGAACCTGAACATCGATATCGGCAGCAAACCCGACCTGAAACGCGACGTCTATTGGATGGCAGATCGCAGCACCCGCCAATGATTACCGCGGGAATACGGGAAACTGCCGTTCCCAGGCTCCACGAAACGGAAGGCGCAGGACGGATCCAGCAAGGATCGAACGAACCTCCGGCCGGGAAACCTTGATTCTCCGGGAAGGATCGAGAACGCCGCCCGCTCGAAGCTTCTCCAGGGTTCGCACTCCGAGGAGCACCGGCCAGGCACACGCCAATCGAAGCCTCCATTGGCTTTTCGGCAACCCGTTGGTGTAGCGCCAACCGGCCGCCAGATGGTCGAGCGCCCGCAGACACCAGTCGTCGTACAAGGGACGCGCCTTGGATTCATTCGACGGGTCCAGCAACTCCTCGGGCTTCATCCCAAACTGCGCCAGGTCCGCCCGGGGAAGATAGCAGCGTCCCGACCGGAGATCCCGGGGCAGGTCCCGCAGAATGTTCACCAATTGCAACCCCTTCCCCAACCGGATTCCGTCCATGAGAAACGCAGCCTCGTCGAGAGCAACCTTCGGAAAACAGTGGCGACGGGTGATCCGGGTCCAAAACTCTCCGACGCATCCGGCCACCCGGTAGGTATAATCCTCCAGGTCTTCACCCGTCTCCAAAGCCCGAAGTCCCGCTGATGAATTCCCGAAGCGTTCCAAGTCAAGAATCTGGCCTCCTGTGATCGTTTCGAGGACCGCCCGAACATCGGCCCGATCCGCCTCCCCGAGTTCCGTCAATCGACCGATGGCCTCCTCCAACCGTTCCAACAACAAGCGCTCCGCTTCTCCGGTACCGGAAGGCTGTGACGCTGCAAGGCGGCCAAAATCAACCGGAATCGACCGCTGGCCCAGGATGCGGGCACGGAGTTCATCCAGCGCCCGCAATCGGTCTACGACGGGAATCAGTTCCGTGTCAGCGACCGTGTCGGTCGCCCGTGCCAGGAGGTAGGCCAGTCCGATCTGGGCCCGAACCGAATGGGGCAGCACCCGCAACGTCAGATAGAAGGAACGCGAGGTGGCGCGCAGTAGACTCTGGAGCTCCGGACTCATTGCGTCGGCTCCGGGGCGGATGAAAAGATTCGCAACACCATGGTTAAGAACCCCGAACCATTGATTCCGGGGCGCGCAACCCAATCAACTCCCGGCGGAAGCGCAAGCGGAAGCGTTCCGTCGGGAGCCCGGGAATCCGGCCATTGATCGGATTCCCCCTCCACGACTCGGCGGGGAAACCGACACGCAAAGATTGCTGAAACCTTCCATACCGGCCCAGGGTGTTCCCGGCACGATTCAGCCCGTCCGGTGACGGGAAATACATGAGTGATCCGGCCCAGTTCGAGGCGTTTGTTCTCGCCTATCAGGACATGGTCTTCAGCACGGCCACGCGTCTCCTCGGCAACGATGCCGAGGCCCAGGATGTGGCCCAAGAGGCATTTCTTAGGGCCTGGAACCACTTTCCGAGTCTGTCCGGCAGCGCCACGGCGGGCGGATGGCTCAAGACAGTGACCCGCAACCTTTGCCTCAACCACCTGCAACGCCACCGGGCCCGATGGAAGGTCTTCAGTGACTTCACCCGGGAGGACGACGAGGGCAGCGAGCGGGAATGGGAGGTCGCAGCGCCGGAGACGCTTCAGGACACCCTCCTCACCTCCGACCAGCGGGAATTGATCGAGCGTGCCCTGGCCCGGCTTCCCGACGACCAACGAATCGCACTGGCATTGTACCATTTTGAGGACATGGATTATGCGGACATCGCGGCGCACCTCGGCGTTTCCCTCGGGAAGGTCAAGACGGACATCTTCCGTGCCCGCGAGACGCTGCGAAAAAAACTGCAACCCACCCGCGAATCCGTGGGTGTTTAAAACAAAGGACGACATGAAAGACCCCCGACATCCCGAGGATCCCCTGGCCCGCTGGGCCGGAAATATTCTCGGACAGTTGCCGGACCGGACCGCGCCCCCGTCCCTCGCCCCCCGCATCCTGGCCGCCGTCGCCCGCCACGCAATGCGCCCCTGGTATCAGCGTCCCTGGCTTCAATGGCCGCTGCCCCTTCAGGCGATGGCGATGGTCCTGATGATCTCCGCCGTCGCCGCCGCGTGGAGTTTGTTGCTCCCCCGCGCCGATGCCGTAGGCATGTCCGCAGCGGAAATTGCAGCGTCCCAGTTGGGAATGGTACGTCCCGTGGAAACCCTTGCCAGCCTCGTGAGCGCCTTGGGGAACGCCCTTCTCCTGGTCCTCCGGGGCTTGAATTCCTGGGTCACCGTCGCCGGCCTCGGCATCCTGGCTCTGTTCTGGTCCACCACCCTTGGCTTGGGCACCGCCTGCTGGCGGCTCGCAGGAGGCGGTTCTCACCGAGATTGACGTTCACCTTCCACCCATGTCCTTCCCCGTATTTTTCCTGTCCGCGCTCTCGTCCCGATGCGGAGCCCGCCGGTGGCTGCTCGGCTTGATCGCGGCGACGCTGATCCCGGTCTTCAATTATAGCGGGTCCGCTCAGGATACGTCTCCGACCCAGGCCCCGCCGCCTATTCCTGGGGAACCGGCACTTCCCAACGCGCCCGACGCGCCCACGTCACCGGATGTCCGGACGCCCAAGGTTCGCAAGAACGGGGCGAAGAAAAAGAACCGCCACGGCGAGGAACCGGAAGTGGTGCGGGTTGGCGAACCCGTGCACGTCCACTCGGGCGAATCACACCGCTCGGTGGTGGTGATTCAATCCTCGGTCACGATCGATGGAAACGTGGATGAGGACGTAGTGGTCGTCGGCGGCAATGCCCGGATCAATGGCACGGTGGGCGGTAACGTGGTCAGCGTCGGCGGCGGCATTCAACTCGGGCCCGGGGCACGGATCGACGGGGATGCCGTCGGAGTACTGGGCGGAATCCGAATGGCTGAGAATTCAGTCATCAATGGAAATGCCACAGGAATTGTCGGCGGGGTTCAACGCGCCGATGGCGCCACGGTGAACGGGGAGATCATCGATCAGTCCTTTCCATTCCCTCCCTTCGGCGGAATTGAAAACGGAACCAGCGGCGCCCCTAAATGGATTGAGGCGACCTTCCGACAGGTGATCCTGAAGTTCCGACCGCTCTCCTTCGCCGTCGGATGGGTCTGGATCGTCGCAGCCTTGTTCCTGGGACTGTATCTGCTGATCACGGTGGCCGCCCCCCGGATGGTGGTCTCCGTCGCTGAAATACTCCGCGTTCGCGGCGCAACCGCATTTCTCATGGGGCTCCTGGCCCTTCCATTGGGCGCGATGGTCACCCTCTTTCTGTTGGTTTCCGGGATCGGGATCCTAGTGATTCCTTTCCTTGCCGCAGCGTTCCTGCTGGCCGCCGTGTCGGGCAAGGCGGGAATGCTGCACTATCTGGGGAGTGCCGCCTTCCGAAAGGAGCGGCACCTTGCGGCCCCGGCGGCGGTCGTCCTCGTGGGAGCGGTCCTGCTCTCGGTGCTGTACCTCATTCCGTTTGTCGGAGTCTTCTCTTGGGCCGTCTTTTCGATGTGGGGCCTTGGTGCAGCACTCCTGGCACTCCTGGCGAAGTTCCGGAAGGAAACGCAACCCCCGGCAAAACAGCCCCTCGCCCCCTCGACTACGGCTCCCGGGCCGAACACTCCGTTCGTGCCGGTTCCATCCCAGTCCGCACCCGTACCATCGGAAGAAACCCATTCGGTCATGGCCGTCGCGATCACGGGGAGCGAGCCCGCCGCCACTGGACTCTTCCCGAATACATCGTTGGCGGGTCCCACGCCAGCGGCGCCCACACCTCAGACTGAAGCCCCCCCCGCTTCCCCGAACGCCGTACACCCCCAAAGCCCCTCTCCCATGATCGCACCGCCCACTGTTCCTCCCGATCTTCTCGCACTGCCCCGCATCGGTCTCAAGGAGCGGTTGCTGGCGACGGCACTGGATTGGTTCCTCATTGAGGTGATCCTAAATACGGTTCACCTCGACGGGGCTCGTGCCACGTTCATCGGCGGCATTGCCTACTTTGCCGGCTTCTGGATCTGGAGGCAGACCACGCTGGGAGGGATTCTGCTTCGCCTAAAGGTGGCCCGTCTGGATGGCCGGCCGGTGGATGCCCCGACCGCCCTTGTGCGCTCCCTGGGTGCCGCCTTTGGGACATTGGCGCTCGGGCTGGGATACTTTTGGGCAGCCTGGGATGCCGACCGCCAGGGTTGGCATGACAAGATTTCCGGGACGGTGGTGGTCCGCACCCCCGCTACTCAACCACTGGTCTGACACCGTGGGTTGATTTCAGTGATGGTTGTGGGCGCCGTCGGGTCACAGTACTCGGCGGCGCTTTCTCCCGGGTCCAAACTCGGCGACGTCCACCGTCTCAGTTACCCGGAGCGCTTTCTTCAGGACCCGACTTCTGCTCCACCGCTCCAAACTGCAAGGCATGCAGCCGGGAGTACAGACCGCCCGCCGACAGCAATTCCCTATGGCGACCCCGCTCCACAATGCGTCCCTGGTCCATCACCAGGATGACATCCGCATGTTGAATCGTGGACAATCGATGGGCGATGCACAGGGTCGTCCGACCCCGCATCAGGAATTCGAGGGCTGTCTGCACGGCCCGCTCGCTTTCCGTGTCCAAGGCGCTGGTGGCTTCATCCAAAATGAGAATCGGGGCGTCCTTGAGCAACGCCCGCGCAATTGCCAACCGCTGCCGCTGACCCCCACTCAGGTTGCCTCCGCGCTCACCAATGACGAATTCATAGCCCCCGGGTTTGGACAGGATGAACTCGTGAGCCTGGGCCGCGATCGCGGCCGCCTCCACTTCTGAATCCGTCGCCGAAGGACGCCCCAGCCGGATATTGGCGCGGATCGTATCGTTGAAGAGAATGGTCTCCTGCGTGACCACGGCGATTTGTTCGCGAAGCTCCCGCGTGGCCACCGTCCGCAGATCCACGCCTCCGATCCGGACGGAACCCTCCAGCGGGTCGTAGAACCGAAGGAGGAGATTCGTCATCGTGGTCTTTCCGGAACCGCTCGCACCAACCAGCGCCGCCATCTGCCCGGGCGCCAGCCGAAGACTGGATATTCTGGACGGCCATCCGGTCCCCATACCCAAAGGCGATGCGATCGAAGTGAATCTCCGCGCCTGCTGCCCGCAGGGGAACCGGTGTCGTCGGGTCCGCAATATCCACGGGCGTTTCCAGCACCTCCTGGATGCGGTCTCCCGCGGCGCGGGCCTGTTGCAACTGCCCATAGAAGCGACTCAGGTTCTTTACCGGCTGATACATCAGGAACACGGACGCCAGGAACTGGAACAGATCCCCGGCCCTCATGGATCCCGGTCCGGTTTTCGGTTGGCGGAGGACAAACAGGAACACGAGGGCGACGCCTACGGATGCAGAAAACTCCACCAGGAGCGAGGGAATCTCGTTCCCCCGGACCGCCCGCATCGTCTGGCTCACAATATCGCCGGAATACTTGGCGAAACGGCGTCCAAACTCCGGCTCCAGATTATAGGCCTTCACCACGCGCTGTCCGGTGAACGCCTCCTGCATGGTGTCCGACAACTGGGCATACCCCAGCGATGCCGCCCGCGCAGCCTTTCGAACCCGCCTTCCAAAATAAATGATGGGCAACACGGTGAGCGGAAACACCAGCAGGGAGATGGCGGTGAGCTTCGGCTGAAGGGTGACCAGGGTGACTGCCAGCACCAGGACAGTCAGCGGTTCCTTGACGACGATGGCCAGGGTCGATTCGACGACGCCCCTCAGGGACATCGTGTCGTTGACGAGACGCGCAATTAGATCGCCTGTACGAGCGGCGCTGAAATAACCGACCGGAAGCCGGAGTAGATGGCGAAAAACCGCAACCCGGAGGTCATGGATCACCTGGTTTCCCACCCGCGCCAGAAAGTAGAAATTTCCATAGGCCGAAATTCCCCGGAGTCCCATGGCCAGCGGGATCAGGGCCACCCAGGCCCAATTCGGAATTCCGCCGCCGTGCGCCAACCACCGCTGCACCCCCGCCGCCCATTCAGGAAAATGCCGCGCCAATGCCTTCGGGACCTCGACGCCGTTTGTCCCATCGGGTCCCGGAAAAAGCAGATCGCAGGTGAGCTTGATGGCCAGGGCCAGAAAACTGTTGCTGAAGGCGTAAACAATCCCGCAACCAACCCCAAGGAACAGGCGACCACGATGGGGTCGCAGCATGGCCCAAAGGCGCGAGAGAAAATCCTTCATCGGGACACTTCGGCTCCTTCCCAGGGAAACGCCTCCCGAAGGCCCGCCACCGCGGCCTCCAACGCCGGAAGCGCCGAGACTTCAGGCGCAATGACGGACCGCACCCAGGGATAATGATGCTCCGCCGCCGGGTTGGCGCGGTTGAAAATGACCACCGTTGGAACCTTCAACGCCACGGCGACATGGTACGGACCTGAGTCGGCGGACACAAACATGCAGCACGCGCGGATCAAACCGGGAAGCTCCACGATGCGCGTGGCTCCAGCGGCATTGATCACCGGTAGTCCCGGACGCACTTCGTAGCCGCGGAGCAACTCCTCGTTGATCGCGCGTTCAAACGGTGCGCCGGTGAGCACAATGGCACACCCGAACGATTCCTGAATCCGGGACATCCAGGCCCGGAGGAGCGCCAGGTTCGGCCGTCGATCCCCGGCCCCGTCCGTGCCACATCCAACATTCAACCCGACCAGCCGAACATTCCCGGGAATTCCAAAACGCCCGCGCAGGCCCTCGCGGAACGCCACGGCTTCCGCGGATTCCTCGAGTTCGATGGGGCGCCCGTCGCGAAAGATGCCCAGCGCCGCGAGGACGACAAAATCCAGCTCCGTGTATTCCACCTCGCCTGTTTCTGAGACCCGTGCGAGATGTTTGCGGCGGCAGGGCGCACGACGCCCGTAAAAGAATCCGCGTCCAGGGACTTCAGCAATCCCCAGCGTGTCCACCCCGCAGGACGTCCTTGCCATAAAGGCGAGCAACGAGGTGCGAAGTCCCCCGGCTTCGAAATCAATCACCCAGTCGGCGTTGGTCTCCCGCACGATGTCCAAAAACCAGCGGCGCGCCGCACGCCATTCCGCGAACCGGTCCGGCCATTTCGCACGAACGTGAAACGAGGTCAGCAGGAAATGTCCGCGGATCAACGCCTCGGATGCTGCCCCCGGTTCACTGGTCAGGAACACCAGATGGAGCCGGACCCCCGGATACCGGTCGTGCAGCGCCCGCCATGCCGCAGAACTTCGCAACAAATCGCCCACCCCGGCGCTGTGCCCCTTCAACAGGACGATGTTCCGCGGCGGCTCCCTCATTGCCGGTTGCAGGGTAGGAGCAACGGCCGTCCCAGCGCCAGAAATCCCCGGCGGAGTCCCTCGTTGCACGCGGACGCTGGGCAGGCACCACTCATTTCACGACGGAGACGCATGGAAAACCGATCCCGATTCCCGCGATTGGATCCGTCGAATGGCCCAATCCGCGTGCTCCGCCACCAGCGGTTCCGCATCCCCGGCGGCCGCCCGGAGCGCGGGAAGATCCACGGCGGTCCCCACATTGCCGAGTGCGACACAAACATTGCGCACCACGCCTCGCCGCTTGGTCCGAAACAAGGGTGTCCCCCGAAACCGCGCCCGGAACTCCAGTTCATCCAATTTCAGCCACTCCACGAGGTCCGGCCGTTCAAGGTCCGGCCTCGCCGCAGCTCGCATAAGGGCGCCCTCACGGGCAAACCGGTTCCAGGGGCAGGCGGCCAGGCAATCGTCGCATCCAAAAACACGATTACCCACCAACGGGCGAAACTCCTCCGGAATCGACCCTTTGAGTTCGATGGTGAGATAGGAAATGCACCGCCGGGCATCCAAGGTAAACGGGGCCGGCAGCGCACCCGTGGGACAGGCCTCCAGGCATCGGGTACAGCTCCCACAGTGATTGCGATCCGGCCGGTCCGGAGCAAGCTCCACCGTGGTCAACACTTCTCCGATCAGGAACCAGTTTCCCAGGGTCCGGGAAATCAATCCCGTGTGCTTGCCCACAAATCCAAGTCCCGCCCTCTGGCCGAGATCGCGCTCCAGAACTGGACCGGTGTCCGTGTACCACAAGGATCGGTCCTCCTCGCCCCCCAGCCCACTTGTAAATTCCGCGAGGGCCTCGAGCGGGGCCGCCAACAGGTCATGATAGTCCAGATGCCGCGCGTAACGCGCCACGACTCCCCGGGTCCCCTCCGGACGGATCGGGGGGGACGTCCGGGTGTCTGCTCCACCCTGCGCATAGGAAACCGCCACCAGAACCACGCTCCGAACCCCGGCCAGGACAAGATCCGGATTCGTCCGCCGGTCGACATTCCGGGCCAGCCACGACATCTCCCCATTCCGCCCCTCGGCCAACGCCTGACGAAAAGCCGCGCCACTTTCAGGCGCAGCCGCGGTGGTGATTCCGCAGGCGTCGAAGCCCAATTCCGCCGCACGACGACGGACCGCGTCCGCACGGACCTGCCGCTCCTCAAGGTTGGGCGTGGGACTCACGGAGCGCTTCCATTCGGGCCTGGCGGAATGCGGCAACAATCGTCCGGGCCGTCTCCAGGGGAGCCCGGAAATCCACTCCCACCATGAGATCCGCCTGTCGATAGACAGGGGTCCTTTCCGCCAGCAAAGTCCGAATCCGTTCCAGCGGATTCTCGGCGTGGAGGAGCGGACGATGCCCCTGAAACCGGACCCGCTGATAGATGGTTTCCGGTGACGCCCAAAGACAGACGACAAAGGCGTGCTTGCGCAGGCTTTCGAAATTGGCGGGATTCATGGGCAGGCCGCCGCCGGTGGCAATGACCCGCTCTTCCGCGGCCTCCAGTTCAAGAACCAGGGCCGCCTCCTTCTCCCGAAACGCGGATTCCCCATCCGTGGCGAAGATGTCGGAGATCCTCCGCCCGGAGCGCTCCTCAATGACCCGGTCGGTGTCGAACACCTGGAAACGCAATAGGCCCGCGGCGAGACCGGCCACGGTGGATTTTCCAACCCCCATGAAACCGATCAGCGCCACATTCCGATATTGCCGCGGACTCGACACGCGGTGGTGGTACGCGGAACCCGTCGAAATCGAAATCCCAATCCTCAGGTGGCCGGAACATACCGCTGCGCCAGCAGGGACAATCCAAAGCACCCAAGGAAAACAAGAACGCCTCCGGTCCCGGGCAGGACCGCGAGCCAATCCACCAAGCAGATGCCCGCGAGAAGTCCGGCCACGGTCAGTCCCAGATTCCGTCCGCCCGCATCGAAGGTGTGACGGAGACACCACAAGGCCCACAACGCCAGGACGCCGCCTGCCAAGAGTCCCGGCAGACGCGAGTCACCCGTGTCGGTCAGGGCCGCGAAGAACAGCGGCAGCGCCAGCGCAGTCAGTGGCCATCGGGGAAGGCGACCGGTGGTGCTTTCCCGCTTGGCCACGTAACTCAATCCCACGATCCATCCCCCGAGGGCCACCCCACCCCAGATCGCGGGCCCGCCAATGCCTCGCGCTCCGGTCGCCGCCGCCAGCAGGTACAGCAGGAACCGGCAGAGGGCCATGAGCAGGGGGGAAACCGCGAGAGCCTTGTGCGTTGCGTCGTAAATCAGGATGGCTCCCGCCAGGAGCACCCCCACAACGGCCGGACCAATCCCCAACGTGGCCACCACGAACATCCCGGCCCCCAACAGCGCCCAACCGATCCGCCATACCGTGCCCTCTGGGATCGCCCCGGACGGGATCGGACGCGTGCGCCGGTGCTGGCGGTCGAACTCCGCGTCAAACGCGTCGTTCAGATACATCCCCGCCACATACAGGAGCGACGCACCCAAGCAGAGCCCGACGAGCCGCCCCGGGGAGCCCGCCCCTCCCAGCAGCCATCCCGCCAGACAATTGCTCCAGATCGTGGGAAGATTGGAAACACGTCCCAGGACCAACAGGGTGCGGATCGAAGTCGGCGCGGAAGGCATCAGACGCGGAAGTCTATCGAAGCCCAAGCCACGGGAAAAGCCGCGGAATCCATCCGGGACGCGTCCTCAGATTGCCGGGAGAGCGTCGGGCAACCTGTACGACGAGTTTACTTCGCCACCGCCGGCTTCCGATTGATTGGACCCTCTTCGGAGGTTCCCCGGGCTCCCTCCATCCAGGTCTGGATAAGACTCGTAAATGCGGGCGCCCCTCCCTTGAGATAGCCCACGTGCCGGCCCAGTTCCTTTCCTTCCGGACTGACAAGAATAAACGTGGGAAACCCCGAAACCCCAAACTGCGCCTGGAGGGACGCGTTGGCCTGCTTGACCTCCTGCGGTTGAGGGGTCGTCTCGGGAAAATCCACCTCCACGAGCAACAGGTTGGTCGATGCGAACCGGATGAATTCCTTGGTCCCGAGGGACTCCTTGCCCATCCGCTTACACCAAACACACCAGTCCGATCCGGTGAAATTCAGCAGGATCGGGTGCTTCGTCTTTTTGGCGAACTTCAACGCCTGATCATAACTGCTCAGCCAACCGGGCGTCGCCACCGCAACCGCCGCGGCCCCCATCAAAAGCACCAGGTACAAGGAAAACCGTTTCAACGCCCCAAACCCTGACGATTCCCTGCGGAAAGACGATGAAATTCCCCGCCCACGACCCCGCACCGCCAAAGGCTTGTCCCCCGTCCACGGAATGAGGAGGGTCCCCCCATGTTCCCCTGCGCCCTGCTGGCGTTCGTCCTAACCGTCCAGGTGGTTCTGGGGTGGTCGCCCCGCGCGGACCGCATGACGTGGGCCCTCGAAAATTTCCCGGTCTGGATTGGACTCGTCGTCATTGGCGCCACCTGGAGACGGTTTCCCTTGTCGCGACTTTGCCTCGTCCTCCTCGCCTTGCACTCTCTTATCCTGGCAGTGGGTGGGCACTGGACGTACGCCCGCGTCCCCGCCGGGGACTGGGTCCGCAACGCCTTCGGCCTCGCGCGAAATCCCTACGATCGACTCGGCCACGTATTTCAAGGACTTGCCCCGGCCATTCTGGTTCGTGAACTCCTTCTGCGGACGAGTCCGCTGGGTAGATCCCGCTGGCTTCCAGTCCTCACCTTCTGCGTTTGTCTCGCATTCAGCGCCTTTTATGAATTGATCGAGTGGTGGACCGCACTCCTGACCGGTTCGGGTGCCACTGACTTTCTGGGCACCCAGGGGGATCCCTGGGATACCCAATGGGACATGTTTCTTTGCGCGTGCGGTGCCATCGCCTCGCTCACATTCTTGAGCGGCGCCCACGACCGTTCCCTGGCCCGCATCGGCTTCCGCGCCTGAATCCGGGGCCCGACGCGGGCACGTCCGAATCACTCTCTCCTTTTCCGGAACTTTGAATCGCGGCTACCGTGTGTCCATGACCGCGACCGCCGCTGCGCCGATGGGACCGTTTGCGACCCCGGAGATTCCGGATGCCACCGGGCATTTCGGTCCCTACGGGGGACGCTATGTCCCGGAGACGCTGATGCACCCCCTCCAGGAGTTGGAGGCCGAGTACTTCCGGGCTCAGCAAGACCCGGAGTTCCAAAAGGAACTCAGCTACTATCTCCGCGAGTTCGTCGGACGTCCGACGCCCCTCTATTTCGCCGAACGCCTGACCCGAGAACTCGGCGGCGCAAAAATCTACCTCAAACGCGAAGACCTGCTCCACACCGGCGCCCACAAGATCAACAACGCCCTCGGACAGGCCCTCATCGCCAAGCGCATGGGGAAAACCCGGGTCATCGCCGAGACCGGCGCCGGACAGCACGGCGTCGCGACTGCCACGGTCGCCGCCATGTTCGGGCTCAAGTGCGTCATCTACATGGGTGCCGTGGACTGTGAACGACAGTCCCTGAACGTGTACCGGATGAAAATGCTCGGGGCCGAGGTGGTGCCCGTCCACGCCGGTCAAAAGACGCTCAAGGAGGCGGTCAATGAGGCAATGCGTGATTGGGTGACCCACGTCCGAAGCACCCACTACATTCTCGGCACCGCCTACGGCGCCCATCCCTATCCGCTGATGGTCCGGAATTTTCATCGCGTGATTGGCGACGAAGCCCGGGCCCAGATTCAGAAAGCAGAAAGTCGCCTTCCAGATCTGCTGCTCGCCTGCGTCGGGGGTGGATCCAATGCCATCGGACTCTTCTACCCCTTCCTCAACGATCCCTCGGTGCGCATGTGCGGGGTTGAAGCGGGCGGCCACGGAATCCTCCCGGAGCAACACGCCGCACGGTTTCATGGCGGCTCCCTCGGGGTGCTCCAGGGAACCCGCAGCTACATCCTTCAGGATCCCTTCGGCCAGATCCAACTGACGCACAGTGTCAGCGCCGGATTGGATTACGCCGCCGTGGGACCGGAGCACGCATGGCTTCACGACCAGAAGCGGGTGGAATACGCCTACGCCACGGACGACGCGGCACTGGACGCCTTCATGCGCCTGGCGCGATTGGAGGGCATCATTCCCGCGTTGGAGTCCTCGCACGCGGTGGCCGAGTGCATCCAACGCGCCCCGAAGATGCCCAAGGATTCCCTGATCATCGTGAATTTGTCCGGCCGGGGAGACAAGGACGTCGCACAGGTCGCGGCCAAGGTGGGCCTTCAGATGCCCAAATAGGGGGAATTCCCCGCATCGCGGAATTCTCAGGGACTGTCCGAAGTGCGGCTCCTGGCCTAACCTTCCCCGCGTGAACGTCCTCATCGCCGGTCGGCGACGCTCCTATCGAACCGTCTCCTTCGACGTCCGCACCAATTCGGTTCGACTGATCGACCAGAGGGAGCTTCCCCACCGGTTTGAAGTCCTCGCCACCGCGCGCTTCTGCGACACCGCGGAGGCCATTCGCAACATGACGGTCCGGGGGGCCGGGGCGATCGGGGCGACCGCGGCCTATGGTCTTGCCCAAGGACTGCGAGCCTTTCGCGGCGGCAATGTCTCGCGCTTCCTGGCCCACTTGGAACGGGTGTACGACACCCTCAAGGATGCGCGGCCGACAGCGGTGGACCCGGTCAACGCCATGAACGAGGTCCGTGCCGCCTGCAGCCCGGACGCACCGGTGTCCGTTCAGCAGGCACAGGCACTCGCCGCGGCGGAGCGGTTCGCCAACGAAAATGTCGAGGATTGCCGCCAGATTGGAGTCCATGGCGCCTCCCTGATCCGCGAGGGCGCCACCGTGCTCACTCACTGCAATGCGGGGTGGCTCGCCTTTGTGGATATCGGGTCCGCCACAGCCCCGATCTACGCCGCCCAGGCCGAGGGACGCCGTTTTACCGTGCTCTGCGACGAAACCCGTCCGCGTTGCCAGGGTGCCTCACTCACCGCCTGGGAACTGGCCCAGCAGGGTGTTGATCACCGGATCATCGCGGACAATGCCGCCGGCTGGCTCATGCAACAAGGCCGGGTCGATCTGGTCATCGTCGGCGCCGACCGCGTGCTCGCCAAAACCGGCGAGGTCGCGAACAAGATCGGCACCTATACCAAGGCCGTCCTGGCGAAACGACATGGCATTCCCTTCTACGTCGCCATCCCGCTCTCCACCCTGGACTGGAACCTCCGATCTGGACGCGACATTCCCATTGAGGAACGGAACGAGTCGGAAGTGTTGGGGGCGTGGGGCGTACCCCCATCATCTGCCCGCCGACCAGGGAAACCCAAAGGCACGCTCACCTACGTTCGGATTGCTAATCCCTCGAGCCGTGCCGTGAACCCCGGCTTTGATGTCACTCCGCCTGAACTGATCAGCGGAATCATCACACCCCGGGGGATCATTCGGCCCGACCAATTGCAGGCGCTGCGGGAATCCGCCCGTTAACGAACGCCGGTTCCGTTCCCTACATCCTTCCATCCGTCTCGCTCCTGCCTACTTTTCCGCAGTCAGGGGAAAGACCCGGTTACCGGCGGGGTCAATCTGAAATACCGTTCCCAGGATTAGCAGGCTTCGGGAAGTCTCAAAATTCGAGGGCATCCCCGGGCGCCTCAGGACAAATCCCCACCCATCGTGGACCGAAATCGTCGTAAATGGCGGCGCCCTTCGGGAAATCGCAACGGCTCCGCTTCCCCTCCCCTCCTCAGGGGAAGGTTGAAGTCTCGGCATACGGCCTCCCCGCAAGGAGAGCTCAATGAGGCCGTTGTCCTTCCCGGGCACCGGAATCACATCGAGTGCGAGTTCCTCGCCGGAACTCCCATCCGGATCGGGAGCATCCTTCACCGCACCAATGCTGATTCGCGCCTGGCGCCCCCCCAGTGTCGTCACGTTGGGAGCCGCCAGGACGTCGATGCCGGGCAGTCGCTGGATCAGATCATGGATCCGTTTGAACTCCCTGGGGACCATCATGCCGGTCCCCCCAACGTTGAGCCAATTCCAGTTCAGGGTCGCCAAATCCCCATCCGTCACCTCAAGAAACTTGGCTTCGATGGTGAATTGCACCGGCGGGTCCGATTCATCCGGAGCGCCGTTCTCTGGAGGAACAGGAACCGCCGCCAAATTCGGATGCGAAGCCTGTTCGCGCCGGAGCCGCGCCACCTCGCCTCGAAGCCGGAGGAGTTCGTCATGTTCCCCCCGGAGGCGTTCCAGTTCCGCGAGGTCCGAGGCGGAGATGGATTGGGGGATCGAGGAGCGCAGCGACTCCAGTTCCGCACGAAGCGCCGCGTTCGCCTGCTCGAGCCGCCGGTGTTCCGTTCGAAGCCGCGACCCCAGCCATCCCAGCGTGAGCAACCCCACCAACGCGGCCGTCGCGAACCCGAACACGAACGGTTTTGTCGCCAGGAGATGCGCCATACCGGAGGCCACGGGAACAGCACACGCTCCCGCGGTGATTGAAGCCGCCAAGCCACTCGGCGCCGGAATCACCGCATGGGCCAGGATCAACGCCGCCAGCGCACCGGATGTCGACGTCACACCCCGCTTCTCCAATGCGGCCCTCAACCGGTCCAAAGCCCGATCCACCCGCATCCGGGCGGCGTCCTCGCTGCAATCCAGCGCCGAGCCGATCCGTGCGTACGGCTCGTCCTCGAAGAATCGCAATACCACGGCGTCCCGGTCGGGATCCGGCAATTCCGAGAGTGCCTCCTCCAGAACCGGCGCCACCCGCGACCAATCGCCGGTCTCAACCTGCTGTTGAAGTTCCATTGCGTGCACTTCCCGAAGCCGCCGCCGCAATTCGGCGCGAATTGCGGACGCGGCCGTAAAGCAGGTGTGACGGTGGAGCCATGCGGCAACGGATCGGACACCTTCCGCCGCAGAACTCGCCCCCGGCCCTCGGGCCGAAATTTTCGGGCCAGATCCACGAAGACCCGCTGTGCCACCTCGCCCGCCAAGGCCTCGTCATTTCGACAACACCGGGCCGCCGCGGAATACACGAGGTCGAGATGTCGGGACACCAATTCGGCAAAAGCATCCTCGGATCCGTCGCAAGCGTACCGATGAAGCAATGAGCGGCTATCCAGTGAGGTGATCACTTTTCCTCTAGAAGCCGCCCGCACCCCGAACCGAACGAACTTTTCGCGACGGTTCGATCCATGTCCCCTGCGGGTCGGAAGTTTAGGAAACCGTCAGGGGCCCATCAAAAACGGTCAGACTGATCACCTCGCTCCGGGCGTGGTGCGGGCCATGCCGGACCCCGCGCGGAACATGGAAAAACGTGCCCGGCCCGTGGACAACTCCCTCCTCCACCCACTCACCGGAGATCACGTAAACCGACTCGGAGGCTTCCGGGTGCGTGTGGGCCGGAACGGTGATTCCGGCCTGAAACCTTCGCAGAACGGTTACACCGCCGGTGACCCCGTCCCGGCGCAGGATCTGCAATTCCACACCGGGATACGGCCCGGGAACCCAGGACCCCTGACCGGCGGCAACAGTGATGGGAAACACCGGATCAGATTGGGAAGGAGTCCCCGGAAATCAAGGGCCGGGAGTGGTTCACGGTCCCGCGGCGTATTCCTTCCACACGGCATCCAAAAATTCCCTGTCGGGAAGCCCGTCCATCAACAGCAGCCGGTATCCCGCCTCATACGGTTCCCCGGGTCGGATCGTCATCACGCCCAGTTGTTGCGGAGCAAAGCAAAAGAACGGCTCGTCGGGATGAAGCCGGATGGGTTGTGGGAACCGAAAATTGGACGGATGGCACAACACCGCCATCCCGGCGATCACGCCATCCAGCGGGCCGCCCATCCAAAACCAACGTGCGCGGGAAGCGTTGATTCGAACCCGGTTGGTCTCTCCTTCCGAAGTCAGGAACAGTCCGTGGTCGGCCCCGTTCCATGCCCAGTTTCCCCGGAGTCCGAAACCACCGTACCGGTACTCGGGCAGCGTCAGGGCTGAACGACCCGCGCACCGTTGCGTCGATTTCCAGTCCCACTGATACGCGGTCGCGGGACCCTGACGGACGGAAGCCCGCACCTCCCAGGTTTCCACGAGGACCACCTGGGAGGGTGTCGAAACGAGATCCACAAACTGGTGACGCGACACCAAACCTGCCCCGGACGCATCATTCGAAAGACGATCCACGGCCAGGAACTCCACCCGCCCCGTCCCGTCCCCCATGTTCCAGAAATCCGGGTGTCGCCCCTCGAACTCCGTCTTGGCCCAGGGGGACCAAACACCGTGGTGATGGAGGTGGTTGACGGGAAAATCGTCGGTTACGCAACGTCCCGACGGGGTCAGCAACGGATGAAGATACCCTCCCCTGCGGTAGCGCTCCGGGATTTCAGAACGCGGAAGGCTTCCCGCTTCCGCCTGATACCGTCCCAACTCGTGGGAACCGGAACGAAACACCACCTGTGTCCCGTCCCGCAGCGCACTCACAGAAGGAAAGTCCGCCGCGACTCCGTGGCAACACAGCAGGCACCCAAGGAGGATCGATAGGCGCATAAACCCACTTCGGTCCGCGCCACCGTCCGGGTCAAGTCGCAATGCAATCCCGCATCGGGTGGCCCGGTCAGGGCGACAGGAATCTCCGGATTCCGTCGCGCATCCGGATCGGTTCGAACCCAAACATCCGGCAGGCCGGATCCGGATCCCCCACATTGTCCTCCTGCAACATGAGGATTTGGTCCCGATTCAACGGGGAGGCCTTCCCCAGCAGACGCGGATACACGGTCTCCAGAATCCGAGCCTGAAGGCCCGCTATTCCCCACGGCAGGTGCACCGTCCCGCGCCTGCGTCCCAGTGTCTCCAGAACCACGGCCAGAATCTCGTTCACGGTGAAGCGTTCGCGTCCGCAGACATCCAGGGTCTGGTACAGGCTCTCAGGGTGGGCCATTGCCCCGCAGAAACACCAGGCCACGTCCTCGACCGCCACCGGCTGCATCCGATTCGATCCGGGCCCCACCACCGGAAGAACGGGGGACACTGCCGACATCCGGGCGAAGAGGTTGATGAACCCGTCCCCTGGACCGTAGATCAGGCTAGGACGCAGGATCGTCCAATCAAGCCCACTCCTCCGCACGAGTTCCTCGGCGTCCCATTTAGTCCGATGATAACGGGAGCGAGCCGCCGGACGCGTCCCGAGCGCACTCATATGGATGTAGCGCCGGACCCCCGCCGATCGGGTTGCGGACACCACTGCCTCGGTCCCCCCCACGTGAACCCGCTCAAACGTCTGGTCGCCCACTTCGTTGATAATCCCCACCAGGTGCACCACGGCATCCACCCCGGAAACCGCCTCCGCTACCGATGCCGGCTCCAGCACCGATCCACGGATTCGCTCCACGCCCTCCTCCATCGGGGAGGATCGGCGCGCGAGCACCCGGATTCGATGCCCGGCTGACTGCAATTGTCCTACGATTTCCCTACCGACAAAACCCGACCCCCCGGTGACGAGAATGAGCACGGAGGCAACATAGTCTCGATCCCGCAAAAGTGCACCGACCCGCAATACCGCCTTCCGATCCGATCTCCGCTTCCATTTCCATCCCCTCCTCAGCTTCCATGCGCCATGTCAATTGAATCCCCTGCTCCGGACCCCTCGTTCATCCTGCAAACCGCCTTCGGATTCTGGTCCTCAAAGGTGCTCCTCACCGCCGTCGAGTTCGGGGTGTTTTCCCACCTGGCGGAGCGTCCGATGAGCGGAGCCGAGCTCGGGGCCGCCACCGGAATCCACCCCAGGGGCATCGCTGATTTCTTCGACGCGCTGGTCGCGATGCAATTCCTCGACCGCGAGGGCGACGGCCCGGACGCGAAGTACGCCAACACGCCCGCCACCGCACTTTACCTGGATCGTCGAAGCCCACGTTATGTCGGCGGCATCCTGGAGATGTTGAACGCCCGGCTCTTCAAGTACTGGCACGATCTTCCCGAGGCGCTTCGCACCGGACGTCCGCAGAACGAGTCAAAGCACGGACAGAAGGGGGTCTTCGAGGAACTCTACTCCGAACTTCCCCGTCTCGAACAATTCATGGGTGCCATGACCGGGCTCTCCCGGATCAACTTCGAGGCCCTGGCAGAGAAGTTCGACTTTTCCCGGTTCAAGACGCTGTGCGACGTTGGCGGTGCCACGGGCATCCTTTCCATCGAGGTCGCGCGGCGTCACCCAAACCTCCGCTGCATTTCCTTCGATCTACCTCCGGTTGAAGGCATTGCGCAACGCCACATCGCCGCAGCCGGCCTCGCCGAACGCGTCACAACGGCCGCCGGGGACTTCTTCAAGGATCCCCTGCCCAGGGCGGACGTGATCACGATGGGAATGATCCTCCACGACTGGAACCTGGAGAAGAAACGCCATTTGATCCGGTCCGCGTACGAGGCCCTGCCAACCGGAGGTGCATTAATTGTCGTCGAGGCTCTGATCGACGACGCCCGACGCAGCAACCTGTTCGGACTGCTGATGTCGTTGAACATGCTGATCGAGTTCGGGGACGCCTTCGACTACTCGGGTGCGGATTTCCAGGGCTGGTGCCGCGATGCAGGTTTCCGGAACTTCGAGGTCATCCACCTGGCCGGCCCCTCGAGCGCCGCGATCGCGTACAAGTGAGCGTCCGGACGCCATTCGAAGTGGCGGGGAGGTGAGCGGGGCCCCATCGGGAGACCTTATCCGCGAACCGTGTAGATCTCCACCAAGCCACTCTCCTTCCAACGGCCGTCCTTCGGCTTCTCCTGTCCGCGGGCTTTGGAAAGAAACAGCCGGGAGCCGTCCGGGGAAAACTTGAGCCCGGTAATACGGTGCTTGGCGTCCACCGCATGGAGATTCTTCCCGTTCCCCGAATCGAAGAGGGCCAGATTCCACGTGCCCTGAAACAAGCGCCCCGCCATGGCGAACCGGGTTCCATCCGGATGAAACGCCAGCGCCTCCATCAATCCCTGGCCGCTCTCCCCGTCGTGCGTCTGATCGAGCCGTTTTCCCGTCCTCCAATCAAACCGCTGCCAGCGCTGCACCCCGTTGCCAGCCATCGGATCCACCATTGGCCCCATGCCGCACACGTAGAGGTCCTTTCCATTCGGACTGAACATCATTGAAAAGATCCCCCCGAGGAAATGATGGCTCTTGATGACGCCCCAACTGGTCAGACCGTCATCCCGCCACGACGAGGCCAGCGTATTCGCATCGCGATCCCAAACCCGCACCTCCCCCATGAGGTTCCCCGCAGCAACGAATCGACCATCGGGAGAAAGGGCTACGGACTGGACGGGCGGAATGTGGTCCCAACTGCGGTGCATCGCCCCGGTAGCCGCGTCGAACACCCGGACCCCTAGTTCCCGTCCAGGGGCCGGTTCGTAGCGATAGCCACCCGCCTCGTATCGACCGGTCACCGAGGCAATCCAGCGACCATCGGTTGAGACCGCAAGGTCCCAGGACCAGAAGTCATGGGCACGGACTTCCCGAACGAGCGAGCGCGAGCCGACGTCGGTCCAGCACAAACGTCCATCGTAACCCCCGGTGACCACCCAAGGCGTTCCCGGAACCCGGCGTACCCCGCTGCAATAACTGTTGTGGCGAGGAACCAATTCCGGAGCCCCGGACTCCACAGGAATGATGGCCAACGCGCCATCATGGCCTCCTGCGTAGAGCGTTCGTCCATCGGGTTCGACATCCAACGCCAGCACCGGGGACGGCAACGCGATCTCCCGGATCTTTTCCAGGACTCCCGGCACAGGCTTCGGTTCCGATTCAGGCATGGGAGTCAGGCAAGAATGGACCGGATGGGTTCCGCACGATCCTCGACCCTGTGAAAATTGGGCAGCTCGGGAATGTTGTAGTCCGCGTAGGGATCCAGTCCCAGTGCGGAGAAGATGGTCGCGAACAGGTTCTTCTCGTTGAAGGCGGGACCATCCACGTCGACGCCATCCGCGTCGGTCGCCCCGACCACGATTCCTTTTCGGATACCACATCCGGCCATAGCGAGCGACCAGGCGTGAGGATAATGGTCCCGTCCCCGGGCCTGATTCATCCACGGGGTTCGACCGAACTCCCCCATCATCACCACGAGGGTGTCCTCCAACAGTCCCCGAACTTCGAGGTCGGTGATCAGGTTGAAGATGATCCGGTCCAGCTCGGGAACGAGCATTTGGTAGATCTCATTGTGGAAGACGTGGCTGTCCCAAGGCATGCCGTTCGCCACCATGACGAAGGGCGCACCATTCTCCACGAGATGCCGTGCCTGGAGCACATGAAGACCAAAGGCGCCGGGTCCGTACCGTTCCCGGTCGCCGGACGGCAACTGGTTCAGGTCAAAGAGATGCGCGCAGCTCATCAGGCCCTTGACCCGTTCGAAGACGGCATTCTGGGACGCCGCCGCCACCGACTGATGTTCGTTCTGATACTTCCTGGAGAAGTAGCGGCGCAATGCATTGCGGGCCTCCTGGTCCTCAGCCGTCACGTCCACCAGTCGGTCCACATTCTCCAATCGGTACTCCCCCCCGACTCGGACGGGCCCATACTCGGCCCCCAGCCAACCGGCCCAATTGCCCGCCTTGAACTCCTTGAACTCGTTCCCCTCCGGACAGGGATCGAGCAGGACGAAATTCGGAATGGGGCTGTCGAGATGTCCCAATTGCTGGGCGAGGACTGCCCCCAGGGTCGGCCGGATGAACGGCGGGCGCGGTGCCGCACCACGATTCAATAAATCAATGCCCTGCAGGTGCTCGCTTTGATTGGTCTTCATCGACCGTACCACCGCCAGCCGATCCGCGATGCCGGCAGTCCTGGGCATCAATTCGCCAAAGTGGACGCCCGGAATCGTCGTCGGAATGCTGCCGAATGGGCCTCCGGAGATCCGGCCGGGCTTTGGATCCCAGGTCTCAAACTGGCTCGGGGCGCCGCAAAGCCACAACAGGATGCAGTGCTTCCCACGGCGGCGGGCCGCCTCGGCGAAAACGGGCACGGAAAACAATCCCGCCCAGCTTCCCACGGATACAGCGCCCGCCGTCCCGAGTCCGGTGAGAAACTTCCGGCGGTGAATCCGATGGTCCGGCTGACCGCAAAGCGCCCCATGGGAACCGCTATTGGAGGAATTGTTGGGCATTCGGGAGTGCGACGCCGTCAATGAATGAACTGAAACTCAGCGCTGGTGACCAACGCCCAAACCAAATCCCGCGTCCCCGTGTCCAACGGCTGCCTGGACAAAAAGGCGATGGCCTCCCGAAGCTCCTCCGGCCGGGCTTCCCTCCCATAGACGGAGTTAATTGCCTCGCGAGCCCGCCCACGGGTTTCCGGAATCTCGGCCAAGCGCGAGGTGAGATTTCCGTTCGACGGCTTCAGCACTTCGTTCACAACCGGGGAATTGGCGAAAAACAGCGATTGCTGAAGGGACGGCTGATACTCCGCGGCGAAGAGATCCGGAAACTGGCGGATCCAGACCTGCCGGCGCGTTTGCACGGACGGATCCGCCCAATCCGGGGGATGTCCGGCCATCACCGTCATCAGCGATGCAAACCCCTGTTCCGCGGAAAGTTGCTTTTCCGTGGCGGCGGCAAACGAATCCGCTTGCCACCGGCCTGCCTCCGGCCGGAACGGAGTCGAGCCGATAGGCCCGGGTCAGCACCAGATCCCTGAGCAACCGCTGCACATCATATCCTCCGCGCACAAACTCCTCGGACGACCAATTGAGCAGTTCGGGATGACTCGGGGGATGTTTCGAGTCCATGAGATCCACGGGGTGAACAATTCCCCGGCCGAACAGCATTGCCCACATCCGGTTCACCATGGCGCGGGACAAAAGCGCATTGCCCTCCGTCACGACCTCCGCCAACGCCTCCCGGCGAGAGAACTTCGGCCGCGCCGGTTCCAGCCAGGGATCCTTGCCCACGGGTGGCGGGACCCAATATTTGTCCGGCGAGTCCACTTCCTTGTCGCCCTCCTTGGGCCAGGGCTCGTCCACCCGTTTCCCATTGAAGAACATCAACACGGCGGGCTGTGACTCCTTCTTCAGGTTGGCGAAGGAAACAAATCCACCGATGGCGGACTCGGAAAGGCCGGGACCCAAGGGAGTGTCCACGTTGCGCGTCCGATTGAACGCCGCGACCAACCCCCAATAGTGGGCCTGTTTGATCTCCCGGGCGACCATGTGATCATGACACTGGGCACATTTGATTTGGACCCCAAAGACGACGGGAGCCAATGCCTCAGCCATGGCTTGGGGATTGTTTTTCCGTTCGTACAGGTACCATTCCGCCCCGCGATCCCCGGCCTCCGGACGGGCCCGGATCAACTCGGCCACCACCCGGTTCCAGGGACGATTCTCGTGAAACGCAGATTCCAGGTAGGCGAACCAACGATGATCGCGACGCTGCTTTTCAGCATCCGGTCCCTTTCTCCCCATGAGGACGACATCCATGACCTCGGCCATGTGGCGGGGGTACTCCGGACCTGCCAAAAGCTCATCCACCAGCCACCCCCAGCGATCCGGCCTCCGATCCGACAAATATCGGGAAAGTTCGTCCGCGGTCGGGACACGTCCCACCAGATCGAGATACACACGGCGAACCAAGGTCGGCGTCGGAGCCAACGCGGCGGGCGTCAATTTCCGGAATTTCCAATCCAGTTCCAGGTATCGATCCACCCCTCGGGACACCGGGAAATCGCGCGGCGGCACCCAGTGAACCGAAGGAGTGGGCGCCGGTTCGGCCCGGATGGAGGATTCGGACACAACGTTCGAGCCAGCGGACACGGCCATCGACGCGGGAATCCGTGAGATCCAGGTGCGGATGACCCCGATCTGATCTTCGGACAACTGTCCTTTGGGCGGCATATGGGGGTCCGCCCCGGCCGAAAGCACGCGAAACAGCAGGCTGTCCTCAACACGCCCGGGCAGGACCGCCGCCCCACGATCCCCGCCCCGGAGCACGGTCTGAAGTGAGCTGAGATCGAGGCGACTCTTGGCCTTGAGGGGATTGTGGCACTCGCCACAGCGCTCCTTCAACAAGGGGGCAACATGCGACTCCCAGAATAGATCCTCCCCGGCCCGAAGCGCCCAACCACCCATCCAAAGCGCGCATGCGAGGACGCATCGGCTCACGAGACGGATGACTGGAACACCTGAGGGAACCATGATTCTCGATTCGGCCGAGACGGACGCTCCGAAGCGGCGCTCCCTTCAAATCACCCACCCTCGGGACCCCATTCAAGGCCCAAACCTCCAGAACCTCCAGAACCTCTCCGGCGGCACCTGGACCCGAAGCCGGCATCGGGAATTTCCACTCCCACCTGCCCGTCGGTCGAAGCGACCGAATTCCTCGACTACCGGACGGTCAAATCGCGGACCGCTCGCTTCACCGGAGCCACAACCGGTTTCACCACGGGAGCACCTGCCGGAGGTGCCTTTCGCGCCGTCGTCAATCCAGCCTTGTGAAAAACCCGGCACAAATGGTCGGGATGAATCCGAAGTCCGGTCAGGACTTCAAGCACGGCGGCGATCCGGGGGTAGGTCCAGCGATCATCCAGATATCCGTAAATTCTAGCTCCCGCCGAAAGAAACTGGCGAATCACCGTCAGATGATGCTCTTCCACTTTGGGAGGTTTACCCAGCCGCCCACGGCGCCAGGCATCATTTCCCCTGCATAGAAAGGCACGCTTCCACCTCGAAACCGAAACTTCGGAAACCCCAAGCAATCTGGCGACATCAGCCTGGGCATGCCCTTCCTCCAGCAGTCGCATCCCTTCACGACGACGGGCCTCCAGCTGTCCAAAATCCCGTCTCGGGTTCTTGGCTTTTGAAAGGAATTTCTGGTCCAAACGCATAAATTGGTTACTTGGTTCTAGGCGGACACCTTTCTCTCCCAACAACCTCCACACGTGGATTCATCATCCTAGCGAAAGCGGCCATCGGCTTAGAAAGACTACAAAACAGTGACTAGGGGAAACCTTTACTGAAGGTTACGTGGATGTGCAGCAAAAATCTTTCAAAAATCTTCTGAAAAGTATTTTCCCCGATCGGCGAGATCCTGGGACTCCCTGTCCCAATCCCATCAAAACAGCTGGTGGAGCCGCACCCGATCAAGTCCCTGCCTTTTATGGTATTCGAGTGCCCCGACCTGTCAGCGGCTGCAATTCCAAACTCCCCGAACGGGAGGCCGGGACCTCGGTCGTCCAGGGTGGTTCGGCCCGACGACCGGGGACAACCGGGCCGAATGCCGCCGGGAAGCCGCACTGGAGAACCCGATTCGGATTGCAGCCGTCGCCGCCGGATTCTTGACTCCCCACCGCAGCCTTAGCCGAGAACCCGCATCGATGGCGTCCAGTCCCCCACAATTGCTTCCCGCCGTTCTGCTCCGCGAATTGCGGGCTGCGGCGCGACGGAAGGGAACCTACTGGCTGCGGACAACGGTCGCGGCAGGAGCCCTGCTCACCCTTTTCCTTCACGGAGTCGGCAACCGCATCGCCTCCACCCTCGGAACCAGTGGCACCGTGCAGCGTGGCGCGGAGCTTTTCGCCCTCCTCCACACGATGCTCTCGGTGTTTCTCATGCTCGCCGCCCCGATGTTCGCGGCGGACACCTTGGCTCGGGAAAAGCGCGAAGGGACGCTGCCGCTCCTCGGATTAACTCCGTTGCGTCCATTTGAAATCGTGCTCGGCAAAGCGGCTGCCCAGATAGTACGCCTGATATCCCTTTGGCTGGTGTGTGTCCCGGTGCTGCTGATTCCGCTGCTGACCGGAGGCGTTGGCGCCCTCGACCTGATGATCGCCCTGGGGATCGAGTTCGTCATTCTGACCTGCGGTCTCGCGGGAGGACTGGTTGCCACCACCGTTTGTCAGCAATGGACCCAGGCCTCCGGACTCGCCCTCGGGTTGACCGTGCTCAGTGGCGGATGCATGGCGCTCGCCGCAGGGTCGGCAACGATCGCCGCATATACGCATTACGCTCCTGGACTCATCGGGATGAGCTCGGAGAGTCGTTTGTGGGAGGCGAGTCTCGGCATACTGTGGGCCGCGTCGGGTGTCGGTCCCGGGGGATTCGGAGGAGTACTATCCTCATTCCCCTCGTGGCTCGGAACCATCATGGCGTGGCAGCTCCTCGCCGGCGTCTTCTGCAGCCTGCTGCTGCTGGGTCTCGCCCTTGCCTTCGCGGGATGGCGCGTGAAGCGGGCGCTTCGTCCGTCGAGTTCCCCGTCCGAACCGGCGCGCTCGAAATCCAAACCGGACCGGCGGACGGCCACCTGGTTTGAGTCGATGGGGGAACGTCGGCGCCAATCGTGGCTGCGACGGAACCCGGCCCGATGGCTTTGGGCAAAAGCGGGACCGGGATATCGGTCCCGCTTGGGTTGGATGGTCCTCGTCGTCGCGGCTTGGGTGGCCACGCTTCGCATGTCCGCCGATCACGCCGAGATGAACGGAATTCCGTGCCTGCTTCCCCTGGCGCTGGCCATTCCCATGGCGATGAATTCCGCCGCGAGCCTGCGGCGGGAAATGGAGGAAGGAACCCTGGAGTTACTCCTCGTCACCCCGCTGGCAGCCTCGCAACTGGTGACCGCACGAGTTTTCGAAGCCTGGTCCCTGTTCGGACCAGCCCTCGTCCTCAACCTGTTCCTCATTTCCGCATGGCCCCTCGTCCAGGAATCCTATTCCCCCCCGCTTCTCGCGGCATTGCTGGCCGGCAGCACCTCACTGATCGCCCTCCCCGCCATTGGGATTCGCTATGCGGTTCGACGTCTTCATCCGCTTTCCGGGTTTCTGTGGAGTCTCCTGACGGCTGGAATCCTGCCCTTCCTGCTCGGCATGGCTTCCCTGGCCTCGTTCGGACTCGGTTCAGCGGGTAGCAGCATCCCGGAACCCGGGTCAATGGCCTGCTGGTTCGGACTGGGCTTCGGTCTCACCCAGTTTGCCCTTTCCGCGGTTTGGGGGTGGCTCGCCGCCCGCGACCTCGAACTCCGCTGGTACACGTTCCGACCGTTTCAGCGGCGGCCCGGGTGATCGACATCGGCCCCCTGCGGGCCGGCATCCACTGAAATCCGCAACTTCGTGCGGGAAAGCCTTTTCTCAGCAATGGAGTCCCACTACAACGGGGCTGTGGAGCAGTTGGAAGAGCTCAGGAACCGGCTCATCCGGGAGCTGCCCGGTGCCCGAATAGAGCGGGTGCCGAATCCAGCCGTCCCCGGCCAGGACTCGCTGGTAGTGGATCCGGCCCATGCGCTCGAGGCTGCCCGCCTGCTGCGCGACGCCCCAGACCTCCGACTCGACTTCTGTTCCAATGTGACCGGTGTGGATTGGCCGGCCCGCGACGAAAAGGTGACCCTTCGAAAAACCGTGGACGGGGTCGAGAAGGAGGTGACGGAGGTCCAACACCGCCCGGGATTTCTTGAGGTCGTCTACCACCTGTACTCCGTCACGTTGCGGAACGGTCCGGTGATCCTGCGACAGCGGACCACGGATCGCACTTCCGACGTGGAGGTGACTTCGCTGACGCCGGTGTGGAGGAGTTGCGAGTTTCAGGAGCGTGAGGTCTTCGACCTGTTCGGGGTTCGGTTCTCAGGACATCCCGACCTGCGGCGAATCCTCCTCTGGGAAGGGTTCAAGGACCATCCCATGCGGCGGGACTACCTTCCCCCGGACGATTACGAGTACGAGCCTACGGCGCACGATGAGGTCTTGGAACGTGCCCGACGGCATCGCGCGAGCCAGGAGGCAACCCAATGATCCCGGCGCCGGCTCCGCGCACCTACGAGGTCCGGCCTTCCACGGATCCGGCGGAACCCGGTCCCGACGGGAGCTTTTTGGAGGTCTCCCTCGGACCACAGCACCCGTCAACCCACGGTGTCTTTCGCATGGACGTCGTGCTCGACGGCGAAACCGTGATCAAGCTGAAGCCGGTGTTCGGATACCTGCATCGGAACCACGAGAAGATCGCCGAGAATACCAGCTATCTGGGATCCATGCCGTACACGGACCGCCTGGACTATTTTTGTTCCCTGACCAACAACTGGGCCTACGCCCTGACGGTGGAACGTCTTGCCGGACTTCAGGTGCCGGAACGTGCGGAATATCTGCGGGTCATCACCGCGGAACTGACCCGGCTCCAAAATCACGCTGCCGTCTGTGGCTTTCTGCTGCAGGACATGGGGGCCCTAGGAACCCCCCTGATGTACGCCTTCCGCGAACGGGAAAGGATCCTCGATCTGTTCGAGTCCCTGACCGGCGCCCGCATGATGTGCAATTACATACGATTCGGAGGCTGCCGATGCGATACGCCTCCCGGGTGGCTCGACCAGGCCAAAACCGTCGTCGCCGGATTCGGCGCCTTTCTTGACGAGTTCGAATCCCTCCTGGCCTCCAATGAAATCCTTATCGGACGCACCCAGGGCATCGGGATTCTGTCGAAGGAACTCGCGATCAATGCCGGCATTTCGGGCCCGATGGCCCGCGCAAGTGGCGTGGAGTACGACATTCGCAAGGTGGACCGTTACGGAATCTACGGACAGTTCGAATTCCAGGTTCCCCTGGGGAATCATGGAGACGTCTTCGACCGCTACATGATCCGCGCCCTGGAGATGCGGGAATCCGTCCGGATTCTAGACGCCGCCCTGCGCCGGATTCCCGAGGGCCCGGTGATCGATCCCAAGTCGAAGCTTCGTGGATTCCGTCCCAAGCCCGGGGAATCCTATGGCCGGATTGAATCCCCGAAGGGCGAACTCGGATTCTACCTCATCAGTGACGGCAGCCCCAATCCCTGGCGATACCGGATCCGCCCGCCCAGCTTCATCAATTTGACAATCCTGGAGGACCTCTGTCTCGGGCGCCCGGTGGCGGACGCCGTGGTGATCCTCGGAAGTGTCGACATCGTCCTCGGCGAAGTGGACCGTTAGGAATCAACCATGCTCGGAGGCGGCATACTTCACGGACTCGCGGTCACGGCGAAGAACTTCGTCGGAAGCTTCACCGACCCGGAGCGCTTGGTGACTCTGGGCTATCCCGAGGAACACGCTCCAGCCAAGGAGAACGCCCGCCAGTTCCCGTTCCTCGTTTTCGATGGCGAGGATCCCCAGGCCGGACTCCGCTGCGTCGCCTGCCAGATTTGTGAAAAGGAATGCCCTCCGCAGTGCATCCTGATCGTCAAGAGCAAGACCAAGAAACCCGATCACGTCGGGAAACCCCAATTCTTCCCCGCGACCTTCGACATCGACCTTTCCGTCTGCATGAGCTGCCAGATCTGTGTCGAAGTCTGTCCGTTCGACGCGATCAAGATGGATCAGGAATTCGAACTGGCGACCCCGGACCGGTTCGAGGGACTGCTGAGACACCGCGACCAACTGGCCCGTCCCAACACCCACTTCCAAAAACTGCATCCATCGGACGCCGCCACCATCGACGCCCGGCGCGCGGACGAACTCGCCAAGGCGAGCGCCGCCGCCTCGGCGGCGCCCCGGAAACCGGCGGCGGAACCCCCGCCCCCCGCCGCGTAACCCATGGAAGCCCTCGACCAGATTTTCGTCCTCCTGAAGCACACCCTGGTTTCCTGGTTTCCGGTTCCAGTCCAGCCATGGGTCTCGGCGGTCGTGTCGATCGGCGCGATCCTCGCCGTGTTCCCCATGATCTTCGCCCTCACGACCGTGCTGGAGCGGAAGGCGCTGGGTCGGATTCAGAACCGCCCCGGCCCAAACCGAGTGGGGCCCGCCGGGTTCCTTCAGTTTGCCGCGGACGGGATCAAGTCGCTCACCAAGGAGGACATCGTCCCGCGCGCTGCGGATGCGGTCGTCCACTTCCTCGCGCCGTTGGTGGTCGTCGTTCCGCCTCTGCTGGCCATGGCGGTTCTGCCGATGGGACGCAACATGGGGGCGATTGATCTTCCCGAGACGGGCCTTCTGTTTTTTTTGATGGTGGGCACCGCGGTGGAACTCGGGGTTTTCATGGCCGGCTGGTCCAGCCACAACAAATACTCCCTGCTCGGCGCCATGCGTGCCCTGGCGCAACTGCTCAGTTACGAACTCCCCCTGCTCCTCTCCACGGTTTCCGTGATCATGCTGACCGGCTCCCTGTCCCTCGCTGCCGTCATCGCGAAACAGGCCGAGGTCCATGCGGGCGTCCTCCTCGGATGGAACGTCTTCACTCCCTGGGGAGCGGCCGGCGCCGTCCTCTTTTTCATCGCCGCACTCGCCGAGGCCAATCGCTCCCCATTCGACCTTCCAGAGGCGGAATCCGAAATTGTTGCGGGCTATTTCACCGAGTATTCGGGATTCAAATTCGCGCTCTTCTTCCTCGGCGAGTATCTCGGCCTGTTTGCCGTGAGTGGACTCGGGATCACGCTGTTTCTCGGAGGCTGGCTTCCCCCGCTGACCTTCTTCTCGTGGATTCCTTCCTGGTTGTGGTTTTTTGGAAAGCTGGCGGGACTGATGGGCATCTTTATCTGGCTGCGGGGTACGCTGCCCCGGCTCCGCATGGATCAGTTGATGCGGTTTGCCTGGCAGTTCCTCCTTCCGATGAGCCTGATCAACCTCCTGGTGGCCGGCCTTTGGCAGTATTCGGCCTCGTGGCCGTACCTTCTTCGCTGGATACCGGCACTGGCCCTGTTCGGCGTTCCCTACCTCCTCTACCAGCGGGCATTTTTGCGCCGTCACCCGCCGCGCACCTATCGCTATGCCGCCTGAGCCTGTGATGAGCCTCGCGTTCGCCGTGGTCGCCGGACTGGTTCTGGGCGGCTCGATCGCCGCGGTCTCGTGCCGGAATCGGGTTCACGCCGGACTGTTCCTTGCCGTTGCACTGGTGGGCCTGGCTTTCGTCTTTCTGCGGATGGGTGCGGAGTTTCTCGGATTCATTCAGATCCTTGTCTATGTAGGCGCCGTCGCCGTCCTGATCGTCTTCGCGATCCTACTCACCCGCGGTTCCGAGTCGCCCCGGGATCGCCTTTCCAACTCTCCCGGCGCCGGGATCAGTCTCGCAGCACTCCTGTTCGGAGTCCTTTCCTGGGGGATCCTCAATCGAAGCCCGGGCGCCATCGGCGGTCCGTCCACACCGGCTTCAATGCTCGTACGCGATCTCGGGGAGCGACTGCTTCGCGAGGAACTGCTCCCCCTCCAGACGGTCGGACTCCTGCTGACCGCCGCCCTGATTGGAGCGGCCCTGATCGCGCTTCCCGAACTCGGTCCTTCCTTCCGACCGGACCCTCGCCAGCAGGCTGTGAGACCCGAAGCGCCTCCTCCACCCTCGCCCCAATCCTAGCCTCACCATGTCCGCCGCCTCACTCCATCTGCTCCTGGCCGCAGCGATGTTTTGCATCGGACTCGCCGGCGCCTTGTGCCGCCGCAATGCCATTCTCGTGTTGATCGGCATCGAATTGATGTTGAACGCCGCCAACCTGAATTTCCTGACCTTTTGGAAGTACGGACCCCATCCCCAATCCCTGGACGGGCCCATGGTTGTCCTGTTTTCGGTCGCCATCGCGGCCGCAGAGGCGGCGGTGGGCCTCGCGCTCATCATCGCCATCCACCGCCGGTACCGGACGACGCACCTGGATGAGATCACCCGGCTCCAGGGCTGAAACGTCGATGTCTCCTTCACCCCCAGTTTCATGGCGAGCCTGGCTAACACCGTGTGGATGATTCCAATGCTGCCGCTGCTCGCGGCAGCCGTGGGAACCTTCCTCCCCCGGCGACTCCACCGGGTCACCGCGGGACTCGCCGTGGCCGCGCTCGCCACGGCATCAATCGTCGCCGTGGCGGCATTCGTTTCCGTGGTCCAAGGCGGAACGGTTTATCGGAATGTCCCTTGGTTCGAAACGGGGACCCTCTCGGTCGGCGTGGGCTGGATTCTCGATCCCCTCAGCGCAGCGATGCTTCTCATGATTACCGTCGTCGGGACGCTGATCTTCATCTTCAGCACCGGGTACATGGCGGAAGACCCCAATTCCGGACGCTTCTTCTGTTTCCTATCCCTCTTCGCCGCCGCCATGCTAGGGCTGATCCTGTCCAACAGCCTGCTTCTCCTGTTCATCTGCTGGGAACTCGTCGGTCTCGCATCCTACCTCCTGATCGGATTCTGGTATTCCCGCCCATCCGCGGCGGCCGCCGCCCGGAAGGCCTTCCTGACGACCCGAATCGGGGACCTCGGATTCCTGGTGGGGCTGATCTGGATTTACTCTGAAAGCGGCACGGTCCTGTTCTACGACCAGGGCGGCGGCTGCCTCGAACCGGCAGCCCTTTCGGGAATCGCCGGCCACCTCACCTCCAGCGGAATCGCCGTCGGCACGGCCATTTCCCTGCTCCTGTTTTGCGGGGCCATGGGAAAGTCCGGACAGCTTCCGCTGCATGTGTGGCTTCCGGACGCCATGGAAGGCCCGACTCCCGTGAGCGCCCTGATCCACGCCGCCACCATGGTGGCGGCCGGTGTCTTTCTAATGGCGCGGATGTTCCCGCTGGTCGTCTTGGGAGGTTCGCTGGAGGATCCTGCGTCCGCACTCGTGGTCATAGCATGGATCGGAGCATTGACCGCCCTGTACGGTGCCCTGACGGCGGTCGCTCAGACGGACATCAAACGCATCCTAGCCTACTCCACCATTTCCCAACTCGGTTTCATGATGATGGGAATCGCCACAGGAGGACCGGCGGTCGGCATGGTCCACCTTCTTACCCACGCCTTTTTCAAGGCGCTCCTATTTCTCGGCGCCGGTTCGGTAATCCACGGCTGCCATGGGGAACAGGACATCCGGCAATTGGGCGGCTTGCGACGACAGATGCCGCTGACCTTCGCCACCTACGCGGTGGGCATGATGGCCCTTTCCGGTGTCCCGGTGTTCTTCTCCGGATTCTGGAGCAAGGACGCGATCCTGCATTCGCTTTCCCATTGGGCCCCGTCGCGAATTCCCTTCCTGCTGGCGGTGCTCACGGCGGCACTGACTGCCTTCTACATGACCCGCCAAATGATTTACGTGTTCCTCGGCTCGTCCCGGGGACCGGATTCCGCCCACGCCCACGAGGGTTCGCCGGTCATGACGGTCCCCCTGGTGTTCCTCGCCGTTGCCAGCATCGCCCTGAGCGGGATCACGACTCCGTTCTGGCCCTGGTTGGAACATTTCCTGGCCCCGGCTTCGGAGGCCGTCGAGACCGGTTCCGCAGGATGGATCCTCTTCGTGTCCGCGATCGCCTGCGGGACGGGGATTGCCTCCGGGTGGTTCCTCTACCGGAACCTGGGCACAGCGTTGGCGTCCGGCCGGGATCCCCTGGAACGATGGATTCCCCGTCCATATCAACTTATGCGCGACCGGTTCCGTTTCGACGAACTTTACCAAGCCACCGTCGTGAAAGGGATGGAGGCCGCGGCCTGGATTTCCGCGGCACTCGACCGTTCGCTCGGAAGCACTATCCGGGATATTGCATCCCTCGCCGCCGCAGCCGGTGCCTGGCTGAGTCGGACGGTGGATCAGGGGGTCCTGAACTCGAGCTTTGACGACGGCTGCCAGGCCGCACGCGATGCGGGCGGCCTCCTCTCCAGGTCCCATGACGGCCAATCCCAACGGTCTCTGCGGATCCTGATTGCTGGCGTCGTCGCCCTGGCGGCCGGACTCCTGTTCCTCGCAACGTCCTGAAGCGACATGACTGATTTGCCGTTGCTCACCCTGCTGACGCTGACGCCGTTGATCGGCGTCGTCGTCATCATGGCATTGCCGGCCACCCTCGCACGGGCCTCCCGTCCGATCGCTCTTGGCACCTCATTGCTGACGCTGCTGGAAGGCCTCCTCCTCGCCTCGCGATTCCGAACGGACGGCGGGCAGCTGCAGTTCATTGAAAGGGCTCCCTGGATCCCCTCGGTCGGCGCCGAGTATTTTGTCGGCGCCGACGGCCTCAATCTCCTCCTGATCCTCCTGACGACCCTCCTCATTCCATTCGCCATCGCCACCTCCACAGTCCCCTCCGAACGTCCCCGACTCTATTTCATCCTTATCCTCGCCCTGGAAACGGGGCTCCTAGGGAACTTCACCGCACTTAATTTCGTCCACTGGTTCCTGTATTGGGAACTGGGTCTCGTTCCGGCGTATTTTCTCATCAAGTTCTGGGGAGGGCCGGGCCGACGCGCGGCGGCCCTGCAATTCTTCCTATTCACCTTCGCCGGAAGCGTGGCCCTTCTCCTCGCATTCCAGGCCCTGTTCCTGGCCACCGGCACGATGGATTTTCCGAACCTGGCGGCCTCCGCCCGCGATGGCTCCCTTTCCTCCGGATTGTCCCGCGCCTTTGCCTGGACCGGACTCAATCCGACCCGCCTCACCTCGATTCTATTCCTCGGAACCTTCGCCGGACTGGCGGTGAAGGTGCCCCTGGTGCCCTTCCACACCTGGCTCCCCGACACCTATGCCGAAGCGCCCACCAGCGTGACCCTGTTGCTGACCGGCGCGCTTTCCAAGATGGGGGTCTACGGAATTCTTCGGATTCTCATTCCCATTTTTCCCACGGAAGCCCGGACGATGCTCAGCCCCATCCTCCTCATGGTGGTGGTTTCCATCGTGTTTCCCGCGCTGGTTGCCTTGGCACAGTCCGACCTCAAACGAATCCTGGCGTACTCCTCAATCAATCACCTTGGATACTGCCTTCTGGGGATTTTTGCCGCCCTTGATCCCGTTCCCCAGGGTCCGCACTGGGCTAATGAGCGGGCTTCGGCGCTGAATGGTGCCGTGCTCCAGATGTTCAACCACGGCATCAATGCTGCCCTGCTCTTTGCCCTGGTCGGGATCCTGGAGCAACGCACCGGCGGACGGCGGCAACTGGAGGATTTCGGCGGCCTCCGGGCACGGGCTCCCGTGCTCGCCGGAATTCTCGGTACAGCTACCTTTGCTTCGTTGGGACTGCCGGGCCTATCGGGATTCATCGGCGAATTCCTAATCTTTAAGGGATCCTTCCCGTTGGCTCCGGGAGCGGCCGTCCTGGCCCTGCCCGGCTTGATGTTGACCGCCGTTTTCCTTCTAACGCTGCTCCACCGCGTCCTGAATGGACCCGAGAACCCGGCCCGCAGTGAATTCCAGGACCTGAGCCAACGGGAATGCCTGGTGCTCGCCCCCATGCTGGTTCTCCTCGTCCTTCCGGGAATCCTTCCCCAACTGCTGTTGCGGTGGACGAATCCCTCCGTCGCGGCCTTCACCGCCGGACTCGCCCCGTAATCGCGCCCATGCTCGCCTTTCCCCTCTACCTTTGCTTCGCGGGCGCCGTGGGACTTCTCCTGTGGCGGCAGAAGGAATCGCGCTTGCCCCACTGGGCCGCCTTGGGCATCTGCGCTCTCGGGCTCATCCTGACGGTCTCGGCCGTGATCCAGACGACTCCCGGGGAGACTGTCGTGACCCTCGTCCGGGTGCCGTGGATCCCGGCATGGGGAGCCGAGTTCCACCTCGCCGCCGATGGTGTGAGTGCCTCCCTGCTCGTCCTGACCGGAATCGCCTCCGTGGCGGGGGTTCTCTTTTCATGGAACGTGGCGGACCGGCCCGGCGAATTCTTTTCCCTCTATCTGACCCTGATCGGTGCCGTGTACGGCGTCTTTCTCAGCTGGGATCTGTTGCTCTTCTTCGTGTTCTACGAACTGGCGATCATCCCGAAGTACTTCCTGATCGTTCGCTGGGGCTCCACCCGGAGGGAATACGCAGCGATGAAGCTGGCACTGTACTCCTTTCTGGGAAGCGCGGCGGTCCTGGTCGGCATCGTCGCGCTGTACGCGACCAGTGGACTCAACACGCTGGACCTGTCCGCCCTGGCCCGGCACTCGTTTCCGGCGACCACCCAATCCTGGGCCTTCCCCTTCCTGTTTGCGGGATTCGCGGTCCTGGCCGGTCTCTGGCCCCTGCACACCTGGGCGCCGACCGGACACGTCGCCGCCCCCACGGCGGCCTCGATGCTGCTGGCGGGAGTCATCATGAAGCTGGGGGCCTACGGTTGTCTTCGGGTCGCCCTCCCTCTCCTGCCGGAAGGAGCGAGGGAATCCCGATTCGTTTTCGGCACCCTAGCCGTGGCCGGGATTGTCTGGGGCGCCCTCGTGGCCCTTCGGCAGCGCGATTTCAAATTCGTCATTGGCTATTCCAGCGTCAGCCACATGGGCTTCGTGATTCTCGGACTGGCAATGGCCACCCCGCTCGCACTGTCCGGAGCCGTCCTGCAGATGATCTCCCATGGCATCATTGCCGGACTCCTCTTCGCCGTGGTGGGGCGGATGGTGTACGACCGGACCCACACCCGGGACCTGGAGGAACTCGGCGCCCACCGGCTGGGCAGGACCCTGCCGTTCGCCGCGGTCACGTTTGTCCTCGCCGGATTTGCCTCCATAGGCATCCCTGGATTCAGCGGCTTCGTCGCGGAATTGCAGATCCTACTCGGGACCTGGCCGGTCTCCGGTCGTCTCGTCGGCATCGCGGGATTCGGCATCCTGCTCGGCGCCGCCTACATCCTCCGCGCCGTTCATTTGGGATTCTTCCGGGGAGACGATTCGCCTCCCCTGGATGCCCTCGCGCCCCCCACGCCAATCACCGTCCCGGAGGTGTTGGGGACGACGCTCCTGCTGGTATCCACTGTGAGCTTGGGATTGTACCCCGGAGTGGTGCTGAACTGGATCCAGCCGGCGCTGGCGGGTCCCTTCTTTGAGGGACTTCGACGGGGGGTGGGCCCGTGAACGGTTCCCTTCATCTCGACCTCCTCCGGCAACTGCTTCCCGAGGCGGTGCTGGTGGTCTCCGCGCTGGCGGTGCTGTTGCTCGACCTTCGCGTCTTCTGCGGACGGTCCCTGCCCGAGCGCATGGCCCGCTCGGGAGGATGCTCCGCAGCAGGACTCCTTGCAGCCTTGGGATTACTTGGCGTGAGAGGCGCACCCGGCGAGGCCCTAGCCGGCACGCTCTCCCCCATGCCCGGAACCCAGTTTCTCAAGGGCGTCCTCCTTCTGCTTTCCCTCGCCACCGTGGTCTTCGCCATTCCTGCGCGCTTTACGCGTCACGCCGGCGAATTCTTCGCCCTGGTGCTCCTCGCCACCGTGGGCCTGATGCTGCTGATCGGCACCGACAGCCTGCTCATGCTGTTTGTCGCCCTCGAACTGGTCAGCCTGACCCTTTACGTGCTGACGGCGCTTCACGAGGGACGCCCCACGGCCACCGAGGCTGCCCTGAAATACTTTCTCTTCGGAGGCATCGCGGCCGCCATCACGCTGTTTGGCATCAGCCTCCTCTATGGAATCACCAGCTCCGTCCAACTGAGTGTGATAGGATCCCAACTCACCCGGATCCCCCACGAACCGTTGCTCTGGATCGCCCTCGTCATGATCCTTTCGGGTCTCGCCTTCAAAATTGCGGTGGCTCCGTTTCATCTGTGGGCTCCGGACGTCTATCAGGGCGCCCCAACACCCGCCGCCGCCCTCGTGGCGTCGGGTTCCAAGGTTGCAGGATTCGTCCTGCTGGTCCGCGTGCTCCACGTCGGGTTCGGAGAGGCCACCACGGGTTCCGCCGGAAGAATCCCGTGGAGCCCCGGCTGGATCCCCTGGATTGCGGTCGTGGCCACCCTATCCATGGTCGTCGGAAATTTGACTGCGCTCCGTCAAACCGATCTGCGCCGGCTATTCGCCTATTCAGCCATCGCCCAGGGAGGCTACGGCATTCTGGGCCTGATGGACCCACGGCCTGAATCCAGTGCGGCCGTCCTCTACTTCGCCGTCACCTACGCCATCACCGCCCTGGGAGCCTTCGGAGTCATCGCGGCCATGGAAGCGGCCGGTGAGGAACCAACGCTGGCGGGCCTGGTGGGCCTCGGGCACCGCTCACCGGCGTTGGCGACCTGCCTCACTGTGTTCGTGCTGTCGATGGCCGGCATTCCGCCGCTCGCCGGATTCTTCGGGAAGTTTTTCGTCTTCGTCCGCGTCCTTTCCAATGAACCGCAGTCGGGACGACTCTGGATTCTCTGCGTCGCCGTGGGAACCAGCGCCATCGCCCTCTACTACTACCTTCAGATCCTCCGTCATGCACTGCTATTCCCCGCGGCCGCACCGGCTCCGGCGCTGCGCGTCGCGCCCCTGACCCTGGGTGTCCTGCTGCTGCTTGCCGGAGCAACGGTGATTCTAGGATGCCTGCCCGGTCTTCTGCTGGATCCACTCCGATGAATCGCCGGCACTTTATCCAATCCGCGCTCGCCGTCGGGGTGGCCGGATGCGCGACCTCCGGGCAATCTCAATCATCGACAGTCACACCCATTTCTACGACCCGACCCGGCCGGAAGGGGTTCCCTGGCCGGACTCCAAGGATCCAGTCCTGTATCGTCCCGTACTGCCCGCTGAGTTCACGGCGCTCACAAGTCCGCTCGGCGTCGGCACTGTGGTGATCGAAGCGAGTCCGCGGCCCAAGGACAACGAATGGTTGCTCGCCCTGGCGGAGAAAATCCGGTGATCCTGTGTGGTCGGCAACCTGACTCCTGGTGCCCCCGCGTTCCGGACCCAACTCGAGGCCCTGGCTCGAAATCGCCGGTTCCGGGGCATTCGAATCGGCTCCGAACCACTGCGCGCCGCTCAGTCACCCGGCGCGGTCCGCGAGGACCTCAAGTTCCTCGCCCGGCGGGGACTGTCCGTGGACGTCCTGATCCCCCCGGAACAACTCCTGGACGCCGCCAACCTCGGGCGGACCATCTCCGATCTTCAGATCATTGTGGATCATTGCAGCAATGTCCCGGTGGGAAGTCCCGCTCCCAACGACTGGACCGCCGGATTGGTCGCCTGTCACTACGCCCCCAACGTCAGCATGAAGGTGAGCGGACTGGTGGAGGGCACGGGACGTCGTGGCGGTTCCGCACCCACCGACGCATCGGTTTACCAAACCGTCCTCGACGCAATCTGGCACCCGTTCGGGGAGGATCGGGTTCTTTTCGGGAGCAATTGGCCCGTCAGCCTCCATTTCGCCAGCTATGGGACGGTGCTGCATATCGTCCAGGATTACTTCGCCACCAAGGGCCCCGGTGCTTCGGCGAAATACTTCCATCGAAATGCCCGGCGGGTGTACCGGCTGTCGTAGGCGATCGGGCATCGCATCCGGATCCTCCCACTAGCCGCCCCCCAAAAGACATCACTGTTCGGATTGGCGATCCGCCATGGATTCCATTCCATTCCGGCTCTACCCTGCCGTCCGAATGTCGGCCAACGAATCGGTCCCTCTCCTGGAACTTCGAGACGTCTCCAAGTCATACCCGGGTGCCGTGCCGGTCCCGGTGCTGAAGAACGCTCATCTGCGGGTCGCTCGCGGAGAACGAATTGCGATCCTGGGCCCGAGCGGATCCGGGAAGAGCACCATCCTCAATCTCCTCGGCACCCTGGATCGTCCGGACTCGGGGACCGTCCATCTCGACGGGCGATCTCTCCACGCTCGATGACCGCGAACTGGCACCGCTTCTCGAAACCGTCGCATCGGGTTCGTCTTTCAGAGCCACCACCTGCTGCCCCAGTGCACGGTCCTGGAAAACGTCCTGTTGCCCACCCTGGCGGAGACGGGAACGTCTCCCGCCTCCGCGGAGAATCGGGCCCGCCAGCTTCTGGACAAGGTCGGTCTTGATCCCGCTCAAATCATTTGCCCGGCCAACTCAGCGGCGGCGGGAACGTCAGCGGACCGCGTTCGTCCGGGCTCTGATCAATTCGCCGATGCTGCTGCTGGCCGACGAACCAACCGGCGCCCTCGACCGGATGAGCGCCGAGGTCTTGGGAGACTTGTTGGTGGGATTGAATCGGGAGGAGTCGGTCACCCTGGTCGTAGTCACCCACAGTCTTGAACTCGCGCGGCAAATGGACCGGACCGTGGAACTTCGCGACGGAGCCTTGATTGCCTCATGACACTTCGAGATCTCGCCCGTCGGTCCCGAAGGCACTTCTGGCGGTCCCATCTTGGACTGCTCGCCGGAACGTCCGTGGCCGCCGCCGTGCTGGTCGGCGCGCTCGTCGTCGGGGATTCGGTCCGTGGTACGCTCCAGGCGCGGGTCCGGGAGCGCCTTGGGTTCGGCATCGTCTCTGCGATGGATCTTCGGGACCGGTTCGTCACGACGAACCTGCCAGCCCGCATGTCGTCGAAGTTTCCAGCTCCTGGAGTCAGTTCCCTTCGAACCGGCGATATTCTCAGGTACGACAACACGCCCGTAGGTGAACTGGTGCTGCCGGCAACCGCCACCCGTCAGGATGGTGCATCCAGGGCCAACCAGGTGCGCCTCCACGGGGTCACCCCGGCGTTCATCCTGCAGCTCTCCTACTGGCTCGGATCCAATGCACCGGCAGGAAACAACGTCTGGCTCGGCGAACCTCTGGCCCGCCAGCTTCAGGCGAGCGTCGGAGATTCCCTGGTACTTCGAATCCACCGCCCCGGAGCCCTGTCCCGCGAGGCAGTGCTGTCCCCGCGGGACGATCAGAGCGTCGCGTTGCGCGTCCGGGTGGACCGGATCCTCACCCCATCGGAGGGCGGCAACTATGGACTCCACTCCGGCGCAGGATCCCCACTGAACGCGTTTGTGGCATACGATACACTGGCCACAGCCGCCGGGCTTTACGGGCGCATGAATCTGCTGCTGGGTGGTCCGCTGAGTCGAATGGAGGAACCGCGGGCCGTGGACCACTGGTCCCACAAGCTGAGTCAGTTGACGAGACGGGATTGGAAAGGCTTTTGGAACTCCAGACTGACCGGACTCTCACGTCCCCTAAATCCGGAATCCGGGAACCGAGAAATGACCCGGATCCTTGAGGAAGCCTGGTCCCTCGAGGACGCGGAGGCTTCCCTCCGCCTGGGGACCAACCTTTCCCAAGCCTCCGGCCCCCAGTTCCTGGAACTCACCTCGCGACGGATCTTTATCGACCCGCCCATCGCGACGGCCGCGTTGTCAGCCTCCACCAACCCGGCGGCCCCTTCGACGCCCGTGGTGACCTACCTCGTGAATGCCATCTCGGCCGGAAACCGAATGGTCCCGTACTCGATGGTCACCGCCGCCGGGCCTCCCTACACACCAGCGGACCTCAAGGACGACGAGATCCTGGTCAACACCTGGCTGGCGGAGGACCTTGGTCTGCATCCCGGGGACACGGTTCAATTGGCGTACTACCGCGCGGATTCGGGATCCACGTTGGTCGAACAAACCAACCAGTTCCGCGTCCGCGCCGTCGTCCCCATGGAGGGCGTCCACGCCGACCGCTCGCTCATGCCGGAATTCCCCGGCCTCGCCAAGGCGGAGAGCACCCGGGACTGGGACGCCGGGTTCGACCTCGTCCACAAGATTCGGGACCGGGACGAGGCCTACTGGAAACAATGGCGGGGCACCCCCAAGGCGTTCATCAATGCCCGGGCCGGACAACGGATTTGGGGGAACCGATTCGGGGATTTCACCGCGATTCGATGGTTCCTGTCGCCCGGCTCCGATCCCGCCCTCGTCCAGCAGCAGATTACCGGGGCCATCCGCTCCCACCTGAGGCCCGCCGATCTCGGGATGGTCTGGCAGCCCGTCGCGGAAATGGCCCGGAAGGGTGCCGCCACCGGTCAGGACTTTGGAGGACTCTTCATCGGATTCAGTTTTTTCCTGATCGTCGCGTCCCTCCTGTTGACCTCGATGCTGTTCCAGTTCGCCCTGGACCTCAGGCTGCAGGAAACGGGGATTCTGCTGGCGTTGGGTTGGCCCCCCCGGCGTGTTCGACGGGTCTTGTTCCGGGAGGGACTCGGTGTGGCGGCGATCGGAACGTTGGCCGGGGCCCTTTTGGGCATTGCCTATGCGCGCGGAATCCTCTGGGGCTTGAACACCCTTTGGAGCCAGGCCGTCGCGGGGGAATCCCTCTTCCTGGATGTCCGTGTCGGAACGGTTCTCGGAGGAGCGATCGGCGCGGTGCTGGTGGCCGCCACGACGCTTTGGTTCTCCCTTCGAAATCGGGTGAAGCAGCCGGCACGACTCCTGTTGTCCGGCACCGAAGTCCTCGACGATCCGGGGCTTCAGGGCACGGGGGCTCTTTGGACACGGCGTGGGGCGATCCTCACCGGAATCTTGGC
>JAXMHR010000020.1:0-91048 GCA_046346705.1 Verrucomicrobiota bacterium | reverse complement strand
TACCTTATCGCCTCAAGAAGATGTCGTTCGCGCTCTTCGCGATATGCCACTCGATCCGAAATGCGAAGTCACTGGCGACACGATAGGCGTGGCTGAAGAGGAAGCTTTTGGAGATGAAATTCGCCTGGTTCAACTCGGAGACGGGCGGCGAGCATATCAGCTCGGCCGGCTTTCCGAAATGGGTGTCAAAATTCGTGACGCAGTAAACAAGCGAATCGCTGCAGCTCGGCACACCGTGTCTGCTGACTGGCGGAAATTGCTCGACGAAAAATTGGCGGCGACGGCTCAAGACGAATTGGAAGAACAAGCGAGGCAGGAAAAGACGGCCGCGCTTCGTGAGTTGGCTGAATCGCGATTCAGTGTCCTTATTGGCCCAGCGGGCACGGGCAAGACGACGTTGCTGTCCGTGCTTTGCCAGCAGTCTGATATTGGGGCAGGCGGCGTGCTGTTGCTCGCACCGACCGGCAAAGCTCGCGTCCGACTCGATGAACTGGCCAATGACGCCGGCTTCAAAGCGCAAACGCTTGCCCAATTTCTGCACCGTTGCGGTCGATATTACGGACCGACTCAGCGATACCGGCTTTCAGACGCGGAGAAAATGTCTCCCGGAAAGACCGTCGTGGTTGATGAAGCGTCCATGCTCACAGAAGAAATGCTTGGCGCGCTGCTCGATGCGCTTGTTGGAGTGCAACGATTGATCCTGGTTGGCGACCCACAACAACTGCCGCCCATTGGACCAGGCCGCCCTTTCGTTGACATCGTGAAGCGATTGCAACCAGCAAACGTTCACGCGATGTTTCCACGGGTTGGCCAAGGCTACGCCGAGTTAACGATTCGCCGTCGCCAAACCGGCACTGAACGCGCGGATTTGCGTTTGGCTGAATGGTTCAGTGGGCGTCCACTCCCGCCCGGAGAGGACGATGTCTTGGAGAGTATCGTCAAATCGGGTGGCACTCCCAACATTGAATTCGTTGGCTGGCAAACCGCTGAGGAGTTCCAGACGTGCCTCCTGGATGTTCTGACGAAAGAGTTGAGTTTGAAATCCGCAGATGACCACGAGGGTTTTGACCTGAAACTCGGCGCGAAGCCTTCAAACGGCTACCTCTACTTCAACCTTGGCGCTGCCGTTCAAGCCGAAGCGTGGCAAATCCTGAGTCCGGTTCGCGCGTGGCCGCACGGCGTCGCGCAAGTGAACCGACACGTTCACAAGAAGTTCAAACAGAGCTGGCTCGATTTCGCGCGTTGGCCCGGGTGGAAGCGGAAGATTCCTGAACCGATGGGCGTGGAGGAAATTGTTTACGGTGACAAAATCATCTGCGTGCAAAACCACGGGCGCGAAGCTTGGGATAGCGGTGCACGAAAGAACGTGGACGGCTATCTCGCGAATGGAGAGATTGGCGTCGCTGTCGGCCAATTCAAAAGCGGGAATATGACCAGTGCACCTTGGGCGCTGAAAGTAGAGTTTTCCTCGCAGCCCGGACTTCAGTTCGATTTCACTGCAAAGAGTGACTTCGGCGATGAAGCTCAAGCTCGGCTTGAACTCGCCTACGCACTAACCGTTCACAAAGCGCAGGGCAGCGAGTTCGAGTTGGTGATTCTGATTCTACCGAATCCCTGCCGGTTGCTCTCGCGGGAGTTGCTCTACACTGCTCTGACCCGCCAGCGAAACCGGGTCGTTGTGCTGCATCAAGGCCGCGTGGCCGACTTGCATCGCTTCTCCCACGACGCCTTTTCGGAAACGGCCAAGCGCCTCACAAATCTTTTCGGAAAGCCAAAGCCTGTCGCAATCAAAGTCCCCGGACAAGCCGTTCCCACCTTCCTTGAGGAGAAGCTGATTCACCGGACGATGCGCGGTGAGGCCGTGCGCTCAAAGTCTGAAGTCATCATCGCAGACCACCTCGCGAATCGCGGCTTGGTCTATCGCTACGAAGCGCCATTGACGCTGGGTGGAGAAACACGCTTTCCCGATTTCACAGTGGAGGACAGCGATACCGGCATTACTTACTATTGGGAACACTGCGGCATGTTCTACGATGCTGGTTATCGCAAGCGGTGGGAAGCCAAACTGCACTGGTATCGCCAGCACCAAATCCTTCCGTTCGAGGAAGGCGGTGGATCGAATGGCAGTTTGGTCATCACGACGGACGATGTTGCCGGAGGAATTTCCTCAGCCGATATTGCGGCGGTTGTGAAAAAAGTGTTCGGCTGACGAGGAACATCTGTGCGGAGCTTACCGCAGACTTCGTGCGGCCAACAGTAGTCGAATGCGCGGAATGTACTGATTCTCGCAGTGTCTTTTCGTTTTCCCCTTCACGGACTTCGCTGAATGTTGTGCGCGTCATACACCGCGCTTTCTTCGGTCGGTGGTAAATCCTTTCTCGTAATTGGCGGCGTGTTGCCGCCGACGGCGACAACATAACGAAAGGCACACCATGAAAAAATTCATCGCACTCGCACTCGTGACGTTCGGCATCAGCGTGTCGGCACGTGCTCAATGGATCGTATTCGATCCCACCATGAACGTTCAGTCGATCCTGAATACAGCACAAGAAATCGCGAAGTTCGTCGAGGTAATCAACAACCAAGTTCAGCAGATTCAGACGCTCACCGACCAGCTCAACGAGTTCAAACATTACGAGAGCCTGTTCGGCGATCCCAGGGCGGTCGTGCTCGCAACGGTTCAGCCGCTCGTGAACGACCTTCGCAAAACGGAAGTCGGCGAGACCCTGACCGCGCTCGAAGGAGCAGTGGATGCAGGCGAAGCAATGCTCTACAGCGCCAGCGGCCTGTTCACGAGCATCGGCACCACCTTCACCACGCCGAACGGCGCAAACGTCACGCGGCGCGAAACGCCGTATCTACCGGTCGCTGCGGTTCAGAAAACAACGGACAATTTCCTGTCCGTCTCCACTGATGCGACCGCTCGCCGCATTGCGTTGAAAGAGGAAATCGCCCGGACAACCACCGCGCTCAAGAGCGCAACGACCGACGCCGAGGTTCAGAAGTTGACCGGCGTGCTCATTGGTCTGTCGTCCGCGCTGAACAACACGGACTACGAAATCAATCAGGCCACTGCGTCCGCGCTGGTGCAGGACGTGGCGAATCGTAACGACGCGCAACGCCAAATCGAGGCGAAGAAGGAACAGCAACACGCTGAGTTTACCGAAGCCGTGCAGAAATACGGCCAGACGTTCCGCCTGATAAACGCGCCCACCGCGTTCCCGACTCCGTAAGCAAAACTCAAATCGTCCCGACGTATGGCAAACTTTCAACAACTGTTTCCGACGTTCGTGCAAAAGTGCGCCGAACTGCACGAACTGCTGCGCATCGTCGCGTTCATGTTGTTCATCGTCGGGACGATTCTTCTCGTCCTCCACGGCTTCACTGGAAAGACGCTCATCCTTCACATGGTACGGCTGTTCGTGTTGACCGCGCTGCTTGTGATGCTACCGCAGTGGGGCAACGAAGCGCAGCGAATCCTCCAAACCTCTATTCTTGACGGTCTCGGCGTTGACCCGTCCCAGGTTCAGGAGCAATACAACCATCTGCTCGAAGTGCGGCGTGATGCCGGTAATGACCGCTCATGGTGGGACATCCTCGGCGACCTCAACGCGTTCACCGTCGAGTTGTTGATCTCAGGAATTCTTTGGCTGGTTGGCTATTTCGCGGCGCTACTACTTTTCTGGGCTTACATCATTCAGAAATTCATCCTTTTCAGCGCCTACGCCCTCTCGCCATTGCTCATCGGCTTCATGGCGATCCGTCCGCTGCGGTCCATCGGCTCTCGCTACCTCATGCACATCGTTGGCGTGTTGCTCTGGCCCCTCGGCTGGGCCGTCGCCGCGCTCATCACTCAAGGGATTTTGGACTTCATGACTGATCCGGCGTCACGGTTTTTCGACCCGACCGCCTCGTTCTACTCGCTACAAGCGACGTTCGGTGTGGCTGTGGCCGCGTTCTGGATTGTGTTCAGCACGATTGCTGCGCCGCTCGTAATTCAAAAGGTCGTCGCTTCCGGTGAACTCGCGGGAGGACAACTGATCGCTGGAGCGTTCAGCAGTCTCTTGCAGACCGCGGCGACGACCGCAGGAGCAGCAGCCGTCGCCGCCCCGATTGGCTCTCCCGCGGTGACCGCCGGTGCGACCGGGATGGCAGCAATTCTCAGCACGCTGTCCAGTGCCGCCGGACATGGCAGCGCTGGAGCAATCATCATCGCCGGTTCTGGACTGCCGCCGCGCTCGGCTCGTGGACGACCGGGCGACGACATCACCGGTGACAAAGCCGTGCGCGAACTCATCGCACGAACCAAAGGCCACTACTACTGATACTATGGAAACTACCGTACTCCGTCCTCGTGAAACGCCGACCGGCAACGGCTCGACTCCCGCGCGCCTCGCCCGAAAGCGATTTGACCCAACCCAATTGTTCGCTCAGCGCGACCGCCTGCCGTGGTTCTGGTTCTTCGTAGCCGTCGCGGTGTCCGTCGCGGCAGCCCTCGACCGTTATCACATCATCAATCAATTCAAGCAACGCGAGCGCGTCGTCATCATTGACCCGGCGCAGACCTACTACATCAGCCCGCTGCTTCAGTTCTCTGAGGCGAAAGATTTGCACGCGCAACAGGCGGAACTCGCGACCGTCACGTTCCTTCAACGTAATCCGAAGGATTTTGATCACCCGGAATTATTGCGGCAGATGTTCCTGAAATCGGCGTTGGAGAAAGCCCAGGACCACCGCACGCGCGAGGCAGTGGAGTTCCGCGCCAAGCAGCTTCATCAGAAACCGGAGATTGCGAAGATTGACATCCTCGCCACGCGCGAAAACGAAGTGCTCGTCGCAGTGTACGGCCAGGTGATTCGCACCGGAATCTTCCAGGAGAAAGTTTTCAACGAGGCGTTCAACTTCAAACTGAGTCTGCGTTTCATCCGCAATCCCAACATGGCTGCCAACGGTCGTTTTCCAACCGCTGTCGGCGACTTAAAATATGAAATCAACAATTAGCATCTTCCTGCTGGCCGCGACCGTCGCGCTCGCCGCACCACCCGAAGCCATTCAGCGCGTCACGCTGGACGAGCGAGTTGTCATCACCGTTCCGGTTTCGACGAATCGCGTGACGACGATCAGTTTTCCCGGACCAATCGCCGCGATTGACGCCGTGGGCGTCACCGCCGATGGAAAGACGCCGGGAAATTTTCAACTCGCGCACACGAAGGGTTCTTCGTTCGTGTCCGTTCGCGCGCTGGCGCGGAAGGCCGCGACGAACCTGAACATCCGTTGGAACAAACGCACATACGTCTTCGAGTTGATTGAAGGCGATGCACCCGTGCTCGCGCTCAATCTCGAAGACCGTGCGGCGAGTGAAATCGTGCAGCCCGCACCGCAGGTCACGCCCACGCGATTGGTTGCGTTGCTGGATAAGGCGAAGGCGTTTCCGTTGCTCAAGAAGCAGCAACCTGACGCCGTGGCCGGTGCGGAAGCCAGGTCATTCGGCGACGAACCACAGGTCACCGACTTCAACGATCACGAAATCCGCATCGAAGAAGTGTTTCGATTCAACCCGGAGGACACGCTCGTTTTCCATGTCACGTTGCGGAACAAGTCGGAACGAGAGATTCGCTATCTGCCGGAGAGTTTCTGTACGCGCGTTGGCAGCCGGCTCTATTACCAGTCCGTCAGCGATGCTCCGGGGCTGCTGCCTCCCCATGCAGTAAGCACAGTTTATTTCGCAATCACGGGCACGCCGGACGGCGGGCGAAATGAACTCTCGCTCAAGAATGAGTTCAGTGTGCTAGTGAGTCGGTTGCCTTCTCCGCCACCGAGTCCTACGGCAGCGCACGATACCTCAAACCCGCCACAGTTCGCACCACCACCGCCGCCGCCGTCATCACCTTCAGTGCAAGTGCCACCGCACACGGGAATGACTCCAGAACAAGAAGCTCTCGCACGCCAGACGCTCCGTCGTGTGATTGCGGACTTGGACAACACGAATGCGCCCAGCGCCAAACAAACTCGCCCATGAAACCGCGTGACTTTCTGAACTTTTTCAAAACCCGCAGCGGCAAACTCGTGCTGTTCGCTGTCGTGTTCGGCGGCGGCCTGTTCATCTTCAGCGCGCTGCGCGACAAGTCTGGCTCGGACGAGATTCGTGTCACCGGACTAGCGACCAACGCGACCGACAAGCCCCAGGTTGTGCAAAGCATCGATCGCTCGATGTCAGCGTTTCGTCCGCCGCCGTTAAAAACCAATGTGCCTCCGCCGTTGCCGGTGAAGACCAGCGAGCCACCAAAGGCCGTAGTCGAGAAGCCAAAGCCAGAGCCGCCACCGCCGCAGCTTCCATCGCTCAGCTTGTTCGCTGACGCCAGCGCCGGTGTTCCCGAGCCGAAAACGCTCGGTGAAATCTACGCGCCGTTTGGCCGGCTGATTCCGTGCGAGACCGTCATTACGGTGGATTCGGCCTCAGTTCAGACGCCCATTGTCGGCCTCATCACGGAGAACATCTATCACGGGGGCAGACTCGTGATTCCTGCCGGCACGGAAGTCCACGGCACGGCGCAGACCGACCGGCATCGTGAACGCATCGCGAGCGGCGGCAGTTGGACGTTGGTCTGGCAGGGCGGCGAGGAACTCCGGCTGAAGGCCATTGCTCTCGACCGCGAGTTTTCCGGCGACCAGGAAGGCTGGGGAATCGCGGATGGGAGCGCCGGTCTGCGCGGACGCATCATCAAGTCCGACGACATGGCGGAGATCAAACTCTTCGCCGCGACGTTCCTTTCCGGCGCGGCAGATGCGCTCACCGAAAAGGAGCAAACGGTTTTCGGCACGATCAACAGCCGGTCGCTGAACAACGCGCCGTTTGAAGGCGCGCAGAAAGTTCTCTCCGTTTATGCGCAACGGATTTACGAGGCGGTTCAGCGAGACGGTTTCTACGTTCGTGTGCCGAGTGGGAAGCAATTTTACCTCTACGTCCTCCAAACGGTTGATCGGAGCGACGCTGTTATCGGCGGAACGCTGAAGCCGTTCGCCGGTGAGGACAAAACCAACACTCCGGCCTTCGGTCCAACCGCCGCGTTCGGTGCAGGTCATACACCAATCCCGGATGCGGCCAGAGCAAACTCAACTCCGACTTTTTGACTATGAAATATCTCGCACTCATTCCACTCGTGCTCGTCGCCTCGTGCGCGTCGCGCCCGAAGCTTGTCGTTCGTCCGCTGCCGCCTCCTGCTGTTGAGCCAATCGAATCGGTCCGCTACGGCGAGGTCGTACGTGCCTACCACATTGGCCGCTACGTTGATCCGAACCACCCGGAAACGATGCACGAGCAGCATCCGGTGTATCGCATCGAAGTTTCCGCGCGTTGGAATCTTCATCCTGGTCCGCTGAACACGGCGAACCTCCTGAATCCGCCACCGGACGCCGCGTTCGTTCCGCCGCCGACCAACGATGTCCTCGTTGCCGAAATGAACCGACAACGGGAAGCAACGGTGCGCGTGATGCAGGAAGCTGGAAAGATCGCGCAATCGTACGGTGAATTGCAAGGCGTCCTAACGGAGATGAAGAACGTCGCTCGCAACAGCGCGCTTTTGAATCTTCGTTTCGCGACGAACGAGTCCCGCATCGTCGAGTTGGAGCGAGGAGTTCAGAAGCTTTCAACTTTGCCGCCGCCGCTGACAAACGACGTGCCCGCGTTTTCATCCGATCCAAAAGAAGTTCCCAAACCATGAACACACTTTCCCGACGTGGTGACGTTTCATCGCGTTCCGGCGAACACGGCAAATGCCGAGCTAAGAACAAACCAAAACACGAATCGTTATGAGCAAATCGAAAACCTCAGCGCCACCGAGCGCCAGCGGCAATGCCGCTCCGACCGACCAGCCCACGTTCAGGTCCAACCCGGAAGTGGATGCAAAGATTGATGCCTACATCAAAGACAACCCCAAGTATTGGGCCTACGTTCAAGCCATGCCGCGTGAGCGGTTGGAACGCACCGTAGTGCTGAACGAAGTGCGCGAGCTGGACCGCCAGCAGCGCATCCGGGAAGGCGTCATGAAGCAGATTAACCGTAACCCGGAGATGAAGCGCGCCTATGACCTGTTGGTCAAGGACCTGCCTGAAGACCAGAAGGAAGGCGTCATCGCTCAAATCGCACGGTCGGCACGGCGCGCGGTTGCTCGTTCGCAGGGCCAACAGCAAACCAAAACGGAGGCTGTCGGTGTATAAGCCAGCCGCCACAACCCGGCTTGCGCTCTCGCAGAGGGCGCGAGCCGGGCACGGCGCGATGCGATAACCTGCTGAAGACGTAGCCTTTACGGTAGGACAGTAGATGTCTTAGACTCTGTGATAGGTACATGCCATGAGCAAAAACCCTGTGCCGCAACGACGGGGCAATGCCCTGAAGGAAAAGAATCGCAAACCGACGGCGACGCCGGCCGTTGGAAGTGAAGCCGAAACCGCGCGCGTGGGGCGAAACGCGACCGAAAGGTTGCTGGCAATTCATCAATTGATTTCTGCCAAGAGGTATCCGAATACCGTTCGCCTCGCCCGCGAGTTTGACGTATCGCAAAAGACAATCAAGCGGGACGTAGAGTGGATGCGAGTGCATTGGGATCTACCGATTGAATACGACCGTGAGCGGCACGGATATTTTTATTCACGTGAAGTAAAACAGTTTCCAGGCGTGCCGACCATCACCGAGGCAGAGATGTTCGCGCTGCTGGTCGCGCACAAGGCGGTCGAGCAATACAGCGGCACGCCGTTTCATAAACCGCTGCAGATGGCGTTCCAGAAGTTGACCGGGAAGCTCGATGACAAGGAGCGTTACACACTTCACGATTCGGATGAGGTGTTGTCATTCCGCCCTTTCGCACCGGAGGCTACGGACATGCGGAGGTTCGAAATCGTGGCGTGTGCCATTCAACAGCGGCGTGCGCTGCGATTCGCGTATCGCAAGCCAGGCGAGAAACGTGCCGAAAGCCGTCATGTTCATCCGTATCACCTGACCTGCAATGACAATCGCTGGTACGTGATCGGTTACGACGTTGACCGCGATGCCATCCGGACATTTGCCCTCGCCCGCATGAACGAAAGCACGGTGTTGTCAGAGACATTTCAGAAGCCAAAGGAATTCAGCGTAGCGAAGTATTTGCGCGGCAGTCTCACTGTGATGAGTGGAAGGGGCGATTTCGAGGTCATTATCGAGTTCGACTCATGGGCAACCGATCAGCTCCGGGGTCGGCTGTGGCATTCCAGCCAGCAGGTGACGGAGTTGCCGGGCGGCGAGTCGCGGATGCGGCTGCGTTTGAGCGGGCTCGAAGAAGTCGAACGGTGGGTGTTGAGCTGGGGCACGCACGCGACCGTAATCCAACCGCAAATGTTGGTGGAACGCGTCGGCACAATTGCACGGGCGTTGGCGGGCAGGTACGAAACGCCGTAAACGTAAGCGGCGAAGAGGAGGTTCGCCGCAGTTTGGCCAACCCGTTGAATTCAGCACAAAACGGACGGATTCACGCACAATCCCTTGAGAGGCTGTGAATAAGTTTTCCGAAAAATCTTTGGGTACAGCCCCGCGATTGTCCCCCTGGCTCGTGTATCAATTCAGGTAAGATGAAGACGAATACTGCAACAAACGATCAGTGGTGGACGACACTGTCCAGTGGTGAAAAGGATTTCATTCGTGACTTGATGCGAATGGTTCGAGGCGCGAAGCAAAGCCAACTCATCGAAGTGGCGCGAGCCGCTCGGAAATGGGAGAGGGGGCTCAGCTTCTTTTTCAAAGTGCGTCTGAAGAATCAGAGGTCGAGACGAATTTATTTGCCGAGCACCAGACCAACGAAAACTGTCAGCGACAACCGAATCATTTCATCCCCGTCAAACGGGCATAGCCAACAAGGTGTTTCTCCAAATCAGCGTTGATGGGGCATTGGCTGCGCAACCACGCGAAAGCACGTTCTGTTTCATGACTCAACTCCACATCCTGAATATCGCGCTCGCGTCCGCCGCGTTGAGCTTGTCCGTCGCTCTTGATCGTAATCTCGACCAAGTCAGCACCCGGACCAGTTCGAACATCCATGCAACGAGCGGCGACAAGCTCGGCTTGGTCACGTGGGTTGCTGCGGAAGACGCGGAGGATCGCCGCCATGTCGGCATCGTACACCTGCTTTTGGTCGCCAGTGAAAAGACGCGAGACGTGGCTGCGTGTCAGGCCGGACTCGCGAACGATGTCCGCCTGCTTGAGTTCGTTCCGTTCGGCGATGCGTTTCAGAGCCGTGCTGAAATAACTCATAAATTTTTGTGCCGCGTGTGTCCCATTTTATGGGAAGTCCGATTTAACGCAATGAATTGCTGAAGGCTTCGGAGGCGGATGAAGGACGCAAATGTCATCGGACGAAAGGTCTCCTATCTGCGCAACCAGCGTGGCTGGTCGCAGAACGATCTCGTCGCCGAATTGCATTTGCTCGGTTGCATCAACATGACGCGTGAAATCCTGGCTAACATCGAAACGCTCCGCAGCCCGGCGACGTGCAAACAGATTGAATTCTTCGCCGAGGTTTTCGGCGTGCCCGTGCAGGAATTGTTTCCGAAGAAGCCGCACTTCGTGGGAAAGGAGATCGGCATGGAACTCCGAATCTTCACCCGACGGCGACGGCATGACCCTGAGCCAGTGGCGAGTTAACCGCCTTGCTCAATGAACCCAAACCGAACAATCTCGAATGGCAGCCCGTCGCAACAATCAAGATTTGGACCGGCAGCTTGACCTGTTCGCAGCGCGAAGTCCGACACATGAAATCGCTGACCCAATACGGACGGATGGCCGAGAAACACTGGCGCGAGCATTGCCCGAAGATGGTGCGCGAACTGGAGCAGAAGGGAGTGCTTCACCAGATGCTTCTGGAAGCGGAGGAAAAGACGAAGGACGAAATGGCCACCCTGCGGACGCAATTGATGCAGCAGGGATCAACGGCGCAACAAGCGCACGACCAGGCGTGGGAGATGGTGCGGGAGAAATACATCCTGCTCCCGCCCGAAGAGTAGTTCACCGCCATCAAGAAGAACCGCCGCGAAATCTCAACGCGTACCGCATCACCGAAGCCGATCGCTTGGGCGACGGCGGGCCGAAGCAGAAATTCCAGCAGAATCTCAAAGCCATCCAAACGGTACGGATGTTGGACGCCGAAGAGCGGCCAGCGACCTCAGAGGAAAAATCCGTTCTCGTCAAATACGTCGGTTGGGGCGCGATGCCCCAAGTCTTCGACGATTACAACCGCGAATGGTCCAAGGAACGCGAGCGTTTGCAGAATGAACTCTCGCCGGAAGAACACGAACTCGCTCGCTCAACCACGCTCAACGCCCACTACACATCGCCGAATGTGATCGCGGCGATGTATCGCGCCTTGGAACGATTCGGTTTTCAGGGCGGCCGCGTTCTTGAACCTGCTCTCGGAATTGGTCACTTCGTGGGGATGATGCCGGAGGCCATGCTTCGGCGCTCGACGATCACGGGCATAGAGATTGATCCGCTGACAGCTCGCATCGCGAAGGCGCTCTATCCCGACGCCGACATTCGCGCCCAGCCATTTGAGCAGACGAAACTCGCCGGCGGATTTTATGATGTGGCAATCTCGAACGTCCCGTTCGGCGATTATCATGTCCACGATCCACGGTGGAACAGTTTCAAGCTGCCCATTCATGACTATTTCTTCGCCGCAGCGTTGGAGAAGGTCCGCCCCGGCGGTCTCGTGATGTTCATCACGTCACGTGGCACGATGGATAAGCTTGACTCGACGCTGCGTGAACTGCTTTCAGAGCGAACGGAGTTGCTCGGTGCGATCCGTCTGCCGAACGACGCGTTCAAACGCAACGCCGGCACTGAAGTAACCACCGACATCGTAATCCTGCGCAAGCTCCGTGCGGGCGAAGCGCCCACAGGTCCGGCTTGGAAGGAAACGGCGGAGCATACGAACGACCTCAGTGAGGCATTCACCATCAACGAATACTTTGCCGCTCGCCCGGAAATGATGCTCGGTCGAATGCGATTTACCGGGCGGATGTATCGCGATAATGAACCGACGCTTGAACCGGATGGCCGCAGCTTAAGCGAGGCGTTGGTGCAAGCGGTCGAGCAGTTGCCGCAGAACATTTACCAAGCGCACGCTCATCAAGTTGCAGAACCGACGTTGGAGGAAACGATTCCCGCACCGGATTTCGTGAAACCCAACGCTTACTGTGTTCACGACGGAATCTTGTGCATCCGCGAGGAGAATGTCCTGCGCCGCCTGCCGGACTTGCCCGGCGAGACACGTGCCCGAATTCGCAGTCTGATCAATGTTCGTGACGCGGTTCGTTCCTGTCTGCGCTCACAACTCGATGGAAGTGGGGAAGAGCAGGTTGTTGAAGCAAGACGGCAACTCAATTACGCCTACGACCGTTTTGTTGGCCGCTTTGGGCCAATCAATCTCCGCGCGAACCAGCGAGCGTTTGATGGCGATCCTGATTTGCCGTTGTTGCTCTCGCTGGAGAACTACGATGACGAAACGAAGCGCGCGGCCAAGGCGACGATTTTCACGGAGCGCACGATTCATCACCGGCAGCCGATCGAGTCCGCCAGTTCGCCCAAGGAAGCGTTGCTGGTTTCATTAAACGAGCGCGGCCACGTGGACCTCGACCACATGTCGGACCTGCTCAACAAGTCGGTGGAGGAATTCCTGCCCGAGTTGAAGGGACTCATTTTTCGGAATCCGCAAACGAACGAGTGGGAAACCGACGACCAATATCTATCCGGCAACGTGAGGGAAAAGTTGGCTGTCGCTGACGCCGCTGCCGTTACCGATCCGCGCTTCGCGGGAAACGTCGAGGCGCTGAAGTCGGTCCAACCCGCAGACCTGGCAGCGACCGAAATCGACGTGCGGCTCGGTTCGGCGTGGTTGCCACGGGAGGACGTAAAAGACTTCACGAATGGACTGCTTAACATTCCCAGCGGTGTTGACGTTGGTCACATTCACGCGCTCGGTACGTGGCACATCAATGGCAATTGGGAAGCCAAAGGCGCGACTTCCAACACGACCGATTGGGGAACTGACCGCTATACCGCTCTCGAACTCATTGAGGACGCACTAAACCTCAAAACACCGACCGTGTATGATCTGGATACGGACAAGAAGCCCGTGATTAACGCACAGGCGACGGAAGCAGCGCGAGAAAAGCAGGAACGCATTAAGGAACGATTCAAGGAATGGGTTTGGTCGGATGACTCACGTCGCGAGCGCCTCTGCCGCCTTTACAACGACACGTTCAATCACTCGCGAGTTCGCACATTTAACGGCGATCATCTCACATTGCCCGGCGCGAGCGGAGCAATCCAGTTGCATGGACACCAAAAGGCGGGCATCTGGCGAGTTCTTCAAACGCCGAACACGCTGCTGGCACACGTGGTCGGCGGAGGCAAGACGTACACAATGGTCGCCGCGGCGATGGAATCGAAGCGTCTCGGACTGGGACGCAAGCCGATGTTCACCGTTCCCAATCACATGCTCGGCCAGTTCTCAACCGAGTTGCTCACGCTTTATCCGGGCGCGAACATCCTGGTTGCGGGCAAGGAGGACTTTGAATCGCAGAATCGGAAGAAGCTGTTCAGCCGCATCGCAACGGGCAATTGGGATGCCGTGATCGTCACGCATTCCGGATTCGAGCGCATCCCGTTGGCGCGCGAAACGCAGGAACGCTTCTTCGAGGAGCAGCTTCACGAGTTGGAGATGATCAAGCGTCAGCACGCGGATTCGTCGAATCGGCGGCTGGTCAAAGAAATTGAGCGGGCTAAGAAACGATTGGAAGCACGACTGCAAGCACTCGTTGCCGAACACAAGAAGGACAACACGCTGACCTTTGAGGAACTTGGCGTGGACCGCTTGTTCGTGGACGAGGCGCACTACTTCAAGAATCTGTTTTACGTCACGAAGATGACGCGCATCGCTGGCCTGCCCCAAACCTCAAGCGAGCGAGCGTTCGACATGTATCTCAAGGTACGGCACGTCCAATCGCTCAACGGCGGCGGAGGCGTCGTCTTCGCCACGGGCACACCGATCGCAAACAGCATGGCCGAGATGTTCACAATGCAGCGGTATCTCCAACCCGAGGAACTGAAAAAGCACAATCTCCATCACTTCGATTCGTGGGCTGCCACATTCGGTGAGCCGGTCACCGCAATGGAGCTTTCGCCGGACGGCGCAGGCTATCGCCTCAACACGCGCTTTGCCCGGTTCATCAATGTACCGGAGCTGATGCAGATGTTCCGCCAGGCCGCCGATGTGCAGACCGCCGCGATGCTCAATCTCCCGTGTCCAAAGTTAGAGGGTGAGAAACCCGCCATCCGCAATGCGCCGGCAACCGAAGAACTCAAAGAGTTTGTTCAGGAACTCGCGGCCCGTGCTGAGCGAATGAAAACTGGTCGGATTGATCCGCGCGTGGACAACATGCTCAAGATTACCTCTGAGGGGCGGAAGGCGGCCTTGGATTTACGGCTGATGATTCCTACCGCGCGGGACGAGCCGCAGGGCAAAGTCAATCAGGCGGTCGAAAACATTCACCGCATTTGGCAGGAGACCTGTTCTCGACAATGCGCTCAATTGGTCTTTTGCGACCTCTCGACACCAAAGGACAAGGGCTTTTCTGTTTATCGCGACATGGCGGACAAACTCATCACCCTTGGAATACCACGGGAGTCCATTGCCTTTATTCAGGACTTTGAAAGCGATGCGTCGAAATTGAATCTCTTCCGTAACGTGCGATCCGGCCGAGTCCGAATTCTATTCGGCAGCACGCAGAAGATGGGTTCGGGCACGAACGTCCAAGAACGGCTTATCGCGCTTCATCATCTGGACGCGCCGTGGCGACCCGCCGATGTGGAACAACGAGAAGGCCGGATTCTCAGGCAGGGCAATACGAATCCTACCGTCAACATTTACCGCTACGTCACCGAAGGCTCATTCGACGCCTACATGTGGCAGACCTTAGAGACGAAGGCGAAGTTCATCGCCCAAGTGATGAGCGGCGACATGACCATTCGCCGCCTCGAAGACTTAGATTCCGCTGCGTTGACCTACGCCGAAGTCAAAGCCATCGCGTCGGGCAATCCGCTCGTCATCGAGAAGGCTCAGGTTGACGCTGAGTTGATGCGCCTCACGCGGCTGCGCTCTGCCCACGCCGAAGAACAATATCGCATCCGTTCCAATCTGCGCCGCTCGCACGAGGAAGCAGAAATGTTCACTGGCCGGCTGACGAATCTTCGCCAGGACATGATGATTCGGCAGGACACATCTGGCGACAAGTTCATCATCGAACTCGAAGGCCAGCAAACCAACAACCGAGGCATCGCCGGCGAGTTGATTCTCCGGCGTGCCGAGAAGTTAAAGGACCGTTTCGGCGACGACGTTCGCATCGGACGCTTCGCGGGCTTTGATCTGTTCCTGCGGCCGAGCTTCAACAACACAGTCGAGGTGGTTGTACGCGGCAAGAACAGTTACGCCGCTCGCGTCACAGACACTGCGCAGGGGACAATTCGTTCGCTCGAAGCTACGGTGCAGGGCTTCGAGGAACGCGCCGCCAAATTGGAAACCGACATTGCCGACGCCAACAAGCGCGCCAAGGAACTCCAATCCAAAGTCGGCGCTCCGTTTGAACACGAGGAGCGTTACCAAGATTTGAATCGGCGCCAAAGCGAGATCGAGCAGAAGCTTGATTTGACCAAGAACCAAGCTCCTAGCCAAGTCGAGGCGGATTCACAGGACGAAAACGCGCAAAAGAATTCCGAAACCCAAGAGAAAAAGAAAACCGTGCGTCAAAAACGATCCGCTGGAGTGACTGTGTAACGAGGCCCCAGCTTGACACCCCAGATCTCCTCCACGAAAATGCAGTAGCAAACGCATCACAGAAATGGACGACCCGGTTCTACATTTCGGAAAACTGAATGAGCTTTTGGAGTTCATGGACAACGGGGTTTACCCATTCATGGCGTTCGCCGTCCTCTGCTTTCTCGCGATTGCCTGGCTTCTGTTCCGCAAGCGCAAGTCACCGCCCCCGTTGCCAGCCTCGCCGAGGACCCGCGCAATCATTGGAACGATGCTTGCGTCACCAGATATGTCTTCAGACGCTGATGGCGGCCGGACGCGTTTAATCATGGGTGACGTTCCGAGTCGGCACTCCTAAATCGGGCTGCCTGTAAGCCGCCGTCAAAAGCAGGCAACCGTCTCCTCGGTTCGGTTTTAGATCCTTTGGGAGTTTCCCGACGAAGTGCCGCTGCCTTTTCGTTCGCCTGAACGTGGGAGAGATGGCTGCATTCTGTGTATCCACTACACCCGAGAAATCGCGGTGAGTCGTATCCTGTTGCCTCATGAAAGAATGAGTATGAACGCAACAGCAAACATCGAATGCCAGACTCTCGACGTGAAAAGCAGCGCAACAGAGCTAGGTGTCTGCGAGGAAACAGTCCGCCGTCTTGTACGCCGCAAAGTCCTCCGCAAACTGCCGGGCTTGCGCCGCGTCTTAATTCCGCGCACCGAACTTGACCGGTATCTCAATAATGGCAGACACGCGGTTCTCTCGACTCCGTGGACGCCCTGCAGCTCGTGGTGGCGCTCGACAAGAATTTCGGTCTCAAAGTGACCGACGCCGAAGTGGCTCGGAAGACCCTGGCCAGCGTCGCGACCATTGCCGAGGCGGTGACCCAACACCGCACCGGGGCTGCCGCCGCTTCGTGATGTCATTGGCCGCGAAGGCCGGGAGAATGGTGGGCCCAACAGGATTCGAACCTGTAACCAAGGGATTATGAGTCCCCTGCTCTAACCGTTGAGCTATGGGCCCTCGACGGCGTGGTCAGGAATACCGGCGACCGGCGCGTCCAGGCAAGCTTGGCGCCATTCTGGAGCAACGGTGGGGCAATCCCAACGGGCCTCGCAGAAAGCCCGGCCGAGTCCTTGTCCATCAACTTCTCACGAGGGACGGTCTTCGAAGGGGGTGTCGTCACGCTCCCGAGTCTCCGAACTTCCGTCCCCGGGCCCGCCCAAAAAACCCCTCGCCGTGATGCCGCGGTCACCGCAGATTCCCCCGGACCGATCCGGGCGCACGCCCGACGCATTCATGAAAGCCAAGCTCATCGTCACGCCCAAGAAAGCCGTCCTCGATCCGCAGGGGAAAACCGTCCAGAACGCCCTCGAACACATGGGCTACGCCGCCGTGACGGGCGTGCACGTCGGCAAATACATCGAAATCGATCTCGCCGCGGGAACCGACCGCGTCGCCGCACGCAAGGCCCTCGACGAGGCCGCCCACAAATTTCTCAGTAATCCGGTGATCGAGGACTACCAGCTCGAGATCGTGGATTGAATGGAGCCCCGGCCCCGCGTTTCCCGTCCTTCCTTCCCCATCATCGCCCGATGCATTTTGCCGTCCTTCAGTTTCCCGCCAGCAACTGCGACCAGGATTGCGTCCATGCCGTCCGCGTGCTCGGCCACACCGCCGCCCTGGTTTGGCACAAGGACACGTCCCTGGGTGCCGCGGACGCCGTGATCGTTCCCGGCGGCTTCAGCTACGGGGATTATCTCCGGTGCGGGGCCATCGCGCGATTTAGTCCGGTCATGCAGGCGGTCCGGGCATTTGCCGACCAGGGCGGACTGGTCCTCGGCATCTGCAACGGATTTCAAATCCTGTGCGAGGCGGGGCTTCTTCCCGGAGCGCTCGTCCGCAATCGCGACCTGCAGTTCCACTGCGAGCCGGTCTTCCTGAGCACCACCAACCGCGAGACGCCATTCACGTCGTCCATACCCAAGGAACGACCGATCCGTCTGCCGATCGCCCACGGCGAGGGATGCTACTTCGCCGACGAGGCCACCCTGTCGCGGCTTCAGGCGGGACGTCAGATTCTCTGGCAGTACTGCGATGCCGCGGGGGCGTTGACGGAGGGGGCGAATCCCAACGGGTCGCTGCTCAACATCGCGGGCATCGCCAACGATCGGTTCAATGTGGCCGGACTGATGCCGCATCCGGATCGCGCCAGCGAGGCCATCCTGGGCTGCGACGACGGGCGATCCATTTTCGAAAGCATGGCCGCGGCCCACGCGTCGCGCCCGGCATCCCGGGCTGCGTAGCGGTCCGGGACACCGCGGAACTGTTGAGTCCCGCCATCCCGCCTGCCACCGGAACGCTTTTTGTGAAGCAGGCCCGGTCCATCGGGCGTCCATGTGCCGTTGTCATGAAGCGATTCCCCGCCCTCCTGTCCGGACTGCCACTGCTGCTTTTCTCCCTGTTTGGAGGGAGTGTGGGGGCGCAGACCCTTCAACCCATTCCCCAGAAGTTCATCCAGGAGGTGGCGCAGCGATTTGCCACCAACCAGGGGCTTCCAACTGGGCCGGTCCAACTGGTGGAAGTGACGCCCGATGGCACGCCGCGCGCCTTCGCCCAGGGACGTTGGTATTCGCTGGCCGGGGATCGTTGGATTCCGGTGGGAAACCTTCCGCCCTGCGCCCCGGGAGAATTCCGCTTTGGCGATGACTCCGGACGGCCGGTGACGGTGGGCGTTCCGTGGACGGATGTGCGGCAGTTGGTCCGGGACGGACAACGACAATATCTCGCGCTCTCCCACGGAATCGTTCTCGTGCTGAACGGAACCTGGGAACGCCTCGCCTGGTCCGTGGCCAACGAGGTTCATCAGGTGGCCGTCGGACCGGGACATCTGCTCTGGGTGGCGTCGGCGGATGGACTCTTTGTCCAGGGACCGGCTGGGTGGCGTCCGTATGATGTCCGCGACGGACTCGGACGCCGGTGGGGCGTTGAGGACGTCCGGGCAATCACCTTCGACAGTCAGGGCCGGCTTTGGTTCGCAACGCGAGCGGGGGTCGCGCTTCAAACCCCGGACGGCTGGAAGTTTTTTGACGGACGGGACGGCCTTCCCTGGAACGATTTCACGGGCATGACGGCGGCTCCGGACGGAACGGTCTGGCTGGCGACCCATCTCGGGGCGATTCGATATGACACCGCGGGGTGGCATTACCGCCAAGGACCCCGCTGGCTTCCCGGGGATGACGTCACGCAGATTGCCGCGAGTCCTTCCGGCGACGCCTGGTTCGCCACCACCGCGGGCGTCTGGGGCATTGCCCGGCGTCCCATGACGCTGGCGGAAAAGGCCGCGTATTATGAGGACGAAATCGCGCGATACATCCGCCGGACGCCTTATGGATTCGTCGCTGAAGCGCAACTCCGGACGCCGGGGGAACGGTCCAGTGCGGACCCGCAGGATTCCGACAACGACGGGCTCTGGACGGCGATGTACGGAGCCGGGGAATGCTATGGGTATGCGGCGTTGCGCGATCCGGCGCTGCTCGCCCGGGCGCGTCAGGCCTTTGAGGCGCTCCGGTTCCTGCAGACCGTCACCCAGGGCGGCACACCGCCCGCTGCGAAGGGATTCGTGGCGCGGACGGTGCGTCCGGTGGAGTGGCCCGATCCGAATGCAGGCAGCCGCGCGGGCGACGAGGCGGAGCAGAGGCGCGATGCCCTGTGGAAGGTGGTGGAGCCCCGGTGGCCGAAGAGCGCCGACGGGAAGTGGTATTGGAAGTCCGACACGAGCAGCGACGAACTGGATGGCCACTATTACTTCTACGCCGCGTACTACGACCACTGTGTGGACACGGATGCGGAGCGGGAGCGCGTGCGAACGGTCGTGCGGGACCTGACCGATCATCTGATCGCGCATGATTTCTCCCTCACCGATCATGACGGCACCCCCACCCGATGGGGCGTGTACGGGCCCGCGACCATCAACCGGGATCCCCGCTGGTGGGCCGAGCGCGGTCTCAACTCCCTCAGCATCCTGAGCTACCTGGCCGTGGCGGAGCACGTCACCGGCGATGCCAAATACGGCGCGGTGGCGCGGGAATTGGTCCAGCAGCACGGCTACGGACAAAACCTGATGTTCCCCAAGGTCCAGTATGGCCCCGGTTCGGGAAACCATTCCGACGACGAGATGGCGGTCATGTGCTTCTCGACCCTGCTCCGATACACCTCCGATCCCGCGCTTCGGAACCAGGTGCGGTACGCCTTCTTCGCCTACTGGGCCAACGAGGCCCCGGAGCTGAATCCCTTCTTCAACTTCGCCTTCGCGCCCTTTGGATTGGGGCAATCGGTGACCAACGTGTGGGGCGTCTACCCGGTGACACCGTGGGACGGCTGGCTGCGGGAGTCGCAGGAGACCCTGGAGGAACTACCGCTGGACCGCCTGAACTGGCCCCTGAAGAACTCCCACCGGCTCGACGTGATGCCGTTGCCGCGCCAGAAGTCGAAGGACCTGTACGTTGCGGCTCCTGGTCGCGGGTCACGGGTCAACGGCAAGGTGCTTCCAGCGTCCAACCGCCAGTTCACCCATTGGAACACCGATCCGTGGCAGCTCGACTACGGCGGCAACGGCGGCGAATTGGGTGCCGGAACGGTCTTCCTCCTTCCCTACTATCTGGGCCTGATGGAAGGCTACATTGCAAGACCGTGACCCTTCCGGGGTCCGGCATCAGGGCTTCGTGGAAGCAACGATGACGCGGTAAAATCCGGCGGGTGGGGCGGCGGGGGGCACATTGAGCTTTTGCTCGTGGAATTCGGCGACGCCGGGTTCCGGGTAGGTCAATTCGCCCGAGGCGGCATGCCAGTCACCCAGCCCGGTGCTGGTTTGCACGACATAGGTGCAACTGGGAGCGAGGGTGAACCGGAGCCGGGCATTGCCGTCGACGTCGAATCCGGCCTGGAGAATCCGGAGCCGGCTCGACGCGAGGGTCGGGTCGGTTTTGGCGGCCCATTCCTCCTGGTTGGTGGCGCCATCGTGATCCGGATCACCGTTGGAATCCTCGGAAAGGTTGCCGAAGTAGAATCGTTCCCAGTCGTCCGGCAGCCCATCCCCATCGGTGTCCGCCGGTCCCACGACCGTCCCCTCGATTTCCAATTGCGGGTAGTCGGGTGGATCAAAGAGGAGATTCTCCTTGTTGACCCAGTTGGGGTAGGTTCCGAGGCCGCCACCGCCGGTGCCGCCCGGGGTGATTTGGGTGGCTGGGGAAAGCGAGGAAATGAAGAGGCGGAGGATGCCACGGTCCAGGGCCGACTGGAAGTAACCCGTCACCAGCGGATCCGAGAGGTCCACGTCAAAGGTGAAGCGGGCATTCACGGGGACAAAATCCCCCGGGGCTGCGTCCGTGGTCACCCCGACCGCCCAAGGGCGGACCTCAAACGGGGCATTGGTCCACGACGCGTTCCGCTGGCCGACGTTGTTGGCGATGTCAATCAGCGTGCCGTTGGTTCCATACATGGCGGCGAAGGCGTTTCGAGTCCCGATCGAGATGTTATCGCCAAAGATGGAGCCGATGGGACCGTACGGGGAATTCTCCTTGAAGGTCTCCGCGGTGAACCCGTTGCGAAATTCTGCGCCGTACAACTCGATGGGCCGGCCGGGATCACTGTCGGGAAGGGCCGCCGGCTCATTGGTCAGGTAGGTCTGGAAGGCGTCGAACGTCGGGTCGTACACGAAGGTTTTGTCCATCCCAACCGTCAGGGTGACGCGGACCTTTCGAAGGAGGTAGTTGGACGGACCTGCGCCCGTGGCCGGAGTACCCGTCGTGTCCCATCCCATCAGGAATTGCGCGTCCCGGGTGTCGAAACGGGGGTCGAACGACGCGAAGGTGGAGGCGACTGGCCGGTCCCCGGCGGTGTCGCCAAAAACGTAAACCCATCGGTCCAGGGTCGGACCGGGTGGTGCCAGGAGAAAGTCTCCGGCGGTGACGGACAGGGTTCCGGCGGCGAGGAGCAGTCCCAGCATCCATCCGCACCCAGGGCGCCGGCCCGGGCGGGAGGGGAGATGCGGCATCGGTTTCACCTCCCGACTATGCCAAAAACCCCGGCCGGTGCACGCATTCGTTCCGGTCCGGACACCCCGCCGGTCGGTCGGCGAAAAGTGGCCCTTTTGCCCGAAAATTTAGTAGTTGTCTCCGGACTCCCCCCGTTTCTAGTATCCCGGCTTGAGGCGCTCTTTAGGGCGCGGACCGGTTTACTGCCGGTTCTGATCTCTTAGCAACACAACAACACAGGAGGAACAGATGAAGTTTGACAAATGGACAGTCGGTCTGGCCGCCGCGGGCGTGGTCAGTCTGGGTTCAGTGGCTGTGGCGGACGAGAGTCCTGTCACGTCGCTGGTGAGTGGCACCACCCTGAATGGATACGTGGACACGTCCGCGATCTATAAGCCGGGCGTGCAGTCGGCAGCCTATCGGTTCGTGAACACCGCTCCCAACACGTGGAACGGGTTCAACTTCAACGTGGTGGATCTCTCCATCGAGAAGGCTCTCGATGAGTCCCAATGGAGCGCCGGCTACAAGGCCGACCTCTGGTTTGGTCCCCAGGCTGCCGGTCTCCCCGGTGCCCTGAGCGGAAACAACTTCGGTGTGAAGCAGGCCTATGTGGCCCTGCGCGCGCCGTTGGGCAACGGCCTGGACATCAAGGTCGGCCAGGTGGACGCGATCATCGGCTACGAGGTTCTCGACAGCTACGCGAACCCGAACTACAGCCGGTCGCTCGGATTCAACCTCGAACCGTTCTCCCATACCGGCATGACGGCCACCTACCAGGTCGCCGAATGGCTGAGCCTGGTTGGCGGCATCGCCGATTCCGCATTCAACGGGACCAACGTCAAGGAGACCTACAACGGGTCGAGCGACAACGGCAACATCACGTCCAACGGCGGCGCCGGCAACGGCACGCTGACGTACATGGGCGCCGTGACCCTGAAGGCTCCGGAGAGCTTCGGTGCCCTCAAGGGTTCCGCGCTCTATGGTGGCATCGTGGACAACGGATTGTCCGGCGCCCCGAACACCCTCAACTACTACGTGGGCCTCTCGGTTCCGACCCCGATCAAGGAGATCACCGTCGGTGCCGCCTTCGACTACCTCAGCAACGCCAACGGCCAGGGCAGCTGGGCGACGGCGATCGCCGGGTATGTCTCCTATCAGGTCAGCGAGAAGCTGAAGCTGAATGCCCGCGGCGAGTTCGGTAAGTCGGACTACAACGCCTGGCAGATTGGACCCGGACTGGGTGATCCCGTCCTCGGCCCGAGCTACAGCTACACCGATGGCTTCGTCTACACCGGCTCGACCCGCCTGTTCTCGACCACGGTCACCCTCGACTACGCCCTTTGGGCGAACGTGATCACCCGTCTCGAGGTGATCTGGGATCATGACCTGAACGGCAGCGACATCTTCTCCAGCGAGTACACCACGGCGAACGAGTCCGACGTGCCGGTCGTCGTCAACGGCCGGAACAACTCCGTGCTGCTCGCGGCGAACATCATCTACAAGTTCTAAACCGGTCCTCCGGTTCCCAACCCCTCCCGGTTTCGGGAGGGGTTTTTTGTTGTCCGCTTCCTGGGACTCCGCGGGCGGATCCGCGCATAAACTCCAAGGGTCGGGTTGCCCCTCCCCAGATTTTGGAGGGCCGAGCCGTGGCTGCTCCGTGCCCGTGTGCCCGGCGCCCGATCCGCCTAAAGCCGTATCTATGCAGTTGAGTGAAGCCACTGAATGGGGAGTGCTGGTGTAGATAATGAAAAAAAGCACCTGGCACCCTGACGAATCAGTTCCCCAATCAGTGACTCAAAGAATGAGACGGCATAATGGCCGGGAAGCGATCGAAATTGGGTTCACCGACCAGCGGATTTCGCCCCGGGCCGGGCTGTGGCCATGGGCGGATTTTCTCCATGGGAGGGGATTTCGGCAGGTGTTGGAGCAGGTGCTGCCCCGGCGCAGCAGCCCGAACCAAATCGCCTGTGCCGACCTGGCCCTTGGGTATCTGGCTGGGATCTTTTCCGGGGGCACCAAGCTGGCCCATTGTGCCCAGTTGCGGATCGACCCATTGCTGCCGGAGATGCTGGGAGTCAAGCGGCTGGGCAGCCAGTCGAGTTACTCCCGCTTCTTTGGGCAGTTTGACTCGGCCCGGATGAACTCCGAGTGCTTCGGGCGGCTCTGGCGATGGGGGTTGGAGCGGCTGCCCAGCCACCCGGGAGGTTACACCCTCGATCTGGACTCCACCCACTTGCTGCATGAGGACGCCCGGCAGAAGGAGGGGGTGCGTTCGGCGTACACTCCGGAAGGCTTCCGCCGGTGCCTGCATCCGCTCCTGGGGATGATTTCCGAGGTCCCGTTGGTCGCCGGGTTCTGGCTTCGGCCCGGCAACACCCGTTCGGACAACAACGCGGTGGCCTTCACCCAGGAGCTGCTCGGCCGGCTACCGAGCTGGGTACGGCTGGGACTGGTGCGGGCCGACTCGGGCTTTTGCGATGAACGGCTCCTGGAGTTTTGGGAGGCCGAGCAACTGCCCTACATCGTGGTGGCCCGGCTGCATCAGCCCGTCCGAAGCCTGATCAGCCGGGCCACCCACTGGCGGGCAACCGACCTGCCGGGGACGGAGGTGGCCGAGGTGATCCACCAGGCCTGGGGATGGGCTCGGCCGCGGCGGGTGGTGCTGATCCGTCACCGAACCAGCCAGCGCCCGGAGGCCGGAGGCCGGGAGTTGATCGAGTGTCCGGGCTACCGGATTCAGGCGCTGATCACGAGCCTGCCCCAGAGTGTGGATGGGCTGAGGGTGTGGCGGCGTTACAATGGGCGCGCGGACTGCGAGAACATCATCAAGGAATTGGCCAACGCCTATGCGTTGCCCCAGCTCTGCCTCAAGAGGTTCTACGCGACGGAGGCAGCTCTAAGTCTGTCGGTGCTGGCGTACAACCTGTGCGTGCTCTTCCAGCGCCACGTCGGATGGGAGGATCGGGTCACCACGGCCACCCTGCGGATGCGACTCTTCACCACCGGCGGGATTGTCAGCCGCACCGGGGCTATCTGACCCTCCGTCTGGCCGTGCGGGAAGGACCCTTACGGCCTGGTGGCAGAGGCTATTCGAGAAGCTGAGCTGCCCGTGGCCCAACTGCATTGCAGTTGAACCCATACCCATCAATCCCACCCACTGAGCCACTTCCTCAAATCACTTCCAGACCCAAATCAGCAATCCAACTGCATAGATACGGCTAAAGGCGGGACTACGAACGGGGGAGGCCTCCAAAAATCAGTGTACCAATCCAAAAACTTCTTGTTGTGTCCCGGGCCATCCACTTCCTAATGTTTCCCTCAATCTGTGTCTGCCTTCCTAATGGCCTTACGCCATTTCCATCAACCAAGGCGGACCAAAACCAAAACTACGACTCATGAAGTTTGACAAATGGACAATCGGGCTGGCCGCCGCGGGAGTGGTCAGCATGGGCGTCGTCGCCGTGGCGGACGAAAGCCCGGTCAGCACTCTGGTCAGCGGCACCACGCTGAACGGATACGTGGACACCTCGGCCATCTACAAGCCGGGCGTTCAATCGGCGGCCTACCGCTTCGTCAACACCGCTCCGGACACCTGGAATGGATTCAACTTCAACGTGGTGGACCTCGCCATCGAGAAGGCGTTGGACGAAGGCCAGTGGAGCGCGGGCTACAAGGCCGACCTCTGGTTCGGACCCCAGGCCTCGGGAATTCCGGGATCGCTGGGCGGAAACAACTTTGGCGTCCGGGCCGCCTATGTGGCGCTGCGGGCTCCGGTGGGCAACGGGCTCGACTTCAAGGTCGGCCAGCTCTACGGCGTGACCGGGTACGAGTCGGCGGACAGTCCGTACAACCCGAACTTCTCCCGTTCCCTCGGATTCCGTCTGGAGCCGATCAACTACACCGGCATCACGACGACCTACCAGGTCGCGGACTGGATCAAGGTGACCGGCGGCATCGCGGATTCCGCCTACGACGGCACCAACGTCAAGCAGACCTACGACGGAACCTTCAGCGACGGCAAGTTCACTTCCAATGGCGGAGCTGGAAATGGCACGCTGACCTATGTGGGCGCCATCACCCTGACGGCTCCCGAGAGCATGGGCGTGATCTCCGGGGCCACCCTCACCGGCGGCATCGTGGACAACGGCATTTCCAACGGGAAGAACGCCATGATCTACTACGTCGGAACCACGGTCCCGACCCCGATCAAGGAGGTCACCGTCGGTGCCGCGTGGGATTACAACAACAATGGCGGCGGCAACGGAACGTGGGCGACGGCCATTGCCGGCTATGTGTCCTGGCAGGTTTCCGAGAAGATGAAGCTCAACGGCCGCGTCGAGTTCGCCAAGTCGAACGTCAATGCCTGGGACATTGGTCCGACCGTCGAGAAGTATAATTCGGACATCAACGACTACGACTCCGTCCTCCTGAACTCCGGTGCAACCCGGCTGTTCGCGACGACCCTGACCCTCGACTACGCCCTGTGGGCGAATGTGATCACCCGTCTTGAAGTCGTCTGGGATCACGACCTGAACGGCAGCGGCATCTTCTCGAGCCAGTACACTGTGGACGAGATCGACGAAGTGGGATCGCGCGCTGCAGCAGGCATTCCCGGATACTCCGTCGTCAATGGCCGGAATAATTCCGTGCTGCTCGCGGCGAACATCATCTACAAGTTCTAAACCGGTCCGCCGGTTCCCAACCCCTCCCGGTTTCGGGAGGGGTTTTTTGTTGCCGGGTTAAAGGCAACCCAGGCATCTGGAATGCGGCTGCGTCAGCAGGAAGTCGGATCAGGTGACGCGGGTCTTCGGACGGAAAAGGTAGTGGGACACCATCCACTCATTGCCGCCGCGGAAGCCCCAAAGCTCCGCACAAGCCAGGAAGAACACGCGCCAGTAGACCCGCCACCGATCCGCCTCGGAGCGTCCGTACGTCTCGGCAAGCAACTCCCGAATCTCCGGGTCGTGAACATCCAGATTCCGCAGCCAGTGCTCCGCGGTCTGCTGGTAGTGGCGGCCGTTCACACACCAGTGATCCAGCAGTTCAACGTCCCGCTGAAAGTACAGAAGGAGGTCGTCGCTGGGCATGATCCCGCCGGTAAAGAAATAGCGCGCCATCCAATCGGTCGCGTCCCGCGCCTCAAATGGATAAGCGAATTCCCGGTGGGTGAAGATGTGGATGAACAGCCGACCGTCGGGTTTCAGCCACCGGGCAATGGACGCGAGCAGCCGCTCGTAATTCCGCATGTGCTCAAACATCTCGACTGACACCACGCGGTCGAAACGAAACCGGCAAAGCCGGTCGTCCGTGGTTCGTGGTCCGTGGTCCGTTGACCTGGCGGAGTCGCCATCCACCGATGCGTGCCCCTCCACGGACCACGAACCACCGACCACGGACTGCCCCTGGGGCTCCGGTTCAAACCGGTTCATGTCGCAGGTGACAATCTCCACGTTGCGGAGCCCGCGGCGCGCCGCTTCTCCAAGGATGTACTCCCGCTGCGTCCGTGAATTCGAGACCCCGGTGATGCGGGAGTTCGGATACCGTTCCGCCATCCATAGGGTCAACGATCCCCAGCCGCAGCCGAGTTCCAGGATCTCCTGTCCGTCCACCAAATGGGCGCGATGACAGGTGAGGTCGAGCATGAGTTCCTCGGCCTCGGCGAGCGTCTCGCGTCCGGTGGGAAAAAGGCCGGAACTGTACTTGAGCCGGGGCCCCAGGCAGAGCTGGTAGAACCGGGTCGGGACCTCGTAATGCTGTTCGTTGGCCGCGGCGGTCTCGATGGCGATCGGTGACGAACGAAGTTTCGCCACGAAGTCCATGAAGTGGGCCCGCTGTGCGGTGGCGTCACCGCGTCGTTCCTCCCGAAGCCGCTGGTGGAGCAGGCGGCGGATCCCGAAGCGGAGGACGGGATCCGGCAGGACATCGCGGGAGAGCAGGAAGTCGATCATTGGCAAAAGGCAGGGAGAGCGGTGCGGTTTCGGAATTCATCCGGTCCGCTTGAACCAGGGAATGAACGCGCTGGTGGTGCGCTGGTACTCGCGATAGGCGTCCCCTTTGGACTTCACCGAGAGCGCCTCCGTCATCGGAATCCCGGTCACGTTGACCAGGAAGTGTCCCATCAGCAGCGGCGAAATCAGTCCCGCCCATCCCCAGGGCACCGCCAGCGCGAATACGGCGTAACCCACCCAGACCAGCCATTCAAAGAAGTAGTTGGGATGCCGGGACCAGTTCCACAGGCCTTCCTGGCAGACGCGCCCGCGCCGGGACGGATCCGCCCGAAACCGCGCCAACTGCCGGTCGGCAATGCTTTCGCCGAGGATGCCTGCGAGCCAGAGGGAGATGCCAAGTCCTTCGAAGGTTCCAAGGCTGCTGCCCGGGGTGCCGGATGAGGCGAAGACGATCAGGAACGGCGCGGCCAGTGCGGCCTGGAGTACGCCCTGAAGCTGGTAGAATCCGAACATCCGCCGGGAGGTTGAGTCACCCCATTCGCGGCGGAGTTGGGCATAGCGGACGTCTTCACCCGGATGGTGCGAGGCCACCCGGATCCCGAGGTGCACCGCCAGCCGCAGACTCCAGATCACGACCATACCCGCGAGAAGGACCCCTCGGAGTCGCGCCCCGTGTGCGGCGTCCGGAGAGCCCCAGGACAAGGTGAGGCCGAGCAGCGCGATGAGGGCGAACCCTCCGGACCAAACCACATCCACAATGCCGTAATTCCGCCAGCGCCTGGCCAGGACGAAGGTCACGGTCATCTCCACCAGAGCGAAAACCAGCGCGGCAAGGAACAGCATCCAGAATGGGGACCTCATGACATCAGGACGCAACGGGAGCCCGGCGGATCAGAAGATCCTCCAGCGTCGCGGTGCGCGGCAGTCGGAACAGTTGGAAGAGCATGTATCCCGCCATGGCAATGTTTCCGAGGAGCAGGATGGCCACCAGCCACGCGAAGCGCGCCGGCCAATGCCGTTCCTTGTACGCCAACCAAAGCCAAAAGGTCAGGAAGGCAAAGTAGGTGTCGAACAGCGTGGCGATGAACCATGGATGGCCGCCCACCGACGCCGGAATTTTCCAAAGGGCCACCTGCGACGAAGCCCAGCCCGTGACCGAGAGCATGGCCAGCAGTACCCCCAAGAACAGAATTCTGAGCAGAACTATCACTTTCCCCTCCTTCCCGCCACGGACCACGAACGAATGACCAATGACCAGTGATCCACACCTATTCCCTCACTCCCGGCCGACTCCAAGTCGCTTGGACCACACTGATGTTTCTCCAGGCGAAGGCCGCTTCGCAATAGGCGAGGTAATAGTTCCAGGTCCTCAGAAACCGGTCATCGAAACCCTGGCCCAGAACCTCCTCGCGACGCGCGTTGAAGCGTTCCCGCCAATGACGGAGCGTCCGGGCATAGTCCAATCCGAGGTCCTGAAGGTTTTCGAGCCACAGGTTCCCGGTCCGTTCCACCGCGGCCCCGACGCGGTTCATCGACAGCAGCAGGGATCCGGGGAAGATGTGCTTCTGGATCCAGTCCACGCCCCGGCGAAGCTCGGCGTGCCGCGCGTCCGGGCAGGTGATGAACTGCGCGGCAAACCGGCCGTCGGGGGTCAGCAGGGACTGCACCTTTGCGAAATACGTGTCGAGGTATTGGTCGCCCACGGCCTCCAGCATTTCGATGCTGCAGACCCGGTCGAAACGTCCCGAAATGGTCCGATAGTCCTGCAGCCGTACCTCGGCGCGTCCGGCGAGCCCCTCGCGCTCGAAGCGCTCCCGGACGTATCGCGCCTGCTCCTCGGAGATCGTCACCGTCGTCACACGACATCCGTGGTTTCGCACAACATGGCTCGCGAAACCACCCCAGCCCGAGCCGATCTCCAGCACCGAGTCCGTGGGTCGCAGCCGCAGCTCGCGGCAAAGCCTCGCGTACTTGGCCTCCTGCGCTTCGGATAAATCCTGATCCGGATGCTCAAACAGGGCGCTGGAGTACGTCATCGTGGAATCCAGCCACAGGGCGTAGAACTCATTTCCCAGATCGTAGTGCGACCGGATGTTGGAACGGGCACCGCGGAGGGTGTTACGATTCAGGCGGTGGCGGACCCGGTTGACCAAGGTGAGGATGCCCAGGCCGGGATCCCGGCGTTGGGAGCCGGACATGCACGGCGCCTGATCGACATTGGCGCAGAACCATCCGATGACGGACGTCAGGTCCGGCGTGGTCCAATCGCCATCCTGAAAGGCCTCGCCAAATCCGATGTCGCCGTGAAGAGCGCACCGTCGAAAGAACCGGCTGCGGTGCACGTGAATCTCGGCCACCGGACTGGAATCAACGTTTCTGCTGTGGAACATCGTGCCGTCCGGAAGCCGGAGCACCAGGCGTCCGCGGGTCATTCCCTGGAAGGCCTGGAGCACCAGCCGCTGGCTGATGCGGTCGGGCCACGGGGCCCGCACCTGGGGAGCGCAGTCCTCTTCGGCGGCGGTGGAGCCGGCAAAGGCGAGGGGGTTGGAATCAAGAGGGTTCACGGAAATGGAAATCGGGTCAGCGGCTGTTGGACGCTGCCGAGTTCAGGTCGAGACAGGCGAGGTCGCCGCGGGCGTTCCGGACGTAGAGGCGTCCATCGGATAGCGCAGGTGTGGTCCAGCACTTGCCTCCGATGGGCTGGCAACGGGCCAGGAGTTCAAAGCGTTCCGGGGAGGCGCGGACAACGCTGACCTCGCCCCTGTCGCCCTGCACGATCAGCCGGTCGCCGGCGGCAATCAGACTGCCCTGGCCGAATCCCTTCTCCCCCCACTTCACCGATCCGGTCGCCAAATCCACGCAACGAAGTTCCTGCTCGGGACCCTTGTATCCGGCGGTGTCGAGTCCGAAGAGGTGTTGGCCCACCAACACCGCCGTGCCGGTGAAGGTGGACAGGTTCGCGTTCTTCCACAGGCGTTTCGCGCCGCTCAGGGTGACTTCCAGCAATTCTCCTCCATCATCCCCGGAGCTGATGAACACACGGTTTCCCGCGACGAGGGGATCCGAACAATGGGTCCGGTATCCCTTTCCGAAGGACGAACGCCATAGTTCTTCGCCACTGGACGGATCCACGGCAACCAGGGCTTCGGACATAAAGAACAGCGCGGCTGGTTTCCCTTCTAGACCCAGGACCACGGGGGCTGCAAAACTCATATCCTTCTTGCGCCCAGAACTCCACCGGACCGCACCGGTTTCGGGGTCCAGCGCAACTCCGTGCGGTCCGTAGTTGATGAGCAGCGTCCGGGCATCCGCCAGCACCGGCGCGCCGGAAACACCCCAGTCGGACAACTCGGCGCCGACGGCTTCCTTTAGGGACTTTTTCCAGACCGGGTTTCCCGTGGCGGTGTCGAAGGCATGGATCAGTCCCGTCTTGCTGGCCGTGAACACCCGGTTGCCGACCACGAGCGGAGTCGAATTGGGACCGCCCTCGTACATCTTGTTCCCCAAGCCCTGCGGATACCTCGCGATCCAATTGGTGGCGCCCGTCACCGCGTTGAGGCAGAAGACATGGTCTTCGTCGTTCGACCAGCCCATCGTGTACAGGCGTCCGTCCGAAACGACCATGGAGGAAAACCCGGTTCCGACGCCGGCCTTCCACAGGATCCGGGGTCCGTCGGATGGCCACTCATGGGACCAACCTGTTTCCGGGGACTGGCCATCGCGGGCGGGTCCCCTCCACGACGACCAGTCGGAGGCGCGAACGAGGGACGGTGCGGTGAGCAGGCCGAGGGACAGGAGAAGGGGCGGAATTCTAGACATCACGAACGTGTTAAGGAATGAGAAGGGATGGTCAGGGTCGACGGGGAGGACCGAAGGGAAGCGTGGGGGCGATGGACACCGGTCTGGAGTGCCGGATTCTCCGCCTTGCGGTGCCAGGGGAGGCGTTTGATCCAAAGTCGAAAGGCTTCCCAATGGATCAGGCTGATCACCCGCAGCGTGACCAGCGGATACTTCGCCGTGAGCCGAATCAGTTGAAGATCAGTCAGCGGACGCTTCTGCCCCGTCAGGATACTGACCAGGAGCACCGTTCCGTCCGTCGTCACGTCGTTGATGCCGATCTCCAGGCGATCCCCGGGTGCCTTCAGGTTGAAGTCGAACTGGACGTCCAGATTGGAGAAGGGAGAGACGTAGAATTCCTTCGGCACGACCCGACGGTAATGGTGTCCCGGCGTTTCTCGCAGGGTGGCTGCCTCCGGTGGAACCACGTAGGCCTTCAGCTCGCCGAAGGTGTTTCCCACTTCCACCACGGCACAGACCGGGTCCCCCGCCGCCCGGGTCACAAAGTAAAAGCTGACCGGATTGAACACGTAGCCCGCCACCCGGGGCAGGGTGATCAACTGGATGCGGACATCGGGATCCGTCGCGATGCCTTGGTTGGACAGCCAGGTCCGGATCGAGGATTTCAGGTCATGGCCCCCCCCGGGGGTTGGGAATTCCAGGTGATCCCGGTCCCTCAACTCGTAAAGATTTCGGCGGTTCCGGCTCAGCAGGCGCAGTCGGCGGTCGAGGTCCGGCAGTTCATCCAGGTCCACCGAAAGCAGAAAGAGTCCGTAGGAGAACCGATGTTCCCGGGGTGCCCTGCGGTGGTGGAGCACACGGCACTCGTACAGGCACGATCGTTCCGGGAACTGGGGGTTTCCGCGGGGTATCACGCTCATGAAGGGTACCGGAGGTTTCAGACCGGGCATCGTGCCACACCTTTCGGAATCCGCCACTTCGGGAGCCGTCTTGATCGTGGATTCTCCGATGGGCAATCCGCTTCGGTCCTCTTTGGATACGACGGAAGCGGGCCCCCGGATTCATCCCGGAAATATTTTTTGCCAAGAAACCACCGTTTTCCACGTTTCCTAAGGCCGTGAGATTGCGTCCGCACCCCGGTCCAAGGAAAGTTGTCGCCTTCGCGAACCGTTCCCGCATCCTTTCCAGCGTTCTCCGTTGTAAATCCAAAAATCCATGAGTTCCCAGACCATCCAGTTTCTCCAGTCCTGCCGATCGGACGAGGACATCGACATCATGAAGCTCGTGGATCACGTGATTGTGGATGCCGTGCGGTCGGGGGCGTCCGATATCCATATCGAACCGTGGGAGAGCTCGGTGGCCGTCCGCATCCGACTCAGCGGCGTGCTCAACGAATTGGTGCACCTGCCGAGCGATCTGCTGCCCAAGATCGTCGGCCGGCTCAAGATCATGTCGAACCTGATCGGTCATGAGACGACCCTGCCGCAGGAGGGGCGGGCGAATACCTTTGAGGAGGCGGGTAATGTCGTCCTGCGCGTTTCCACCTTCCCCACCATCCGCGGCGAAAAGGTGGTCATCCGTATCTTCGACCCCCGGGGACGGAGCTTCGACCTCGACGGCCTGGGCATCGAGGACGACACGCTGGCCACGCTCAAGGGACTTCTGTCCCGTCCCACCGGGCTGATTCTCCTGACGGGCCCGACCGGATCTGGAAAGACCACCGCCCTGTACGCCGCGCTGCATCACTTGATTGATCGCTCGGGGCCCAGCATCAGCATCGCGACGGTCGAGGACCCCGTGGAGTTCAATCTCCCGCTCATCGCGCAGTCCCAGTGCAATCCGGCCCGGGAATACACCTATCCCACGGCGCTGCGGTCCCTGATGCGGCAGGACCCCCAGGTGATCATGATTGGTGAGATCCGCGATGCCGAGACGGCGAACATTGCCGTCCAGGCGGGACTGACCGGACACCTGGTCCTGAGCACCATTCACGCCGCGAGCACCCCGGGCATTTTCGCCCGAATGATCAACATGGGCATTGAGCCCTTCCTGCTGTCCTCCTCCATTGTCGGAGTCATGGGCGTGCGGCTCGTTCGACGCAACTGCCCGGTCTGCACCGAACCGTATCGTCCCGACGAAAGCCTCCTCCGCCGACTTCCCCCGGAACAAGTGGAGATGTGCCAGTTCCAGAAGGGAGCCGGCTGTGCGGCCTGCGCCCACACTGGATTCAGCGGACGCGTCTCGGTGACGGAAATGTTGACGGTCGGGGAGAATCTTCGAGATGCGATCCTGGAGAAGCGTCCGACCCGCCAATTGGAGCAGATTGCGGTGGCCGACGGGTTGCAGACGCTCTGGGTGAAGGGAATGCGTCGCGTCATGAACGGCGAGACCACGCTGGAGGAATTGATGCGCGTGATCGGGATGGAAGGGTTCTGAAACCCTGTTCCGGAATTGGCAGAACCTTAAAACTGCGACTCAAACCGGGCTTCGAAGATCAGGAGATTCCCGGGAGTCGGACCGCCGCTGACGGCGGCGTAGCCCGCGTTCAGCTGCCATCGGATGTACTGGTTCCAATACCAGTTCAAGCCGCCCATCAGGATGCGCATGCGCCCGCCCGAGACATCGCCGTCGGTGAGGTCGATGATGGAAATCCGGCCCGCCGCCTCCCATGCCCCCCAGCCGGAATTGGGACCCCACAGGGGGTGCTCGGGGCGGACCCGGGTGGGAATGCCAATGAATCGGTTGTAGGGGCGCGACTCGCCCGTGAGCATCCAGCCGCCCGCGAAGTAGCCGCCCTGGAACCGCAGATTCCCGGCGTCGCGGAAGACGGCGGTGCTGACGTACTCCGATTGCAGGAGGACGGGTCCAAGGGCCTGGATCCATTCCAGGCCCCCAATGGCCGCCGTTCGGGCTTCAATCGTGCTGGTGTTGACCAGGAATGGAGCCAGACGGCTCTCCGGACGCGCCTGATACTGGATGTCGGAGTTGCCGGAGAACACGAGGGCGGCACTGACACCGATGTGCATCCACCGGTCCCGATCCGTCCAGGGAAGTCCGGTGAACCGAACAATGGGCTGCGCGAGGGCGTCCGACGCGTTTCCGAAATTGATGTTGGGGTCCTGTCCGAGGGAGAAGATGCCCGCTGCCGCCGTCACCCGTTCGTCCAGACACGCGGTGTTCCACTCGATTCCCGAGCGGTTGCCCGGACTGAAGGCCGCGGTGCCGGCCGAGGGTTCCATGAAGGTCAGGCTTCCGTAGGACATGATGTTCTCCAGCGTCTGGGGTGCGGAGAAATAGCCCACGGTGAGATCCCCCACATGCGGGAGATCCACGATGCGATAGTAGGCCTTGGTGAGGTAGAAGGAACCATCCACCAGACCCAGCTCGATGCTGAACTGATTGGTCAGCCAAACCCCGAATTCGCCGTCGGTCAGGACGCTAAATTTGCGGACCTGAATGCCGCCCGGGACGTCCAACTGCCCATCGGTCACCGCGAACGCGGCGCCATCCACCGCCAGTTTGGACCCGATGTGCCCTCGCAGCCTCAGCCGGTTGTCCACCCAAGTGGAGTCCGTGCGCAGGGGATCCTTTAGAATCAGCCGGGTCGAAAGCTGGTATCGGAGATTCCCATCCCAATAGGCCCGAGCCACGAAATTCGTACCCTCGGGGAGCGTGGGTCGGGGAGCGTACGGGATCGGATTGCCGGCAGGATGTTTTTCGTGGAGGGGAACCGGAATGCTCGTCTGCAGGAGGGAATCCAGCGCCTCCGGCTCGACAGGAGCCGGCGGGAGAGGTCCCGGGACACCGGTTCGCTCGACGCGGTTCACCGAAAGGGCCGGCAGGGTGAGCCGGCCTTGGTTTGGGGTGTCGATGACGACCTCCAGATCTCCCTGGTCCACCACGGTTCCCGTGATGGATTCGCCCGTGTTCAGCACCACCGTGTCGGCAAGGGTCAGGATCCCAGCCAGCAAACTCGCGGCGCCGGCGATCCGCCAGAACCGCCATCGAATGGAGCTGAACGTGGATCGCCGCATTCCGGAACCCGGCGAAGCCTGAGGCAGTCCCGGCCGCGGTACAATCCGGCAGGCACGAACGACACCCTACTCCTTCGCCTTCAATTCAAACTCCAGCTTGGTCTCCGTGCCCCGCACCTCGTCGATCATCTCCATGTCCCGCAGCTGCCACACCCCGTCCACCTTCTTCAGGGACCCGATGCTGAACCGCTTTACGATCTTTCCCGTGGCATCATAGGCGTCGGCCAGCATCAGCCCGTTGTGCTCGATGCTCACCCAGGAGACCACCCGGGTGTACCCCGTCGCCGCCGGATTGGTGCTTTCCAGAATCTTGCACGGCTGGCCTTTCTTCATCGGGGGTGGTGTCCGCGGCAGAAGGCGCTGCCCGGGCCAGTGAAGAAACTCCAATCCCAGCTCTCGGAGGGCAAAGTCGGATCCGGCAAAGGATCGGGCGGAATCGGACGCCGGAGCCGCACCGTCCGTGCCCTGCGTAATCCGGTACTGGGGCGGTTGGTCGGGAGTCCGAACCATGGCCAGCGTTTCCGGAGTGTTTCCCCCGGCGGAGTAAATCACCTCCCAGGACGCCCCGTCCCCGACGCGGTTGATGATGGTCAGGGGGACGCGACGGGTGTTTCCGTCAGCGTCGCGAAGCCTCAGGGAGGCCTGGTTGGTGAAGCTCTCGGTCGGACGCATCGCCCGCAGGTCTGCAGCCAAAGCCTTGCCCGCCTCCGAATCCCGGGAGGAGGAATCGGCAGCGGTGGCGAGCAGCGCCAGCGTCAGCCATCCGGCGAAAACGAGGGAATTCTTTGGAACCATGGGCAGCAATGGACGGGTCTCAGCGTGGGGTGACAATGACCCGGGGGCGTTCCCCGCGACGTCCCGTGACGCAGACCGTCGGCGGCTTGGGACCTCCGGTGGAACCACAGCCGCAGCCGGTCTCCCGATGGAAATCGAACCGGCGCGGACGCATCCGCCGCCAAGCCAGCCATCCGGCCGTCGCGATCACGACGGCCAGGGCCGCGGGTTGCTGCCAATCCATGGGCCAACGTTAGCGAGCGCCACCGGACTGGCAATGGTCGCGGACGGACGGTGCGCCTCCGCTCCCGGCGCCCTTTCCGCGTCCCCGGAATTGACGTTCGTGAACCCCGGGGCGTTGATTGGCCGATGCGATTCCCGGAAACAATCGCCCTCGGAGGGGCCCTGCTGGCGGCGGGCTGTCAGAACCTCCCCGAGATTCCGGTTCCTCCCCCGCCGCCGCCCGCACCCGTTGTGCGGAAGTACCAGCCCCTGGGGGACAGCCTGGGCCGGGTCCAGTCAGTGAACGAACGCCTGAAGTTTGTCGTTCTGGACTTCTCCCTCAACCGGATGCCGGCGGACGGGGATCGATTCGAGCTGGTGCGCGACGACGAGGTCGTTGGGGAACTCAAAATCACCGGCCCGGTCCGAAACACGAGCACCGTGGCGGACATTGTCCGGGGAAGTCCGCGTCCAGGCGACCTCGCGCGCCCCCTGGTTCCGGCCTCTCCGAACCCCTGACGATTCCCATTCCCCGATTCCGGGGGGGCTCGCCGCCGTTGGGGGCCTGCAATCGTGCCTCGACACCACGGGCCGCCTCTGGCTTCCTGCGCCCGATTTTCTGCGTCCTGCGACCCTGATGAATGCTGCACTTCTTGCCCGGGCCAAGTCCCTCGGATTCTCTGACCGCCAGATCGCCCATCTGACCTCCACGACGGAGGATGCCGTGCGCGCCGAGCGCCAGCGTGCGGGATTGGTTCCCAGCTACCGGCTCGTCGACACCTGCGCCGCCGAATTCGAGGCGTACACCCCCTACTACTACTCGACCTACGACCGCGGGGACGACGAGGTGACGCCGTCGGACCGGCGAAAGGTGATGATCCTGGGCGGTGGACCCAACCGCATCGGCCAGGGCATTGAGTTCGACTATTGCTGCGTCCACGCCGCGTTTGCCCTCAAGGAGGACGGCTTTGAAACGTTGATGGTGAATTCGAATCCGGAAACCGTTTCCACGGATTACGACACGTCGGACAAGTTGTTCTTCGAGCCCCTGACGCTGGAGGACGTGCTGCACATCTACCAGCGGGAGAAGTGCTGGGGGGCCATCGCGCAGTTCGGGGGACAGACGCCCCTGAATCTCGCCCTCGCGCTGAAGAAGAATGGCGTCCGGATCATCGGTACCTCACCCGAAAGCATCGAGATCGCGGAGGATCGGAAGCTGTTCGCGGCCATGCTGGACCGCCTGGGAATTCCGCAGCCCCGAAACGGCCTGGCCACCAGCGAAGCGGAGGCCCTGGCCATCGCCCAGACGCTGGGCTACCCGGTGCTGGTCCGTCCGTCCTTCGTTCTGGGCGGCCGCGCCATGCAGATCGTGTATACGGACCACGAATTGCAGCACTACATGCGCGTGGCGGTTGAGGCGTCCCCGGAACGCCCCGTGCTCGTGGACAAGTTCCTCGAGGACGCCACGGAGGTGGACGTGGACTGCATCGCCGACGTCGGCCATTTTGAGGATCCGTCTCAGGGCACCATCGTCATCGGGGGCATGCTGGAGCATATCGAATTCGCCGGCGTGCACTCCGGCGACGCCGCGATGGTCCTCCCGCCGCATACGCTGTCCCCAGCCGTGGTGGAAACGATCCGCAAGCACACGCATGCCATGGCCCGGGAACTTCGGGTCTGCGGCCTGATGAACGTGCAGTACGCCGTGAAGGACGACGTGGTATACGTGCTGGAGGTCAATCCGCGCGCGTCCCGCACCGTGCCGTTCGTCTCCAAGGCGATTGGACAGCCCCTGGCCAAGCTGGCCGCGAAGGTCATGGCGGGAAAGACGCTCCGGGACCTCGGCTTCACCGCGGAAATCTGGCCCAAGTACTGGGCCGTGAAGGAGTCCGTCTTCCCGTTCAACAAGTTTCCCGGACAGGACATCATCCTTTCCCCGGAGATGCGTTCCACCGGCGAGGTGATGGGCCTGGATGCGGATCTCGGGATCGCCTACGCCAAGGCGCAGATGGCGGCGGGATCTCCGCTGCCTCTCAAGGGGCGGGTGTTTCTCAGCGTGGGCGACGCCCACAAGCCCTCGGTGGCGGCGCTCGGAACGGAACTGGCGCGCCTCGGATTCGAACTCGTGGCCACCGGCGGCACCGCGAATTTGTTGGAGCAGGCCGGGCTCAAGGTGCAGAGGATCTTCAAATTGAACGAAGGTCGCCCCACCGCGGTGGATCTGCTCAAGAACAAGGAACTTCACCTGGTGATCAATACACCCAGTGGATCCGCTCCCCGCGCGGACGAAGTGAAGATTCGGACCACGGCCGTGATGACGGGCACCCCGATCATCACCACCATCAGTGGCGCCAAGGCGGCCGTGATGGCCATCGCCGCCCTGCAAAAGAGTGGTTACGCGGTTAAGACCGTCCAGGAATACCACTGACGTCCATTCCTGGGGCATGAGGTGCCTTGGTTGAAAGCGACGGCACCCCGGGGATTGCCCTGACGAGAACCTTAAGTCCCACAGCCTCTTCGAGGCCGGATTTCGCGGCCCTTCAGTGTTCGCTGCTCTCGGCGACTGATTCGCGGCTATCGGTCCGTGGCCCTCACGACGATGTGCAACCATGACCAGGAACGGCATGTCGTCTATTCCTCACGACTTAGTCTCTTCGCGGTCGTCCTGTTCCTTGGGGTACCACCTCTCTGATTCATTCTTCAACGAGGTCCCGGACGTGATTAGGGACGGAGCCAAGCCATCCCTACCCACTTCGGACCCTGGGCGGGAATTGGGGCCTTAGCGCCACCGAACGGTCTTCACAAAGACGAGGAGGTCGGCAAGTTCCTGTCGGCTCAGTTGCCCATCCAGGCCGCCCGGCATGACGCTGATGACCCCGGGCTGGATCTCCGCGATCTCCTCGCGCCGGATCCGCTGCTCCGCTCCCGGACCGGTCACGAGCGTGATCTCCTCGGGCGTCTCGCGCCGCACGATGCCGTTGATCTCGTCACCGCCTTTCAGAGTGACGCGACTGGGTTCATAGCTCCGGACGAAACTCAGGCTGGGATAGACAATGGACTCCAGAAGATCCCGCTCACTGCGCACCTCGCCGATCTTCGTCAACTCGGGTCCGACGTTGCCGCCCAGGTAGCCGATCCGATGGCAGGTGGAACACGCCGCCTTGGACCCATTGAACACCGTCTGGCCGCGGCGCAGGTCCCCGTTGGCCGCCTTCAATTCCTCCAGCAATGCGTCGAGCCGGTGCGCCTGCTGTGCGGCATCGGCGTTGAGGCTGGCAATGAAAGTCTCGGACTCCACCTTCACCGGATCCGGAAACTTCGCGAAGTGGGGCTTGAGCTGTGTGGGATGCAACGCCCGCGCACTCTTCGACTCCTGAAGCGCCGCGAGCAGGTTGCGTCCGAGCGCTTCGTCTCCACCCGCATCATACGCCTGCAACAGCAGATTGAGCTCCAGCGGACCCGCCGCCTTCAAATCCGCCGCCATCACCTGCAGCGACGCCGGATCCAGCTTCGCCCTCCCCAGGACTCCCGCGGCCTTGGCCCGGACGGCCGGCGCCAGCGAGCCGTCCAACTGGGTGCGCAGGAACGCCACGTCGCCAGGATCCAACGCCACTCCGCCCGGAAGGGCTGCCAACGCCCCCAGCCGAAGTTCGGCGGGTCGCGCCGTGTCCCGGGACAGCGCCAGCAAGGCGGACACCACAGCGGGATCGGCATTCAATGACTTCGCCGTCGTCACCGCAGTCGCGACTTCAGGTCCATTCCCGTGCAGGACGACCAGCACCGAATCCCGCCAGCGCGTCGGCGGTTCCTTCAAGCCCGCCCCGGCCATCGCCCGCAGTGCGGCCAAGCGCGTGCTCCCCGGGAAGCCCGGCAGCATGACCGCATCCGCCAGGAGTTCCTGTCCGCGCGCATCCTGGGTCAGGATTCCCATCTGGCTCTCCAGCGAAGTCCGGGCATCCGCGGAGAGACCCGGTCCCACGAGGCGGGCCCGGAACCAATCCGCGAGTTCCGCACCCCACGCCGGATGCCGGCCGAGGATCCAGTCCGCAGCCCCGCGAAGCGATTCATCCGGGACATTGAGAAAAGGCACCACGTCCGTCGCCTTCAGCCCGCCCCCCTCCATCTGGTCGAGCGCGATCAACGCCGCCCGACGGGTTTCCATCGACGGAGCGGACAGTCCAGCCCGGGTCTCTTCCGGCGCCGCGATCTGGATCAAGGCATAGATCAAGCTGTGCTCCAGAAAGGCATCGTCGGCCTTGGAGGTCTTCGCCAGGAGGACCGGTACCGCCGACCGCGAACGGAGGCGCCCGAGTCCCTCGGCCGCGGACCGCACCAACGCCGCATCGTCACTCGCCGCCAGCTTCAACAGTCGGGCTTCGGAGGCGGGATCAGGCCGGAGCGACAACGCCTTGGCCGCGGCGCGGCGGAGTCCCGGATCCGGGTGATCCAAGGCTTCCACGAACAGCGCGGACGCCGCAGGTGTGCCAATGCGAAACGCCGCCCAAACGGCCTCCTGTCGTTGACGCCAAGAGCTGCCCTCCAGCGCCGCCTTCCTCAGCGCCGGAAGTGCCGGAGCCCCCGACTTGACCAGCCACTGTACTGCCGCCGCGCGGAGCTGAGGCGGATCCGAGGCAAGCAATCCAGCCGCCTGGTCGATTCCGCCGGAATTCGCCTGCTGGGGAATCCGGGCCGCAATCCCATTCCAAAGATCCTTGGGCCGGGGTGCGCCGGTTCGCCGAATACGATACACCGCACCCAGCACGTCCGGCTTGGCGAGCTGCGAACTCGGACAACAGAGGCGGTACCACCCGCCGGTATCCACGACGAGCAGGCTCCCATCCGCGTCCTCCAGCACGTCGGTGGGATGGAAGTCCGGGTGATCCGAAACCAGAAAATCGCTGTCCGTGCTCGCGTAGGTCGCTCCCGACGGGCGCAGGATGTGGCGCGTGACCTTGTGCAGGTTGAAGGTGGTGGCAAACAGGTTGTCGCGGTAGTCCACTCCAAACGCCGCCGACTCATATCGCGTCAGACCGCACTCCGCAGCCGGGCCCGCCTCAAAGAACGGGTGGAAGAGGTCCGGTCCGGTCCGGGTCACCCGGCCATCGTCGAGCACATCATTCACCTTGCCGTAAACTCCCCCATAGATCGCGTGCGCCACGCCGTCGCGGAATCCCGGTTGGGTGAAGTCGATGAATGTGCTGGAAAAGAGGGTCTCGCCGTCGGGGGTGAAAGTGATCTCCACCGGGTTGTCCATGCCTCCGGACATCACGACATCGAGGTCCGATCCATCCGGGCGGGCCCGGTAGATGTGCGCCGCCTTGTCCTTAAGGACGCGTCCGTTCCCCAGCGGATGCGTCTGCTCCGCGAAGGCGCCCTTGGTCCAGTAGATATAGCCATCCGGACCCAGATAGGGACCGTGGATGTCATTGGCGCACCCGGTCAGCGAGCCGCCCTTGAACCACTCCTCCCGGCGGTCGGCCTTCCCGTCGCCATCCGTGTCGGTGAATTTCCAGATGCTCGGCGGTGCAGCCACGTACACGGAGCCGTCGTACCAAAGGCATCCCTGCGGGAACATGACCTGCTCTGCGAACACCACGGTCCGGTCGTACACCCCGTCGCCGTCCGTATCCTCCAGGCGAAGCAGCCGATGGTTGGGATGCTTGAGCTGTTCCGCGGGTGCCTCGTTGGAACCCGACGAGTCGGTGACATACAGGTTGCCGTGATCGTCGAGACTCGCGCTTACCGGACGTGGAACACGGTCCGACGACGCCGCGAGGGTGACCTCGAAGCCGTCCGGGACGGTGAAGGTGCGCTGGTTGACCGTGGGGGTGGCGCCGCGGGCGGGGAGGGCAACGAGGGCGATCAGCGGGACGATTCGCAAGGCGTTCACAGGAGATAGGCTGCCCGAGTTCCGGGAGGAAATGCACCCCGAAAGCACGGATGGGTTCACCAGGCGAATTGCGGCGCGGAGTTCGTTCGTAGTCCAGCCTTTAGGCTGTTCTCCCTTCACGGTTACCGTTCTGGATTCACACCCTCCACCCGCCGGACAGGCTAAAGCCTGCACTACAAGCGGGTCGTTCGTAGTCCAGCCCCCAGTCGGCTCTTTCTTTTCTTCGTGGGACCGCGGTTGCAGGTCGGACAGCCTGAAGCCTGCACTACGAACGGAGGCAGCCCGTCACGCCGTCTTCAAGCCGAGCGCTGACGCCACGACGGAATCAACGGCGGGTCGCCCGTTGCGATGGGTCCGATTCAAGCCAAAGCCTTCGTCCCATCCCCACACGGCCCAGCCGATCCGGTTGTCCGCGAGCACCCCGCCAAAATCCCGGAACCACGCCGCGCGATCCTCCGGCTTCGCAAAAGGCGGATAGACCCCGAATTCCCCGCAATACAAGGGCACTCCGTTCCACGCCCCCCAGTCGATGCCCTGACGAAACCGGGCCGCCAGCCGCTCCCGGTTCCACCGCTCGCTTCCGTACTTTTCCACCAACGCCTTCGAGCCCGGGGACGCTTCGAGTCCGGGAAGCAATCCAGCCACGGCCTCGGGACTCGACGGATACGGCACTCCCCGGAGCGGCTTCACGTCGGGACCGGCCCAAGTCGCGCCCTGGTGGGTGAACGGAAACGGGTCATAGCAGTGGAAGGAATAGACGACGTTCCGATCAGCAACCGGTTTCAACTTGAGAAGCCCGTCGATCCCGCCCCAGCCGGGGCCGGAGGTCATCAGGGTATGCGCGGGCGCGGCACGACGCATCGCGGCCAGCAGACGTTCATTGAGCGCATTCCATTCCGCGTCCCGACCGGAAAACACCGGTTCATTGACGGTCTCCAAAACCGTCAGGTCGGGATCCATGACCGAAAGGCGTGCGGCGAAGGCTCCCCAGAACCGGACGAAGGCGTCCTGCCAGGCCGGGTCGAGTTCCACCTTCCGGTCTTCGTTGTGGGGATCCACCACAACCAGAAGGCCGGCCCGATGAAACCGTGCGATGGCCGCCTCCACCTCACGGACCCGGTCTTCGAGCAGGGCGCCGGTGGCGGGATCCATCACCATCGGCGGGACGATGCACAGCCGGACGTGGCGCAGTCCCAGTCTGGCCATCTCCTGCGCCTCGGATTCGGGAATATAGTTCCGGAAATGCTCCGGTGACGCCTTCGGCGCGAATCGAAACCATCCGCACACATTGGCTCCCTTGGACAATCGCTTCAGCCGAACCTCGGGCACGGCGACCAACGGTGCCTCTGGACGCGCCAAGAGTTGGGGACCGTGGAGAGCACCCGCACCGGCGACCAGCGTGGAGTGAACGAGAAACCGGCGGCGGGGAATCGGTCGCATGCCGTATGGACGCACGGGTCCCCGGCATCTTCAACCGTAGGGAGTGGAGAACCAGGGGCGGGGGAATCCGGGGGACGCTTCGGGTCCGCAACGGAGCATTCGAGCATCTTGCGGACTCGACGGACTCGCGCGAGTTAAAGGCGCTTCAGAATTTCCCGGGCCAGGCGGCGTTTGTGGCGGTGAGCCACCACGTAAACCGTGGCCACCGGCATCTTCAGGGCCTTGGCAATCCGTTGGGCGGGCCAGTCCGCGCAGTAGTACAATTCCAGGATCTGCAAATCGCGCGCCTTCATCTCACGGCCCAAGACTTCCATCGACCGCGTGAGGGCCTCCTGAAATTCCGTTTCGGTCATCCCGGACTCCCCCTCCGGTGCCGCCAGTTCCCCCACGGGGGAATCCTCGGCATCCAGGGAGGCGGCCGTGTGGGTCTTCAACTGGCGGATGCGGGAGGTGATGCGCCAGCGGACCAGGCGGAACAGGAAGTTGCGGAAGCTGCCCCGGCGTTCCCCCAGCTTGAATCCCACCAACCCGCGACACAGGTCCCGGAACACGTCCTGGGTAACATCCTGGGCGTCCTGAAGGGTCAATCCGGACCTGCACGCCATGCCGAGCACGACCCGCCGATAGATCTGGTCGAACTCATTCCAGCGTGTCCCGAGCGAGGGATCACTGATGTTTTCAATCAGGCTGCGCTTGGTCGCCAGGGTGCTGACGGCCGTCGGAGAGGAGTGAAGTGCCATGGTCACACAGGGATAACCCCGCACTGGGATGCTTCCTTACAAAATTCTGCCCCCCTCTTCCATGGGAATTCCGACCCCGGTTCCGCCCGTCACGGCGCATCCCCGACGCGCCTCAGGTATTCCCAGGAGTAAATTCCTGATCCATGGCCGTCCGCCCACGCGGGCTGCATGCCATAACCGCCCACAGGGGCAATCCGCACCAACTGGAACGCATTGGGACTGTAGGGGCGTGCCGGAGGTTTGTAGGTGGTGCCGAAAATGTCCTTTTCCCCGAGGCAGGACGCGCACGGACAAAATCGGCGCAGCGTTTCCAGGGAGATAAACGATTCGGAACCGTCGTCCCACTTGATCGCGAGTTCCGAACCGAACGGAGTCATGTCCACAGGCCGCATGGCGTGATCCTGAAGACCGGTTCCCCGAAATCCAATTCCAATGCCCAGGACGCCGGGTGCAGGCAAACCCCTCCGGGAATCACACGAATTGGAAAAGGAGGGGAAACATCGTCCCGGTCAGAGCCCCCGGCACACGCCCGGTGGCTCCGATCAGCCCAGCCTAGTCCCCACCGTGGCTGTGCGGCTAACCCGACTGACTGTTGGAGCTGTGTCGTCAGTCGCCCGAAACCAATGTTCCCCCTCCAAAAAAAACAAGCCCAGGCGCCGGTGCTCCGGCGCCAGAGAACCCGACGGGGAGCATGCCGGCCGAAATCCCTCCGTGGGAATTCGCCCGTTCCCATTGCCCCCTTGGTCGTGCATGCTCGAATCCTTCGGAAGCCGGCGCTACTGAAACTAGGGCAAGCCTTCCGGTGGATTGCCCACAGTGCTCGCGAACGGGAATTTCCGGCAAGATCGTTTACGTCGGAAATCCACGATTCCCGCCCCGGGCATCCTGTCGTCAACTTGCCTGGAGCCCGGCCCGCATCCTGCTTATTTTGTCCCGGTCTCATGGAATCCCGTCGACGTGCCGGAAACTCCCTCCGGATCCGCCTTGTACTGGTCGCTGCAAGCCTCCTCGCGCATCGACCGTTGGTCGGGGACCCTCAACCCCCGCCCCGGGTTAAATCACTGTCCCTCTCCAACGACGAAGCCCGACTTTCGGTCCAACCCGCACCGGCGGCGGAGGCGTACCACGTTCTTGGGGCTCCCGCGGTGGAGAACGTCTTCACCGAGGCCGGCGGTGTTTGGAACGGATTCGACTGGACGGGACCCGCCCCGGCGGATCGCGGATTCTTTCGAGTGGACGCGACCCCGATGAGCGACCGCGACCTGCTGACCGCAACCGTCCTAAACCGGCTGGCCTACGGGCCGACGCCTGATGACCTAGCACGGGTTCGAGCCATGGGTCCGGACGCCTACATCGCGGAACAGTTGTCTCCGGAGACGATTCCCTCGGATCTGGACGTCCTGAACTCCACCCCCCATTGGACCCGGGCCACCGCCAGCGGACCCGGCAGCGCGTCCAAGATTTACATCTACCTCGACGGCGCGGGAGAGGCCTACTTGGACGATCTCCGCCTCGTGGAAGGCAATTCAGACGATGGAAGCCAGCCGAACCTGCTCAGGAATGGCGGCTTTGAAACCAGCCTGGGTCCCGACTGGAAGATCTCCCCGAACTTGATAGGCTCGGCCCGCAGCTCGAACCCGGTCCACTCCGGCGGTGCGTCGCTCCATGTAATCTCCTCCGAGGCCGGGTCAACCCAGGGCAGTTCGATCTACCAGCTCATCACCCCCGCCCTGAATCCGGCGCAGACCTACACGCTGAGCTACTGGTATTTCACATCCTCCCAGCGGGCGCGGCTGACCCTCCGTCTGTCCGGGTCGGGCGTCGCCAGCGAGCACGGGATGGCCGGTCAGGAAAACACGCCCGCCCCCCTGTTTGCCCGCCTTCAGCAGGGCACGGCCACCCGAGCGGACCTTCGCGCGTGGCACCTGCTCCACGCGATCCAGTCCCCACGGCAGCTCACCGAAGTGCTGCGCCAGTTCCTGGAAAACCACTTCGTCACCCAGGTCTCCAAGACCCAGGATTACTTCGACAACCATGGATATAGTGCCGCGGATTCGGAGCTCCTTTCCGTCCGAACCGAGTTCGTTGAGAACCTCCGCTGGCGCGACGCCCTGATGAAGCCGCAGGTGACGTTTGAGGATCTCCTCCGCATCAGCGCCGAGAGTCCCGCGATGATCGTCTATCTCGACACCGTGTCGTCCCGCGGAAACGGCAACAATGTGGCCAACGAGAACTACGCGCGGGAGCTCTGCGAGTTGTTCAGCTTCGGAGTCGACAATGGGTATTCGCAAAAGGACATCGAGGAGATCTCCCGGGCGTGGACGGGATGGTCCATCGAACTGGTGAATCCCGCGAACGAGTTCAATCCGTTCGCCGCCCGCAGCACCACCTATCTGGATCCCACCGTCACGGGAACCGGACTGAACGCCAATACCAACGTCGTCGGGGTGTGGGCGTGCAATTACCGCAGCGACCGGCACAACAACCGGGCAAAAAACATTTTCTACGAATGGAACGCCGCCGGACAGCGCGGGGAAGCCAAGCGGGTCCCCGCCCGATTCGGCCCCCCATGGGCCGGGCAGCCCTATGGGCTGACCCTTCCCGCGCGCTCGGGCAATTCCGGGATGAAGGACGGCTACGCCATACTCAGCCACATGGCCAACCAGCCCTTCACCGAGGAATTCCTCAGTGTGAAGCTCTGCCAGTGGTTCGTGCACGACGGCTTCCAGGTGGGATACGACTTCACCGACGGGGTCACGTCGCCGGAGGAGGAACTGGTACATGCATGCATGCTGGCTTGGGAGAACGGGAATCCGCGGGGACAACTCCGATCGGTGTTGAACGTCATCTTCAGTTCGGATTTGTTCCGGGGACACGGCGGATCCCTGCAGAAGGTCAAGACGCCGCTGGAATTCGCGGCGAGCACGGTGCGGGCGCTCCGGGCGCGGCGTCCCGACGACACCTTCACCGCCGAGTCCGACGGCTACAGCCTCTACAACATGATGAACCGGGCAGGTCGCATGCGGCCCTTCGACCGGGCCGAGCCAAACGGATATCCGGAGGACGCCCCCGGCTGGATCAGCGGGGGAACCCTTTCCGAGCGCCTGCGGTTCGTGCAGTCGGCCATGATGCCCCCGGGCATGGACGGCAAGGACGATGCCGGCGCGGCCACCCACATCGATCCGGTCGGATTGCTGCAACTGTCCCTCCCCGCGGCATCCCTCCGCAGCGCTCCCGCGGTCGCCGATTTCTTCGTCCGCACCCTGTTCCCCGGGGAAGGCGCCGCCAATCTCGCCGGATATCGCGCGATCGCCGTTCAGTTCCTCGATACGGCAGATGACGGAAAAAACCCCTCCCCGCTTGCCGCCCTGATCCCCGGAAGTTCCGACTACGACCTGAGAATCCGCGGACTCGCCGCCCTTCTGATGACCACCCAGCGGTTCCAGGAGCAATGACTGCCCGCCGATTCCACGCCATGAACATCCTCAGCCGACGCTCCTTTCTTTCGCACGCCTCCGCGCTGGGGCTGGGTACCGCCCTGGCCACGCTGTCCGATGTCCCATTCGTGCTCCAACGGGCGCTCGCCGAAGGAAGCATCGGTCAACCCGGGCCCAACGGACGCGTGCGGAAGCTGCTGTTCATTTTTCTCCGCGGCGCCAACGACGGACTGAACACGGTCGCACCCCTGGGCGATCCCGCCTATGCCGCCAGTCGGCCCAATATCGGACTGACTGAGGATCCGGCACAACCCATCGCACGCCTTGGCCCCGTCCCGTTTCCGGAAGCCGGCTCCGCAGTCGGGACCTATTCCCATCCCTTCGCCCTTCCCCTGGGCAACGGGTTCGCAGCGCTTCATCCGTCCCTGAAGTTCCTCGCGCCGCTGTACAACGCGGGACAGCTGGCGCTCGTGCACCGCGTGGGATACCCCCGTCAGTCACGCTCACATTTCGATTCGCAGGCCTACTGGGAAACGGGCGCGCCCCGCGACGACCGGGTCAAGGACGGGCTCCTGTACCGCGCCATGGTCGAGTCCGGATTGGCCAACACCTCGCCCCTCACGGGAGTCAGCATTGCGTCCTCGCTTCCACTGATCCTCCGCGGTTCCCGCGCCGCCATGACGAATCTCAGCGATCCCACGCGGTACAATCTCCTCGCCGTGCCCAACACGGCGGCCGCCAACCGCAAGGCCGACGCCGCGCTCGCAGCGGCGAACCAGATCGTCTTTGCCGAAAAGCGCGACCGGGACCTGCTCGCGCTGCAGTACCAGAATCTGTCCCAGACGCTGGAACTCTTCGCGCAACTCCGCTTCGACGAGGCGAGCAACACCTTCCGGGATGACGTTGCCACCGATGGCGACACCGAATGGGCGGCCACGAACGACGGGGGCTATTACCTGTTCCCCACCACGGAGGAAAAGAACGGCGGGTGGGCCCGGACGGGCGGCAACCAGTCTTCCAAGTTTGTTGTCCCAACCGGTGCCCAGGATTTCTTCAAGAACCTCAAGGCCGCGTCCATCGTGCTCAACAAAACCGACGCGATCGTTTCTGGCGTTTCCATTGACGGATGGGACACCCACAGCGGCCAGGTGGATCCGAAGAACGAGCAGAATGGCACCGGAGCCCACACGGGTGCCCACGCGGGATTGCTCCGCCGGGTCGGATGGTCCCTATATGCGCTCCAGAAATATTTCACGCGCTACGCCGACAAATGCCGCTGGGACGACCTGGTGGTGGTGACGCTGTCCGAGTTCGGCCGCACCACGGTGGAAAACGCCGACGCCGGAACCGACCACGCGGAGGCCAGTGTCATGCTGGTGGCTGGCGGCAACGTCAAAGGATTCCGCCCCGGAAATGCCGGAGGCGTTGCCCGATCCGGAATCCTCAATTGCGGGGGCCCCGGGGACGAGATCCAGCCCTGGCAGCCGGGTGCCAAAGGTTCCCTGTTCCAGGCGGGCGATCGTTATCTCCGGCGCAACACGGACTATCGTTCGGTCCTCGGTCGCCTCCTTCGCAATCATCTGGGGGCGACGGACGACCAGCTCGGACGCATCATCCCGGGTTACACCGACCCCGCGGAATGCCTCCGCACTCCTGGAGTCCAGACCCGCGATGGCACCGCGGTCATTGGCGAACCCGACATCGTGTAGGTGGCAGTCCGCCAGGATCCGAATCAACCCGAACCAACCCGGGGCTTCCCTCCCGGAGCGGGCTGTGGTTTCCTCCGCTCAATCCCGAAAGATGGCCGCTTCCTTCAGGCGTCCCCGTGCCCCTGAAGCGCCCTGAGGGATGCGCCGCCAATCCATCCCGTTCGACCATGCCCCTGAATTCGTTGATCAACTCCGAGGCCACTCCCGCGGAAGTGGACGGCCACAAGCTGAAGTGTTTGATGTGCCACCACGAAACCTTTCATCGGCGGCGCTCCCACATGGACACCTCGCTGATGAACACGATGAACCCGGACTGGGTGGACCGACAGGCGTACTGCCTCGTCTGCGACCACTGTAAGTTCATCCATTGGTTCCTAACCAACTGAGGTCCGGCCCTCAGGGGTGCGGCGCACCCGGTCTGGGCTTCTCCTTGGTTGCCGTCGCCGACGGACCGAACCGGATGTGCGTGCCGCGTGCACCCGTCGGCCGGTCCCCGTAAATCCCACGAACGACACCCCAGTCGGCCGCGACGGATACCAGGAATCCGGCGATGCCGATTCCCGCAACCTGGCGAAGCAGGGCCGTCCAGTGGACCGGACTCAGCAACGGCTCGACCGCCGGCACGGCCACCAGGACCACGCCCAGGGTGAGGAGCAGGGCGTTGACGTGAATCACGCCCTCCGTGACAAGCCGCTCCGCCTGAAATCCGGGAAGCGCCTTGGCAAGGTTCCCGATCACCATGAACCAAAGTAGAAACAGGAGCACGACCTGCCCACGCCCCCGCTCCGACTGGGGAAGCAGATCCAGGGAACGGGTCGAGGCACGAAACAGCACCCACAGGATCGCCGCCGCCAGCAGGGCGAACGCGGCGTGAAACCAAAGTTCCGAGGGAATCCCATGCAGGGACTCCGGAATCGCCTTGGACCGAATCCAATCCTGCGGATCGCGCTGCAGGTTCAGCCACGGAAGGACCACCCCCACAAACGCGGCGGGTGCGAGCCGCGCTCCGCGCGAGAAGGATTCGCCCTCCGGCACGACGGGAACACGGGTTCGGAGGAGCCAAAACACCGCGGCGATCCCCAGTCCATTCAGGAAGCCGTAGGTCTGCTCAAGGATGCTGTGCCAGTTGGTGTGCAGGCCGGAGGTCAGCTCCAGGGATTCCAGCAGCGCCGCTGTGGAGAATCCAAAGCCTCCGGCAAATCCGGACACCATCGAAGCGAGCAAAACGGGAAGTGCTCCGCGATGAAACAGCCAGACCCAAAGTCCGAGGGTCATTCCCAGGCAACCCGACCAGTTGTCCCCGCGCGGCGGCGTCATCCGAAGACCAAGTCCGTTGACCAGCACAAGGAAGCCGATCCACCACCCGACCGAAAGATGCAGCACCAGTGAGGATCCGGCGTCCCAACGGCGGCGGAAGGCGGCCATAACGAGAACGGCCGCCGGTGCGGTCGCGGCGGCCAGCCAGTCGGTGTCATACCAATAGAGCGGATCCTCGTGGCGGAAGGAGGGGTCCCGTCCGAGCCGTGCTTCGATCCAGGACTGAAGACCCCAGGCCACGGCCACGGCCGCGAGGGCCGGAAGCAGGGACTCCAGTTGGCGCCGATTCCAAACCACGGATAGGGCAGTGCCCGCCCCGCCGAGGGCCGCCCAGAGGAATCCGATGAGGAAGAGCGACGCGAAACCGTACAGAATGCTGCCGGAGTGACCGCTGTGCGTGTAGGCGATCACCTGCATGTAGCTCATGCTGCCGCCGAACGACCAGCCGAGCGCCCCGAGGAATCCGAACCACGCCACGCGGGAATGCCAGTCCGCGCGTCCGGACAGCAACACCCCGGTCATCGCCGCCAACGCACCGGGCAGCAGCGCACCAAACTCATGGCCGAAGTTGCCCCGGATGCCCCAGCCGATGGACAACGCCAATCCGGTCAGGAGGAACAGCGGGGCCGTGGAGCGCGGGGACATGCCCGGGACATTACCCAGTGGTCGCCCCGGCGGGAATCGAAGGCTTCCGGCGACGGCAGAATGTCTTCCCGACTCACGGGTCCCGCGACGAAGAACCTCAATTCCTCCAAACCTGGCGCCGCAGAGCCGGAATCGCCGGATCAATAATCTCGATGGACGAGGCGGGCGTTGTCCGGACCAATTCGATTTCGGTTTCCGCCATGCGCGTCCGCAGCTTCTTCAGGAGGTCCCGGTAAACGGACAGCTCATCGTATCGAAGGTTGTCCTTGTCGTTCACGGGATGACCCGACTGTGCACTCTTTTCGACCCAGACCCGATACTCCACATCCAACTCCGCCACCTTCTTCTCACATTCCTCGACCTTCATCCGCATATAGTGGAGTCCCCGGTCAATTCCCTCCTGCTGCTGACGCTGGCTTCCCCGCCGAAACTGGTCCACCACGGCATTGGCGATCTCCGCCGCCTCGCCAGCGTCCTCACTCGCCGCCGCCACTTCCAGGATCGAAGTGGACCGGTACTGCCGGGTCCGAATGCGCCCTCGGAGCCGGGCGACTGCTTCAGCCGGATCCTCCAGGTGCCACCGCTTGGAGAGACCCAACTGATCCGCCACCGGCCCAAGAACCGAAGTGGAACGAAAGGACTCCAGCAGGGTCAGGAGGCGGTAGGGATCGTATGGGGGCGCACCCCGGTCGTCGACTTTGACCATGACCCGGGCCGTGGCCACGAACAGCCGGGGTGCCGCCACGCGCGGCCAGAGCCAGACGCCGCCGGCCACCAAGACCAGGAGCAGCACGGCCGTCCGGAGGCGTCCGCTCCACGCGCCCGGCGCTCCACCGCCGGGCATTCCCAGAAGGCGGCGCACGCGTTCGGTCAGCGATCCCCCGTCCGCCGCCAGCGCGAGTTGGGGGAATCCCGCCTGTTGCTCGGCGAGAGCCACCAGCGCTCCAGCCAGTTCGGCGCGGTCGCCAATCGCCTGCGCGGCCAGGTCGTCGCAGCAGTATTCCCGCTCAATGCGGATGCGTTCGGACACCCACCACACCGCCGGATGGTAAAACAACAGCGTCTCGACGGCGCGCTGGACCAGGTTGACGAGATAGTCGCGACGCACGAGGTGCGCGAGTTCATGGGCCAGGATGGCCTCCACCTGCGACACGGGAAGCCCCGTGCAGAACCCCACCGGGAGCAGGATTGCGGGTCGGAGCCACCCCAGCACCATCGGGACACGGACCCGTCCGGACTCGAGCAACTCCACAACTCAAATCCACCCCCAGGCGTTCCTGCAACACACCAAGGCGTTCCACCCACGAGGCCACCCAGAGGCCGGGCGTCCACCAAACCGAAGCCGGCTCGCCCGCCACCATCCGCTGGCCAGCCGCCCCCAGGCGCCACGACGCCACAAAAGCCCAAACCGGTGATCCATGGCAGCCAGGTCCCTCCACTCCAGCGCTCCTCCTGACGCCGTGGATGACGCCAGGCCGAGGTGACCTTCGGCGTCCCCCTTTCCATTGAATCCATGGACGCCGGCGAATCACTGGTCAGCGTCAACGTCGCCACGGGCAGGCGACCATCGCCAGCAAGGGCGACGCAGGACATCCCGTACCTGCAATCGTGCAGGCCAGCCAGCCGGGCGGCCCTCAACGAAGAAGGCAAGGAGACCGGCGACCAGCGCTCCCTGCCACAGAAAGTGCAGCAGGACGACCGCGATGCGACATGCCACGGATGGGCCAACAGGTTCGAGGTGTTCACTCGCGGCCTGCGCCAACGAATCCAAAAGTCGGCGAAGGCTCGCGAAACCGTCGGGACGAGACGGCGCCCCGCGAGCGCCTGTTGCACGAAGCAGCTCCGCGGAACCGTCGAACGCCCGTTCGAGCAGGTCGCTCAGGAGCTGCCGGCGTGGCCTCGGCCGGCGGGGCCGGGGCAAACACATGGGTGCGCTCCGCGTCATCCCGCGTCACCAGCCGCTTCTCCGTCATGATCTGCATGCTTCCAGCACCGTCGTGTACCCCGTATCCGGCTGGCTCCTCGACCACCCGGCGCACGGTGCTCGGGCCGCGCGCCCAGAGCACGCGGAGGATGGACAACTCGGAGATCGGTCGGACGGGGAGGTCGGTGGCAGGCACGGATTCGTAAATACCGAACATCTTCGTAGTGTCAACGAAGATCTTCGTGAACCGGAACCCCCGGGAGGGGATGTCCATCATTCGTCCTTCATTCCTGTTGCGACCCCGGCCTGCGGACCGCAAACTCCGCGCGCTCCGGGCCCCTGTTAGACCGCCCGGCTCCCCCCTGATGATGACTCCCGCAATTCTGGCGCTCGAAGACGGAACGGTGTTCCACGGAACCGCATTTGGCGCCCGCGCCACCACGGCCGGCGAAGTGTGCTTCAACACCTCCATGACCGGCTACCAGGAGATCCTGACGGATCCGTCCTACAAGGGGCAGATCGTGACGATGACCTATCCGTTGATCGGCAACTACGGGGTCAATGAGCAGGACGTCGAGTCCTGGGCCCCGCACGCCGCCGGATTTGTGATCCGCGAACTGTCCCCGGTCGTGAGCAACTGGCGGGCGGATCATTCCCTGGGCGATTACCTGGAAAAGCACGGCATCCCGGGGATCCAGGGCATCGACACCCGGGCGCTGACGCGAAAGCTTCGAGTCCGGGGGGCCATGGCGGGCTGCCTGACCACCGAAGCCCTTTCCGAATCCGAGGCTCTTGCGCGGGCCCGGGGTTGGGGAGGGATGGAAGGTCGCGATTACGTTTCCGCCGTCACCCACAAGGAGGCGTTTGTGTGGGATCCCGAGGATTCCCAATCCGCGGAGTTCGGAGTCACCCAATCCAGCGGTGCGACGAATCCCCGCATGGTTCGGCAGCCCCTTCCCCCGGCGGACATCCCGATCGTCGCCTATGACTTCGGAATGAAATACAACATTCTGCGGCGGCTCCGGCAGCAGGGATTCCGGATCCAGGTGGTCCCCGCCCACACTCCCGCGGCCGAGGTGCTCCGGCACAAACCGGCCGGCGTCTTCCTGTCCAATGGCCCCGGGGACCCGGCGGCCCTGGGTGGCATCGTGCGGGAGGTCAGCACCCTCGTGAACTCCGGAATCCCGATCTTCGGCATCTGCCTCGGGCACCAGATTCTCGGCCAGGCGCTCGGCGGGCGGACCTTCAAGCTCAAGTTCGGCCATCGGGGCGGCAATCAGCCGGTCAAGGATCTGGAGACCGGCCGCGTGGAAATCACCTCCCAGAACCACGGATTCGCCGTGGACGCCGCTTCACTGCCCCCCGAGGTCTCGGTGAACCGGATCAATCTCAACGACCGGACCGTCGAAGGACTCCGCCACCGAAACCGGCCGGTTTTCTGCGTCCAGTACCATCCGGAGGCGTCCCCGGGACCCCACGATTCCAACGGGCTGTTCGCCGAGTTTCGCGAACTGGTCCAGCAGCGCGGTTGACGGAGGCTTTCCCAGTTCCCATGCTGCCTCCCGCGCCCATGCGTCACACAAGATCCAATGGACCGCAGCCCAAAACGGGCTCGGCCGGAGGGACTCCCCGCGGGGAAACCGTTTGACGCCCCATTCCACGAGCGGCTAAACACAGCCGCAAACTCGCCTATGCCGAAACTGGTCTGTCTCACCGCCGGCTTCACGGATCGCGTCTTCGAGGTGCCCTCGGAGAAGGCATCCATCGGTCGTCTGGACGACAACCGGTTCCCGATCGCCGAACCCAGTGTCTCGAGCCATCACTGCGAAGTCTGGACCAAGGGGGACGACATCGTGGTGAAGGATCTCAACTCCACCAACGGCACCTTCATCAACGAAGCCCAGATCGCGCCGGAGAAGGAAACCCCACTCCGCCCGGGCCAGACGCTGCGGCTGGGACAGGTCGAATTCCGCTACGAGACCGGCAAGCGGCAGACCGAGCAGCCGCGTCCAACCGTCAAGATTGGCGACGCCGTCGGAAGTCCGACCACCGTCATCGCCAAGAAGAATTCGGCCTTCACCAAGAAGACAAACAACACCAACAAGATCTTCCTCGCGGTGGGTGTGGTGCTGGGCATCATCATCATCGCCCTTCTGGTGATCGCCTTCTCCGGCCTGGGTCAGAGCACGCCTTGACCTGCGCAGACTGCTTCGCGCCTCCCCGAATTCCCCAGGGTTTTCCGTCGTCCATACTCGGGACGCATGCGCGAAATCCGTTGGATCATCCTCGCCGCCGTTCTTCTGCCTCCCGGGGCGGCGTCCGCAGCACCCCGGTTCGATCCGTCCGAATTTCGCACCGACCCACGCCTTGGCCTGACCCTTTGGGCCGCGGAGCCGGACGTCGTGGATCCCGTTTCCATCTGTTGGGATGCCGCGGGACGGGCCTACGTCGCGGAGTGCCGCGACTATCCCCTCGGGGTCGGACCCGGCGGCAAGGTGGGAAGCACCATCCGGCGGCTTGAGGACACCAATGGAGATGGAGTCCCGGACCGGTCCGTCCTTTTCGCCCGGGATCTTAGCTTTGTGACCAGTGTCACTCCGTGGCGGGGCGGCATCCTGGCTACGGCTCCACCGGACATCCTTTTCCTAAAGGACACCAACGGGGACGGAGTCGCCGACATCCGGGAAGTAGTCCTCACCGGCTTCACCCGCGGGGTTTCCGATAGCCTGGTCAACGGACTGCGCTTCGGTCCGGACAACCGGATCCACGGAGCCAACGGGGGCAACGGAGGCAGTGTCGTCAATCCGCGGATTCCAGGGGTCGTCCTACGGCTGGGGGAGGACGATTTTTCCTTCGATCCTGACACCGGTGAGGTCGTTCGCACCGGCCGCAGCGGCGGCGGCTTCGGACTTGTCTTCGACGACTTCGGACGTGCCTTCACCACCTACAACATCAATCATCTCCAGCATCGGTTCCTGCTCCGGAAGAACGCGGAGCGGTACCCGGGATTTCCGCCGGCCGACCTCACCGCGTCCGTGTCGGATCATGGAGAGATGAGTGAAATCTTTCCCATTTCGGCTGCCTCCACCCGGCCCAACCACCCGGAGCAGGCGGGCCATTTCAGCGCTGCCGGGGGCCTGGGCATCCTCCTCTCCGACGCGTTTCCTGAGGACCTCCGCGGATCCCTGCTCGTGGGGGACGTCGTGGGCAATCTCCTGCATCGAGACGTCCTCCGGCCCGACGGTCCCGGGTTCTCCGCGGGCCGGGCGCAGGAGGAATCCAGGTCCGAGTTCTTCAGTGCCCGCGACCCGGCGGTCCGACCCGTGGGTGCCGAAACGGGTCCCGACGGGGCACTGTACCTCCTCGACATGCAGCGGGACGTTATCGAGCACCCCGATTACATTCCTGAGAAGGTCCGTCGGGATTTGGACCTGAGGGCCGGCGCAGACCGCGGACGGATTTATCGACTGTACCCGACGAACGCGCCCCAGATCGCCCCGGTGCAGCCGGCACTCGATACCGCCGATCTCCCCACCCTGGTCGCCACCCTGGGCCACACCAATTCCTGGTGGCGCCAGACCGCCCGCCGACTGCTGGTGGAACGGGCCGACGGCACCGCCGAGGAATCCCTTCGTCGGGCGGCAACGTTGGGGACCAACGCTCCCGCCCGGGTGGCGGCGCTCTGGACCCTTCGCGGAATTCATCGGCTCCGCGCGGAGGACTTGCTTGTCGGACTTCAGGATCTCGCGCCGGGCGTCCGCGAGAACTGCATGATCCTCGCCGAGGACTTCCACGACGAACCTCGGGTCCACGCGGCCGTGTGTCGGGCCCCGTCGGATTCCGACGCCCGCGTCCGGTTCCAAGCCGCATTGGCGCTTGGGGCCTGGAATGACCCGAAGTCCGTCGAAGCGCTCGCCCGCATTTTGATCCGGGACGTGTCCTACCACTGGACCCGGCTCGCCGTGCTCGCGTCACTGCCACCGGAGGGCACGGTTCCCGTGCTGGGCCGACTGCTGGCGCTTCCGTCATTCCGAAGCGGAGCCACGGATGCCCACCGTGCCGCACTCTCCGAACTTTGCGACCTCGCCGGCGCCCGGTCCGCCGCCGACCCCAGCCTCGCGGGAGCGGCGATTGAATGTCTTCCCCTGGATCTGCCCGAGGAGGTTCAGATGCATCTGCTGGACGCGCTCGCCGACGGACTCACCCGGGTGGGGGCGCGGCCGGTTCCTGGAAAAGCGGCGCAGAAACATCTGGAGGAACTGGGGACCCTTCCGGGCGCGGAAGTCACCCGGGCGCTCTGGAGGCTGACCCGGGCCCTGGGAATTCCCGTTTCTCCTTCCCAGGAGGCTTCCCTGTCCCAGGCCCGCCTAGCCGCCGGGACCACCACCGAATCCGTGACGGCACGGGTTGCGGCCATCCGAATGCTCGCCATGGGCCCGACCGCCAGCGCAACCAACGTTCTTTTGAAGTGTCTGGACGCCCGCGAACCGCTGGAAATCCAAGGAGCCGCCCTCGCCTCGCTGGCGTCCTTTCGAGACGCCGACCTCGGCCCCTCCCTCGTGGCCCGCTGGCGCACCGTCAGCCCGACCGTTCGAACGCCCCTGCTCGCACTGCTTCTGGAGCGGCGCCCCTATCACGACCCTCTGGTGTCGGCGCTGGAGGCGGGAACCCTCACGGTGGGGGAACTCAACCTCGACCTCGAGCAGCGTCGCCGGCTTCTCCGGGGCTCCTCCGGCATCCGCGACCGCGCCAGTCGGTTCTTCGGGGATGAAGAGTACAGCAACCGCAAGTCCGTCGTCTCCGATTGGCTTTCCCGCCTCCCCGCTTCCGGCGACGCCGCGCATGGCAGAACCCTTTTCCTGGAGACCTGCGCGCGCTGCCACGTCTCGGGTTCCGTGGGAAACCGGGTGGGCCCCGACCTTTCCGGAGTCGCACATCGGAGCGCGGAGGATCTCCTGTCCAACATTCTCGACCCCAACATGGCCATCAATCCGGGTTTCGCCGCCTGCACGGTCGAGACCCGGGACGGCGAGGTGCAGACGGGATTGCTCACGTCCGAGACCCTCGAATCCCTGACCCTCCTGCAGGCGGGCGGGGGGCGGATCGTCATCCCGCGGACCCAGGTGTCGCGGGTGGAATCCAGCGGACTTTCCCTCATGCCGGAGGGACTGGAGCAGGGCCGGACACCCCAGGACCTGAGGGACCTGATCGCATTTCTGCAGTCGCAACCCTAGCCAAAGTCCGGCGGGACGATCGCGATGCGCTTCTTGACGAATGTCCGGCGGCTCGGAAAGTTGGCTTCGGATTATGGCCGATGAACGCAACCAGCCGATCAGCCGCCGGAAGGCGCGGGATCTCGACATTGAAATCGGGTTCCTCGAGGGATTGGTGAAGCGGGATCCGGGATTCGCGGAGGCGCTCGAGCTCCTGGGGGACAATTACACCCTGCGCGGGCGCCCCCGGGACAGCCTGGCGATCGACGAGCAGCTCCGGACCCTGAAGCCGCAGGATCCGGTGGTTCGATTCAATCTCGCCTGCAGCCTGGCCCTCAGTGGCAATGCGGAGGCTGCATGCGCCGAACTGGAACAGGCCCTCGAGTTGGGCTTTCGCGATTTTCGAATGCTGCAGCGCGACCCTGATCTCGCCGGCGCCCGCAAGCACCCCGCCTACAAGCGCGTTCGCGCCAAGATGCGCGTCCTCCAGACCAGCGGGAGCTGACCGGCATTACGGCGACGCCAGCGCCGAACCCGCGGCAGAGGTCTCACCCGTTCCCGGTTCCCTGGAGGGTACCACGGTAAACTGGTCCTGGGTGACCTCCATGTGGCCGTGGAACCGCTGGACGAGCTTACGGCCGCCCACATGGGTATCCACCCGTTCGTCCACCCAGTATCCCGAAAGCAGTCGGCGCCGGACCACTGTCATTTGAAACTGGTCCATCACCGCGAGGAACCCACCGATCGAGACGGGATCCGATAACTCCGCCTCGATCCGCACCGGTTCATACTCGTCGGCGTCCACCCACAACCGTCCCTGAAGTCGGCCCAGGACCCGGTCCGCCACCTTGCCGTCGCGTCCTTCGGGGATGGGTTCGAACGCCAATTCATAGGCGTGCCTGCCCCCGATTTCAGATTTCCCGACCAGTCGGTATCGGAACCGTTCCAGCAGAGTCCGGTCGAGCGCCTGCCCCTGCCGGGCCGACTTTTCCTTCCGGGAGCCAAACTTCTCCCGATGCCCCTCCTCCTTGCGCTCCTCGCGCCGGCGTTCCGATTCCGACAGGGGTTTTCCGTCCATCTGCACTAGCGTCGCCTTCTGCTCCTGGCCTGTGATCGCGACCAGGTGCTCCTTGAGTTTTCGGTCGCGGGAGTTGCCCCGCGAATCCAATTCCTCAATGACCGTCAGTCGACGGCAACCGAGACAGATCCCATCCATGCGATTGGTGAGCGTTCCGGCACGTTCCAGCAGGCGCTGAACGATCTCGTCCGTCGTGGGGGACTCCGGGAGTGCCGCGGCGGGATCGGCGACGAGACCCCGGATCCCCAGACACAGAGCCGCCATCCAAACCATCGAATTCCCGGGGAGATACCCGCCACGGGAAGCAAGTCCGGCAATGGATTGAAAGGGACGGATCCTCATTCCGTCGCCGAGCCAAGCGGTCCGGAGCCACTCCGTCAACCCCCGCCACAGCCCCACCGCACGTCCGCTCAGATCACCGTGTTGTCGGGGATGACGGCACCCTTGGGAATCACCAGGATTCCGTCCCGGACGTAATAGAGCGGGTGATCGACCTCGTCGGGTTTGCCGACGGGGGAAAGGATGCATCCCTCCCCGATGCGGACGTTCTTATCCACGATGGCCCTCTCAATCCGGGTCCCGCGGCCGACGCCCAGGGGAATTCCGCAGTTCTCGGGGCGGTTCCGGCGTGCCGGGGAATCGTAGTAGTCGGCGCCCATCATAAAGGTGTGGGAGAGAAACGACCCCTCGTTGAGCACGGAGCGAATGCCGATCACGCTGTGCTGGATGCGGGCATCGCTGATGACGCATCCGTCGGAAATGACGGCGTGGTCGATGGCGGCACCGTTGATCTTGCTGGCAGGGAGGAACCGCGGGCGTGTGAACACGGGCGGATCGAAGAAATTAAACTTCGGAATGTTGCTCGTCTGGTCGAGGTTCGCGTCCCAGAAGCTGCGGATCGTCCCGATATCCTCCCAGTATCCCTGGTACACGTGGGAGTACACCCGCTTCTGCTCGATGGCGCCCGGGATGATGTGCTTCCCGAAATCGGTCAGATTGTTGTTCAGCAGCTCGAACAGCACCTCGCGGTTGAACACATAGATGCCCATCGACGCGAGGTAGAGGTCGGTGTCGCTCGAGATCCCCAGGGTTCCGTAGCTCGCGCGGTCGAGCTTCAGGGATTCCAGGACGGCGGGGTCCTTGGGCTTCTCAACAAACCGCGTGATCCGGCGCTCGCCGTTCACCTGGAGAATGCCCAGCGATGAGGCGTCGCGCGCGATCACGGGCAGCGTCGCGATCGTCAGGTCCGCCGAGGATTCGGCATGCGCCTCGATCACCTTTTGGAAATCCATCTGGTACAGCTGATCCCCAGAAAGGATCAGCGCGTACTGGAAATCGGTGTTCTGGAAATGAAGCAGGTTTTTGCGCACGGCATCCGCGGTTCCCTGGTACCACGTGGACGACGCCATCGTCTGCTCCGCCGCCAGCAGCTCGACGAAGCCGTTGCCGAAGTGGTCGAACTTGTAGCTCTGCGAAATGTGTCGGTGCAGCGACGCCGAGTTGAACTGGGTGAGAAGATAGATCCGGAAAATGCCCGAATTGATGCAGTTGGAGATCGGGATATCCACCAGCCGGTACTTCCCGGCGAGCGGGACCGCCGGCTTGGCGCGCTCGCGCGTCAGCGGGAACAGGCGGGTTCCCTGCCCGCCACCCATGATGATGGCGAGGGTTCGGTGGCGGAAATCGGAGCTGCGATGGGCGGGCATGGCGGATTCGCGAGTTGGGAACGGAGGCGGACGCGCCAGAAATACTCCTCCCTCCCCTCCGGCTCAAGCGACTTAGGAGGAATCGAAAAAAGGTGCGGAATGGAATGTGGGCGTTCGTGAACTCCCGGCTTGCCTGCCTGTGATCCTTCCGGTGAGCTACACCGACCTTCGCGCTTCATGAATCTTGGCGACATCCTGACGGCCCAGCAGATCGTGCCGGAACTCCAGGCCACCGACCGATGGGCCGCCATTGACGAACTGATCGGCGTCCTCGTGACCGCCGGCAAGATTTCCGTCGCCGACCGGGAAGCCGTGACCGCCGTCGTCAAGAAGCGCGAACAGTCCATGAGCACGGGCATCGGCTTCGGGATCGGCATCCCACACGCCTCGACCGATCTCATCCCCGAGGTGGTGGCCGCCTTCGGACGCTCCAAAAACGGCGTCAGTTTTGATTCGCTGGACAATCAGCCGGTGCACCTGGTGACTTTGTTCCTCGTGCCCCAGGGACAGTTCCAGAAGCATCTGCACACGCTGGCCGGCATCGCGAAGGTGCTTCGCAAGGAGGAATTCCTGAAGGCGCTGGAGGATTCCCCGTCCGCCGACGCCATCATGCAAGTCGTCCGGCATTACTCGGCGCAGCGTTGACCGCCCGGGCGGGAGTCGCCGCCTTTCGCCGAAGCGCGCCCGCCGCGAGGCCGCCCGCTTCGGGTCGTCGTCCCCGACCAGAATCCTGCCTTCCCATTCCCCCATGCCCTCATCCCTCCCCCATTCCATCTTGGAACAGCGGCTCCGGCGCGCCGTCGGAGAGGTCCTGCCTTCGGCGAATCTCGACACCGTGCAGGTCCGTCCGTGTCCGGATCCCAAGCACGGGGACTACCAATGCACGGCGCTCATCGGACTGGCCAAGCAGGCGCGCCTGAATCCGAGGGCGTTCGCGCAGGACGTGGTCGCGGCCTACCAGCGCCTTCAGCAATCCGGTGGCGACGCCTCGATCGAGGTCGGCATGAACCCGGAGATCGCCGGTCCGGGATTTCTCAACTTCCGGATCGATGCCCGCACGTCGCTGCTTCCCGCCGCGATTGCCGCAGCCGACCGGCTGTTTTGCGAAACGTCCCAGGCGCCGCGAACGGTGGTGGTGGATTTCAGCTCCCCCAATGTCGCGAAGCCGATGCACGTGGGGCACATCCGGTCCACCACGCTTGGGGACTGTCTCAGCCGGGCCTTCCGGGCCCTCGGACACCGGGTCATCACCGACAACCATATCGGCGACTGGGGCACCCAGTTCGGAAAACTGCTCGTGGGCTGGAAGCACGGACTCGACCGCGCCGCGCTGGAGCAGGATCCCATCGCAGAACTGGAGCGCCTGTACCGGACGGAGAACGCCGCCGGGGAGGCGGATCCATCCCGCCTGGAGATGGCCCGCCAGGAACTCGTGAAGCTGCAGTCCGGCGACGCCGAAAACCTCGCGGTCTGGCACGAGATGATCCGGCTGTCGCAGACGCAGTTCGACGCGATCTACGGCCGCCTGGGGGTTTCGTTCGATCACACGCTCGGGGAGAGCTTTTACAATCCCCAGCTGCCGGAAGTCGTCGCCGACCTGCTCGCCCGGGGCATTGCGCGGGAAAGCGAGGGAGCCGTCGCGGTGTTCAGTGACGGAACCCTGCCGCCCAAGGAGGACCCGTTTCTCGTCAACCGCGACGGCGAATGGGTTCCCGAACCCGCACTCGTTCGGAAGAGCGACGGCGGCTTCAACTACATGACGACGGATCTCGCGACCCTGGACTACCGGATCCGGACCTGGGCGCCCGACGAGATCATCTACGTGGTGGACGACCGGCAGGCGCCACACTTCCGGAAGCTCTTCCTGACCTTCGCCCGGTGGAAACCGGAGGCCGCGGCACGCACCCGGCTTCGGCACATCGGATTTGGAAAAATCCTCGGAGACGACGGTCGCCCCTTCCGGACGCGGTCCGGCGATACCATCCGGCTCGCGGAACTGCTCGACGAAGCAGTGGAGCGGTCGCAACGGCTGGTGGACGAGAAGAGGCCGGATCTTCCGGAAGCCACGCGCCGACAGATTGCCGAGACGGTCGGAGTCGGCGCGGTCAAATATCAGGACCTCCTGCCCAACCGGCAGAGCGATTACACGTTTTCCTGGGACAAGATGCTCGCGCTCACGGGCAACACGTCCCCTTACCTCCAGTACCAGTACACCCGGGCCAGCAAGGTGGCCCGCGAAGGAGGGCCCGTGGACCGGACGCGCCTCGCAAGCGCCGTCCCAGCCGAGGAGGCGGAGATCGTCCTGCTGAAGTATCTCCTCAACTACGGGATCACCCTGGAATCGGTCGTGGCGGAGTGTCGTCCCAATTATCTCTGCAACTACCTCTATGAACTGGCGGGACACTACTCGCGGTTTTACGAGGCCTGTCCGGTCTTGCGGGCCGAGGAGCCGGTGCGAACCCTGCGCTTGGCCCTGTGCGATTTCACGGCGCGAGTGTTGCAGGACGGCTTGCGCATCCTGGGCATCGGGGCTCCCGAAGTGATGTAAACCTCGGCGCCGGCGCGTCCGCCAAACTTTCGCTTGCTGCATCCGGACCCGGGCAGGGTATCGTGCTCCCGTCGTCCGCAGCGTTCCGGAACATCCGGGACTCCGGAGGACTGTATCCGATGCAACTCGCTGCCCGCCTCCGCGTCCGCCTCCACTGGCTGATCCTCCTGACCTTCGCCACGATCGGCATCCCCGCCTCCGCCGCGGAAGGTGCCGCACCCGTCATCACCACCAGCCCCCAGACCCAATCAACCACGGCCGGACAGACCGTCACCCTGACGGTGGTCGCAACGGGAGCCGCCCCACTCAGCTACCAGTGGTGGTTCAACACGAATGCCCTGCCCCTTTCCAATTCGGACCAGATCGTCCTCGCGAACGTCAATGCGCTGTTCTCCGGCACCTACGTGGCGGTGGTGAGCAATCTCTTCGGGGTCGCCACGTCGGCTCCTGCCGTACTGACGGTCATCGGCCCACCGGTGATCACGCAACATCCGACCGACCAGGCCGTCTACGTTGGCCAGACGGCCACCTTCAGCGTCACCGCGTACAGCAAGTCCCCAGTGACCTACCAGTGGCAGTACCTCGGCAACAACCTGCCCAACGCGACCAACCAGGTGCTCAACGTCGCACAGGTCACCACCGACAATGCGGGTGCCTACACCGTCCAGGTGAGCAACGGGAACGGAACCGTCACCAGTTTCGCGGCCCAACTTGTCGTGCTCGCACTCCCACCCCCGACGATTCGCCTGGGAGTCCTCACCGACACCAACCGCATCCGGGTGCCGGTCCTGTACATGGCCAATGGCACGGAAACGAATTTGAGTTTTACGGCGGTGTGGGATCCCGCGGTGTACACGAATCCAACGTTCCTCCCGGAAAGGAACGTGGCCCTCCGCGCCTCCGCGGCGCGCAGGGTTCATCCCGCATCGCTTCCAGACTCGGCCGTCGTCGTGCTCGACGAAAGCCAGACCTCCGTCGGACGCCTCGGGATCCTGATCGCCTGGCCGCCCGGCACGGGCATGGCCCCGGGGGAGAACACGCTCGGCCAGCTGGCCTTTGATCTGGTGGAGGGACGTCAGGACCTCTATTCGGGACTCCTGGGTTTTTCCGGACAACCGGTTCCGGCCCGCATCTCCCCGCCGTTCTCAGGACAAACCAACATTGTCCTGAACGGGATCAATCCGCAGATGTCGTACGCCGGTCCCGCAATCCTGAACCGGCAAACGGGATTGCTGGAACAAACGGTCCGCTTCGCCAATCCGGGTCGGGTCCTGGTGGAGAACACGCGCCTCACGCTGCGCAACCTGAACACCGATCTCCTCACCAACGTGATCTCCCTCTCGAACGCCCAGGGGTTCATCCTGCCTGAATTCACGCCCTACGTGGACTGGGGAGCGATCGCCCCGACGGAAATCCGGGAAGGAATCCTCCAGTACTATGTGACCGACCGCCACACCCAGCCCACCCCCACGTTCGAGATGTTCGCCACTCCGCAGATCAATTTCCCGGTCCCCCAGGGCGACGTGATTCCAGCAACAATCCGCCGGGTGAATGACACGGTCCTCGTCGAATTCCCGACCATCACGTTCTTCCGCTACTACATCCAATACGCCGATTCCCTTGAAAAATTCGAGAGCGGCGAGGTTGAGACGTCGCTCCCGTATGTGCGGGGAACAGGTTCCAACCTGCAATGGATGGACTCCGGCCCTCCCCGAACGCTGCCCGCAGCCGACAACGGGCAATTGCGTTATTACCGCGTCCTGGAAGTCGAATAACCGAAGTCCATTTCCCCCGTTCCCATGAATTCCCGCCGATTTCGTCCGCAAGCGCCCCTGGCTGCTCTCGCCGTTGCCGCCACCACCGTCTCGGTTGCCGCCCAGGAAAGCCCCTATGACCTGGAAAAGACCGGCTGGTATGTCCGCGCGGGCGCCTTTTATCAGTTCGGGCTTTCCGTTTCGGTCAACCAGCTCAGTCCGCCACCGGCACCGCAGCCGGGTGTCTACGACAACGGATATGTGCTCAAGGACATCAACAACGGCGCCGATGGACTGACGTGGAACTGGGGCTATCAGGAAGCGTCCCAATTGATCGACGGCTCGATCGAGATGTCCCGAATCAACGGACTCAAGCAGGTCACCACGCTGGACGGCTTCGGTGACGCCAATCTGTTCGGTCCGGAAATCCTGGTGGGATTTGAGTTTTACAAATTCGACCTCGGCAAGCGCGACGGCCATTTCGGATTCGAACTTGGCTTCCGCTACGCCACGTATTCCGGCAGCTCCTCCGCGAGCGTCCAGAGTATCGTCCGCGAAGATCGCGACCGATACGACCTCGGCGGCATTGTTCCCCCGCTGGCCCCGTATTCCGGACATCGGGATATTCCCGGTCCGTTGATTTCAATGACCCCGGTGTCCCAGCCCACGCTGACTTCCGGCGCCACCTCGTCGCTGGCCACCGATTTGTCCGCCGATTTCTATACCGGCCGCTTCGGCGCCTGGTTCTTGGTGCCCATTACCGAGAAGTTCAGCACCAGCGCCAGCCTCGGCTTCACGTCCATTTACGCCTACGGCAACGCCGATTTCACCCAGGCAAACACCTACTCGAATCCGCTCATCCCCAACACCCTTCATAAGGTCAGCCAGAACGAAGGGGACTGGCTCCCGGGCGCCTACATGCAGGTCCGGGCCACCTATTGGTTTCGGAAGTGGCTCGGCGTTTACGGAGGCTTTGAGTGGTCGTATAACGGCGCCCTGCGCATCCAGGGACTCAACTACGAGGCCGTGTTTGATTTCGGATCCACCTTCGGGGTCAACGGCGGAATGCAGTTGAGCTTCTGATCCGGCCCCAGCAGCGCGGACGCGCCAACTCCTCCGGACCCAAGGTCAAACAGTTCCCCCTGGCCCGGTTCCACCCGGCGAAAGGCGACAGTGCTCAGTTCCGGACCCCGGGACATCAGCCCCGCCTTCCTACAGCCGACCTCAAACAACCGGGAGATTTGCTCCGCGAAGAGCCCTTCGCCCCGCATCCGGCTCCCGAAGCGCGGGTCATTCAGCCGCCCTCCACGCAACGCCCGGAGCTGCCCCAAAACCTTCTCCTTGCGATCAGGAAAGTGGCGATCCAGCCAGTCCTCAAACAAAGGAGCGACTGCATGCGGCAGACGCAGCACCACTTTGCCGGCGAACCCCGCCCCAGCCTCCGCGGCCGCGGCCAGAAGGTGCGGAATCTCATGGTCGTTCACCGCAGGAATGACCGGCGCCACCATCACTCCCACCGGGATGCCCGCCTGCGCCAGGGTTCGGATCGCCCGCAGCCGCGCCGCCGGCGGCGACGTCCGAGGCTCGAGAATCGCCCGCAATGCCGAATCCAGCGTAGTCAATGAAACATAGACGGTGACGGCCCGATGGCGCGCGAGTTCCGAAAGCACGTCCACATCGCGGGTGACGAGGGAGTTCTTGGTCACGATCCCAACCGGATTCCGGAACTCGGTCAGCACCTCGAGGCATCGCCGGGTCAGACGCAGACGCCGTTCCACCGGCTGGTAGCAATCGGTGACGCCGCTCAGGGCAATGGTGTCCGGATTCCACGATGCCGATCCCAATTCGCGCCGCAGATGTTCGGGCGCGTCGTGCTTCACCAAAATCCGGCTTTCGAAATCCAGTCCGGCACTCCAGCCCAGATATTCATGCGTCGGCCGGGCATAGCAGTAGATGCAGCCGTGCTCACAGCCGCGATAGGGATTCAGGCTCCAGGTAAATCCAATGTCCGGACTGTCATTCCGGTTGAGAATGGTCCGCCCGTGATCAGCGATGAACTGGGTGCGCTCGAGGGGCTCGGGGTCCTCGTCCGGATCCGGATCGATCTCCGGGTCCCCCTCGCGGTGGAGCGGCTGGAACCGGTTGGGTGGATCAAAGCCGGCCCCGCGATGCCCGGATCCATGGGACACGTTCACGTCGGACACCGTTCCCCAAATCCGGGAACCTGCCCATCCGAAATCCGGACTCAGATCGCAAAGTCGCTGTATTCGGGACGGACGGATTCCAGAGGCGGATGCAACATGCCCGCTGCCACGGTGGCATTGGTCCCTTGCTCGATCAGGACAAAGGCGCCCGTCAGGCGGTTCGTGACATAGCCATCATACGCCAGGGCCCGCGCCGTCTTGAGGCGGATCTCGCCGATGTCATTCATGGCCAGTTCCGACGGTTCGGGTTCCGGCTGATAGGTGGCAACGTTGATCCGGTTTTCCACGGATGTCACCGCCGCCTGTACAATCTGTGTCCCGTGTTTGAGCAGGTAGCGCCGGCCCCGCTGGAGCGGACGCGGATGCATCCAGCACACTTTGGCGTGCAACTCCGAACTGAGACCAGGAAGGAACTCCATTCCCACCAGGGTGTCACCGCGGCTGATATCCAGGTCGTCCTCCAGCACCAGCGTCACCGATTGGGGGCAAAAGGCCTCCTGCAGCGGTCCGTCGAGGGTCCAGATCTGTTTGATCGTGGACTTCAATCCACTCGGGAGCACCATCACCCGCTGGCCGACGCGCACGATGCCCCCGGCGATCTGGCCGCTGAATCCGCGGAAATCGTGCAAATGCGGATCCCGGGGATTGTGCGGACGGTTGACCCACTGCACCGGAAACCGGAACGCCCCGAGATTCCAGTCACTGCCGATATGCACGGTTTCCAGGTGCCCCAGCAGGGTGGGTCCGGCAAACCATGGGGTGTGCACCGAAGGCTCCACCACGTTGTCTCCGTTCAGGGCGCTCATGGGGATGAACTTCACATCCTTGAGATCCAGCAGCGGGAGAAAGGATTCGAACTCGTCGCGGATCTCCTGGAAGCGGGCCTCCGACCAGCCCACGAGGTCCATCTTGTTCACCGCGATCACCACGTGGGGGATCCGGAGCAGCGAGGCGATGTAAGTGTGGCGGCGGCTCTGTTCGATCACGCCCTGGCGGGCGTCCACCAACACGACCGACAAGTTGGCCGATGAGGCACCGGTCACCATGTTCCGGGTGTACTGCACATGCCCCGGGGTGTCGGCCACGATGAACTTGCGGCGGGGCGTCGCGAAGTAGCGGTAGGCGACGTCGATCGTGATGCCCTGCTCGCGCTCGGCGCGCAGTCCGTCGGTCAGGTTAGCGAGGTTGATCTGGCCGCCGCCGGTGATGTCCGCGGACCTCTCCAGCGCCTCAATCTGGTCCTCCATCAACGACTTTGAATCGTAGAGAAGGCGCCCGATCAGCGTGGACTTTCCGTCGTCCACGGAGCCGCACGTGTTGAAGCGCAGGAGTTCGATGGAATGGGAGGCGGACATGGGTCTAAATCTGGGGAGATTGGGGGAGCCGGTCCCGGAAATCGTGGTTCATGGCGCAGGAGAGCTCAGAAATATCCCGCCTTCTTGCGATCCTCCATGGCGGCTTCACTGGCCTTGTCATCGGCGCGGGAACCGCGCTCCGTGACGCGTGCGGCGGCCACCTCGGCGATGATGTCGTCCACGCTGCTGGCCGGACTCTCAATCATCCCGGTGCTGATCATGTCGGCAATGGTGCGAACCCGCACGACGAGGGACCGGACCGGATCATTCGGCCCCGGACGCGCGCCGGCATACGGGTCGGGCTTGGTCGCATCCGTGTGCGGAGGCGGAACGGGGATCCACTGTCCACCGCGGCGAAAACAATCCCGGGTGTGGCTGAAGTAGATGTTGGGAACCTCAAGCCGTTCCTTGCGGATGTATTCCCAGACATCCATTTCGGTCCTGTTGGACAGCGGGAAAACCCGCATGTTTTCTCCCGGATTCAGCCGCGCGTTGTAGAGGTTCCAGATTTCCGGACGCTGGTTCTTCGGATCCCACTGCCCGAAGGCATCCCGGAAACTGAAGAACCGCTCCTTGGCCCGCGCCTTCTCCTCATCCCGCCGCGCTCCGCCGATGCAGCAGTCGAAGCGGAATTCCTCAATGGCCGCCAGCAGCACCGGAATCTGCAGCTGGTTGCGGCTGACCTGACCCGGGGTCGGCGCAGCGATCCCCTTTGCAAACGCCTCGTCCACGCTGCGGACAATCAGCTTGGCGCCGAGTTCGGCGGCCCGGCGATCGCGGAACTCGATCAACTCGGGAAACTCATGGCCCGTCTCCACGTTCAGAAATGGCATCGGAATGTCCGAGGGTCGGAATGCCTTTTCCGCCAGCCGCAGGAGGCATATCGAATCCTTGCCGCCCGAGAACAGGAGCGCGGGGCGCTCAAATCCGGCGGCCACCTCGCGCATGACGTGGATGGCCTCGGTCTCGAGGTACTGAAGGTGGTCCAGATGATAGCTGCTCATGGAATCTTGAGGATCGTGATCGTCGCGTGGGTCACGCCTTCGTCATGGCCTGCTGTCCCCAGGCGGCATGGAGCCCACACTCACGCTTCTCGTCGGCCTTGGCCGGATCGAAATAGTCCCACTCGTTGGGGAGCCCGTGCTGCTGCAGATAGTCCTCCATCTGCGCGTCGCTCCAGTGGAACACCGGACTCACCTTCAGTGCCCCGAAATTCCGGTCGTCGGCCACGAGATCGAGTCCCGCGCGGTTCAGGTTCTGGACCCGCCTCAACGCGGTGAACCAGACCGTGGGCGCCAGCTCGCGCATTCCCCGCTGGAACGGCTCCAGCTTCATCACCGTGCTGAAGGCCTTGATTCGTTCCTCATTCTCGGGCGTCGGATCCGGCGCACCTCCATGCAGGGCATCATAATGCGCGGTGGTCATCCGCGGTACGTACGCCTTCACGTTCAGGCGCAGGCGGGTGATCAGGTCCGCGGCGTGTCGATAGGTGGCCGGACGATTGTACCCGTGATCGACCCACAGCACCGGGATATCCGGCTGGACCTGCGTCACGAGGTGAAGCAGGACCGCCTCATAAGGGCGAAAGTTTGTCGAGACGATGGCCCGACCGCCGGCCTGGCCGACCGCCCAGCGCACGAGATCCAGCGGAGGCCGGTCCCGGTGCGCGACATTGATCGCCGCAATTTCTTCAGTCTTCATGAAATTCAAGGGTTTCGCGAAAGCACCCTGACGGCGCAGGACAGGAACTCCTGCCGCGCTTCCGGTCGCGGAGGGTCCGGTTCAGGCTGCAGTCCCCGGCTGCTCGGTCCACAGAACGCGGGCCACCCAGTCGCCGAATCGCTCCGCAGGCGTCCGCTCCGACGCATACCGGGTCAGCAAGGGGCGCAGTTCCTGGAGGATCTCCGCGTCCTTGACCATGTCCTTCCAGATGCGGTTGAGACGCGTCCCATTTTCATTGCCGCCCAGCCAGAGCTGGTAGCGTCCGGGAGCCTTCCCCACGAAGCCGATCTCCGCCATGTAGGGACGGGCGCACCCGTTCGGACAGCCCGTCATGCGAATGACGATTTCCTGATCGCCCAAGCCCACCTCGCCACACAGTCCCTCAATCCGGGTCAGCAGATCGGGCAGATACCGCTCGGATTCGGCGAGTGAAAGTCCGCAAGTGGGCAGGGCCGGACAGGCGATCGCGGCGGAATGGAGCACCCCGGCCTGTTGTTCGGTCCGAACCCCGTGTTCGGCGAGCAGCGCCGTCAGGGCCGCCCGGTCGCCATCCGCCACATTGGCAAGCAGGACGTTCTGGTTGGCGGAGAGCCGGAACTCGACACCGGGAAACCGTTCCGCCACGCGGCGCAATGCGGTTTTCAAGCGGTGCTCTCCCGCGTCCTTGATGCGGCCCATCGAGACGTACAGGGTGACAAACCAGGAACCGTCGAGGGCCCGCTGCCAACCGTAGGTATCATTGGTCGTGGTGAGCGTGTATCGACGGGGGGATTCGAGTTTCACCCCCGCGCGTTTCTCAACTTCGGCCCGGACAAAATCGGCGCCGCGCTCCTGCACCACGTATTTCAACCGGGCATGCTTGCGGTCCGTGCGATCACCAAAGTCGCGGTGAATTGTCAGGACCGCCCGGGCCACGTCCACCACCTTGTCCTTCGGGAGGAACCCGAGCTCCGTGGCCAGGCGCGGATAGGTGGCGGCATTGCCGTGACTTCGCCCCATGCCACCGCCCACGAGCAGATTGTACCCCGCCACCTGGCCGTTCTCGACGATGGCCACGAAACCCAGGCAGTTCGCGAACACGTCCATGTCGTTCACCGGGGGGATGATGAAGGCCGCCTTGAACTTCCGAGGCAGGTACTGGCGACCGTAGAGGGGATCCACGAAGTCCTTGTTCTCGGGTGAATCCAGGTTGAGCTGTACTCCGTCGATCCAGATGGAGTGGTACGCCTTGGTCTTCGGGAGCAGCGCCTCGGAAACCCGGCGGGCATCCTCGTACACCTGTTCCCGCGCCGGCGTGCCAGATGGGGTCGGAGCCGCCATGACGTTGCGGCTCACGTCGCCGCACGCGGCCAGCGTATCGAGCATCACCTCGTGGATGCCCTTCATCAGGGCGCCCAACCCCGACTTGGCTACCCCGTGCCACTGGATGCTCTGGCGGGTGGTGACCCGAAGCGTGTTGTTGCCGTATTTGGCGGACAAATTATCAAAGGCGATCCACTGACGGGCATTCAGGACACCTCCGGGGATTCGTCCCCGGATCATCATGATATGCACCTTGCCCTGCTTCCGGACATCCCGGTCGTCCTGCTGATAGATTCCGTGAAACTTCAGGAACTGTTCGTCATCCCCCGAAAAACAGTCCGCAGCCGGATCCGCCAAGGTCGCCGCAATGGTTCCGGCAAGGGTCGGAATGGCGATTTTCAACTGCTCATTCTTGGTCAGCGGCTTTGTTTCAGCAGGGCTAGTGGCAATGGCGGACATATCTTCAGTTTCCCGATCAGGTTTGGAATTGTGATCGAATCCCAGATTGAGTCAAAGCCGAATCGTTGGGGGAATTAGATCCCTTGAATTCAAGTCCTCCCGGGCGGCGCATTCGGGCCGTTTTGACCAATGCAGCAACGGAAACCACGCGGCCCGTCGCCCCGGCGTCCGTGTGATCGCTTGCACACCGGGGGCATTGCCGTAGCCTTGCCGAACTGTTCGTTTCGGTTTTTCACCGCAGGCCATGAGCGTTCCCGCCAAGACATACTATCTCGACAACAATGCCACGACCCGGATTGCCCCCGAGGTGGTCGAGGCCATGCTTCCGTTCCTCACCGAGTTCTGGGGGAATCCATCCAGCGCCTACGGATTCGGATCCCAGGTTCATAAACACGTGGAACGGGCTCGGGAACAGGTGGCGGCATTGGTCGGGGCGGATCCCAAGGAAGTCACCTTCACCAGCTGCGGGACCGAATCCAACAACACGGCAATCCACAGCGCGCTCGTCACCACCGGTAGGCGCCATGTCATCACGACCGCGGTGGAGCACAGCGCCAACATCAATTTCGGGGAGCATCTCCAAAAGATGGGATTCGAGGTCACCTATCTTCCCGTCGAAAGTGACGGATCCCTGGACCTCCACCGGCTGGAACAGGCGATCCGGCCCGAAACGGCCCTGGTCTCCGCCATGTGGGCCAACAACGAAACCGGCGTCATTTTCCCCATCGAGGAGATTGCCGCGATCTGCCGAAGCCGCGGCGTCCTCTGCCACACGGATGCCGTCCAAACCCCGGGAAAACTGAGGATCGACGTCAAGCAGCTCGGCGTCGATTTCCTCTCCCTGAGTGCCCACAAGCTCCATGCGCCTAAAGGCATCGGGATGCTTTACATCAAGCGCAGGACGAAGTTCGCGCCCTATGTGATCGGCGGACACCAGGAGCGGGGTCGCCGGGGCGGTACGGAGAATGTGGCCAATATCGTCGGGTTCGGGCGGGCTGCAGAACTGGCCATGGCTTCCCTCGAGGATGAGAACTCCCGGGTTCGCGGGCTCCGGGATCGCCTCGAAAACCACATTCTCAGCCACATTCCCAACACCGTGCGCAATGGCGCCAAGGAACCGCGTCTGCCCAACACCACCAACATCGCCTTTGACTTCGTCGAGGCCGAGGCGGTGTTGATGATGCTGGATCTCGTGGGCATCTGCGCCAGCTCCGGCAGTGCCTGTACGACGGGTTCACTCGACCCCTCCCACGTGCTGAGCGCCATGGGCGTGAAGCCCATGCGGGCGCGCGGATCGGTCCGGTTCAGCCTAGGAATCTACAACACCGACGAGGACGTCGATTACGTGCTCAAGCACCTGCCCCCGATCATCGAGAAGCTCCGCAGCATCTCGCCGTTGAATCCGGAGCACACCGACAACGAGGCCTATGACATCGCCGGAGCCCGCGCCAAGCACGAGCAGGACCTGGCCATTGCCAAGGCCGACGAAGTGGTTCAGGCCTGAGACCAACGCCGACGCGACACCGGGTGTTCGTCAGCCGCCCCGGGTGTGGTGGCGAATATCCACCGCCTCCATGCCGGCGGCCCGGATCGCCTGAATCCCCAGGTCCGTATCCTCATAGGCGCGACACCAGCGGGGCTCCACGCCGAGCCTGCGGGCGGCCTCCAGAAAGATATCCGGCGCCGGTTTCTGGTGGACGACATCCTCATTGGTCACCACCGCCCCAAACCAATCGAGGATCTCCAGGTGCCGCAGCACCCTGTGGATCGCATGGCGGGATCCGCCGCTTGCGACCGCCATCGGAATTCTGCCGCGATGCTCGCGGGCAATGGACACCACTTCCTCGACGGGACCGATATGCGCAAACCGTCGGAAATACGCCTCCTCCTTCTCCCCGGCAAATCGGAGTGGATCAATATCCGTCCGCCCCTGTTCCGCGGCGAGCATGCGAACGATATCCCGGGTCGGCACGCCCCCGAGCGCATAAAAGCGTTCCTCCGGGAACGTCAATCCGTGGCGCATGGTGACTTCCTTCCAAGCCTCCCAATGAACTGGCATCGTGTGGGCCAGGGTGCCGTCGCAATCAAAGATCAGTGCGCGGGGAAAGGGCGGTTCAGGGCTCATGTCGGGAGAAGGGGGATCGGATTCACCGCAGTTCCTCCAGCTTGCGCCGAATTGAATCGGCCATCAGGGGTCCGATCAGCGGATCCAGGTCGCCGTCCATCACCGCGCTGAGATTGTACAGGGTGAGATCGATGCGATGGTCGGTCACCCGATTCTGGGGAAAGTTGTAGGTGCGGCTCTTCTCACTGCGCTCCCCGGTTCCCACCTGCGATTTCCGCTCGGCGGCGTATCGCGCGTTTTCCTCGGCGACCTTGCGTTCCAGCAACCGGGAACGCAGGACCGTGAGTGCCTGAGCCTTGTTCTTCTGCTGAGACCGGCCGTCCTGACACCGCACCTCGATTCCGGACGGACGATGGAACACCCGCACCGCGGAATCGGTCGTGTTGACCCCCTGGCCGCCATGGCCCGACGCACGGCACACATTGATCTCGAGATCCTCGGGCTTGATCACCACGTCCACTTCGGCGGCCTCGGGCAACACGGCGACCGTCACCGTGCTGGTATGAATTCGTCCCTGCGCCTCGGTCGCGGGGACCCGCTGCACTCGATGCACACCGGACTCGTACTTGAGGCGCTTGAAGACGTCGCGACCCGTCACACTGACCACAGCCTCCTTGCACCCGCCCAGATCCGAGGGACTCAGGTCCAGCACTTCAAACTTCCAACCCTGCGACTCCGCATACCGCTGATACATCCGGAGCAGGTCGGCGGCGAACAGGGCACTCTCATCGCCCCCCGCAGCCCCGCGGAGCTCGAGGATGGAATTCCGGGAATCCGTGGGACTCGGCGGCAGGATCCCTTCCTGGACCTGCGCCTCCAACCGGCTCAACTCGGGCTCCAACCGGGCGATCTCCTCCGACGCCAGGACGGCCATCTCCGAACCCGCGGGTTCGGCGTCGCGCAACGCACGGTTGGCCGCCAGTTCGGAAACCGTCCGCAGGTAGGCATCCCCGCTTTCCACCAGTTCCCGCAGGCGGGCGTGCTCCCGGGTAAGCTCCTGCCCCCGCTGCACGTTCGCAAAGGCATCGGGCGCGCTGAGCTGGGCCTCGACTTCAGCAAAGCGCTCACGGAACCGCTGGATGAACGGGGTCAATTCCATGGACCAGGACACGCCTCCCGCGCCGCGTCCGCCCAAAACAAAACCGCCCGGCGACTGGACCTCCAGTCGGCGGGCGGTGTTTGCGGCGAATCGCTACTTCTTTTTCTTCGGGGCCACGGCGGCCTTGGCGGCCTGCATCTCCGCAGTCTTCGCGGCGCGCTGCTGGAACTTGTCCACACGGCCGGCCGTATCGACGAACTTCTGCTGGCCGGTGTAGAACGGGTGGGTGAATCCGCTGATACCCATCAGGTAAAGCGGGTACTCCTGTCCGTCCTCCCACTTCGCGGTCAGCGCCGTGCTGGCACAGGAACGGGTCAGGAACGATTGCCCAGAGGCGGAATCCCGGAAAATCATCAGCCGGTAATTCTTCGGATGCGTGTCTGCCTTCATAAACGGAGCGCGGACGCTACCAATGAAACCCGGGGTGACAAGCGGGATTTTGCAGCAACTCATTCCGCCGACGCGGTCCGCAACGACGAACCGTCCCACTCCCGGTTGCCTTGCGACCGGGTTTGGCTCATGAAGGGCTCATGCCACGCCGCGTCCGCCCAGGAGCCCTTGCGGCCCTCGCCGGCTTCCTCGCCGCGGTTGCCGGATGCTCCCGCTCGGATTCGCCCCCCCCCAAAACCGCCCCTCCACGCCCCTCCGTGAGCGATGCCCAGGAACCCGCCGGAGATGTTTTTCGGGACAGCATACCCCGCCAGGGTGGACCCGAGGGGTATGCCGGATCCGACTCGTGCAAGCCCTGCCATGCAGATCAGTTCAATAGCTGGCACCGGACATTTCACCGGAGCATGACCCAGATTGCGTCCCCGGAGACCGTTCAGGCCAATTTCAATGGCGTGGTGCTGACCAACGATCAGACACAGTTTCACCTCTCCCAAGCCGGCGAGGAACTCCGCGTCCGCATGGAGAAGACTCCCAAACCGGGTGCCTCGGACGATCTCCCCGCGATGCTGGACACTCGGATCAGCCTCGTCACGGGATCCCACCACATGCAGGTCTTCTGGGTTCCTGGCGGATCCGGAAACACGCAGATCGGGTTTCCGTTTACCTGGCTCATCCCCGAGAAACGATGGGTTCCGAGGGATACCACCTTCCTGAGACCCCCGGGTCTCAACCGCTCCCCCGAGGTTTGGAATGTCATGTGCAGCCGGTGCCACGCGACAGCCATTGAGCCCCGGGTGGATGCGGCGCACCACGTGATGGACACCCGCGCCGCGGAACTCGGGATCTCCTGCGAGGCCTGCCACGGTCCCGGCCAGCGCCACGTCACGGCCCGCACCGCCGCCGATAAAAGTGCCCCCAAACCCGATGCCGCGACGCTGCGCGCTGAAATCCTGCAGCCGGAGCGCATGGATCCGGTCCGGGCTTCGGAGACCTGTGGATTCTGCCATTCCATGAAGTGGATCGACCGGTCGGAAGCCTGGCGGGAAAAGGGATTCCGATTTCGTCCGGGCGACTCCCTCGAGGACACCACCCCGCTCATCCAACCGGCCCGGGCCGCCCAGATTCCAGGACTGCGGGAATACCTGGAGCGGAATCCCACGCTGCTTTCGGACTTCTTCTGGAACGACGGCATGGGCCGGGTCAGCGGACGCGAATACAACAGCCTCGCTCAATCCCCCTGTTTCAAAGGCGGAAAGTTCTCATGCCTCTCCTGTCATTCGCTGCATGACAGCGATCCCGATGATCTCCTCGCGAAGAACCGCGGGGATAATCGCGCCTGCACCCAGTGCCATGAACGTTTCTCCGAACCGGAAAGTCTCCAGAAGCACACCCACCATCTGACGACCTCAAGCGGCAGCGAGTGCTACAACTGTCACATGCCGCACACGACCTACGGGGTGTTGACGGCCATCCGGAGCCACCAGATCAGCAGTCCCCAGGTGGCGGTGGAACTCACCACCGGCCGGCCCAATGGATGCAACCTTTGCCACCTCGACAAGACCCTGGAGTGGACGGCGTCCCACCTCACCGATTGGTTTCATCATCCGGTTCCCGAGCTGTCGCAGGCCCAGCGAACCGTGGCGGACGGCGTCCGATTGGCCCTCGCGGGGGACGCAGGCCAACGGGTGTTGCTGGCATGGCACCTCGGGTGGGAGCCGGCCCGGAAAACGTCCGGAAGCGGGTGGATCCCGCCCGTTCTTGGGATCCTGATGGATGACCCCTATGCCGCCATCCGGTGCGTCGCGTCCCGGTCGCTCCGATCCACCTCGCGGTTGGAACTCAAGGGCTACGACTATGTGGAGGAGCCCGAAGCCCGACCGCCCGCATGGGAGGAGGTTTGGGGGCAGTGGTATCAGGGACTCCGACGGGAGACTCCCCTACCGACGTTTCCCGACGCGGTGCTCGTCAAACCGGTCCCCGCGTCCGATATGGAGTCCCTCCTCGGGCCGATCCTCCAATCCAGGGACAATCGCCCAATACGTCTGCGGGAATAGTCGGAGTCTGAAACGCCGTCGACCCGTTGGCTCGGGCCGAACGGCACCGGATGAATTCCAGGGCGTCGGAGTCCCAAAAAAGCAAAGGGCACCTGCCTCGCGGCAGGTGCCCCCGAAGTTGAGTTCTGATCCGATCAGCGTCCCCGTTCCATCATTCCGATGGCCCGGTACGCCTCCTTGGCGCTCTCGTTCTCGTTGGTCATGAGGTTGTCGATGACCTTGGAACGGAGACGGGCGTACTCCGCCATGTCCTTCTCGGCAATCGTCCCCTTTAACGCGGCCAAACCGGCGACCGTGTTCTCATAATCCCCCTTGGACAGGGACTCGAGAACCTTGCTCGCTCCCGGGAGAGTGAACGGCTTGTTGGCGTACTCGTCGGCACTTCGATCCTTGCAGCCTGAACCCACCAGCAGGGGCAATGAGCAGGCGAGGATTCGAAGACAGTGGACAAACTTCATGAGGCTTCCGGGGAATGGGATCACTTCTGGTATCCCGGCCCATTCAGCAGTTCGTTGGGCTTCGGAAACTTCTTCGGATCGTTGAAGTCATTGAACAATTTCAACTTGATGAACGCCGCCGTTCCGCCGAAACGACCCACCATCGCGCCGCCGCCCTTGTCTCCGGTCTTGGTGGCATCCTTGTAGTTTCCACCGCCGGCATGACGCTGGGAGACGCCCTCACCCGCCGCTTCCGGATTGTTGCCCGCGTCGTTGAAGAAGAAGCCGTCCGTCTCGTTCTGTTCCCACAACTGGATGTCGAGAGGCAGGAAGTCCGTGGTCTTGTAGGTCTTGCCACCGAGGTCCTTAGCCTTCGGCCCGACATATCCGCCGATCGTGCCGTTCCAGCAGTAGGAGGTTACCTTTACCGGACGGGCGAGCCACCACTTCTTCTGCAGTCCCGAACCGCGAATCGCCACGTCCTTGGGGCATTCCAAAACCTTGACCGTGGTCAGGAAGGGCCCGAGCTGGCCGATGCGGAAAAAGCCCATCTGGTTGCTGTATTTCGGGGAATCCTTATCCACCCCCGCGCAACTTTGAGGCGCGCCGGGTCCTCCCGGCCATCGGCCGTTGTTCTTCGTCGCATAAGCCCAGCAATCCGGGCCGGTCAGGTCGCCACCCCAACCCGGATGCGCGAGATAATCATTGTTGTCCGTCGCGTACATGTGGCTCGCGAGCAGGATCTGCTTCACGTTGTTGATGTCCACCGCCAGCAGGGCGCGGTCCTTGGCCCGACCCAAGGCGGGAAGCAGCATTCCCGCGAGAATGGCGATGATGGCAATGACGACGAGCAGCTCAATCAGCGTGAATGCGCGCCGGCTGCGTGCGTCTGAAGCACGGAAGAATTTGGACTTAATCATAGAGAGCCGTTGTGGAGTGAGGACACTTTTGAGGCACTGTGTGACCTTTGTCAAACTCACACTTTTGAGGCTCGGGAGCGATCCGCCTTCGCAGAACGCCACAGGATCCGCTTCGGCGAGAGGAAGCTCCCGCTCTCTCACGGGCGACGCTGGGTGGGAGTCTGACGCGGGGGGCGCGGTTGGGGCGCAAATCCAGAGCGGCAGCAACGGCTGCACGCACCAAATTTGGAGTGCGAGAGCGGAGCTCTCGCTTTCTCGGGGCAACGCGAAGGACAGACCTGCACAAGCTTCGCAGCCAGGGTATGGATCCAAAGCGGCAGCTCCGCTGCCGCACCCCAGAGGAGCGGAGCTCCCGCCTTTTCACTGGCGACGCGTCGTGTGGAGCTGACGCGTTGGTCGCAGCCGGCGCGCGAATCCAGAGCGGCAGCGAAGGCAGCCGCACTCCCAGGGCTCAAAGAATATTGGCCGCCAGCTCGGCCAACTCGCTGCGCTCGCCACGGGAAAGCTCAATGTGCGCCGCGATGGCATGTTCCCGGAACCGGTTCACCACGTAGATGAACCCATTGCTGGCGGCATCCACGTACGGATTGTCGATTTGGTAGGGATCCCCAGTCAGCACGATCTTCGTCCCATGACCGACGCGGGTGATGATGGTCTTCACCTCGAGCGGGGTCAGGTTTTGCGCCTCGTCGATGATCATGAACTGTCCGGCGATGCTGCGTCCCCGGATGTAGCTCAATGCCTCCACCACGATGGTCCCATTGCGGAGGAGGTCCGCACTCCGCCGGGAATCCTGTCCCATGTTCAGGTCCCCGAGCATCTCCAAGGCGTCATGGATGGGCTGCATCCAAGGCGAAAGCTTCTCCTCGAGGGTGCCGGGCAGAAACCCAATCTCCCGACCCATGGAAATCGTCGGGCGCGCCACCACCAGTCGCCGGAATTCGCGGTCATTCACCGTCCGCTTTAATCCAGCTGCCAAGGCCAACAGGGTTTTCCCGGTTCCCGCCTTGCCCATCAGGGTGACCAGCCGGATCCGCTCATCCAACAGGGCATCCAACGCGAAGTGTTGTTCCCGGTTGCGCGGCCGGATTCCCCAAACGTTTTGCACGTCGTGAAGCGGCACGAGCCTCCGCCCGCCGACATCCACCTTGCCCAACATCGTCCGCTTCGGTTCCCCGTCCGCGGTCAGGGTGCAATACTCGTTTGGGCTCCGGACCGGACCGGACGCCAGTGGCAACTCGCCCGAGGCCCGGAACTCGGCCAACCGCGCCGGGGGAAGCGCCATTTCAAACATCCCCGTGTACAGATCCCGAAGATTGACCCGGTCGGTTTCATAATCTTCTGCGGGCAAGCCGTAGGCATCGGCCTTCAGGCGAAGGTTGATATCCTTGGTGACCAGGATGGTGGGAGCCGCCGGATCCGCAGCCCGAACCGCCAGAGCCAGCGAAAGAATCCGGTTGTCGACGGACCCATTGGGGACGGCCTGCGCCGAGGCCCGGGCGGCTCCGTTGGCGGCGGCACCCACGGGATCCAGCCGATCGGCGAAAATAATGCGAAGTCGTCCACCGTGATCGAGCGGAACTCCCTCCGCCAGGGATCCCCGGCTGCGCAATTGATCCAGCAACCGGCTCACCGTCCGCGCATTCTGCCCCCGCTCCGTGGTCTCCCGCTTGAACTTGTCGATCTCCTCAATGACCTCGATGGGGAGAAGCACATGGTTCTCCTGGAAATTCCTCAGGGCGTCCGGATCGTGAAGCAGGACATTGGTATCGAGGATGTAGTTCTTCACCCGACTCGAAACCGCCGGCGGTCGCGCGGATTTCCGGGGCGTCTTCCGGGTGGATTCCAAAGAGGGTTTCTCGGGGGCGAGGATGGCCGGGTCGGACGCGAGATCAGACACGACTTCACAGTGGGCAGTCGTCAAAAACTGACAAGTTGAAACCCGCGCCTAACCAGAAATTCACACAACCCGTGGGGGACCTTTCCCGGATTGAATACCACCCATGGTCTTGAGAGCATCCGCTTCCGGCTCACAGCAGGCGGGCGAAATTGGCGACGAACCAGGTCAGCAACAGCGCAACCCCGAGTCCCGCCAACGCAGCCGCTCCGAGCGCCGCCCAGCCGCTGAGTGGAAGCCGCAACGGGGAGGACGCGCGTCCCGCCTCCTTGTCGACATACAACCGGCGGCTGATTCCGAGGGTGATCACGGCGATGGCCAGCAGAAGCGGAATGGTGATGCGTCCGTTCAGGCGCTCCCAAAGGGAATCCTCCAAGGACAGTCCCGCCCGCAATCCGGTCAGCGCCCCCAAAGCGCCCCAAACCCAGGCCGTGTAGGCCACAGCCCGGGTCGTCGCCAGGGCGGCCACCGAAAATCCGACGGCCAGGGCGGCCAACGGCAGGACCAGCACAACCCCGTAGAGGAACTCGGGCCGGCGCAATTCCACGACCGCAATGCCGGTGGAGACAAAAAAGCTCAGGACGAGATCCGTGAGGTTGTTTTGAAGGGCGACAATGTTCATCAACGTGATCGCCAGCAGGCATCCCAGTGCCACGATCAATCGCGCATCAAACCGCTGGCGCCGGGTCGCCGGCTGGGAGAACGAATACTCCTCGCACCCGCCCATCACATCACTCCCCCCAAACACGGGTCCTCCCACCACCCCAAACACCCCGCCGAGCGCCAGGATCCACGAGGGATGGGCAAAGATGGGAAGGAACCAGACGGCGACCAGCCACAGCAGGACGACACCCAGGATCAGCCGCGAATGGGCAAACCACTCCCCCCACAGCAGCCCCGTCCAAAAACGCCACACCCGCCGTGCCGGCGTCCCGGAAGCCCCTTCGGGCGCCAGGTCATCGACAATTCTCAGGACCGGTTTGCCAGCGGTGGTCATGATCGGAGGGCGAATCAACGGGAGGAACCGGGAATCACATCGACGTAGAATTCCCACGGATAGTCGGACCCCGGCGGGCCCTCCGCAGTGGCGCCGGGCCGGAACACCTTTCGCTTCACGACGGTCCCATCGTCCGTGCCACGGAACACCTCGCCCTCATATTGAAGGTACGGCTTGAACGCCGCCCCGCCGGGGGCGGGCGGAACCCGGACACCATGCAATTGGCAGACCGCGGTCCCAAAATCCCTGCCCTGACCCACCAATCGCTGCCACGCCGGACGCCGCCACCCCAGCGGATGCAGATAGGAGAAGGGCTCCGACTCCTTCACTTCCGCCAATTCCGCCGACCACGAGCCCAATTCGGGTTCGCGGATGTCGGTCTGGCTCCAGGTTTCCTGCGAGGCATTGGCGTAGTTACCCCAATAAGAATTCGTGGCACGCTCGCGAGTGGGAGCGCCGCGCAGGGCCGGATCCGCAGGGCACAGGAAATTCAGGGGCTTCACAGAACCCGGAAGCGCGGTCATGACCCGGCTGAAGGACCGGGGACGCTTTCCGTTTTCCTCCGAAAAGACATGCACCGCCCGGCTGACCAGGCGCAGATTATCCATGCACACGAGGCGCTGGCTGCGCACCCGCGCGTTGGCCACCATGGAGGACACCAGGGTCAGAACCACCCCAGCCATCGCCAGAACCGATAACAGTTCCACGACGGTAAATCCGGAGCGGGCCGACAGCCTGCGGCGGGGCGACATCACAAGGGTACCTAGCATCCGTCCGCGTGCCCGGCGAGCCGGAATCCGCTCGTTTCCCACGCCCGCCCTCTCGGACTGCGGCAGCTTGCGCTGCCGCTCGGGTTCCACGCCCCTACCACGACCTCCGCTTCATCTCCCCCTCCGCGTCGGCCGCGACAAAGCGGGAGCTCCCCCACGCGGACCTGCCCGCTCCCCGCGCGTCCCCATTCCCAGTCCTCAGGGATTGGCGGCTCCCGGAGTCGAAGGGACGGCCTCAAAGGTGTTCGGCGACGCCGAGGTTCGTCCGAGAGCCACATCCTCCGCCACCGGTCCAAACGTGACCTTGTCCCGGAGGACATTCAAATTCGCATCGGTATCCACCAGCAGGATTTGTTCACCGTCCCCGGACAACTTGAAGTTGGCGTGGAGTCCGGGGCTCTCCGAGGAGTCCTCATCCGCCCAGACCAGAAGATAACCCGCCGCGGGAATGCTCGTCCCCGCCGGGAACATCCACTTCCTGGGTTTGTCCGGATCGTCGCTCAGGTACCAGCCCGACAGATCGACGGCGCCGTCGCTGATGTTGCGGAGTTCGATCCAGTCCTCCGTGTCCCCCTGGGGATCGCGGATGGTGCCGGAATTCGAAGCCATGAACTCGTTGATCACCACCGGGGACTCCGCGCGCGCGCCGACCTGGACCCGGAAGGTCGACGGTCCGAGTTCCGCATGAGCGGGAAAAAATGCCGCCGCATGGGCCGTGTTCCCTGACCGCGCCTCGACGTAGTATCGAACCTTGACGCCGGCCAGGAATCCGCCGGTTTCCGCGGCATAAACCCCGTCCCCGGCACCGCCGTCCTGGTGCGCACCGTCGTCCCACATCCGGACCGCCGTATATTTTCCAACCGGACCACCGCGGTACCACAACCACACGGAATCGATGCCCTCCTCCGCATGGGGCCGTACCGCCGCCGTCACCACCGCTCCCAGCCCGGCGGATGGCTCCGCCTTCACGGCCACGGACGTGATCACGGGGGGCGCCGGCGTCAATTCCGCGTGGTTGGTGAGAAACACATACCGGTTGGTCACAAACGATCTCAGGGCCTTCAGGTTGTTGGTGTAGGCGCTCACGGTAAATTCCTTCTTCGGATCGGCGATGATGGCCGGAAGACTCAGCGTGCTCAGCCGGTCGATCAGCGGCGTCATCACGTCCGGATGAAACGACTCCTCCAGCACGGTCCGCAGGTGCGCGAGGTACCGCTGCTTCAGTTCGGGAATGACCAGCAGTTTGGAAATCACCGGGCGGTTGGTTCCTGTGATCCCGGTGAGCGGGGACAGGGAAACATCCGAAGTCAGGAAGGCCTCATTGCCGTCGTGTTCCACCGGATGGATCCGACCGCTTTCCGGCTCGAAGTAGAACCCATAGTCGGCCCCCTTGTTCCAATAGCTGTCGTCGTCCGCAAAAATGTTCTCCACCGCCAGGAACCACATCCAGGAATCCACGGCCAGGACATCCTCGACCGCGGCCCGGCGGGTTTCCTCAGGCGTGTTGTTCAGGACGTCGATCGCATGGAAGAGGCGCTGCCACGCGAGATCCGGATCCGCCGCCTTCTTCAATTCGTACTTGTTGGTGTAGTCCGAGATCGCGGCGCCCTGCCAGCTCAGTGCCGAAGCCGCACTCTCGAACGGGTTTCCGCCGCCACCTCCGCCGGGTCCGCCGGGCCCTCCCCCGGTTCCGCCACCGGGTCCACCCCCGGTGCCTCCGCCCGGACCACCTCCCGTGCCGCCACCGGGCCCACCCGCCGTGCCGCCGCCGACATTCGGCGCGCGCCATCGATCCCCGTCATTGCTCGGAAACCATTCGCGGATCAGGTCGCCATCCTCCTGCTGAGCGAGGGAATAGACTCCCCAGTTGGCTCCGTTGATGAAGAGCGACGCCAACGCGCCCCGAGGACTCGGCGCGTATCGGTGCATGACATTGAAGTAAATCGGCTCCCGGAGAATTGTACCGTCCCCCGCCGCATTGTTGAGGTTCACCGTTTCGTAACCCAGCAGCTCCGACGCGGAGTTGGTCCAGTTGATCTCCAGGTTGACCGACTTTTTGACGCCAGCCATGGAGAAGGACGTATTGCCCTTGTACCGGGCTCCCACGCCGGTGCGCACCGCTCCGTTGTCCAGTTCGAGGGTGCAGGTGACGTTGGTCCCCGTCGTCCGCGCAGTGGTTAACAGGGACTGCCAGTTGGACTCCGCGAAGGTCAGCCGGAAGGTCCGGATCAGGGAGTCATCGTAAAGCCCGTCGGTGGCGGTGGCCCTGAAGAAACGCATCGGAAAGGATTCCGTATCGACCGCCCGCGACGGCGGCTCCTCATCGTGCGAGATCAGGGGCGGAGCGCCGTCCACACGCGACCAGGACTCCAGATCCGACGAGACCTCGATCCACCAATCTTTTTTCGGGGATCCAAACACCCGGATCTCCGGGCTGGAATTGGTGTTCTGGAGTTCGACGCGGGCGTCGCGGGCGACCCCGGACACCGCGGAGACGACCAACCACACGGCAAGGACGAAGGAAGTTTTCATGGGATGCACTGGGGAAGGAAGTTTCAGATGTCCAGCGGGACTATTGGGATCCGGCGGTGGGCTGGGTTACCTTGAGCAGGTAGGTGCGCCGCTGATCCGCAAAGTTCTTCAGGGCGATCGTGCGGCCCTCATCCTCGGTGAGGCTTTTTTGGAAGGCCTCCGTGGAATCGAGTTTCCGGGTGTCGGCCGCGACGGCCGGCGCGATCAGGGTGTGGTACGCTTCCACCCGGGGACCGAGGTTCTTCCAGTCCAGGTGCCGCTCGGCGATTTCCCGGACATAGGCGAGGTAACGGGCCCTCAGCGAAGGCACGACGAGGAGTTTCGAAATGAGCGGCTTCGAGGCGTCCGAAGCCGCGATCAGCGGGTCCAGTTCGACGCCCTGGATCGCCATGCCGGACCGGCCCTTCCCCGGGGATCCACCCGACGGCGCATGCGGGATGGGACCTGGACCACCTTCCGGCCCACCGGGGCCACCGGATGCGGCCGCGTTCTCCCCGCCGCGAGGACGGCGGCCAAATCCGGGCCCGCCTCCCGGTCCCCCTCCCGGCCCGCCCCCAAATCCCGGGCCGCCCGGACGCGAGAACGTCTCATTCGCGTCCTGGGGAAGGATGTGGAACTTCCCCTTTTCGTCCCGATAGATGCTGTAATCGCTGGTGCGGATCCAGTAGCCGTCATTGTTGATGAGCGCATTGTCGAGCGCGAGGAAGCGCAGGGCACCGTCCACGTCCAAAATGGGTTCCAGTGCGGACTGCAATTGGTCGGCAGGCGTCTCATTGAGGATTCGGCACAGTTCGATCAGAGCCTTCCAGGACTCGGTGTCGTCCTTGCTCTTGATCTCATAAATCTTCCGGTAGTCCTCCGCGTTGTCCCCGAGGTAGGCGAGGCTGCCCCGTCCCCCGGGACTTCCCGGAACCTTCCACCGCGCCCCCTTCTTGGATCCGTACCACTCGCGGACGAAATCCTTGTTGAACTGCTCCACGTTGACGTACACGCCCCAGGATTCGCCGTTGATCACCACGCGCACGAAGTTGGCTTTGGGCGCCGGGAGATACTCCCGGGCGATGTCGTAGAACAGCACGGCGCGGAGGAAGGAGGGATCCTCGTGGCTGTTCAGGAGATTCAAGGTCCTGGCTCCTCCCAGATTCTGACCGTCATGGACAAAATCCATGGAGAGGTTGAGGGAACGCTTCTGACCCTCGCCCACCATGCTGTAGGAGGACATGCCCCGAAAATGGACACCGACATCCGCGTAAGTCTTGCCGTCCACCGTCACTTGAGCCGGCACGAGGACGTCGGTGTCATGAAAGGCAGAAAGCTCCTTCTCCCAGTCCGCATTCTCAAACTGGAGGAACAGGGTGCGAACCGTCTTGGGATCGTAGAGCGGAACACCGGAATAGGAGGGAACCTCCGAAGGGGAAACCTTCGGTCCCGGGGTTGTCACCACGGCCGTTTGGCCACCCGGACCGAAGCGCCCGGGTCCCCCACGCCGTCCTCCGGACGCATTGTCCTTGGCGAGTTGTTCCCGCGCCGCCTTGCGCTCGGCAGCGTTCAAACGCCCGTCGCCATCCTGGTCGAACTTTTTGACCAGTTCCGTCTGCGGACGAACACCGCCCCCGCCTGGTCCCCCGGGACCGCCCGGACCACCCGGGCCTGGGGGAAACCCGGGAGGTCCGTCCGGCTGCTGGGCGCCCGCTGCGCTCGCGAGGATTCCCAACAGGACGGTCACTGCGACCCTCATGGGAATCGTGGAGGAGAATTTCATGGAGTGGATTGGAAAGGAGTTCTGGTGATCTGGATTGGGAAGGCCTGAGCAAGGTCCGGAGGAATCAGGGAGTCCCCGTGTTGGCGCCCGGGACCCGGAAGCTGACTTGGTAGAATCCCTTGGCGGCCTTGGACTCCACGTAAAGATCGAGCGTTCCTTCCGCGGTCGCGGTGTGAATGCTGCGATCCACTGTTCCATCCTGGGTCAGGGAGAACGGAAGTGCCGACCACGACAGGTCCGCAAAGGTCGGATTGCCGTAAACCTCGTAGCTGTATCCGGCGTAGGCTGGAACCCGGACGCGAAATCGCGAGGCGCCCGCGGACGTTTCCACCGGCACGCCGGCCACCACGAGGCTTCCGCCGTCCGGATAGGTCGGCTCCGTGTAGGTGCGCCCCACGACATAGTCCCAGGTCGCCTCCTGTTCCCCCGTGGTGGTTCCCGCCACCTCGGTGAAGTTGAGCAGCATCGACGAGCGCTGCGCGGCGTTCGACACGGTGGAGAAAACGTTGTCGTTCGAGTTCTGCGTCTCCCAAACGGCTCCGTTCAGGTCGAGCGCGGTCTCGTTCCAGCCGGTTTGGGTGGTGGTCCGCTTTGTCTCACCAGGAAGGGTTACGCCCCAGTGATAATGCCGCGTCCGCCCCCGATAGAGTCCGGCTTTGATCGTCCGAAACCGATAGCGACCATCGGATCCCGTGAGGTACTGCCCAAATCCGGCAAACGCCGCATCGCAGGCCGGGTTCCGGGTAGAACTGGTGGAGTACAGATAATCACCCTCCCGGTCGGCATGCCACAATTCGACCAGGGCACCGCGCACCGGATTCCCATTCGCATCCAGGACGCGTCCGCTGACATAGGTCACGATCCCGGAAGCGATCGTAAGACTGTCGTTGAGCTGGACGAGGTCGTTGTCCTTGTCGAGAGGGATGTTCTTGGCGAGAGGGTAGTACGGTCCCTGCGTCACGGTGGGCGCCACGGTCAGTGCCTCGGCGAGAAAGCCGGGAAGCGTGAATCCGGCGGAGGCCAGGGCCATGCCGCGGAAGAATCGGCGGCGGTCCACGGGGACGTGAAAGGAATGAACGGGGGATTTCATGGGACTGTGTTCTTCTGAGGTTTATGTCCTGGTGGGGACTTCGTTCGGACATCAATCCACACGAGGCACGTAAAGGCCGGATGTCGAAAACGGGGAAAATCGTAAACCGATTGTAAAGATGTCCGGGGATCCACGCTTTGTGGATGGAGCCACCCGGGATACGGTGTCCGTATGCGACGTGACTCCGGTCTGGCCGGACGTTTTCGGATCGGCTCCGTGCCATACCTCAATGCGCTCCCGCTCACCCGGGACCTGGGGGATCGTGTCGTGCTGCTCCCTCCCGCGGCGCTCGCCGTCGAACTCCACGCCGGGAAACTCGATGCGGCCCTGGTCAGCGTTACGGAACCGCTGCTGCATCCGGGCTACCGGATTGTGGACGGCGCCGGGATCGTATCCCACGGGCCCGTGGCGAGCGTTTTCCTCGCACACCGCGGCCCACTGGAGGAGATCCGAACCGTCCACGTGGACCCGGCCACGCGGACCAGCATTGAACTGCTGAGAATCCTGCTCGCCGAGCGCGGGTGCCGGCCGGATTTCCGTCCGCTGGCCGGTTATGCCGACGCGGCGAACCTGGACACCGTGCTGCTCATTGGGAATCCGGCACTGGAGTTTCGACGCTCCGGTGCGCCTCACACGCTCTGGGATCTCGGGGGTGCGTGGGGGCAGTTCACCGGACTTCCCTTCGTGTACGCAACCTGGGTCGTCCGCGACAGTCCCGAAGCCGCCCTCCTGGCGGATGGACTTCGGGCCGCCGCGGAATCCGGAGTCAGTGCCATCCCAGCGCTGGTGGAGTCGCGCCCTGAATTCGACCGCGCCCTCCGCCAGGCCTATCTCGGGGGACACATCCGCTATTCAGTGGGGCCTGCGGAAAAGGTGGGACTCCGTCGCTTCGCCGATCTTCTCGCAAAACACGGAGGGCAACCTGTGTACCCGCCGCAATTCGTCTGAGTTTCCGGACAGGCTCTGAAGCAACCGGCTACTTGATCCCCATCAGGCGGTCGCGCCAGATCTTGTGGAGTTCCACCGTGGCGACGACGTCGCGCAGGCAGTATTCGGCGATCTCGCGGTGGCGTCCCTCGGCCAGGAGACTCGGGACATCCATTCCCGTCACCCCCTGCGCCTTGGGCGAGGGAATCCCGAAAGCCTTGCAGTAAAAATCCAGATTGAACTTCCGAGCCGCGCCGTCGCGTCCGCTCACGTTATAAAAGGTGAACTGCTCGGCGAGGTCGCAGTGCGGTTCGGTCTGGTATCGGTACCCGAGCCAGTCCTTGCGCGAAATCGGAACATTGAGCAGCGCGGAACGGAGGTAGAGAAAGGGAACGTCGAAGCCGCGTCCGTTGAAGGTCACGATCTGGTCGTAGCGCCGGGCCACGTCCCAAAACGCGGTGAGCAGTTCCGCTTCATCCACCTGGGGAGCGAACTCGACGCCGGAGGAGACGTCCTCCTCCTCCTCGAAATCGTCGGATTGATACAGCACCTGACCCTTGCCCGAGTCGGCATTCACCATGGCAATGCACACCACCTGGGCCGTCAGGGGCCAGAGGCTGAACTGCTGGGTGATTTCGGCACGACGGCGTGCCTGCTCGTCCGGATCGGACAGCCGGGAGGCATCGCGGAACAGGTACTCCTGCTGGGCTTCGTCGAAGTGCTCCAGTCCGAGGGCGGACGTCTCGATGTCGAAGACCAGACAGGCCACGGCCGGGATAAATGGGTGGGAAAAGGGGAAGGTAAACCAGGCCCGCCGGCCGGTGGGGCAACCGGCGGGCCGTTGCAGTCACAGCCGGGACGGAAACTTACCGGTCACGCGAGGCGCACGGGGTTCCGTCCCGGTGGATTAAACCGAGGGCAACCTACTTCTTCTTGGCTGCTTTCTTGACGGCTGCCTTCTTGGCGGGC
>JAXMHR010000002.1:0-539136 GCA_046346705.1 Verrucomicrobiota bacterium | reverse complement strand
CCGGTCCCCCCCAAAACCCTCCGGGCGGCGGTTCTTTTGCCGGTGGCCTGCGTTGGCTCGGCCGTTGCAGACCCGCTGCGGGGATGCGCCGGCCTCGCCGCCTTGGCCACCAGCAAAACCCCTCGCTGCAGGACCCTTCTGAGTATTCGGACAGGCTCTTTAGGACGCCGCGCCGGAGAAGGGCACCTCGTAGTATTCCAAGGCCCATTCCTTCATGTACCGAACCCGGTTCGGGGTGATGCGGTAAATGATCAGGTTGGGATTCTCCAGCGAGCCGAGATAGGTCCGCAGCAGGGGATTTCCATCCCAGATTTCGCGAAGGAGAACGGCGTCCGTCTCGATGGAGGCCGTGCCGGTGATCCGGACCTGATCGTGATTCGGATCCAGGTAGCAGAGTTCGCAGCGGGGATTGGCGGCAAGCTCGGCGGTCTTGTGGTATCCCCGGAGATTGGCCACGTGGATGGTGAAGCCCTCGACCCGCACGGGCGAGACCGGACGCAGCCGCGGTTGATCACCATCCATTGAAGCCAGCTGCGGGAAGCGTGCGGAGCGGATGACCTCTCCGGCCAATCGAATCAACTCCCCCGGGGAAATCGGCGCGGGTGCGGGTGCGGGCATGGGATCAGAGCTGCTTCATGGCCGCGTCGAGGGCGGCGATGAGCGGGGCCATGGTGGTCGGAGTTTCGTCACCCATGTTGGAGATCCGGAAGGTGGTTCCCTTGATCTTTCCGTAGCCGCCGTCGATGAGGAAGCCCTGGTCCTTGACGAGCTTCTGGAGCTTGGCGGCGTCCACGGTCCGTCCGGCCCCCGGCTTCGCACCGTTGTTGAAGCAGCACAGGGTGAGGGACTCGAATCCGGCGTCCGGGAAAAGCGTGAATCCGTGCCGCGCGCCCCAGTCCCGGAGCATCCGGTTGGTTTCCTGATGCCGGGCGTACCGGGCGGGAAGGCCCTCCGCGAAGAACTCGTCCAGCTTGGAGGACAGCGCGTAGATGTGCGGAATGCTCGGCGTGCTGGGCGTCATGTTGTCCTTCGCGTTCTTCTCGAACTCGACGAAGTCGAAGTAGTAGCCCCGATCCCGTGACGTGGCCGCCTTGGCGAGGGCCGCCGGGGAGCACACGAACACCGCCAGGCCGGGCGGGAGGGCGAAGGCCTTCTGGGTTCCGGCCAGCAGGACATCGATTCCCAGGGCATCGAATTCCAGCGGGACGGCCGTCATCGAACTGACGGCATCGACGATGAACATCACGTCGGGGAACCGCGCCTTGAGGGCGGCAATTTCGGCGACCGGGGACATGGTTCCCGTGCTGGTCTCGTTGTGGATCAGCGTCAATGCGTCGAACTGTCCGGTGGACAGCCGCTCGGCAATGGCGTCCGCCCGAATGGCCGAACCCCAGGGCACCTGCAGCGCCTCGGCCTCCTTGCCGCAGCGCTGGGCGACATCGAACCACTTGTCCGAAAAGGCCCCGCACATGCAGTTGAGGACCTTGCGCGAGGTCAGGTTTCGAAGGGCTCCTTCCATCACGCCCCAGGCGGATGAGGTGCTCAGGTACACGCGCTGGCGCGTTCCGAGGAGTGTCTGCAACTGGGGCTGGATCCGGGCATACAGGTCCTTAAATCCCTGGCCCCGGTGGCCAATCATCGGACGGCAGAGGGCGGCATAGGTTTGCGGACTGACCTCGACGGGACCCGGAATGTGCAGCTTCACGTGCGCCATAAAGAGGACGAGCGTTCCACAAGGTGGGGAGTGAGGCAAGATGGCCCCTGTTCGTAGTCCAGCCTTCAGGCTGCTCCCACACACCGCCGCTGCCAAGGCGTCCCCGAATCACAGGCTGAAGCCTGCACTACAAGCGCGTCAGGACTTCCGTTCCGGCCCGGGGATGGGGGGTGGCGCGCGGAGGCGGAGGTAAACCCACGTTTCCAAGGGCCGCAGAGGCCGCAGCCACGCATAGAACCGGGAGTACACCAGCCGAAGCCGGGTAAGGGACAGGAGCATGATCACGGAGGTCCGGACGTTGAAGACCACGTGGGAACCGCTCTGGTCATGCCATTCGGTGGGAACTTCCTTCACCTTAAAGCCCGCAGACTTCAACGAGTAGAGGAGGTTAACGTCAAAGGAGAGGTCGGCGAGGCGGAGTCGGGAGTGGACGGCTTCCGCGGCCTCCCGCTTAAGGACTTTGGCGCCGCATTGGGTGTCCGCGATGCCCATACGGAAAAACGCTTCTACAAACAGGTGGAAGAGCCGGCTCGCGAAACGCCGTTTGCCGGGCTGGGCGTGGGTAATGTGAGCCCCGGCGATCCATCGGGAGGCGATGACACAGTCGGCTTCACCCGCGGCGCAGCGGGTGACGAGATCCAGGAATGCCTTGGGCGGGGTGGAACCATCGGCATCCACATAGCCCACCAGATCCGCGAGAGGAGCGAGCCGGAGCCCCTCGATCAGTGCCCCGCCCTTGCCGATGGGTGCGGAAAACTCGAGGTGCGAAATGCCGAGGTAACGTTGCTCGGCGGCGCGGACGACGCCGATGGTGTCGTCCCGGCAGCCGTTCAAAACCACCAGAATCCGGACCCGTCCGGGATAATGGCGGTAGAAATACTCCGCATACGCCGAAAGCACCGGGGCGATGCGGTGCTCCTCGTTGTAAGCGGGTATCAGCAGCAGGAGGCTGGGTGCGGACAAACTCACGCGGGGCGGGATTAAACCGCTGCACTGGCGCCCTGTCCAAGGAGCAAACCCCGCGTTCGACCGGATCGAACGGGCGGAAACGTGGGGACGGGCGGGGTGAAGCCGGGGGGGATGGATCGAGCCGCGTCGGGATTGGACAGGCTGAGGCGGACTTCGTAGCGTTCGCATTGATGCACACGCAGTGGCGAGCGACGGGAAGATTCCGGTTCACGATCCTGATGCTGGGGATCCTGACGGCGCGCCTTTCCGTGCTGGGCCAGCCGACGACGCCCGGACCGGTAACCCCCAGTGTTCCGGTCACCAGTGTCGCGGCCGTGGTCAATACGCACGTCATCACCATCCAGGCCGTGGAGCAGTTTGGCGCCCGGGCGGTGGAGGCCGCGCGCCGGCAGTACCTCGCCCGCCCGGAACAATTCCTTCAACGACGGCAGGAGATTCTGCGGGACAGCCTGGAGCAGCTGGTGGAGCGGTTCCTGATTCTGGATGAGTTCACCAGTTCCGGATTCAACCTGCCCGAGAGCATCATCAACGACGTCGTCGCCAGCCAGATTCGGGAAGAATTCGGGGACCGTTTAACGCTGATGAAGACGCTGCGTCGGGTCGGGGAGAGCTACGAGGATTTCCGCAACGACCAGCGGGACGCGTTCATCATCACCCAGATGACTCTGAAGAACGTCAACCAGAACATCTTCATCTCCCCCCAGAAGATTGAGCGGTATTACCTGCAAAACACGAACCGGTTCAACATGGGCGAAACCGCAAAGATCCGGATGATCGTGATCGACAAGTCCAAGCATGCGCGGGGCGAGCCCATGAAGATGGCGGAGGAGGTGCTCGCGAAGCTGAAGGCGGGCGGCGATTTTGCGAAGCTTGCGGATGAGTACTCGGATGACGCGCGACGGAACAAGGGCGGGGACCGTGGCTGGATCGAGAACAAGGATTCGGACCTGCGTTCGGAATTGAGAAAGTTTGTGTTTGAGGCGCCGCCGGGCTCGGTCAGCGGGGCCATCGACCTCGACGGTGCGGTCTTCATCGTCAAGGTGGAGGAGCGCAAGGCGGCCGGGATGAAGTCCATCGCCGATGTGCGGGACGAAGTGGAGCAGATGTTGAAGAACCTGGAGAAGGAGCGGCTTCGAAAGCAGTGGATTGCCAAGCTCCGCAAGAAGTCCTTCGTGGCGTACTACTGACCGCAGGTCCGCAATGGAGCCGCCGGCATGACGACCCTGGGAGTGACGTTGGGTGACGCCACAGGGATCGGACCTGAGGTGGCGCTTAAGGCCGCGGCGCTGCCGGAGTTTTCCAAGGCGGCGCTGGTCCTGATTGGGGACGAGGGGACCCTCTCGCGGGCCGCGCGGCTTGCAGGTGTCGAATCCCCGATTCGCGTTCTAAAGCCAGGAGCCGTTCCCGAACCGGGGCTCTGGCGGCTTTCCGAAAAGGAGGCACCCCTGGCGGCGGATCTGTCCCCCGGTGCGCCGGAAGCGGCTCTGGCGGCGGTGCGCTGGCTTCGGGAGGGAGCCCTACGCTGCTTAAAGGAGGGCTGGGCGGGGATGGTGACCGCTCCCGTCAGCAAGGAAGCCATCCTTCGGACGGGCATGCCCTTTGTGGGCCAGACGGAGTTTCTCACTGAACTCGCGGGTTCCCCTCCGACCGGGATGATGCTGCTCGGCACGGATGACCGGGGTCGGTGGCTTCGCGTGTCGCTGGCGACGACCCATGTCCCGCTGCGCGAGGTTCCGGACGCCCTGTCCGTGGAGGGTTTGACCTCTGTCCTTCGGCTGACCGAGGAGGCGTGTCGGCGGCTTGGAATTTCCCGTCCGCGCGTCGGCGTCTGTGGACTCAATCCCCACGCCGGAGAGGGTGGCATGATCGGATCCGAGGAATTGGAGATTCTTCAGCCCGCGATCGCGGCCGCCCGGGGGATGGGTTGCGGAGTGGATGGACCCTGGTCTGCGGACACCCTGTTTCATCGGGCGATCCAGGGGGGGTACGACGCCGTCGTGGCGATGTATCACGACCAGGGATTGGCGCCGTTGAAGCTGGTGGCCTTTGACACCGGAGTGAACTGGACGCTGGGGCTGCCGTTTGTGAGGACGTCGCCTGATCATGGAACGGCCTACGATCTCGCGGGACGCGGAGTGGCGCGTCCGGACAGCATGGCGGCGGCGATCCGGTTGGCCCTGACGCTCGCGGAGCGGGCGTCGGAGCCTTGGGGAGGAACTCCCTATATTCCGGGAACTCCGGGCAGGGTGTAGAAAAACGTGGCGCCGCTGCCGAGGGTGCTTTCCGCACGCACTTCGCCGCCGTGGCTCTGGACGATGTGTTTTACAATGCTCAGGCCGAGTCCCGTGCCGCCCTGGTCCCGGGAGCGGGCGCGATCCACCCGATAGAATCGTTCGAAGACCCGCTCCAATGCGTCCGGAGGAATTCCGGGTCCGTCGTCGGAAACCCAGCCCTCGATTCCTCCGTCCTCCAATCGGCGCCCGCCGAGGCGGACCTGGCCGCCCTGCCGCCCGTATTTGATGGCGTTGTCGGCGAGGTTGAAGAGCACCTGCTGGAGGCGGTCGCTGTCGGCGTTGACGCGGAGGCCTTCGGGAATCTCGTTGGACAACCGGACTCCGCGCTCGGCGGCTCGGGCCTCCAATTCCCCGGCCACCTGCCCCGCGAGTTCCCGCAGGTCCACCGGTTGGAGGTTGAGCGCGATGGAACCCGATTCGAGGAGGGAGATGGAGAGAAGGTCGTCGATGAGGAACGTCAGGCGGTCGGTGTGCTTCTCGATGGTTTGCAGGAACCGGGTGGCTACGGCCGGGTCGTCCTTGGCGCCGTCGAGCAGGGTTTCCACATATCCCTTGATCAGGGCGAGCGGGGTGCGGAGTTCGTGGCTGACGTTGGCGACGAATTCCTTCCGGACGCTCTCGAGCTGCTTGATGCGGGTCAGGTCGTGGAACACCAGGATGGTTCCCGCATGCGTCTTTTCGGCGTCGTGAACGCTGGCGGCATTGACCTGGACGACGCGTCCGTTGGCTCCGGGAAGGTGAAGCTCAAATCCGGTGACCCGTCCCTCGGCGGCGGCGCGAGTCGCTACCTCCTGCAGTTCATGAAGTCGGAGGGCCTCGAGAAGGGTCAGTCCGCGAACATCGCGGGGAAGCTGAAACAACTGTCCCAGGGTTGGGTTTGCAAACTGGACCCGCCCGTGTTCATCCAGGATGAGCAGTCCTTCCACCATGCTGTTGAACACGGCCTGCTGCTTGGTTTGCTCGTCCGCCAAACGGGTACGTCGCGAGTGGCGGAGTTCCTCGAGATCCCGCCTTGCCGCGGCAAGGGCCCGGCGTTCGGTCATCAGCCGGGAGCGAAGCACCCCAGCGATTCCGGCGCCTGCCAGTGCGCATATCCACGGCAAGAGGGACAACATCGGGAAGCACCGGCATGGGCCCGGTGGACTCAGTTCTCGATGAAGCGATACCCGACGCCGCGGACGGTGTCGAGGTAACGGCAGGCGCCTCCGAGCTTTTCACGGAGGCGGCGCATGTGGGTGTCCACCGTCCGGGTATCGATGATGTTGTCGTACTCCCAGACGTCGCGCAGGAGCTGTTCCCGGGATTGCACGCGACCCCGTCGGAGAGCGAGCACGGTGAGCAACTTGAATTCCGTCGCCGTCAGGTCGATGCGCTTCCGGGCGACAGTCACGAGGTGCCGGGGCACGTCGATGAACAGGTCCCCGACGCTGAACTGGTCCGGCTTTTCATCCGCCGCGTTGCGGCGCTTCAGGATGTTCTTCACGCGGAGCGTGAGTTCCCGGGGACTGAAAGGCTTGGTGATGTAGTCGTCCGCTCCGAGTTCGAGACCCAGGACCCGGTCAATCTCCGCGGCCTTGGCCGTCAGCATGATGATCGGAATGCCCGCGGTTGCCGGGTCGCGCCGGAGCAGTTTGCACACTTCGAGTCCGTCCACCTCGGGGAGCATGACGTCCAGCAGGATGAGATCCGGGACTTGCTGACGCGCCTTGCGAAGGGCCTCGTTGCCGTCGTCCGCCGTGACGACATCGTAGCCGGCGGCTTTCAGGTTGAAGCTCACCAGCTCGAGCGCATCGGGTTCGTCGTCCACCACCAGGACTTTGGCCATGACGCGCGTCTTCGTAGGCATGCCGGGATGCTACGCAACGACGGTCTGGTTACAAGACAGTGACATTTCCCGCCCCTGCTTCTTTTCGAGGGGAAGGACTCCTGTCGCGGGGAAACGAGGAGAGATCACGAAGCCCGGAACGGGACTCCCTTTCCTTTTGTCCGCGACTTCCTAGTCTTGGCCCGCCTGATATGAGCGTCACCTCCTTTTCCTTCCCCACCCGCACTCTGTTTGGCGCTGGCGCCCTCCGCGATCTTCCCGCCCACCTTTCCCGCCTCGGAATCTCGAGACCCCTGGTGGTGACCGACGGTGGGTTGATCAAGACCGATGCCTTTCGACTGCTCTCGACGGCGTTGGGGGCCGACGGGCTGGGAAAGTCCTGGTTTCTCTTTTCGGAGGTGCATCCGAATCCGGTCGAGGACGACGTCCGAAAGCCCGCCGCCCTGTTCCGGGAGAAGTCGTGTGACGGAGTCATCGCCATCGGGGGCGGCAGTGCCCTCGACGCCGGAAAGGCGGCCCGGTTGCTCGTGAAACGTCCCGGGCTGGACCTGACACGCTTCTATGATGAGACGGACTGGTCGGGCCTTGCTCCCTTCGTGGCCATTCCCACCACTGCGGGCACGGGCAGCGAGGTGGGACGCAGTTCGGTCATCACCTTGGATGCCACCCGTCGCAAGGCAGTGCTGTTCCATCCCGAACTGTTGGCGCGCCTCGTGATCCTGGATCCGGAGCTGACCGTGGGCCTGCCCCCGAAGCTCACGGCGGCGACGGGAGCCGATGCCCTGACCCACTGCATCGAGAGCTTCACCTGCCCGGTGTTTCATCCGATGTGTGATGGCGTCGCACTGGAGGGCATCCGGCTCATCGTCGATGCCCTTCCCCGCGCGGTGCGGACCGGCAGTGACCTGGATGCGCGTGGAAAGATGCTGGTGGCCGCTGCGATGGGTGCCGTGGCGTTCCAGAAGGATCTCGGGGCGGTGCACTCCCTGGCTCACCCGCTCTCAACGATTTGCGGCATGCACCATGGTCTGGCCAATGCCCTGTGCCTGGTGGCGGTGATGAATTTCAACGCCCGGGCGAAGCCGGGACTGTACCGCCGCGTTGGCCTCGCCTGCGGACTCGACGTGGTCCGCTGCACGGACGGTGAGGCGGACTGCGAGACGGTGGGCTTCATCACCCGGTTCCTCGCCGATCTCGGACTCAACACCCGCCTGCGGGAGCACGGGGTGCGCGAGGACCAGTTGGACGCCCTGGTGGCCCAGGCTTGGGAGGATCCCTGCCACAAGACCAATGCAGTCCCTGTGACGGCGGACGATCTTCGGGCGCTGTACCTGGCGGTCCTCTAGGCCGGATATTTCACGAGCTCTCGTCGCGAGGCGCAGCGAAAGCCCGTGTGGCAAGGCGACCGAAGCGATTCCGAGGCGGACTGTATGGTGACATACTGTCCGGCGAAGAACGCGAGGCCAACGCCGCCAGACGGGCTTGCAGCCAGCCGCAGCAGAAAGAGTGTGAAATTTCCGGGCTAGGCCGCGCGGTTCAGTACACGCCTTCGACGATGTTCTTCTCCATCGCGCCGAACGGCCGGACGTCGCCGACACCGTCCCAGGCGTAGGGAGGCCGCGGCGCGCGCCGGATGGCTTCGTCCCGTTCCAGGAAGCGCGGCATGAAGAATTCCTTGGTCAGCGTGGTCAGTTCGACACGACCAAACTCGCCGTACTCCACCAGTTCGGTGGTGGCGGCCGGCTTCACCACGCGGAGGATGGCGCGGGGCTGCGGCGAGTAGTAGGTGACGCTGAAATTGTCCTCGGGCTGGAGCGGAACGCTGGCGGCGAGTCCCATGAGGGTGTTGCCGTAGGTGGGGTAGAATCCGATCCGGCCTTCGAGCAGTTCCTCGACGAGGAACCGGACTTCCTGGGGCTTCATGGAGGTGCCGCCGCAGAAAACGCCGCGGATGCCGGCATCCCAGAGATTCACCTTTTCGGCGAGCGCCTCGAGCAGCTTGGGGGTGGTGAAGAGACCGGTCACCTTCCGATGCTTGAGGATGGTGGCCGCCTGGTCGACGACGTGGGCCATGTACTGCTTGGCCACGTCGAACTGGCGATTGGAAATCACCTTCTTCACGAACCGCGGATCGAGGTCGATGAAGTAGCAGGAACTGCCGCGGACATTGGCGAGGTGCTCGATGGCGAGGCGCAGGCGGCGGGGTCCGGTCGGCCCCATCATCAGCCACGCGCCGCCGCGGGGGAAATGCGCGTCGGAGATCTTGTCGCTGAATTCGGAGTAATCGACCTTGTAGTCATTCCAGCCGATCCGCTGTTTCGGCATGCCCGTGGTTCCACCGGTTTCAAAGATGTTGAACGGCTTTCCCTTGAACGCGGCGGGAACCCAGACCTCCGGCTGCAGATCGCGCAGATACTCGTCCTGGAAGTGGGGGAACTTCAGGACGTCGGCGAAGGTCCGAATCTCCTTCCGCGGATCGAAATTCTTGGAGGCCCAGTCCAGCCAGAAGGGGCACCCGGTCTCCGGGCTAAAGTGCCACTGGATGATTTCCAGGAGGTGCGCGTTGAGTTTTTCCTGGGCGGCGGCGATTTCGCCGGCGGGTACGGTGGGAATCGGCATGGGGCGTGTGGAGTCTTCGGAATGTCGTCGTCGGAATAGCTCAGTTCTTGATCTGGATTCCGGCCGGAGTGTCGGAGCCGACGGGCTTGGCATCAGCGCCGACGGCGTAGAGATGGGTCTGACTCATCACATACATTGTTCCGTTGGCAATGACCGGAGTACCATAAATCGGGGCCCCGAGATTGGTCTCGCTGAGCACGGTCGCCTTGTCGCCGCCCTTCGAGGCGAGCACCACAAAGTCCCCGTCCTCGTCGCCCACATACACCTTGCCGTCGGCAACCATCGTGGAGCCCCACATGTGGGCCTTCATGTCATAGACCCAGTTGAGCTTCCCGGTCTTGGCGTCGAGGCAGTGGACGAATCCTGAGAAGTCGCCAATGAAGAGCAGCCCGTTGGCGGGGTCGATGCTCACCGTCGAAATGGAACGTTTGATGCCCTTGTATTCCCAGACGAGGCCGCCCTTGGTGATGTCGCCGGTCTTTCCGGTGGGATCGATGCACACCAGGTGACCCACGCCCTCGCCGTGCTCGGGGTCTTGTCCAATGGCCACATAGACCTTGCCGTCATGGAACACCGGCGTGGCGTTGATCTCGCTGGGGCCTTCGGCCGCGGGATACTTGATCGGCTTGCCGTCCTTGGTTTTGTACTCGGGCGGTACGCAATCCACCCACCAGATCTTCTTGATGTAGTCGAGTTCCGGATCCTCGACCTTGTCCGGCTGGTTCGGAAACACCTTCACGAGGGGCTTGCCGTCGCCTTTTTGCGGGACGGGATTGAGGGCGTACAGGACGCCGTCACCGCCTCCGAAGAAGACCTGCCATTTGCCGTCCACCTTGCCGGCCGACGGGGAGGTCCATTGCCCGTGATAGATGCGCGAACCGATGGCGGCGTTGTCCTCACCGATCAGCTTTCCGGTCTCGGGATCGAGCGCAATGAAGCTGGGGGAATTGGGGGAGGGGATGTTGACGTGGGTCCAGTCCTGTCCATTGGACGTGCACACGAAGAGGCGTCCGTCGACAAGGATGACCGAGCAATTGGAGGCATTGTGCGGGAAGACTCCGAGTTCCTCCATCATGTCGAATCGCCACAGGATGTCGGCGTCGGTTGGCCCGGGTTCGACCGGGGGCTTGCCCGTGTCGAGGGTCACATATTTGGCCTCGTCCTTGTACGGACCATCGTTGCCGTTGGCCATGCCCTCGGTGTCGAGACACAGCACCTCGCAGCGGCTGGTGACGATCCACAACTTGTTTCCGACGACGAGGGGCGCGGCCAGAAGTCCGAGGTTTTCCCAGTCGTTGACCTTTCCGGACTTGAGCTTCGGGACCACGAGCTGCCAGAGCAGTTTGCCGCTCTTTTCGTCAAACGCGTAGAGGATGCTCCGGTCGCCGACATGGCGTTTGTCGCGCGGCGTTTCGTTATTGGTGCCGACATACACCTTGCCGTTGGCGACCACCGGATTCGCATAGCTCTGCGACCCCAGCTTGGCGACCCATCGGACGTTCTTCGTGGTTCCCAGGTCAATCTCCTCGGTTCCGGCCTTCACCTTTCCCGGTTCGAACCGGTCCGGCAGGCCCTTCGCCGAGGAGTACATGTTGCGCCCCGGATCATTGCCGCCCCATTGGGGCCAGTCTTCCGCCCGGGAAATGAGGCCGGCGGTGAGGAGGGCGAGGGTGAGAACGGGAAGCGTCTTCATGGGATCAGATCGGTCTGCGGAAACTGCACTCGTTCGTGGACGGGATCAATTTGGGGTGACGGCGATGTTGTCGAAGGCGACGCGCATTTCCTGCGGCGCGAATCCGAAGAGCCCGGGGGACCCCTGGAGGTGAACCTTGGGCACTGGAACTTCGACGGTCCAGGCGTCGGGCTCCGCATCCCCCCGTTTCCAGGCTTTGGCACGGACCACACCGGTGCCATCGGCGGAGGGATCCACCCGGACCTTCAGCCGGTACCAGGTATTGGGCGACCACTTGAACGGGTGGGCGACCTTGAGTCGTTCCTGGTTTGAATTGACCTCCAGTTCCTGGGAGTTGCCCTTGAGGATGACCGCATAACGCTGATTGATGAGCCCGACCTCGGACATCTTGCGACGGTTCCCCTCGCTGAGCACGTCGGCCTCGATGGTGTAGTTCGTGGCGGTCGGGAATCCGAAGAAGATCTGCCCACGCTGGAACAACTTGTTGTCGATCGTCTTTACCAGCGCCTTGCTGGTGGCTCCCGAGGCATCGGTCTGGTTGCGAACTTCAAATCGGAACCGGGCCGAATTCCACGGCAACGGCGGATAGGCAAACGCGGTGGGCGGTTCGACCGTGTTGGTCGTGGTGTTGGACAGCTCGAAGGCCTCGAAGTCGAATTTGACCGGGAGATAGGGAAGGATGCGCCCTTTGAGGTATCCGGCGATTTCGCGTCCGTCCGGCGTCTTCCAGGTCGCCTTGAACTGTCCTGCGCTGCCCACCGGTGCGGAGTCCGCGACGAGCTGGCCCGCGGCATTCACGGTGCCTTTCATGGTTGCCTTCACCAAGGCCGTCGGAGGGATAAAGGACTCCCACTTCGCGGAGGCGGGATCGATGGACTCGGTCACCGTGTAGCCGTTGGCGTCGAGAGCGCGGACCCGGAAGGACTGGGTCTGGCCGGGGCGCATCAAGACTTCGTAGGGGATGATCTGGAGTTGCGCTGCGGGCCCGGGAGCGGGCCAGGCCGCGGGAGCCGGGTACGCGGCGGTTGCGGATCCGGACGAGGGCTTGCCCCAGGTGTACAGTTTGCGGTCTGTCTGCAGATACAGGCACCCGTTGAACCCGATGGGAGATCCGAAGCAGCGTCCCTCCAGCGTGACATGGCTCACCACTTCGGCGCCGTCGGTTCCGGGTTTCAGGACCCACAGATCACCGTGGGCCCCTGAATCGTCGTCGGGTTTTGCGGCGCCGGACGCCCCTTCGGACGCGATGTACATGGCGACGTAGAGGTATCCGTTGGCGTAGAAGGGCGTGCTCTGCCGCTGCTCGATCGCCAGTTTCTTTTTCCAGAGCACCTTTCCGGTCTTGGCCTCCACGGCGGCCAGGTCGCCGGTGCCCGTCACTTCATAAAGCGTTTCCCCGACCAGAACTGGAGAGCTGGCGAGGGAGCCGACGTTGTTGCGCCAGACTTCCAGCTGATTGAACGTGAACACCGCGGGGGAAGCGGCGTTGGTGGGCTTGACCTCGGAGGGCGCCGGAATCCGGAAGGCTGCCATTCGGCCGATTTCAGAGGAATCGAGGTTTTCCGATTCATGGACGGCGATCAGCGTGTCCGCGTACCGAATGAGGGCCGCGTTGATACCGCCCTTGGCGCCAGCTTTGGCGAAGGCAAAGCGCCACAGGGGTTCCCCGGTGCGGGCGTTCAGGGCAAGGATCGAGCTGTCGCCTCCCGCGCTGTAGAGCACCCGCTTTCCATTCCAGAAATCGAGATAGGGATTGGAGAACGTGTTGTCCTGCGGGCGGTCACCAGGAGCGGAGCTCCAGACCAGTTCCCCGCTTTTCTTGTCGAAGGCGTAGAACCGGTCTCCGGCGGGACCGTGGGCGCCCCAGGCGCTTGTGATGCCGCGGGTGATCACCAGGTCCGCGTCCACGACCGGCGAGGCGGTGCGGGAATTCGGAAACGTGAGGCGGCCGAACTCCTCCATCATGGAATGTTTCCAAAGGAGATTCCCGTCGGGAGTAAAGGCGGCAAACACACCCTGGGTGAACTGGACGTACACATTGCCGGTTTCGGCGTCGATGGTCGGCGACGAGGTCGAATAGCGCAGATAAATGGTGTCGGAGAGGAAATCCGTCTCCCGATGTTCCCAGAGGAGCTTACCGGTCGCGGCGTCATAGCAGCGCACGCATTCCTGCAGCGACGGCCCTTCGCCCGTATATCCGTTGATATATAGCTTGCCGCTGGCGATGACCGGGGTGCTTTGCCCGGGGAAATCCGCCGTCCAGAGCGGAGTCGCTCCGTCCAACCGGGTCGGCAGATCGGTCTCCAGGGAAACGGAGGTCGCCAAGGGACCTCGCCAGTTGAGCCATCCGGTGACGGCGGCGCGGGCAGTGGAGATTCCGACGAACAGCGAGACGAGGACAGCGAGACGTTTCATGGGGCAGGGGGAGCCGACCAATGTCGGAAGAATGGGAGGACCCCGGTCCGCTGGCAAACGAAATGATACGGGTGCGTACTAAGTGCCCGTCCCACAGAGAATCACTCTTCCGGGTGGCTTTGTGCCCGGACCCAGATCGCGACGGCCTCGGCGCGGCGCGAAACTTCGAGCTTTTGGAACACGGTGGCGAGGTAGTTGCGTACGGTTCCTTCCCCGAGGCCGAGGATGTCGGCGACCTCCTTGTTGGTCTTGCCTCGGGCCACGGTGGCGAGCACCCGGGTTTCCTGGGGAGAGAGGCGGGCGACCTTCTGCCGGATTTCCTTCAACCCCCCGTCGTTGCCCCGCACCACGCCCAGCATGCGGCGGGTCACGCGGGGATCCATCACCGAACCTCCCCGGGCGATGGTCACGATGGCATCCCCGATGTTGGGACCGTCCACCTCCTTCAGAAGATAGCCATCCGCGCCCGCTTCAATGGCGGCAAGAATCGTGTGATCGTCCGCAAATGACGTCAGGCAAAGAACCGACGGGCAGGGAGTGTGTTGTTTCAACTGGCGGCAGACCTCCAGTCCGGAGCGGTCGGGCAGTCGGATGTCGAGGAGGACGACGGTGGGTTTCAGCCGGACTGCTTCAGTCAGGGCCGCCGAGGCGGTGGAGGCTTCACCCACGACGCGGATTCGCGTGTCTTCCGCCAGCACCGTTCGGAGTCCGATTCGGACGATGTGATGATCGTCCACGAGAAGAACCCGCACCGGGGAATTCTCGGCGGATTCGGGAAAGGCAGGTGTGGGGATCATTGGGTTTCGACCTCCGGTTGGCGGGCGTGGGGTGCCGTGAGTACGGGAAACACCACTCGCACGGCGGTGCCGGCGCTGGGTGCGGAGACGATCTCGCACGTTCCGCCCAGCTCATCGGAACGTTCATGAAGGTTTCGGAGTCCGCGCCCGATTCTGCCGTTGACCCGCCGGGGGTCGAATCCGGTTCCGTCATCCGCAATGGTGAGGCGCCAATCGGATCCATCGCGGGTTAGGGCGACGCCAATTTGTCTGGGAAAGGCGTGCCGCAGGCTGTTGGTGATGGCCTCACGGACAATCTGGAGCACCTCCACGGCCTGCCGTGGCGCCACCAGTCCGGCGGCCTCCTTGGAGAGGTCCAACACGACTTCGGCCTGGGTGTTTCTTTGGACCCGCTGCACCAACGCACGAAGAACGCTTTCCACGTTCTGTGCTCCGGATTCACCTGAATCCTCATGCACGATGAAGTCCCGGAGTTCCGAGACGACCTCGTTCAACGTGGCCAGTGCCCGGGTCAGTTCGGCCCGGGCTTCCACGGGATCCCGGTCCACCACGTTTCTCACCCGCTGAAGGTCGAATCCCAGCGCATAGATGCTTTGAATGGTGCCGTCATGGAGATCGCGCGTGAGCCGCTCCCGTTCCCGGGTGACCGCCGCAAGACGATCGTTGGCCTCCCGGAGCTCCACTGTGATCCGGGCCTGGTCGCGCCGGGATCTGCCCTGGGCCCAGACGAGTGCCGACAAGAGACCTGTGAAGCTCATGCCGAGGACCGCCGCCCATGCACGGGCACGATCCGCCGCGGGAACCGTCGTGAGATCGCTCCAGACCTCGCATTCAACCTCTCGCCCGAAGAAATTCCGGGAATCCCGCAGCTTTAGTTCCGGGCTACTGGACCCGGAAGCGTTGCCCGCCGGTGGCGTCGCCAGCCTGACAGCGCTCCAGGTGCCATTGTCGTTGAGCACGCTGCAGGACCACTTCAAGTCGCCGGACTCCTCCGCCGTCGCCCGGTTCATCAAGGTGGGGATGTCCACGGTCGCGCACAGGATCCCAACCAGGTTGGTGCTCATGTAGCTTTGAGATGGCACGGAGAAAACCGGGATGTACAGCCGGACCCTGCGCCGTTCCGCCTCCCTCGTGAAGCCTGTGTCCTCGTCGAGAAGGCTTGAGGCCTGGATCTTTCCGATCGTGATTGCCCGGTGCAAACTGACGCTGGAGTCCCGTGAGCCCGGACCCAAATCCATCAGAGACGATTCCTTGAACTCCCCCGAAGCGTGACCCGGGTCGGCCGAAGCCCACCACTGGACCTCCAGGTTGCTTCGTTCTCCTGAATCCGATGAGTCCGGGCCGACGGAGTAAGAGGGCATTCGGGGCACGGGAGCGTACGCCAGGTCGAGGACCTCTCCGTAGTCGGCATGAACGAATTGCTGGAACCACCCGCTCCATTCCGACTCCGCCACCGGATTCATGCGGAGGGCCAGACGCTCCGCGAACGAAATCTGGGCCACCAGTGTGTCCAGCCGGGCGGCGACCTGGACCCAGAACCTGGATGCCCGTTGCCGAAAGACTTCGGCCGCGAATTCCCGCTCCACCTGGCGGAGTGCAACCGTGATGACCGCGGTGAAGGCGAGTCCCACTGCGGCGACGATCAAGGGTCCGCTCCAGGTCCCCGAAAGCCAGGACACGGCTCTGCGGGGACTGGAAGGGACCGGGCTCATCGGGATTCGGGATGCCTACCGTGGCGGCATCGGAAGGCGGCTGTCGATAGTGTAAAATGACACTACCGCTTTGGTGACAAAATACGTGGGGTCCGTGTTTGGACCACCGGGGTGTGACCATCTATCCTGCGCCCGACTGGCCCGCTTCAACCCAGAGCCAACCAGGCGTGCGGGGTGAGATCGTTGTGGCTCCCCGTGCGCGTCGGAAGATTCATAACGAGAGCAAACAGACCCGGTGGGGTGTCCCGCCGGGTTTATTGTTGGTGCAGGTCAGCGGACGCGGCACTGGCCTGAACCGCGGACGACCTCTCCGATGATCCAGGCGGAATGACGGGCTTTGCGAATGGCGGCGAGGACGGCGTCGGCGGCATTGGCGGAAACCGTGACGGTCATGCCGATGCCCATGTTGAACACCTGGTACAATTCCGCTTCCGGGACCCCGCTGCGCTCCTCGATGATTCGGAAGATCGGGAGCATGTCCCACGAACCCTTGCGGATTTCCACGTCGCACCGTTCCGGAAGCGTCCGGGGAATATTGTCCACGAACCCGCCGCCCGTGATGTGGGCGAGTGCACGGATCGGGGCGGGGCCTCCGGGCCGGTTGAACTTCTTCAAGAGCACCTGCACGAGGGGGCCGTAGGTCACGTGGACCTTCAGCAGTTCCGCACCGATGGTGTTGGACAGTTCCGGAACCCGGGTGGTCGGCTTCCACTTCAGCTGCTCGAAGAAGATTTTCCGCGCGAGGGAGTATCCGTTGGTGTGAAGGCCGCTCGAGCCAATGCCGATGACGACATCCCCCACCCGGACGGTCTTCTGTCCGTTGAGCATCCGTCCCTTCTCCACAACCCCCACGATGGTGCCGCTGACGTCGTATTCCCCCTTTTGGTAGAAGCCGGGCATCTGTGCGGTTTCGCCGCCGATCAGGGAGCACCCGTTGGCGGAACACCCCCGGGCGAATCCGCGCAGGATCTCGGTGAAGACATGGGGTTCCAGTTTGCCGGTCCCGAGGTAATCCAGGAAGAACAGCGGCTCGGCGCCCAACACTGCGATGTCGTTCACGCAGTGATTGACCAGGTCCTCGCCGATGGTGTCGTGGCGGTCCATCGCGAAGGCCAGCTTGAGCTTGGTGCCGACGCCGTCCACGGACGACACCAGCACGGGTTGTCGGTACTTCCGGACGTCCAGGGCAAACAGGCCGCCGAATCCGCCCACCTTCCCCAGCACTTCACGGCGATGGGTGGAGGCGAGCAATGCGGGCAGCGTGCCCTTCACCCGGTTTCCAAGGTCGATGTCCACTCCGGCGGCCGCGTAGGCTTTCTGCTTCATGTTTCGGGAGGCAACGGTAGCGACACCGCGCCGGGGAGGAATCCCAATTATGGACCCTGGCGGAGCCGGTGAAATTCAGCGGCCATGGCCACCGCCTTCTGCATGGCCTTGGATTTGTTGATCGTCTCCTGGTACTCGGCCTCCGGGGTGGAGTCGTTGACCCAGCCGCCCCCTGCCTGGACGTGCGCCAGGCCGTCCTTTACCAGGGCGGTCCGGATGGTGATGCAGTGGTCGGAGTTGCCGTTGAACCCGAAATAGCCCACGCATCCGCCGTAGGTTCCCCGGGTCGTGCCCTCCATTTCGGAGATCAATTGCATCGCCCGGATCTTGGGTGCCCCGCTAAGGGTCCCCGCAGGAAACGTGGTCCGCATCAGGTCGAATGAGGTGCGCTTTTCGGACAGCGTCCCCTCGACCTGGGACACGATGTGCATCACGTGGCTGTAGCGCTCGATGACCATCAGGTCCTTGACCCGGACGCTTCCGTAGTCACAGACGCGGCCGATGTCGTTTCGCGCCAGGTCGACGAGCATTACGTGCTCGGCGCGTTCCTTGGGGTCCGCGAGAAGTTCCTTCGCGTTGGCGGCATCCTCCTCGGGATTCGCCCCGCGTGCCCGGGTCCCGGCGATGGGACGGATCTCCACATGGCGGTCCACACACCGCACGTGCAGCTCGGGGGAGGCTCCGACGAGTGAGAAGCCGTCCAGTTCGAGCAGGAACATGTACGGCGACGGATTGATGCTCCGGGCCGCCCGATAAAGATCGAAGGGCGTCGCTTCCAGCGGGGCTGTGAAGCGCTGGGAACCCACCATCTGGATGATGTCACCGGCAACAATGAATTCCTTCGCACGAAGCACGTTGGCGAAGAAGGCCTCCCGGGTCGTGTTGGAGACAAAGGGAGCCGGGGGAACCTCGGCGGGCAGGGCGACCGGGTGGTGCACCACGGGCTGGTCCAGCAATTCCACGAGGCGATCGATCTCCTCAACGGCGTTCTCGTAGGCCTCGGCGGGTTCCTGCCCGGGTTCGATGACCGCATTGACCAGCACCGTCAACGTCTGGGCCACGCGGTCGAAGATCAGCAGTTCGTCCGCGATCAGGAAATACAGGGTCGGCGTTCCGAGTTCATCCTTCGGGGGCCGGGGCACCACCGGCTCGACGTCATGGATAAACTCATATCCGAGGAATCCCACCGCGCCGCCGGTGAACCGCGGGAGACCCGGCAGCGTCACCGGACGGAACCGGGAAAGGATCCGCTCAATCACCGCGAGTCCGTCCCGAACCTGCGCTCCGGTGGGATTCGGCGACAACTCCACGCGTTCGACCAGCCGGCGGTTTTCCCAGACTTCGACAAACCTGCCGGTCTGCCGGATGACTGAACGTGGGTTGCAGCCGACAAACGAATAGCGTCCGAGGTGTTCCCCGCCCTCCACGGACTCAAACAGGAACGACTCCCCCTGCCCGCGCAGCTTCCAGTAGGCGGAAAGCGGCGTTTCAAAATCGGCCAGAAGCCGGCGGGTGACGGGGATCAGATTCCCCCGCTCCGCCAGCCGAAGAAAATCGGGCAGCGTCGGCGTGTCCATGGGCACGGGAGGGCAACCCTAGCGAATCCCCGCCTCGGGAAGCCAGCGGGGAAACCGCGCGGGTTCGACGCAGCGAACCCAGGGGGGCGCTCAAGCTCCGGGCGAATGCAGCCGCGCCATCATCAGGCCGTCCACATACCGGCCGTCCCGGTAGGCCAGCTCCCGCAACGTTCCCTCCACTTCAAATCCGAACCGTTGGTACAACCGGATTGCCGGTGCGTTGTCGACAAACACGGTCAACTGAAGCCGGCGCAGCTGCATCCAGCGGTCCGCGAGATCGACGGCGGCCTGCATCAGTGCGGTGCCCACGCCGCGTCCCTGCCAGTCGTCGCGCACGGCCATCCCGAGTTCCGCGACGTGCTGCCGGCGGGGCATCCCGCCGTTGAGATGGAGTCCGAGGGTTCCCACCACCTCGTCTCCGTCGCAGGCGACCAGCGAAACCAGGGTGGACTCGGTTTCACGGGACAAACGTTGCTGCCAGACCTCCGCGGAGGGGAATGGCAGCTGCAACGTACCTTCGATCACCCGCGGGCCCTCAAACACACGGGCGATCGCCGCCGCATCCGAGGGCGAGGAGCGCCGGAGGCGAATCTGGCCCGCACGGGCTCGCACTCGTCGGGACGCCGTAGTCCGATTCATGGCCGGACTCTACCGGGCCGGGTCCCGAACCGTATATGGGAAACTCCCCCGCGACGCCCTCAGGCCGGTTCCGCAATCAGGTCGTAATCGGTGTGGCCCACGATCCGGACCTGGGCGAATTTGCCGATGGGAAGTGCGCCGCGGACATAGACACGTCCATCAATGTCCGGGGCATCGGCCTCGCCGCGGGCGACCCAGTACCGGGTTCCGGGCTTGAGGGGGGTGCCTCCGGTGCCGGACCCGGTCTCCTGCCGGATCAGTCCATGTTCCCAGGAACTGACATTCGCCTTGGCCAGTTCGCGTCCCGTGGCTTCACCCTCCACGAGGACCTTGAGTGTACGCCCGACGTAGGACTCGGAAACCGCGACCGCCACCGCGTGTTGCGCGGCCATGGCCCGTTCGCGTCGCTGCTGGCGTTTGGCCGGCGGCACCTGCTGGACCATTTTACCGGCAACCGTTCCGTCCTCCTGGGAGTAGGCGAACACGCCGAGGCGCTCGAAGCGCGTTTCGGTGATGAAATCCAGCAACGCCCGAAAGTGGGCTTCGGTTTCCCCGGGGAATCCCACGATAAAGGTCGTGCGCAGGGCGATGCCCGGGATGCCGGCCCGGATTCGCGCGATCAAATCCCGGATGTACTGGCCGCTGGTTTCTCGGCGCATGCGCTGAAGGAGATCGTCGTGGATGTGCTGCAGCGGCATGTCCACGTAGCGGGCGACCTTGCGGCACTCCGCGATGGTCCGGATGAGGTCATCCGTCCAGTGCGCCGGATGCGTGTACAGCAGCCGGATCCAGAAATCGCCCTTCAGTCCGTTGAGTTCCCGGAGGAGCGAGGACAGCGTGGTGGCGTCAGCGGCGAGGGCCTGGGTCGCCGCGGAAAATTTTTCGGGCGAGGAAATGGCGCGGCTGTGATTCGCGCGAAGGTCGAGGCCGTAGTAGGTGGAGTCCTGGGAGATCAGGTTGAGCTCCCGTACGCCGTCACGGATCAGCTGGCGCGCCTCGGCGACCACGTCCGCCTGGGTCCGGCTCCGGTGCGAACCCCGCATCCGGGGAATGATGCAGAAGCTGCACGGGTGGTTGCAGCCCTCGGCGATCTTCACGTAGGCGAAATGCCGCGGCGTCAGGCGGAATCGCGGCGTGTCGAAGTGAGGGATGTAGTTGGGCCGGACCGTGACTTCGGTGGACGGCCCCGCTGGGGTCGGGGCGGGCTGGACCACCTTCCGTGTGCGGTTGAACTGATCGGTACCGCGGAGCGAGGTTTCGGCCTCCGCTATCGGGCCTGCCTTTGCCTCCAGTTCCGCGAGGCGTTTTCCGATCCGGCGCTTCGACGCGGGCGCGGGCGCCGCGTCAGCGCGATTGCGGTCGGAACGCCGCGTGATGGCCTGCTCCACCAGCGCGCCCACCTGCTCCACCTGGTCGATGCCCATGAAGACGTCCACCTCCGGCATCAATTTGGGCAGCTCCTCGCGGAACCGTTGCGGCATGCAGCCGGACACGATCACGGCCTGATCCGGACGCGTCTTTCCCCGCAGATCCGTCGATTCGAGGATGGTGTCCACGCTCTCCTCCTGCGCCGCGTCGATGAAGGAGCAGGTGTTGACGATCACCGCATCTGCCTCGGCGGGATCGTTGACGATCTCAACGCCGTCCTTGAGGAGGGACCCGAGCATGATCTCGGCGTCCACGAGGTTCTTGGCACAACCGAGCGAAATAAGCCCGACGCGGCGGGGACGGGCCTTGGCCTTCGAAGTCGTCACAGGGCAATCATCCTACTTGGGAGCCGCCGCCGCGGAAATGACGAAACCCTCCCCGTTCGTAGTCCAGCCTTCAGGCTGTCCCTCAACCGCGCCAACGCCCCAGCCGTTCGCGGAGTCGCAGGCTGCGTCCGGCATCTGGGACGAGGTTGGGAAAGTCCATCTCCAACTGCCCGGCGTCCGGCACCACGCCCCAGGCTGTCACCGTGAAGGCCTCATGCGGACGACCCTCCGGGAGTCCCAACTCCCGGGCCTGCCGGGAGAATCGGGCCCGGAGCTTTTCCTTCCAGGCCCCAAGATTCGCCGTGGGTTCGATCTGGTGACGGGCCACCCAGGGGAGCCATTCGTTGATCTGGCTTTGGTGGCACCAGGACTCCTCGGCGACGACGTCAAAGGCGTCCCCGATGTCCACGGCCAGGTCGATCTGATTCGCCCCGGCCATGTAGCCGTCATAGGTGTTCAGGATGACGGGGGTCTTTACGAAGCGGGACACCGTCTCGTCGGCGACAGGGTACTCGTCAAGGAAGGCGTGCGGCACGTTGATCATGTAGGCCACCCGTCGCACGGCCTCGGCAACCGTGATGTGGTCGGGATGGACCCCCGCCAGCGGATCGACGGGCAACGGGGGGCACAGGAGATAATCCGGTTCAAACTCGCGGATGCTGCGCCACAGCGCAGCGAGGAGATCCGTGGTCAGGGTCCGGCAGGCTTCCTCGAACGGGCGGCCGTCGGGCTTCTTCAGCAGTTCGAACGAATACTGCCCGACGCGGGCGCTGGCTTCCTGCTCCGCGAGCCGAACCCGGGCGGTTTCGGCGCGCGTCCGGGCGTGATGGCCCGACCGTCCGTCGGTGCAAACCAGAACCTTTCCTGTGAAGTCGGCCCCACGCTGCCGTCGCCAGAGCTCAAAGGTCCCGGCGGCGACGAACTCAAAGTCGTCAAAGTGGGCATGGACATGCAGGACGCGCATCCGCGGAGAATGTCCCTGACCCCGGGGCCCGCGAAAGCGAAACCGTCCGGGGTCTGTTTCCGAAGCCCTTCGCAGGGGGCCGCGTCAGGCGGCGGGCGCCGCGGCCGCGGACACTTCCTCGACCTTGGCGTTCAGTTCCAGCCAGTCCAGCACCTTGCCGGTGAGGATGTCCTGCTGGATCTCGGGAAAGGCGTTCCGCTCCTGCAGCACCTTGACCATCTTGTCCGGGGCCATTTGGTTCTGCTGGGCCAGCAGCGTGATTCGCTGGGCGATTTCCTGGCGGTCCACGCCGATCTTCTCGATCTCGGCGATCCGGTTGAGGACGAAGGCCGCCTTCACGCGGTCGCGGGCGCTGTTCTGGGCGCTCTGGAAGATCTCGTTCTTCTTCTCCTCGATGAGTTCCTTGGAGATGCCGCGCTGCTGGTTTTCGTTTACGATGTTGTACACCAGGTTGCGCGTCTCGGTGGCCAGAACGCTTTCGGGCAGGTCAAACGTAAGCGGCTCCAGGAGCTGCCGGAGCAGCTGGTCTCGAACCGCACGCTTGGCGCGGAAGTTCAGTTCGTTTTGCAGGTCGCGCCGGACGCCCTGGCGAAGCTGTTCCAGGTCGGGGGCTCCGAGGGACTTCGCGAATTCCTCATTCAGTTCGGGAAGGATCTTTTCCCGGACACTGGTCACCTCGACCTCGTACACGCCTTCCTTGCCCACCAGTTCGGCGATCACGAATCCCTCCGGAAAGGTCACCTTCACCGTGCGCCGGTCGCCGGACGAAGCACCCACCAGCTGTTCCGTGAACCCGGGGATGAAGAACCCCTCGGCGATGAGCATCCAGGTGTCCCGCTTTTCCGTCAGCCCTCGGGCCGTCGGATTGAAATCCGTCAGCGGCTTGCCCTCGCAGGTGCCGGTGTAGTTCACCACGACCACGTCACCGGACTGCGCGGGCCGCGTCACCTCGTTGTACTTCACCTGCTGTTCGCGCAGCGTGGTGAGGGCGCGATCCACATCGGCATCGGCCACCGCCGCGACCTCTCGCTTCGCGGAAAGGCCCTTGTAAACGGGCAGCTCGAATTCCGGGGTGTGTTCCAGGGTGACCGTGTAGCCGAACGGCTGGCCACGGCCAAAGGACTGCTCCTCCACGTCCAGCGTGGTCAGGATCCGCAGCTTCTGCTCCTGGGCGGCTTCCCTGTAGGATTCCTCGAACAGGCGGCGGCGGGTGTCCTCCTGGATGCGGGATTCAAAATTCTTGGCGACCAGATGCCGGGGCGCCTTCCCGGCGCGGAATCCGGGCAGCTGCGCCTGGCGGGTGAATTGGCTGGTGACCTCGTCAAAGGCCTTTGTGACCTTTTCCACCGACACCTCGACGCGGAGCAGCTTTTTGCAGGGACCCAGATTTTCGACGGAAACGTTCACGAATTGGCCTTTCAACGACATGAATCACCCCCGAACGGCCACACGGCCGTCCAGCGGCAAAGAGTCCGGAAGCTAGGGACTTTCCCGCAATACGGTCAAGGTTGGCGTTTTGCGGTGAGGGAGACTCCGGCCCTCGGGACGTTCCTGACTCAGATGTCGTTGCCCACATTGGCCGCCATCTGGATGGCCCTCCGGATCTCCTCCGCCAGCTCGTTGGTGGAGTATCCGCCTTTTTGAAGCACCTCGATGGCCTGCCCATGCAACCGGGCCCTATCCTCCGGAGTCAGGTCTTTTGCCGTGACAACAATTACCGGAATGGTGCGGCCCTCGGGACGGCGTCGGAGGGCTTCGAGAAAGGAGAAGCCGTCCATCTCGGGCATCATCAGGTCCAGAAGGATCACGTCCGGAACCCGGGCGGCCACCCGTTCGAGACCGACGCGTCCGTTCTCCGCCTCCGTGACCGTCCACCCGTGCTTCTCGGCCGCGCGCCGCAGGACGTCCCGTGTCGAAGTGTCGTCCTCGACAACAAGAATCTCCGGATCCCTTCGATGCTTGCAGTGCTTCGCCAGCACCACGGTCAGCCGGTTCCAGTCGATGGGTTTGATCAGGTAGTCGGCGGCTCCGAGGGCGAAACCCAGGTTCCGATCGTCCACCACGGTCATCATGATCACCGGGATGTCGGCGGTCGCCGGGTCCGCCTTCAGGCGTGACAGCACCGCCCAGCCGTCCATCCCCGGCATCATAACATCCAGCGTGATGGCACTGGGTTTGATTTTGGCCGCGAGTTTCATGCCTTCCATCCCGGAGGCCGCCGTCTCGACCGTGTATCCGGCGCGCGTCAGCGTCCGCTGGATCAAATCCCGCGCGGCGGCTTCGTCGTCAATGACGAGCACTGTGGCTCCCTTGCGATCGGAAGTGTCGGTTGCGCTGGCGGGTTTGGATTCGGTGGACGTCTTGGGTTCGGGAGCGGGCTCCCGGACCTCGGCCGGGATACGCACCGTGAAGGTGGAACCCTTTCCGAGTTCGCTGGCCACGGAAAGCTGCCCACCCATCATCTCGCAAAAACTGCGGCTGATGGAGAGGCCGAGTCCGGTGCCCCCGAATCGGCGCGTGGTGGAGGCCTCCGCCTGGGTGAAGGGACGGAACAATCGCCCGATCTGCTCGGGCGTCATGCCGATGCCCCGGTCCGTCACCCGGACCACAAGGTCCCCCGCAAAACCTCCCGAAGGATTCCCCGAGGTGGATGTCTCCGGGGTTCGCTCCACTTCGAGACGGATCAATCCGCCCTGGGTGAACTTGTTGGCGTTGCTCAGCAGGTTGAACAGGATCTGGCGGACCTTGGTTTGGTCCGCCCGGATGCTCCCGATGTTCGGCGGGCAGGAAACCTCCAGTTGGTTTCCGCTCTTGGTCGTCATCGGGCGGATGGTGGAGATGACTTCGTCGACCATGCGTCCGGCGTCGAAGGTCTCCAGGAACAGCGTCATCTTCCCCGCCTCGATCTTGGAAAGGTCCAGGATGTCGTTGATGAGGCCGAGCTGGTGGCGGGCGGCGGAGTGGATCTTCTGCAGGTCCTCCGCGATCCTTCCCTGCCCCTCCTCCTCCATCTCCTCGCAGAGCAGCTCCGAGTATCCGATGATGGCATTGAGCGGCGTCCGCAGCTCGTGGCTCATGTTGGCGAGGAACTGGCTCTTGGCGAGGGTGGCGGCCATTGCCTTTTGCTGTGATTCGGCGAGCTGCTGGTTCACCTCGCGGAGAAGCCGCTCGTGCTTCTCGATCTGTCCGAGCATGCCGTTGAAGGACTCGATCAACTGCCCCACTTCGTCCTCGGACTGTTTGACGGCGCGGACGGAGTAATCGCGCTTCTCGGAGATCATCCGGGCGACCTGGGCCAGGTCGAGGACGGGTTTGGAAATCTCCCGCTGCAGTCGCGACGCGAGAAGCAGGGCAATGGCGGCGGAGACCACCAGCATGACGGCGACAACCCCGATGTTCTGCCAGGTGCGCCGCGTCAGGTCCGACAGGTCGTACTTCAGGAAGATGGAGCCAACCTTCTCCTCCCCGTGATGAATCGGCTGGCTGAGAATGAGTTCACCGGGGAGAAACTGGTGCCCAGGCTGGGGAGCACGGTCCGGGACCCCGCTCGGGGGAGCTCCCTCGGATGGATATTCGACGAAGCGCTGTCCATCCGCCTTGTAGATCGCCGCCGCGACCACCTGCGGCTTGGCCTGCAGCGCACCCAGGGTTTGGGCGCCATTCTTGGCATCATCAAACTCGATGGCTGATGCGGCGCTCTGCCCCAGGCTGGTGGCCACCACGGAGAGATCGGCCAGGACCGTCCGGCGGTAGGACCAATAGTCGTTGAGGACGAACTGGACGGCCGCAGCCAGCAAGGCGACGGAGGTCGTCACCAGGACCAGACTCAGCAGTTTGCGCTGAATCGAAGTCGCTCGGAGCCAGATCATGGAGGACGGACTTAGCGGGAAACCAGCCGGGCGAGCTTCAGCAACTGGGAGCTGAACTCAATCCGGGACTGGGTTGCGGCCTCACGGTTGATTTCCATGACGATCCGGTTGGGTCCGCTGAGGAGATTCACCATCCCGCCCTTCTGGGCAAATCCGTCCACCTCGCCCACGGTGAGGACGGGTTTGTCCTTGAACGATTCGGCGATCTGGGTGAGCTGGCCCTTTTCGGAGGATCCCACGTACAGGACGCGGCACTTCGAGGCGTCGGCGACGGAATTGATCCGCCGAACCATCAGCTTTCGTCCCTGCACCACCTTTCCGTCGAGCACATCCAGGGCTTCCGGAAAGGGAATGGTTCCCAGCAGTCCGATCTCGATCGTATCGGAGGGACCGATCGGGGAATCGGCCGGCCATTCCACGTACTTGATGATGTTGAACAGCACCCCCGCCTTCAGCTCGTACTCGCGGAGGGTGGGCGTCTGCGCCGCACCGGTAAGGAGTCCGCAGCCGAGACCGATCCAGAGCAGCAGCCACGCTCCTGCCCTGGGGGGCGGGAAGGATCCGCTTCGGATCCGGGTGGGTGCTGGTGTCGGCGTCATGGCAGGGGTCGGAAAGGTCGAAACTTCAGTGGAAGGTATAGCTCCAACCGGCGGTGATGAACCAGTCGATTCCGAGGTTCGGTCCATCAATGCTTTGGTACATGGGCAGGCCACCCTCAATGGAGAACCGATTGCCCTTCAGAAGCCCGTGCGGCACGTAGAAATTCAGCCCGAATACGGCATCCAATCGCTCGCCCGACTGCATCTGTGCGTTGAATGCCGGATTGAGTGCGGGATTGAGGTCGGGATCCGCGCCATGGACGTTGAACCATTGGCGCCAATTGAGCCGGGCGGAAGGCCCAAACCAGCTGGACACCTTGTATTCAGCCCACGCGTCCACGAAATACTGGCTGCCCAGACGATAGTCGTTCTCGTTGTAGCCCACGGGCAGCACCCCGAGTCCGTGAACCCCCCAGGCCCAATTCTCGGATTCCCCCAGGTAGGCCAGACCCGGTTCGAGGTTCACTGTGCCCGAACCCAGTTGCATCCAGTACTCAAGACGCCGGGGAACTCCGGTTCGCGTGCTGGTCTGGTTGATGGATCCGGTCGGCACCGTCAGACCGGCATTGACCACGAGCCGATTACCCCGTTCCCGGGGATTTCCAAAGACATTGATCAGCGCCATCAGGTTCAGGTCGCCGATCCCGCCGGACTTGGCGGTGAAGGTCTCACCGTCGTCCATCAGATGATCCATGGTCATCTGCTCGAAGGGCACCATGGCCATGAAGTTCAGGTCGTCGAGCGGAGCATACATCAGCTCGACCATCTCCATCTGCATGGTCATCCGGGTATGGACCATGGGGTATTCCTCCAGAACTTCACTGGGGGATACCTTGTGTGACCCCACGTAGTTCTGGGTCATGTCGGTGTACATGTACCGCACCCCCACCATCCATTCGCCGGCCAGATGGGTGTGGCTGCCGAGCACGTTGATCGGGGTGATCTCCGACTCGAGCAGCGTCTCGAGGCTCATGTCGGTGAGATCCTTGGGCTTGATGGCGGACGTCGGTGCCGGTTCGTCGGCGTGGATCGGAAGGGTCAGGGCGGCGAGTACCGACGCCAAGATGGGGAGCCTGAACTGCGGAGATATTCCACCGTGGACGCACTGCCCCCTGTGCGGGTTGGGCAGACCGGGGGACGCCGCCCCGTCGGGAGATGGGGGTGTGTCCTTTGGTTTGCGGTTCATCGGAATGGAATGGGCGGACGCTTTCCGAACGGACCGACCCTGCCGGCTCCGCTCCGCCGTTCAGAGACGGCAAGCGAATGACGGAGAATGGGAAGTCCAGATCGAAGGATCAAACTACGGAAGCCCCGGCCTGCGCAAGTGCGGCGCTTGAGGAAACCCCGGGCGGACGACGGGAACGTGAAGTGGATCCTGTGTCAGACGGGTTGGAACGTGGGTAAAACTTCTCTTCCCGGGGACTGCCTGCTCGACGGGGGCGGTGCTTCTTGTTCTCTTGGATGGACACGGCCCGAACCGCGGGACCCCATGTGCGAGCGAATTCACTCCAAGCAGACGGCATTGCAGATTTCGCGGATGCGGATGATGGACGTCGTGCTGGCGGTCGGGGCTGTGGTGGTGCCGGTAGGGACGTACTTTTTTGCCCTCCGGGCCGCGCCGGAAGCGGCCAAGATCCGGTTGGGGCCGGTCCTGCGACCCGATGCCTTCCCATTTCTCAAGCTCATGGTCGTTGCCGCCTTCGCGGCTCCCCTGGTGGTGGTCGGACTCCTGGCGGCGAAGTTTTGGGTGCCTACGTCGTGGCGAACGTTTGCGCTGGCGGCAATCCTGGTGACAGGGACCTCGTTTGGTTATTTCGTAGGATTTGAACGCGGGGCGGAGAGGGCGTGGGCCGTCCGCAGGCAAATTCTCCACGAACTCGCGGCCCGGAGCGAACCGGTGGTGATGGCCGTCGATGCGTACGTCCGGGCCAACCACCGCCCTCCGGCACGGTGGTCCAACCTCGTTCCGGCATTTCTTCCAGAGGAACCAGCGACTGGCATTGCCACCCATCCACGGTTCGATTTGATCGTCGAGCCCTCCCTGTTGAATCGACATTACGGCGGGAATCCTTGGGCCATCCGACTGGACATTTTCGGGTCGGGCGCCCAGCGATGGGATGAACTCCTGTTCCTTCCCCTGCAAAACTACGGAGACTTGGGGTCCGAAGTAGTCCCTGCCGGACGCTGGGCATTGCGGGGTTCCTAGGCGGGAACCATCCGACGGATTCGCGATGGGTCTGTGCGGTTCTTCGGGGAGCGGTTGTTACTGGATAGAATGACGGCCACCGACTCACAGCTCTTGAACCGATACGCCGGGGAACGGTCGGAGGATGCCTTCTCCGAACTCGTCCGGCGTCACCTCGATCTCGTTTATTCCGCCGCCCTCCGGCAGGTGGAAGGCGACAACGCCGCCGCGGCCGATGTGGCCCAGGCGGTCTTCACCGACCTGGCCCGCAAGGCCTCCACCCTCACCACCCATACCTCCCTCACCGGCTGGTTGTACACCAGCACCCGCTTCCTGGCGGCGAACGCCCGGCGATCCGAAGAGCGTCGTCGACAGCGCGAACAGCAGGCCCTCGCGATGAATACCCTCTCCCCCGACTCGGAAGTCGAACCCGACTGGGACCGGCTGCGTCCGGTGCTCGATGATTCCCTGGCCGCTTTGTCCGAGCAGGACCGCGAGGCCGTATTGTGGCGCTTTTTCGAACGCCGGTCGCATGCCGAGATCGGGACCCGGCTCGGTATCAGCGAAAATGCGGCGCGCATGCGCGTGGAACGGGCGCTGGAGAAATTGCGGATCCATCTGACGGAAAATGGAGTTCCCTCCACGGCTACGGCCCTCGGCCTGGCTCTCACCCGGCATGCGGTCCTCGCGGCGCCCACCGGACTGCTGGAGCAGGTTTGCCGTCACGCGATGGGTTCGGTGGCCGGGGTCTCCGGGACTCCGGTGACTGCGAGTCGACGCTGGCTGATCCCGGCGGTGATCGGAGTCCTGATCCTCTCCCTGGGTTCCCTCTGGATTTCCGGCTCACGGAACCTCTTCTCCGCGGGACCCCAGAGTTCGGTCGCGCAGGGCGGCGGTCTCGCTGCCCCAGGACATGGCGCCGGACTTTCCACGGCCAACGGATCCGCTTCGGCATCCCCGGGAGCGTCGGCTTCCGGAAACTCGACTGCGCCCGCGGAGACCTCCGCTGACGGGGAAGCGGGAGCCAGGACAATGACCCTGTTTGTCCTCGCGGCGGACAGCGGGACTCCCCTGCCCAACATCGGGGTTTCGGGGCGGTCTTCCGGCGGCGCCCATGGGTTCAGGAAGGAGTTTCAGACGCTGCGGGACGGAACCTGTCGAATTCCCTACCTCGATGCCGATGCGGAACTCGAGCTGATCACCCACGCGGAGGGATACGCGGATACGCGACTGGTCTGGAATCCGCAGCGGGGCGAAACCATTCCTGAGCGCTATACGGTTCGCCTGGGTCGTCCGGTGACGCTGGGAGGACGGGTGGTTGATGCCGAGGGACGCCCGGTCTCGGGAGCCCGGGTCGGGTTCAATCATGAGGAGGATCCGGGGTCCGCCCAGCGCCCGGAGAGTCACGAGTTCGTCTGGATGGAAACCCTCACTGGCGAGGATGGCCGGTGGGAGATTCGCCGAATCGCGGAGGACATGCTGCGCCGGCTATACGGGTCCGCGCATCACCCGGCCCACGTGGATTCGCCGTTGCTTTTCGTGGGTCGGGATGCCGCCGCGGAGAAGGCCCTGCGCGCCGGCACGCACGTGTTCGCCCTCGGGCGTGCGGTAGGGGTTTCCGGCGTGGTGGTGGATGCTCAGGATCAACCGGTTTCCGGCGCGAAGGTCGCCGTGGGTCGCGTCGGGGATTCTGCGCGTCGGGAAGCCACCTCCGACGAACAGGGAGCGTTCACCATCCAGGGACTGGCGCCGGGGCGAAATCTGATCTCCGCCCAAGCCTCCGGATTCGCCGCCACGACCGAACCCTTGGAACTGACTGCGGCGACCCCGCCGGTCCGGTTGGTGCTGCGGCCGGGCGCCGAACTGCGGTTGCGGGTGGTGGATCGATCAGGTGCGCCGGTGGCGGGAGCCTATGTGTGGCTGAACACGTTCAGTCCCTCCGGGGAACCGAACGCCCAGGCGGAGGTGGATCTTCGTTCCGATGCCGAGGGGCGCGTCGTTTGGAATGAGGCTCCAGATACCACCTTGGAGTTCGACGTGTACGCCAAGGGCTTTATGCGGCTCAACGGCTACCAGGTACGTCCCGACGGCAAGGAACATGTCGTCACCCTGCCCCCGGCCCTGACGATCTTTGGCAAGGTCACGGATGCCGACACGCATGAGCCGATCGAGAAATTCCGTGTCATCACCGGCTGGCCCCAGAGGGGTTTGGCGCAAGGGGAAACCTCCCCGTCCTGGAGTCCGCTCGATCGATTTTGGCTGGGCTTCGCGGGGGGCACCTACCGGCATACGTTTGAGGAGCCGGTGATCGGAGGCATGGAAAACCCAGGCTATATCTTCAAGTTCGAGGCGGACGGGTATTCCCCGCAGATTTCGCGGGTGGTCGCACCGGATGAGGGTGAGGTCCATCTGGATGTGTCCCTCCGGCGCTCGCCGGAGCGGGAGATCACCCTCAGCACGCCCGATGGACGCCCTGCGGCGCGGGCGGAGGTGGCTCTGCTGGGGCCCGGGGCCCGCGCATCCCTGTCCGGCGCCACCTTCGAAATGAATGACAGTCCGGGAATGGTCCGGAAAATCACCGATGCGGCCGGACGCTTCAAGCTGCCCGGTGACGACGCCCTTGTCCGCATCGTGGTCGTGCACGAATCCGGCTTTGCCGAGGTGTCCCCGGCCATTGCCGAGACCTCCTGGCAGCTGGTGCCCTGGGGCAGGATCGAGGGACATTGGACCTCGGGAGGTCGTCCGGTGGTGGATGGAGAATTGCTGGTGCAGGCGGGTCCCGGGCTCTCGGACAGCCTGCAGTTCGACTTCTCCCAGTATCGGTTGAAAACGGATGCCGAGGGGCGCTTCTCCCGGGATCGTGTTCCGCCCGTCCGCCTGAACCTTGTACGACTGACCCGGCAGGATGGGGACAACGGACGTACCAGTTGGTCCCATGGCCGTGCGCAGGTCGTGGACGTCAAGCCGGGGGAAGTCACGGAGGTCAACCTTGGGGTGAGCGGGTACTCGGTTGTCTTGACTCCGATCTGGCCGGCGGGATTCCCGGGAGGGTCCGGACTGAAACTGGTGGGAGGAATTCACACCGCGTTTCCCGAGCCTCCGGCGGACGTCACCGGAAGTCCGGAGGCGCTCGCCCGCTGGAGGGAGACGCCGGAATTTCGCGCCCTCGCCCTCCGTGCGCGCAATTTTGAGGGCCGACTGCAGGGAGATCGAATCGTCGTGGACGAGGTTGAGCCCGGCGACTACAGCGCGACCCTGGTGGTGCTGAAGGATTCCCCCTCAGGAAGCACCCCGGGATCGCCCATGGTCCAAGGTCCGATGCCGGTCCTGATGGGACGGAAGCCAGTTCAAATCCCTGCTGAGCCGGGAACCGGTTCCCTGGATCTGGGCGGCATTCCTCTGGAGCCGGTCCCGGCGTCTGGTTCGAAATAATCCGGAATGCACCGGAGCGCGAACCGGGTGAAGTCGTCGCGAGTTCCCCCGTCCTCCTCCGGCTCGGGGAAAGCTGGAGTCGGGGAGGCGGTTGAATCCACGATCCCGGCATGCCGATTCGCATCAGCCGGATGACGGTCGAGGACATCCGCTTCCCCACGTCCCGTGAACGGGATGGCTCCGATGCCATGAATCCGGATCCGGATTACTCCTCGGCCTATGTCGTCCTGCACTCCGATGGCGCACTGTCCGGACACGGTTCCACCTTCACCATCGGCCGCGGCAATGACGTCGTCTGCGCCGCGATTCGGGCCCACGAACACCTGGTGGTGGGCCGAACCCTGGAGGAGTTCATCGCGAATCCCGGCGCGTTCTGGCGGCATCTGACCTCCGATTCGCAGCTCCGATGGATTGGACCCGACAAGGGCGCGATTCACCTGGGCCTTGCTGCCATCGTGAACGCGCTTTGGGATCTTTACGCCAAGTGGGCGGGTAAGCCGTTGTGGCGGTTGTTGTCGGACTTCACCCCGGAGGAATTCGTCCGCTGCGTGGATTTCCGGTACCTGACGGACGCGATCACCCCCGAATCCGCCCTCGAACTCCTTGAGCGAAACGCCCCGGGCAAGGCCGAGCGCATCGCCCGCCTTCTGCAGATGGGCCATCCGGCTTACACCACCAGCGCGGGATGGTTGGGTTATCCCGACGACAAGATCCGCCGCTTGTGCCGGGAGGCGATCGCCGAGGGGTGGACCCACATCAAGGTCAAGGTCGGACGGGACCTCGCCGATGACCTCCGCCGTCTGGCCATCATCCGGGAGGAAATCGGCTGGGAACGCCATCTGATGGTGGACGCCAATCAAGTGTGGGACGTACCCCAGGCGATCGGATGGGTCCGGGAACTCGCCCGCTTCAAGCCGCTGTGGATCGAAGAACCGACCTCTCCGGACGATATCCTGGGGCATGCCGCCATCGCCAGGGCGCTCGAACCCCTCGGCATCGGCGTGGCCACCGGGGAGCACGGCATGAACCGGGTGCTCTTTAAGCAACTCCTTCAGGCCCGGGCGATCTCGTATTGTCAGATCGACTCCTGCCGGGTGGGCGGCGTGAACGAAAACCTGGCGATCCTGTTGTTGGCCGCCCATTTCGGTGTGCCGATTTGTCCGCACGCCGGGGGCGTGGGCCTGTGCGAATTCGTCCAGCACCTAGCCATGGCGGACTTCGTGGCGGTGGGTGGATCCTGGGACGGCCGGGTGTGCGAGTTCGTGGACCATCTTCACGAGCATTTTGTGGATCCCTGCAGGATTTCTGCGGGACGCTACCGGGCACCGGAGCTTCCTGGATTCAGCACCGAGATCCGGTCCGAGAGCCGGACGGAGTTCGCCTACCCGGACGGCCCCGCCTGGAAACCGGTTCCGCCGGCAGGATCCCGGTGACGTCGTCCGTCGCCGCTGACGAAGCCCCGCCGGGGACGCATCCTTCGTCCTTGTGGCACCGTAACTTCCCCAAATTCTTGGCTTGCAGCGTGGCGCCAACCCGTCAGTTTCCCGCCGTCTGTTGGAATGCTGCAAGTATCCAGGCGTGGTGAATCATCAGTTGAACGTGGTTCAGTGACGATTTGAAACCCGATAGTCGGGAACAGCCGGACAAAGTTCAGTCGCCAAACAGCACGTTCAAATGAATACCAAACTGTACGTTGGAAACCTGTCGTTCAACACGACGGAGAACGACCTGCAGGACGCCTTTGCCGCTCACGGCCCGGTGTCCGAGGTCAACCTGATGGTCGATCGCGCGACCGGCCGCTCCCGCGGCTTCGCGTTCGTGACCATGGGCACCCCCGAAGCCGCCCAGGCGGCGATCGGCGCGATGCACGGCACCCGGCTGGATGGCCGCGAACTGACCGTCAATGAAGCTCGTCCGAAGGAAGAACGTCCCCGTTCCGGCGGCTTCGGCGGCGGCGGCGGTGGCGGATACGGTGGCGGCGGCGGCCGTGGCGGTTGGGGTGGCGGCGGCGGCGACCGCGGTCCCCGGCGCGGCGGCGGCGGTGGCGGCGGCGGACGCTACTAAGCGATCCCGCTGATTTGATTTTCAAGGGCGGCCCGGATTTGTCGGGCCGCCTTTTTATTTATGGAGGCGGGGACGGCCTGAAGGCTGCACTACGAACGCCCCGTTCGTCGTGCAGGCTTTTGCCTGAATTGGCTCCCTGCGGGATTGTCTTCGACCCGCCTCCGGACGAAAGTGCCCCCATGGCTCCCATCTACCCGGATTCCGGCAAACGGGTGTCGCAGCACCGGATCGCGTTCCGGGCCCCGGCCTGCCGGATGTTGATCCTCGTCTCTGCCCTGGCGTCCGCCCTTCTCCTCGCAATCCCCATCCTGGGCTGGATCGCTCTTCCCGCATCGGTCCCAGTGTTTTCCCGCTTCCTCATGATCGCGGTTCCCCTCCTGATCCTGGTGGGAGCCCTGCCCTTTGCCATTCGCGGATATCGCCTCCAGGACGGCACGCTTCGAATTCAACGTCCCGGTTGGGCCACGCGGCTGGATCTCGATGGCCTATTGAAGGCTGAGGCCGATCCCTCGGCCATGTCCGGCTCCTTGCGGATCGCCGGCAATGGCGGGCTGTTTTCCTTCACCGGTTGGTTCTGGAGCCGGCGGCTGGGACGATATCGGGCCTTCGTGATGGATCCCGCGCGGTCCGTGATCTTGAAGTTTTCAGATCGAACCGTCGTGGTTTCCCCCGACGCCCCGGACGAGTTCGTGGCCGCGCTTCGGGTGGAGCCCGTCCCGTCCGATCACCATTGAAATGGTGCGCGGCGTGTCCGGTCTCAACGGATTGCGGCAGTAGGTGGGGTGAACATGGATACGGATCCGTCCGCAGACCGCGAGTTGGTGGGGAGTTACGCCCGGGAGGGCTCCGAGGCGGCGTTTCGGGCCCTGGTGTCCCGGCACGTGAATCTCGTCTATGGCGCGGCGTTGCGGCAGACGGGGGATTCAGGCATCGCGGAAGAGATCACGCAGAACGTGTTCATCGCGCTGGCCCGAAAGGCTCCCCGGCTCGCCGGTCACGAAACCCTCGCGGGCTGGCTCCATCGCACCGCGATTCTGGAGGCCAAGTCCCGTCTGCGTTCCGAACTTCGGCGCCAACGCCGCGAGGATACCGCCGCGGCGCTCGCCGAGATCCAGTCCGCGGGTGCGAGCCCCGCCGAGGACCTGACTCCCGTCCTCGACGAAGGACTCCTCCAGCTTCGCGAGCCCGATCGACTGGCGCTGATCCTCCGGTTCCTCGAGGAACGCAGTCTCCGCGAGGTGGGACGCGCCCTCGGGATCGAGGAGGATGCGGCCCGGAAGCGGGTGGACCGTGCCCTGCAGCGACTCGCTGGATTCTTCCGCGAACGGGGATTCGCCGTTCCCGCGGGCGCGGGCGCCGCTGCTCTGGCTCAGACGTCGTCCATCGCGGCTCCGGTCGGACTGACGGCGACTGCCGCTCAGGCCGGACTCGCCGCGGGGTCTGCCAGCAGCGGTCTCGCCTCTTTCCTTACCCTGTCGCTGATGAAGCTTTCCTCGCTCCAAACCGCCGGCCTCTGCGCCTTGGTCATTGCCGCTCCCCTCGCCTGGCAGTGGCACCAGCACCGCGAACTGAGCGTGCGGGAGTCATGGGCATTTGCGGCAACCGCTGCGGCCACCCGGGAACGGGAGAGCCTGGCGGGCCGGATCGGACAGCTCCGCTCGGAATTGGAGGACGCCCGCGTCCTCGCCGCCGAATCCCGGATGGGATCCGGTCTGCGTCCTTCGGGTGCTCGGTCCGCTCCGGCCGACGCGTATCGTTGGGACGACCAATCGCCGGTCGTCCGGGTGCCCAAGGATCTGCTTAAGCGAATCTCCATCCCTGCGGTGACGAGCCGGCGTGGCGAACTGACCCCGCAGATTCGGGCAGCCCTTCAGATGACCGACGCGGAGGCCGCCGCCGTGCAGGCGTCCATGGACCGGATGCTGGAGGACGTGTACGCCGCCCAAGCGGCCGGCATGCGGCCCGTGGCTCCGAGCCCGGCGGACCTCGATGGAAGGTCTCCGGAGAATGTCCGGGTCTTTGAGATCACCGGAGCCCAGGACACCATTTCACAGCTTCGAAAGAACCTGCTCGCGGAAGTTCGCCAGACGCTCGGTGGGGATCGATCGGAGATCTTCCAACAGGCGTTGGGTTCCTGGATTCCCATGGAGAACGAGGGCGACGGCGGCATGAACAGCGGATGGGCCTTCCTTCCGGGCGACCACCGAATCCGGGTTTACAACACCTCAGGTGAGGCCGACGGCCGGGTCTGGCTGGGTTGGGGCGCTGTCACGGCCACGGGTGCGATAACCTCCACAATCGGCATCGACGAGATTCCGGGCTACCTCCAGCCGCATCTTCAGGACTGGATCGCCGGTGCCCAAGCCGCCGCCGCGGCATCCCGTGCCGGCGCCACTCGCAATCCCTGAAGAACTGTGAACCCGTTTCGGAATCGCCTGGTCCTGATTGGTCTTCTGCTCGCCTTGGGCGGAACCCTGTGGTGGGTGGGCCAGAGTCAGCTGAGGGCACGACGCGCCGCCGTCCTCCAGCAGGAGGCGATGGCGGCGCATCTTCAGGATCTCGCAGCGAACGACCGTTCGAGAGCCGGGGCACTGCGCGTCGAGTTGGACGAAATGCTTCTCGCTGCGGCGACCGCGTCGGGGTCGCGGCCCGACGCGCCCCTGGTGAAAACAGAGCCCGATCCGGACGTCCGTTGGGCGGCACCCCCCGAACAGCTGCCGGATTGGAATCCCGGGTCCCCCTATGTCTGGATCTCGAAGTCGGTGCTACCCTCGTTCCCCATCGAACCGTTTTCCGAAGGCGGAGCCCTGATGTCCGGCCTGGGTTCAGTGCTCGCCGTGGATTCCGACCGGGAGAGCGTGCTGAATGCCACGTTGTCCCGGTTGGTGACCGCAGCGCACGAACGCGAGTCGGAGGGCGTGATGCTGTCCAATGAGCACCTGTCCGGGATTGGGGACAGACCCGGGGACAAGCTGACCGTCGTGGTTCCAAGTCACACGGACGAGGGAGCCCGGATGCGCGCCGAAGCGGAACAAACGCTCCGTCAAAGCCTCGGCGCAGCGCGCGCGGATCTTCTGCTGCACTGGGGACAGCGATGGCTGGAGAAGCAATTTGGGAATCCGGCGGCGGAGCCGTCGGTGTACTCGGTTCTCCGCCACCCCGATGACACCTATGCGCTGACCATCAAGAACGGAGGTAGTTGGATGTCGGTGGATGGAGGCAACTCGTTCATCGACTACATCCCGATCCACCTCCGCGCCTGGTTCACACCCCTGCAGCCGTCGACCGGGTCGGGAGCCAAGTCAGGGCCTTGATTCGGGAGACAACGGGACTCAGTTCCGCCCGGCGCGCCAGGGAATGCCGAACCGTTCGCAGTAACCCTGGTAACGACGCTGTTCCTCGCCCTCGTTCAATCCGAACTCCTCCAGCGAGTACTCATGCCGTCCAAACTTCCCGCGGGGAAACTCCTTCAGGAAGACGCGCAGTCGGGACTCGAACTCGGAGGTAAACGGCAATCCGAAGTGCTCGTACAGGCGGCGGACGGTACCGACAGGGTCAGCGGCGAGATGCGTGTAGTGAACGTGGCAAACGCGGTTGGCGGGCACGACTCCCTGGTCGAGGGCCGCCAATCCCCGCGCAAGGCCGTCGGCCCAGACGCGGGTGACCTCGGGTCCGGTCACCTTCGGGTTCACGGAATCGCTGAAGACGCGGCGCAGCTCGGTGTAGAGACTGGACAGCGACGGGATCACGTCGGCCGGAGAGCGGTGCGTCCAGATCAGTCCGACGTCCGGATACGTTTCCGCCAGGGCCGGCAGGGCGAACAGGTGGTTCGGCGCCTTGAGGACCCAGCGTTCCCCCGGACAGCGCCACTGCAGGTGTTGCAGCAACTGTCTGTGCATCCGGTACGGTCCGCGGAGATCCTGCTGATCCAGCCACGCCTGATACGCCGGGATGCGATACATCGTGTCGAACTGGTAACTCGCGAAGGTGTGGCTCATCAGCATCACGCACTCCTCGGCGAGGCGGGCCCCGACGGGATGGATGCGCTGAAATCCGGGCGCCATCCGGAGGAACCAACCGACCTGCCGTTCGGCGAACTCAATGCGACGGTCGCTGTGATAGGTGGCCCGCTCCGGCGGCGGCGAAGGCAGCATGGATTCCCAGGTTAGGGGAACCCGGTTGGACGGATCCTGCGAGAGCAGGCGGTGGAGGAGCGTGGTGCCCGACCGGGGAAGTCCCACGACGGCGAGCGGGCGCCGGATCACTTCACGGGCGATCTCCGGATTCCGCTGGCGGTCGGCCTGGATTCGAAGCCGGTTGCGCAGGATGCGCGCGGCATCGCTGCGGGCGGCGAGGCGTCCGACAAGATTGAGGTCCGCCTCCTGTTCGCACGAGTCCAGCAGGGCACGCAGCGCAGGCTGGAAATCACCCTCGCCGAAATCCGAGAGGCCCGTCCGGCGACGGGCGGCCTCCATGAGTTCATCGGGGTTGAGGGTGATGAAGCGGTTGACGGCGGGTCCGACGACTCGTCCGCCCAGGTTGAACAAGGTGGCCAGCCGCGGCCGCGTCAGATCGGTCAGCGACATGGTTTCGTAAATTCGGAATGCAACAGCATCGGAACCCCTCCAGTGGGCGGGCGGAACCATGGATGCGTCAACGGATTTCCCAGCCGCGGTTTCCACAGAACGCACCCTGCCGCTATCTTGGGAAGGAGGGAGGGATGGCGTGTCGCCGTCCCTGATCAAGTCCGGCGCCGGGTTTACTGTCACATGACGGGTGTGCCATACCTCAGGGCCCTACTCTTCAGCACATGTCCATGTTACCGATTCCCATTGCCCCCAGAGTCACGGGTGCCGTCGGATAAAGATCGTGCCGTCGGTTTCCGGCTCCGGCGCCTGGATCGCGGCGGGCCGGTAGCCCGTCCAGGTGGACACCCGGCCCGCCAGCGTGTCACCAAAGGGTGTCCAGTGCTCCAGGTCGTTGGAGACCTCGATCTGCACCAGTCCGGAACCGTCGCCGACCAGATCCACCTGGCGCCCTGGTCCGACCGGCTGGAGTCGCACGGAAGGTGCGTTGGGGAGTGAGCTCCAGCGTTTGGACTCGATGGTGAAAAACTCCGGATGTTCCCGTTCGGAGAGGACCTGGATCCACAGGGGTTCGTGAGGAAGGGAGATCACCGTCGCCACCGCCGTCTGCGGATTGAGGCCCCGCACGTTCCGACCCAGCAGGGAGAGCCGTCCGGAGTCCTCCTTCCGGTACACCCGAAGCAGCGGACCCCACGGTTTGCCGGACTCGCCGCCGGACACCAGGATGGCGCTGCGGCCGTCACTGGACGCCGTGGTGTGATACCAGACGGAACTCCACGGGCCGCCTGGCCCTGGATCCGGTTCGTCGCCGTCCAGGCTTCCCCCCAGGGTGGTTTGCCCGGTGAGTCGGTTGGTGAGGGCCAGTGCCGTGGCCACCGTGTCGTGGGTGAGGGCGGGGAGGATCTGCAGTTGGATCTCGGGAACATCCCAGGTCAGGCCGGAAAAGGATCCTGGTTCGATCACAATCCGGAACCGGTCTCCGGCGTGGGCGTCGAGGCTTGCGGTGATGGAGGCGATTCCCAGGGACTCGGCCGGGGACAAGGAGATGACCGGAATGAGGGTTCCCGGGGGATTGTTCCGGTAGAGGACCAGGCGTGGCCGGCCGTAGCCCGCGAACCAGAGTTCCCAACGTCCATCGGACGGAACCGTGGCGTCGTACCAGAGCGAGGCGTGGGCAGGTCGTCCCGCGTGCGCGGCTTCTCCGGATTCCGCGGTGCCGGTGATCCGGTAGGGAATGGGGTCCCCGGCGGTCCCGGACGGCCATGCGAGGGTGCGTGGCTGATCGGATGAATCCTGGGACGGCAGCGCCTCCACCTGGATTTGGCCGCCGGTGTGGAGCACCCGATCCGGCGTCTCGATCCCGATATACAGCGGTTCCGCCACGTCCACGTCCACGTACGTGGTGGGAACCTCCGTCATGAAGGGAACCACTTCCTGCACGTCTCCTGGGAGTCGGCGGACGACCGTGGCGATCCGTCCTCCTCCATTCCGGCAAGTGAGCGCAAAGCGACCGGGGCTTGGGGGCGTCCAGCGCAACCAAGAGATTCCGATTTCCATCCCAAAGGTGGTTTCGGGTTCCCCCGGATCCTGCGAGGCAATGCCCGGCGGCAGTGTCAGGGTCGTGGATCCGGGAGGAAACTCCGCCGCGTTCTCGATCCGGTCATTCCGGCACAGGATCGTGATGCCGAATCCGGTGCGGCCGCCGGGATCCGGTGCAGTTCGAAAATGGTAAGTCACCCCGGCGCGGACCGGGAACCGCGACAGATGTTGTCCGGCGGGCGCTGGGAGCGGGACGGGGGTCAAGGCGTCGACACGGGTTCCGGTGAAGGCGTCCACGGCGCCCGACACCCCGGCCATCGTGTCCGCGGGTGCGGTCCACCTCCACCACAGGGATCCGGTGGCGCCCCCGGGCATCGAGGGTTCCCCGGGTTCCAGGGATGCAAATGGGGCGTCCCGGAAGACCTCATCGTGGGTACCCATGACGACGGCATTGGAGAAATCATCAAAGGAGCCCGGAAGTGGATTCAGACTCAACCGTCCCAGGGCGTTGGTGATGGTCTGTCGCAGCGGATACGGGATCTCTTCCGCTGCGATGGAGGGAATCAGTTGGTCTACCTGGAACAGGAAGGAGTCGCCGGCCTGGGCACTGACAACGCTCCGAAGCTGGGGGGATGCATTCCAGGTGGTGTTGGAATCCGGAATGACATTGGTGACGGCGTCCACGCGGACCAGGGAGTTCCATGTGAGGGGGAGGGGGGCGGTAGCCGGGAGCCGGTACACCGCCAACAGGGGGAATGCCGCGGGGAACCACGCCTCGAGTCCGAAGCGTCCGCTGGCCGGTGCCACCCACCGGTACCAGACCGAATTTCCGCCCCGGTCGGCGGTCAGGTAGAACCATTGGGGTAAGGGTTGGAATGAGAGGACGGGTTCATCCCACCCACCCCACCCGGGCTCGTCGGGTTGGCGGGTGGCACCCGCGAGGGAAACCCATTGGGAGGCGTCCCCCGGAGGCCAGGGACTCGCGGATTGGACGTTGTCGTTGGGAGGAGGAGTGGACGGGAGCGGAACCATCTCGACGGTCGCCAGCTGCGTTGGGTTCAGATAGTTGCCTCCAAACGCGATGCAGTAGGTTTCCCCCGAAACGGCTTCGAAGCGGGTGACCCCGTTCCCGGTCCATGATCGGTCCGGTCCCGCGACGAGCTTCAGTTCCCTAGGGTTGTTTGCGTCCCGATAGACCGAGGCTCCGAGATAGGGGATTGCCGGCCGTAGACGCTGGAGTGTCACGCCGGCGGAGAACCACTCCGCACCGGGACGGCCCGCGATCAATCCGAAGGGTCCCGAGAACGGAGCCGTCCACCGGAACCAAACGGAATGCCCAGTCAGGTTCTCCAGAACATGCTCCGGTTCCCCGGGTTCCCGCGTGGCCTTCCCGAGAAGCCCAGTCCAGGACCAGGACGGTCCGTCCTTCGGGATCGGGGATCCCAACAGGTCCCCTTCAATGGCGGCATTCACGGAAATACTCAGGCCCAGGGCGAGGCCTGCCCAGAGGCCGAGAATCCAGGCCCTAGGGGCGTACCGGTGACTTCTTGGAAATGAGATCATGGACGTGCGGGGAACGGCGGCTTCTGGGTCAGAAGCTTCCTAGCCGAAGGGCCCCCGAATGTCATGGGGAAAGTGCCTACCGGGACCATCGGGGGACATCAAGACACGGGGGCGCGGACCATCTGGCGCCATCCCAGCGCTCCTGCTTGGAGGAAGTAGGAGAGGTTCTCCAGTTCGACGGCCAAGTTTACGTACTTGACCATGACGTGGTCCGGGACGGAAAGCATGGCGGGGGAGAAATTCAGGATGCCTGCGATCCCATGCTCGACGAGCACGTTCGCGACCTCCTGAACAATGAACCTGTCACCCTATCCGGGAGGGATGGCGTGTCGCCGTCCCTCATCCGGTCATGGGCCGGGCACTTGGAGAGGTTGGCGGGTGATTTCTCCCGCGACGGGCGTGCCTGTCCAACCGCTGCGATCAAAGTTTGGTTGGCGTGTGTCAGTCGTTCACTGCTCGGAAAAAGGCCGGAACGGCTCCCAGATCGGGCAGGGCAAGATTGACGTGCGGGCTCTGCCCGATGGCGTCGCCTGCGGCGTTCCACGTGCGGAGATCGCGCGACCACTCGATGCGAAACGGGGTGTCGACGGGCGCGGTCAGCTGAAGATGGTCTCGTAATCCACTGAGAACGGGCGGCGTGGGCGCGGGCCGCGGGCCATCGAACAGCTGCTGGATCCGAATTCGGCTGAAGAAGGGCGCATCCTCAGGGAAGGCAACCTGGATCTGTGTTTCTCCGCCGGGAATCGCGGGACCCTGCGCCGCAACCCAACCGCGATCGTGCAGGGGTGCCGAACTTCCAATCATGAAGTATTCTCCGGAGGATGACTTTCGAAACAGCCGGACGAGCGGGGGGCGGTCCTGTCTCCAGACCGCTTCCGACTCCAAGATCACGAGAACCCGGACGGGTGGAGGGAATGTGTTCGCCGGATGCCGAAACCACTTGGAGCCGTAGCCCGGGGGTGTGTCCACCTGGTTGTCGAAGGGTTCGCGCTCGGGAAGTCCGAGATGGAAGCTTTTGGTCCCGGACAGGGTCCGGAGTGCCGTCGTCGCATACTCCTCAAGTCCGTTTTCACAGAGCATCCATTGCACCCCGGGGTCCTCGATGTCGCCCGGTTCGATCGCGATGCGATACGTCTCGCCCTCGGTGGCATTCCACGCTTGTCCCTCCATCAGTGGGTTCGTGCACCGCCACGCGAGGATCGGACGCAGTGTCGGTAGGGAATCCCCCTGGTACACAGCCGCGCGCGGACCTTGCGGGCCTCCCATGGCAAGCGTATAGCGACCGGAATGAGCGCATTTCCATCGGTACCAACGCGAGGCAAAGGCGGGGAGACCCCCGTGTGATGGTTCCAAGGGCTCTGAGGTTCCGATCAGGTCGGGAAGCACTTCCAAGACACCGGGCTGTATTTCCTGAGGCGTCTCGAAGGCATCGGATGCCGTCGGGGCATCGACCACGATCGTTGCCGGGGTATCGCGCTCCGACTCACGGTTCGCAACGGCGAACCAGAATCGTTCCCCAGGTTTCACCTCCACCGCGAGGCGACCGTTGCTCCATGGAGGCGAGACCGGAGCCAGGCTCCCGTCTGCATTCCCGCGGAACGCCCGGACGTTCGCGATGGATCTCAGGCGATATCGACCGGGAATGGTGGGACTCCAGGTCGCCCATCCGACCCCGGTGATGCCCTCGAGTTCGGCACCGGGTTCATCCGGATCGACCGTGAGCAACGCACGGGGGATGACGCCCTGAGTGAGACCGTTCTGTAGACGCAATTCGACCGCCTCGGTCCTGCGGTCGGCGACGGAGCCACGGATGAGCATGACCTCGACCGGGGACGAATTGGAGCGAGCCACGCGCAGGAGGTAACGGGTGCCCGGGGTTGCTTCGAACCCGGCATACTGACCGCCGACACCCACCCGGGACATGCGAACCGGTTGGAGGTCCGCGAAGGTCGTCCCTGTGAAGACCTGGGCTTCTGGGGGAATAATGCGAATGGCTTCCGCGCGCTCCGAGGTCCAGGTCCACCACCAGGATCGGAGGGGTGTCCCGGATGCGATGGATTCCTCGCCTGGCTCCGAGGTGGCTCCGCCGCGTCCGAGGACGGGATGTCCGGACTCCAGCGTCGCAGCGTCTGCGAGATCGTCGTTGGGCAATCGATCCGTGATGGAGATCCATCCCTCCGAGGTTTGTGCGGCACCCGGGGTGATGAACGGCGCGGTGCCGGCTGCCTCGCACTGATCGACGAGGAACAGGAATCGGTCTCCACGTGAGGCGTTGATGGAAGTTCGGAGCGAAGAACGGCCATCCAAGCTGAGGCCAAATTGCTGGTTCGCCACACCGTTCGTTCGAAGTTCGGTCAACTGATACCTTGAGAAATCAAACGTCGGATTTCCGGGAAGCGTGTCTTGGAACACCGCAAGTTGAGGGTAGCTCTGGAACATCGCCACTTCGAGGTCAAAGAGGCCTGTGCTCGGCGCGATCCAGACATACCAAACCGAATTACCGCCGCGGGACACCGGTTGCCACCATTTTTCAATGGGCTTCAAAAAGAACCCAAAGTCGGGATCCTCGGGACCATGGTTGGCTCCGAGAAGGTCGAACATGGCGAACCCTCGGGAGCTGCTCAGGTCCCATGCCTGGGATGGTGCGTCGTTGATCGGGGGAAGGGGCTCCCCACAGATCAAACCTACATTGAAGGCCCACGGGCTCTTGCCGTGGACATCCAGTACGAGGCGGTACTCGACCCCGGCGGTGGCGGTGAACAACAGCCAAAACGAGTTCTGACTCGCCACCCGGACCAGCGATCCGGTGGCATCGTTAGTGTAAACCGCGAGGAACGCCTCCGGAACGAGGTGTGGCGGTGTCATGTGGATGGAGGCTATACACCAGACACTGCCGCTGATGGGCGCGGTCCATGAACACCAAAGGGAGTGCTCCGGTGGAATCGGGGTGGTCTCCCATGGTGCGTCGCCATACCGCGAAGCATGGCTGGGCTCATTGGCTTCCGCGGTCGCCGAATTGGAATCCAAAAGGGCCGTCCACGAATAGCCGCCGAAGCGGATCGGGTCGTTTATGGAATCCCCCGCTGGAGCGGCGGTCATCCTCAAACCCAATGTGAGTACCACGGCCCAAGCGATGAGAAGAGATCGTGCGGACGGAGCATTCATGGCCTTGGGTCGGACTCCGCGAACAAATCAACCGGCGCCGGCGTGGTCAAGCAACCGTCTTCCCCGTCGGGATGCTGCGGACTTTGGAACAATGAACCTGTCACCCTATCCCTATCCATCCACCCTGGCCTTCTGTGAATCATCCCCGCTGCCGGGTTGGTTTTTGGATTGATCGAAGAGGCGGGTTGTCGGATCCACTGCTTGTAGAACCGAATGGGGTCACTCCGCATCCTCTGTCACCTTCTGGTGTTGTCCTGTCTCCTCGCCGCAGGGCTGATCGTTCTTGCCGATACGGCGTTTATTCGGAGGTATGGCATGGACTACAGCGACGCGTGCGCGGTGGTCGGCGGGGAGGTGGCGGAATGGCCCACTGGGGAGAGGCCATTGTGGGCCCACGTTCCTGCCTGGTCCTACGCGCTGGTCCCACTGCTGGCAGCAGGTGTATTCGGCGCACTACATCCGGGCCGATCCGTGTGGCCTGAAACCCGGCAATGTCGCGGATGCGAATAAGCATCCCCGGGGCTGGGTTCGTGCAGGAGATGGGGGTGACCTCTGACGCGACGGGCGTGACTTGAATGGGGCTCGCAGCATGCGGGCCCTCCCATGGGACGGGGGAGCGATGGCGTGTCGCCGTCCCTGATCAGCTCCGGGGACAGGCGTTTGGAGGAAGTGGCGGGAAACCTTCGGACCGTGCAACGGCATCCGGTTCCCTGCCCGGACCTTAAAGCAGCGAGTCGGCGAGACGGGCGATGTTCTGTACGGCACGGGCCGTGAGAGGGCGCCTCGACCAACGCTCGGCTTCCAGTTCGTCGCTGTTCTTGAAATGACGCTGGTTGATGGCGTCCAGTTGCGCGGCGACGGCGGCATCGTGGATCAGCAGACTGGCCTCCGCGTTGAGGGCAAAGGAGCGGATGTCGATGTTGCTCGACCCAATGATCGCGATCTCGTCGTCGATCAGGACGCTCTTCGCGTGCAGGAAGCGGGGCCGGTAGAGGAAGACCCGCACCCCGGCGTCCAGCAGTTCATCGTAGAATGAACGTTGCGCGAAGATGGTGAACATCTGGTTGGAGTGCAGCGACAGGACCAGCCGCACGTCCACGCCCCGCTGCACGGCGGTGCGGATGGCCGACAGGAAGGGTTCGTCGGGCACGAAGTACGGTGTGGTCATGTGGACGCGGCTGTCCGCCTGGTGAATCAGCGAGACGAGCAGCGTGGCAAACGTCTGCTGGCGGTAGCCCGGGGAACTGGGAACCAGCTGGACGAAGGCATCGCCCGTCCGCTCCATGGAATCCAGGGATGGGGTCAGCGAAGCGTCCTCCCCCAGTTCCTGCCAGCGGTCCGAGACGAAGGCAGCCTCGAGGGCCGTGACGATGGGGCCGGTGACCCGGGCCACCAGTTCCTCATTCGGATGGCCGGGGACGAAGTGCGGCGCGACGATGTTCTGCGAGCCGACATAGCCCACGCGGCCATCGATGACGGCGATCTTGCGGTGATTGCGGATGTCGGCCCGGGCTCCGCGGTGATGGAAGAAACGCACCGGGAGGAGTTCGGTGACTTCAATTCCGAGGCGCCGAAGCCGAGGCGCCAGGGAGCGCAGGGCCGCCTTCGAACCCACGCCGTCCAACAGCAATCGGCAGGACACTCCGCGGGCGACCGCCTTTTCCAGGGACCGCGTCACCACGGCGGCGACATCATCGTCGCCGTAGATGTAGTACAGGAGGTGAACCCGTTCCCGCGCTGCATCGATGTCGGACGCCAGGCGGTTGAGGGCGTCCTCGTAACCATCCAGCAGCTCGACACGGTTCCCCGCGAGCATGGGGAACGCCGTCAAATTTTCCGCGAGGCGGGCGGCGTCCGCCACTTCCCGGGGAAGTTCCCGTACCGAAGTCCGTACCGCCGGGGGCAGTGCGCTGGCCGCGTCCCGGACGCGCCTGGAAAGTTCCTCCAGTTGCTCGCGCCGGCGCTTGGGCAGGTGGAGGCGACCGAGGATGAGGTAGAGAATCAGTCCGCCCCAGGGAAAGAGGAAGATCAGCAGGAGCCACGTGCGCGCAGCGGCGGGGGTTCGCCGCTGGGGGACGTACACGAGCATGATGACGCGGATCACCCACTCCGTGCCGGCATAGACCAGTCCCCAGTTGATGGCCGAGAGATGGGGGAACATCCGGAATCGGTGGTCAGCCTCAACGGGAGGATTCCTGGGGCGCCGGGGCCGGCTTCAGGGATTTCAGCGGCACAAAGGTCATGGCGGCCGAGTTCATGCAGTAGCGGAGTCCGGTCGGCTTCGGACCGTCGTCGAACACGTGCCCAAGATGACCCTCGCAACGCGCACAATGTACTTCGATACGCTTCATGAAGAACTTCGTGTCGTCGGACGTGCCGATGTTGGCAGGAGCCACCGGCGCCCAGAAGCTGGGCCATCCGGTTCCCGATTCGAACTTGGTCTCCGAGGTGAAGAGATCGAGACCGCATCCGGCACACCGGTAAACTCCGACGTCATGATTGTTCCAGAGTAATCCGGTGAAGGCCCGCTCGGTGCCGTGTTGACGCAAGACCTTGTACTGTTCGGAGGTGAGTTCCTTCCTCCAAATCTCGTCGGCCATCACCACCTTCTTGGTGCCTGTCCAGGGAACCACCGGAATGGCATTGGTGGTGCGCCCGGCGGGTTCCGCAGCGTGAGCCCCGGGCAGGCAAAGGGCGGACGCGACGGCGAAGATCAATCCAGTGAAGGTCAGCGGTTGCATGCGACAGGATCAGGTCATTTCCAGTCCACGCATCGTGCCGGTCGACGACGCGAAGCGGTCGGTTTCCACACCCATTCGCTGGAGCATGGAGACGAAGAGATTCGGTAGGGGGTAGTTGCGACCAGTGTCGAAGGCGAGGTGCTGTCCGTGACGGAATCCACCGCCGGCCAGGAGGGTCGGAAGGTTGGTCGTGACGTGCGTGTTGGCATTCCCCAGGTTCGAACCATAGAGGACCATGGTCCGATCCAGCAGCGTGGCGTCGCCGTCCCGGACGCCTTTCAAACCCTGAAACAATCCCGCCAGCAGTTTCATGTGCCATTCATCAATGGCCTTCAGCTGGGAGATCTTCGCCTCGGACCGTCCGTGGTGGGAAAGGTTGTGGTAGCCATCGGTGATCTGGACACCCTCGACATCAATCGCGGGCGAGTTGACTCCGTCGAGCAGCAGGGCGATGGCGCGGGTGGAATCGGTCTCAAAGGCGAGCCGCGCCAGATCGTACATCAGGCGGACCTTCTCCATGTAGGCCTTGGGACTGGCCGGATCCAGGGGCACGGGTGCGCTGACCCGGGGCTTCGGACGATCCTCCCACTCACGCGACATCTGGAGGCGCTGTTCCAGGTCGCGGACGCTGGTGAAGTACTGGTCCATGCGCGCGCCATCCTGCGGACCGAGCGTGCTGCGGAGATCCTTCGCCTGTCCGGCAACCGCGTCGAGAATGCTGCGTCCGGTCTCGAGACGCCGGATCTGCGCCGCGGTCTCCTCCGGCGAACCCTGGAGGAACAATTTTCGGAAAACCTCCGAGGCCTTTTCGTCGCAGGGAATCAGGACTCCGGAGCCGGTCCACGAGAGGCTGCGCTGACCCTGCTGGACGTTGACGCCCAGATTCAGCGAGGGGAAGCGGGTCAGGTGCCCGATGCGCTCCGCGAGGTACTGGTCGAGCGAGATGGTGTTCCGGAAGCCGCCACTTCCCGGGTGCGGTGCGGCGGTCAGGAAGCAATTGTCTGCCGGATGACCGCCGTCCACGTCCGGGTGGGAGACGCCACTGAATACGGTGAAGTCGTTCCGGTATTCCTGCAGCAGCCGCAGGTAGGGGGACAGTTCGTAGTCGCGTCCGGCCTGGCGTGGAAAGAACTCCTCGGGGAGCAGGCCCAGGTTGTTGCAGATCGCGAAGACGCGGCGCGGCGGGTTGGTGGTGGCGGTGTCCGCAGAAAACGCAGGCGTCATCGACTCCAGCCACGGCAGCGCCAGGGCAATGCCGGCGCCACGGAGGAACCGGCGCCGAGAGAGGGCGCAGCGCGTGGCGATCCGGGGGGCGTTCATGGTCGATGCGGATGGAGTTCGTTCCGAGTGGCGTTGGTTATTTCTGTCGGAAGAGACGGCTCTGGACCAGTTCCAGGATCAGGCTGCGCACACCGTAGTCCGTCGGGCGGGTGCGGTCGAGGATCGCCTCAATCTCCGGACGGTCGCTGAATCGGACCGGTGCGCCGGTGGCGTACACGGTCAGCTGGCGCAGGAGGTTTCGGGCGATGGGCCGCTGGTCCACGAGGAGGAGTCGTTTCAATTCAGCAATATCCCGGAAGGAACGGCCATCGGGAAGTTCCCCCGCGCTGTCCACTGGCAGTCCGTAGTGGAACTCGAACTTCTGCCCTCCTTTCCCGATTCCCGGTTCCGGCGTTTCCCCGCCCTGGGCGCGGTACCGGTGCCGCCAGCCGCCCATCACGTCGAAGCTCTCCAGCGCGAATCCTGGGGGATCCATCCGCGCATGGCAGGCGGCGCAGGAGGCCTGGTCGCGGTGTTTCTCGAGCTGCTGCCGGATGGTCACTGCCCCGCGGATGTCGGGATCCACGGCGGGGACATTTGGGGGCGGGGGCGGCACCGGCTGTCCGAGAATCCGGTCGAGGATCCACGCACCGCGAAGCACCGGGGACGTGGTGGTGCCATTGGCGGTGACCTTCAGCACGCTGGCCTGGGTCATCAGTCCGCCGCGCGGACTGTCAGGGGGGAGGGAGACCCTGCGGATGTTGATGCCCTCGAACGGTGGCAAGCCGTAGTGTTGAGCGAGGCGTTCATTGACCATCACGAAGTCGGAGGCCACCAGGGATCGCGCCGGCAAATTGTCGTGGATCAATTCGCTGAAATAGGCCCGCGTCTCGTCGAGGGCGGATTCTGTGAGGAGGTCGTCGAGATAGTAATCGGAGTAAAGCGTTGCATCGGGCGCGGTGCCGTCGATGCGGCGGAGGTCCAGCCAATAGTCGAGGAAGGCCTCCACAAACCGCCGGGAGCGCGGGTCGCGCAGGAGGCGTTCGGCTTCCGCGCGGAGCCCCGCGTCGGTCCGGAGACGTCCAGACACCGCCGCCTCCCGGAGCGCCACGTCCGGGGTGGAGTTCCAAAGGAAGAGGGAAAGGCGCGTGGAGAGGGCGAGATCCGATAGGTTACCCGGCGTCTCCTCAATACTGACGAAGCCGGGCGAACACAGGACAGCGGTGTATCCGGCGATCATCGCGTCCTGGAAGCTGGAACCGGATGCGAGGGCCCGTTCGATGACCGGAAGAAAGCGCGGGAGTTCGTCGGTGACCTCCGGACGCCGGTATGCCGCGGCGAGAAAGCTCGCGAGGAGCCGCGGCGCATCGACCGCTGGATTTGTGGAAACGACCTCCACGCCCGAACCGTGTGCCACAGGACGCAGGGGCAGGTCGCCAAAGAGCAGGCGGTGTCCGGGCGGCGGCCAGGATTCGTGGAAGGGACCGGCCACCTCGAGCCATCGGAACACTGCGCCGGGCTGTCCGTTGGTTTCCGCGAGCGGATTCTGGAATCGTCCGGCGCCGGGCCGGGATCGGAACAGACGGGCGGGGTCCACTCGCACGGTCTCGCCCGCGAGCAACCAAGCCTCAAGTTCGTGGACCTCGAAGTCGGGGGTCAGGTCGAAGACTCCGAGTCGCCGCAGTTGATGCGGGGGCATTTCGGAATAGACCGTGACGGGCTCGGAACGATGGCCGCGCTCGACGTGGTCGAGGTCCGGAATGTACCAGCGATTGGTGGGTCCCGGACCCACCCAGACCGTATTCCCGGCAAAGCGGAGTCGGTAGCGTCCGGACGCCGGGGCGCGGAAACGGTTGAACTTCGGCTCCAGCGGCTCGTAGCTCCCTGCGGCGACCCCCATGCCCTCGAGTTCCCGGACGGCGGGGTTGGTGATGCCGACTGTGATCGGCAGTTCGCCGGAGCGCACCCCGGGTTGTCCTTCGTATCCGAGAACCGGAAATGTGGCGCGTTCCGGCGCCATGTTGAACACCGAGAACTTCATCGGCGCTGTATAGGACTGCTGGTCGCGGGCGTAGAATTTCCGGGGAGCGGGAGACGGCGGGTTGGTCTGTCCGGCCAACACCTGTCGCAAGGCGCCTTCGGCCGCGGCGAGATAGCGGGCGACTTGAACGTGGGACACGTCGAGAGCGGTGCCCACCTTGTTGAAGCGATGGGCGACGCCGTCCTCGGGCAGCGAGTCCCGGATCTGGAGCCACGGTGCCTGCAGGAGATCGCGGACGGCGTTTTCGTATTCGTACCGGTTCAACCGGCGGCGCGTGCTGCGGCCCTCGCGGGAGATGGCCGCAAGGTCGGCCTCGAGAAGGACGGAGGTGAGGGACCGGGTGAAGGCGTTGAGGTCTGCTGCAGGGGGACGCTCCTTTTTGGCGGGCGGCATTTCCCCGGCAGACACCCGATCCAGCACGGTGACCCACCGCGCGGCATTGGTGGACGACTGTGGTGCCAGCGGGAGCGCCGTGAGGTCCAGTCCGCCCTTGTGGACCTCTGCGTCATGGCATTCAACGCAGTGTGCGGTGACGAACGATGCGATCTGGGGTGGCGTTCCCGGGGCGCTGTCGGGGAAGGCGATCCCGGGCGCTGGCGACAGCAAGGCCAGCGCCCAGAGCGCGAATCGGCTTCCCCGAGGGATCATCGGGAGAAAGGGAGCCACGGCTTCCGTGCGACTTCAATTCCTGCCTGCCGGAGCCCTTCGATACCGCGGAAGTGCAATCGAAGGAATCCGCTGGGTGTGGGTTGGGGTTCCCATCGCTTGCCCGCATGCGAAGAACCTGTTAGTGACGCCTCGGTTTGGGTGGAACTGGGCGAGTGGCGCAGTGGTTAGCGCAGCAGTCTTACACACTGTTGGTCGGGGGTTCGAATCCCTCCTCGCCCACCATTTTTCAGGGATCGACCATTGCCCTCGCGTGGTGGTGTGAGGATGAGTCTCCGGGGTCGGAAGGGACTCACGTTGGGCTGGAATCCGGGGATGGTTTTAGATGAACGAAGGTGGCCCCTTCTCCGCCGAATGCCGGTGTCGCGAAGGAGAATCGTGCGACTTCGGGTAGACGCCGCAGGATGGCATGGACCGATCGGGCAACCTGTCCCGTTCCCTTGCCATGGACGACCCGTACCTCGAGCAATCCCCGCTGCTGGCAGGCTTGGAGGTAATCGGGCAGCAGTGAACCCAGGTCCGAGGGGCGAAAGGTGTGGAGATCCAGTTCGCCGTTGATCGGAAATTCAAACGGATCGGAATCGGGCCGCATCTCCTTGACGAATGATGGTCCATAGGAGGCCGGCCGCCAATGCGAACATCGTTGGTTCCTACCGGGGGAAGTGGAAATGGGGCTGGGTGATCGAAGCTTTCGTCCCATCGGCTTCGACAAGGTCGAGTGTATGGAGGTCCATTGCCGGGTCGATGCTCTGAGTCGTGGTTCTCGATTCCCGTTGTCCGTCTCGTACGCTGAAGCACTGACTTGGGAATCTCCGGCGATGGGCGGAGGCGCTCTCCGCGTGAAGGAGGAGCGGGGAGAGTCGTATTCGCCAGGCGGAGTTTCGAGGGGCAGAAAGGGAAACTCCGGGGATGGGATCGTCCGCGGCGATGCCTGGGAAGGAAGAGCGGGGATCGCGGTGACTCCGCTGATCTGGTCCCTCCAGTCGGGGCTTCCATTCGCTGAATTGGACGACATTCAACAGAATCTCGGGATACCAATGGAGAAACTGGTGCCCGTGCTGGGGATCTCCAAGGCCTCGTTGCACCGCCGGAAGGCGGTAGGCCGGCTTGATCCGGCCGAATCGGACAGGGTCGTGAGGCTTGCGCGTCTCCTTGGACAGGCGGCGTCGGTGATGGAGTCCGTGGATGATGGCCGCCGGTGGCTGCGTTCGCCGGCGCTGGGGTTGGGCGGCGCCGTGCCGTTGGAGTTCCAAAACCGAGGTGGGAGCGCGAGAAGTGGAGAACCTACTGGGGCGCATCGAACACGGGGTTTATTCCTGATGCGCCAAGCGTGGCGCATTGTAAAGGCAAGGCATGCCGCCATCGCATTGGACGGGGAGGGGGCGCGGCGCTTTGGCGGCCGATGGAATTCGAAAGGGACGCGTCTCGTCTTTTCCAGTGGATCCCAAGCCCTCGCAGCGCTCGAAACCCTCGTGCATCTTGTTCCTCCGGTGACCTTCCCGTTTGTTGTCATCCCAGTCGCGTTTGATCCGGTGCTGGTCGAGCGGGCGGAGTCATCTGTTCTTCCGTCCGGCTGGACTGGGGAACCTCCCCCGCCCTTTATGCGACACATCGGCGACCGGTGGGCGGCTGAAGCCCGCTCTGCCGTTCTCGAGGTGCCCAGCGTCCTGATACCCACGGAGGCCAATTACCTGCTCTATCCGGCGCATCCTGACTTTCAGAAGATTCAAGTCAGTAGGTTCCTGCCTTTTTCCTTCGATCCGAGGCTACTGTAGCCATCTATTCCTCCGTGAGAGCACCTTCGGACTCCGCGGAGTCTAGGAATGTCTGAAGGGATGCCACCCGCGGTTCAGCGAGACGCCGGGCGGCAGGGGTCTTCAGTTGCGCGGGGAGCTGATCGACGGCACGGCGCAGGGACTGCAGCGCGTCCGGAAAAACTACAAAACGGGTATCGCGGCCGACTTTGCAGACGGTTCTCAGGATTCCCACGGCACCGAGCTGCTCCAGGATATCCGCGTCCCGAAGCAGGACGGCTTCCTGGGTCGTCGGCTCACCCGACGGAAGATGGGTCCGGATCGCCTCCAGTACGCCCGGGATCTTTTCGGCCGGAAACCCAGCCTGCGTCAGGATTCCAGGGACCACCCGAAGCGCGTAGGCGAGGTGGTCCCAGGACGCGAGTTCCCGGGGATCCTCCGGGCGATGCCCCACAAACACACCGAGGTCATGCATCCAGGCTGCGGCGAACAGGATGTCGTCGTCGAAGCGGATTCCTGCGCCGAGGACGCAGGCAAGCCGGTACAGCCTGGGCTGATGGCTGAACTTCTCGCGAGGCCGCGCCTGGGCTCGGATGTATTCGATCACGGCGGCGCGGTATCCCAAGGTCTCCATTTCGGGGATGAGATTGTTCCCCCGCGTCTGTGGCGTCTACTTTGAGGATGCCAGGGAGGCTTCGCGTTCCAACAAGGTCGGATGCGAGTAATGCCAGGCGCTGAACCACGGGTGGGGCGTGAGGTTGGACAGGTTTTTCTCGCTGAGCTTGCGAAGCGCGCCGACCAGCGGGGCCGATGATCCCACGGTGCGGGCGGCGAAGGCGTCCGCGTCGAATTCATGCACCCGGGACCAGTAGTTCATCAGGGGGGAGAGCCAGAAGGACACCGGACCGCTGAGGAGTCCGAAGAGCAGCAAGGTGGGCGCAAGACCCGACCCCGCGGGGAACCCGAACGCTGTGGCGAACTCCGGACGCCGCAGCAGCCAGGCGATCACCCAGAATCCCGCCAGCAGGGTGAGGGCGGACCAGGCCAATCGCTTGGGGACGTGACCGAGTTTGTAGTGCCCCATTTCGTGTGCGAGCACCGCTTCCAGTTCCTCCTCGCTCAGCTGGGCCATCAGGGTGTCGAAGAGGACAATCTTCCGGAAGCGTCCGAAACCGGTGAAGAAGGCATTGGAGTGGCGGGAACGTTTGCTGCCGTCCATCACCAGAATGGTCTGGGCGGAGAATCCGGCCCTGCGTCCGAGGTCCAGCAGGCGGGTCCGGAGTCCGCCGTCCGGCAGGGGGGTGAGCTTGTTAAACAGGGGCAGGATCAGGACCGGGGCGAGCACTAGCATGAGAATCTGGAAGCCGAGGAAGACCACCCACGCCCACAGCCACCATCCGGGTCCCATCCATCCCACCAGCTTCAGCACCAGGAGGAGCAGGGGCAGTCCGAGCACCAGGGCGAGAAGGAATCCCTTCACGCGGTCGAGGCACCATGTCCGGACCGTGGTGGTGTTGAATCCGAACCGCTGCTCCAGCCGGAATTGGGCCCACGCCTCAAAGGGAAGTCCGGTCAGCGACAACACCGTCCCGACGCCGAAGATCCAGGCCGCATCCACCCAGGCGGCGGAGCCGAGCCGGGTATGAAGGGCGACCCATGAGGCTGGCAGGACGCCGCTCAGGAGCGCGGTAAGAACCACCAGTACCTCCCAGGTGTCGCTCCATTGACCGAAGCGTGATCGGGCCAGGGTGTAGTCCACAGACCGGGCATAGGTGGCGTCGTCCACCGTGCTTCGAAACGCCTCCGGTACGCGATCCGAATGCCGTTGGACCTCCTTCCGATTGAGCGTTGCAAGCAGGAGGTCGGCCCCGAATCGCGCGAGAATCAGGACGGCGGCCGCAGCCGGAATGAATTTGGACAGATCCATGGACGTCGGCAACGACGCTACCGGGTCCGTTCGCGCCGCCGCACGCCGAATCTCCCGAGCGCCCCCGGGGTGTTCGGGTCCCGGCCTCGTTTCGCCCATTCCGGGACGTGATCCGGATCCGGTAGCCCTGTCGATTTCGGGATTTCGGGGCCGTCCAAAATCCCCGATTGCACGTATGCGTATTATCGGTAATCTGCCCTTCACGCTGCCATGAAAGTCTTAGGGATATTCATTGTGATCGCGCTCCTCGGCGGGGGCGGCTGGTATTTTTGGCAGCAGCACGCGAAGGCCGGTGCCGCGGCAGCGGCGGCCGGGGGGCGTCCCTCCACGTCCACCATCGAAAAGCGCGATATCCGCTTTGCCGTAAGTGCGGCGGGGGAGATTACGCCTTCGGAGCAGGTCAGTGTGCGTCCGGAAGTCAACGGGCGGATCGACCTTCTGCCGGTGGATCTCGGCGATTTCGTGAAGAAGGGCGACCTGCTCTTCCAGTTGAACGACCTGGACCTAAAGATTGAGAAGCAGCAGCGGGAGATTTCCATCGCCCGGTCGCGACTCAGTCTCGATCAGGCCCGGCGCGACTTCGAACGGGCACAGATGCTGTTCAATGAGAAGCTGCTCCCCGCACAGGACTTCGAGGATGCCCGGACGACGTACGAGCTGGCCAAGAACAGCACCGAGCAGGCGCAGAAGGAACTCGACCTGACCAATGACAAGCTGCGGAAGACGCGGGTGACGGCCCCGTTTGACTGCACCGTTCTGACCCGTCCGATCTCGGTGGGACAGGCGGTCAGTGGATCCGGCGGTTTCAATTCCGGCACCGAGGTGCTCACCATCGCCAACCTCAATGACCTGGTGATCAACGCGCACATCAACCAGGCCGACGTCAGCCGGCTCAAGACCGGACAGGAGGTCGAGGTGACGGTCGAGGCTGTTCCCGGGCTCAAGGTGGTGGGCAAGGTAGAGCGCATCGCGCCCCAGGCGGCGATCAAGAACAACATCAAGGGATTTCCCGCGCGGGTGCTGCTGAAAGACGTGGACAAGCGGGTGCGTCCGGGCATGACCGCCAACATCTCCATTCCCGTGGCCAGTGCGGACGACGTGGTGGCGGCGCCGCTGGCGGCGGTGTTTACCGAGTTCAATCCGGAGACCAAGCAGGTCGAGCGCTACGCCTGGGTCCAGCAGGGGAGCGAGTGGGAGCGCCGGCCGATCCGAATCGGGGTCAGCGACTATTTTTTTGCTGAGATCACCGGCGGTTTGGAACCCGGGGACGTGGTGTCGCTGGAGGACAAGTCCCGCAGCGGGATGGTCCGCAAGACGGCCGCCGTCTCCGGCGCCAAGTCGGGTGGTTCATCCGTGACCACATCCAAGGCCTCCCCGACAGCCCCGGCGCGCCCGGTCACCGCGGCCCGCTGATTCGGCGGACCTCCAACCCCCTCCTGCCGTGGCCCTGCTGGAACTGCGCAACGTCAGCAAGATCTACCACCTTGGAGGCGAGGAGATCCGAGCGCTGGACGACGTTTCCCTCGACATCGATGGCGGGGAATTCGTGTCCATCATCGGCCCCTCCGGCAGCGGCAAGTCCACGTTGATGCACATCCTGGGATGTCTCGACACCCCGACCCGTGGGACGGTGACGCTGGATGGCATCGAGGTGCAACGGGCCACGGCCACGCAGCTGGCGCAGGTGCGGAACCGAAAAATTGGGTTCGTCTTCCAGTTCTTCAACCTGCTTCCGAAGCTCAACGTGGTGCAGAACGTCGAGCTGCCCATGATCTACGCCGGCGTCAGCGGTCGTCAGCGCCGCGAACAGGCGTTGCACGCGTTGGAACTGGTGGAATTGGGGAACCGCCTCAAGAACCGGCCCTCCCAGCTGTCCGGTGGCCAGCAGCAGCGGGTCGCGATTGCGCGGGCCCTCGTGAACAATCCGAAGATCATCTTTGCCGACGAACCCACCGGCAATCTCGACACCCACACCGGCGAGGTGATTCTGGCGCTGTTCCGCAAGTTGAGCCAGGAGGGGCGCACGGTGATCCTGGTGACGCACAATCCGGAGATCGCCGCCGTCACGCCCCGGCGCATCGAGATCCGGAACGGCAAGATCGCCGAGAGGGTGGATGCCCGTCTTGCCGGATTGGACCGCATTCCCGCGGTGGCGACCACCGGCCATTGAAGGTACCCGGAGACCGCGCATGACGCTCTGGAACGCCATCGTCGTCGGGCTCAAGGAGATTTGGGCGCACAAATTCCGCAGCGCACTGACGATGCTGGGCATTGTGCTGGGCGTTTCGTCGCTGGTGACCATGAGTGCGCTGGTGCAGGGCATGGAGAATGGGGCGCGCGAAGCCCTGGTGGCCGTCGGAGGCCTGGAGAAGATTCGCGTCGAGGCCCAGCCGGTTCCCGTGGAGCAGCGGCACCTACGGGATTTCGCGACCGGCGTTACCCTGGACGACGTCCGGGCCCTCGAGCATTCCGCCCCGGACATCACGAAGGTCTCCCCGGAGCTTCGGTTTGATACGCCACCGACCCTGGCTGCGGAGGGAAAGACCCACCGAACCTGGATGACGGCCGGCGTCTGGCCCATCCAGGCCCAGCTCATGGAGCACACCATCGAGCACGGCCGGATGTTCACGGATCTCGACAATGAACTGGCGCGGAATGTTTGCGTGATCGGCACCGGCATCCGGGACGAACTGTTTGGAAAACCCGAGGACACCGGGGAACCGGTCATTCCCATCGGACGCAGTCTCACCATCAACGGGTATCCGTTCACCATTGTGGGCATGTTCACCCACTACGAGAGCGAGCAGGATCGCAAGACCCGCGAGTTGCGGGAGCGCGAGCGGATGGAGCGCATCGCCTCCGGAAAGACCAACGAACCCGCCAGCGGAACGAAGCGCGACCGCGGCTGGAGCGGACGCCGCGGCAACTTCGCGTTCTGGATCAAGAACAACACCGTGTACGTGCCGCTGAACACGCTCTGGATGAAAATGAAGTCAGGCCAGAGCAACGCCCCGCCGATCCCCAAGCTCAGCAGCATGGAGATCAAGCTTCGGGATTCGTCCCGGATCAACGAAGCCCTGACCCAGGTCCGCAATGTATTGATGGTGACGCACCGGGGCATCGAGGATTTCTCGTTCCGCACCCAGGAGGATCGTGCGGAGGAGATCGACACGTTCATCCGCAACGCGCGCGTCAGCGGCGGACTTGTGGCCGGCATCAGTTTGCTCGTTGGAGGCATCGGCATCATGAACATCATGCTGGCCAGCATCAGCGAGCGCATCCGAGAGATCGGCATCCGCAAGGCGGTCGGCGCTGGCGATGGCGCGGTGTTCATCCAGATTGTCATCGAGAGCACGGTGATTGCTGTCGTCGGGGGACTGCTCGGTCTGGCCACCAGCTTCGGATTCATCCGCCTGATCACTTTCCTCACGCCCACGGACAACGCCCCGGTGGTCACCGTGGGCGCCATGGCACTGGCCTTCAGTGCGAGCGCCGGCATCGGCGTACTTGCGGGACTCCTTCCCGCGCTGCGGGCGGCCCGCATGAATGTCATCCAGTCCCTGCGCTACGACTGATGATCTTCAATTCCATCACCGTTGGACTGAAGGAAATCTGGGCCCACAAGGTCCGGTCCCTCCTGACCATGCTGGGGATCATCCTTGGCGTCGCCAGCCTTGTGGGCATGGCGGCGATCATCAAGGGCATGGAGAACGGCATGAAGGAGGCGATGATTGCCATGGGGGGCGTGGACAAGGTCCTGACCCGCGACCAGTCGGTTCCGGCGTGGCAGGACCACCTCGCCGAGCAGGCACCGGGCCGGACCCTGGTGGATGTCATGGCGCTGAAGAGCAGCGCGCCGCTCCTGCGCCTGGTGTCGCCGGAGATGGCGCTCGACGATGTAACGCTGTCCCGTGGGGACAAACGCGCCGATTACAGCGAGTGCGTCGGCGTCTGGCCCGCCGTACTGGAAATGAATCTCCACACCCTGGAGCACGGGCGTTTCTTCAACGATCTGGACGAGGAACTGGCGCGTCCGGTCTGTGTCATTGGAACCGGCATTCGCGACGATTTGTGGGGCAAGCCTTCAGAGACCGGACGCGAGGTCATTCCGGTCGGCGACACGCTGATGATCAACGGACAGCCGTTTGTCATCGTCGGCATGTTCCAGGAGTACATGGGAGAGCAGGAAAGCAAGGAGCGGGCACGCGCCGCGGCGCAACCTGCGGGGACGCGCGACACCGGCGGACCCAAGCGCCAGAAGGGCTGGGGACGGCGCGGGGGTTGGGCGTTCTGGCGGAAGAACCACACCATCTACATGCCGTTGAACACGGCCTGGATCCGGTTCCGCTCGGCGGGCCGGGGTGACGGGATTCCCGACCCGCGGTTGACGGACATCGACATTAAGGTGGCGGACTTCAACCGGCTCGAAGATGCCATCCAGCAGGCGCGGAACGTGATGCTGCTCACCCACCAGGGCATCGAGGATTTCACCTTTGAGACGCAGGAGAATCAGATCGAAAGCATCAACAAGCAGATCAAGAACGCGCGGTTGAGCGGTGGATTCATCGCGGGAATCAGCCTGCTGGTGGGCGGCATCGGGATCATGAACATCATGCTCGCCAGCATCAATGAGCGGGTCCGCGAGATCGGCATCTGCAAGGCGGTTGGTGCGACCGGATTCAACATCTTTCTGCAGATCCTGATTGAAAGCGCGGTGCTCGCGGTCATCGGCGGGTTCATGGGGTTGGTCGTGTCCGAACTCTTCGTGGACCTCATTGGCGTCCTGACACCGTCCCAGAACACGCCGGTGATCACCCGGAACGCGGAACTGGTGGCGGTCGCCTTCAGTGCGCTCGTCGGAGTAGTGGCGGGAATCATCCCGGCGATCAAGGCGGCGCGGTTTAGTCCAATCGAAGCCCTGCGGTACGAGTAGGCGCCTGCTGCAACTCCGGCGTGGTTCCCGGTTCGAGGAGGCCCCGCTCTAAACGTTCCGGGCCGCGGGCTGGGCGGCGGACTTCCGGGAATAGGGCGAGTGGAGATTGAAGTAGATCCCGCACAGGGGGCGTGGGCCGTCGGTCTGGCTCAGGATGATGGTGATCATCCGGTTCAACGCGATGCCGTGCCTCATTTCGGGTGCCCGACCGTTGAACGCGCTGATGGCCTTCGCCATGAGCGACTGCAGGGACTCGGCGCACTCCTCGGGAAGCTGGTCGAGGCAGACCACGTACCGCTCGTAGTTGCGGAGTGCCGCCGCCATCTCGGGCGCAAACGTCTCGACCGTGAGTTCCACGGGGCAAAAATACGGAGGACGGCTCCCAAGTAAAGCAGCGGGCGGCGGGCTATTCCCTCCAGCCGTGGTTTTCCCGCACCTGCAGCATGGCGGCGAGGATGTTGTTCCAGGTGTCCTGCCGCATGAGCATGTCGTTGGGAAACATGCATCCATCCCAGCAAATATGGCGGGTTTTCCGGGTCACCTTGCCCGAGCCGTCGCGAAGCCAGTATCCGGCGTCCCGCCCGACGTTCAGCTTGCCGTTCACGTCGTTCACCGGGCAGTGCTTGCCGGTCTTCTCGTGATCGCCCGAGCCCTTCACCGTGGCGTCGTTCTGCGCCACATGGAAGTCGATGGTCCAGGGACGGAGGGCATCCGTCATCTTCTTCATCGCCTGGTGGAACACGGCGGGTTCCCAGTGGTATCGGTCCGGCACGAGGCGGTGTTCGGGGGCGTTGTAACCCAGGGTGTAGAGAAGCGTATGCGCCATGTCGGCCTGGAACCCGACCACCTTGGGCATGCCGGTCTCCTCCAAGGTGCGGAGCATGTACTTCCACGAGTGCATGCCGCCCCAGCAAATTTCGCCCTCGGCCGCGAGACGTTCGCCGAAATCCTTGGCCACCTTGCCGCCCTCGCGGAACGTTTTCGCGATGAGCCGGGTGTTGCCCTTCGGATCCTTGTCCCAGTCGGTCACCGAGGCGGCGGAGTCGATGCGCACGACGCCGTAGGGGCGCACTCCCAGGTCGCGGAGTTTTTGGGCGATGCGGCAGGCCTTCCGGACTGCGGTGACCCAGTTGGCCCGCTTGGTCTCGTCGCCCATCGCGGAGCCGTCAAACCAGACCGGCGCGACCACCGATCCCACGACAAAACCCTTGCTGCGGATCTTGTCCGCGAGGCGCTTGATGCTGTCGTCCGACAGGTCGATGTCGACATGGGGGTTGTACAGGAAGAGGTCCACACCGTCGAAACGCACCCCGTTGACCTCGGCCTTGGCGGTGAGGTCGAGCATCGTGTCGAGGTCGATCGACGGTTCCGCCCCGGGACTGCCCTTGCCGACGAGGCCGGGCCACATCGCGTTGTGCAGCTTCGGGAAGTTGTTCGGGGCGGGGGCGGCTTTGGCTTTGGCGGCGGCTTTGGTGCTCATGTGCAGGAGAAGGATTCAATTGCCGGAAAACGGCGCAGGAGCGCAAGCGGCATTTCGTGGAACCGCGAGAAACCTGGGCGAGAAGGGCTCCGGTGTCGGGAGGAACACCCCGGGCGCTATCCCTTTTTCCGACCGATCAGGATGGTCTGGGTCAGCCGCGAGAAGAGGCCCTTCTTCGCGGCCGGGCGGTCGGCGGCCCCGGGAATGGGTTCGCACTTGGCGTTGCAATCACCGCAGAAGAGAAGCAATCCCGCAGTGCCTCCGGACAGTTTCATGGTGCGGAGGCTGGAGGCGTGAAAGACGCCGGGACACTTGATGACCGCCTGGCATCCGCCGATCGCCTGGTGCGTCGCCGCCAGGGACGGGTTTCGCGAGCAGGCCAGAGTGCCGTCGGGAAGCGCCTGGAGGGTTCCGGCCGCCTGGACCGTATGCACTCCGGCCCCGGTGGGGATCTTGACGTCGTATTCCTCCACCACGAGCTGCATTTCGACATTGCCCAACTGGAGCCGCCGGCCGTCGGCAAGGCGGGACTCTTCGACGGGCTGGCCTTCGATGAAGGTGCCGTTGGTGGACTGCAGGTCGCGGACCGTTACACTCCCATCACTTTCAAGGACGGTGATCTCCGCGTGGAAACTGGAAACGCTGGCCTCAGGGATCCGGAAGTGGTTTTCCGGGTTCCGTCCCACGGTGTTCAGCCCGGTATGCAGCTCGTACTCGAACGGCTGGTTGGTCCCTCTCAGGATGTAGCGGAGCATGGTGGCTGGGAATTCACCGGACCGTCTGTTGAACCGATGCGTCGGGTGAATAGCCTTCGGATGCCCACCCTGTAAAGTCTTTCGACGGTCCGGTTTTGCCGGGGTTGCCGGCCTCGGGTCCGACAGCAGGAGGCGCCGGGTTGTTCAGGAATTCCCGCCAGCCCGACGTAACGGCCTAGAACAGGGTGCCGACCGCGGTGCCGAGCACCTGCAACGGGCCCGTGTCCTCAAGCGATTCGGTGGCCTTGTCCACCTTCTGGAGGGTCAGTTTGATGTTCCTGAGGAAGCTGTTGTCGTTGACCAGTTCCCCGACCGAACCCTTCCCCTGGTTGATCTTCTGCATGATCTCCTTGAGGTTGGTCATGGCGTCGGTGGATTCGTCATAAAGCTTCGAATCGTTCATCAGGCGCCCGAGCGTGCCCTCCCCCTTCTCCATCTTCGTCACCATTTTCCGCATGTCCGCCACCATGGCCCGGGCGTCGTCGGCGAGCGGCTTGGCGTCCGCCAGCGCGCTGCTCATGTTGGTGACCGCCGATACCGCTTCGTTGTAGAGGGTCGGGTCCTTGATCAGCTTGCCAAACGTTCCCCGCCCCTCGGCCATGTCGGTGGTCATGGTGTTCATGTTGGCGAGGGTGGCGCTGATGTTGGACTGGTTCTGCTTGATGAAGTCGGTGAGGGGGCCGAGGAGCTTGCTGATTTCCTCGCCGCTGAAGCTCTTGGTCAGGCTCTCGACCCCGCTGGCCACACTGTCGAGGCGCGTCATCAGGTCTGCGAGATCCGCCTGTTCCCGTGATTGCAGCAGGGCGCCGGTGGCTGCCCGCGGAGCCTTCTCGGAACCAAAGGTCAGGGAGACGAAGTTCTGTCCCATCAGCCCGGTGAACTGAATCGAGGCCACGCTGTCGGTCCGGATGGCCGTGCCGGGATCGATCCGCAGGGTCACTTCCACGCGGTTGTCGCGGATGGCCACCGCCTTGACCTGGCCCACCTGGACGCCGGCCAGTTTGACCGGGTCGCCGATCTTGAGGTCCTTGACCGTGTTGAACTGGGCGCGGAATTCCTGTCCGCGCTGGAAGAAGGAGCCGCCGCCGAGCAGTTCAAAGATGATGAAGGCGGCGATGACGACGAGGGCGAAGAACAGACCCAGCCGGGTTTCAAGCGAGCTTTTCATGGACGGGACAGCCGGAGGTTGAGGAGCAGGACAGGGAAGGGGTTCATTTGAATTCGGCGGCGAGGAACTGCTGCAACAGCGGGACGGGGCTCGCCCGCAGCTCGGCCGCGGTCCCGAGCGCGAGGATTTTTCCCTCGGCCAGAAACGCCAGCCGGTCGGCAATGCCGAAGGCAAGGTCGCGGTCGTGGGTCACGACCACCACGGTGGCGCCTGTCCGGCGGTTCAGGTTCACGATCTCCCGCCCGATGGTCAGCGCGACGAGCGGATCGAGTTCGCTGGTGGGTTCGTCAAACAGCACCAGTTCGGGTTCCACCACGAGGGCGCGGGCAATCGCCGCCCGCTTGCGCATGCCTCCGGAAAGTTCGTCCGGATACTTCGCCCCATCCGCGGGTCCGAGCTGCACGAGGCCCAGCGTTTTCGAAACGATCTCCGCGATTTCCGCGGGGGGCTTGAGTCGGTGTTCGGTGAGATAGAGTCCGACGTTTTCCTCGACGGTCAGGGAATTCAGCAGTCCGCCGCTCTGAAACACCATGGCGAGGCGGTGCCGCGGATCCGTGGCGTCCGGCACCAACTTTTCCCCGGCCACCCGGATCTCGCCCCCGTCGGGTTCCTCGAGTCCGATCAGGTGTCGCAGGAAGACGGACTTCCCGGAGCCGCTGGGACCCATGATCACGAAGATCTCCCCCGCCTGGATGTCCAGATCGAGATTGTGGAGCACCACCCGTCCGTCAAAGGCCTTGCGCAGGCCGCGAACGCTGACAGGGAGGCCGTGGTTGGAGGAAGGGGCGGTCATGCGCGTCTAGTGGCCGAAGGCGCTGTCAAAGGGGAGCAGCAGGCGGGTCAGCATGTAGTCCAGGATCAGGATCACGACCAGCGAGTTGACCACCGCCTTGGTGACGCTGCGTCCGATCCCGCGCGGACCGCCCCGGGTGGTGAGTCCCTGGTGGCAGCAGATCACCCCGATGCAAACGGCGAAGCAGAACGACTTGATGAGCCCGTTGACGACATCCGAAATATCCACACCCTGCCGCAGGCTCATGAAGAAGGTCGCCCAGGGCACCGCGATGCGTTCGTTGTGGGCGGCCACGATCGCTCCGCCCAGCCAGCCGACGAGATTCGAAAAGACCACGAGGCAGGGCACCGCCACCCCGATGGCCACCACCCGGGGAAGAACCAGGTAATGGACGGGATTGATGGCCAGGGTTCGGAGGGCGTCGATCTCCTGGTAAACGCGCATCGAGCCCAGTTCCGCCGTCATCGCGGATCCCACGCGTCCGGCGATCAGGATCGACATCATGACCGGGGCCAGTTCCTTGCACATCGCGATCGCCACCAATTGCCCGAGGGCTGTGCCGATGCCGTTCTCGACCAGGACGGGTCCGCTCTGCAGCGACAGCACGCCGCCGATGAACAGTGAAAGCACGCACGCCATGAAGAGGCTGGCGTTGCCGATGTCGAAGAGCTGCTCACTGACCTTCCATCGCTCCCGCCACAGGCGCGGCAGGGCGCGGACGACAGCGCCGAACAGCACCAGCATTTCGCCAAGGTTACGGAACATGGATGGAAACCCCAACGGGGTCGGGAGAGGGAATCACAAATTGGTCAGGATGCCGAATTATTCGGAGTGGGATTGGGAGGACGCGCCGCCTCGTGGAGCGCCGGCAGGCCATCGATGCTCCGGACATTCTTCCGGGCCCAATAGTCGGCGATCCCCTCCGGCCCCTTCTCCGCGGCCCACGTGGACAACGTGTCGCGGTCCCGCTCGTAGGCGAACTCGGGAACCCCGAATCCGCAGGAACTGGAGATCCGGTCCACCCCGACCCGGATGAGGGAACGGGTGCCCGGATGCGCAGGAAACAGCGCCGACAGGTCGCGAAAGTCGGCATGGCCGTCCCGGATGACCTCGCCCCGACCATGGAGGCGGACAATCCGGGGAGCTCCGGTAAAGGCGCAGAACATGAGGACGATCCTCCCGTTCTCCCGCAAATGGGCCGTCGTCTCCGCCGTGCTCCCGGTGACGTCCAGCCAGGCCACCTGGCGCGGACCCAACACCCGGAACACGTCGCCCCCCTTGGGCGAGACGTTCACATGGCCCTCCGCGGACAGCGGGGCTGTCCCGACAAAAAACACCCGTTGCTGTCCCAGCCACACCTGGAGGACTTCCGAAATTTCCTGGAGGACGTTGCCCATGGGTTGACCTGCTCAGCGGAGTCGCAGGGCGCCAGGTCCGGGAACGGTCCCCGGACGAACGGGAAACACCGGCACACGGTTGGTGGAAAGGCGTTCGGGTCCCGAGGCCACAAAGTTGGTGTTGGGCAGCCACAGGAACCTCCAGTGGCGATCGCCGTCCGGAGTGCGTTTGGTCTGCACCATTCCGAACAGGGTGGAGATCCGCACCTCGTTGGTGCTCACGTCCCGGCGGAAAAAGTTCCACAATAGCGATTGGCTGGCCATGCCCCGCGCCGGATCGCGCTCGCTGTAATAGGCGGACCAGATGGGCGAGTAATTCCGCTCCACGGCCTCCCGGTTCTTCACGATGTTCTCGACGATGGCGAACACGCGGAGGCGCTCGCGTCCCCGGTTGTCGTGGGCGTAATGGAAGATCGGCCAAAAGCCCGTCTCCTGCCGGAACTCATCCGTTTCCCGGTTCCGGATGACATTATTGTCGAAGAGGACGAAGCAGCTCGTCCAGCGGTCCCGTTCGAAGAGGGTGTCCTCCTGATGGCGGTGGGTGTAGAGGGGCCAGATGTAGAAATTCCGGCGCGACTTGCCGGATTCAATGTTGCCATAGAACGGCCAGAAGCGACGCGAGGTCTTGCCCTCTCCATTGGCCCAGCCGAGGAAAGGCCACGGGGCGCCCCATTCGACAAACTGGTTCTTGCGGTCCTCTGTGCGGGTGAAGAAGGGCCAGAGGTAGGAGGTCTGGTCACGGTCCGGAGACCGCATGGACGCATAAAAGGGAAGCACCTGGGTGCTGTCGAACGTGGTGCGGTCCCGGTTCGGCGAAAAGGGCGAGGCGAGCACGGAGAGACGGGCCTGCTGGACGCGCTCGTTGGTCTGCACGAGTTCCGCGTGCTGGTGGCCGATCAGCGGCCACAGCACAAACCACGAACTCGATGCCGGAGTGACGATCGGGTCCCCGAGGAAGTCCTTGCCCTCCGTCTCCACGCGGGTCTGGGTCCCGTAGAGCGGCCAGAATTGCCATCCGGTCAGCCCCGGACCCTCCCGCAGGTGGAAGAAGGGATAGACGTAGTTTCGCGTGGTCACGTCCCGCTTCCGGGTCTTTGAGTAGAATGGGAAGGCGATGAATTCGGTCTCATCGCGGAACAGGCGGTTCCGGTAATGACCGTAGAACGGGAAGACCGCGAGGTAGTCGTTGGTGCCGCTGACCGATTTCTGCTGGAAGTAGAAGGGGAACACGGTTCGGTGGAAATACTGGTCTGCCCCATCTTGCTGACTCGCACCCACCCAGCTGACGATCTGTCCAATCTGCCACCGCTCCTCCTTGCCGGTCCGTCTCCAGGTGAGCACCGGATAGAGCACGTCGACCTGTTCGCGGTCCAGGGAGGGCGTGCTCACCACCGAGATCAGCGGAGAAATGCCGGCTGAGGTTGTATCGGCGGTCTCCTGCCACCAGGCGAGGGGCCCGAGGCCGTCCTGCCGCCAGCCGGACTCCCACAGGGTGGGGAACGACGACATCAAAGGGCCCGCCTCAAGCCAGTCGTCCGCCCGCGCCGTGACGTGGAGCACGGTGGCGAGCGCCAGGATCCATCCGAGGAGACGGCGACGCATTGACGAAACGATCCTCCGGGAATTCAGCACCCGGAAGCAAGCCGCCGCGGTCCTGTTTGTTGCCCGACGGCGTTCCAGACTCGATTCCGCGGAGGAGTGTTCAACGTTTCCACGGATGCCGGATGCCCGCCCAGGCCAGCAGGGCCAGTCCCACCGGAGTCCCCGTCACCGACCACGGCACCGCCGCCACGGCCGCCAGGATCAGCGCCTTCAGGAGTGCCACCCTCCGCCGGTCCCCCGCCCGCCGCCTCTGGATGAGGAACGTGATGCCGAAAACCATCAGGAAGCAGGCCGGAATGGTGATCGGCCAGTCCACCACGGCGAACTCGGGGACCAGCCACAGGTTGTCCACCACGATCAGGGCCAACGCCGCCAGGGGTTCGACGACGGCGCGCTGCGGCGGGGCGGGGGGTGGTCCCGGGGGCGTGGGGGGTTCCGGGGGAAGTACCTCCGGGATCACCACGGGCACAGGGGGATTCGGCCGGTTCACGCTTCCTCGTTCGCACAAAACCGGGCGGTGTGCAATGGGGTGACTCCGGGGATTCAGGAAACCGTGCTGCTGCCGGTCAAGGTCCGGCGCAGGGCCCTCACCTCGGCCAGGACTTCCCGGGCGGATTCCAAGGCGTCCTGGTTTCCGGGTCCGGGCCCGATTCCGTGGGGCTTCCGACGAAGCTCATCTGGATCCCCCAGGCCGCTTTCCCGGAACTGCCGGAGGCGTTCAGTGATCAGATCCCGGATCTGCTCCGCGTTGTCCACCTCACGAAACACGGCCAGATGGGACGGATTGGCCCCGTGGCCTTCCGGGGTTCCCGGGGCCGGTGCCGAGCCCCCGGCGGACTGCACCCGGACATCGGAAAGTCCCAACAGACGCTGGAGCGGACCCTGGCTGACGGTGATCTGTTGGAGGTTGGCGAAGCTCATGGTGACCTCGCGCAGTTTCCACACGCCGTCCCGGAGCCGCAGGCTGCGGTCGGTCACCAGGTACCACCGCTGATCGAACTCCAGACGGCGCAGGGCGAAGGTGACCGGGATCTGGACCAGGAAGGTGATCACCGAAAGTCCCTCCAGCACGCTGAAGAGGGTCACCGCGAGATCCGGCGCCTTGCGGGTCCACATGAGGATCAGTTCCTTCGGCGGCGGAGTGCCCCTCTTTTTACGCGGACGCTCCCGGGGCACCTCGGACGTCTCCGGGGTTGGCGGCGGCGCGGGTGCGGGTTCCCGCCGCGCGGCTTTCAGCTGGCCAAGAAACCAGAGTCCGAAGAGAAGCCCGATCAAGGCGAACCCCTGCCGGATTCCCCAGCGCGCCACGCTCAGCCGAAAGGCGTTCCGACCGGAGCGGAAAATCCGCTCTGATCCCGGCGCACCCGCGGGCGGTTCGGGGCGCGGCGGCACCCGGAGGACGCGCAGCAGGGTCCCACTGAACCGTTCATACATGCGGCGGCCTTTCCTTGGCGGTCGATTCGGACGGAAGTGCCGCACGCAGTTCGCGCAATTCGTGGGCGATCTCGCGCAGGATTGCGGCCAGATCCTCGCCGACCGGGCCCGACGATTCGTGGTCCGCGGCGGGAACCAACGCGCCGGCCTCCTTCACGCCCCGCATACGGGAGTACAGGAAGTCCCGCACCGCCTCGAACTGCGTGAGTCCCTCCAGGGTCATCTCGGCGGAGGCGCTCCCGCTGGCGGTCTGGATCTGCAGTCGCGCGAGTCCGAGCCAGCGCTCCACCAGGTTCGAGTGAAGATGAATGTCCTGGATCCGCGCGTAATTGAGGAGGATCTCCCGGCGAAACAGGATGCCCCAGCTCATGGAGACTCCCTCGTCCGTGAATCGATACCGCATGGTGTGATACCGGAACCAGTGGATGGGCAACAGCAGCGGCGCCAGCGGCAGCACGGCGAGGCAGCAAAGGATGTAGTACGTCCAGAGTTTGGGATCCGGCCGGTCGATCGCGAGGATGGACGCCTCGTCGGGGCGGGAGCTCATGGGCGCTATGGATCCCAAGGGTTGCCCTGACGTGCAAGCAGGACCGGATCCCGTCCGTCACGGATTCAACCACAGCCGGTACCGCCAGCAATCACCGGTGGCGCCCTCTGAAGGCTCCAACTCCTGGCCAAAGGTCGTCAGCAGGATCTCCAGCGCATGGGTCTCCCGATCCTCCAGCAACGAGAAGTTTGAGTACTGCACATTCGGGCCCTGCACCGGGGTTCGTTGGGCGATCACCGTCACGGTGTCCCGTCGGAGGGCTGCCGCGTCTTCATCGACTTCGGCAATCACCAGCGGATGCCTCGGATGATTTCCCTGCGGAGGATTCAGGCTCAGATTGCCCAGCCAATAGAGGCGCCCGTTCCCCTGGTGCCGGATCATGCGGTGAATGGAGGAGGCGGCGTAGAACTCCGTGCCGTCGGAGTACCTCCACGGTGCCACCGGGGAGAGCGTTCGCCCACCGTCGCTCGAGACCGCGAACCACTTGCGCCCGGGTTCGGGGATCCGCGTGCCGTCCCACGCGGTGTCACTCCCCCGCCAGACCACCAGCAACCGTCCGTCCCGCAATACCGCCACCTCCGGTTCCATCAGGCCGCGCGCCGAACGCTCGGGCGAGATCTCAGTGCGCGCTCCTGCCGTCCAGACATGGCGTCCGGCGGCGGCGTCCCAGCGTCCTCGGAACAATATGGATCCCATTCGCCACGCCCGAGTCTCGTTCTTCGGATCCCCCGTCGCATTGGCATGCGCCAGTGCCAGGACGAGGGAACCGTCGGGCAATGGGGCGACATTGCTGCCGGGATATCCCTGGTTACGGGACAGGAACTCCTCCGCCGCGGGATTCGCCGGATCAAACTCCGGGCCGTCCTCGTACCGGAGCGACTGTGGAGGGGACCAGGTGCGGCCCTGGTCTGCGGAGGTTCGGAGATAGGTCCGGTTGTGGAAGCGTCCGTGGCGCTCGATCTGCCGGAGCCACGGTTGCAGGAGCAGTCCCGACGCAGGGTCGTGAAGCTCCGCCCAGCCTCCCTCCCACACGCTCACTCCTACGTAGGGTACCAACGAGGAGGGTTGTTGTGGGATCCATTCGGACCACGTCCGTCCATTGTCGCCCGACCAGCGGGCCTCCTGGATCTCCGCCACGTCGTCCCGGGACTGGACAGCGCGCCATTCCCGGCGTTGGAGTCCGGGACCGACATAGGTCATGGATCCCAACGCCGCCGACCGGGGACGTGGATGCTGCCGGTACCGCTCCGCTGAAACGGTGGCGATCGGGCGATTGGTGTCCCAGGGGGCGGCGGGGAGTTTCGCGAGTCCCACGGGATCCCCGATCTCCCGCAACACCTCCCACGGAGGCTCCAACGGTTCGGGCCATTCTCGGGTCGTGACGAAGTTGAAGAGATAGATTCCGTCCGCGCCGTCCGCCCATCGCTCGCGCGCGGCGCGGCGGTATCCCTCGGCGCCGAGACAAAACTCGCAGCGTGTGCCTTCCGGGGAGGGGCGCCATTCCGGTTGGATGCCGGCGTAAATGGGAACGCCGGGAACCGCGGCCTTCCACGCCCGGAGGTCCAGGGAGTCGGCGGTGAACAACCATTCACTGACGGCGAGGAAATCCAGCCAACCGCGCCGGGCCCATCCGGCGGGATCGCAGCCCCGCGCGAGGCACTGGCTGGGTGTGGGGGCGCCGAGTCCCTGGTCCGAGGGAACCCGTGCCGAAAGCACGTATCGACGTCCCCGGGCGGCTCCAAGGCGGTCCAGATGCCGGCGAACCCGTTCCACCAGTCCATCGATCAGCGCGGTCCGCTCCGCGATGGAGAGCGGGCAATTCGGCGCGAAGAAGACCGGGAAGCGCTGGAAATCCAATTCGATCCCGTCCGCATCGTAGCGGTCCGCAACCTCCTCGATGAGGGTGCCGACGTAGTCACGAACCTCCGCGCGGGAAAAATCGAGCGCGCCATTGGGAAGCCGGCATTCGGGATGATCCTGCCAGAAGGTTGTCCGGAGAAAATCGTTCCCGTGGGCGTCGTTCATCCGGAACGTCATCAACGCCTCCAGCCCGCGTTGCCGCGCCGCGTTGACGATCACCGCCCAGGGATCCATGCCGGAGGCCAGGAAACGCTCCACAGTTTCGTGGCGTTGCCGTTCGTGCGGCGACCAGCGGGCGCGCTCCTCGGTGGTGGACGCCGTTCCCCGCTGGGTTCCCACTCGCGTGGGGAAGTACATCACCTGCGCGTTGACGCACACCAGGAGCGTGTCCACCTGGCTTCCGGGTTGCGTCAGTTCCTCGACGAGGCGCACGAGGTCGTTGGTGTCGATCGTACCTGGTCCCCGCCTGCCTGCCTTCAGGGTGAGACAGGAATCCCCGTCGAGGTTGTAAAGGATCCGTCGTGTCCGCGGGACTCCGGCCTGGAGCCCGTCCAGCAGGCCGAGAAAAAGGACGACGGCCAAGATCCGGACACCCAGGAGGGACGGCGGGAACAACACGCGACAAATCAACCAGCGGTGGTAGCGCACTTCAATTCCGGGTCAAAGCCCCAGGGACTCGAACGCCTCGAAATAGATCCAGTGCCCGAAATCGTTTGGATGATTGATGTCGTTTCCGAGCAGGTCCTCGGGCTTCTTGCGCGCCGCAACGGTTTGCCAGTTATTGAAGACGTCGGCATAGGCGCATCCCGAGGACGCCGCCGCCCGGGCGGTGGCCGCGGCATAGTCCTCCATGTGGTGCGAGCCAAAGCGCCAGCGCGGATTCGGAGGGAAGGCGGAGAACAGGATTACCTCGGCCCCGGTTTGGGTCCGGATGCGGGTCACCATTTGCTTCAGATTCTCCTCAAACTGGGCCACCGGAACGCCGCCCCGGTTGTGGTCATTCATTCCGAATCCGATCAGCACGAGATCCGGATGCGCATCGAGCACCTTGGATTGCAGGCGCTGCAGTCCCTGGACCGTGCTGTCGCCGCCGGTCGCGCCATTGATCGCCGTGATCCTGGCCTGCGGATGCCGCGCCTGAAGCGCCGCGGCCCACCGCTCCCAGAAAATGAGCCCCGGCCGGGTGGCATCCCCTCCCGCGGTGATGCTGTCCCCAAATGCGACGAGGCGCAGAGCCCCGCCGGATTTCAGCGTGGCGGTGGATTTGGGCAGAAGTTCGGCTTGCGGGAGCTGGATGGGCCAGGGCGGAAGCGCGGGCCGGGTGTAGTCGGCGAAGACGAAGAAGCCGGTGTTGCCGAATCCGGGGAACTTCGAATGGTCGAATTCCTCCTGGCCGTAGAGCGAGTTGGTCCTGAAGTCGGGGATCCGGGAACCCGGCAGACGCCGCACCGTCCCCGAAGCGGCATCCCACGCGTAGTCGCGTCCCGCTTCGTAGGAGACCGTGGTCGCCCCCGGCTCGTAGGTGCTGCGCAAGGTCAGGGCAGATCCCGGACTCGGAATCCACGCCAGGGAGGCCGGCTGTTCACCGATCAACACCGCCGAGTCGCCCTTCACCGGAACTCCGGAAGGTTTCGGCGCATGGGAACAACCCGCGACCAGGAACGCGGCGAGGATGATCCAGCCCCAGGTCCGGATGCGGTCGAATCGTGACATGCCAAATCCTACCGCGGCACCGAAGCCCGACACCAATCCAGAGTCCCGGCTTGATCTGCGGGCCTCGCGGGCCTCTTGCTGGGTCCAGCCATGATTCCCGAGGTCATTCCCGACGAGGCTGCCCTGGAGCACGCATTGACCGAGCCCACGCCGGAACTCGTGCGCTGGATCCCGACGCTCCGGGGACCGCTCGTGGTCCTGGGCGCGGGAGGGAAGATGGGGCTCACCGTCGCCGGACTCGCCCGCAGGGCGGCCGTTGCGGCGGGTTGCCCGTTGGAGGTGATCGCGGTGAGCCGGTTCTCGGATCCGCAGGTCCGTCAGCGCATCGAGGCACTGGGGATCCGCACCGAATCCGCAGACCTTCTGGATCCCGAAAGCCTCAACCGCCTGCCCGATGCCGCGAACGTCGTTTCGTTGGTGGGATTGAAATTTGGCACGTCGCGGGATCCGGCCATGACCTGGGCGATCAACACCCTGGCGCCGGTGAATGGCATTCGGCGCTATCCCGCCGCCCGCTGGGTGCTGTTGTCCACGGGCAATGTCTATCCCCAGGTCCCCATCGAATCCGGCGGTGCCACCGAGGATTCGCCGCTAACGCCGCTGGGGGAATACGCCAATGCAGCCATCGCGCGGGAACGGCTCTTTGAATATGCGGCGCGTGCCCACGGGACGCCCGGGGTGAGGATCCGCCTGAACTACGCCGTCGAACTGCGTTACGGGGTGCTGGTGGACATCGCCCAACGCGTCTGGCGCGGCGAACCGGTGGATCTATCCAACGGATGGTTCAATTGCATCTGGCAGGGCGATGCCGCGGACCGCATTCTGCGCGCCCTCGATCTCGCGGCCGCGCCCCCGCCTGCGTTCAACCTCTGCTGCACGCCACCGCGGTCCGTGCGCGAGACCGCCCTGGAGTTTGGTCGTCTTCTGGGCCGCGCCGTCCGGTTCCAGGGTACGGAATCCACCACCACGCTCTTGAGCAATCCATCCCTGCTCGAGTCACGGCTTGGTCGCCCGCCCACCTCCCTCGACGCCGTGATCCAACGTACTGCGGAGTGGGTCCGATCCGACGGGCGCACCCTCAATCGCCCCACGGGATTTGAAGTCCGCGACGGCAGGTATTAGCGCAGAGTTCTGTCGCACCCAGGCACTCGCGAAGCGTTTTGGGAGTACGGTCGCGGAGCTACCGCTTTTCGTCCCGGCGGTACGCGTGGGAGAGGAATCGACGCTTTGGTCGCGGATGGTGCGTGAATCCAGAGCGGCAGCTACGCTGTCGCACTCCAGGTCCCCACGGCACGTCATCCCAGCCTCCGGACTCGTCCCGCCGAAGCCTCGGCGAAGGCGGAAGTTTACAACGAACCACTCCCCGCGGTACGAAACACCGTCTCGGAAAAGCCCTGTGGGAGAATCAACAACCTTGGACCCCCGATGCGCTGGCTGGAGCTCAAAGTACCGCCCGTTCTGCTGACGGCGCTTCTCTTCGCGGCGATGTACGGAGTGGCAACTGCCACGCCCGACGCTGCAGTGAGAATCCCGGGTCGCACAGGAATCACGACGGGATTGGCTCTTCTCGGTACCGTTGTGGCGCTTGCCGGGGTCCTGGAGTTCCGGGTGAACAGGACCACCGCCAACCCATTCAACCCCGGCGCTGCGTCGACAGTCGTGACCCGGGGTGTGTATCGTTTCTCGCGAAATCCCATGTACCTCGGGCTGTTGATGGTCCTCGCGGCCTGGGCCATCCACCTCGCGAATCTGATCACCGCCCTCGCCCTGCCTGCGTTTGTCGCCTACATGAACGAGTTCCAGATCAAACCCGAGGAGCGAACGCTGCGGGCCAAGTTCGGAACGGCCTTCTCAGAATACCAGGCCACCGTGCGGCGCTGGGTTTGAACCTCCACCGTCCCTCAACATGGAATACGCCATCGGAATCATCGCCGCCGTCGCCATCGGATTGTTTGGCACCGCGATGGGATTCGACAAGGACCGCAGCTTTTACCCGGTCGTATTGATCGTCATTGCCGCCTTGTACCTCCTGTTTGCCGCCATGTCCGGATCTCCGCACACGCTGCTCGCGGAGGCCGCCCCGGCACTGGTGTTTGTGGCCATGGCCGCGGTTGGATTCCGGAAGTCGCCCTGGCTCGTGGTCGCTGGCCTCGCTCTTCATGGCGTCTTTGACTTTTTCCATCATGCGCTGATTGCGAACCCAGGAGTCCCGTCATGGTGGCCGGGGTGGTGTCTTTCCTACGATGTCGTCGCCGCGGTTTACCTGGCCGCGCTGATCCTGGTCCGAAAGGCTCCCGGTGCGGACTCACGTCGGTAAACCCGGCCGCGGCCCAATTGAGAATGCCATGAACTCCCGGAGACGCTGGTTCCCGGTTGTGGTCGGCCTGATGGGCGCGGCCCCTGTCGGTGGATTTTTGTTCGGGCTCCTGAACGCGGGGGATCCGGACCCCAATCCCGTCGGACGATTGATGTACGCGTGCCTGATGGCGGTGGTGACTCCCCTGCATGCGGGCTTTCCTCCCAATCCCGGTGCGGGTGCCGGGCAGACCTTCAACCTCTGGCCGCACATGGCCGCTTCCTTCGTCCTGATCTGGGGTGTGCTGACCGTTCGTGAACGGAAACGGTTCCGGCAGCAAACCGGGGCAACGGGAACGCCCTCTGCAAACCGGGACAAAAAGTCTGAGGAATAGAAGTCCCGTTCCAGCGTGGGTCTCTCCCGGGTTAGGGATCGGGTGAATTCCGAACCGTCGGGAGTGACTTGATTGGGGCCCGCACCATGCAGGCCCTCCCGTAGGAATGAGGCGGGCCAAGGCCCCATAGGGTATAGATAGGGTGACAGGTTCAAAGTTGCCTTTCCCATGGGAGGCCCCTTCTGGTGGCTCTGCAGCCAGATGCAATAGGGGGACAGGTTCAAAGTTGCGCCTCCCCATTCGGAGGTGCTTCCCGGTGGCTCTGCGCCCATTGGAAATCCAATCCGCTTGCCCCGGACTCGCCTCCGGCGGCAACGTCCGGCCCATGCCCGGCGGCGAACATCCGGTGTCCCCCCTTGAGTCTGATCGTCGCGGATCGGCGGTGCTGGCGTGGGTGGGTGGATTTGTGGATGCCGCCGGATTTCTGGTTCTGATGGGCCTGTTCACCGCCCACATGTCGGGGAACAGCACCGGCCTCGGTGTGGCGTTGGCCACCGGGCATTGGGATGAGGCGATCCGTCGCGGATTCGTGATCCCGATCTTCGTGCTCGCGACCATGGCGGGCGTGGCCTGGATCGAGGTCCGAACCCAATCCGACCCCTCGGAAGCGGTGCGAAACCGCGCCATTGCGGATGTGCTGGGTGCGGAGGTCCTGATGCTGGCGGTATTTTTTGCACTGGGAACCTGGATGGGAGCGCCTATCTCCCTGACGTCTCGGCCCGGGGAGTTTGTGGCGGCCACCTCCGCGGCTGCGATCGCCATGGGCCTTCAAAATGCCGCGCTGCGCCGGGTGCAGGCCACGTCGGTCCACACCACCTTTGTGACGGGCATGCTGACCGAGTTTGCCGTGGGGATCGTCCGATGGATTCTTTCCTCCCGAAGGGGCAATGCCGAGGACGCCCGCCGTGCGCGGGGCGTGGCCGAGGTCGCGGGCCTGGTGTGGTCCACCTACGCGGTCGGTGCGGTCATGGGCGCCTGGCTGGTCGCGCACCATGGGGTCCGGATGATCCTGGTGCCCGCTGCCATCCTGGCCTTGGTTGCTCTGCGACTCGTGCGTCGCAGGGTGGTTCCTGAGACATGACGTCCCCGCTGCCAACGCCACCCGACTGGGTCCGAAAACGCCTTGCTGCAGGATTGGTCATCCCGGCCCATCCACTGGCGTTGACCTCCGCCGGTCGCCTCGACGAGCGCCGCCAACGGGCCTTGACCCGATACTACCACGCGGCCGGTGCCGGCGGTGTGGCGGTGGGCGTCCACACCACCCAATTCGCCATCCGGGAGCCGCGCCACGGACTCCTGCGTCCCGTGCTCCAACTGGCCTCCGAAACGGTGTCGGCGTGCGATGCGGCCACTGGACGCCAGACGGTCCGGATTGCCGGAATCTGCGGGACAACCGCCCAAGCGGTGGCCGAGGCCGTGCTTGCCCGCGAGCTGGGGTACCACGCCGGCCTGGTGTCTCCTGGCGCCCTGCGTGACGGGTCCGAGGATCAAGTGCTGGAACATTGCCGCGTCGTGGGACGGGAGCTGCCAATCTTCGGATTCTACCTCCAGACGGCGGTGGGCGGACGCCCATTGTCCCGTGATTTCTGGACCCGCTTTTCAGCGCTGCCCTGCGTCCTTGGGATCAAGATTGCCCCGTTCAATCGTTATCAGACGCTCGATGTCCTGCGGGGTGTCGCCGATTCCGGCCGCGCCGCGGACGTCGCGCTCTACACGGGCAATGACGACCATATCCTTCTGGATTTGCTGTCCACTTGGCGCGTCCCGGACGGTGGTCGGGAATTGCGGTTCGTTGGCGGGTTGCTCGGTCACTGGGCGTGTTGGACTCGCACCGCGGTCGATCATTGGGAGCGCTGCCGCCGGGCATCCCAGGAAGCCGTCATTCCTTCGGATCTGATGTCCCTCGCGGTCGAAGTCACGGACGCCAATGCGGCGATCTTCGATGCCGCGAACGGATTCGCAGGATGCATCGCTGGCATTCACGAGGTTCTCCGCCGTCAGGGATTGCTGGAGGGAATCCGTTGTCTGGATCCGTCGGAGTCGTTGTCCCCGGGACAGGCGGACGAATTGGACCGGATCCAGCACTGTTATCCCCACCTCAACGACGACACCTTCGTGGCCGAGCATCTCGACCGCTGGATGCAATGAATCCGGTGGGCGTCGGGATATTGCCCTAGCGGGGGAAGGGAGAGTCCGCGGCAGCGCGGCGGGCGATTTCGGCCATCTGATCCGACGTCAGGTGACTGCGCACCAATCGGAACACGGGTTGCACCTCGGGGGACGCTTCTCTTCCGGACAACGTCAGCCAATAGAACGCTTCCGCGTACTCCGGTCTCGTCGTGAAGCCGTCACTCAACCGGTCGGCGAGGAGGATCTGGGCCTGCGTATTCCCTTGTTTCGCCGAACGGCGCAGCCATTGGAGACTTTCCTCCGTGCGGTTCTCACGCTCCGCAAGGGTGGCCATGTAATACTGGGCTGTGGGACAGTTCCCTTCCTCGGCCTCCGGCCGGAACCAGCGCATCGCGGCAGGCAGATCCGGGGTGCCATTCCTCCCCTCCAATGCGATCCGGCCCAGATCACACCGGGCGTGTGGCACTTTCGCGCTCGCGGCCTTCTCGAGCCATCGGAGGGCCGCATCGCGGTCCTGGGTTGTCCCGGCGCCGCTGTAAAGGGCGAGGCCGTATTGGCGCTGCGCCTCGCCGTGTCCGGCTTCCGCAGCCCTTCGGAGGCAGGCGGTGCCCTCCATGCGGTCGGTGTCGTCCGCGCCTTCGCTCTGGAGCTGGACGCCCCTCACGAATAATGCGTCCGGTTGGGTCAGGTGCTTGGAAGGAGAAGCGATGGCGCCAAGGGACGAAGCGAGGGCGGGCCGCAGGAGAGGTTCCCAATGGCGCGCTATCACCGGCCAAACCGCTTCCCCGGGGGAGAGCTCCCCAGAGGAGCGAAGGCTCAGGACGACCTGGAGCAGGAAGACCGACTGTTCGGGAGTGAGGATTCGGGATGTCCGCAAGGCAGGGAGATCAGGAGCCGACCGGAGCAGGTTGAGTGCTGCACCCAGAGACTTTGCCATCGGGGAGTCCGAGTTCAGGAGGAGATTCCATTCCCGATGCAGGGATTCCAGATTCGTTGCCCGCTGTCCGAGCAGGGCAAAGCGACGGGCCCATAACGGGTGTGTTTCGGAAAGGGTTTTCGCGAGCACGAGACATCCGAGTGGGCCGGTGTCCGGGGACATCAAGAGGCGCAGGGCCTGCGGATCGATCTGACGATCCGGGGCGACCCGGGTCAGGAGACTCTCCCGGGCGAGGGTCCAGGGCCACGAACCCCGGGGACAAAGCTGATCGTTCAGCGCAAGACTCCAGCGTGCCGCGCTCATCAGGGATTGCTCGGTGGGTGCCGATGTCCCGGAGTAGGCCTCCACGATCTCAAAGTTGGGCCCGTTGTCTTTCGCTTCGTCCCGGGCCAGGGCTTCGGAAAGGGGCGACAGGATCACGTCCAGACCTCCCTTCCCGGGAGGACCCAACAGAATGTCGCGCAACCACCGGAGTGCATCCTCCGCCTGATCCAAATCCTTCTCCGACGTTAAGGCATGTTCGGGATCCAATTTCTCCGCGAGAAACTGACGCGCCTCATTCGACTCGAGGATATCGGAGTTCAGGAGGTCGCCCAGGACGTGGCTCAAAAAGGAGGCGACGCCCCTTCCGGCGACGTAGTCATTGGGATCGTCCTGACTTTCGGCCCGAATCGCCCGGGCCGCGGTCTCTCCGGCCCGCGCCTTCAGGAAACCCCGGACCTCAAGCACGTTGGTTCCGTCGAGTCCCTTCCCATTCAGCGACCGGAGGGCGCCGCTCGCCGCATCCACGCGGATTACGAGATTTGTGGGATCCGTCTTTGGGCGGATGACGAGTGAGCGGTTTCCCTCCCACGAGACGGAATAATTGGTCGCGTACGCCGCCTGAGCGAAGGCGGCGGGGGCTCCCCCCAGGCGCAGGGTCAGAAAGGAATTGGAGGATGAGGAGGAGCTGAATCCCATTCCCAGAGACAACATCAGCGGGTCGCCCGCTGGATCGCGGCCCGGAATGAGTTCCGCGTACGCGAGGAGTTGTCCGCAGGACGAGGGGACCACGAACTTGCGATGGCGCCTCGGGGCGTAAAGCTCCGGAGCGCCGGTGTTGCCGATCAGACCGTACTGGAGGCGTGGCTCGGAACGATTCGTGGTCGAACTCACCGCGACCGTCATGCCTGACGGTCCGGTGGTCACCGTGAAACGATCGACCTTGGTTCCCGCGCGGAGCGTGGTTTCGAGGACGAGATCCTTGTTCCAGGTCCGGGGAGTGCTTAGCCAGTCTCGAAACCGGATGAGGGCCTGCTCTGTCGGCGACGAAGGCACGGAGATCGGCGGGACCCAGGGAAGGGAGGCCAGATCCAACCGGAGCACATACGATCCGGGGTCCCGCTGGGGAAGCAGGGAAACATCGTGACGGACGAAGCGGGCCGAATTCCAGAGACGGTTGGTGATGCCGGAAAGCAAGGATGGGGTGATGGACTGGCCCGGCGCCAAGTTGAGAAATTTCAACAGATCGACGTGCTGTGCCGCGTCCACTCCGTGGATCTCAAATCCCGTCAGAACGCCTTGAACCCCGGCGTCGAGAAGAACGATGCCCAGGGTGGCCGTGTCCCGTCCGGCGTCGGGCCAGACCATGACCTCCAGCTTCGGACGGACCTGGTGATACTTTTCAAGGACCGAGCCGACGCGTTCCCGGATAAGGGACGCCGTGGCGTCGTCGAAGGGGGCGGGTTCCCCGGTGGGCCAGAGGTCAGGCAGCCCGAGGCCTGGTCCGGAACTTCCTCCGCCGTGGAGCGCGTCGGAAACGTGTGCCTCCAAGCCCTCGAGTTCCGTGGAGTTGACACCGCTGATCCGGACGGCTCCGCACCGGTATTGACGACCTTCCACGATCTGAAGGCGGATGCGGGTTTGATCCGGCTCTGCGTGGACGGTGACTGCGGGGAATCCACCGTGGAGATATCCGAGGCCCACGAGATTCTCCACCAGCGCCGTGAACGCACGGAGAGATCCCGAGGGGTCCGCCGACTTTTTGTACCGGAGATCGTAGCGCAGGGCGCGCCGGATTGACTCGGCGCTGAAGGTGGCATTGCCGGAGGGTTCGATTGCCTCGGTCCGGCCCAACGCACCGATGCGCAATTCGTCAGCGACCTGAGCCGCGGGTCCCGCCTGTGCGGACGCCGGCAACCCAAGGGCGATCCAGGCAAGGAAGAGGATCGTCCGTCGAAACTGTGGGCCGTTCATGGTGGCGGTGTTGGGTGGAACTCCGACCGGTTCTCGATCGGATCCTCCCCAAGCCCTGAACGCTGTGAAGCGGGAAATCTTCCAAAAAATCTGCTGGGGCACCCCCGGGTGGGTGCGGCTTCCCTCGGGTTCAACCCGCCAGCAGAACGCGTTTCACTCGGCCCGCCTTTCGGCCTCCCGACCCCGCAGAGGCTACTTCAGGTCGTGGGCATGGACCTTGACGCCCTTGGTGAACTTGTTGAATCCGAACATCAGCGGCTTGTACTCGCCCACGACGGTGACGTCGGCCTTTGCGGGAACCTTGAGTCCGGTGAGATCGTAGGCGGCGTTGACGAACAGACGGCGGAGATCGGCGCTTTCCAGGTCGGTCGCGGCCCCGATGGTCGAGCACAGGATCCGGGACGTTTTGCCGTCGGGCGTCTTGTAGTCCTTGAGCCACACGATCGGCATGATCGCCTTCTTGAGGTTCGGTCCGTCGCCCGGGCTCATCCCGACTAGGGTCTGACCCTGGAGGAGCACGACGGCATCCTTCGGGAAATCCGGATTCACCCCATACACGTCAGTCGGACCCCAGACATCGGTGACTTCGGTCAGGATCGGGTTCTTCCGGTTCTGGCCCTCGACGAGACCGCGCGTGGATTCCCGGCCGTGATCCCCGTGGTGATAGGTCCACGATTCCCCAACCGCGATTCCGCCAAAGCCGCCTCCCGGTGCGGTCCAGGAGTAGATGGCGTAGGGGCTCTGCTTGTTGCGCTCGTAATTGAAGGAGTGCGTTGCCGTCCGGACCACCATCATCGGGCGACCCGAATTGAGGTAGTCCACGAAATGCTTCATGTCCGCGTCGGGCAGCTCGCGGAACCGGAACTGGTTGATCACCAGATCGGCGGTATCGAGCAGGTGCATGCCCGGGACATTGGTGGAGTTGTTGGGATTGATCGTGCCATCGGCGTCCTGGGCGAAGAGGACGGTGCACTTGAATCCGTGGCGCTGGCTCAGGATCTTCGCGAGCTGCGGGAGGCCTTCCTCAGAGCGGTATTCCTCATCCCCGGACAGCAGGACGATGGACTTCCCATTCGCAGTCCCCGACGGCGGCGTGTAGGTGACCCACGGATCTGTGCTGGCGCCGAGCAGGGAAAGGGCAAGAACCGGAAGCGAGAGGAGTGCGACGAGCTTCATGCGGTCACGCTACCGGAAGCTTCGGGACAGTTGAACTGGAATCCTGCCACGAGGGTGCTTTGGAAAAGGCTTTCCGTAGGGTCCCGGGGGCTGGGCTCGCAGCATGCGGGTCCTCCCGTGGGGGGACCATGGGAGGACCGTTCCGACCAAAGTCCGATGGTGGGAGCGGAAGGGCCCATCCAGGGTGCGCCAGGACTGTTCCCATGTACCTTCCGTTGCACGGCCCCCATCGCACGCAGGTCTTGATCATACTGACGGTGATCGTTCTGGGGCTCGCAGTGTCCGCTATCGCCGTGAAGACCCTGTTCTCGGTTCGGTCCCCCCACGGCACCCCGGTTGGAGCGTCCCTGCGCGCCGGGAACCAGGTGGCGACCCTGATCGAAACGCTCGAGCCTTATCTGGTGTCGCTGCACCACAACGGAGGCAAGGATCGGTTTCGGGTCGGCGTGCTGCTCCAACCCATCGACGGATCCGGTCCGGGCAAACTGGTGCCCATCGGTGGAGGGTACCGCCCAGGGGAGCTGGGGCTGATCGAACTGCTGGGATTCGATGGGCACACCGTCTGGTTTTATGTGGCTGGACTCGGCGGCGTAAACCTCGAGACTGGCAAACGCGTCACCGCGGACGACCTGGAACGGGCCAATCCCAACGGCCTCGAGCCGGGATGGAACGATCCCTCCCGGATCGCCTTCGGCGCACGTCTTGAACTGTTTTCCCCGGACCGCCAACGAAGGGTGGAACTCGATCCAGGCACCCTGAAGGCCGTCCCCAGCCCGCCCGGGAGCCGGCCGTCCCTAACCTCACGGGACGCCAAGCCGGAGGTCTTCCTCACCCCGTTCGCCTTTCCCTCGAACCCGGAGTGGATCGGACTGCTTTCCCCCCGGGACGCGACGCGCAGCTACAAGGTCGGGTCCTGGATTCGGAATGGGACGCGGGCCGACGAGTCGAAGGAGCCGCGGCAGCTTTACCGCGGCTCGCTCGGTCCGACGGATCGACCCGGAACACGGGAGGTCCTCAGCTCCGCCGCGGTGGGCGGTGGCGAGTGGCTGAGCGCCGCCTTCGTGGCCGCCTCGCCAGGGGGAGAGGCGCTCCGGCTGTCCGGTCCGGACGGCTTCCTGATGATCTTCACGACGGAGTCCGGGCTCAATGGAACCTTGGGCGTCGCCCGGATTGACGACACCGGGAAAATTCTCTGGAAGGTGGATTCGGGGCTCGATCGATTCCTGCTGCGCCAGATCCTTCCCGATCCAAAATCCACCGCCTTCGTCGGGACGCGGCTCCCGACTCCGAACCAGTTGTCCGAACCCCTGCTGGTGGTCGTGGACTCCACCACCGGGAGCATCTCCACCAATTCCCTTTGGCGATGAATTACAGATTCCAAAGTGGATGCGCCCGGGATCCGGGCCTTGCCCCGACCCGAACCGCCTCCACCGAAGGTCCGATACCGCGGACGGGGAGCACCGCGTATGACGCCGGGGTGACGGTGGTTCGTTCCAACGCGATCCGGACAGCGGAGGCTTCGTGAACCCGATTTCCCTCCAGCTTCTGGCCACCGGTTTCACGGGGATCGCGGTCCTTTTGGGTGTCCCGTCCTTCGTCGCCTTGGTGGGCTGCGGAATCCGGGCGTTGGTCTGGATGTTCGCAACCCCGTCGTCCTCCTCCAATTCGTTCGGGGAAAATCCGGACGCGATTCTGAGGATTCTTCAGGGAATGACTGTGGTTGCGGGCTGGTTGTCCCGCGCGTCTGGAGCCTTGACCGAACTGCTGGTCAAGCTGCTGGCGGTCGGTGCGACCGTTGGACTGATGCTGGCCCTCACCTGCTGGTGGACGGGACGGGGTCTGCGTGCGGGATCCGAAGGAGCGCGGGTGGTTGCTGGAATTCTCCTGCTCTTGCCGCTGCTGGTGTCCTTGATCCTGGCCCTGTCGCTCCCGAGTCCGGTCCGCCTGCTTCTGCTGGGAGTCGCCGTCGTTTGCGGTTTGGGCCTGCATGCCGTTTGGACCGGATACGCTCCGGGTGCGACCCCTGGAGGTCTCCCGTGAATCGCTGGCTCACCTACCTTGTGGGACCGGAGTCGGTCCTGACCGGATTCACGCTGCTCGTCTATGGGTTCTGCGCCCGGCACGGATCCTATTCCTCCCGAGACGTGGCGGTGCTGGAGCGCGCCCTGTGGCTCCTGCCCTTCGTGGCCATCGCGCTCGCGTATGCGACCTTCCTGGTCCCGGGCGCCCGTTCCTGGGGATGGCTCGTGCGGGTCAACCTCGCCCTGCTGGTCGCTCTGGTGGTGGGATCCGTCCGCATCATTGACGGATTCAAGGAGCCGGGAACGGGGTCCAATGGCGGGGCCATCGGACTCCTCGTGGTGATTTGTCTTTGGATCCTGGTGGGTTCATTGGCGAATGCGATCTCCGGCGCTGCCATCCTGTCCGATCACAAGCCGGCCTTCGCCGAGTGGTTGCGCCATCGCCGGATCCTCGGCGGCCTGGTCATTGTTCTGGCGGCGTTCCCGATCGCGTTCGGGATGGCCTCGCTGACGGGGGTTGTCGCCGGCGTTTATGCGGGGGTTTCCCGGGTGCTGCAGCGCTGACCGCGGTCACGTTCCCTCGCGGGATAGTACGGTGATCAGGTAACGGAGTTCGTCGAGGGCGTCCGCACCCTCGGGCAGTGTCTGGCGGATTTCGTGGAGGAGCGCCTCGCGGAAACGACGGCGCAGGCGGTGGATGGCGACCTTGAGTGCGCCCTCGGACAATCCGAGCTTCGCGGACAGCTCGGATTGACTCCCGGGCGGACCGTTGCCCTCCAGCCACGGTTTGAGCTGCTCGAACCATTCCCCGCGGCCGCCCTGCCGATACTCCTCCGTGAGGTTGGCAAGGGAACGCGCCATCAGTGCGAGTGCCCAATCCCGGTCGAACTGGGCGTCGTCGGATTCCGTTGCCGGTTCCGGAACCAATTCGAGGGATTCCGGTGCGACACCGCCCCCGCGTTTCTGTCTGAAGTCCCGTTCGCGAAGGTCGGAAAGGAAATGCCGCAGGGCTCCGAGCAGATAGGAGCGGAAGCGTCCGCGACGGGGATCTGCACCGTCGAGGTGATGGCCCCGGAGGACGTGGGCAAAGAATTCCTGACAGAGATCGCGGGCGTGTTCTTCCTCGAATCCGCGACTGCGGAGGGATCGGAGGACCGGCTCGCAGTAGGCGCCGCAGAGTTCGGACAGCGCCGCCCGCGCCTCCGGGGAATCTCCCTTCGCCCGCAGGACCAACGACCAGCGGGTTGGGGCAAAGAATGGCCGTGCCGGAAGGGAGTCACTCACGGTGTCCGAGGCCAGGGGAAAGCGACGACATTGGTCCGCGGGGGAACGCCGTAGTTCTTGGTGTGGTGAATCACGGTGAATGGGAGCTGCTGTCCCGGCTTCAATGCCAGGACATCCGCGGTATCGACGTGAATCTCCTCCCACGATTGATCCGATTCGCCGTCCAGCCGGCGCTCGCAGAGCGTGAGGCGCGATTGATTCGTCCAGAGTTTGCGTCCCTCCTCCTGGGCCCACTGAAGGATTCCCGGCTGAGTCGGTTGGGCGCGGGCGACGAGAATGGCGAGCAATGCCAGCAGGCCGCCGTGTCGCGACTGGGTTTTCAGATGGAGGTCACGACGCGCGGAATTCCCCGGCGACGGGAGCCCAAAGAGAAATTCCCGATCTGGATCCTCCGGGAGGACTCGCAGGAGGGCGTGAAGGAGTGGGATCGCGGGATCGCCCTGGGCGTTGGAAAGTTGATTGAAGGCCTCGGGCAGGGGCATCGACAATTCATGGAACTCTTCAACAGGGTTGCGGGACCTGCTGATCGCCGCGCCGTCCCGAAGTCGGGCGGCGGCCCAGTCCTCCGGGATCGCCGGCCCCAGAAGATGGGCCGCGATAAACGGGCGCTGACTCGCGGAACTGAAAACGAGACGCCGGAAGAAGTCGGACTCCGGGATTTCGTGCACCGATCCATCCCCGAGGGTCACCGTTCGCACCCGGGCACCCGCCTGAATCCTGGAGGGCGAGGTGGCCACAATCGCGCCGGGATTGGTCGTCGGGTCTGCCGGTCCCAGAACCACCAGCGGCTGCGTGGTGATGGGGTCCACGGTCATCGGTGGCGGTGGCAGCGGATGGGCTCCCCAGGTGCCGCGTCGAAGGACGAGTGCGAAGGCGAGTCCGGCGGCAAGGCAGACGGCGATTCCCAAGGCCAGGACGCCTCCGAAAACGTTGGATGGCCAGCGGGTGCCACTCCGGGGCGCGCGGAAGACTCCGGTCGCCATGACGAAGACGAATGTGGCAAAGCCGACGAGGACGAGAATGAATTCCAGGGGCGAAAGCCGCAGCCACGGCAAAACGTGCGGCAGGAACAGCGCCGAAGTCCCCGCAACACCGGCGACCAGCGCCAGGAATTTCCACGGTCCGGGAACCCGCAACGCCGCCGGGTCGATGACTGCCGGGGCATGGCCCTGGATGCGGGCCGCCTGTTCCGTGATCCTTCGGTGCCATTCCCGCACCACCGTGTTGGTGGTCCATGTCGGATCCCACATGGAGTTGTACGGAGTGAGCAACAGGACCCGCTCTCCCGCACCTTCCCGATGGCGCACGGCCAGGTACGACAACCCGGTGGGTTTCGTCAGGCGTGGGTACTCTCCGAGTCCAAGGGCGAGAACGTCCGCCAGGGGAATGGTGGTTGTATCCCTTCGTCCCACAAAGACGAGGCGGTCCGATTCAAGGGTGATGATTCCCCTGTCGGAATAGATGTAGAACTGGGCGACCATCGACCGGAGATGCTCCAGCGTGCTCGCGTAGCAGGAGGACGTGGCCAGGATGGATCCCAATTCACCCGGGGGCGTGGACGTCGGGCGCTGGCGCAATCCCTCCACCTCGTCCTTCACCTGACCCGCGGATTGCTGACGCAGTTCGCGCTCCTTCGCCAGGGCGCGGAAAACGATTTCGTCCACACGGGTGTCGAGGTACGCCTTGGTGGACGGGGCGGGGAACCGTCCGAGCGGCAATTCGCCGGTCAGCAGCTCATAGAAGACCACCCCGAGGGAATAGATGTCGGCACGGTGATCGACGAGGTCCGGACGCTCCACCTGTTCGGGCGCCATGTAGTGCGGCGTGCCGAGGCGATGTCCGGTCCGGGTCAGGGTGATGTCGGGCTGGGCAACCGCCGGCTCGTCCAGGAGTTTGGCGATGCCGAAGTCGGCGATCTTCACGCGTCCGTGGGAGTCGAGCAGGAGGTTCTCGGGCTTGATGTCTCGGTGCAGCACACCCTGGGCATGCGCGTACTGGAGGGCGTCGCAAATACCCGGGATGATCTGAAGGGCCTGGGCCGGGGTGAAGCGGCCGGCACGGATCGCCTGGCGGAGGTTTGCACCGTCCACGTACTCCATCGTCAGATGGCAGAAGCCGCCGGACTGGCCGTGGTGGAAGACGCGGACGATGCCCGGGTGGTCGAGTCGGGCCAGGGTTCGGGCCTCGCGGTTGAAGCGTTCCACGAACGCCGGATCCGCCGCGAGTTTGCGCGGCAGCAGCTTCAGGGCGACGTCCCGGGAGGACGCACGCTCCCGGGCGTGATAGACGAATCCCATGCCGCCGGACCCAAGGAGCGACAGCACCTCCAGACCAGGAAACGCAGCCGACACCTCGGTAAGGGTGGGTGGTTGATGGGTGTTGGCGCCCGCGGCGGTCCCGGCATCGGTGGGTGTGGAGGCCCCGGTGAGCACGCAGAGGGGGCAGAGACCTTCCGGGGCTCCGGAAGGGACCGGACGTGCGCAATGCGGGCAGGTTCTGGGCTCGGAGGATGTGTCCATGCACCGGCAACTGGGGTCTTTCTTTGTCGAGGTTACCGGGATTCCTGGAAAAGGGGCCAACGAACTTCCGTACATCCGGGAATGACAAAGCTGAAACGTGGGATGACACCCTGCAATTCCGGTGCAATTCTTCCTGAAGCTCGCCGGGAATGTCCCGACAGCGAGGTCTTCGATGATTCAACACTTCGACCATGTCACGGTGGCGGTCCGGGACCTTGCGGCGGCGACACGCTTCTTCAGCCTCCTCGGATTCCGGGTGGAAAAGTCGGTGGTGATCTCCGGTCCTCCGTTTGATCGATACATGGGGGTGGAGGGCATCGAAGCGGACCACGTCACGCTGGTGCTGGAGGGAGTTTCCCCAAGGACGGAAGTCCAGTTGCTGCATTATCGGCACCCTGTGCCACTTCCGGATCCGGCCATCCCGAATCTCTGCCGGGTTGGATTCAACCACATCTGCTTCGCGGTGGATGATTTGGATGCCGAGGTCGCACGCCTGGTGGCGGCGGGGGTATCCCTGCGCAACGACGTCATGGATTTCCACGGACGCAAACTCGTGTTCCTTTCCGGCCCCGAAGGCATCACGGTGGAACTGGCGCAGTGGTCGTAATCCCCGACGAAAGTCGCGGAGGAGGACGCAGCCCCCTTCACCCCGTCATCCCCATGTCACCCGCCCGTCATCGCATCTACACGACCCCGTTTGCAGCAGTGTATCCGCTGTACGTCGCCAAGGCGGAACGCAAGGGGCGAACCCGCGCCGAGGTTGACGCCATCGTTTGCTGGCTGACCGGTTATTCCCCGAAGAAGTTGCAGGACCTGCTGAAGACGCCGACCGACTTCGAGACGTTCTTTGCAAAGGCGCCGCGAATGAATCTTGCGCGAACCCTCATCCGCGGCGTCGTCTGCGGCGTACGCGTGGAGGAGGTCGCGGAGCCGACGATGCGGGAGATCCGCTACCTCGACAAACTGGTTGATGAGCTGGCCAAGGGGAAGTCGATGGAGAAGATCCTGAGGTCCTCCGGAAACGTGTAGGTGGAGGGTCGCGGGAGTCGTCGGCGCGAAGGGTCTTTCCCGCTTTGAAAGCGGGGAGTCAGGATCCAGGGTTGCTGGGAACTGCGGTGTCGCGGGATGCAGATTCGGTGGGTGCGGACGCCGGCGCAGCGGGGGCCGGAACCGTGGTGTAGTTGAAGTATCCGATGAACATTTCGTCCGCGGTTTGTTCCCCAAACCGCACCGTGGCGGACGGATCCGGGTTGGCGGGGTTGTCCGCTGAATTGTCATAGGTCCCGGTGCAGACCAGTCGGGTGCCCGCCGGAACGCGCAGGGGCGATTTCAGCCGATACAGCGTCTGCCAGTTGAAATCGTAGCGGGGAACACTGAGCAGCGTCTCGTGGCGGCCGTCCGGATACTCCGCAGTGTAGGCAAACTGGGCGCCGCGCAGGTGCATGTGGGGGCAAAACTCATGCAGGACGGACTCGCGCTCGAAGGTGAACTCGGCCCTCACCGGGTGTGCCCGGGCCCCGGGGGGAATCTCAAACTCCGCGGTCGCGACCGCGCCCGTGATCAATTCGCGCTCGGGTTTTCCGGGTGCAAAATAGAGCGCCATCTCCGTCCGGTCCGTCTCCTCCTTGCCGGTGGTGGTGTAGTGCATCTGGAAAACGAACTGCGCGCCCTTGGGGAGAAACTTGCCGGTCCCTTCGGGGAAGAGAACGGCTTCGGTGCCGGGAACGAAGCCCGCGAAGAAGCCCGATGCCCCGTCGTCCTGACGCGGCTCCAGGTGCCGCAGCGCCTCGGGATAACGGATGAACACCAGGCAGTGGTGGACGACCTTGGCGTTGCCGGGGCGAATCGTGATGCCGCGCACCCAGGTGTCCTCCGTCACCGGGGAGGTCACGGTGAAAACCTGGTAGGGAACCAGGCCCGTGGCGGCAATATGGGCGGTCTCGGGGAGGGGAATGATCTGGTCCGGCTTGCCAAGCGGCCAGGCCGGCGCTGGATTCGGCTGTGCGGCGGGGAGCGGATCGGTGCCGTCGCCCCGGGGCGCACCGGCGGCGATCCAGGCGGCGAGGAGTGATTTTTCCCGGACGGAGAGGGCGCGGTTGTTGGCGAAGGCGCCGTGGTTTGGATCCGCATGCCAGGGCGGCATCCGGTCCTCCAGCAGCACGTCCTGAATGGTTCCGGCATGTCCGCGCACCTTTTCGTATCGATCCAAGGCGAACGGAGCGACGTTGCCCCGGCTGTGACACTCCACGCAGCGCGTGGCAAGAATCGGCGCGATGTCCCGGGTGTAATCCGGGACGGAGGGAACATCGTAGGAAACGGCGCATCCCTTGACCGGGGTCCGGTTCACCGCCACGGGTTCGCCCGCCACAGCCGAGGCGAGGGCGTCCGAAAGCAGCGAACGGGTCGCCGCGGGCTTCTGCTGTCCGTAGTCCAGACGATCATCCACTGCGCCGCGGTAGAGCACCTTCCAGGTGGCGGTCTCGATCACCAGCGCTTCGGCCGTGCGGCGGAGATCGAGCGCGCGCGCGACGGTCTGGGACGGATCCAGGAGGATCGGGAACTCGATGCCGAACTCCTTCGCCTCGGCGGCGACTTCCGCGGGGGTGTCCGCGGCGTTGGCATTGATCAAAAGGAAGGCGGCACCCTGGGGTTCAAAGCGCTCGCGGAGTCGCTTCAGCTCCGGAATCGAATGCCGGACGATCGGACATCCGTTGCCCTCCACGAACAGGACGATCCATTTGCGATCCCGCATCCGGTAGAGCTCATGGGATTTGCCCTGGTGGTCGAGCAATCGGAAGTTGGGGACCACGGCTGCTGTGGACACGGTCGCGGCGGGGATTGGGCCGACAGCGGATTCGGGCGCTGCTTGGACGGCGAGGCTGAGGGCAAATGGGAGGCCCAGGAGGAAACGCTTCATGGCATTCACTGTTTCCTGAGTAACGCCGGGGAACGCGCGCCGGTTACAGGGGGAAGCGAATTGAAGAACCGCCCGGAGGTGGGACTCCCAAAGGAATGTTGGTAGTGCAGGCTTTAGCCTGTCGTTTTTCGACGCGCCGCGCGCAATTGATGCGCCGGACAGCCTAAAGGCTGGACTACGAACGGAGCGCTTGTTGTGCAGGCTTCGGCCTGTCCCATTCAGGCGCGCCGGGCGGGCCTCGGCGTCTCTGCGCTTGCGGTGTCCGGGGGCGCCCGGTTCCTCTTGAGGTGTAACCGGTGGCCCTGCTTTGGCGTTACATCGGGTGTTGCAATGTCCCTTCCATCCTCCTGTTCATGACTCCGGCCGACGGCGACGGCCTGATCCGTCTGGTCGAAGGGGCGCGGTCCGGCGATGCGGCGGATTCCCGGGCGCTCGTGGAGGCCCTGTACCCCCTCGTCATCCGGATCGTCCGGGGTCACCGCCCACGGCAGGAAACGGAGGAGGATCTGGCCCAGGAGGTCTTTCTAAAGGTCCTGACCCGGCTCGATCGCTACGAGGTCCGGTCCGGAGTTCCCTTTACCCATTGGGTGTCCCGGCTCGCGGTGCGGACCTGTCTCGACCGGTTGCGGTCCGAACGGCGGCGTCCGGAAATCCCATGCACGGATCTGTCGCCGGAGGATACACGGTGGATCGACTACCTGGCCGGCGGAGGGGAGTGTCCACAGGACGGCAGTCCGGGGATCGCCGATTTTTCCGCGATCGAGCTGGTGGGCCGGCTCCTGTCGCAACTGTCGCCGGACGACCGGTTGGTGATCCAGTTGCTGGATCTCGACCAGAAATCGGTTCGGGACGTCAGCGAACTGACCGGATGGAGTCGTCCCGCGGTCAAGGTGCGGGCTTTCCGGGCGCGGCACCGCCTGCGTAAAGTGGCGGAGGCATTTCGAACCGAGGTGAACCCATGAAAAACTTTGACGAACGCTGGTCGGACCTGGCGGCGCGGGCGAGGACAACCCCCTCGACCGACGAGACCCCTCCGCTCGGCTTCGCGACCCGAGTGGTCGCCCGCGCTGCGGCTTCCCGGAGCAACGGATCCACCGCCGAGGACCTTTGGCTGCAGTGGGCTCGCAGGTCAGTGGCCATGGTGGCGGGAGTGGGCTTGATTCTGGGCACGATGGAGGTCCGGGCGGGCCGACCCCATGATCTCCGTCCTCCGGGTGTGGAAAATTCCGTCGCACAGGTGCTTTGGACCCTATGACCGCGAAACGCTGGCGCATCGTGGCGGATTTGTCGGCGCTGGTCCTGGTCAGTGCCCTGGTGGGCGGATTGGTGGGGCGCCGCCTCGCCCGGACTGAACTGGAGGCGCGGAACAATCCGAAGAACTGGAACGAACACGTTTCCCACGAGTTCGAAGAGTTGGTGCGTCCCACGCCCGAACAGCGTCCGCGTGTGCAGGCTCATCTCGAGCGGGCTGTCCGTGAACTTCAGGAAATCCGGCGGGACACAGTGGCCCGCAGCACCAATGTCATCGGACGGCTCGTGGCTGCGGTGGAGGCGGAACTGACCCCCGAGCAGCGGACCAAGTTTGAGAAGATGAAGCCGCGGGCGGGAGAGGTGGATCTCGACGTGCTCAATACGTCGCCTGCGGGATCGCGTCCCTGAAGGAGGGCAAGGTCCCCAGGGAACGAGGCGGTGCAGGGACTTCCCGAAGACTCAGGACTTCTGATCCAGCAGCTTGGCGAGCTTGAATCCGTCGAAGAGAAAGAGCGAGGGATTGCGTCCGGTGATGTTCTTCCGGACCAGCGGTTCGATGAGCTTGAATCCGGTTGTGATCACCCAGCGGAACGGAGGTCGGTTGAACTTCAGATAGTACCGCACCAGTTTGATGTGATCCATGGGGATGTTCTGTCCCATGAGCAGGCGGAGGTTGGCGATGCTTTGCTCCGTCTTCCGTAGATACTCCTCCGCGGATTCCAATCCCACGTGCATGGCGGGATTCTCGATGTGCCGGACCGGGATGCCGGCGCGGCTCATTTCGTAGGACAGCAGCGTGTCCTCGTGTCCGTATCCGGAAAGTTTCTCGTTGAACGGGATCCGGAGCAGGACATCGCGGGGGATCAGGAAGTTGTTGGAGAGGAAATATAGGTAGGGTTCCTTATTCCGAACTGCGGCGCCGACCGTTTCCCGGACGACCCCGTATTTCCAGCGGAAGAAGACCGTGTCATCCGCAGGAGGGTTGCGGGCGTAGGAACGTCCGCCGTAGATCACGGTGTTGGGGGTCGCGGCGTCGAGGTACTTCCGGATGAAGTCGGGGCGCTCGATCTCCGAATCGCAGTCGAGGAACAGCAGATACGGATGCTGGGCCCGCTGGGCCATGAGGTTGCGGATCCGGGATCGCCCGACGTTTTTCGCCAGTTCCTCGTACACGACGCCGGGCAGGAACTGCACCTTTCGGTTGATCTCCTTGAACGAAGGCTTGGAACCGTCGTCGAGCAGGATGATTTCGAACGGGACTTGGGCGCGGGTCAGCTGCTCGTGCAGGCATTGGACCAGCGGGGTGATGTCGAAATTGTATACCGGGATCGTGACTGAAAGCATGATTTCGGGGAGGGAGGAGGCGAACCGTCTCCAGCTGGGGCTGTGTTCCGGCAGACCGGGCCGGCATGCTGGTGAGGGGGTCCGGGTGCGTCAAGGGACCATTCCTTCGCATCGGATTCCCACCGGCCTTGGGCGTTGCTCCCCAAGGTGCGCGGAGGACATGTTCAGCCTAGGTCACCGGGTACTCGAGCGGGCGCCGCCGGGTGTTCCCGGTCCCCTGACGGGCGACGGGTTGGAGCTCGTCCGTTCGCTGGAGGTTCCTCAATTCGATGAAATGCCATACCAGCAGGAAAAACAGTCCCGCCTGGTAGGGGCGGTGGGTGATCGGACTTGTGAACGGGGAATAGAACAGCCACTGCACGAGAAAGACGTGGAGTGCGCGTCCGCCAATGGTTCGGGCAGCGCCCATTTTTGCGGCGGCAAAGCCCATGACGAAGAACATGACGACCGCGCCAATTTCCCCGAAGTCGATGGCCGCGTCCCGAATACCGGTGCCCCAGACGTTGGTGAGGACGCCGATCGACTCATACATCGTATCGAGTTCGTTGCGTCTTTCCTGCCAGTCGTACCATGGGATCCGGTTTGCAATCAGGGAGAACTGATACAACCCGTAGTCGTGGGACATGTTCAGACCGCGGTAAAAATCCAGGTAATAAATTGGATCGCTGGTGAACTGGAGCAGGAGCCAGACCGCGGAGATAACGAAGCTATTGGCGCGTATGCCCCCGTCCTGCACGCGGATCAGGGTGGATGCCTTGGCGGTGATGTACTCCCCGAATTCGGGGTCCGCGAAATTGGACTCCATGCGCTTCTCCACGAAGAGCACGTTGAGTACGTATAACGGAATGAGACACGCGATCCCAATGGCGATGCCCCGGGTCGAGATGATTTGTTTCGGGAACCGGGTCAGCATTCCGGCGATCCCAAGCGCGATGCAGATCATCGCGTACACCCGGGCGGCGAACTGGATCATGAATCCCGCCCAACAAACCACGGCGATCAGCACCACCAAGGAGATCATTCGAAAGGGTCTTCGGTGCTGTGCCGCCACTCCGATGGCCATCATCGATGCCGCGCCACCCGCGTGGAACAAATAAGCTTCCTTGCCCATGACGAGCGCCTTTTGGTGTACCAGATGTCGGGCTTCCTCCATGGACATCCCCCCCTTGCGACTCATCACCCAGAACAGGAGGCCGCAAATGCCCCCGAAAAGGGCGAGGCCGAGAACGAGCCGGTCTGAGGCCATCCGGGCAGGTGTTTGCAGCGGGGCCGGACCCAGGAGCAATCCGAGGGACGCGGCGCCGATCGCGCACCCGATCAAGGTCCAGGTGCCTACGGAGACCGGTTTCTCCAGAAGTGGGTCGGACAGCAGAACCAACAGGATCGGCAGAAACCAGGCGGCAAGCAGGATTGCGAGCGCCGGTCGTCGCTGGAAGAGCGCGAACATGTCCGGAGTGTGCAGAATCGGCGAATCCGGGCCAGTGAATTGGGGTTTGGTGCAGGGCAGTTCCCGGGGGAGAAAGCCCTTCGGAAAATGGGTTGAGCGGGGCCTCCTCAGTCCCGTTGTTCCATCTGGTCCTCGGGTCAGGGCGATGGCCCGCCGGATACACCACCGGCGACTGCGGAGGACTCGCTGCCCGTCCCTCAGGAGGGCCTTACGATCCCGGGATCCATTCCTGCGCGATCAAATATCGGCCGCGCTTCCCCGCAAGGCGGGATCCGAGCGGGTCCTTCCCTCAGATTTCCGGATCACGGATGCCCTTCACGCGTCCACTACCGCGCAAACGACCAGTCCTCGCCGAAGAATCCTGCCGCCGCGATGCCGCCGGGTGTGCGGGGCGTCACGGGCTTGGTGATGTCCACGACCGCCCAGTCCGGAAGTTTCGGCGTCTGACGGGCGTTGTTGAGGTAGTCGTATTCCCGGAAGGTGAAGCCGCTGTTCAGGACGACGTAGCGATCCGGATTTAGCGGATTCGGATAGATCTCCACGGCCACGAACTGGTCCGGCGGATAATTGGCATCCGGCGTGTGCACGCCCTTGTCATCCCAGCGAACTCCCAGTTTCCCGGCGATCCGGCCGATCAGGGCGTTGCTGCGGGGATCCCCCCAGAGGACCACGTGGTGGGCGGCGAGATCGGCCTCGGTCACCGCGGTGTCGTCCGCGATCCGAACGTCGCCCCGGTACTGGCGGCGCCAATGCTCGATGGCGTGCGCCATTTCGTTGGTGGTCCAGGCGCCGACAGCCGCGTTCAACGGAGTGCCCGTGGGCCGGACGAAGAGGAACGAACCCATGAAGGCATCATCGATCGGTCCCTGAAGTCCGTGGCGTTTGCGAAGACCTCCGACCGCCGGGGCACCGATCGCCCAGCCCGAGGCTCCGAGCACCAGATGGGCGGACCAGGAGCGGTCCGATTTCGGGACGCTGGCGTGAACCAGGCTGCCGTTGATGCGGATGTCCACCGGCCGGGCCGGATCAAATGGACTCAATCCCGTCGGGATCTCCAGCGTGAGCGCCGTGACGTTGGTGACGCCCAGCTCCACGGACTGCGTCTCAGGCTGCAGCAGGCCTTCGACGTGGGCGAGATCCCAATGGTGACCGAGGGCATCGAGGGTCACCCAAGCCATGCGGTTGTAGCGAAGGGAGGGCGTCAGGAAATGGACGGCGCGCGGCAGCGGGTCCCTTCCGTGGGAGGCGGCGGCATCCACGATGCGGTTGACCTCCACCTTGGCGGCCTTTTCGTAGCTGTGGCCGGTCTTGGGTCCGATGACATGCGTCAGGTCGAGTCCCCAGGCCGCCATGGCCGTGGCCATGATGTCGGCGGCCTGTTTTTGCCGGTCGTCGGCGCCGCTGTACGCGACGAGCGGGACCATGCTGACGTTGAGGGCGACCGCGGTGGAATCGTAGAGCTGCCAGAGCTTCTGTTCCCAGGGCGCCGGCGTGAGCGTTTCATTTTGGAAGACCTTCAGGAAGTCCGCCGTCTCGCTGAATCCGGCGCCCGGCGCGGCGGCGGCCCAACGGCTGGCGAAGTGGGTGGCGAAATGCCAGCAGGAGGCGCCGCCTAGGGAGAATCCGCGCACCACCAGCCTTTCCTCGTCGATGGGAAACCGGGACTGGGCATTGGCGAGGGCCTCCCAGAGGTCGGTTTCTCCAGCGAAGCGGGACCCGTTGCAGTAGCGGCCGTACGGATGCAGCACAAACGCGCCCGCCGGGGTGAACTCGCCGCGATTGCGCATCCGGTCCGAGGCGAATGACAGCTCGCTCAATTGCTCTCCGCGACCGTGGAACCAAATGTCGAGCCGGAACCGGTGTGGCGATCGGGGCGCAACGGTGTCAGGAATCACGAGGCCGTAGGGCTGGACCGAGCCGTCAATGCGGGAGCGATAGCCGAGCACCGTCGGACCGGGTCGCTCAAGCCACGGGGTCTTTCCGTCGCGGAGCGCGGCCATGCGCGTGTCCGCCTCGGTGAGCAGGGCCCGCGCGGCATCCACCTCGTTGGTCCGGAAGAACTCATCGTATCGGAGTGCCCAGTCCACGGCCTTCTGCAGCACCTCGATGTCGGGAAGCGCCGCGGCGAGCGCCGGACGGTTGGTCAGGCTGTTTCGGAGCGACTCCAGATCCGAGGCGAGACGCGCCGCGCCGGCGGTGAGTTCCTGGCGGGCGGCGTCGGGGATGGCGACGCCCGGGGGCGGAACACGCCGCGCTTGATCGGACCGGTTGTCGGCCGGACCGTCAGCGACGACCGCAGTGGCGAGAATCAGCAGGCAAGGAAGAACGACGGCAAGACGCATGGAGATCCCTTGAAATGGAGTTCAGGGAAATCCTGCACGGAGGTCTCGCGCAATGCACGAACGGAGCGCGGCGGTTTCCGGAGCGATTGGGGGGCGGACCCTCGGTCACGCCTTCCGAACGTAACACGCCTTCAATCCGACGGTGATGCCATCCATCTTGCAGGAAATCTCGTGGTCGCCGTCCACCAGCCGGATCGCCTTCGATTTCGATCCACCCTTGAGGACCTGGGAGGAGCCCTTGAGGGGCAGGTCTTTGATCAGGATCACCTGGTCGCCGTCGGCGAGGACGTTTCCGTGCGCGTCCTTCACCACGCGCGCCGCCTCGGGCGCCGGGGGACGTTCCCATTCATGTCCGCACGTCACGCACTCCCAGCGTTCCGGGTGTTCGAGAACGTCGGTCATTTCGCACATCGGACAGGCAGGCGTCGGCATCGTGCCCGCCATCGTATGCTCCCCGGGGGCGGGGCTCAATGACCGACGTGGACCCGCGGCTTCCCCCGTTGACGGGAAGGGTTCCCCGCCGTCTGCTTTCGAAACCGAAAGACTCGGCGTTCCATGCAGGGGAATTCACCAAGGCGTTTCCGGGAAAAGCAGGTGTTCTGCAGCGGACGCATTTCCTGCTTCTTCTCTGTTGTCTTCGGAGCCCTGTCCTTCACCGCGCTGGCGGAGGTTCGGGTGACGCATCCGTACCGTGGCGTGACCTGGATCGAGCGAACGGAAACGGTTCCACGCGTCGTGGCGATGCACGTGGTGCGAGTAAACCTGAAGGTGCCTGGAATCCGGTTCAAGCTCACGCCCCCGGGAGGAATTCGGGACACACGGCTGCAGACCACCGCGGAGTTTCTGGAACAGGAGAGGGCCCAGGTGGCGCTGAACGGGCACTTCTACGTCCCTTTTCCAGCCTCGGATGACCAGGTCAACGTCGTCGGATTTGCTGCGTCCGAAGGCCGGGTTTATTCCGGCTTTGAGCCCCAGCCGGTGGCACCCGGCTATGTCGATCAATCCTATGCGATCGTGGCCAACGCACCCGCCCTGAACATCGACTCCCGGAACCGCGTTACCGTCCTCCATCGCGATCCCGTCGCGCCGGAGGGCCGGCGCCCACTGGAACCGGTGGAAGTGGGAACGGCGCTCGCCGGCAGTGCGCAGATCGTCACGGACGGCGTGGCGACCATTCCCGGCTGTACGGCAGCCCCAGGCGGGCTCTTTCCCGTGAACGGGTATTCCGAATCAAACTCGTGGAATTCCCAGTTGCGCGCCCGTACCGCAATGGGCGTGACCCGAGACGGAGCCGCGCTGGTCCTTTTTACCGTGGATCAATCGGGCAGCAGTCGGGGAATGACCACCCTCGAAGTCGCACGCGTGTTGATCCGGGATTATGACGTGGACCAGGCGATCAATCTGGATGGAGGTCCATCCACAACGTTGGTGTTGGAGGATCCAACGACACATCGAGCCAGGGAGGTTTCGGCCAACGGGGCGGGAGGTCATGGGAACCCCGTGGGCAGCAACCTTGCGGTTTTTGCGCCATCCGATCCGGGTCTGGATGCATCCCTGCGCATTTGGATTACGACGTCCCGCGAGGTTGTCCTTTCTTGGCCGGCAGTTTTGTCGGGATGGAACTTGGAGTCCCTCCCGGGTCCGGGAGCGTCCGACTGGGAGTTAGAAACCCGGCCCCCGGAACTCCGGGACAATTCCTGGGTGTTTCGGACCGTTCCCACCGGCGCGGCGCGCTATTTTCGGTTGCGCGAACCGGAGGTGCTTCGGACGGGAATGGGGCGTTGAGTGGGTCTCGGATTCGTCGATTGACGGGCCGGGGATCCCGATTTCAGGCTCAGTTTCCAATGAGCAACCCATGCGGGAAGCGGGGCGGCAGGATGGTCCATCAACGGCCGCCGGGGACTCTTCCCAGGCTTCCTGGATTGGTGGCGTGGTTTCTCATCAGTGTGGTGACTGGACTCGCGTTCGTCGTCCCTGGTCTGCATGCGGCGGACGGAGACGGTCTGCGCGCAGACAAGAACCCGAAACCGATAGCACCCGCAGTCTCGACGCAGACGGGCCTCCTGCTCGAACCGCCGCTGGATTTGTCCGCCTACACCCGGGAGAAGTTCATCGAAGGAACTTCCACTGTGGGCCGCGAAAAGATCGGGAAGGCGTGGACCAATCCGGTCGTTTCCCTGCCGCCGCATTCCCGAGTCGGCGCCCGCGGCCTGACCGAGGACGAGGTGAAGGCCTATATGATGGAGGCGAAGCGGCGGTTTGACCGCGGTGAATCCGTGCCGGTCTCCGATGTGGGGCTGATCAGCACGCAGGAGGATGTCATCCGGCAACCGATGTTGAACCACATCGCGGGATTCTCGAATGCCGCGGTCCGCGTGTACCTGCTCGTGCAGAAGACCGCATCCGACAAGGGCTGGTCTTATTACTCCATCGTCCAGGATCTGACGGTCACGCCCGCCCTCGACTACTTTGCAGAATTGAAGGCGTCAGGACCGAAATTCGAGGGAACCAGCTGCTACAAGTGCCATTCCTCCGGGCCGTTGGCGATCCACCCGGCCCGGGAGGATTTGGTTCTCGATGCCTCCCTTGCGGCGGCGCTGGGCCGGCACATCGCGGATCAACCGCGCTCCCGGTTTGTGTTCCCCAGTGACTCGCCGCGGCCGCCGACCGGGAGTCCATTGACCCTGAAGTTTTGCGCCCGGTGTCATTCCGAGGACGGCGATCGGGACACGCTGTATCAGTTGCAGTCACATCCGATCCGCGTGCTGGTGGATTTCGGCTACATGCCACCCAACCGACGGCTGAAGCCGGAGGAGATTGCGGAACTCAAGGCGTGGCTGGATCGAAAGGAGTAGGGGATTGCCGGGGTGCTCCGGCCGCGGGACTCCGGGCGTGTCCCGAGCATCCCATTCATGCCGTGTGGCTGAAGGATGAGGGGATCCACATTGCGTCAGGTTCATGTAGGCGCTCAAATTGGGTTGAGGAGTTCGTGATTGCACCGACCGCAGGTTCACGTCCTCCTGTCGTCGATTCCTGAATTGATATTCCCATGATGAAATTCCCTTGGAACTGGAATGGCTGTCGCACCCTTTGGAGCGGGTTGGCGGCCCTTTTGATTGGTTCGCTCCCCGCAGCCCAGGCCACCACCGTCGGATTGAACTTTTCCGATGACTGGGGCTCCGATGGCGGCGCCGCCGTGACGTTGGATGCCTTTGGCGTCCCGGCGTCGCAGTGGTACAACCTCCCCCGCATCTTCAACTCGAACGCCGGCGGCGGGGTGTCCTCCAACGCCGTCGTCACCCTCCCGGAAGGAGGATCGCTCACGGTTCAATGGTCCTGCGTCAACACCTGGAGCCTGACCGCCGATGTGCCGACCGATTCCGGCGAGAACGAAGTGATCTACGGATACCTGGATGACACCGGGGTCGGGTATCAGGTCAGCGTTAGCGGGTTTCGAAACTCGATGTCGGACTATGCAATCACCCTGATTGCGTCCACGGACGGCGGTGATGGATTTGCAGACGCGTTCATCGTGTCCGGATCCGGAACCAACACGGTGACCTATACCGACATCCAGACGCCCAGTTACGCCGGAGGCGCGTACAGCGTCAGTTCCGAGACTTCGGTGCTGTCGACCCTGACGACAAACAATGTCTCGGTGATCTCGGGTGCTCCTCGGGATGGTTCGAAGCGCTCCACGCTGGCGGGTCTGTTGATCCGGTACACGCCGGGGGGAAAGAACCCGCCCATAATCGAAGGCGAGCCTGCGGCGCCGTCGGGAACCGTGTACGTCGGATCGCCGTTCCGCCTGCAGGTGGACGCGTCGGGTACGGCCTTGAACTACCAATGGCGTCTCGGAGGGAAGCCCATCGAAGGAGCGACGGGACCGGTCTATGCCAAGGCGTCGTCTTCGTCGTCGGATGCCGGGGACTACGATGTTGTCGTTTCGAACGCCTATGGCTCGGTGACCAGCGGCGTGGCCACCGTCACGTTGGCTCCCCTCGTGACACCCAGCGTCACCGCGCCTCCCGTCAACCAGTCCCTGTTTGTTGGATATCCGGCCACCTTCGCCGTCGAGGCGACGGGCGGGCAGTTGTCCTACCAGTGGTCCCACAATGGCGCGGTGATCCCCGGGGCGACCCGGTCCACGCTGACGCTGGCATCCATCACGGTTGCCGACCGCGGTTCCTATGAGGTCCTGGTCTCCAATTCCGCCGGTTCGGCGACGAGTGGAGCCACGCTGACCGTGACGGCTCCGTCCACGCAGTACGAGTCCGCCATCGCGGCAAGCCGGCCGATCCTGTACCTCCGCATGAACGAAACGGCGCCCGTGTCGCAGAACACCGCCACCAACCTGGGCAGCACCGGGACGGCGGGAACGGGATTGTATCTTGGATCGCTGACCCGGGGCACCCCGGGCGCGCTGGCGGGGAATGTGGGCACGGCGGTGACGCTGTCCGGCGGTCGCGTTTCGGTCGGGTACAACGCGGCCTGGAACCCGCCGGGTTCCTTCTCGGTCGAGTGCTGGGCGAAACCCTCGAATACGGGAACCGGAAACCGCGTGCTGATCCAATCGATGATCAACGGGGAGTTTCCGGACAATGCGAACGACCGCTCGGGATGGGCGTTCCGGCAGAACGGAACGAGCCTGCAGTTCGTGATCGGCGGATCCGATGGCGCGCCGTTCTACACCACCATTGTCACCGCCACGGACGCCGTCGCGGCCGGGGTTTGGAGTCATTTCGCTGCGACCTATGATACGGCCACGCTGGCGGTGACCCTCTACGTCAACGGGGTGGCCGTGACCAACGTGATCGCCGATGCGGCCGTGCTGCCGAATACCGCGGCGCCGCTGCTCCTGGGCGACCGGGGCTTTGGCGGATGGAACTTCGCGGGCAGCCTGGATGAAGTGGCGGTGTATCCCGTCCTCCTGAGCGCTGGACAGCTTCGGGCGCATTATGAGGCGGCATTGCAGGCGGCTACCGCGCCGGGCTACCGCGGACTCGTGGTGGCGGACGGTGCCGCGGATTACCTCACGCTCGACGGCGTCGCGGCGTCCGCCGGCACACCGGCACTCAACCAGGGCACTCTGGGCAGCGCCTGGACCGGACTCTACGGAGGTGCGGGAACGACGGTAGGAAATCCCCTGATTGCGACCGGAGGCATCGGACCGCGGCCTGCGGAGTTTGCAGGATTCGAATCCACGAATCTTGCCGTGGCGATGACCAACGGATGGGTGACGTCTCCTGCGCTGCCTCTCGGTGCTTCGGTGTCCGTGTTGTGCTGGATCCATCGCGACGAGATCTCGACGACAGGAGACCTCAGCTGGCCGGCCTGGCTGGGTGGTGGCGGTCTTCACCTCAACAACGGCAGCGCCGGCACGCCCGAGGCCGAGCTGCGGTATCACTGGAACGGGGAACGGTGGGATTGGGGCTCCGGCCTGATGGTCGAGCCGAATGTCTGGACCTTTGCCGCACTCGTTGTGGAGCCGGACAAGGCCACCATCTACAAGGCGGTGAACGGCACGATCGAATCCGCGGTGAACACGGCGACCCACGCGCCGATGGTGGTGACGTCGCCCCCGGGATTCGGTGGCAATCAGCCGGGACGGGCGGATCGGAATTACATCGGACTGCTGGATGAAGTGGCCGTGTACGATCGCGCGCTCACCGCCGAGGAAGTGGCGGCCATCGTGGCGAGTTCGACCAGCGCGACCCCGGTTCCTCCGGGCATCCTCAACCTCTCGGGCAGCCCCGGGGCCTACGTGTTGACCTGGACTTCGGGCATCCTGCAGTCGTCCACGTCCTTGTCCGGACCCTACGCCTCCGTGCCGGGAGCGTCCTCGCCCTATCCGTTGCCCAGCACCGGTGAAGGCCTTTACTACCGCCTCTCGTCGCAATAGGCGTTCTTCTTCAAGTCTGCGGCGGCCGGCGGTGTTCCGCCGGCCCCGTCCCTTTTTTGACCTGGGAATTCAGCACCGCAGGACCGACTCGGAGGATTCCCGAGGTGAGGATGCGTGCGCGAAGGCCACCGCGTCCCTCAAGAGAAGCGAGGGCGCCGGAGCCAAAGGCCTCGTTCATCCACTCGCAGGGAGTGCACTCCCCGGTGCCCTCGAACCGGATTCCCTGGAGTTCAAACTCCTTTCCGATAAGCGCGTTGAGGTCCAGTCCCCGGGTGATGACGTTGCGTCGGTACACGGAGCAGGGGCGACCCTGGATCCCCAGCCGACGCACCAAGTCTTGGTGCGTCTCCAACGCGAAAAAGGTGATCTGTCCCTTGTAGTCGCGCTTGAAGTCGAAAAATCGGTCCCCTTCAAGCCCCCGTCCCGCCACGCACTGGACCTTTCGCACCTCGCGAGTCGGATGGCGCCCGGCGGGCTCGCCGTGGTGACCAAAGTAGTTGTGTCCGGAAGACAGGAACAGGTGAACCACCCTGGGTCCGGTTTCGCTCGTTCGGGCTCCCATCGTGGTTCCCTGCCGCCGAATCAGCGGGCGGCCTTCGCTGCGCGGGTGGCGGCCTGCAGCGCCTCGATCTCCGGCTTTAACTCCCGGCGCGTGGTGCTGTCCATGCGGTCAATGAACAGGATCCCATTGAGGTGATCCACTTCGTGCTGGACCGCGCGGGCCAGCAATCCGCCTGCCCGGAAGGAAAATGGTTCGCCGCGGTCGTTCCACGCGGTGACCTCCACCTCGCCCGGCCGCTCGATGTCCGCATAGATCTCCGGAAAGCTGAGGCAGCCTTCGGGTCCCTTCACCGGTGGACCCGCGGGAGTGACCTGGGGATTGATTAGCACGAGGGGCATGAATGCGTCGGCGTCGGCAGGCTGTCCCGAAATCCAGAGCTGGGACGGGCGGTCCTTGACGCCCCGCACGTCGATCACCGTGAGCTGGAGGGCGTATCCCACCTGCTGCGCGGCCAGTCCGACGCCGCGCTCCAGCCGCATGGTTTCGAACATGTCCGCAATCAGCCGGCTGATCTCCGGGGTGACGGCCTCGATGCGGGCGCCCTTTTTGCGAAGGACCGGTTCACCGTACTGGACGACGGGGAGGGACATGGGACAGGCGTCGGAGGGCTATCGAGGCCAGTTGCGCATCAATGCGGCGATGTCGGTCACCGACGGACTCTCGGCCGTTCGCACGTAGTGTCCGCTCGTGCTCACGCCGCACAGCAGGCTGTCTGCATTGTCGAGTCCCAGCAGTTTCCCGAGGCAGAAGCCGCTGTTGAAGTGATCCCCGGCACCGGTGGTGATCTTGGGCTTGGTGCAGACCGGACCGGCCACAACATCCGCGCGTCCTCCCGATACGGCCAGGGCGTATGCGGTGGGATGCACGACGAGGGTCTCGACCGCCACGCGCTTGGCTATCTCGACGCTCAGGGCGGCAAGACCCGCGGCATCCCGCGGTGTGCCGTCGAGTCCCAGCACGCGGGCAATCTCGCAGGCTTCCTTTTCGTTGAGGCCGAGGATGACGTCGAACTTCGACTGGAACTTGGCGATGAGCTCCAGGGCACGGGCGATGTCGCCGGGGAGGCGCTTCTCCGGATCGGCGAGGTCGAAGAAGATGCGGCGGCGCGGTCCGGTGACCCCGCCCAGCAACTCGCTTTGGATGGAGGCCCAGATGTCGCTCATGTACGGCAGCATCGTCCAGTTCACGAAGGCGACGAGGCTCGAGCCGTTGAACTTGGACGCGAATTTTTCGCGTCCGTACCGCTGGAGGATGTTCTCCCAGGTGACCTGCTTGAGCGTGTAGTGCTTTCCGACCATCAGCTTGCCGTCCTCAAATTCGAGGGCGTCGGTCAGGCCCGGCTCGCAGATCGTATTGACGTCGGCGCGCGCGGCGAAGGGTTCGAAGACCGGGTGCATCGCGGGCCAGCCGAGGGAGCCCACGTAGGTAACGTTGAGTCCGAAACTCGCCAGGGCGTTGGCCATGATCGGGCCGTTGCCGCCGAGCTTGGTCAGCACGTTGACGAGTTCGATATTGGTGCTGCGTCCGGCCGCGGCGGCGAGTCGCTGCGCGTAGGCGGCGATGGTCGGGACGCGGTCGTAATGGTTGGCGTCATGACGCTTGTCCACCACGTGGAGGATTTCGTCGACGAATCCGTCGAGTCCGACAAACGCGCTCAGGCTGGGGACACGGGTGGCGGCCCCCTCAAGACGGGTGGCCACCTGGCTGCGGAATTCCTGGGAATCAATCATGGAAAAGGGGATCGGAACAGAAAGGGGGTTCAGTCGAGCGCGATGCCGAGGATGTCGAGGACCCGGTTGAGTTCGTCGTCGGAAGCGAACCGGATCTCAACCGCCCCGCGCCCCGCCTTATACCGGAGTGCGACCCGGGTGCCGAGCCGTTCCCGGAGCCGGCCTTCGAGGTCGGAGACGTGCGGATCCCGGGGGGCCGCTGCGGGTGTCGTGGCGGCGGGGGGTTTCGGACCCGCAGTCAGACGGGCGACCAGTTCCTCGGTTTGCCGGACGGTCAGTCCCTCCGCCTCCACCCGGCGCGCGACGGTGAGTTGCTGGACGGAATCCGGCAGGCCCAGGATGACCTTGGCGTGGCCCACGGAGAGACGCCCCTCGCGCAGGGCGGTCTGGACGGGTTCCGGGAGGCGAAGGAGGCGCAGGGCATTGGCGACGGCGGCGCGGGACTTCCCGACCTTCCGGGCAACGTCGTCCTGGGTGAGCCCGAATCGGGCCGCGAGTTCCTGGTACCCGAGGGCCTCCTCCACCGGATTGAGGTTCTCCCGCTGGAGATTCTCAATGAGGGCCAGTTCAAGGACCTCGGCGTCGGTGGCGGCACGTTCGAGCACCGGCGCTTCGGTGAGGCCGGCGATCTGGGCGGCCCGCCAGCGGCGCTCGCCGGCGATCAACTCCAGATGGTCACCCACCGCCCGGACCAATAGGGGCTGCACAATCCCCTGCTCCCGAATCGAGGCGGCGAGGTCCTCCAGGGCTTCGGCGGGGAAGTCCTTCCGCGGTTGAAGCGGACTGGGCCGGATGCGGGAAAGCGGAACCTTCCGGACCGTTGGACCCGGTGGCGTCGCCGGAACTGCGGGTGCCGGAGACGGACTCGGGGTGGCGGGCGGGGTGGAAGCGGCGGCGGCGCCGCCCGAAAGCAGCGCGCCCAATCCCCGTCCCAATCCCGGTTTCGACATGGCGGCGAGAGTAGGAAGCCGTGGAGCGTGAACGCAAAAGGGATTTTCCGCGGGTTTTGGGACGGAATTTCGTTCCGGCGGTGTTGGGAAGGCGGTCCAGGTCGAGTTCCGGGTGGCCCGGCAGCCCCTTTCCGGAAACGAAAAACGGCGGACGAACCGGGGTTCGTCCGCCGTTGCGAAACGGATCTGCGGAAACTCAGTACCGGTAGTGTTCCGGCTTGTACGGGCCATCCGCCGCCACGCCGAGATACTCGGCCTGGGCCTTGGTGAGCTTGGTCAGCTTGACGCCGATCTTCTCGAGGTGCAGGCGGGCGACTTCCTCGTCGAGCTTCTTCGGGAGGCGGTAGACCGTCTTCTCGTACTTGTCCTTGTTCGCCCAAAGGTCGATCTGGGCGAGGGTCTGGTTGGTAAACGAGTTGGACATCACGAAGGAGGGATGTCCGGTGGCGCAGCCCAGGTTCACCAGGCGGCCTTCGGCGAGCAGGTAGATGCTCTTGTTGCCCGGCAGGTGATAGCGGTCGTACTGCGGCTTGATGTTCTCGATCCGCACCCCCTTGGTCTTCTTGAGGGCGTCCACTTGGATCTCGTTGTCGAAGTGGCCGATGTTACACACGATCGCCTGGTCCTTCATCTTGAGGATGTGGTCCACGGTGATGATGTCGCAGTTGCCGGTCGTGGTGACGTAGATGTCGCCGGTCCCGAGCGTGGACTCCAGGGTGTTGACCTCGAAGCCTTCCATGGCGGCCTGGAGCGCGTTGATGGGATCGATCTCGGTCACGATCACGCGGGCGCCATAGGCGCGCAGCGAGTGGGCGCTGCCCTTGCCGACGTCGCCGTAGCCGGCGACCACGGCCACCTTGCCGGCGACCATGACGTCCGTGGCGCGCTTGATCCCGTCCGCAAGCGACTCCCGGCAACCGTACAGGTTGTCGAACTTCGACTTGGTGACGGAGTCATTCACGTTGATGGCGGGCACCAGCAGCGTGCCGGCTTCCTTCATCTGGTAGAGGCGGTGCACGCCCGTCGTGGTCTCCTCGGAGACGCCGCGCCAGTCCTTGACGATCTTGGTCCAGATGCCGGGCTTCTCCTTCGCGATGCGGCGCAGGAGCGCCTTCACGACGGACACTTCATGGCTGTCGCCCTTGTCCTGATAAGCCCACTTGGAACCCTTCTCGAGTTCGTATCCCTTGTGGATGAGCAGGGTGACGTCGCCGCCGTCGTCCACGACCAGCTGCGGTCCCTTGTCCCCGGGGAACAGGATGGCCTTGAGGGTGAGTTCCCAATATTCCTCGAGCGTCTCGCCCTTCCAGGCGAAGACAGGCGTTCCGGTCGCGGCGATGGCCGAGGCGGCGTGGTCCTGGGTGGAGAAGATGTTGCAGGAGGCCCAGCGCACATCGGCGCCGAGCGCGACCAGCGTCTCGATGAGCACTGCGGTCTGAATGGTCATGTGCAGCGACCCGGTGATCCGGACGCCCTTGAGGGGCTGCTGCTTCGCGTACTTCTTGCGGACCGACATCAGGCCGGGCATTTCGTGCTCGGCGACGGCGATTTCCTTCCGGCCCCAGTCGGCGAGCGCGATGTCCCGGACGACATAGTCCGAGCCCGCGGGCGTGTTGGCCGCGAAGGAGCAGAGGTTCGGGAGCGCGGCGGCGACTTCGGCGAGTGCGGCGGCGGGTTTGATCTTGGATTTGGCCATTTTGATTAAGTGTTCAGTTTTAAGTTTTTAGTTTTCAGTGGGGGTCAGCGACCGAATCAACCCTTGGAGCATTGCGGAAAGTTCCCGGCACTCGCGGATGAATCGATCGCTATCGGTGGGAGGCAGTGCCTCGAGTTCCCGAGCCACGTAGCATTGGGTTCTCAATTCGGCGGCTGACCCCTTTGCGATGCGGAGGAAACGGATGAAGTCCGGGCGGCTATCCCGTTCGTGGCCCTCGGCGATGTTTGATGGGATGGAGATGCTGGACCGCGACATCTGATCCTTCAGGGCAAAGTTTCTTAATTCGTTCACCGCCTGGTTTACCTCAACGGCTAATCGGCAGGAGCGTTTCCAGGCTTCGAGGTTCTCGAACGACTGGTAGGACATCGGACAGCGTCAGTTTCAATCCCGAGGGAGGCCCCTGCTTCCCTCGGGAACTTGAAACTGAAAACTGAAAACTCGTCAGCGGACTGCCTTTTTGAGCGCTGCAACCTTGTCGGTCTTTTCCCACGGGAGATCGGCGTCTTCCTTGCCGAAGTGACCGTAGTTGGTGGTCTTGGAGTAAATCGGACGGAGCAGGTTGAGCTGCTTGACGATGTCCGCGGGCTTGAAGCTGAAGACTTCCTGGACGGCATCGGTGATCGCCTGGTCGGTGAGGCCGCCCTGCGCGGTTCCGAAGGTGTTCACGTACACGCTGACGGGATCGGGATATCCGATCGCGTAGGCGAACTGGATCTCGGCGTGGTTCGCCAACCCCGCGGCCACGATGTTCTTGGCCACATAACGGCCCATGTACGCGGCGCTGCGGTCCACCTTGCTCGGATCCTTGCCCGAGAACGCGCCGCCCCCGTGCCGGCCCCAGCCACCGTAGCTGTCCACGATGATCTTGCGTCCGGTCAGCCCGGTGTCGCCCTGCGGTCCGCCGACGACGAAATTGCCGGTCGGATTGATGAGGAACTGTGTCTTCGGGGTCAGGAGCCGCTTGGGCAGGACCTTCTTGATGACTTCCTCGATGCAGAACTCTTCAATCAACTTGTGGGCCACGCCCGCGGCATGCTGGGTGGAGATGACCACGTTCGAAATGGCCACCGGCTGGTCGTCCTCGTACACGACGGAGACCTGCGACTTGGCGTCCGGACGCAGCCACGGTGCGGCCTTTCCAGCCTTGCGGATCGCGGTGAGCTTCCGTCCCAGCCGGTGCGCGAACATGATCGGGCTCGGCATCAGCTCCTCGGTCTCATTGCAGGCGTATCCGAACATCAGGCCCTGGTCGCCAGCGCCCTGCTCCGCCTTCTTCTTGCCCTTCGCCGCGCGGGCGTCGACGCCCTGGGCGATGTCGGGGGACTGCTGGGTGATGAGCAGGTTGACGAACACCTTGTCGGCGTGGAAGACGTCGTCGTCGTTCACGTAGCCGATCTCCCGGATCGCTTCGCGGGCGATCTGGACGTAGTCAAAGCTCGCCTTGGTGGTGATCTCGCCGCCGACCACGACGACGTTCGACTTCACGTAGGTCTCGCAGGCGACCCGGCTGTACTTGTCCTGCGTCAGGCAGGTGTCGAGAACGGCATCGGAAATCGTATCGGCCACCTTGTCAGGGTGACCCTCGCCGACGGATTCAGAGGAGAAGATGAAGCGCTTGCTCATGGACAATGGTTTGGAATGCAGTCTTTGAAGTGAACGTATTAACGTATCTTGATGCGACGATACGATTCTTCCGGCGGTGGTCAACGCGCTTTTTCGGTAGTCTGGAGGGGTGATGCGCATCCTGGGATTGCTGGGGGTTCTGCTGGTGGTGTGGACCGGACGAGTCGGTGCCGCGGAGGTCCCCGTGGCGCGGCGGGGGATGGTGGCCACGGTGCAGCCGGTGGCGACCCAGGCGGGTTTGGACGCCTTGAAGGCGGGCGGAAATGCCGTGGATGCCGCCATTGCCTGCGCACTCACGCTGGGGGTGGTGGACGGCCATAATTCCGGGATTGGTGGCGGCTGCTTCATGACCCTGAGGCTCGCCGATGGGCGGCTGTTGGCGTTGGACGGACGGGAAACCGCGCCGGCAGCGGCAACGCGGGACATGTTCCTGCGGGATGGGAAGGCGGACCCGGCCCTGAGTGTCGATGGCGCCCTCGCGGTGGGCGTCCCCGGTGAACCCGCCCTGATGGCGTACGCCAGCACCCATTTCGGGAAGCTCCCGTTGAGCCGGCTTTTGGAGGCGGCGGCGCGTGTGGCGACCAACGGGTTTGCCCTGGACCGGCATTATGCGTCGCGGCTGGAAGCGACCCGGAAGGAGCTCGCCCGGTTCCCGGCGGCCCGGGAGATTTTTCTCCGCCCGGATGGCACGCCATGGCTTGCCGGCGAGCGTCTGGTCCAGACTGACCTCGGGGCGTCCTACCGGGCCATGGCGGCGGAAGGAGTTGATTGGTTCTACCGGGGCCCGTTCGCGGCGGCGACGGCGTCCTGGATGCAGTCCCATGGAGGCATCCTCACCGCCGCCAACTTCGCGAATTACCGTGTTCGCGTTCGGGAACCGGTCCGCGGCACCTACCGGGGTTGGGAGATCGTCAGTTTTCCTCCCCCCAGCTCCGGGGGTGTCCACGTGCTGGAAATCCTGAACATCCTCGAAAACTTTGACGTGAAATCGATGGGGGATCGGTCCCCGGAGTTCGTCCACCTTGTGACCGAAGCGATGAAGCGTGCCTTTGCGGATCGCGCCCGCTGGCTGGGGGATCCTGAGTTCACGCCCGTGCCGCGGGGGTTGATCGACAAGAACTATGCGGCGGACCTGGCGCGTGGGATTCAAAGGGATCGAACGACCCCGGTTTCCGCGGCGGGAACGCCCCCGCGCGCGGACACCGACACGTTTTCCCGGGAAGCCGGGCGGCATACCACGCACTTTTCGACGGCGGACGCCGATGGGAACTGGGTCGCCTGCACGGCCTCGCTGAACACCAGTTTTGGGAGCAAGGTGGTCGTGCCGGGAACGGGCATCCTGCTCAACAACCACATGGATGATTTCTCCGTACAGGCGGGTGTCCCCAACAGTTTCGGGCTGATCGGCGCCGAGGCGAACGCGGTGGCGGCAGGAAAGCGTCCGCTCTCCAGCATGAGCCCGACGATCCTGCTTCGGGAGGGACGTCCTGTGCTGTCCATCGGTGCAGCGGGTGGACCCACCATCATTACCCAGACGGTCCTGGCGATCCTTCGCACGATTGATTTCGGACAGGACCCGCCGACGGCCCTGGCGGGCCCGCGGTTTCACCACCAGTGGCGTCCGGACGAATTGCACGTCGAGGCGGCGTGGGGCGACGCGGTGGTGGCGGACCTTCGGAAACGCGGCCATGTCGTGGTGGTGGATCGTTCCCTGGGGGCGGCGCAGGCGGTCGGCCTGGGGCCTGCGGGCGAAGGATTCCGGGGATCCGCCGATCCCCGGGGCGAGGGTTCCGCCGCAGGATGGTGACGGGAATGGGGAGGGACGGTGTGTCGCCGTCCGTAATCAATTCCGGGGTTGGGCGTGTGGAGGAGCAGACGGGTGACCGCACCCGCGATGGCCGTGAATTGAATGGGGCTCGCAACATGCGGGCCCTCCCACGGGAAACAACAGGGCATTGGCCTCATCGCTTGACCCAAATGGGTCGAATGCGGGACGTTCTCGCGCGTCGAGTCACCTCCATGAACACTTCTCCCGCTCCCACCCGCCGTGATTTCCTCCGGACATCCTCCACTGCTGCTGCCGTCGCCCTGGCCGCTCCGGGAATCATTCTTCGTGAATCTGCCTTCGCCGCCAACACCGACACGCTGAAGATCGGACTCGTCGGCTGCGGCGGCCGCGGAACGGGAGCCGCCGGCAATGCGCTCACTGCCGACAAGAACTGCGTCCTGACCGCCGTGGGCGACGTGTTTGCCGGACAGGCCGAGAATGCGGTGAAGGGACTCAAGGAGACGTACGGCAACCGGGTCGCCGTGACGCCCGATACCCAGTTCATCGGACTCGACGCCTACCAGAAGGTCATCGACTCCGGCGTGGATGTCGTCCTGCTCGCATCGCCTCCGGGATTCCGTCCGACCCACCTCCGCTACGCGGTGGAGAAGGGCAAACAGATCTTCTGCGAAAAGCCCATGGCGACCGATCCCGTCGGGATCCGCCACGTGATGGAGTCCGTGAAGATGGCCAAGGAGAAAAAGCTGAACCTGGTCAGCGGATTCTGCTGGCGCAGCGATCTCCCGCGTCGGGCGCTGTACGAAAAGATTCGCGAAGGCGCCATCGGCGATGTCCGCGCGGTGTACGGCACCTACCTGACCGGCCCCGTGAAGCCGATGCCCGCAGCCGACACCCGCAAGCCCGGGGTCACCGATCTCGAGTGGCAGGTGCGCAACTGGATGAATTTCTCCTGGCTCTCCGGTGACGGCATCGTCGAGCAGTGCATCCACACCGTGGACAAGCTGGCGTGGTGCATGAATGACGTCCCGCCGATCAAGTGCACCGCCAACGGCGGACGCTGCGTTCCCAACAACCAGGGCAACATCTATGACCACGTGACCGTGGTGTACGAGTACGCCAACGGCGTTCGCGGTGTGGTGGCCCAGCGGCAGATCGCGGGCTGCTACAGCGACAATTCGGACTACATCCTCGGCTCGAAGGGCTACGCCAAGAGCGGATGGAACAACCCTGAGATTTCCGGTGCCAGCCGTTGGCGCTATCAGGGCGAGAAGCCTGACATGTACGTCGTCGAGCATCAGGAACTGTTTGCCAGCATTCGCGGCACCGGACCCCGCCGCTTCGACGGCGACTGGATGGTCTCGAGCTGCCTGCTCGGCATCATGGGACGGCTCGCCGGGTACACCGGACAGGAGGTCACCTGGGAGCAGGCGCTCAACTCGCAGGAGAAGCTGTCTCCCGACGCCCCGCTGTCCTGGGACATGAATCTCGGCATCATGCCGCTGCCGGTCCCTGGAAAGTACAAGCTGGTTTGATACACTTCCTCCCGTGAATCGCCGTTCCTTTCTCCAGTGGACCGCGGGGGCCGGAGCCCTGGCGGGGGTCCTTCCCACCGCCATCGCCGCCGATCCCCCCGCGCGGAAGCCCCTGAAGAAGGGCATCATGTACGGGACGGTTGGCATCGAGGGCGCCTCGGTGGCCGACAAATTCAAGGCCATCAAGGCGGCCGGATTCCATGGCACCGAGCCGATGAGCCACATGGACCAGGACGAGGTGTTGCGCGCCCGTGACGCCACCGGACTGGAACTCCCCAGTGTCTGCTGCGCCACCCACTGGGCCAAGCCGATCACCCATCCGAGCGCGGAGGTCCGCGCGGCCGGAGTCGAGGGATTGAAGCAGGCCCTGCGGGACGCTAAGCGCTACGGATCCAGCTCCGTGCTGTTCGTCGCGGGCGTGGTGAACGCCGAGATCCCGTACGCCGACGCTCTTCAGCGGGCCCGGACGGAACTGATTCCGGTGGTGGACTTCGCCGGCGAGCAGGGCGTGGTCATCGCGATCGAGAATGTCTGGAACAACTTCATGTTGAGCCCGGTGGAATCCGCGCAGTTTGTGGATTCCTTCAACAGCAAGTACGTGGGCTGGCACTTCGACGTGGGCAACGTCATCAATTACGGCTGGCCCGAGCAATGGATCCGCACGCTGGGCCCGCGCATCCAGAAGCTGCACATCAAGGAATACAGCCGCGCCAAGGCGGACAAGCAGGGCAAGTGGGCCGGATTTGATGTCGAGTTCCTCAAGGGCGACAACAACTGGCCCGCGGTGATGAAGGCGCTCGACGACATCAACTACCACGGCTGGGGCATCGCGGAGCAAGGAGGCGCCGGAAGCGCGGCCGGGCTTCAGAAGCTCAGCAGCGAGATGGATCGCATTTACGCGTCGTAGTTTCCGACGGATTCCGGCCTTCGGGACGGGATTCCTCCCACTTCAAATCCCGGCGAGCCGCGTGTCGGCGTCGCCGAAGTGCTCCAGGGAGACGCCCATCTTGTCCATCAGGGACAGATAGAGGCTGCACACCTTCCGGTTCTCATCGCCCTTGTCGCGATAATTCAGAACGCGGCCGGTCTGCAGTGCGCCGCCCAGTCCCCCGACGGTCAGCAGCGGGAGTCGCGTGCTGTCGTGGTGGTTTCCGGACCACATGTTGGACAGCAGCAGGAGACAGGAATTGTCCAGCACAGTTCCCTCGCCTTCGCGCATGGACTCGAGGCGCCCGGCCAGATACGCGAGCTGGCTGACGTAGTACCGGGTGATGCGCTCGTAGTCGTCGGACAAGTCGTCGTGAGAGGCGGAGTGGTGCGAGGTGCGAACGTTGAGAAACGGATAAAACAATCCGGAGAGATCGCGGCAGAGGAGCAGGGATACCACGCGGGTTTTGTCGGTCTGAAAGGCGAGTGCCGTGATGTCGCACATCAGCCGCATGTGCTCCCGGATGTCTTCGGGCAGGCCATTGTCCGGGCGCTTCATTCGGAGAAGCGGCACCGGTCCGCCCTGAGCGTTGGACTCGGCCCGCGCCTGGTCCCCGCGCATCCGGTCGATCCGCTTTTCCACTTCGCGAACACTGGTGAGGTATTCGTCCAGCTTGGCCTTATCCCCGGCACTGACGCGCCGGCTAAGGCTGGAGGCATCCGCCTTCACGCGGTCCAGAATGCTCTGCGCGCGACGGCTGCCGTGATTCTCAAACAGGCTGTCGAACGCCAGGGACGGATACACCTCCATCGGCACCGGCGAGTCGGCGCTTTGCCACGAAATGTGGGAGCTGTAGGCCATGGAGAAGTTCGTCTCGTGATAGCCGGTGATGGGTTGTTCGCATCCGAGGACCATGCTGGGCTGGACCGAATCCTGTCCGATCCGGTTGGCCAGGACCTGGTCCATGCTGATCCCGCCATGCAGGACGGCGCCTTTCTGAAGGGGCATTCCGGAAAGGATGTTTCCAGTCTGGCCTGGATGGATGCCCACACCCACCGCGGACCGGTTAAACAGTCCGTCGATGACATTCATCCTGGCCTTGAGCGGTTCCATGGGCTCCAGGCTTCGACTGAGTTCCATCTGGGCTCCCGAGCCCTTGGCCCACCAGTGATTGCCGTTCACGCCATTGCCCCAGAAGAGCGCGGCGAAGCGCTTGGGAGGCGTCACGGGCACGCCGGCCTGAAGGGGCTCCGTGCCCCAGGCGGGAATCGATTCCATCCACGGCAGGGCCATCGTGACCCCAGCGCCGCGGAGAAACGTCCGGCGCGAAATGCGGAAGCGTCGGGCGGCTGGCGAAGGTTCGTTCAGGTCGCACATGGAGAGTCAGGGTGAGACCGCGATATTGGGATTCCGCCGGTTCAGGAATTGCGGTGAGGTAACGATGGTTTCCACGAGGCTGCCGAAACGATCCCCATTAGCCGCGAGTCGGGCCCGCATGTCACGCACGGTGATTTCGTCGGACAGGATCAGACTCCGGCCGAGGGCGTAACCGAGGAGCTTACGGCAGAGGTTGTCCAGAAAGTCATCTTGCCGCTTCTCGTGAATGTAGGCGCGCAGGCCCTCGACTCCGGATCCTTCCCCGCCCTTCGGAAAGGCCGTGTGCGTGTCCACGGGATGCCCGGAGAGATCCACGGTCCGCCGTTCGCCGATGGGACCAAATCCTTCGAACACGAGCCCGAGGGAATCAAAGCGCTTGTGGCATGCGGCGCACGCGGGGTCCGCCCGGTGGCGCGCGAGGGTTTCGCGGAGGGTCAACTCGCCGAGCTTGGCTTCGTCGGACGGCAGCTCCGGAACGGCGGCGGGCGGCGGAGGAATCCGCTCGCCGAGGATCCGTCGGGCGACCCAGTTGCCGCGCTTCACCGGACTTGTCCGGAGTCCGGGCGAGTTTGCCGTCAGGAAGACCGACATCGGCAGGAGTCCGCCGCGTCCGACGGACCGAGCCTCGTCCACGCGGAACCAGGCGTTGGATCCCGTCGTTGGCACGGGGAGACCGTAGTGCTGCGCCAACGCCGGGTTCACGAAGGTATAGGGTGCGTCGAGCAGCAGCGTCACCGGGCGATTGGACTGAATGATGTCCTGAAGGAAGCGCACCGGCTCCTCGAACATGGCCTGGCGAAGGACATCGTTGAAGGCGGGGAAGCGCGCGCGATCCACTGCGTTGTGTTCCTCAAAGCGGCGGAAATCGAGCCAGTGTCCGCCGAACTCCACGGCGAGTCCGCGAATCCGGTCGTCGGCCATCATGCGGCGCGCCTCGGCGATCAGAACCTTCGGGCGGTGCAGATCCCCGGCGGCGGCGTGGGCGAGCAGGGCGTCGTCGGGAAGGCTGGACCACAGGAAATAGCTCAGACGACTGGCGAGGGCGCCATCCGACAGGGGCACCGTGGCGACCCGGCGGGAGGATGGACTGCCGGCATTGGATCCGGATGTTCCGGAACCCGCCGCCTCCACCAGGTCGATCCGGTAGCAGAAGTGCGGGGATACGAGCACGCTGGCGAGGCAATCTCGGATCGCCTCGTCGTGGGTGAGTCCGTCCTGGTCCCGCAACGTCCGGTAGAACGCGAGCAGGCTTTCCCGCTCATCCGAAGTCAGGGGGCGGCGGTAGGCGAGTTGGGCGAACCGGACCAGGGCCTCCCGGTGTTTGGGTTCGGACTCGCGCTCGAGCGTCTCAATGCGCCGAATCTCCCGGTTCACGCGTTGGAAGTGGTCCTCGATGGCGGCGAGGACCTGTTCCGTGGCACCCGTTCGTTGGGCCTTCGCGTAATACAGCTCCGCCAGCTTTTGGACTTTGGCTTCCGAGGTGCAGTCCTTGTCTTCAGCGCGGGCGAAGTCGAATTCGGCATCGCTGAGGAACCGGGAGTCCGTCCGCTCGAAGTAAACGGTGCTCTGGTGCATCCGCTGCGGCACCGAGGCGACCATCAGGAATTCATCCCAGAGGTGGTCGAGCTCCCGGCGTCCCGCCTCGTCGAGAATCATTTCACAGAGGGGACCGTCGTCGCGGAAGTATCCGGTCTGGTTATGAAGTCCCGCACTGAGCAGACGCCCGACATTGCCGTTGGCCTTTTCCTCCTCGGGATCCACGAAGGTGCGTCCGCGCTCCTTCACGTAGAAGGCGTCCGGGAACACGTCTGCGAACCGGGCGAAGGCCGTCTCGTACCGGGCACGGGCCACGGGATCCGAGGGCACGGCCAGATTCGGATCCGGCTCCGGCGCCGTTTTCTTCACCTTGACGGCATTGTAGCTCGCCGCCGTGTTCCGGGCCTCCGACGCCGCGGGCACGCGACCGTCGATCTGCAGGGCGTTGGTGTCGTAGGTCCGCCGTTGGGCTGCCATCTGGCGATCCTTCCAAAGCACCAACGCCTGGGCGCTGGGATTCAGTCCGGGGGCGGACAGGTTCGGGACTTCCGGGCGGATCTTCTGGCGGAGGGTCACCACGAAGTCCCGCATGGCGACGCATTCGGGTCGGACGTCCACTGGAGCCGAGCGAGATCGCGGAGCCGGGGCGGGCAGCGCGTTCCACAGGGATTGGAGGTGGGCGATCGGCCCGACGTCCTCGCGGGTGTTGAGGACTTTCCAGACGGTGGCGAGGTAGTTCGAGCTGACCCCGGACTCCGCGGCGATCTCGGCAAGTTTCGCCCGCGGTTGACCGAGCGCGGCCCGATACCGGTAGCGCCACGCCGCGGCGAAGTAGTCCGCGTAATCCGTGGGCTGACGCTCGTAAAAGCCGACGATGCGCAGGATCCCGTATTTGTCGCGGTCGGTGTGGACCATCATCGGGTGCTCCGCGAAGGCGATTCCGTCCAGGGTCAACACCGCGTGTTGGCTCACCTTCCGAGCGGCCTCGAGATACTTTTTTACCAGTGCCGGCGACATGGTCAGCGACTCCCCGGAATTGTCGAAGCCCTCCGGATTTGCGGGATCTACCGGGAACTCCCGGGTCGGCCGAAGGTCCACCCCGGTGAGGTCCCGGATGGAGTAGTCGTATTCCGCATTGCTGAGCCGACGGGCGGGCACGGGTCCCGGATCGCCGGCGTGGCGGTGCGCCTCCCGACTTCGGAACGCTTGGATCCACCGGATCATGTCCCGACTCTCCGCGGCCGTCGGGTGTTGACCGGCCTTCCTTGGCGGCATTTCGCCCGCCTCCAAACGTTCCAGCACCTGTTCCCAGCGTTGCAGGTCCTTCGCCACGCTTTCCGTCGTCGTGTAGGGACTCAGGTCCAGATCACCCTTGGGTTTGTGGGGGCCATGGCAGTCGAGACAGTAGGCATCGAGAAACGGCCGCACCACGCCGGGGAACCGCCGCTCCAGGTCGCGATCCACGCCACGGGTTTCCGCCGCCGTCGCGGAGGCAACGGCGAGCAGAATTGGCAACAGCATCAGGATTCGCACAGGCACAGGCAGGTGACTCCGGAATCTCCGGACATCAATGCCCTCGGAGCAACCCGGAATCTTAACGGTGACGCTTCGGTCTCGGCAGAGCTTCGAAGAGATCGCGGGAAAGTTTGAGGCCACGCCCCGTTGCTGGCGCCGTTGGTCTTCGCCACTGCGCAATTCTCCCTGAATTCAATGACCGCCGGTGGACGGCTTGGCCAGCAGCATGGACTCCTCGTAATCGAGGAGTTGCTGGAGCGGGCGGTGGACTTCGTCGGATATCACGTTGCGCCGCCATAGATCATCGATCGCGTGGCGCTCCGCGTGCACGGCGGCGAGGCGATGACGGCGACCCGCGGCGCGGCGGCGTCCGGCACTCGCCTGCGTCTCCCCTTCGGTGGTGAGTTCGACCAGGCGCCGCTCATACTCGGCGATGACCTCACCCAGCGCCGCCGCCTCCTCGTCATCGTGGGCGGCCGCCTCCGCGGCGCGCAGTTGCTGGAGCCCGGCATCCACCGCCGTGGTTCTCGCCAGCCTTTCTTCGATGGCCTGGGAATCATCCTCCCGGAGGCCTAGCCGCCGAATGACCCATTCCAGGGTGGTCCCCTGCACCAGCAACGTCACGGCGATGACGCCAAAGGCGAGGAAGATGACGATGTCGCGATGGGGAAAGGGCGTCCCGCTGGGCAGGGTCAGGGGAAGGGACATGGCGGCGGCCAGCGTTACCGTCCCCCGCATCCCCGCCCAGCCAGCCACCGCGACGGCCTGCCATCGGGGTCGCACCTCCGTCTCGCGCACTTTCCGGGAGAGCCAGAATGGGAGATAGGCGCCGGGGAACATCCAAAGAATTCTTCCAACGACCGCCACCCCGGCGACACCTGCCGTGAACACTACGAGTTCCGTGGGGGAATATTCGTGGCTGACGGCGTCGAGAAGACGCGGGAACTGGAGACCGAGCAGGAGGAAGGCGAGGCCGTTGAGCCAGAAGAGCACCATGGACCAGACGGCCCAAGCGGTCTGGCGGACCTCGGCGTCCATCCGAATGGGATCCCGCCAGCCCGAGTACAAACCGGACGCCACCACGGACAGAATCCCCGAGACTCCGAGTGGTTCCGCGATGAGGTAGGCGGCGAACGGGGTCATGAGTGATACGGTGATCTCGATGAACGGATCACTGGCGTGGATCGAGCGCAGGAGGTCCCGAAGCCGGCCGGCGAGGTAGCCCACGGCAAGTCCCACGGCGAGTCCGCCCACAGCGACCAGCACGAAGTTGGTTGCGACTTCGCGGACCGAAAAGGTTCCGGCGATCAGCGCGGCGATGGCGAACTTGAACGCAACCAGGCCGGTGGCGTCGTTCATCAGGCTTTCGCCATTGAGAACGGTGGTCAGGCGCCGGGGCACTTTCAACCGCGAGGTGATGGCACCGACGGCGACGGCGTCTGTTGGGGACACCACCGCGCCGAGGGCAAAGGCCAGCGATAACGGGAGGCCAGGCACCAGCCAGTGGGCGGTCAATCCGACCGTCAGGGTGGTGAAGGTGACCAGTCCGATGGCGAGCATCAGGATCGCCCGGCGCGCCTTCTTGAATTCCCGGAGGGGCATCAGCCAGCCGTCCGCAAACAGAAGGGGCGGCAGGAAGCACAGGAAGAAGAATCCCGGATCGAGCGTAATCACCGGGAACCGGGGCAGCAGCGCCACCAGCGCGCCCCCCAGGACTTGGGTGATGGGCGCCGGCCAGGGGAGCCATCGCGCCAGTACGCTCAGGGCCGTGGTGATCAACAGCAGGAACAGGGCGTGTTCAAAGGCCTCCATGAGGATTGAGATTGGGGCGTCCGGAAGATCCAGGACCTCCGGGTCGCGCGCCGGCGATCACACTGGTCCCGGGCGGAAGATCCAAGCGCCAATCCTCGCCCGGAGGAATCGTCAGATTTTGGTCGCGCCGGAACGTGTCGAGGGGTAAGCCCGCGGGACCCGATGATCTCCCTGCAACGACTGACCAAGCGATTTGGAGAACAGACGGCGGTGGACGCCCTCACGCTGGAGATTCCCGGCGGTCAGATCGTCGGATTTCTCGGTCCCAACGGAGCTGGCAAGACCACGACGCTCCGGATGCTGACCGGCATGCTCGAGCCAACGGAGGGAACGGCCACAATCTGCGGCTTCGACCTGCGGAAGGATCCGGTGGAGGTGAAGCGGCGTGTCGGATTTGTCCCCGACTCCGGTGCGGTGTTTGAATCCCTCACCGGACTCGAATACCTCGAGATGGTCGCCGCCTTGTACGCCATTCCCGCCGATGCCGCGCGCGAGCGCATCCGGCAGTTCCTCGCCTTCTTCGACCTGAGCTTCGAGACCCTGACCGACAAGCTGCTCGGCGCCTACTCGAAGGGAATGCGCCGCAAAGTGGTGATCACCGCCGCCCTGTTGCACAACCCACCGGTGGTGTTCTTCGACGAACCGCTCGACGGACTCGATGCGAATGCGGCGGTGGGATTCAAGGCGCTCATCCAGACGCTCGCCCAGGAGGGCAAGGCGATCGTGTACAGCTCCCATGTGCTCGACGTGGTGGAGCGCGTCTGCGACCGGGTGATCCTCGTGGACAAGGGGCGTCTGCTGGTCGATGGACGTCCCGACGCCCTCGTCGCCGCCCACGGAGCGGGAACCCTGGAGAAACTGTTCATCCAGTTGACCGGGGCTTCCGGACTCGAGCAAAAGGCGCAGGATTTTGCGCGGACGTTTCGCCCGTGAACGCTCCTCCCAAACTGGATGGATCCGACACCGCGCCGCCGGTGGACGGGCGCGTCCCAACGCAGGCCCGGGTGCTTCGGAGACTATTCCTCACGCTGTTTCTCCGAGGACGCACCTCGCGGGGACTCCAGCGAAGCGGCGCTCCGGGATCCATTGGCCGGAAACTGTTCCTGACCATTCTGATCTACGCGTTGTTCGGATGCGTGTGTGCGACGTTCGCAGGACGTCCGGTCTTCTCGCTCTCTCTGTATCTGCACGCGATCACCCTGATGTTTCTGGGAATGTTCGTTGCCGCTTCGGCGGGTGAAGTACTCTTCAACCGCGAGGAGGGCGATATTCTCCTGCATCGTCCGGTGAGTCCGCGGACGCTGCTGTGGGCGAAGGTTTCGGTGCTGGTGGAGGTTTCCCTGTGGCTGGCCACCGCCCTGAACCTCGCCACATTTGTGGTGGGCTGTTTCGCCCCCGACAGCGGCTGGCGGTTCCTGCCCGTCCACGCGGTCTCGGTGGTGCTCGAGGCCTTGTTCTGCTCCGGGTCCGTGGTGCTCGCCTATCAATTGTGCCTGCGCTGGTTCGGACGCGAGCGGCTTGAGGGCCTGATGACCACCGCGCAGGTGCTGCTGGCCGTGGTGGCGGTGGCCGGGGGACAGGTGGTGCCCCAGTTGTTGATGCACCAGGGGCGTCACGTCCGCCTGACGTCGGATCACTTCTGGATGGCCCTGCTTCCGCCCGCCTGGTTTGCCGGGTTCGACGATGCGATGGCCGGCTCGGGTTCGGTCAGTTCGTGGGCTCTCGGAGTGCTGGCGCTCCTTTCAACAGGCGGCGTGCTCTGGCTCGCCTTCGCGCGGCTGTCCAGCCAGTACGGTTCCGGTTTGATGGCCCTCGCGGAAGCGAAGACACCGGCTCCACAGCGTGGTGGCCGTCGCTGGCTGCACCAACTGGTGCAGATTCCCCCGGTGTCGTGGTGGCTTCGGAATCCGGTGGAAAGGGCATCGTTTCTCCTCACGGCGGCGTATCTCCTCCGCGACCGGGACATGAAGTTGCGGTTGTATCCGGCCTTGGCTCCGATGGTGATCATGCCGGTGATTTTCCTGATGCGGGATACCGGCGAAGGCGGGGGCGCCTTTGGTGTGGCCTTCGCAGGAAGCTATCTCGCCCTGCTTCCCCTCCTGAGCCTGGAGTTGATCGAGTACTCGCAGCATTGGCAGGCCTCCGACATTTTTCGCGCGGCTCCCGTCTCCGGACCCGCCCCCTTCTGCAACGGTTCGCGACGGGCGGTGCTGTTGCTCCTGACGGTTCCAGCCATTTTGGGGGCAACCCTGATCACCGGCGTGCTCACTCGGGATCCGGCGCGACTCGTCCTGTTGCTCCCTGGAATCCTGGCCTTGCCGGTATACGCCATGATTCCCTGCGTCCGAGGCCGCGCGGTCCCTCTGTGCCGGCCCACCGAAGAGGCGAAATCCGCGCGGCGCGCCCTGACTCCCATCGTGGTCATGCTCCTCGCCGGGCTCCTTTCCGGCCTTGCCTCCTGGGCATGGAGTGGCGGGTGGCTTGGGCAGTTCCTATCTCTGGAGTTGGCCGTTGCCCTCCTCGCGTACCTTCTGCTTCGGAGCTTCGCCAGTCGTGCCCGGTGGGCGCCGATGGAGTAGGTGCCCGGGTGCGAGGTCCGCCCATCAGCCGTCCGTCCCATACCGAGGGGAATGACTACGGCTGTTCTCTCTCCAGGAGTTGAACCCAGCCCCTACATCAATAGGCGCCGTCCCTGGGACGGAGGCGGAAGAATCGCGGAACCTCGGCAGGAATCATCACTTGCGACACGTCGTCAATGGACTTGGGTTGTACTACAAGGGGGTGCCACGGCCCCAGAATACTCTCCGCTTCATCAGCAATGAAGGTGGACCAGCGATCGTTCCAAGCGAGATGGAGGTAATTCTCCTGGGACTGAAGGAACAGCGGCGGGGCCGAGGGCGGAACACCGGGAACCAGTTCAAACGAGACCACTTTGACGTCGTAAGCACGGACCGTGGTGTCCCAACCACCAAGGCCTCCAAGACCAAAAGGACCTCCACCCGGAATGTAGACCGGATCCGAGAAGTCGTACGAGAGCTTCGAGTCGGCACCGAGCGGGAACGTCGCCGGGTTTGAACCCGACTCCTTCCACGCGGACAGCGCTTCGTTGTTGGTTGCCGTAAGCAACACGCGGAACGTCTCACCCCCATGTTGCGGCGGACCGGACGCTGCAAAGGAGGTCGTAATTCTCGAACGGACCAGGGAGACACCCCGCATGCTTTCTGAAGACCCGACGGGGATGCCTGGATCCAAAACGGTGATCTCAAACTCTGATAGTGGGAAGCGAAGCTGGGTGGCCCCCGGATTTCCGGGCGCATAATTCCGTTCATTCACCCCAGGCCCTGGACGAGGCGTCCGGTCCACCACGGCGGGCAGATCGCCGAAATGGAGCACAAGATCAAAGGGCTGGGCCAAGGTGGCAATTGCGGTGCCGGCCAAAAGACCCGCAATGAGAATGGGGTTCATGGAGGGTGCAATGGATTCACCTGTTGGGGTGCCCAAGAATTCTCCCAGGGTCAACCTCCGAAATCCTTCGAAATCCTGGTGTGATTGCGCCCGAATGGCACCGAGGCGATACACGGCGGAAAGGACGTCCGCGCTGAACTTTGAACCCGTCCCCCTATTCCGCTGAACCGGGACCCGGATCAGCCCGATCAGAAACCTTGAACCTGGCTCTATATTCGGGTGGTGGGACAATGGACGCCTCGGACAGCGAACCTGTCACCATATCCAATTCCAAACGAGGTTCGGTTTCCTTGCCGGCCCGATCTTCGAGAATCCACTGGATTTGCCCGGCTCCCTGTGCGATCTCCCCGCTCGCGTGACGCAGAACCCGAACACTTTCCGAATTCTCCTTTTCATAGTACTCGCCCTGCTGTTCCAGATTTGGGCAAACGCGAGCATTTCGCTGACCCAACCGCTGGCAAATTCCTCCTTCAGCACTCCCAACGAGATCTCCTTTGAGGCCAAATCCAGCCGTTCTGGGACGAAAGTTCTGCAGCTCACGCTTCTGACGGACGGAATTGCCGTCAGGACGGATTCCGGGCTGCTGAGCGGCACGTGGCCCAATGTTTCCAAGGGATACCACGCGCTGGCAGTCCGGGCGACGTACGAGGACGGCGCCGTCGAGGAATCCATTGCGGTCCCCATCGTCGTCCAACCGACGGAAGTCCGGCTTCCTCCCACCGCGTTCCTGGCCGTCGAAACCATTCCCCATTCCGACTACCGCCCCATTCTGACCCCGGCCATGGTCGAGCTTCAGACCCTGACGGGGGATCCAAATCCCAACGGTAAGGTCACCAACGCCGCCCTGTTCATCGATGGCGTGCTCTTTGAGCGCAAACCGTTCCCATCATCGGGATATCTTTTCGCACTGAAAAACTACCTCAGCGGCACCGACGAAGTCTTCACCCTTCAGTTCCAGAACAATTACGGTGTCCTCCTCACCACAAACCTCGACGTCCCCTTCCAGCGCGCGACCTTCTACTCGAGGAAGGCCCGGGCCAACCGGCTGCGGGGATACTTCGACAGGAATGCCAATGCCTATCTCGCGGCGGGCGAAGTCATCTACTTCAACGGCAACCGGGACCAGATCCGGTTCGAGGGCAAACAGGTCAACGTCACCGCAGTAGGCCGGGACGGACTCGTTGCGGGAAACCTCTCGGATGGAGGCCCCACCACGGCTTTTCGCCTCCTGAACGGGACGGTGCAAACCCTGGATACCCATCCGGGCTGCACCCCGCTCGCGGTTTCCACGGATACCTCGATCCTCCTGAATCAGACACTGCCCGACGGAACCCTCAGGGCCCTGCTCTGGAAGGGGGACGCCGTTTCCGAGCTCTCGGGATTCCCTGCCGGGGCCCTGGTTAACGCGGCGAACATGAACGATCGCGGAGAGGTCGTGGGGCACTATCTGGATGCCAACAACACCTCCCATGCATTCCTGTGGCGGGACGGCATCGCGACAGATCTCGTCGTTCCCACCCCCGGTGTGGCCATCGAACCCCTCTTCATCAACAATCTCGGCGTCGTTGTTGGCAATATCGACTCGCGCGAATTCCGCTGGAAGGACGGCGTTTTCGAGGAGTTGCCGACCGGGGGATTCCAGGACGTACAAATCACCGGACTCAACAACCCGGGGTGGATGATTGGCGTTGGCCGAAATGGAAATGAAACCGTGGCGCTTTTGGATCGCGGGGACGGATGGCAGCCCCTGCAATCCATCCTGCCCCAGTGGCTCGGAAACCTGAGCCGGACTTCTCCCAGCGGTCTGAATGATGAGGGATGCATGTACGTGTATTCCTCCTCCGGAACCTTCCTGGTGTATCCAAAGAGCCGATTGCCCGAGCTCACTCTCGAAGTGGGCAGGGTTCTCCCCAATGGAATCACGGTCTTCCCGGACGAACGCATCACCGGGGTGGATATCCTCAACCAGCGCTCCAAAAACCTGGTGGATTGGGAGACGTGGGGAACCAATGTCCTCGGGTTCGTCATGCCCGCCGAAGACTCCCAGATGATGTATCGGGTGGTTCCCGTGGCGCAGTAAGACACCGACTTCCGATGGAGTGGTTATCGATCCTGTTGGAGGGCCTCCTGGCCATCTTGGAGAACTGCGAACCTGTCACCCGAATCCCAATGGGTCGGCGAGCCCGATAATCGAAGGGTTACCGGGGATCGCCACGGATGCCCTGTCCCTCGTGACATGAGAAGAGCTGGTCCTTCCTTTTGTCGTTCGATCGGGTGGTGGGACAATGGACGCCTCTGGATTCGCCTCACGAATCGCCTGACGCAACCTGGGGAGTGTTTGGGACCACCCCCAGTGCTCGGAAGCCACGACGAATACCCAACGCCATTCGGCGGCCCGCGTGTCCTTTAACTGAACCTCAATGATTGGAGGCCGGCTGTTCAATCTCCACAGGGCTCCGACCTCAGCGAGAGGCACCAGGGTTTCGCCTTGTTGGCTTCGGAACAGCAAGCCCTCCTGCCGCCATTCGCGGTACGACATGGAATCGCCGTAAATCATTTCGTGCATCCAGGCACCCAGGAGCCGAAGGCCGGATAGTCGGATCGGGACCGGTATGATCCAGGGAGGCGCGAATTCGCTGGGAGATGAACCCTTCACATCCTTTGAACCTCAGCCTGCTTTCCGTCCGGTCGCACGAAAGACAAGCTGGGAGAAGTCTCCGTCGGGGTGGTTCCAGAGTCCGCGTAAATATGCGGCGCCTTCACGAAGGAGTTCCCGGCGGTAACCCAGTCCCTCCAGGGCCGGGAATGCGGGCTCCATATAATCCAGCGTGTAGTCCAGGTGTCGGCGCAAGGCGACCGGATTCTGCGCGGCGCTCCAGTGGATGGGAAACGCGCGATGTTCCCGGACCTCGAAGCCCGCAGATCGCAACCACGCACCCAACCGCCTTCCGGCCTGGTGTTGGCCTGAGCGCACGAAGTGCTCGCGAAACGCCTCCAAGACGACACGGGACGCCAGAGTCTCCGGCATCGCAAGATAGGTGTCGTAGTCGGTTTCGATGACCGAAAGGGAGCCTCCCGGGCGGAGAACCCGATGGGCTTCGGAGAGAATCGGCGTCGGGTTCTGCACGTGCTCCAGCAGCCACATGATGAACACGCGGTCGAACGTGCCCGTTTCCCAAGGCAGGGATTCGGCGTTGCCGACGCGGAGGTCGAGCCGGGGAGCCGGCACGAATCCCAGATTGCGCCGGGCCGCGTCGATTTGAAGTGGCTCGCGGTCGATCCCGGCCAGGAAGAGCCCGGGCGTGGTCTTCTCGAAGAGCACGAGGTTGGCGCCGACGGCACATCCGACGTCGAGGAGCTTCAGGCCGCTCTCCAGGGGATAATCCACGAGCGTGACCAGGGATTTCCAATAGTCACTCTGCGCCAACAACCGCTGTTGCTCCGGATCCGAATAACCGTGGATGTAGGAATTCGTGGCGTCGGACATAGGTCTTCGAAGTCAGCTCAATCGTGCCTATGGAATCGCCCGTCTCAGAACATCGAAAGGACAATCATCTAAAATGTCTTATACGATCAGCTTCGGAAACGCCCCCCAGAATCAATGGGGGCATTTGGGGTGGAGGAACAGCTGCGACCGAAGCTACCTTAACGGCGCCGTCATCGCCTGCGGCGAGCTCCACGTCGAACGGGTCCTCCCGGTCGCCATCGGTTGGATCGGTAAAATCACAACAACGCCACAAGAGAACTCAATCCCTTGTGGCGGATCGGAGGTGGATGTCTTCCGACCAAAAGGCGCTCCAATTGGCAAGGATCTAGTTCCCGTCCCTTTGCACGGCCTGGAGGCCCGCCCGGCGCTCCGCCTCAGCCTTGTTCCCGTTCGGGGAAGGCGGCGCCAACGTCGCCGGTCCTGCTGCACCGGCAGCACGCTCTGCTCGAACCTTGAGCGCATGCGCCTCGGGGCCCGAAGCACCCATTCCGGGTCCATGGTGATGCAGCACCGCTACAGCCAACCCTAACGCCACGACGATCACCGCGGAGACCCCTGCGACGAACTTTATCTTGGTCCATTTCATGATTCTTGTGACTCCTTTCATCAGGGTCTGAGTGGATGCCGAGACCGGAGACCCTCTTAACGCGGTCGCGGAAATAGTCCTGGTTAGAGCCAACGAATTTGGTGTGGCCTGAACAGCATTGGCGGAGATGGCCTCCAACAGGCCACCGACGCCTGCAGTCACGCCGTGACGGCCCAAGTTACGACGCAGGCGTTCGATGGAACGCTGCACCCGCTTCTGCGCAGCTCGTTCTTCGATCCCCAATTCACACCCTAGCTGTTGTAGGGATTTGTTCTCAAAGAAGCGGAGAATCAATACATCGCGATCCTCGCCACGCAGCTCTCCCATCGCGCGGTCCAAATGGGGCTTCAACTCCTGCCAGACATCGTGTTCAGGGTCGGCATCAGACGCGGATTGCATAAAGGCCTCCTTCTCACGTCGAAGGCGACGCGCCTCGGACCGTTGTACGTTCGCAGCGGTTAACGTCGCCGCCGTGTAAAGCCACCCCGGCAGAACAATCCCAGTCGCCAGGGACGACGCCTTGCGGGCCAGGAGGATGAACACGGCCTGAGTGATATCGTCGCAGATTTGGCGGTCACTCGAATGTCGCCGGGCGACTGAATGCACCAAGTTCAGATGGCGCCTCACCAGGGTCGTGAAGGCCTCTTGGGAATCAGTGTGAACGAACTCCGCCAACAGCTGCAGATCGCTCTTCTCGTTCATTCAATAGGATCATGTGCGCCGGAAGGAAAAGGAGACACCTCCATTTGCCTGCCGCGTAGGGAAAACAGGAGGCGAGTCGAGGTGGTGTTGAAGGATCCCAGAGCGAGCAAGGGTTGGACGCACCCAACCCAGGGCCGGATCACGGGTGGTGACGCGCCGTCTCTACCAGTCCGTACGGGGGCCCGTTGCCCAAGGTGAGGACTGGTACAAAACAAAAGCGCGGAGGGGAATGACTCCCACCTCCGCGCTGTTGCTGGTCCGTCGAGTCCCGACGGCTCGTTGGCTCAGTTCATAGACAATGGCTGTCCGGGAACTTCGTGGATGGTCTGCTGAATCTCCTGCGCGACCTTCGTGCCATCGGCAGCCTTGAGGTCCCACTTGATGGACTGCTGCATCACCGGCTTCAGGTTCTCAATCGAGAGCGTGACCGTCTTGCCATCAGCCCCAAGGCGGGCGCCGGTGATGTTGATCGATTCACGTCCCTTCTTGTTGGGATCCGACACGCCGATCTCCGGGGAACCGTAGTTCTCGCTGCGGACGTAATTCCACCGCTTGCCGCTCCAGTTCTGCAGATCCTCGGCGGACGCCTTGTCCAGCGGCTGGGTGAACGACAACTCCACACCGCCGGGCACGACCTTCACGCCGCGGACGGAGTATACGGGCTTTCCGGTGTAGCGGACGCGGTCGAATCCGGTCTGCTTCGCGGCATTGCTCTGCCACTCGCTCAGGCCGGCGATGTACAGCTGGTGGTCCACCGGACCCCAGCGTCCGCGCATCACCGAGCTGGTGAACTTCAGCGGGAACTTCGTGGCCGCCGCCTGCTGGCGTCCGTCCGGCAGCTCCTGGCGCATGACCAGGTACAGGGAGGACTTGCCGTACGACTCATGCAGCAGTTCGCCCTTGAAGGGACCCCACTGGTCGCTGGTCACCCAGATCTGGCCGCCGCCGGAATTGTCGTAGTCATTGTGCGAGAGCCACAGGATCGGCGGGGCGAACTTCGCGGCCACTTCGGGCGACGTGAGGTTGTTCTGCACGCCGTGGAAGGTCTTTCCATCGACCCAGTTCAACGGCGTGGTCGGCACCCAGGTGCCTTCGTTGTCGGACGTGGTCACCTGGCCGTCTGCACGCACGCCGATGCCGTTGGGGGCACGGAATCCACGGGCAACCACCTCAAACTTCGTTCCATCGGGGCTGACCTTGAACAAACAACCCGCGTGCGAGCACACGGTGCCGTTGCCACGCGACGCCTTCTGGTCGCCAAATCCGCGGCCGCCTCCGTTCACCGGATTCGCCTTGGCGAAGTAGAAGTTGCCGGCGTTGTCCCGATGCAGGTCGAAGACGAATTCGTGGAAGCCCTCGGTGGACATGATGTCGTGGTTGAAGGCCTGGTATTCGTCCGCTTCGCCGTCGCCGTTCAGGTCGCGATAGCGCGTGATGCCGTCGCGTCCGCTGGTGTAGATGGTGCCGTCCACGATCACGAGGCCGAGCGGCTCATAGAGTCCCGAGGCGTAGCGGGTCCACTCCAGGTTCTCCAGTTTGCCGTCGATGCCCTTGACGATCCAGATGTCGCCGTCGTGGGTGCAGAAGGCGGCGCTCTTGCCGTCCGGGAAGAAATCAAACCCACCGAATCGCACGCGGCGGTTCCACGGATTGGAATCCGGCGCCGTGATGGAATCGGTCACATACGCACCGTCCGGACTGGCACTGGTCTCCAGTTTTCCGGCCACCTTCACCGTCTCGGTCCAGCGGCGGGGTCCACCGTGGGTGTAGTCCGCGAGATCTGCAGCCTTGGCCGCGGCGCCAGCCACGGAGGCCGCGCTCGCCTCGGGACCACTCCACAGCGCGAGCTTCACGGTGGACGCCGGGGTGCCCTTGGGAACCTGCAGCACAATGCGCCCGTCGCGAAGGGCGAGTCCGGCGCCGGCCGGGAGTCCGCTGGCACTGACGCGGGTGGCGGTGCCGTTGTCCACGACCGTGATGTCATCCGCCGCTTGCGAGGTCGCGGTTCCGGTCACGTCGGCAACCGCAATGGAGAAGGGCTCCGAAGTGCGGCGGGACTTGAAGATGAAGAATCCGTGGCGGGGCGGCGACAACCGCAGGGTGCGGGTTAGGACCGTCTGCCCACCGGCGTCGAGGCTTCCGGGCTGTTCGGCCACCTGGGTGCCTCCTGCGACGGAGTAGTTCAGCAACACGTTATTGCCGTTGAGGAACAGCCCCTCCCACTTGGCGATCGCGGGATTCATTGGGCCGTAGGGTTCCTTGCGGAGGTCGGCAAAACTGCCGTCCGGACCCGCCACACCCGGGCCGTTGCCCACGCCAAACTTCTGGTTGCCCACCATCGCCGGGTGATGTCCGTGGGCGCCGTCAAAGGCGACGCCGTGGGAACTGACGAATCCCCCGGTCCAACCGGCGGCCATTCGGCACAGGTCCGTGTCGAAAAGGACCGTCGCATCGTTGCCGACGCGGATGGCGATTCCCTTCATCGCGGTGTTGTTGCTTGGATAGGCTGCATTGATGCAGGCCATCTGGAAGGGGAAGGAATCCTCGAAGTAATTGGGGGCAGCCTTCTTCTCCTGGGCGGAGGCCGAGGGCACGACGGGTAGGAGCAGGGCGGCGCCGGCGAAGGCCGCGCCGATCCAGCGGGGAGCGGTTAGGTGCATGATTCGATTAGAGACTGCCGGACGCCGGCAGCGCGACACAGACTGCCGTGAATCGCCGGACATTCAACCTTCGAGCACCGGGCGGACAGGCTAAAGCCTGCACTACAAGCGTGGGGATTCAGGCTGATGGCTGCACTACGAACGGGGGGACGCGCGTTGGTAGTCCAGCCTTCAGGCTGTCTTTGGCGCCCTTTTGGGACCGGATCGCATTCGACTTTTCGCTTCCCGGCGGCAAGCTCACTGCTCCAGTGAACGCGCATCCGTTCAATCCGCACGTCGCAACCCTTCCGGTGTACGTCCCCGGACGCCCCATCGAGGAGGTCGCCCGCGAACTCGGCCTCGATCCCACCGGCGTCATCAAGCTGGCCTCCAACGAGAACCCGCTGGGCCCATCCCCCCGGGCTCTCGCGGCCATGGATCGGACCCTGAAGAGCCTGCATTTGTATCCAGACGGCAGCGCCTTCCACCTCAAGCGCGCGCTGGCCCATCGGCTCGGGGTGGATGCGTCAAACGTGATCCTCGGCAACGGCTCCAACGAGATCATCGAGTTTCTCGGACATGCCTTCCTGCGTCCGGGCGACGAGGTGGTGGTCTCCGAGTACTGCTTCGCCGTGTATCCCATTGTCACGGCGCTCTTCGGCGCCCGGCTGGTGACGGTCCCGGCGCAGCGCTTCGGGGCGGACATCCCGGGCATGCTGCAGGCCATCACGCCCGCGACCCGGATGCTGTTCCTGGCCAATCCGAACAATCCCACGGGCACCCTCGCCGCGCGCGAGGAGATCGCGGCCCTGCTGGCCGGCGTGCCCCGCCACGTGGTGCTGGTGCTCGACGAGGCCTATGTGGAGTTCCTGGAGGACCCGGCGGACGGCCTGGCGCTGATCCGCGAGGGAACGCATCCCAACGTCATCGTGATGCGGACCTTTTCCAAGATCTTCGGCCTCGCGGGACTGCGGCTCGGGTACGGCGTGGCGCAACCGGAGTTGATTGCCGGACTCGAGCGCATCCGCCAGCCCTTCAACATCAACTCCCTGGCCCAGGCCGGGGCGCTGGCGGCGCTGGAGGATGCGGATCATCTGGCGGCCACCCGGTCCAACAACCAGCAGGGGCTGGACCTCCTCCACGGTGCGTTTTCGAAGATGGGACTCGAATACATCCCGAGCCACGCGAACTTCGTGATGGTGCGGGTGGGCGACGGCGCCCGGGTGTTTGCGGAGCTGCAACGCCGCGGTGTGATCACGCGTCCGACCGCCGGCTACGCCCTTCCCGAATGGCTTCGCATCACCGTCGGCCTCCCCGCCGAGAACCACCGCTGCCTCGAAGCTCTGCGCGAAATCCTGGGGAGGTAAACACCGGAATGGGCCTGGGGCCGAGTCCGGGAGGGTCAAGCGTGAAACTCGAGCGGCGCACGGATTCGACGCTGGATGTTGCGTTCGCCAAATACGATGTCAGCCACGCCCTGCCCGGGCGGCATCTGGATCGGAAGCGCGGGAAGGCCTGCCACGCCGGATTGGAATGCTCGTCGGACCGGGCCGCGTCGAGACTGAAGACGCTAAAGTACGATATCCAATCTGAGCTACTTCCAGCCATCGATTGGCGCGATCGAACAGCGAGCCGCAGAGCTGCCTTTTGCGGGTTACCAGACGTTCGGGAAAGGGTTCCCCAGTGCATGCCCAAATCGAGAAATGGGGCGGTAGTGATTCTCCTTTGATCAGAAGGCCTCGTGCCATTTGGCAATAGAACTCCACCACGCCCTTGTGGCGAATACGTCGAAGGAGGGCATCGGTCGGCGCGCGTTCGGAGCTGGTTCACATCACCTCGCCGGTGGGACGACCTCGAGCACCGCGGCAGAGAGCAGCAACCACGGGCAGGCCTGCGAGTGGGTGAGGTAGATCAGGATGCCCGAACGACACCTGGCTTGGGACATTGCCAAATGTTGAGGGAGATCCATTACAGGCAGGAATCGTCCCGCAAGTTCTGGTATGGTGGCCCGCGTTTAGGCTAACGCCCGCTCCCCCCCCCAAGGGATGCCTCGGTCGTGGCCCGGGACTGAATTCGTCGAACAGCTGCAGATCTGTCCGGAATCGCACTGAATCACGACTCGCAGGACATGCCTTCCGATCACTGGCGGCCGACGGTGGACAGGCCTAGACCCATGAGAATTTGGAGTCGTTGTCGCGATTGCACCTAGTACCAACCCATGCTGGAAGAACTCCCACGAAAAAGGCTGCGAGGGGTAGTCCTCGCAGCCTCCAGAGCCAATGAACGACGACTTATGGCAAGAGCTTTACTCTATAGAACTGTCTCAAGCGATCAGAGTCGGGTGGCACGATATGCGACAAGCCGCCTTCTGCCGCGTTCGTCGCCTCACCCTCCGAGATCCAGTTCACCAGATCCTCGGAAGATTCCAGAATCCAGCGTCCCTTCTCGGGAACTTCGAACCACAGGCCGGGCGAACCAGTTTCACGAAGGAAGGTCCCAAGAAGACCGCTGTCCGTGCGGCGAATTCCTACCAACCCCTCGGATGCCGTAAGGGGAACCGCTATCCCTCGTCGGGACAGTTCACTGCGAGTGGGACGACTGGAAACTCCAACAGCGCTTCCCGTTCCAGGGCTTCCGATTGCCTTGAATTCGATGGTGAACCACGTCTGTCCCTCTTCAACGGGAACTCCCATGGCCAAGGGATCATCCCAAGCGAACGTGAGGACGCCGTTGGTAGTGCCGAGAGTCCCAAAATGATCGGCACCCAGTCCCCGCAGCGTAAACCCGCCCACTCCGATGAACTTCAGTACGTGGGGATCCCAGTGCAGGGAGAATTGGGCGGTAGTTAATTGCTCTGCCGCCGATGATTGAATGCCGATTCGAATGGATCCACCGACATCCCCAAGAACACTTCCAACTCTCAATTGAATGGCCTCTGGGCCTTCGGCAGAGGGCGCGAGCGCGGCCGACGCCGCGGGCGGCATGGCTGCTGCGCCCCAAGATCCGTCCACATCGCCAAGTTTGATTCCGATAAAATCCCGGCCTGGAAGCTCGACCTGTTGCAAGTCTTCGGGATGGATGCTGAAGAAGCTAGGCCAAGTCCAGGGAAGTGAGGAACTCGTTGGCGAACCATCCGCGGTTACAACAATCCACCGCCCCGCAGGAAGCACCAATGGGTTATCAACGCTCGCATCACTCCATGCCACCAACCGTTGAATTCGGATGCTGTCTCCGATGTTGATTTCGTGATTACGATCCACGTCGGCAGCCAATCTCTCAAGGTCGCTGGAAAGTGGATTCAAGCCCAACAGGTGTTGGCGAATCCTCAACGAATCGAGCATGCTAATTCCTTGCGACGGCGCGTCACTGCCCAACCGCTCTGGATTCACTGCTCCCGAGACAGTGAACTCCTGACTCCCCACCGGAAGATCCAACCTATACTCTCCGTCTGCCGAGGTCTGCGTTGTTCCAACATCCAACTGGGATCCCGAGTCCGTGGATCGAATGGTGAGGCCGCGAACCGGCACCGAATGGTTGAAGTAGCGGACGTCACCTGAAACAAAACTTGGGCAGTGGTTCTCCACTTCAATGGAGGAAAGTGTGGGCACGACTTGATCGCCATCCCCATAAAACGGCAACCGAACCAGCCTCCAAGGGAGTGGGTCATCGGTAAGACGGATGATCGATTTTGAGTTTCTTGCTCCGATCAATCTGAACCGGAGGCGCAGGATCTCCGTATCCTCAGCGAGCGAGACAAAACTATAAACTCCGGAAAAATCTGCATTCCAGAACAACCTCAGCAAACCTTGGTGGGAGTCGAGGGTGGCAACATCGGAAGTGAAATTGGGAAGCAACGGTGACTCGATTCCCTCGTACTCCACGGTCTCGGGGTTCCACTGAATGCCTCCTTGAAATCCGGAAAGGCGATCCAGGTTCTGAACCCTGAGTTGAACCTCAATTTCACCCTTCGAGCAGTCGGTTGCCTGCGAAAGAATCAACGGAACACTTCTCGGAGAAATAAACGTTGTGTCGGTGTCGGAAGAACCATTGACCGTGGTGACTCGGACCCAATAAGGCGTGTCCCGATCAATTCCAGGAAGGTCAAGCCAATAGCTGGTTGTCCTTGCGAGTGGGTGAGAGAGGTCCCCTGAATTCCCCTGATACCACTCGTACTCCGTCTGATATCCTGGATCCAAACCCAACCACCATGGTCGTTGGTTCACAAAATTAAGCCGAAACGGAACTCCTCGGAAGACCGCTGGCGCCCATGAAGGCTGCCAGGGACTTGCAATGATAGGCGGAGGACCCGTTCTATCGACGATCGCCACTTCGTCGATGGCAAAGTACCCATTCTCGCCGCGGCCAGGACCGGATGATGGGAGGTGGGGATCCCCTTTTGGAGTCTCCAATCGAAACCCGGTCAGTGGATTGGTCAGGTCATAACTGTACCAGTTCACAGTATACGTCGTGCGCACATTTGCAGCCGGACTGGTGACCTGAACAGTGCTCTCGGTGAAATAGGGCTGATTCTGTTGGAACGGATTCGAGCCATCCGTGGTCGAAGCGCCGCCAAATTGGAAGCCACTTAAATTTTCTCCCGTTCCATTCCACAAGGTGGCCTTCAGCCGGAAGGAACCCAGACTTGCACCAGGGGGAAACGTCAGGAACGCCTGCAACTGAGCACTTCCAGACAGACCCGCAAGATATTTTCCATTAAGCCGGTAGCGGATCCATGCGTCCTGATTTCCCGGCGACCAGATGGAGACATCATCGGGCGGTGTCAGTGTATTCTCCGGCGCTCCGAACTGAGTATAAGAAGAATCCGCTACCTGGAGTTGGACACGGACGCCCTCCGGTTGCAGAACCTCAACGAGAACGCCGGGGCTGTGTCCTGTCGCTCCCGAACTATCGCTTACGCGGTACCAGTACGAGGTTGAACCGGACAAGTGAGGAGTCGTCAGCTCCGGGGAGTCCGAGCCCACTGGCGTGGAGACGTCTCCCGTTTCACCTTGGAACCATTCAAAGTGTGCATTCTCAACGGCTGGCATGGACGCCAGCAGTAGGACAGTGCCGTTGACACGTATCGGGTGACGACTGGCAATTAGCGGAGCACCGACCGCGATTCCGGAAACGTTTAGGTTGAATTTGGCAGTCGAGGCCTGAATTGGAGTGCCACGGTCGCAGACTGCCACCTCGACACCGTAGGATCCAAACGGAATGGATGCGTCCGGGTTCCACCGGACAAAGCCCTCCGGACTGACCGTAAGTCCCGCCGGACCGTTCACCTTCCAGTAGAACAACTGCGAGGATAAGGTAGAATCGTCGGTGGCTGCCAACTGATACTCGAACCAGGCGTATCGGCCGATCTCTCGATCCGGGACTGTTAGTCGTGGTGCCTGATTGGGTTGGGGATCGATTTGAAGCAATTGGACGTAGTCAAAATTGATTGCGTAGAATGTTCCGGAAACGTTGGGCCCGAGTCGTTCCAGTTCAATGGTGTTGGGGCCCCGTACAGCGCCGGCGCTCAGAGGACTAAACTCAACTTGAATATCCTGAGTGTCATTAACTTCGACGGGTCCGAGGAGAGTGGAGATACCTGCGGAGTTTCGCAGGCGAATGATAACCTGGTCGTGTGAGAAACCATCATGCCAGACGCCGGACACGCGGTAGGTTCCCGACCGAAAGCGGAGAGCGAGCCGGAGTTTTACATTGGATGCCAGTTGATGGTCGCGGAGTGTAAAATGGAATCGATTGATGCGATCATTGCTCGTCAGCGCGCGCTCCTAAGCGGTCAAGGGCTCGTCGAAGGGGAGATGCAGGGGTGCGGATAGGGAGTTGAATCCCGCAGGATAGTCTCCGGCAAAGTAATAGTCATCGTCGGGGGGCGGATTATTGATGGGATCGTAGGCAGGATCCGCGGGAATTCGGGTAGCCTTGCCCGGTGCCGCGTCCGTCCGATTGTTCTCCTGGGAGAACTCGGATGAGCGCATATCGCGGACCCCGATGTTCCATTGAACGCGGCTGGATTGGCTGGAGTCAATCTCGACCACACCGTATTTTCGCCAACCCCGAAAGTCGTCCGCCGCAGCATCCTCCCATTGACCCAAAGCCCAAAGCGGCGCTGCCGGAGGGGTCGTGGCATCCATATCTACGTAGTGTTCAACGCCCAAATGATTGTTGGGCTCTCCCACTGTCCAATTCCTGAATTGTGCGGGCTCACCACTCGACCAGGTAAAGACCCCTTCGGTCTTTGAATCATTAAGACCGAGCCACAGCAGCACTTCATTTCCGCCGTTGGCGCCAATAAGAAGCGCCTTAAAAGTATTATAAACCCAGTCGTTCTCGGCAGCATCGTTGATTGTCACCAAATGACCCCCGAGTGAAACGGCCGCTTCCTCGGATTGTGGCCACGGTGCGGGTGTCAAGAGGTAATAGAGATGGCCGTTGGCAGGGTTGATCACGGGGCCTGCGAGAATCGTCGTCGCTGGCACACTTCTAGGGGAGACGATGGCTGTGTCGCTGTCGGTGGAGCCGTTGACCGTCGTGACCCGAACCCAGTACGGGGTGTCCCCATTAATCCCGGGAAGTACGATCCAGTTAGCGGTAGTCGTCCCAAGCGGATGCGAAAGGTCGCCAGACGCACCCTCATACCACTCGTATTCTACATGATATTCCGGGGCCAATGATGCCCACAATTCACCCACACTGTTTATCGACAGCCGAAACGGAAGGCCCTTGACGACATCACTGGTTAGGTGCCAGGGATTTGGAATCGAAAGTGGAGGCCCCGTCATATCGATGACCGCCGCTTCGGTGATTTCGAAGACTCCGTTGAATCCGCGGCCGGGTCCCGACGAGGGAAGATGGGGATCTCCCTTGATAGCGTCGAGTCGAACCTGGCGAATCTTTCCTGGTACAGCGCTATCGTGGACATTCACTCGATAGTCAACTCTACCGAGTGGGGCGGGATCAGTGATCTGAATGGTGGAATCGGAGAAGTAGGGCTGATTCTGTTGAAACATCGTTGCACCGTCACTGCTGGAGCCACCACCGAATTGGAACGGCCGCCAGCTGCGATCCGAATCTGCAAGATATTTTAGTCGGAATGATCCCAGACTGTATTCGGGAGCAAATGCGATCGAGAATTTGAGGGCTGCGTACGGGCCTGCGCCCATCAGGTAGCGATTGTGATCAAAATCCCAGACAATGAAGGCCTCTTGATTTCCGGGGGACCAGAATCCGTTTATCGGATCGGAAAGCGTTTCATCTGCGGAGCCAAACTGCGTATATGAGGCAAAGGGTGCCGTTAGCTCGACGCGAACACCCTCGGGTTGTAATACCTCAACGAAAACAGCCGGGCTGTCCGTCGTCCCGGTTTCGTCTGTTACCCGGTACCAATACGAGGTTGAATTGGACTGGTGAGGGGTCGTCAACGCCGCAGCGTCGTCGCCCACAGGTGTGGACACGTCCTCCATTTCGCCTTGGAACCATTCGTAGTGGGTGTTCGGCGCCGCGGGTGGCGGGGCCAGCAATCGGGCAGTGCCGTTGACGCGTATGGGGTGACGACTGGCGATCACGGGTGCTCCGACCGCGATTCCGGCGGTAGGGAGGTAGATCCCCGTCGTCGAAACTAGGCTCGGAGTGCGGCCGCCACTCGCGGGTACCTCCGATGCGTTACTGCGCTGGGTGGCTATGGGGACACTCTGGAATGACGGATCTTTTGCGTGGTTTAACAGGGTCGAGAAACAATTTAGCAAGAGGGCGAAATGGAGGGAGAGTCTTTGCAGGTTGGGTGGAAACTGGTTCGGGCGGTGTGCGATTTGAATCTCGGAATATTTGAGCGGGTGTTTGAAGCCCAAACGAGGAGTTCTTCCTTTCAAGGGAGTCATATCGCGACCTTGGTTTTGATTGAGTTCGGTTGGATGGGCTCTCCAATCCCCCACAATCACACTTGCGAGGTATGCGGACCCATTCGCTATCTGGGACGAAGCTCCTTGGTGCCTATTTTTGCTGCTAATCTCGAATTGGCGAGGAGTGTTCAATTCTTGCCCTCGAGCGCAGAGTCTTGATGATTGTCTCTACGGTGGCACCTCAACTGGCCTTAGGCAGACTGTGCCCTTTCTACGATGGCTTCATCGGGGGTTGGCCATTTTTCATTCACGTCGTCGAAGCGTTCTCGACGGATCGAACAGGTCGTGTTTTCGGGGAGGCAGGTAGGGACAGCGTTCGCCTTTTGGATTCGGGAGGGATTCTCCGACTTGTGGCAGCGGTGTTGAACGGAAAGAACGCGCTGGACGGTGGTGCCTCCGAGAATTGGGTCACCGATGTGAACTGAAAAGGGAGTCTGATCCTAGTGCCTTCCATGAAATCGCGGTTGTGTCCTCTTCACCGCCGGGCGCCCGTACACTGGGCGTGTGGCGTGGGTTCCCCCCTCCTGGCTTCAGACCCGGTTCCCGTCGCCCGTGATCCCTCTATTCAGATTCGACTCCCGGCCGAGGGACCTCCGGGCTCCCCGGTCGTCTGGATCGCTGAGGATCCCCGGAATGGATGGCTGTATTTCGTAACCTTGGGGGGAACCCTCTACCGGCTGGATGTTCGGCCGGGCACGGGGAAGTCCGTCAGTACACGGGTCGCCGGGGCCGAGTGCCACGGATAGGATTACCAGAGTGGGCTCGACATCGCCCCCCAAACGGAGATTTTTCCCTTGAGGGGAATGCGCACTCGGGTCCGGAGAATGAGTTCACCACCGCCCAGGTGATGCGGGGATAAGTGGTGGCGCCCGGATCTGATCAGCGACAGTGGAACCTGGTGGCAAGAATCGATCTCTATCCCAGCCGCAAGTTGGCCTTTGACCATGTCGTGAGCACGCATTGGGTGAGTCCGGGTTGCTTCATGATCTCCCTCAACATCGGATCGCGCACGGATCATGGAGAGGTTAAAGTGGCGACGGGGCCTTCTCCAGGTTGCGGGAAGTGCTCTTCACCACCAACATCCTCCGCATTCCTGCCGCAGCCTCGGGTTTGGTGCTGCCGAACACTCTCGAACTCCTGATCCAAGAGGGCCGAATCTTCCGGAAGGGAATCCGAAATGCCTACGACCTGAGTTTTACGGCGGACGGGAAGCTGTTCGGCGGCGAGAACAGACCGGATCGGGACATGTCCGAGGAACTCAACTGGCTCCGGGTGGGTCAGCATCACGGATTTCCGTGGCGCATCGGAAGTGACGAGAATCAGCAGTGTTTTCTCGCTTAAGATCCCGAAGTGGACCCCCTCCTGGACAGTAGGTTTAACGCCGTGCGCGAGGGCTATGACCGGCAAGATCCGACGTTCCACTCGCCGCCGGTGGAGTTCACGGAACCAATCCGAAACATCGGTCCGGACGCCGACAAGTTTCGCGATCCCGTTTCGGGAGAGATCCTGGGCGCCAGTGACCTGGGGCGGAACGTGGGCACGTTCAGGGTGCCATGGGGTCGGTGTTTGATGAGCGAAACGACCCTGGTCCTCCATGCTGCGGCCACGCATTCCTGTGAGCGGGACCGCGGGAGATCCGCATGGCGCGGCCCTTCCTGGTCCTATCTCTGACTGCGGAGGGGACCTGTTGGACCTCAGGATGAAACCTATTGGGGACAGTAACGAGGCGGAGATCTGGCAAGTTGTGACGGGCTTTCGCAAGCCGATCGACACTGAGATCCTCGGGTACCGAATTTTTGTGGTGTGCTATGGGGGTGGATAGTCAATTTCGGAGATCAACTTTCCGGCGGAGGAGCGGTTGCAGCTGGTGAATCCCCTTCGCGGTGAGGGCGGATTTGGATTCACCATTCGCGATGCCGTGAGCGGACCCTAATCGGTCGAATGGTCCACCAACCTAAACCATTGGGAGGTGTTGGATTCCATTTCCTTGGAGTCCGCGAAGGGTCCTTTCTCGGCCTTGATACGACGCGGAGTGAAACAGAGGAGGCCCGCTACCATTGGGTCGTGAGACTTTGATTCCGTGGAATCCGCGGGGATCCACAGCGGAAACGCGGCTGCCGCAGTGCCAGGGTTTCTGTCGATCCGCTGCTTTACGGCGCGGCGGGAATTCGCGAAGTTCCGAACGCTGCATGAAACTTCCCTGGGCCATTCTCGTTGCAGGGCTCTGGTATTTGATGGTGATGGCGAGGGTTGGTGCGGCAAGCCCTGGAACGATCTACTTCGTTCTGGGTTCGGACACCGCGCTCTGGAATGCCGCCGGCGGGATCAACATCGCCGTACACACCAATCATTTTTCCACCGCCCTCTACACGGATCCCGCTGGGCGTGCAGCGCAGGCGATGGATCCGGCATGGCGGTCACGGTTCACCGATTCGTTCGGGACCCCGCTGAAGCTTACCTGGTGGATGCTCGTGGGTAGTGTCTATGGTTCCTCCGAGAACACCGACGCGCCCGTTCCCAATCTGCTGCCGCTCCACCTCATGCGTGCCTTTCACGGCGATGCCGCACGGCGGCTGGGGGACGAGATCACCCTCCATTACCACACGTTTCTGTGGAGCGACTATGCCGGCGCGGGGACCTACTTCTGGAATCAGGCAAAAACGTTCCGGGAATGCCGTGGGGATTTCGACCGGGCCATCACCCAATCGCTGGTCGAGGAGGACACCTATACCGTCACCTTCCGCAGCGGATGGCACTACATGGACAACGAGTGGCAGGACTACATCAACGAATTGTGGCCTTACAACATGGACAACGACTCGCCGCATGTCGGAAATCCTCCACGACAGCCGTTCTTCAACATCCTCGATTGGTCCAAGGCTCCGACCAACTTCATTCCGTTTCACCCGGCGACGACAAATTACCAGGTCCCTGGCGATGGCACCGGCTGGAACGTGCGTTCCGTCAAGACGCCCAATGTCACCCAGGCCCTGGTGGACGGCATCTTTGCGGACGCCGCGGCGGGCACCAGCCAGGTGGTGTCGTTCTGGGCGCACCTGCCGGAATCCTTCTTCCTGACCGACATGGAACGAATGGACGCCTACATCCATGCCAGTGCGCAGGCGCATCCCGAGGTCTCCTTTCGATACTGCACGTCCGTCGAGGCGATGCAGCGGTGGCGTGGACTCGCCGAGGGGACGCCGCCGGTTTTGGAGGTGACGTCCGCCACCGTCGAGGATGCCACGGTCCTCACGCTCCGCACGGATCGTCCGATCTTCCAAAAGGAGCCGTTCATCGGCCTGAAGGACACGTCGGGGAACTACCGGATCGTCGCATGCGAACCGGCGGGACCCAACGCATGGACCGCCCGGATGCCCGTGCCGACCCGGAGTCTTGCCAAGGCGGGAATCGCTGTTGTGGATGACGCCGGGAACCTGACCACGCGGATCCTGCGGTGGATTCCGGATGAACAGTTCGTGGACAATGCTGATCCCGGTTACGCGGAGACCGCGGGATCCTGGTCGGCCCGGCCCGGATCCGCCTGGGGACACGATTCGCGACAGGTCACGATTTCCCCCGGTTCCACGGCCAGCGCCGAGTGGAAGTTCACCGTGCCCGAGCGCCGCAATTATCGCGTCGATGTTCAGATCCCCATTCTGACCAATTTGCCGGCGTCGGTCACGTGGACGCTCCAGTCCGGAGCCACCGAATTGGCCTCCGCCTCATTCCCTGAGGGAACGCTGTCGCCCGGATGGGTGCGTCTTTTTGAACTCGAGCTGGGCGCGGCGGAAGAGTTGCGCCTTGTCATGAAGGCCGGGAATTCCGCCGGTGAGCCACGGATGGCTCTGGCGGATGTGATCCGGGTGACGCCGTTGTTGGCGCCTGATCCCGCCGTCCGGGACCTGGTGGTCGATGCCGCACTGGGCACGGCGACCCTGCTGTGGACGAGTCCCACTCCGTGTCGGGCCACGGTCGATTACGGGATCGGTCTTCGGTACGGCCACCGCGTTGCGCCCGAAGGGCCGGCGTTGCGGCGTCATGCGGTCACGCTCACGGAAGTCGTCCCGGGGGAGCGGGTTCAGTACCAAATCCTTTCCGATACGGGCTCTCAAACGGTGACGTATACCGGCGAGTTTATCATGCCCGAGCCTGCGGCGCCGGTGGCGACACCGTTGTTCGCGCTGGGTGATTCATGGCGGTTCTCCTCCAACGCGTCGGACGGCATGGGGTGGACCTTGCCGTCATTTGAAGATGCCAGCTGGGCCACGGGACAGGGACTATTGTGGGCGGATTCCCGCGGTCTTGCGGGGGATCCGAATGTCCAGCCGAAGGGAACCGAGTTGCCGCTGGATCCCTCCACTGGATTCCCGTGGACCACTTATTACGCGCGCGCCCGATTTGTGTGCCCGGATCCCGCGACGGTTCGGGAAGTGACGATCACCAATCGGATTGATGATGGCGCGGTGTTTTATCTGAACGGACACGAAGTCTGGCGCAACAATCTTCCGGCCGCTCCGGCGGTGATCGGGAATGGGACGCGGGCTTTGGCCTTTAATTGTGCGGGCAATGCGACGTGTGCGGTGGGTTTTGCGGTTGCCGGGGGCGCGGCGTCGCCCCTCGTGGCCGGCACCAATGTTTTGGCGGTCGAAGTTCACAACTTCGATCCGCGCAGTCCGGACATCACCCTGGGATCCGAAGTGGTCGCACTGGTCGAGTCGTCCGAGCCTCCCATCCTGAAGGTCTTCGCGGATTCCCCGGACTCTGTGACCTTGTACTGGAACGGGACGGGAACCGTCCTGCAGCGTGCGGTTGCCTTCTTGCCGGAGGCGGTTTGGGAGGATGTTCCGGGATCCGCGGGACGCAGCCCGTATCGGCCGGCATCGGGATCCGGCGGTTTCTTCCGGCTCCGTCAGCGGAATCCGGACGAGACTCCCTAGACCTTCTCGACCCGCAGGCGTCCGAGCAGGCCCGCGGGACGGAATAGAAGAATGAGGATCAGGATTGCGAAGGCGATGGCGTCCCGGAACGTGGACGCACGGGTGCCGGACACCAGCGTCTCGACCAGCCCGATCAACATGCCGCCCAGCGCTGCGCCCGGCAGGTTGCCGATGCCTCCGAGGACCGCCGCGACGAACGCTTTCAATCCCGGCAAGGTGCCCATTAGCGGGTCGATGCTTGGATAATTCATCGCGTACAGAATTCCTCCCGCGCCCGCGAGCGCGGAGCCGAGGGCGAAGGTAAACGAGATGACCCGGTCGTTGTTGATGCCCACCAGCGAGGCGGCAGTGGCGTTGAAGGACAGCGCGCGCATCGCGGTGCCCATCCGTGTGTAGTTCACCACCCAGTGGAGTCCGCCCAGCAGGACCAATGTCACGAGCAGGACAATGATCTGGTTGCTAGAGATGGTGAGGCCGCCGAAGTGCAGCTGGGTCACGGGGAAGATGGTGGGGAACGGCTTGGGGTTTGCCCCGAACACCTTTTGTCCGAGATTTTGGAGCAGCAACGAGACGCCGATGGCCGTTATCAGGACCGTGAGGGTCGAGCGGTTGCGGAGGGGACGGTAGGCGAGCTTCTCAATGATGACCCCGAGGAGGGCGCATCCGGCCATGGCCCCCGCGAGCACCAGCAGGCCACCCCCGACGGTTCCCGCCCCGACGCGAGGCGCGAGGTAGTATCCGAGGTAGGCACCCACCATGAACACGTCGCTGTGCGCGAAGTTGATGAACCGAAGCACGCCATAAACCATCGTGTAGCCCAGGGCGATCAGGGCGTAGATGGCTCCAAGGGAAAGCCCGTTGAGCAGTTGCTGGAGAAGCTCCGTCACGGAATGCGCATCACGAAACCAGGACCGGACCGTGGGCGTGTCTGCTCACGGGTTGATGGTCTCCACATATTTGAACTTCCCGTCCTTCACCGTGATGATGACGGCGCTCTTGGTCGCGTTGCGCTGGGCATCCAGCGTGGTCTTCCCGGTGACACACGGGAAATCCTTGGTCGCCGCCAGGGCGTCCCGAACCTTCGCCGGTTCCGTGGAGCCGGCACGCTTGATGGCGTCCGCCAGGACCAATGCGGAATCATATCCCAGCGCCGCCATGGCATCCGGCGTCTGCCCGCCATATTTGGCCTGATACGCCTTCACGAAGGCCTGCACCTTCGGATCGGCCGCCTCCGGGGAGTAGTGGGTGGAGTAGAAGGTGTTCTCCAGTGCCGATCCGGCGATCTGGATCAACTCGGGAGCCTCCCAGCCGTCGCCGCCGAAGATCGGGATCATGATGCCGAGTTGCCTCGCCTGAGTGACGATGAGTCCGGCTTCGGTGTAGTAGCCGGGAACGAAGATGGCGTCCGGCGAGGCCGCCTTGATCGCCGTCAACTGCGCCCGGAAGTCCTTGTCCTTGCTGGCGTACTTCTGCTCGATGACCACGTTTCCTCCGCCGGCGCGGAACGCCTTCTCAAAGAACTCCGCGAGTCCGACGCTGTAGGGCGCGGAGACATCGGACAGGATGGCCACCTTGCGGGCCTTGAGGGTTCGCTTGGCGAAGTCGGCGAGCAGTCCGCCTTGGAAAGGGTCGATGAAGCAGACGCGGAAAACGTAGTCGCCGGTCTCGGTGACCTTGGGGTTGGTGGAGGAGGGCGACACCATCGGGATTTTTGCCTCCTGACAAACCGGGGCCGCCTCGAGGGAGCGTCCGGACGCCACTTCGCCGAGGACCGCAGCCACTTGGTCCCGGCTGATGAACTTCTTCACGATGGTGACTGATTCCCCCTGCTTGGACTGGTTGTCCTCGGTGATCAGCTCGATCTGGCGACCCAGCACGCCGCCCGCCTTGTTGATCTCCTCGACGGCCAGGGCGGTGCCGTTGTGCGACGAATTGCCGAAGGCCGCCTCGGAGCCGGTGAGCGATGCGAATTCCCCGACCTTGATCGCGCCTGCCCCCCCGGAACCATCTCCGGAAGGTTTGCAACCGGTCAGCAGGACGGCGGCCAGCGTGACGCCGGCCAGGAACACACGACGAACCAAGGGTACGGGCAGCTTCATGAATGGACGGGGAACCCGGCGGGCTGGTCGGCACCGCCGATTTCCGCGACGCTAGGGGGACGCCTTCTTCAGGAAAAGGCGTTTTGTGCGGGGGCGCCGCCGAGGACGGCCTGAAGGCTGGTCTACAAACGGGCCGTTCGTAGTCCAGCCTTTAGGCTGTTCTTCCCTCGGGGTTGCCGCTCTGGATTCACCCGCTCCACCCGCCGGACAGGCTGAAGCCTGCACTACGAACGGGTCGTTGTAGTGCAGCCTTCAGGCTGAACCGACTCCCCGGGAATTGCCCCCAATCCGGGGAAATCGAGGCGATGCCACGATTCTTGAAGAAACTTTGAGGGGTGAAGGCTGCGTGCGGTGTAAGCGGGGTGAAGGGCGGATCGGTTGCCGCCCGCAAACCAAATCCAGCCCGTACCGGGCATCGAATCCTATGAACACAATGAAATTGTCTCTTGCTGCCGCCCTCGTTGCCGCTGCTGCGATTGTCTCCCTCGCCGCGAATAACTCGCCGACAACGCCCGCTCCAGCGGCACCCGCTCCGCAGGAACACGGCGCCTCCTGTCACGCGGGTCACGTAGGGCACTCCGACAAGGCTTCCGGTTCCGAGATTGGCAGTCCCAAGGATCTCTCCAACCGCTCCGCCGTCACCCAGGGGAGTCCGCAGAATGGACATGGACATTGTTCCATGATGACGATGAATTCGGGGCAGGCGAAGAAGTCCTGCTGCCAATAACCTCATTCCGGGGGCGGCGAGTGGATCGCCGCCCTTCCTTCCATGAACTCCCCCGACGCATCCCCTGAGGATTCCCGATTGCGGGGCCTGCTTCGGGATTCCCATCCGCAGCCCCCGCTTCCTCCCCGGTTTCAGGAGGAAGTCTGGCGGCGCATCGACCGGAGTGCCCCCGCTGAGTCGCCCGGATGGGCGTCCGCGTGGGAGCATTGGCTTCGGGATCGATTCCTGCGGGCTTCCGTGGCCGTGGCCGTGGCAGCGGCCGTGGTTGCTGGCGCCTGGACGGGTCTGCTCCATGGCGAATCGCAATCCAAGGCCGCTGAACGGGGACGTTACCTCGCCTCGGTGGATCCCCTCCAACGAACGCTTCCGTGAACTCACTGCGTCGGGCCGGCAGTCTTTTGGCCGCCGCCGTGGCGGGCGTCGCGGTCTTCATTGTCTGCTTCCTGGCCGCGTCCCGCTACCGGCAGTCGGCGGGTGCTGCGGCCGGCGATGAATTGGCCTGGGTCTGCCGCGAGTTTCAGCTCTCCGAGGCGGAAACGAAGCAACTCCGGGCCCTCCACGCGGGCTATCGCCCCGAATGTGAGGCGATGTGCCGGCGCATCGATGCCAAGAACCGCGAATTGGAAGGATTGCTGGCACGTTCCAGTCAGGTTGGTCCCGAGATCGAGCGGGTCCTGCGCGAACGGGCGGCGCTGGGGGCGGAGTGCCAGGCCCGGATGCTCCAGCACTTCCAGGCGGTGGCCGCAACGATGCCGGGCGAGCGGGGCACACGCTACCTGGCGGAAATGCATCGACTCATCCTTGGGTTGCACGCACCCGACGGTTCCGGATCGGGAGCCGCTGTCCTCCATGAGTCCCATTGATCCGGACGCACTGGATCAGGCCGACATGGCACGGCTGAGGGCCGGACACGATCCTGCGCTCAATGCCCTGATGGACCGGCATGCCGGGGCGCTCTTTGGGTTTCTATGTCGGTGGGTGGGGGATGACGACACGGCCAACGATCTATCCCAGGAGACATTCGTCCGGGTTTACCAGAAGCGGGCGACGTTTCAGGAGGGCCAGCGGTTTTCCACCTGGCTGTTTACCATCGCCGCGAACCTCGCCCGCAATCATCTGAGGGCGCGCGGACGACGCGCGGAAGTTCCGCTGGAATCCGGATCCGGGGACGAACCCGGAAATTCAGAGCGACCGATTCTGGAAGCGGGTCTGTTCCCCGATCAACAGGTGGCCCTGGGCGAACAGCAGGTTGCCGTTCGCCAGGCTGTCTCCGAACTTCCGGAGGACCTTCGCGAGGCGGTGCTGCTCTGCGAACTGGAGGACCGTTCGGTGGCCGAAGCCGCGACCCTCCTCCACACCACCGTCAAAGCCGTTGAATCGCGGCTCTACCGGGCGCGTGGACGTCTTCGGAAGCAGCTCTCCAAGTGGCTTTCGGCGCCCTGATCCGGGTCGGCTGCGGTTACTTGCGGTTCCCGCCAACCGGGCCGATGGCGTCGGAGGTCAGACCGGGACTTTGGAACACGGTGCTGAAGGCATCGCAGGTGACGGAGTATTCGAAGCCCGAGGCGGTGCCCGCCGCGCCGAAGCGGCCCTGACGGTCGAGGGCAATGAAGTTGATGGAGAGGTCGAATCCGCGCGGATCCTTCTTCGCGATTCGTCGGATGGTTTCCAGGCAGGCCTCCTGCGGGTGTAGTCCCTGGCGCATCAGCTCGACCACCAGGAAGGAGCCGCAATAACGCATCACGTTCTCACCGATGCCGGTCGCCCCCGCGGCTCCGACGTCGTTGTCCACGTAGAGTCCGCTGCCGAGGATCGGCGAGTCGCCGACGCGGCCCCGGAGTTTGTATCCGAGCCCGCTGGTGGAGCAGCCGCCGAACACGTTGCCGTCCGGCAGCAGGGCGATCAGCGCAATGGTGTCGTGGTTGCCGTTCTTGGCCTTTTGCGCCTGGTCCTTCTTCTTCTTTTCCTGCTCCTGCTTCCATTGCTTCCAGGCCGCCTTTTGTCCCGGTGACACCTTCGGTCCGCGCTCGAATCCCTCGCGGGCCGCAAACTCCTCGGCGCCTTCGCCGACCAGCAGGACGTGCCGGGTGGTCTCCATGACCCGTCGCGCGATGCTGATCGGATGGCGGAATCCGGACACGGCCGCCACGCTGCCGCCGCGGTGTCCGGGTCCGCTCATGATGCAGGCGTCCAGTTGCACGACGCCCTCGGCATTGGGAATGCCGGCGAGACCCACGCTGGGATTTCCTGGATCCGATTCCGTCACACGAATGCCCTGTTCCACGGCGTCGAGTCCGGAGCCTCCGCGATGGATCACCGCAAGGGCTTCGTCGTTGGCGGCCTTGCCGAACGGCCAGGTGGACACGATCAAGGGCGGGCGCGCCTGCAGTTCCGCCGCGGTGGGCTGCGGGGCGCCCCGGGTGCGGCTGACGGCGGCCGTGCCGGCGAGGGCCAGCGTGGTTCGGGAGACAAATTCGCGGCGGGAGAATCGAGGCATGGCGGGCCAAGGGTGCGCGGTTCGCCGGACGGGTCAATGCGGCGTTCTCTCATCTCGGAGTGCGGGAGCACAGCTCCCGCTTTCTCACGGGCGACGCGGAGTGGGGACTGACGCGCTGGTCGTGGTTGGGGCGTGGATCCAGAGCGGCAGCGGAGGCTGCACGCATTGCTCCCAAATCGGGAGGCAGACAGCCTGAAGGCTGCACTACCAACAAAGCGACAGGCTGAAGCCCGCACGACCAACTCAATTCGAGTGTTGATGCCGGGGCAGGCGAATTGCGACGGTTCGCGATGCTCCCGACCGGCCAGACCCGCTTTGTCGTACTCATTGCGACCGTTGCCGCCCTCGGCGGGTTTCTCTTCGGATTCGACACGGCGTGCATTAACGGTGCGGTCACCGCACTGACAGCGCATTTCAAGGCCGATTCGCTGGTGATGGGATTGTCGGTCTCGCTGGCGCTGCTCGGATCCGCGGCGGGTGCCCTGATGGCAGGGGCCGTGGCGGATCGTCACGGGAGGATTCGCGCGATGGTGATCGCCTCGGCGCTGTTCACGCTCAGCGCCATCGGATCCGGGTTCCCGTTCTCCATCTGGGATTTCATTTTCTGGCGGGTTCTTGGTGGTCTGGGCGTGGGGCTGGCCAGCGCAGTGGCTCCGGCCTACATCGCCGAGGTTTCGCCGCCCGCGCTGCGGGGTCGCCTTGGGTCCCTTCAGCAGCTGGCCATCGTGATCGGCATCTTCGTGGCCCTGATGACCAACTACGCCATTGTTCGGCAGGCCGGGTCGGCATCGAGTCCCTGGTGGTTGGGGATGTCGGCGTGGCGCTGGATGTTTTGGGCGGAGATTCCCGCGGCGGTCCTCTATGGACTCGGTGCCCTGTGCATTCCCGAGTCCCCGCGCCATCTCGTTCGCACCGGACGCACCGGTGAGGCACGGACCATCCTGGAACGCATCCTGGGCCCGGGTGCTGCGGAGACGCTGGAGGAAATCCGCAAGTCGATCCGGAACGAACACCCGGCCCGCTGGACGGACCTCCGGGCCTCCACCGGCGGTGTACTGCCCATCGTCTGGACCGGCATGGCGCTTTCGATCTTCCAGCAGTTCGTGGGGATTAACGTCATTTTCTACTACAGTTCCGTCCTGTGGGAGTCGGTCGGCTTTGGCGAGACCAAGGCGCTGTACGTGTCGATGATCACGGGCGGCATCAACATTGGGACGACGCTGGTCGCCATGGCTCTGATCGACCGATGGGGACGGCGTCCGCTGCTGCTCTTCGGATCCGCCGGCATGGCGGTCACCCTGGCGACCATGGCGTGGTGCTTCGGCTCGTCCTCCGTTGCACCGGATGGCGCCCTGAAGCTCGCGCCGCACGAAGCCCACATCGCGCTCGTGGCCGCCAACGCCTACGTGTTTTTCTTCGGATGCTCCTGGGGGCCCGTGGTGTGGGTGATGCTGGGAGAGATGTTCGGCAATCAGATCCGCGCCGCGGCGCTGTCCCTGTGCGCGGCGATCCAGTGGGTCGCGAACTTTGCCGTGTCCACGAGCTTTCCTCCGTTGCTCAAGGGCTTGGGCCTTTGGGCGGCGTATGCGCTGTATGCGTTTTTTGCCGTGACCTCGTTCTGGTTTGTCTGGCGCCGGGTGCAGGAAACCCGGGGGCGGACGCTGGAATCGATGTAGGATCTGTCGCGTGAACCAAAAGGATCTCATCGCCCTCGGCATTCCTCCGGGCGAGGCCATGCGGCGTGGTCTGGAATTCATCACCCGCTACATCCTCAAGGGACTCGACCGTTCCGCACTGACCGCGGACGTGTCCGCGGTGGTGGCCCACCCGGAGCGCTTTGTGGATGACCCCCTGCGCGGAGCGTTCGCCCAAGCCCTGCAACGACTTCCCCCAAAACCTCCCGCGGCCGCCGCCCCTTGGCGGCGCTGGGGCGAGGGACTGGATCCGGCTGCGGAGAACCAGATGGCACGCGCCTGCCAGATCCCGGTGGCCGTGGCCGGGGCTCTCATGCCGGATGCCCATGTGGGCTATGGATTGCCGATTGGCGGTGTCCTCGCCACAGACAATGCCGTCATTCCGTACGCGGTAGGCGTGGACATCGCGTGCCGGATGAAGCTGTCGGTGTTCGACTGGCCGGTTCGGGAACTGGATCGGCGCCGGGACCGCCTGATCCGGGCCATCGAAGAGGAGACGCGCTTTGGAGTGGGCGCCCACTTCACCGATCGCCGGGAGCATGAGGTCATGGATGCGGACTGGACGGTGAGTCCGGTAACCCGGGAGCGCCGGGATCGCGCCTGGGCGCAACTGGGCACCAGTGGCAGCGGGAATCACTTCGTGGAATTCGGCGTCCTGGAGGTGGGGGATTCCAGTGCCGCGGCGGCGGCGTTCCCGGGACTGCCTCCCGGTGAGTATGTCGCGCTGTTGTCCCATAGCGGCAGTCGGGGAACGGGCGCTGCGGTGTGCGAGGAGTACAGCCGACGCGCGATGGAGCGGCATCCGGACCTGCCCAAGGAACACCGCCATCTGGCGTGGCTTCCCCTCGATTCCGCGGACGGTGCGGAGTATTGGGCGGCGATGGAACTGATGGGGCGGTATGCTGCGGCCAATCACGCCGTGATCCATCGTCATGTGGCGGAGCACCTGGGTGTCGAGGTGCTCGCGGGGATCGAGAACCATCACAATTTTGCCTGGAAGGAACGGCACCCACTGAACGGCGTGGAGCGCGAGGTGGTCGTGCACCGCAAGGGGGCGACGCCAGCGCATGCCGGCGTGACCGGGATCATCCCGGGTTCCATGGCGTCGCCCGGATTCGTCGTCGTTGGGCGTGGGGCTCCAGAGGCGCTGGGCTCCGCCTCACATGGCGCGGGACGGGTGATGAGTCGCAAGCAGGCGCTTCAGAGTTTTGATTGGGAGAAGGTCCACCGCCTGCTCAAGGAGCGGCGCGTTCACCTGATTTCCGCCGGACTCGACGAAGTGCCGATGGTGTACAAGGACATCCATTCCGTGATGGCCGCGCAGTCCGATCTGGTCGAGGTTGCAGCGCGGTTTGATCCGCGCCTTGTCAAGATGGCGCCCGCCGGCGAGCGCGCGGAGGATTGAACTTTGGGGTGCGGGAGCGGAGCTCCCGCTTTTTCGCGGACGACGCGGAGTAGGAGGCTGACGCGTCGGTCCCGGGTGGGGCGTGAATCCAGAGCGGCAGCGGAGGCTGCACGCACTCCCAGGGTTCGCGGGCGACGTGATGGGTGCAGCGGAGACAGGCTAAAGCCTGCACTACAAACGAAGAGTTCGTAGTCCAGCCTTCAGGCTGCCGCTCTCTCCTAGATTCCGCGGAAGTTGGGCAGGTGCATCTTCTCGCCGCCGCGCAATGCGGACTCGTGGGCGAGGATGCCCACCATCGTCCAGTTCACCGACTGGTACACGTCGGGGAAGCTGGGGCGCCCTTCCAGCACGCTCATCACGAACTCGTGGGCCAGGTGCGGATGGCTGCCGCCGTGTCCGCTGCCCTGGATGAAGCTCAGGTGGGCGTTCTCCGCCATGTCGTAGACGCACTTGGTGGTGAAGTCCCGGATGCCCTCGGGCAGGAGGTGCGCGTAATCGGGGATCTTAACCTTCTCCACCTTCTCGCCGCCGACGTGCAAGACGGGATCGTCGTGCTCCACCAGTTGCCATTCGAAGGAGGTCTCCGACCCGTAGCAGTCAAAGCTCTCCTGGTATTGTCGCGCCGTGTCGAACAGGTAGCGGGTGACTTCGCCGGCGAGATCCTGGTTGCGCACCTTGAAGTGGGCCGTCTCAAACGCGAAGGGGGATCCGTACTTGGCGATGCGCGCTTCGGAGATGCGTCCGGACCCGAGGCACGAGACGAACTCCGCTTCGCCGTTCACGATGCCGAGGCAGGGGGACACGCAGTGCGTGGCGTAGTGCATCGGGGGAAGTCCCTCCCAGTAGCCGGGCCATCCGGCCATGTTTTGCAGGTGGCTGCCCCGGACGAACTGGATGCGGCCCAGCCGGCCCGTATCGCGGAGTTCGCGCACATAGAGGTATTCGCGGCTCCAGACCACGGTCTCCATCATCATGTACTTCTTTCCGCTCTCGCGGCTCGCCTTCACGATTTCCCGGGCTTCCTCCAGGGTGGTGCAGGCAGGGACGGTGCAGGCCACATGCTTGCCCGCGCGAAGGGCGGCAATGGACTGCGAGGCGTGCAGGTGGATGGGCGAGTTGATATGCACCGCGTCCACGGCCAGATCCCGGATCAGGTCCTCAAACGCCGTGTACCGCTTCTCCACGCCGAACGCCTTGCCGATCTGGTCCAGCTTCTCCTTCGAGCGTTGGCAGACGGCATACATGTGGGCATGCGGATGCCGCTGGTAGATGGGGATGAACTCGGATCCGAACCCGAGGCCGACGATCGCGATGTTGAGTTTACGGCTCATGGAAAGGCTTGAGAATGTCCGACGCCCGGGAGCGCGGCACGTAACCGCATCCAGGACTCCGGAGACGGACTCCAGTCAACGCGCCGCCCGAAATGAGCGTCAATGGCAATCTCCCCGAAAGCATTCCCGAACTGAGAAACTGCGCGATACCACTGAAGAATTGCACGCAGCCGCATGTCGGGAGGCATCGGGACAAAAATAAAGCCCGCCGGAACGGCGGGCTTCGATCTATAACCGGGGGCGGGCTCCGTTACTGGAGCTGCTTGTAGCCGTCCGGTCCGTAGGTGCTGCGGGACTTGAGCCACTTGAGGTCAGCACCCTTGTCCTTCGGAGCGCCGGGCGCGCCCTTGGTGCCCAGGAGCTGAGCATCGCGCCACTTCTTGATTTCGGCGTGGCCGTCGGAGAAGGAAAGGCCGCAGGCGTTGTTGTGGTAGGCTGCGGGGGCGTCCACCCAGGTGGAAGCGGTCGGATCGCAGACGAACCAGCCGTCGTTGATGGAAACGGGGTTCTCGTCGATGGTCACCCAGGTGTCCGATGGGCTTCGGATGCCGCCCAGCCGCCGGAAGTTCGTCACGGGCGTATTTCCTTTGGCGTTGTCAGGAGCCCACGCGTTGATGGGATTCATCCAGCAGTTCATGGACATGCTGCGGACGGAGGGTTTGCCGGCGCCGCCCCAAGGCATGTTCTTGCCCGAGGCGCCCGCGTGGCGATCCGCAGGGCACTTATAGACCGCCAGTGCCCCCACATACTTGAAGAGGGTGGAGTCCATGATGAGCTGGGCATTGGTCATGTCCGGCCAACGGTCCATCGTGCCCATGCACCATTGGTTCAAAGTGTAGTTCTTGTCGGCCCGGGCCGCCGTGACGAGACTGTCCAACCCGGCACTGCGCGCCAGGTTGTCATTGTAGTCACCGGCGTAGAGGTGCCACCCGAGCATGAGCTGCTTCAGGTTGTTCTGGCAGCCAATGCCCTGGGCTTTGGATTTTGCCTTTCCCAGCGCCGGCAGGAGCATGCCGGCCAGGATCGCGATGATGGCGATGACCACCAGCAGTTCAATCAGGGTGAATCCCGTCCGCCGGCGGGCAGTCAGGAGATTTCGGTTCGGGTACATGGAAATGAAATAGGGTCGTTCGTTAGTGCGATGCGTGTGCTGTGTGACGGTTCCATAACACAGCCCTTTTGGCTGTGCAAGCGGTTCCTGAAGGGGAACCCGGATGCCCGGGATGGAAAGCGCGCCCCAAGGCGCCGATTCAGGACGCTGAACCCAGGACGTGGCCCATTCCGGCGGCACCCGGGCGCTTAGCTGCGGGAGTCGCGGTTTCTTCCAGGACACGCTGAAAATCAGCGAAAACCCGCTCAAGGGTGAAGCGCTGCTGCACGGTGCTCCGGGCGGCGGCGACCCAACTGGAACGCATGGGGGCGTTCCCCAGCAGGGCGGTCAGTTGGGCGACGTAATCATCGAGATTCCCGGGTCGGGCGAGGCCACCGTCCACTCCGGGGGTGATGATCTCCGGGACGCCGCCGTCCCGTGCCGCAATCACCGGGACCCCAACCGCCATGCCTTCGATGATCACACGGCCAAAGGGTTCCGGCTTAACGGAGCAGTGTAGCAGCACGTCCAGCTGCGACAGAGTGGTCGCGTCATTGGCGGGCGGGGGTGGGAAGCTGATACGGTCCGTGAGCTTGCGCTTCCGGACGAGTTCCCGCAGGGACGTGGCAAAGGCTTCGTCTCCTTCCGAGATGGGACCGACGATGACAAACCGGCCCGGACGTCCCGCCGCCGCCCACCGGGTGGCGATCTCGATGAAGAACTCCGCGCCCTTCCATGGGGTGATCTTGCCGAGGAGACCGATCAGCGGTTCGCCCGGCTTAATCCGAAGCTGATCCCGGATCAGGGTGGACGAACTGCGGCGATAGGCCCGGAGAGGAATCCCGTTATGAATCACGGTGATCCGGTCTTCGGGAATCCCGGCCTGGACCAGCACGGCCCTTCCAAAATGAGACACGGGAATCAGCCGCGTCGCGTGGGAGAGGGCCTCCGAGACAAAGGCCCGACGGGCTCGCCACCCGAAGAAGTCCGGGGACAGGTTCTCATTGACCCACCAGAGGCTGGGGATGCCCTGTCCCGCGGCGGCCATCCCCGCAGCGAGGTGATCCGGTGGCGAACAGGAGATCACCGCGTCGGGCTTGAATCCGGCGAGGATGTCCCGGAGCCGGTTGGATGCCGCCACGCGTTCCCGGTCACTTCCCTTGCGAAACAGGTTTCGGACACGCGGTTCCCCCGAGCCGGGGTCAATGTCATGACGGATGATCCGCTGTTCGCGCAGGGCGGCCGCGGTCGCGCCGGCGGGTGGACAGGCCACCTGGGCGTCCCAGAGGGTTCGGGCCGCGGGATGGGCCAGCAGTTCCAGCAGATTGACCTCGGCGCCGCCGGGGGGACCGGGATGTCGGTCCACGAAGAGGATGCGTCGGCGGGCGTTCATGGGCGGGACAGCGACTCAGGGGTCCTGGGGGAAACGGAGCACAGTTCCGGTCGGATGCACGGGGGAATGATTTCCCCCCGGAAACCGGAGGGCGGCCGGGAGCAGTTTCACGGAAACGGGCATTCGACGCGCGCGAGGGGAGCAGCCCGCGGCGCGGAGTACAAATCAAACCGACCTGGAGTGCGGGAGCGGAGCTCCCGCTTTTTCGCGGGCGACGCGCAGTGTGAGGTTGATGCGGCGGTCGCGGTTGGGGCGTGAATCCAGAGCGGCAGCGGAGGCTGCCGCACTCCCAGGGGAGCGCCCTCAGGACAGAATCCGGCGTCCCTCGTCGAGGAAGATGCCCTTGAACATCATGTCCAGCGCCTGCGGGTTGCTCGCCTTGCTGAGAGCCTCGGCCTCCGTGACCTTGCGCGCCTTGACCAGGTCGTAGAGCGCCTGGTTGAACGTCTGCATCCCGTCGTCGCGTCCGGTCTCAATCGCGGCACCGATCTTCTCCAGCCGGTTCTCCTCAAGCATTTTTCGGACGGTCGGGGTGTTGATCAGGATCTCCAGCGACGGGGTGACGCCCCCGGTCGTGGTCGCGACCATGCGCTGGCAGATGACCGCCTTGAGCGTTCCCGCCAGCTGCCGGCGGACCTGTTCGCGCTCGTCGGGCTTGAAGAAATCCAGGATGCGCCCAATGGACTGGGAGGCGTTCTGGGTGTGCAACGTGGACAACACCAGATGCCCGGTATCCGCGGCCTGCATGGCGGCCGTGAAACTGACCGAGTCGCGCATTTCACCGACCATGATGATGTCGGGGTCCTGACGGAGCACGTGTTTGAGTCCGCTCTGGAAACTCATGGTGTCCAGTCCGACCTCGCGCTGCTCGATCACCGACTGGTTGTCCTCGAACACGAACTCAATCGGATCCTCCAGCGTGACGATGTGTCGTTTGAAGTTGGCGTTGATGTGCTCGAGCATGGCCGCGAGCGTGGTGGACTTTCCGGAGCCCGTGGTTCCGGCAACCAGTACGATGCCGCGATGCGAGGAGGCGATGTCCTTGAGCACCGGCAACAGGCCGAGTTCCTCAAAGCTGGGCACCTGCGTCTTCACGTAGCGCATGGCCAGGGCGAACGAACCCTTCTGCTGGAAAATGTTGGTTCGGAAACGGCCGACTCCGGGTTCCAGGTAGCTGAAGTCTACCTCGCGGTCGTCGTCCAACCGCTTCCGGGCGTGGGGCGGCACGATCTTCTCCACCACCGAATTCATCCAGGCATCTGTCGGCTGCGGGGCTTCGATCGCCACCAACTGGCGGTTGATGCGAAGGACGAAAGGCGCACCCACTTTGATGTGAACGTCGGACGCGCCACCTTCGACGGCGGCCTTCAGGACGCCCCGGAGAAGTTCCATGATTTCCATAGTGAAGTCGGGGCGCGAGATTAGCAGGAGCCGGGCCGGGCGGAACCGAATTTTGCATGACATTTTCGGATCCTGGGAGTGCGTGCCGCGGAGCTGCCGCTCTGGATTCTCGCCCCAGCCGCGGATCCGGCGCCAATTTGCCCACTCCGCATCGGCCGCGAGAAAGCGGGAGCTCCGCTCCCGCACCCAGATTACGGCCGCCAGGCGGACTTCAGGGTTCTTCGCACCAGCCGGGCCCGAGGCAGACTGGCGTCCTTCACTACGATGGCCAGGGAGGGTTCCTCCCGCGGGACCCAACAGAAGGAGCCCACCGCGGTGCCCCCGTTCACGAAGATTTCCAGCGAGGTGCGGTCCACGAGGATTCGCCACCGGACGCTGCGGTCCCAGGGGACCAGGTCCGGCCCCCATGGCGCCGGGAAGTCGCTGCGACGTCCCATGGTGCCGGACGCGACCGGTGACGGAATCGTCTTCCCAAGCACCTCCAGGTTTCCCGAGGCCGAATCCCAATGCAGGGGTACGCCGCGAATATCGAGACGGACCTCCCGGGCGGCTCCCGGCTGAAACTCGAACTCGAGGTCGAGGGTGTCCGGAATGCTGCCCGAGAGAAGGTTCGTTCCCGCAGGCAACGGACGCGCCAGGTCCTCGCGAAGGACACTGCTGAACAAGTTGCGAATTTCCGGCACCGGCCATTTCACGAGCCGGATCCCGTTTGTGGAGGTCTGCAGCGACAGGTCCACCGGGAACCCCATCTGTTGGTTGAAGGGCATGTCGGGATACTCGCCCCCGCGCATCCATCCGATCAGCACCACTCGGTGATCGGGCAGCGCGTCCCAGGCCTGTGCCGCGTAGAAGTGGGAGCCGAGATCCCCGGTCACAGGCCCGGCGTCCGCGACAAAGTTTCGCCCGTCGAATGCTCCGACCCAGTAGGCCCCGTCGGCGCCCCACAGAACCCATCGCGTGCGGGAAGGATTCCCATCGACGGGCAGCTCCACGAGACCCGGGCATTCGTACACCTCGCCCGAAAAGGTGCCGGTGTGGGTCCAGGACTTCAGGTCCGGTGAGGTGAAGAACTGACAGGTGTTGCGCACGCCCGGTTTGCCATCGCGTCCCTTCCGCGAGGGGTCCGGCACTCCGACGTAGAGGGGCATGATCCAGCGACCGGACGGCGCGTGCCAGAACACCTTGGGATCGCGGTCCCCGTCGCCGACCGCTTTGAGGACGGGATTGCCGTCGTATTTGGTCCAGGTGCGTCCCTGGTCATTGGAATAGGCGAGGCATTGGCTGAAGGGTTTTCCCTCGGATTCCCGGCTGGTGCCTCCGGCCGCGGTGTAGATCGCCACCAAGGCGGGATCCTTCCCGGACTGAAATCCGGTCGTGTTGCGGGCGTCCACGACCACGGAGCCGCTGAACATGGTCCCGAGCCGATCCGGAAGCAGGGCGGGTTCCAGCTCCTTCCAGCGGATCAGGTCCGGACTCGTCGAATGTCCCCAGGTCATGTTGCCCCACTGGCGTCCCTGGGGATTGTGCTGGAAGAAGAGATGGTACTCTCCCCCGGCTCGGATCAATCCGTTGGGATCATTGAGCCAGTTGCTGTGGGCGGTGAAGTGGAACTGCGGGCGAAGTGCTTCGTCGTGGAAGGGGGGTGGCGGCGGCGGATTCTGCACGTAGGGCGGGACGGCGGCCGTGTCGCTCAGGACAAAGTGGTCGGCGTTGATATGGCCCCAGCTGCCGGTAAAGGCGTCCACGATCTCGATGCGCGCCTTCTTACCGGCAAACTCACCCAGATCGAAGGTCGCGGTGTTGAGGAACTCGTCCTCGCGTCCGGTGGCTGACCGCACCACGGCTCCGTCCACCAAGACGTTGACGCAGGTCGCCCCGACTTCCTCGCCCCCGCTGATCAGGAAATTCAGGTACCGACGGTTGAGGGTGAACTCAGGCGAGGTCAGACGTCCGGTGGCTTTGTCGCGACCATGGAAGGAACTGGCGAATCCGCGTCCTCGGAATCCGCCGACGGGCGCCTGCTCTGGAAGTGCCCCCGTCGCGGGAGCGGTCCCGAACGCGTCCCCGGTCACGGTCCACGCTCCAAAATCGGGTCCCTCGAAATCGGCGATCACGTCCTCGGCGGCGAAAAGATGCCCTCCAGCCATGACGAGAATCCCCAGCGCGAGCATGGTCAGACGCAGGCCTCCGCGAAGGAGTCGGGATCCGCACTTGGAGTTCGCCAAATCCATGGATATGACCCGGTGCGAACCACCCTAGCTCCGAAGCAAAAACTCGATCCAGGGCACGTCGCCGGGCTGGGTGACCTTGGGATTCGGTTCCGGACACTCCACCAGTTCCACGGGTTGTCCGATCAATTCGCAGGCGGCGGTGTCGTCGGTGATCTGGCGTCCGGACTCCCGGACGGCCGCCAGCGCGCGTTCGATGATTTCCCGCCGGAAGCATTGGGGGGTCTGCACCGCCCAGAGCCGGGACCGGTCCAGATGCCGAGCCACGCGGTGGCCGCCATCGGATTCCTTGAGCGTGTCCGTGACCCGCTGCGCGGCTACGGCGGCACCGGCCTGTTGGGCGGCGGCGAGACACCGGGAAATGACGGCGGGAGCGGTGCAGGGGCGGGCACCATCCTGGATGGCGACGAGGTGCGCCGAGGAGTCGGTGGCCGCCAGTCCGTGGGCGACGGAATCCTGGCGCTCGGCGCCCCCAGGGACGAACCGGTGCGGCTTGCGGAATCCATGAAGTTCGGCGAGTTCGGCAAAGGCCGATTCCATTCCGGCCCGCACCACCACCACCACCTCGTGGATGTCGGGATGCCGGTCAAACCGTTCCCACGTATGGGCCACCACGGGCCGGCCCGCCACAGGCAGGAAGAGCTTGTCCACGTCGGGTCCCATGCGGGTCCCGCGCCCGGCGGCGACGATGATGGCGGAATTCATCCGAGGCCGTTCAGCATGGTCACCCCGCCGAAAAAGAGAATCCTGGAGTGCGGGAGCGGAGCTCCCGCCTTTCGTCCCGCCGGGACGCGCGCCGCGAATCGCCACACCCGAATCGCATCAGCGCGCCATTCAAAAAGCGGCAGGGACCGCTGTTGCACTGCCCCCTCGCAGGTTTCTCGTGCCCCATTCGATAAGGTCGTGTTCTCGCGTATCCGGAAACAAAGGCTTGCTTCGGGAATGGCCGCCGGCCTCTGAGAAGCGGAGTGTTACCCAGATATTCTCAGGACGAAACGGAGGGGTTCACCGCCCCCACGACCCTGATTCAAGCGGGAATGGTTCAGGCGACCCGGTTGGCGCCGAACGTTGGGCTCTACGTGCAGCAACTGGTGATCGAATTCCAGGAGCCACTCGTCCCCACGGCCTGGCTCGCCGCCTGGGAGGGGCTGGTCCGACGCCATGAAATTCTCCGCACCCACTTTCGTTCGTCCACGGAAGGGAGACTCCAGATGGAGGTGTTGCCGTGGTTCCGCTCGCCGGTGCCCTGTGAGAATTGGACGGGACTTTCCCGCGAGGAAACGGACCGAAAGGGGCGGTTCATCGGGGAGACCGTCGGGAGCAATCGTGGGGTCCGGGGTAGGCTCCGCCCGGGATGGATCCGAGTTGAGAGAGTCGGACACCTCAGGTTGAGATTCGGAAAACTCTCCGCTCTCCCTTCGGGCTCATGGCGGTTTGGGTGCAGACGAAACCCAAGAACAGTTCGGGCTTTGCGTCAAAGCCGCGTTGATGGTCTGGGTGGGGATCCGCGCCGCGGACTTGGACTTCGTCCGTCCTCCTGATCCCCTGTCGGGGTGTTGCTGGCGTTTCACAAGCCGTATGGCGTGCTCTCGCAGTTTTCGCCGGATGGCTCGCCGAACCGGACCCTCGCGGAATTCGGATTCCCGCCCCGCGTCTATCCGCTCGGACGCCTGGATGCCGACTCGGAGGGGCTGCTGCTGCTCAGCGACGAACCCGGGTTGAACACACGCCTGCTGGATCCCACGCAGGCGCATCGACGGACCTACTGGGTGCAGGTGGAGCGAATCCCCTCGCCGGAATCCCTCGCGGCACTTGCCCAGGGACTGGTCATCCAGGGGCGCCGCACGCTGCCGGCCCGGGCCTGGATGCTTTCGCCGCAGCCGGTGATCGCTCCGCGGGATCCGCCTATCCGGTTTCGGAAGAATGTGCCCGATTGCTGGATCGCGGTGGAACTGGTGGAGGGACGCAACCGGCAGGTGCGGCGAATGACCGCCGGCATTGGGCATCCCACGCTACGGTTGATCCGGCAGAAGATCGGGGAGTTTTGCCCCGCGGATCTGGCCCCCGGATCGTGGCGTCCGCTCACTCCGGAGGAACGCCGGCTTGTTCTCTCCCGATAGTGGCGATGTGCGGTCCCACCGCAGTGGCGGTCACTTTTGATTTGGATCCATCGACTTGGGCTCGATGGCAAAGGGCGACTTGGGCTGGACGAAAGGGATGGGCTGACTCCAGTAGAAGGTGACCCGGTACACGACAAAGGCGATGAACAGGGTCGCCAGGGTGATCAGGGCCAGCCGCTGGGTGGCCTTGCGGGTGGCGGGGGACACCACCGGCTTCAGGGTGAGCTTGGGCCCCCCCTTTCCCTCCAGCAGATCCCGGGTGCGGGCGAGCACCTGACCCCGATCGAAGCGCCCGGGTCCGGTGATTTCCACGTTGAAGAACCGGGCCTCGCATCCGTTGCGGGGGCAAAAGCCGAGGCGAAGCCGCTCCAGCTTGGGAGGGAGGGCCCGATCCCGATCCTCCTCGCCCGGCACGGTGAGTTCCCCGAGTTCCGCGCCGGTAACCGGCAATCCGCACCCGGCACACACCGCCCGGATGCCGGAACCGAAGAGCACGTTCAGTTCCTGTCCGCCGACGCCGGCATCCCCCAGCGCGCGCGCCAGGGCCTCGTGCACCCGCGGGAGATCGGTCACCGGGACGCGGAGTTCGGAAAGGGAGGGGCCGGCCACCGCAGTTGCCGGAGCCGATGTCGGTTCAGGATCAGGCATTCCGGAGGAGGTGTACCGGGTTGCCGCCTACCTGTCAGGCCCCTTGTACCACATCCAGTCCGCGGTTTCCTCGTACGGGTGGTACGGGTCGGTCGTCAGCGCACGGGTGAAATTGTGACGGCGGGTGTGCCCATCGACGAAGAGGATGGGGGAGATGAACCGCGCCGGGGCGCTGCGGGGGTCCACAAACTCCGCAGGCCCCGCGGCCGCGTAGTGCCATTGGTACCAGCGGGGTCCGGATTCGATGCATCCATAGATCCGCGCCGGGGGTTCGTGCATCAGGATGAAGCGGGACGGATCGGGCACCCAGCCCTCCGCCTGCCCGGCCAGCGTGGCTGGCAGGGTGGGCGAGTTCTTCCAAGCCAGGAATCCCCCGCCGGACAGCACCAGGGGCGTTCCCCCGTTGTATTGGTAGCTCATGCCGACCACCTTGTAGTTGGAAGGGATGAAATCCGGATCGCAGTCGCCTCCGCAGGGGAGGATCTTTTGCCCACGGTCGTCGGGGCACCGGAAAACGTCGGACGGCTTGATGTACTGCCACAGGGGACGCGACCGGGCGTTCGGATAGCAGTGCATGTTCATCGGATCCCGGCCTCCGAGGGATTGGAGGGTGCCCCGGGGGATGGGGTCCACCGGCAGGCCGGTCTGGGGATCGATCTGGGTGACAGCCGCCGGCGGGAACCGCTGATTGTGATCGTCGGCGTACATCTGGATCGCCAGGCCCACCTGACGCAGGTTGTTGATGCACAGGATTATCTTGCCCTGCTGCTTTGCCCCGGAAAGCGAGGGCAGCATCATGCTGGCGAGGATGCCAATGATGGCGATCACCACCAGAAGTTCGATCAAGGTGAATCCGCCGGTCGTTCGCGGGAATTCCCGAAATTCGGGCCGGCTTGGGGAGGATCGGGATTTCACGGGGAAAGAGTGATTGGTGTGTTTACGCTTGTAAAGCGAATTTCCGCGCATGAGGTTGCGTTGACGTCCGGGCCTCGTTTCCTAGCCTTCGCCCAGTGATGTCCGGAACTGCGAAGACAATGGGCTGGCTGGGAATTCTGTGGGTAATGCTGCTGGGCAGCGGCTGCGACCGCTGGGAGAGCGGCTCCCAGAACGAGGCGCACGAGGCCAATTACATTGAGGGAAACAATCTCCGCATGCAGGGGCAGACCAACCGCGCCATCCAGAGTTTTGAGCGGGCGCTGCATGCCAATCCGGCCAATTCCCAGGCTCACATGGCCATCGCGGACCTGTTCCGGGAAACCGAGGACTACACGAGCGCCGCCTACCACTACAATCGGTGCAGCCGCCTGCTGGCCGAGCGGGGCGTGAAGCCGGATCCCACACTCGCCGGCCTGCTGGAGCAGTGCGAACTGCGGCTCGCGTTGAAATACAGTGAGCGGCTCGGGCGCCAGCAGACCGATGCCCGCGTGGACGAACTCCGGCAGAAGGTCGCGGAACGGGACGACGCCATCCAAAAACTGCAACAGGAGCTCGCCCGCCTTCGTCTCTCGACCAACGCGCCGGCGACGCCGTCCGCGGGGGGCTCCGGGGGAGGGCTGGTTCGGGATCCCGCGCCCGTCCAAACCCGCTCTCCGTCCGTTGCTGTCACTCCGTCCACCAACCTGGTCACGGCCCCCTCCAATCCGACGACTTCTTCCAACTCCTCGCAATCCCGGACCGCGCCCACCCGGACGCCGGTGTCCACGGGCACCCCCTCGACTGCGCCCCGCACTAGGAGCTACACCGTCCGCGCCGGGGACACTGCGGCCTCCATTGCGCGCCGCGCCGGGGTCAGCACCAAGGCCCTGCTCGCCGCCAATCCGGGACTCAATCCCAACCGGATGAAGGTGGGGCAAACGGTCAACATTCCCAATCCGTGAGGGCCCGAGCGACATTCGGACGGAACGTGTTCCCGGGAGAGGCTGACGCAGCCGGCCCGACGGGGAACGCCTGAACGCATGGCCGCCCGGATCTTCCTGATGCTCGTGACGGCCTTCTGGCTGGTCATGAATGTCCTGCTGTGGCGGGCGGAGTTCGGACGCGGTCCCGACTCGCTCTCCGAGGTTCCCGTGGAGACGGTGCTCGACCGCCTGCTGAGTGCTCCGGACCAGTCCGTCCTGGTGGTCCGCCACCGGGGCGAGTCCCTCGGACTCCTTAGCTGGAGGCCGAGCGTCACGGAAACCCAGCCTGCATCCGAAGTGGAGGCGGAGCCGGAGGGAATGGTGACCGCGACTGGATACAATCTGGAGGTGGATCTCAATCTGACCGGCGGAAACCCTTCGGACCGCTGGCGCGTGGCGATCCGCGCCGAACTCGACACCAACCGCGTCTGGCAGGAACTGAGACTCCGGTTTTTCCAGCGCCCCTCCAACTGGGAGATCACGGCCCACAATGGGGACGAACGGATCCGGATTCGTTTCGAGGAGGGAAGGAACAGCTGGGAGCAGGTCTTCACGCTGCGGGATCTCCAGCAGACGGGAGCGCTCCTGGGGCCCTACGCGGCCCTGCTTCCGGGACCGCTCAAGTCGAACCTCGGAGGATTCGATCCGGCGAAGCTGCGCGATGCCGTCCGCTGGGAGGCCCGCAACGACTGGCTCAAGGTGGGACGCAACCGCGTCCGCGTCTTCCGCGTCCATGCCACGGTCCTCGGCCGCTACGAGGGTGTGGTGTACCTGAGCCGTGCCGGGGAAATCCTCGAGGCGAAGCTTCCCGACAATCTTCTCCTCTCCAACGAGGCGCTCCCTCTCCTCGGCAACGAATCCGGATCGGTTCCACGCCCATGATCGAACTTCACAATGTGGTGAAACACTTCGGGGATGTCCGGGCCGTGGACGGCATCTCGCTGACAGTGCCCCGCGGGGAGTTTTTCTGCGTCCTCGGCCCCAACGCGGCCGGCAAGACTACCACCATCAAGATGATCGTGGGACTGATCCGCCCCAACTCGGGATCGGTGAAGGTCGCGGGATTCGATGTCCAGACGGAACCCCTGGAGGCACGGGCACGGCTGAGCTACGTGCCGGATTTCCCATTTCTTTACGACAAACTCACTCCGTGGGAATTCCTGAGGTTCACGGGGCAGTTGTTCCGGATGAGCGATGCCGCGATTCAATCCGGAGCGTCCGATCTCGTGTCCCGTTTTCATCTCGGCGAATGGCTGCACAAGCCGATCGAGGGACTCAGCCACGGCACGCGCCAGCGCGTCGCCATCGCCAGCGCCCTGCTGCACCAGCCGGAGGTGTTCGTCATCGATGAACCCATGGTCGGGCTGGATCCGCACCACGCGCGGGTGGTGAAGGACCTGCTTCGTGAGCGGTCCCGCGCCGGCATGACCGTCTTCCTGAGCACCCACCAGATCAATGTTGCCGACGAACTCGCGGACCGCGTCGGCATCATCCATCGCGGGCGCCTCCTGGCGGTGGGAACCCCGGACGAGATCCGGCGGCGGGCCGGAGCGGAAGGCGAATTGGAGCGGGCCTTCCTGGCCATCACGGAGGACGAGCCTGTTTCCGGTGTGGAGGAGGCGCAGGACGGGAGGGTGTCCCCGGGAGGACCGGGATGAATCCCGCATCTCCGCTGCGGCTGCTTCTGGAAGTCGCACTGCGGTCCACGTGGCGGCGCCTTGTGGCGTTGCGCAACCAGTCGTGGCTGCTGCTCGCCCTCATCGTCTCGTTCCTCGCCGGTTATGCGTTGCTGGCCTTCACCCTCTTCTACAAGGGCCTGCAGTTCCTTTCGCGGTTTCCCGGTCTTGGCGGGCTCCTGGTGGAACGGCTCCTGTACCTGCTCTTTGCGTTCCTGTTTGCCCTGCTGCTGTTGTCCAATCTGGTGATCGGATACACCAATCTGTTTCGAAGCCGGGAGACGGCCTTCCTGCTGGCCCTGCCGATTCCGTGCCGGACGGTGCTGCAGTGGAAAATGGTTGAATCGACCCTGCTGGCCTCGTGGGCGTTCGTCTTCCTCATCGCGCCGCTGATTGCCGCCTACGGACTCGTGAACCGGGTGGACTGGCATTTTTATCCGGTGGTCCTGGCCATGATCGGATTGTTCATCGTGCTGCCCGGGATTGCGGGCTGCTGGCTGGCCATCATCGTCGCGCGGTTTCTCGACCGGAAGGGATTCCAGATCCTGCTTGCCGGGGTAGTGCTGGGAGTGATCGGACTGGTCCTGTTCAAGTTCCGCCCCGAGCCGATCACGGACGACCTTCTCGAGACGCGGGTCCTGGCGGTGATTGACCGACTGCTCGACAACACGCGCTTTGCCCAGTTTCCCCTCCTGCCCAGCTACTGGTTGAGCGCCTCGGTCCAGAACTGGAGCGAAGGTGCGGTTCCCACCGCCCTGTTCTACGCGCTCGTCCTGCTGAGCTACGTCCTCTTCTTCGGCGCCGTCGCCGCCAACCGTCTTGGGAATGCGTTCTATGAGGCGTCGAGCACCGTCCACAGCCGGGGCAGCATTTTCTCGAACTGGACCTGGTTCCAACGAATTGAGGAACGGCGCCGGAACCTGCAGCGCCTGAGTGTCCTGTTGCGGCCACGGGACTGGCTGGACGGACTGCTCGCCTGGCGCGGTTGGATTCCGTCCGATGTCCGAGCCCTCGTGGCCAAGGATCTCCGGGTTTTCTGGCGGGACACCACGCAATGGGGTCAGACCTTGATGCTCTTCGGGCTGCTGACGGTGTATATCATCAACCTGCGCCATTTCACCCGTCAGCTGGATTCCCCATTCTGGATCTCGCTCGTCAGCTACCTGAATCTCGGTGCCTGCGCGCTGAACCTGGCGACCCTGACGACCCGCTTCGTGTTTCCCCAGTTTTCGTTGGAGGGAAAACGGGTGTGGGTGGTGGGACTCGCGCCCATCGGACTCGTCCGCGTGGTCCGCCTCAAGTTCTGGCTCGCGGGCTGCGCCACCCTGGTGGTGACCCTGGGACTGATCCTCTTGTCGTGTTCCATGCTGGGACTGGATTTGGCCCACATGGTGTTTTTTGGAATCACGATCACCGTGATGACATTCACCCTCAATGGCATTGCGGTCGGACTTGGCGCCCTGTATCCGGACTTCCGGGAAACCAATCCCAGCAAGATTGTCAGCGGTTTTGGCGGCACCTTCTGCCTCGTTCTCAGTTTTCTCTACATCGTGGGATCCGTGGTGCTGCTGGCGCTGGGAAGTCCGTGGGGCTGGCATCCGGACGCCATGGACCAGTTCACGCCCGCGCGTGCGGCCAGCGCGTGGACCGCATTCGTGCTGGTCAGCATCCTTTCCGGCTGGCTGCCGCTGCGGCTCGGTCTGCGAAAGGTGGCGGTGACGGAACTCTAGGAGTGCGCCAGCGAAGCTGGCGCTTTGGAACGACGCGTTGTCCGCGGGTGAGAGGGGGAGTTTCTCGATGCGCGTCCCGGCGGGATGGAAGGCGGTAGGGGACTACCGCAGTCCAAGACGCTTCGCGACGGATGGAGCGTGAGGAGACCGCCAGGGTTTATAGCGAGAGCGCAGCTCCCGCTTTCTCGCAGGCAACGTGAAGGGTGAGGCTGACGCGGAGGCGAGGTTGGGGTGCGGATCCAGAGCGGAAGCGGTGCTGCGCGTACTCCCGGATTGGTTGCGGTGAGCAGCGCGCGGCGGTGGAAGTGTGAGAAACCGGGCTTCCCAATCACCCCGCGATGTGCGACAGACTCGGGAAAAGTTCGCTCCGAGCCCCGGCGCGTGCCTTGTTTATCCCATGAAGACGCTTTCCGCCGTTTCCCTGGCTGCCGTCATTTTGGCCGCCTCCTGGACTCCGTCCGCGTCGGCCCAGTCCGTCGGGCGCATTCGCCGCTCGCTGGACAAGGCCACGGGCGGCGCCACCGCCGCCACCGGCTCCGGTGCTCCGGCCGCAGTTCCGACCACGTCGACGGCCGCGCAGACCGCGGCCAATGAGGCCGCCGCCAACCAGCGCAACAAGGCGGCGCAGGTGGGCGTCGAGGACCGAGTGGTCGCCTTCCTTCGCCAGCGCATTGACGACGGATCCGCGGACGCAGCCTTCGACCTCGCCAAGCGCTATGAGGAGGGGAAGGGCGTGACGGCCGATCCAGTCGAAGCGCGCCGCCTTTACGCATTGTCCGCGGAGCGCGGCAACGAGGAGGCCAAGGCGTGGCTCGCGGCGAATCCGGAGCCGGCAAAGGACGCGGCGGCAGACAAGCCTGCGGCCACCTCGACGACCGCCTCGGGCTCGGCGCCCGCCCCGGAGTCGCCGGGCGGCGCCGCTCCTCCCAAGGCAACCCCGCCGGCACCCGCGCCGGCTCCTAAGCCCTAAATGATCCGGGCTGAGGGTGCCCGCGGCGACGTGCGACGGTACCGGTTTGTGGACTGGGCGTCGCAGGCGTTCCTGGCGGGGGTTATTGTTCTGTTGTTGGTGTTTCACCGGACGGCTCCTTCGGGCTGGCCGTGGGTGATCCTTGGCCATCTGGCGGCCATGGCGGGGATCCACGCCCTTATCCACGCCGAGGCCCGCGGATCGCGAATCCCGATCGTGGCTTTTCTTCGCGCCGTGTATCCGCTCCTGCTCTACACGGCGTTCTTCCGCGAAACCGAGTTGATCAACCGGGCCGTCGGCACTTCGCGGCTGGATCCTCTGTTCCTCGAAGCAGAGCTCCGCCTGTTTGGCACCGAGCCAAGCGTCGCCCTCATGCACCGCTTTTCGGAGCCCTGGGTGAGTGAACTGATGTATGCCGCGTACTTCAGCTATTACGTCATGATCGTCGGCACCGGACTCTGGCTCTGGTTCCGGGACCGTCCGGTCTTCCGCCGCTACATCAGCGTGGTCTCCTTCGTCTTTTACTCCTGCTATTGCTTCTATTTCTGGGTGCCGGTCATAGGTCCACGCCTTCTGTTCCGCCCGACGCCGGAACGGGAATGGTACCTGGCCCGGCAGCCGCCCCTGCCCGAACTCGCTTTTCCCGCGGGGATTCAGGAAGGCCCCTTCCACCACCTGATGGCGTTCATCTACCGGAATTTCGAGGCGCTGAGCGCGGCATTTCCCAGCAGCCATGTGGCGGTCGCGCTTACCACCCTCTGGTTCACCTGGCGGTTGTTCCCGCGGCTCCGCTGGGTGCATCTGGTGGCCGTCTCCCTGCTTTGCGTCTCCACCGTGTACTGCCGGTATCATTACGCGGTGGACGTCCCGGCGGGAATCCTGGCCGCGCTGGTGCTCATTCCCATCGGGAACGCACTCGTCCAGCGTGTGGATCGTGATCGTGAGGATCCGCCGAAGGGGATTTGCGCCCTTCCGGATCGCGGATAAGATCCCGGCCCGAACCAGGCCGCTGCCGGATGCCCCGACCTTCCGCCTGCTGATGTCCCGGATCTCCGGGAAGTTTCAGCGGGCTGGGGGCGTGGCTTCTGACCGAATCTCCCGGGACATCGGAGGCTCAAACAACGCCGCCGTAATCCTGAAACCGGAAAGACTTCCGGATTCGGCCCTGGATTTTGTTCCCAGAAATGGAAACCCGACACGAAACGCCAACCGCACCCGAGCGGGCACGGGCTCGCGACGAAGGTCTGACGCTCGAAACGGCTCTGCACCACCTCGCGGTGGACTGCGGCTTCGAACCCGACTCCGATACCATCCGTCGGGCGGTGCGAGCCGAACTGGGGCGGAGCTCGGATCCGGACCTCGATCCGCTCGAACGGCTCCGGCGCGTCGTCCAAAGCTGCGGCATGCGGGCGGAACTCGTTCGGATCAGCGTTCGCGACGCGGTACATCACGCCCGGGATGAGCATCCCCTGGCCGTCAGTTTGTCCGCGGGTGGACGCGTTTCCTTCCTGACCCTGGTCCGTCGCAGCGGCGGTCGCGTGCGGGTGCGGGGACTCGAGTCCGGGGACACCACAGTGGGCCTCCGCGGGCTTGCGGCCCTGCTCGGTGAGACGGCGGAAACGCCCCGGACCTGGCTCGCCGTTCAGCGGGATCTTCCGGCGCAGGACCTCGCACTCCAGGCGCCTCCCCCGGGCGGTGAGGGACCGCCTCCCGATCGCGACGACGAGTCACACGGCGGATCCGATCACGGCCATCCCACGCCGTTTCAACGGATCCGCGCCCTGGCACGGCTGGAGCGTGCCGATCTCTGGAGCCTCCTCGGTTATTCAGTGGTGACCGGTCTGCTGTACCTTGCTGTCCCCCTCGCTGCGGACGCGCTGGTCAGCAACATCGCCTTCGGGGGACAGCAGCGGGTTTACGTCCAGGCGCTCCTCGTGCTCGCGGGAGTCCTGGCGACCTTCCTCACGCTGCACGCACTCGTTCGGGCGCTGGCCTTCACGGTGATCGAACGCCTGCAACGGCGGTTGTTCGTACGGTTCACCGCCGACTTCGCCCTGCGACTTCCGCGGGTCTGCCAGTCCGAGTTCGACCGGCATCACGGTCCGGAACTCACCAACCGGTTCTTCGACATCATGACTCTGCAGAAGGCCGCGGCGCAGCTGCTCCTCGACGGACTGGATGTGCTGCTCACCTTCCTGGTGGGATCGGTGGTGCTGGCCTTTTACGACTGGACGTTGTTCTGGTTCGACGCCGGCATGCTGGTGCTGGTGTTCTTCCTGATCTGGCGTCTGGGCCGGGGCGGTGTGCAGAGCAGCATCGCGGAGTCGCGCGCCAAGTATGCCACCGCGGGATGGCTCCAGCAGGTCGCGCTGTTCTCCACGGTGTTCAAGGCACCCGGCGGAAAGGAACTCGCGGCGGAATGGGCGGATGGTTTCACGCGCCGGTATCTCCGCGAGCGGCAGGCGCATTTCCGCATCCTGTTCCACCAGGTCCTTGGATTGCTCGGGGTCGAGGTGGCGGCGGCGGTGGTACTGCTGGGCTGGGGCGGGTACCTGGTCCTGGAGGGCCAGCTTTCCGTCGGACAGCTCGTCGCGAGTCAGTTGATCCTGACGGCCACGCTCGCAGCCGTGGCCAAGTTCGGAAAGCAGCTGGAGACGGCCTACGACTGCCTGACTGCGATCGACAAGGTCGGCCATCTGGTGGATCTGAAGGTGGAATCGGACGCGGGCGAATCGCCGCGGCCCGGGTCCCCGCAGGGCGCGGAGGTCGTGATCGAGAACCTGTCCTTTGAGTACTCGCCTGGTGTCCCGGTGCTCAAGGGATTGAATCTCCGCCTGGAACCCGGCGCGCGGGTGGCGTGGGTTGCGGAATCCTCCAGCGGCAGCACCACGCTGCTCGACATCCTCTACGGACTCCGCGAGCCGTCCGCAGGTCACGTGGACCTCGATGGACTCGACCTCCGGCATTGGAGTCGCTCCGAACTCCGCCGTCACGTGGCACGCGTCCATGGGGACGACGAAATCTTCGACGGATCGCTCTTCGACAATGTCCGCCTGGGAAATGAGTCGGTCGGTCTGGCCGAAGTCCGGGAGGCGATGGCGGCGGTCGGCCTTCTTCGCAAGGTTCAGGCGATGAAATTCGGGTTGCGCGAGCCGATCTCGATCCTCGGGCGATCACTCTCCGGAACGGAGCGCCGGCAGGTGCTGCTGGCCCGGGCGATGGTTGCGCAGCCGCGGTTGCTCCTGCTCGATGCCACACTCGACGGATTTGAGCCGGAGGTGATCGAGAAGATCCTGGCCTATCTTTGCGCGCCCTCCCGACCCTGGACCCTGCTCGTGGTCACCCGGGATCCGGACGTCATCCAGCGATTCCAGCGTCGGATCACCCTGCGTTCCTCCTCCGGATCCACCTCCTCCCATGGGAACTGAACCGCGAATTTCAGACTCCGCAGTGAAACCGGCGCCTGCCAGGACCTCCCACCCGGCGACACCCGAGGCTGCGCTTCCTCTTCAGACTGGAGGCGCCCCGTTGCCGCCCCTGTTGCTCGTCGATCCGGCCCGGGGCCTCGACTGGATCCACCGGGGTCTTCCGATTGCGATCCTGCTGGCCCTGCTTCTGGTCGCCTTCATGCCGTGGCAGCAGTCGGTCTCGGGCACCGGACGGGTGATTGCGTACGATCCGCTCGAGCGCCGGGTGAATGTCGAGGCCCGCGTTCCCGGCGTGGTCCGGAAGTCCAATATCGTGGAAGGCCAGCGCGTCCGGGCCGGCGACGTGCTGATCGAACTCGAGGACAACGATCCCAATCTGTTGGACAACCTTCGCCAGCAGCTCGCGGACGCCCAGCGCCGTCGTCGCTCGCTGGCCAGTCGCACCAACGAACTGTCGTCCCAGATCCGCCAGCAGGAGGCATCCCTCCAGGCGGCGGTAGCCGCCGCGAATGAGCGGATCAACGCATCCCGGATCGCCGCCGAAACGGCCGAACTCCGCTTCAAGCGCATCCGCGAACTGTTCCAGGACAAACGGGGACTGGCGTCCGAACAGGACTACGAGCTCGCCGTACTGGCGCAGAAGAGCACCGCCGCCGACCTCGCCGCCGCCCAGGCCAACCTGTCGCTGCAGGAGGCCACGATTGGCGGGGCCATCGCCAATTCGAGATCCCTTCGCGACAGTGCCGAGGCTGAACTTGCCGCGGCGGACCAGCAGATCGGCGCCCTTTCCGTCCAGTTGGCCCAGGCGCGACGCCAGTCCGTTGAAGCGCCCCGCGACGGCATCGTGCTGTCCGTACAGGCGACCCCGGGAACGTATCTGCGTCCCGGATCCCCGATCTGCGTTATCATTCCCGAGACGGAGAGCCGCATGGTGGAGCTTTGGCTGGACGGCAATGACATGCCCCTCGCCCACGCACGACAGACCACAACGAACGGCGTGGTGATTCCCGGGAGCGACGTGCGGATACAGTTTGAAGGCTGGCCCGCGGTGGCCGTGCTGGGACCCTTCCGGGCGCCGCGGGGCACGTTCGGAGGCGAGGTTGTGTTTGTGGATCCCACGGACAACGGCAAGGGAAAGTTCCGCGTGGTGGTCGCCCCCAATCCGGATCATGTCAGGGTGGACGGAAAGGATACCCTCGAACTCTGGCCCCCGGGGAACCTTCTCCGACAAGGGGTCCGCGCCCAGGGGTGGGTCCTCGCGGCCCAGGTTCCCTTCTGGTATGAGGCATGGCGGCGCATGAACGGATTCCCCGCGAGTCCGGCGGAAAAGAGTGCGGACTCCTTCGAAGGCTCTCCCATCCGGTGAACACGTCGATCCCGTCAACGCTTCCGCCCCGCGCGGGCATGGCCAGCCGGTGGCTCCGAATCACTGCCGCGCTGGTCGCGGGGATCCTTTTTTCCGGTCGTTCGTCCGCGGAAGAGGCTCCCCGTCCTGCGGTCCAAGATACCCTGCCGTGTCCGCTCCTGCTGGATCACGTGCTGGGCTCGATCACGAATCAGTATCCGCCCCTGCTGGCGGCGTTGATTGAGCGGGACATCGCCGCGGGACGCCTGAAGAGCGCGTCGGGTCCCTTTGATTTCAACGCCTTCGCCAAGGTGTTTGGGAATCCAATTGGCTACTACGAATACGGAACGGCGGACGTCGGGTTCGAACAGTTTACCGGGGTATGGGGCAGCACCGTGTTCGGCGGATACCGCTACACCGGGGGAAACAAGTTGCCGGATTATTATCCGAACCGCACCGAGGGTGCAGGCGAGGTTCGACTCGGGATGGAGGTCCCCCTGCTGAAGGACGGTTCCATCGACCGTCGACGCGCCGCGATCCTCAAGGCGCGGCTGGACCAGAAGCTTGCGGATCCGGCCATCGCCCGGCAGCAACTGGATTTCGTCCGCGCCGGTTCCCTCGCCTACTACAACTGGGTGGCCAACGGACAGCGGTACCGGATTGCGTCCAACCTGCTCCAGGTGGCCCGCTCGCGCGCGGTGGCCCTGACCAATCAGGTCCAGTCGGGACTGATCCCCAAGATCGCCCTGACCGACAACGAGCGTCTCGTCGTCGCCCGCGAGATCACTCTCGTCCAGTCCCGCCGCCGCTTCGAGGCTGCATCGATCACCCTTTCCCTCTTTTACCGCGGTCCTGATGGGTTGCCGATCACTCCCGGATTCGACTGCCTGCCGCCGGCATTTCCCGAAGTGCCGGCGCTGACGGAGCACGCCGTCGGTCCCGCCATCGAACTGGCTCTGATGCGACGCCCGGAACTCCGCCGGATCCGGCTGAATCGCGAGAAGCTTGAAGTGGACCGCCGCCTTGCCCGCAACCAGATGCTTCCGAACCTCAATGCCGGGGTGAACATCAGCCAGGACTTCGGCAAGGACATCTATTACGATCTCACCGTTCCCAACCTGAAGGCGGGGCTGGAGTTCAAGATGCCGCTGCAGCGCAGTGAGGCCAAGGGACGCCTGGCGGAGGTGGATGGCCTTCTCGAACAAGTTTCCACCGATGAGCGCTTCGCGCGGGACCGGATTCGAACGGAGATTCAGGATGCGTTCTCCGCCTATCTCGCCGCGTTCGACCAGACGCGTCAAACCCGACTCAATGTGGTACTCGCCGAAGACCTGCTTGCGGCGGAGGAGGATCGCTTCCGGCTCGGCGCCACCGATCTGCTCGCGATTCAGTTGCGGGAACAGGCTGCTGTGGATGCCCGAAACCTGGACGTGGATGCGTCGGCCGACGTGTTCCGATCCCTGGCGGATTACCGGGCGGCGACCGCCGCGGACCTCGCGCCGTAGCGCGTGGGCCTCATTCAGGGATTCTTTCCGGGTTTCTGTCCGGCGCCAACGCCCTTGGGTGTTGCCTCCTCAACCACGGTGAGCTGGTCCACCGGAATGCCCGTCATCCGTTGTTCGCGCCCGCCCGGCCAGGTGATCACCACCTCATCCACTGTGGATTCCGAACCCAGTCCGAAGGTGACGGGAAGTTCACTCTGCGAGAGGTAGCTCTTCGTCGGCATTACCTGGCGGGACATCGTTCGGCCTCCCGATCGCACGGTGACCCACGCACCGATCGCGTCCCGATTGGAGGCATTACCCTTCAACTTCAGACGAAGCCAGTGGTGCCCGAGCTTCTGGTCATTGCGCAGGATCAAGGGGGGGCCCGACAACTGGGAGATGACCACATCCAGATCGCCGTCGCCATCCAGGTCGGCGAAGGCGCTGCCGCGTCCCGCCACCGGCGTGAACAGGTCCCGGCCAGCCTGGGCCTCGCCAACCGGCACAAAGGCGGGTGCGCCTCCCGCATTCCAGAACAGTTGCGCCGGCTGCCGGTATTTCGCCCCGGGTTGCGCCTTCTCGATCTCCTCCTCGATATGTCCGTTTGCGGTCAGGACGTCCGGACGCCCATCGAGATCCCAGTCGAAAAAGAACAGTCCGAACTTGAGCAGCGCCTGGCTGGCCGGGCCGATGCCCTCGGACACCGCCTCGTCGGTAAACAGGAGCTGGTCGTGCCGGCCACCCTTGCGCGCGACGTACAGCGCGTTCATTTCGTTGGCGAAATTCCCGATCGCCACCGCCACGGACTCGTCATTGCGAAGCCGGGCGGCGTCAATGCCCATCGCGCCGCGGGCCTGGCCAAAGGTGTCGAAGGCAAGACCCGTCAATTCCCCGACCTCCGCGAAGGTGCCGTCGTGACGGTTGGTGAACACGAAGTTCTGAACGGTGTCGTTGGCCACGACGAGGTCCATCCACCCGTCCTCGTTGAGATCCATGGGGGCGACCGCCAGCGTCTTCGCCGCCGGCAGGCCGGTGGCGGCATTGGTGATCTGGAGTCCGCTGGATTTCGAAACGTCCGTGAACCGGATCTGGCCGGGCTTTCCCCCATCGTTGCGGAAGAGCCGGGGGACGGTGCCGGGAAAGTTCCACGGGCGTCCGTAGGCGCGACCGACGCCCACGAGTTGGTTGTTCACCTTTTGATCCCTCTCCGGGGACCAGCCGACGTACCGACCGATGAACAGGTCGAGGTCGCCGTCGTTGTCCACATCCACCCAGGCCGCCGCGGTGGACCAATCCCCTGGCGCGCCACCCACGCCGGCGGCGGCGGTGATATCCTCAAACTTTCCGCCACCCCGGTTCCGGTAAAGCCGGTTGCCGCCCACCCCGGTCAGCAACACGTCCACGGAACCATCATTGTCAAAATCCCCGCAGGCCACCCCCATCCCGTAGAAATCCCGGTCGAGTCCGGACCCGGCGGTGACGTCCACAAACCGAATCGGTCCCCCGGGTACGGTGTCATTGCGATAGAGGGCGGCGGTGGGCGCCCTGCCCGAGGCGCGCCGCGGATCGTCGGGCCACCAGGTGGAATTCACGAACAGCAGGTCGGCATCCCCGTCCCCGTCGAAGTCGAAACACGCCACGCCACCCCCCATGGTTTCGGGCAGCAGCTTTCGGCCCCGCGCTCCGTTCTCATGTCGAAACAGGACGCCCGACGAGGCGGTCACATTGGTGAATGGTGCGACGGGCGGAAGGGAGCTTCGGCGGCCGGGAGCGCCGGCCCCGTGATCCGTCTTCACCACCCACCAGACCGCCGCGGCGGCCAGGATGGCCACGCCGGCCAGCACCAGGCGCACCTGACGCAGAGTGCGTTCACTGGAGGATACCCTGGTGGGAGGCGGGGACGGTGCGGCCATGCCGCGCAACGTTGCGGAAGCCCGCGCGGCGGCGCAAGAGCCGCCACCTTCAGTGACCGGATTCGTCCCCGTCCCGATCGTGGCAGATCTGGTCGATGACCACCGCGCTCGCCAGGATCAGCACCTCGTCCTCCCCGTCGGCGATGTCCACGGCATAGGTGTCCCGGACGGTCAGCCACTTCTTGGAAACGGTCGCCACGGTCCGGTCCCCGCGGGTGAACCGGTAGTCGTGATCCAGAAAACTGCCCTGCGCCTCATAGTCGTCCGGTCCTGGAACATCCACCGTGAACCGGCATCGGAGGAAATTGAACAGGTGCCTGCTGACGGTCGCCACATGGTGCCCGCCGCGGTGGATTTCATAGGCCTTCCGGAGCGAGACCAGCTTCTCCCGCAGGAAGCCCAGCTCGTTTCCGTCGGCGTCCTTCAGGACAAGCTTTTCGCGGAAGAGTGTGAAGGCGCGTCCGTCCACGAGATACACCCGACGCCCCGAGTCATCCTCAATCCAAAAGTCGTCGCCGAAGGAGAAGAGCTTTTCCCGGATGATATAGCGCACGATGGAAAGGGAATCCCCGCGGTCCGCCCCCGGCGAGCACCGAATTCCTCAGGGGAGGATCGCAAACGCCCGAACGGGAAACCCGAGTCCGTCCTTCGGTTTGGGCCAGGCCACAACGATCAGGGCGCCGGTTTCGGGGACCTGGTCCAGATTCGCCATCACCTCGACCTGCCAGTGCCCGTGATGAAGGAGCCACGTCTCGGACTTCAAATCGGGGGTCGTGTCGGTGTCCATCGATTCGTGCCCATTGGCCACGATGCCCCGTTGTTCGTAGAGAAACTGAATGGCCTCCGGAGACCAAGCGGGGAACGGCTGACGTTTGAATCGCTCCAGGTCGCTGTCCCAATCCTTCGACAGATCCGTCCGGAGTGCCGCGAAAGCGCCGTGCGGCACCCGTCCATGCCGCTGCTCCCAGGCCAGGATGTCGGCAACGTTCCACGCGTGGTTCGGATCCTGCCGCAGCATCGGCGTCGCGTCGAAGACCACCAGCGGCAGGATCATGTCCTTCACCGGAAGCTGATCCAGGGTCCTGCCGTGGGGATCAAAATGCGCCGGCGGATCCACATGCGTGCCATACTGCCCCACCAGGGTGTACTGCGTCGCGTGGAACCCATCCTTGGCGAGGGTGTAGGGCTGTCCGGTGGCCGGATCCCGGGCGGGCGCGAAGGTCGCCGGCCCGAACCCCGCCCACACCGGCGTGTCCGGACTGAAGGTGTGGGTGAGGTCCACGAACTGTTTGCCCGACAGGATGCGCCAAACGTTGGACAGCGACGCAGTGTCCGTCGTGGGACTGGACGCCGGGGTTGGCGCGGAGCCCGGGTGATGGGTCGAGCATCCGCACGGGGTCATCAGGGAGAGCGACCCCAGGAGAATCCAGCGGACAGGGGCGAGATTCATGGCGACATCAAATCGGGGCGGGGTCCGTTTGTCAGCAGTCCGTCCCCGGAGATCGCGAACGGACCGCCGGGCAGGGTTCACGATTTGAGGTCGCGGAGGCCGAAGGCCACCGCACCCAGGGCAAAGAAGGTGGCGTTGAAACCGGCGAGCAGGCTGAGGGATTCCCCGATTCGCGGCCAGGGCACCGGCTGCACGTACAACTGCTGCCAAAGGTTCAGATGGTAGGTAAGGAACCAAGGCTTCAAGTCCGCGAACCACGGAATGTTCATGAGGATGAAGTTCAGAAAAATGAACGACAGCGCCAGGATGGTGGCCGCGGCGGGCTTGATGGGAAGGCAGCCGAATCCGAAGGCGAGTCCGGTGATGGTCACCGCCTTGACCGTCATCAGAGTGTGCGCCGCCACATACCGGCCGAATCCCTCCGCCGCCGGGAACACGCCGAACAGCTCGCCCGGGACAAAGACAAACAACCCGCCCCACCGGAAGAACAGAAGCCCCATCGCCAGTCCCGTCGTGGCCATGGCCGCCGTGAGCACCGCGGAGAACAGGGCGCCCGCGACCCACTTCAAGGTCAGCAGCCGCACCCTCGAAATCGGCCGGGCGAGGATCATACGCAGCGTGCCATCTTCGGCCTCCTTGGCCACGAGATCGCCTCCGACGAGGCTCCCGTACAGCGGCAGCAGCAGGTAGGCGAGCCACAGGTTGGTGAAGGCGGCCGCCGTCAGCGGGGAAAGAAATGAGGCGACGTCATAGCCGTTGTTCTGGAGCACGTCGCCCAGGCTCCGGGACGCCCGGGAGAATCGGAACACCAGCAGAATCACCGCCTGCGCGAGGAGAAACATGCCGAAGCCGAGATAGGTGCGCTTTTTCCCAAAGAGTTTCCAAAGTTCGTGGCGGAGTTGGAGCAGGAACATGGGAATGCGCGTCGAGATCCAGCGGTCAGGGTGGGGTGGTGCCGGAGGTCTCGTGGTTCGCACCCGGTTGTCCCGCCCCGGTCTTCATCAGGTCCAGATAGAACTCCTCGAGCGTGGGTTCCTCGGGCGCGATGGCGTCCACCGGAATCCCCAGCGCCACGAGGCGGCAGACCAGTTGCGAAACGACGACACCTTCCGCAGGAAGAAGACGACCGCCGGGGCGGGTTTCCACGACCAGCCCGCATGTCTGAAGGGCCGCCAGAGCCGCGACGGGATCCGAGGTGATCAGGCGGATCCAGGGGCGTTGGGGACGTGCCTCCGACAGCAGGCCGTCGAACACCTTTCGTCCCCGGTTCAATACCGCGATGCGCGTGCAGAGCTGCTCCACTTCGCGCAGGAGATGGGAGGACAGCAGCAGGGTCAGACCGAGTTCGGAGTGCAGACGCCGGATCGTGGCCCGCATTTCATGAATGCCCTCCGGATCGAGTCCGTTGGTGGGCTCGTCGAGGATCAACAGATCCGGATCGGGCAGCAGCGCCTGCGCCAGGGCCAGGCGCGCCCGCATGCCGTGGGAGTAGGTGCGGACCCCGTTGTGCTCACGTCCGGACAACCCCACCCAATCCAGCACCTCCCGCAGCCGCTTCGGGGATGCCGGCGCGGTGTAGGCGGAAAGAATCTCCAGATTTCGCCATCCGCTGAGGTAGTCGTAAAACGAGGGTGTCTCGAAGATCGCACCCATCCGGGCGAGTGCCCGGGCGCGTTCCTGGAGGACGTCGTGTCCGGCAATGCAGGCCGTCCCGGACGTGGGCCAGACCTGGCCGAGCAGCATCCCGATGGTGGTGCTCTTGCCCGCGCCGTTGTGGCCGAGCAGGCCGAAGACATCCCCGCGGCGAACCTCCAGATCGAGGGACTCCACGGCGACGCGGCCGCCGAACCGCTTGGTGAGCTGACGCAGCTGGATCATCGGTCCGGTTCGAGCACGAAGAACTGTTTCACGGCGCCATCGGCATAGAGGTGGTTCTGCGAACGGCCCGACCCCAGCAGGGCGTGGAACCCCGCCTTGTCGCTGAACACCGGAACGCCGGGTCCGGAAATGGGAATGCCCAGGATCCGCACCCGGTCGGAGGGCTGGTCGTTGAGGAGGAAGTTCCAGAAATAACTGTTGCCCGTCGCTGCGAACTGCTGCCGGTCGGAGGGACAATGCCACACCCCCGCGGCCCCAATCTGTGACGCCAGCACCGTCTCCGGGGTGTTGGTGACCGTCAGATTCGTGTTCGCGGAACGATTCTGCATCGTGGGAAAAACGCCGCGGTGTTCGTCGAGGTACATCCGGAGCCCGAGCCCGATCTGCCGGAGGTTGGAGCGGCAGGCGGTGGACCGGGCCCGCTCCTGGGCTCGACCCAACTGCGGGAGGAGGAGTGCCGCGAGGAGGCTGAGGATGCCGAGGACGACCAGGAGTTCCACGAGGGTGAAGGCGCGCATTCCGGATTTCATGGCGGTCCCGGACGCATCCGGAAGCCGCGTCCGCTCTCCATTGCCCGCTGCAGTTCGCCCACCACCGGCGCCAACTCCGCCTTCAGGTCCGGCGAACCCGTCTCGTAGAAGCTTTTCAGTCCCAGGGTCACCATCTTCTCCTGAAGTTCGGGACTCAGCTCCGGCGCACGATTGGTGGCGTCGGAGCCCGGGCCGGGTCCTTCGGATTCCAGGCGCTCCCGGGCTTCGCGAAGTCTTCGGACGGACTCCGCCACGGCGCGCCGTCGCCGGTCCTGGGGCATCTCCTCAAAGGCGGCCAACATCTGGCTGAAGCCGGCCGGAACGGTGAGTTCCAAAAACTCCCCCTTTTCCGGGTCTTCCAGTCCGCGAAACCAGGCGGCGAACGCGGGATTCATCCGGACGATCCTGCGATCCTCCGGGGACAACCTATTCAGAAGGCGGGCCACCTCGCGGAGGCGCCGGGACCGGTCCGCGGCCGCGAGTGAGTTCCACGATGGGGACTGGATCAACCGGACGATCCGGTCCGGGGTGGCCCGAAGGGCCCGCGAGAGCGCCACCCCTGCGAGGGCCAGGATCCAAGCCGCGAGAACCGCCAGGGAGACCGTCAGGACCAGGCGGCGACGCGGTGACATGATGAAAGGTTACCGGGGAACTCCGCGTTGACCAGCCTGACAACGCGCAGCCGACTCCGGTCCTGACCTCCGACTTTGGTCGGATTCAGCTCCGGGGCGGGGCCGTGACACTCTTTCGCTTGGAAATACATCCAACCCGATGAACTTCCTCTTCAGTACACTCTTCATGATGCAGGTCCTGGTCGCGTCGCTGCTGGGATTCTGCATTGTGGCGACTCTTCTTCAGCTCGCGCCGGGCGCCGCATTGAACCGGCGCGAGCTTGCGGCGGTGTCGGTCGTGACTGCGGTTGCGGTGGCCTCCGCCTGGGCTGCCTGGGAACTCAAGGAAGGCGGTACCCTCAGTGGGGCGATTCTGGAGCTAGCGGGGTTTTGGGGCATGGGTGCCCTCGGATTGTTACTGTCGGCATCCCGCGCCCGATGGAACCGACCGAACTGAGATTTAGAGAGGAGACCCGGGGGGCCGAACTCCCAGGGATCAGCGCCGCTCGAAGGCGTCGCCGATGCGGCACAGGGCGCCCGCCATCAGCGCGTAGCTGGAGTAGGCCACGGCCTGCGCGAGCCCGCTGCGGCGACGGAATCCCCACACATCCTTGAGAAAGGGGCCGAAGTTCTGCCGGTTGAGCAAATCGAAGGCAATCGACATCGTGGGCTCCAGGCTCTTGGTGGTGTGCCAGAGTCCCACCGGGATGTAGAGGGTCTCGCCCGCGCCCACCACAAAGGTGATCGGCGTCGCATGGCGGTAGAGCGGGAACTTGTTGAGGTCCACGTTCTCCACGTCCGGGATTGAACTCTTCCAGTAGTCCTTGGGATCCGGATACAGGTATTGCTCCTGTCCCCGCGGCCAGACGGTGAACTCCTTGTTGCCGTAAAGTTGGTTGATCCAGGCGCTCAGGTGATAGTAGTCGAGATGCGCATACGGGAACTTTCCGCCGGTACCCCCGATGAACAACTCCGTCGCGCTTCCCCAATATCCCAACTTGAACCACCGACGTTCGAGCCAGTTGGGACACGCATAGCCCAGGTTCAACGGACTCAGCAGGGGCAGCAGCTCCGGGAGCTGGGTCGGGACGTCGTATTTGCAGGGATACGGAATCGGGCGGCTGGTGTCCTTGCCCTCCACAAGATCGAGGGCCTCGCGCATCGTGTAGCTGACCCCTCCGACGGTCGTCTTGCGGTCCCCAAAGTTCTGGCGGAGCCAATCCGGGGTCAGTTTTCCGTAGGCACCCCAAACCTTGGTGGCGTCCTGGAGCACCAACGGCACTCCGGGTACCCAGTGCTCCTCATAAAACTCTTCGTAGGTCAGCTGCGACGCGTGGATCCGTTTGACTTGAAACGGGGTCGAAGCGCTGGTCTTGGAGAGGGTTCCCAGGTCGGAGGTCATGGCTCACCTATAAAACGGGCGGAGACTATCCTGACGCATGCGAAGTTCAATCAATTCCGGGGCTCGGGCGGGTCGCTGATTCGCCCCGGCACGGACCTCGACGTTTCGGGGGGGGCGACCGGATTGCTCGCCTGCGGACTGGCTTCTGCGCTATCCTCACCCGCTCGGCTTCGTGCCGGCTGCATGCTGACCATCCGTGACCTGAAGAAATCCGTCGGAGGACGGACCCTGTTCGAAAATGCCTCGATCCAGATCAACTACGGCGAACGCGTCGCCCTGGTGGGCCCCAACGGCGCGGGAAAATCCACGCTGTTCTCCCTGATCCTGAAAAGGGACGTCCCGGACTCCGGTTCGATCGAACGCGACGAGTGGACCACCGTCGGCTTCCTGCCGCAGGAGGCCGAGGCGGTGGGCGACGAGACCGTTCTCGACGTCGCCACCGGACGTCACGGGGAGCTGCCGCGCCTGGAGCGGCGGTTGCACGAATTGGAGGCGGCCGGCGACGTGTCGTGCGCCGAATACCTCGAGGCGCATGCCAAACACGATGCCCTCAACGATCCCGAGGCCGAGGCCCGCGCCAAGAAGATGCTGCGTGGACTCGGCTACCGGGAGGGCGACTTCGCCCGCCCGGCCCGGGAAATGAGCGGCGGCTGGATCATGCGGGCCCACCTCGCCCGTCTGCTGGTCATGGAGCCGGATTTGCTGCTGCTCGATGAACCGACCAACCATCTGGACCTGCTCTCCCTCCTCTGGCTGCAGCGGTACCTGAAGAACTATCCGGGCGCCTTGCTGATGATCTCCCACGACCGCGGGTTCATGGACGAAATCGTCGGCCAGGTTCACGAGATCTCGGAAAAAAAGGTCATCGCCTACACGGGCAACTACACCGCGTTTCTGGAACAGCGGGAGGCCAACTACGAACGGCAGCTCGCGGCCTACAAGAACCAGCAAAAGGAGATCCAGGCGCTGCAGGAGTTCGTGGACCGCTTCCGATCGGTGACCTCCAAGGCCTCGCAGGCCATGAGCAAGCTCAAGCAGATCGAGCGCATGGAACTCATCGAGAAGCCGCTGCCCCCGCGGAAACCGTTTCGCTTCCAGATCCCGCCGCCGCCCCGGGGAGGTCAGCGGGCCATCACGCTGACGGGAATCCACATGGCCTACGGCACCCACCCGGTGTACGCCGGACTCGACCTCACCATCGAGCGCGGCGAGCGGACCGTGCTGGTTGGACCCAACGGCGCCGGGAAATCCACGCTGCTGAAGATCCTTGCCGACGTGGTGGAGTTCCAGAAGGGCGAACGCGTGCCCGGACACAACGCCAAGATCGGATACTTCAGCCAGCACCGCACCGCGACGTTGAATCCCAACCACACCGTGCTGGAAGAGGTGATGTCCAGCGCCCCGGCCCTGCGGGAGGACGAGGCCCGCGGCGTGCTGGGTTCCTTCCTGTTTCGAAAGGAGGAGATCTACAAGCCCACCTCGGTGCTCAGCGGCGGCGAGAAAAGCCGGCTCAACCTGATCAAGTTCCTCGTGGACCCACCCAACCTGCTGCTGATGGACGAGCCCACCACGCATCTCGACATCCACAGCGTCGAATCCCTCACGCTGGCCCTGGAGCGGTACGAGGGCACGTTGGTCTTCATCTCCCACGACGTGCACTTCATCCGCAAACTCGCGACCAAGGTCCTGCACGTCACCGGAGGACAGGTCCGTCCCTACGCCGGCGGCTATGACTACTTCCTCGAAAAGACCGGCGCCCTGGATGACGAGCGCGGGGCGCTGACCGCGGGCTGAATCCGGTTCCGTGGTCCGTCAGGGTGCGGCCGGCGGCAGGGGGCCCCGATACACGTAATCACGGGCCGGCCCCGCTTTCACATGGCATTCGGCACACGCGGCGGACTTTGCCGGCGGGGTGAGATACGAGCCGTCCGGACGGTACTCAACGAATTCCCACGGACCCGCGCGGTTAGTCCCATAGGCGGTTCCAAAGTCCGGACCGCGACGCATCACGTGGAGACCCACCACCTTCTCCTTTTCGACCCGACCGTCCGGGCCCTTGCGCCGGGCTCCGCTGGCATCCCGGACCGCGTCGGCGGTCTCCATGACCAGGATTGAACCATTGGGAAACGGGAGGTCCGCGGCCCCCTTCACCTGTGCCGCCTCCACGTTGCCATACACGGTCACCACCTGCCGCTCGCCACGGTCGAACGTCCGCAGCACGGCAAAACGCGTGGCATATTCCGCGGGGAATCCGACCCGGTCGGTGGCGGGCGCGGGCCTGTCGGCCGGTGCGGAGGCTCCGTCACCGGCGACCATCGGCAGCGCGAGCAGCGCCAGTGCGAAGAGGACGATACCATCCTGGGGCAAGGTGCGATTCATCGGGAGAGGGGCCGGAGGTTCGGGAGTGAGCATGCCGAACCGGGATGGGTTGTCATCGGAATCCCGCGGGATCGGGCGCACCCCGACACTGCCCCTGCTCGTAGTCCAGCCTTCAGGCTGTTCCCCGCGCAATGGCGGCGAGGGCGCCCCGGAACGACAGGCTGAAGCCCGCACTACGAACTCACAGGCTGAAGCCTGCACTACAAACGCTCCCAGAGCCGCTCACGCAATCCCGAGGCCCGCTCGATGCGTCGGGACACCGCGTCGCGGAAGACCGAGTCCCGGCTCCAGACCGTCACCCTTCGGCGGGCGCGGGTGAGTCCGGTGTACACCAATTCCCGCGTCACCACGCGGGAGGGACGTTCCGGAAGGACCAGGAGCACCTCGTCGAACTCCGAGCCCTGGCTCTTGTGCACCGTGAGGGCGAACGCCGTTTCGTGGGGCGGAAGACGCGTCGGGGACACACGCCGCGGCGTCCCGTCCGGATCCGCAAACCACACCGCGAGCCGCCCCTCCGGACCGGGGAGCGCCACGCCGAGGTCGCCATTGAAGAGTCCGGACTCCGGATCGTTGGCGGTGACGAGCACCTGACGGCCCGCATACCAGGTTTCCCCCCGGATCCAGCCCGATTCCCGGAGCAGGTCCGCAATCAGTTGGTTCATGCCCTCCACGCCGTAGGGACCCGAGCGGATGGCTGTGAGGATCCGGAACTGGTCCATCGCCTCGAGCGCGCCTTGCGGATCCGTGGACTGAAACAGTCGGGCAAATCCGGTATGGACGAAGGAGCGCAAAGCCTCCCGCAGTCGCTCCCGGGAGGGAAGGGTCTGCCAGACGGCGTCGTCGCCGTCACGGTCCGGCGTGGGGACTTCGCCTAGCACGGCGAGGGCGCCCTGGGCATCGCCGGCATTGACGCACCGGCTTGCCCGCTGGATGGCACTGCCCTCGCCGAAGCGGTGGCTGGCCTGGAGTTCGACGCATCGATCCGCAAGCAGGGACGCCCCGGGATCGGCCTCCTGCACGCGGACTCCGGTGGCTGCGAAAATCTCGGCGCACAGGCCATGGGAAAACCGGTTGCCGCCTCCGATCGGGGCGAGGTCTCCGAGCACGCTGCCGGCCTCCACGGCGGCGAGCTGGTCCCGATCCCCGATGAGAATCAGCCGCGAAGTCTCCGGAAGCGCGGCCACCAATTTGGTCATCAGCGCCAGATCCACCATGCTGGCCTCATCCACCACCAGCACGTCGGCGTCGAGCGGGTTCCGGGCGTCGAATCTCGGGACGCCGGTTTCCGGATGAATCCGCAACAGGCGGTGGATCGTTCGGACCTCATCCTCCAGTCCCGCCATGGCCGGCACCGACTCCGCCAGCTCCCGCTTTGCGTTCCGAATGGCGGACTTCAGCCGGGCGGCCGCCTTTCCGGTGGGCGCCGTCACGGACACCCGGAGATCCGATCCTTCCAGCGCGAGCAGCAGCGCCAGGGCCCGGGACACCGTCCGCGTCTTGCCCGTGCCGGGACCGCCGAGGAGCACTGTCAGTCGATTCCTAAACGCGAGGAACGCCGCCACCTTCTGCCAGTCGGGTGCGTCGGTGTGCGCCCCGGGAAACAAAACCGCCAGCAGGGAGGCGATTCGTCCGGGATCATTCTCCTCGATCGAGGTCGCGGACGCCCGGGCGCTCAGCATCGCGGCGAGCCGATGCTCGTAATCCCAGTAGCGGTGCCAATAAAGCCGGGTGCCATCCAGAATCAGCGGCCTCCGCGCGCCCGGCTTGCCCACTACCGCGGGAGAGGATTGAAGGGTCGAAATCCATTCCGAAAAGGACGGCGTCCGACAGCGGTGACCCTCGTCGTTCTCCACGATCCGGCCCGCGGTCCGGGTTAGGTCGAGACAAACCTCCCCCTCGCTCCGGCGCCGGCTGACCAGGGCGGCCGCCAGTCGAAGGGTCGGATTCAAGGAGCCCGAAAGCCGCTCCATCAGCCGGGCGAATTCGGCGTCCAGTCCGGCAAACGGAGACGCCGCCAACAGGGAATCCACATCGGACGCATTCATGGCGTGGCCTCCAGGAGTCCCGCCTCGAGGGCCTCAATCATGGCGAGCGGGGGACGATCCGCGAACACACCCAGATCCGGGCGTCCCGGCGTCACGCCCCGCACAAACACGTAGCGCACGCCTCCGAAGTCCCGCTCGTAGTCGTAGTCCGGAATCCGCGCCTTCAGCAGCCGGTGCAGGGCGAGCACGTACAGATGATACTGGAGGCCGTAGTGCTCGGCGTTCATTTCCCGGGACAGGGCGCCGGCCGAATACGATTCGGCGGAACTCCCCAGCCAGTTCGATTTCCAGTCCACCAGCCACCAGCGTTCGCGTGATCGGCACACCAGGTCGATGAAGCCGCCGAGGACGCCGCGCACTTCGGGAAACACCAGGCGCGACAGCGAAGGGGCGAGTGCGGTTCCAAGGGCTCCTGGCGGTCCCGACGCGAACGCGTCCGCCAGGCGCGCCGGCGAGATGGCGCGGAGCGGCAGCAGAAATTCCAGCTCCCGCCAGCAGTCCGGCCGGGGAACGTCCCGGAGCGGAAATCCGTCGAACAGGGGCGACGCAAGCACGCGACGGATCCACTCGCTCAACGGATCCCCCAGGGCTTCCTCCGAAAATCCGTTGGACCGGAGACGGTCGCCAACGCAGGTGCGTACCACGGACTCCGGGGCGGCGAAGTCGAGGAGTTCCAGGATCTCGTGCAGACAGATTCCGGCCCCCGTGCCGCGGAACGCGTCGAGCGGGCCCGGGACGAAGTCGGACGCGTCCGGATCCAGACGCTCCACCTCCGCGGATTCCTGTCCGGCCTGCTCCTCGGGGACGCCGCGCACCAGGGCGCTGAAGCTTGATGGACCCCAATCCCGTCGGATGTCCCCCCGGAATACGCGGGCTTCCCCGAGTTCCGCTCCGCGGTCCGCCGGAGCCCATGGGGTTTCCGCCTCGCGGGGCAGGTCCTCCACGGCGATGCCCGCACCTGCCCATCGACCGGCGGCGTCACGCAGTTGCGCCGGGGTCAGGGTCTTCACCGACGCCTCGAGCACTTCGGGCGCCTCCACGAGGTCCAACGCGTGGGCATCCGGGGGCGGACACAGCAACCAGGACAGCGCCCGGCGTCCCGGATCGGCGCCGGCGCTCCAGCCCACGTAACACCGGTGCCGGGCCCGGGTCAGGGCGACGTACAGGAGGCGGAGATTCTCCGCGAGCCGTTCTCCCACGGCCTGGCGTCGGTGAGCCTCGAACTCCGGGGTTCCCACGTCGTGACAGAGGGCATGCTCGGCATCCGGGTCGTGGAACAGGACGTCGTCGCAGCCACCAGGTCCCCCCGATTTCAACTGCTGGTCCACCGGACGACCGGGAAAGGGGCAAAACACCACGGGATACTCGAGTCCCTTGCTGCGGTGGATGGTGACCAACTGGACGGCGGCGGCATCGCGTTCAAGACGCAGGAGCGTCTCCTCGGCGCCCTTCGGTTCCGTCGCGGCGCGGGCGCGCTGTTCGGACAGCCATCCCGCGAGGGCGTGCGGCGGGAGTCGTTGCGCGGTGGAGGCCTGCTGCAGGAGTTCCCCGAGGTGAAGGTAATTGGTCAGGCGCCGCTCGCCCTCGGCCGTGGCGAGCAGGTGGGCCCGGGTGTTCTGCGTCCGGAGAACGGTCTCCAACATCGCCAGAACACCATCCCGCATCCATCGGTCACGCCATCGCGCCAGCCGTTCCCGCCAGTCATCCCAGGTGCCTTCACCCTCCCGCTGTGCCGCGAGTTCCTCCGGTCCGACGTGAACCAGCGTGGTCAACAGGGCGGCCCGCCGTTGTGCGTCGCCGGCGCCCTCGGACAGGGCATCGAGCAGCATCTGGAGGTCGTTCGCCTCGCGGGTCGCGAACACGCTTTCCTGGGTTTGCCGCACGCAGGGAACGCGGCGTTTCGCGAGCGCGCCCGCCACCGCCGCCGCCTGGTCGTGCTGGTCCACGAGCACGGCGAGATCCCCCGGCGCCAGGGGGCGCGCGCCGAGCCGGGTTCCCGCCGACAACAACCTCACGATCTCCTCCGCCGTCGCCGCGGCCATCCGGGCCATGCGCGCGGGTTCGTTAGTGAGTTTCTCCGCCGCCGGATCCCAGAACCAGAAGCGCAGCGGCTCGCCGGAATCCCGGGGAATTTCGAGCGGCGTTGCGTCCGCCCGCCCGGCGGCCGTCACCGCGCGATAACCGATCTCCGGGAGGGCGAACGGACTCGGGTGTTCTCCAAACAGCCGGTTCACCGCTCCGACGAGGGCGCTCGAGGATCTCCAGTTCTCCCCGAGCGAATAGCATCGGTCGGCATGCGTTCGCGCTCTGAGATAGGCGAAGACGTCCGCCCCCCGGAAACTGTAGATGGCCTGCTTGGGATCGCCGACCAGATACAGGTGTGTGCGCGGTCCGGTGAATGCCTTTTGGAAGATGGACCATTGCAGGGGATCCGTGTCCTGGAACTCGTCGATCAGGGCCGCGCCGTACCGTTGCCGGAGTTCCCGCGCCAGGGAGTCCCCGCGCGGACCGCGCAGGGCCTCCGCCACCTGGCGCAGCAGGTCGTCGAATCCCAGGGTGTGATCCCGGTCCTTGATCCGCAGCAGCTCCGTGGGTGCGCTGGACAGCAAGGCATGCCGAAGGACCGCGGCCACGGGCTCGAGTCGATCGACCAGCGTTTGGCAGAGTTCGAAGAATCGGTGCGAGGGCACCGGACGCGTCGCTTTCTTGGAAACTCCGGCGGCGAGGGAGTCCGGGGTGAACTCCCCGACCAGGGCCAGGCCCTCGACGGTTCCCTGTCCCCGGAACAGGGCGTCGAGCGCGTCGAATCGGGGCCCCATGGCATCCGAACTGTTGTACGGGCTCTTGCCCCAGCCGCCGTCTGCGTCACCAAAGAATGCCACGATTTCCGGACGCGTGCGGATCCACTCGGCGGCTGCCGCCTCGAACGCGGCGTCGGCATCCGCGAGCACCGAGGTCAGGTCCCGCCCGCCCGCCACCGGCAGCAGTTCCGGCTCGGCCTGCTGAAGATGCCGCGACAACAGGCGGGCGAGGGAGTCCGCTGAAACACCGCCGTGCCGAGCGAACAGGACGTGCCGCGCCGGCGCTTCATAGAAATTCCGGCGCCAGAAATTGTCCGCAGCCTCGCGCACCAGCGCCGACACGTCGGGCTGCAGCTCGGCGTCAAACAACGCCCCGGTCTCGAAGGCGCACTGCTTCAGGACGCGCTGGCAGAAACCATGGATGGTGTACACCGCGGCCGTGTCGAACTGTTCCAGCGCGGTCTCCACCCGGCGCAGTCGCTCCCCGCGCATGGACGCGGAGCCTTCCAGCAGCAGGTTCTGCCACACGGCATCCGACGTCGCGCCCTCCCGCAGGATCCGCCGCGCCTCCGCAAGTCGGTCCCGGATCCGACCCCGCAGTTCCGCCGTGGCCGCCTCCGTAAAGGTGACGACGAGCATCTGCGAGACGTCGATGTCCAACTCCAGCAACAGCCGCAGGTAGAGGCCCGCGATGGCATACGTCTTGCCCGTGCCGGCACTCGCCTCCAGCAGGGTGATGCCGGGCTGCAGCGGGGTCGTGCCCAGTTGAAAGGACGCCGGACTCATGCGGATCCCTTTCCGGAGTTCGCCCAGGCCGGGCCGAAGACCCTTCCGGCGAGGGCGGCGAATTCGTCGTTGAGCGGATGCGGCCTCACCGCGCCGAAGCACAACGCCATCGCCGGATCCGCCGCCTCGCCCGGAACCCGGTCGTTCCCCTCCCATTCGCCCAGCGCCCGTTCGAGTGGTGACTTGCGGGTGCGCGGTCCTGCGGGACGCGAATACTCCGCCGAACTCCGGGGAAAGAGCGGGAGCGGACGCTTCATCCCCGCCGCGAAGAGTTCGAGCAGGCTCGACAGCTCCGCCTTCGGATCGGGCGGCGGCGAAAGCTGCCAGGTTTCCACGTCTCCCGAGTCGCCTTCGACCCACATCCGCGCGCTTCGAGGTGTCCGGACGTCCGGCACGACCGACAGCACCAGCAGCCGAGCCCAAAGGTCCAGCAGGTCGCCCGCCTTGAATTTCGCCGGCTTGGCCAGCACCAGTCCGCCCGCCGTCAGCCCTTCCAGTCGTCCTCGCAGCAGGGTTCCGCCCAGCCGAACCTCGAACGGCAGCGGCCCGTGTTCCTCGCGGTCCGCCGCTGGAATGGACGCCAGCAGGGCGGACAGTCCGGACCCGAGCGAGTGGGCATCCAGTTCGCCGGCGGGCCCGAGGGGAAGGTTGCCGTCCGCGCATGCGCGGACGGACAGTGCCCCGGGGGTCGCTCCGGAGCGCATCTCCTCCAGCCACCGCTGCTTCAGCCGGAATTCCCCGCGCCCCTCCAACGAGAACAGCTCTCGATCCACCGTCGGCGCGCCGGTTCGGGGCAGCCGGACCCCCAGCGTGCGGCCGAGGAAAAACTTCGCCGGATTCCGAAGAAACTCCAACAAGTCGTCCAGCTCCACCCCGGAGTCGGGTTCCCCCACGGATTTCAATTCCCCCACGAGGAACGGCGGTTCCACGGCGACGATGCCGCCGCAGGACACCTCGGCCGCGCGTCGGCTTTCCTCGGAATAGCGGAACAATCTCGGGTCCCCCCGCCTCCCAAAGTAGTCCGCACTGAACGCGTGCAACGGATGCCGCACCACAACCGCGCCCTCCACCGCGGTGGCACCGCCCTCTGCGATATCTGCAAGATGGTCCAGCAATTCGCCGACGACCACGGACGGCGGCAGCGGCGCGTTGTCGCGGATGGATTGTCCGACGAAACTCAAATGTAACCGGTCGCGGGCGGACAGCAGCGTTTCGAGAAACAGGTGCCGGTCATCCGCCTCCCGCGCCTCGTCTCCCGCGCGCGGTTTCTGGGCGATGAGGTCGAATCCCAGCGGAATCGCCTGCCGTGGGAACTCCGAATCATTCAATCCCAGCACTGCAATCACGCGCGCCGGAATGCTGCGCATGGGCTTGAGTGCGGCGAAGGTGACCCCACCCCGGAGGAAACCCCCGGCGCTGCGCTCCTCCGAGAGCCAATGCTCCAGTTGGCCGCGGATCGCCTCCAGTGGGACCACTCCGTCGAATCCGGACGCACCTGCCGACGTGCCGAAGCGGTCCAGGGCTCCCCGGACGAGCCGGGCATCAAATTCCTCGTCCGCTTCGGGAAGGAAAAAGGCGCTGAAGTATCGCCCGAGTTCCAATCTCCAGTCCGCGAGCGGCAGCGCGCGGGTGCGCAGCGACTGCAGTTCGGACAGTGCCGTCACCAGGGCTGCAAACGCACCCGCCAGGATCGCGCCATCTCCTTCGATACCCTCCACCGGCCCCAGGCCGCCGATGGGTTCGCCATCCCCGGAAGCCATCGCCGCTCCCAACAGGAGTCGGTCCGCCCCCTGCCGCCAGGTTCCCTGCGGGAACGGCGGCAGTCCCAGGGAACCACGGTGCTCCGCATCCAGTCCCCAGCTTGTGCCGAGCGTCTCGAGCCAGGCCCGGATGCGTTGCACCCCCTCCGCGGGGATTCCAAAGCGCCGGCGGAGGGCGGGCACCTCGAGCAGGGGTTCAATCTCGCTTCGACCGCAGCGTCGTCCGGGCAGCGACAGGATTCTCAGGAACGCTTTGGCCAGGGAGCTCTCCAACAGGGGCACGCGGTCGGCGATCGAATAGGGAATCCGGCACCGCTCGTCCTCCGGGGCGCCAAACACCGCGTGGATCAACGGCGCGTACCCCTCGATGTCCGGGGTCAGCACCAGAATGTCCCGGGGTTCCAGCGTCGGATTGGATTCGAAGGCGTCGAGCAACTGGTCCTGCAACACCTCCAGCTCCCGGCGCGGACTGTGACACACGTGCACGCGCAGCGAGGGGTCCTCCGCCAGTAACCGGATCCGGACCGGAGCCGCGCCATCGGCGGTTCGATTGCGCAGGTGGAGCAGATCCGATTGCAGGAGGTGAAGCAGGGAATCCTCCCCAGGGTCCTCAAACGGATCCTCTCCCCCGCCCGCGCCGTGGTCCGCGAGCTGGCGCAGGAAGCTTCGCCCGAGTCGTCCCAGGGACATTAGCAGTCGTGGACCCCGCTCCAGATGCAGTCCGGAGGCGTCGGTGACGTCGCGTCCCGCGCGGCGAAGGTGACGGTCCTCCTCGCGTCGGGAGACCAGATCCGCCCAAAACTCCGTCGTCGGCTGCAACGTATAGAGCGTGACCTCCACCTGGGTTGCCAGCGCCGCCAGAACCCGAAGATAGGCCGGGGGAAGGCCGGCGATGCCGAACAGCGCCACCCGTTCGGGAAGGCCGGCGACCGGTCCGCGTTCGAGTCCGGATACAACCGCCTCCAGCCAGCGCGATTCCGGCCAGGCATCACGTCCCGGCCGGATCGCCCGCCACAGGGCCGCCTGCCAGTCGCCTTCGGTTCCTGCCTCCCAGGAAGCGAGGAAATCCGGCCGATACACGGCATACTGGTCGAGCAATCCCGCTACGCGGGTCGCCAGTTGGAATCGCCGGCGCGGATCGTCGCCCGCGTACCGGGACGCCTCGGCAAACACCGGATCCGTCCGGTGCGCCTCGAGTTCCGCCCACACACGCCAGGTCATCGCGTCGGGTTCGAACCGCTTCTCTCCGGCGGCTTCGGGGACGACTTGGTCTCGCACCTTTTGCAGGAAATGCTTGGGGAAGGGGAACCGCGTCCGCGCACAAATCCCGGTTCTGCGGGCCAGCTCCCATTGAACCCACCGGGCCATGCCCCGGCTCTGGACCACGACGATTTCTTCGCCAAGCGGATCCCGGCGAGGGCGTCCCAATGCGTCCGCGAGCCGCCCGCCCAGGAGTTCCAGGCGGTTGCTCGAGACCACATGGAGCCCGGTCGCCATCGCGCTGGGATGCTGTCACCAGACCCCGCCTTGCCGCCAGTCCGCGGTTCGGATTGGATCCTGCGGCGTCCATGGATCTCCAACCCACCCTCGTCGGCGAAACGCTCCTGCTGCGACCCCTTCGTGAGGACGATTGGGAGGCGCTCTACCGGGCCGCTTCAGATCCTGGAATCTGGGAGCAGCACCCGGAATCCACGCGGTACCAGCGTCCGGTGTTCGAGGGGTTTTTCCGGAAGGCCCTGGAATCGCGAGGTGCGCTGGCCGTGCTCGACCGTCGGACCGGCGAGGTGATCGGATCCTCGCGCTACTACGAGGCGGACCCGTCGCGGCGCGAGGTGGCGATCGGATACACGTTTCTGGCCCGGAGCCACTGGGGTGGATCCGCCAACCGCGAAATGAAGCGCCTGATGATCGGACACATTCTTCAATGGGCGGACACCGTCTGGTTTCACGTGGGGGTCGAGAACCGCCGCTCCCGTCGGGCCATGGAGAAGATTGGCGGCGTGCTGTTCCACATCACGGGCAAGGAACTGTACGGCAAGGTCACGGAGATGGCCTTCTACCGGATCGGGCGGGAGTGTCCGCTGTTGAACGAGGGCGTCCGGACATCTCCGGGGAATCCCGTCGCGGATCCCGGGGCGGGACGATAGGGTCTCCCGCGTGGGCGCCGCGGAGTCACTTCCGGACATTCCCGGATACCAACTGATCGAGCCGATCGGATCGGGAAGCTACGGCACTGTCTGGATCGCGCGCTCGGTCACGGGCGGACTGCGGGCGGTCAAAATCCTCCGGCGTTCCTTCTTCGCCGACGCCGCCCCCTACGACCGGGAGTTCAAGGGACTCACCCTCTTCGCCGAAGTCTCGCTGCGCGAACCGCGGCAGCTCGCGCTCCTGCACGTCGGTCGCGACGATGCGGCGGGCCTGTTCTACTACGTGATGGAGCTGGCCGATGACCTGTCCGGAGGGACCGGCCGGTACTCCGCCGCCACGGTCAAGGCCCTCATGGATCCCTCCCGCCGCCCCGCGGCTCGGGAGGTGGTCCGGCTCGGATGCGACATCGCCCGGGCCATCGCGAGTCTGCACTCCAACGGATGCATTCACCGGGACATCAAACCCGAGAACATCATCCTGGTCCGTGGCGTTCCCAAACTGGCGGACATCGGCTTGGTGGCTGAATCCGGACGAACCCAGACCGTCCTTGGCACCAAGGGATACACGCCCGAGGTGGGCGGGGGCAGGCCCTCGGCCGATGTGTATGCGCTTGGAAAGGTGTTGTACGAACTCGCCTTCGGTCTTCGACACGTGGAGTTCCCGCGGCTCCCGCCGGATATCGATCTTCACCCGGAATGGCCGATCCTGAATGAACTCAACGCCATCATCCTTCGCGCCTGCGATGTGACGGTGGCGAATCGCTATCCGGATGGCGCCGCGATCCTCAAGGATCTGGTTCTCCTGGAAGCGGGCGAGAGCATCGTGCGCGTCCGTAAAAACGAACGCCGGCTCGCCCTCGCGCGCCGGACGGGCCTCGTGCTGGTGCTGATGGCCGTGTTGGGAACTGCGCTGGGTGCCTGGCAGTCCGGTGTGGCCACCCGGGAACGGGAGCAACGGACCCGGATCGAACGGGCGGAACTGTCGGCACGGCGCGCCCTCGAACGCTCCCGACTCGGTCTTGCTGAGGCGGAGATCGGGAACCGGCGCTTCGGCCGGGCGCGACAGTATTTGGAGGAGATCCGATCCGGTCCCCCGTCCACCAACGGATTCGAATGGCGCGTGCTCTGGAATGAAGCGCAGGGGGATCCCGCGCTCGCGCTCAAATCCGTGGGCAGCCGCGTCGGCGCCCTTGCGGTGTCCCCGGACGGACAGTCCATAGCCGGAGTGACCGACGACAAGACGCTTGCGGTTTGGGACACCTCGACAGGGGCCCTCCAGCTTCAGCGTCCCGGAGTCAGGTCCCTCGGAGGTTACTCCACCCCGCTCCACGGATGGATCATCGAGACCACCGGAGACGAACTCGTGCTGATTCCTGCGGCGACCAACTCGTCCTCCCTGGTGCTCGCCAGTCACCTCCATCTCCAGGGCGTGCTTCCGGACGGCACCGTGGTCGCCCTGGCCGGTGCCGGATCGGAATCCGCCCTCCGCTGGCTGACGCCGGACGGAGAATCCCTGCGGGCGGAGGTGCCGCTCGGAAGCGTGCGGGGGGGACAGTTTCTCTTTGGCGTTTCCACCCCGGATGCGCGGTTCGGGGTCATCGGACGCGAGCTGGGCGGGGATCCGTTTTCGACCAACAGCATTGAGATCCGTTCCGTGGATGCCCCGGAGGCGGCCGTCGTCCGCTACATTGAAGAGGGCGTCTGGTCCCACGACGTGTCCCCGGATGGCCGCAGGTTGGCCGTCGGATTATTCCTGCAGGGCGACATCCTGACCTACGAATTGCCCGGCCTTGTTCCGCGGCAGGTCCTGCATTCCGGCCACAACTCGATGGTCGGTGCCCTGGCCTTCAGTCCGGACTCCGGACGACTCGCGTCCGGGGGTTCCGACGGAAGTGTCCGAATTTGGACGGCGGGCTCGGATCATCCCGAGCCGATGTTGTCCGGACACGGAAGTCCGGTGTCGGCGCTTGCCTGGAGTCCCTCCGGTCGTTTCCTGGTGAGCGCCGACACCGGAGGGGACGGCCGGGTGTGGTCCCTCGACCGGAAGTCGGCGTCCTCGTATGCCGAGGGTTTGGCGCACCGAACCCTGGGCCGGATTGCGGTGTCGAGCGATGGACTCTGGATCGCGGCGACGGATGCTAACGGCGACGTGCTGGTGATGCGGCACGATCTGAACCGGGAGTCCGCGATTCGCCTGAAGGATGCCTTCGAACCCATCACCTTCCTCGACGGGAATCGGAAGCTCCTCACGGTCTCCCTCGACCAAACCGCGACCACCTGGGATTTGGTGGATCCGTTGCATCCGGTGCGGCATGGACCGCTGCACAATGCCGAATCCGATGTCACCGAGAGCGCCGCGTCCGACGACGGCCAATGGCTCGCCGCGCAGGGGCGCAACGGACTTCTTTCGTTTCTGCATCTCGCCTCCGGCAGGCGCGTCCTGGGCACCAATGAGGCCTATTGCCTCGCGTTGGAGGCGGTGCCGGACACCTCCTATTTTCTGACGGGAGGCCCCAGCGGCGAAATCCGGATTTGGGATCCGGACACGGGAAGGAGCCTTTGGTCCCTGCCTGGACGCAGCAACGCCCCAGCCATCTATGACCTCACCGCAGTTCGGCGCGGCTCCGTGATTCTGGCGGGCGACGCTTCGGGGGCGCTGGTCGTGGTGAAGGTAGCGAATCGATCCAGCGTGGTGCTTCCACTGCTGCCCGCGGCGCTCACCACGGTGACTGCGTCCGAACGCGCCTCCCGGGTCGCCTGCGGTTATCGCTCAGGGGATGTGGTCCTGCTGGATCTCGATTCGCTTGAGGAGAAGGCGACGTTCAAGCTGTCCCGGGCTTCGGGACAGGACCCTGGAAACGCCGCGTCCCGGCTGATCTTCGCGCGTTCGGGAGACCGGTTGGTGGGACGATCCAAGGGTGGCGGCGTCCGGATCTGGTCCGCTGAGACCGCTACGAAATGACCGGCGGCCGGAGCCGGTCGTCGGTGCTGGGGCCGATTGACGAAAACACCATCACCACGGTCTCCGGCAAGGTGGACACGAGGGTGACCCGGAAGGTGGTGCCGACCAGCAGTTCACGGCTCACGGTCGATTTGCCGCGGCCCTGGGCGATGCGCCGGGGAAGTGTTTCGAGATTTACGAAGTCACCCGCCGGGGTAATGGAGAAATCCTTGTTGATGACGCCCACCCGTTTCTGGAAGGACTTCTGGTTTTCCTGACCCACGCGGGCCTTGTGGACCGTCTCGGCCTCCAGGTCCTGCCAGGCCACGTGGCAGCCGCCCGTGACAAGGAACAACCCGTAGGAGGCGCGGAGCGGAAGGTCCACGATGGTTCCCGGGTCATGGATCGTGACCAGATCCATCAGTTCGAAATCGAATCCGTAGCGCGAAGGCCCGATGCTGGTGGAAACGGAATTCCAATCCACTGCCGCCTTCGCCGCGGCGATTCGGGCGCCCGCCGCCTTCTGGGCCTGGAATTTGACCGGCCGCATCAACGAAGAGCCCGGAGTTTTCATTGCAAATCACGATTGGCTCGACACCGGAATCATGTCGAGGACATTCTCCCACGGTGACCCTATGAACACCGCGCCCGCCGTCTCCACCGAGGTCCAGAACTTCTTCGCGTTTCGTCCGCGGAACACCTACCCACCCATCCTGCCGTCCGACATTTTGGAGAAATGGGAGACGGCGTGGGGCGACGGCAAAACTGGATTCCTCGCGTCACCCGACCTGCGGACCTATTTCTTCGATCCTGCGTTCCACCCGGCGACGGCGGAGGAACTGCGGACCTGGGTGAACGCCGAGGTGTCCAAGGTCGTCCAAAGCCGGCTCAAGATCCGCGACTCCGAGCTGGTTCGTCAGACGGACCTGTTGGACTGCGAGGATTCCGCCTTCTGCCTCAAGTCGGCTGCGGCGGGTTATGTCCGATCCAAACTCTCCGCCCCACTCTGCGCCGGGGTCATGGCGTGCCAGACCGTGAAGACCCGGAGGGACCATGTGGTGAACTGGTTCCTGTCCGCGGACCCGATGCCCGGTGGCAGGCCGGGTTACCGTCACGAGCTGTGGTTTGCCGACGTGAGGACCGCCGTGGAGGCCCAGGTGCGCGCTCATCGTTCCCCGGGACGCGCGCCGGCCAAGGGTGCCTTGTGGGAATTGGAACAGCCATTCGTCAGCCTTGAGGTGGCCGTGCGCTGCCTCACCAAACCCTACCTGATCTTCGCGTAGTCCCGCGAACGTCCCTTCCCGATCCCTCCCGATGCGCCGCGCTCCGCGTCCGCGAAAGCGCCGCCAGATCCTGCTCCACTGCGACCTGGCTCCCGGGGACATTGTGGTCCTCACCGGCGCCCTGCGCGACCTGCATGCCGCGTATCCGGGCGAGTTCGCCATCGACGTCCGCACGCGCGCCCAGGAACTCTGGATGTACAACCCGGGGCTGACGGCCCTGGAGGAGGATGATCCGGGTGTGGAGATCGTCCCGGTGGAGCCCGACGAACGCGTGGACAGCAATCGGAGCCCCGTCCACATCCAGCACTGGCTCCTGGATGCCATCAATCGCCGCCTCGGAACTCGTGCCACGCCGAGGTTCTTTCACGGGGAGATCCACACGTCCGCCGCGGAACGCGCCCTCCCGAACCCCATCCAGAAACTCGCCGGACGCTCCATCCCCTATTGGCTCATCGCCTCCGGAGGCAAACGCGACCACACCATCAAATGGTGGTCCCACAGCCGGTATCAGGAGGTCGTGGACCGGCTTCGCGACCGCATCCAGTTCGTGCAGGTCGGTGCCCCCGGGGATCCCCATTCGCCCCTCCGCGGCGTGGTGGATCTGCGCGGACGCACCTCCATCCGGGAACTGATCCTTTGGATGTCCCACGCCCAGGGAGTCGTCTGCGGCATCACCTTCCTCATGCATCTCGCCGCGGCGGTGGAGAACGCGTGGACCGGACGCCGCGGGCGCCCAACGGTGGTGATCGCTGGCGGTCGTGAACCCGTCCATTGGTTCGCCTATCCCGGCCATCAGGTGCTGCACAACGTCGATCAACTTCCTTGCTCGGGGGGTGGATGCTGGAAATCGAGGACGCATCCCCTGGGCGACGGAACGGTCTGGGATAAACCCGATCGGATCTGCACACAGCACGTCGGAGGACTGGCCCGGTGCATGGACCTGATCACTGCGGAGGATGTCGTCCGCCGGGTCGAGGGATTCTTCGAAGGCGGCGTCTCACGGGCCCTCACCGCGGTCGAGGCCCTCGCCGGACGGGAAGCCGTCCGTGCCACCGCTGGCGCTTCAGAAGCATCCACGTCCTCCACCGTCGGCTGGCGACCGGCGTTTTTGACACCCGTCCAGTCCCTCGTTGTCCCAAAGGCGCAACGCCCCACCACGCCCGTGTCCGTCGCCCCCAACCGATTCACCCTGGTGACGATTTGCGACCGCGCGATGGACGCAGTGGGGCGTGAGAGCCTGCCCCGCCTTCGCCGCTATGCGCGCCGCCACGGATTCGGGCTCCGGGTTTTCCGGAAATCCCTCGACCCCTCGCGCCCCATGTCCTGGAGCAAGGTCACCGCGGTGTTGGAACTCCTGGAATCCGGAACGGCGGACTGGGTGTTCTGGGTGGATGCTGATGCGTTCATCCTCAATCCCGAGGTGGACGTGCGGACGTTGCTCGTCCCCGGCGCCGACCTCGTGTTCGCCAGCGATTTTAACGGACTGTGCGCCGGGGTCTTCCTCGCGCGGGCGTGTCCGTGGACGATCCGGTTCCTTCAGGCCGCGCGCACCCTCGGCGGCGTGGGATATGACCCGGATGGCATGGGCGACAAGTGGGAGCAGAACACCTTCAAACACCTGCTCGCCCACTTCCCGGAACATCAGTCCCACGTGGCGCTGGTTCCCGACACGGCCATGAACTCGAGCTACTCCGATTACCGCAGCGGACACTTCATCCTTCATCTCGGCGCGATGTCCCACCGCCAGCGGCTCGAGATGCTCCGTGGAATCCTCAGGGAGGACACCCGGGAACTGGAGTCCCGCACGCCCCCGCTGACCGACGGAGACTGGATGCAACTGCGGGCCGCCTACCTTTCCGGCGATCCCGGCGCGCCGGCGTAATCGGGGACAATTCGCGCTACGCGTCCGCAAGCCCGCGAAACCGCCGCACCCGCGTCTCGTCGGCGACGGAAAGTGCGAACTCGGACGCGGCGAGTGTGCGTCCCATGGGAATGCGCGTGTTGCGGAATTCCATCCGGCTGTCCCGCGATCCGCTCGCGGACACGTGAAACTCCCGCGCGTCACATTCCTTCAGGATTCGGGGAAGATTGCGCTCCGTGATGCCGCCGCCGGGCATCACCGTGATCCGATCCCCGGCCAGTCGTACGAGCTCCGTGACCAACTCCAGTCCTTCGAGCACGGACTTCTCCTGTCCCGACGTCAGCACGCGCTCGCATCCGAGCGCCACCAGCGCCTCCAGCGCAGCCCGCGGATCCCGCGTCATGTCAAACGCACGGTGGAAGGTGACGGGCAGGGGCCTTGCCAGCGCGATCAATTCGCGCGTGCGGGCGACATCCACCTCGCCATTCGGAGTCAGGAGCCCAATGACCATCAGATCGGCGCCCAGCGCCTTCAGCCGCACCAGGTCCCGCCGCATCACTTCAAACTCATCGTCGGAGTAGCAAAAGTCCCCGGCCCGCGGCCGGATCATCACCGCAAGCGGGACCTTCACCCGTTCCCGGATGACCTCCAGCAATCCCGGACTCGGCGTCAGCCCGCCTTCCCCCAACGCCGAACAAACCTCGAGACGGTCCGCACCGCCACCGGCCGCGGCCACTGCGGACTCCACCGAATCAATGCACACTTCGACCCAACGCCGTGAACTCATGGATGGACGCTACGTCTGAACCCAATCTCCCGTCAAAGGCGGTGCCGTCCTGCGAACCCTACCTCCAAACGCCCCACCGTCATCAGAGTGCTATGAGATGCCATAGTCGTCTGCGATCTCCTGAAGCTCCGAGACCAAGCGTTCGGGAAACGCCATAATCTCCGCCTCGTTTCGAGACCGTGTCAGCAGGTGGATGTTGGCGCAGGGAGACGCGGAGGAATAATCCGATCAATGGAAAGAGCAGCAATTCAGGGCCTTCCAAAATGCCATTTAGTTCGGCCCAGCACGATTCGGCTGATCTCGATTCGCTGCGGCGTCCGGTTCGCCGCCCTTCCTCCTTTCCACCCACTCCATCCATCGCTTTACGTTTGTGCCATAATTCCGGCCGGTGTAGCGCTCCAAAGATGCGACAATGCGGCCCATGCTCTCGCGACGCTGCCCCTCCAACGCAACCTCGATCTCCAGAGGACCGCGGTATCCTGGACCCGGCACGTAGTAGGAATGGATGTATCCTACCATCTCCGCCGCGCGGATTGCCGAAACGTCGTTGGTAATCTGAGAGTATTCCGATCCCCATGCAGCGAGGGAGCGCGTAACGCCCCTCTGGTGAATGCCGACAGTCCACTGCTCAAAGCCGGGCAAGGTCATTCGAATGATCCCTGCGCCAGCCACCCCGAAGAACAGAAGCATGGCCAGAATCCCGCGAGTCCTCCGTGAAAGGCGCATGTTGTGACGTGTTCAGTGAACATCGCGGATCAGTGACCCAGCAGTCGCGAAGGCGGAAGTGATACCGAGAACCCAGTGCGTGGTCTGCAGCGTCGCGTTCTGTTGAGTTGCGCGGTCATGGTGAATCAACCAATAGAAACTCAATCCAAGCAACGCGAGTGCGATCAAGGACAGCAATGACGCAGCAATCAGCCGCCAGTGGAAGCCGTGCTCGCGGATCTGGCGATAACATGCCACGGGCATCGCCGGAGCCACCAGGATGGCGAGAAGGAACGTCACCATCGCCCAATCCCTCGGCCACCCGAGAATCACCACGAGGAGTGTCCACGAGCTCAGCAAGGCAAGAGACCCGGCGAGGACGAGTGTGTGCGATGGTTGTATCGTGCGACCCAGCAGGGTTCTGCCTCGACGGGAACCATGGTGTAACGGTTTCACGCGATGAGAAGTCGCTGCGCGGTGACGCACTAAATGGAACGCTTGAATGGGAGCCTGGACTCAACCGCCCCATTTACTGGAGAAGTCTGGTTCGGTGTAAGGGGGAAAGGATCACGTTATCACTTCCCTGGCGGGATACTGGACTGAGAGAGGCTCTGCGCTCCTGGAGCGTTCACGAACACGCATCGTAACAATGGCCCCTCACTGCGAACTTTTGCCACGACTCGCCAGGCGGGAGGAAACGGCCATGGATGATACCTGAATGCAGCGACCCCTTCGGAATTCCACGGGAGATTCAGCTCCTTCGCCGTACATTCCGTGAGGTGGATTGTTCATCGCATCGCGGCTGGACGTTCAAGACAGCCGGCCCGTGTGCATCGACGTGCGGCCTGGAAAGGGGGTACGATCGTCGGGTTCGATGCAACCCCTTGTTCGCCTCTTGTCATGGGATTGCAGGCACTAATGATCCCGCCACGAGGCTGACGATTGCCGTCGCAAACCCCAATGCCGCTAATCGGGGTGCCGCCCGCCTCAGAAGCCAGGAAAGGATTGGGAGTCCTGGGAACGAGAAGCCGAAGAGGGTTGCCGCCGGCGGGTCGGGCGATGACAGCCGTCGAGGGTCCAAGTGCCAGAGTGTCATGCCGTAAACTGCCAGTGAAATCTGCAACGCTTCGCATATGCCGAAGAGCACGAGTAGGAGGCCGCGAGACGAGTACATGGTGCTCCTCTTCATGTTGGCCAACGCCAGACCTCACCGACCGCCGTCGGAAACGGGCACTGGCGGCGAATCCAGCGTCCGATGTGCCGGCACGACCGAGACCAGGCTAAGTGAGCGGCGGTTCGGACGAAGCGATCTTGTTGGGCTCAAGATTATTCATATAATTAGAAATCGACCAGTTGCATATACGGCAAGAGTAACGCGATCACAATCGACGAGACGATCGTTGCGATTCCGAGAACAAGCGTCCCGAGAAGGACAAACACTTGCGGCGATGTCAGCTCTTTGCGCGTACTGAGCCATGCTGCATAGACGATCGAGGCAACAGGGCAGAACAGCAACAAACTGCGTCCCTGAAGTACAAATACGGTGAAGTCAGGAAGGACCCCGTCCCGCATTTTCGGATTCCACGACCACGATTGAACGACCAAGTGGGCCCCTACCCAACATGCCAGGCACACCACCGCGAGCGCGGACGTCGAAAGCCAAAGAAACACTTTCATAAAGCACAGCAGCCTAACGTTAGAACTGACCGACGCTGGCGGCCAGTGGCGTCCGAATTGGAAACGGCCGTGGCCCGCCCGCGTTCGGTCCAGTGATCTGGTTAGGTGACGTTAACTCCATACCAAAATCCATCGGGGAGGAAGAAGCGCCGGCCAAGTGCATCCGGCGGTAACGTCCTCGCCGTACCGCTCAACTAGTCGGGTGTGCATCGGCATACCGACGACAAACGGAACGAAATGCGGACCTCCGGAACTCGTGCCTCGCCGTGAGCCGAAATGATAGCTGCCGAGAGCGACGTCAAAAGGCAGAAAGAGGGTGATGGCGATGATTGCCGCTGTTGGAATCACAAACAGCCGACGACGACATGGAGTAAAGCCAGCGATCAGAAGGACCCCAATGGCAATCAAGGTGAATGACAACAGACGGAGCTGGAGGAGGACTACCGGAAAAGCAACGACCCCTACCATTACCTTCCAGAGCGGAAATGTTCTGGGTTGGGGTTCAGTGGTCATATGCGGGAGACGTCTAACGTTTAATCTGCGATTGGCGGTTGTGTATCCAGTCTTTGGTGGCAATTCGGTTGGAGTTTCCGTAACTGGTTCCCCACCGCAAGCATGTGCCGAAAGCAGGCGAGGATTCTCCCCTGCGATGGACTCCGGAGGCTTGTCGGATCTGTTGGTTGCGAGTCGTTCATGGTGAACCGGGCTGGATCCGATATACGACTGGGAGGTCGTCTATTGAAAGGACGAAAGTGCCCTCGGAAGGTCGCGATCGGGCTCACGATACTTGCGATCAGTGCTGCCGCGTTTGGCGGGCGGTACGATCCTGGGGATCACAGGCTCTCACCCACAAGTAGGCTCAGGGTGTGGCGAATCGCAGTGGCGGTGGGATTCATTCCCACGGTGGGGTGGCGATACCAGTCTCTCAAGGCGGGCCGCAATTCGGGCGGCGTGAGTTTGGCGAGCACCTCGCGAGTTCGTGTTCCCTGTTCACCGTCGGTGACTCGAAATCTGTAGTAGGCATCGAACAGAGCGCAGATCGGGCGCAGGTTCTCCGGTAAATCCGTGGTCAGCAGAAACACCCGGTCGAAGTGTCGCTGCAACTGCGGGTCGCTGAACTTCATGGCGCCCTCCCGCCTCCCCGCGGAGGATTGAAGTCAGGAATTTGAGGGAACATCGATACAGGGGGCGATCCGGGCGGTGAGGGTGAACTTCGGTTGGAGGGACCTACGGCGGGTGCTCCTTCCAATGTCTGCCGATATTCTGCCGTTAAGCCGCTGTTGAAGTCGTCGACGCTCCCGCGGCCAGGGCGAGGGCGCCCACCGGGACGGAATCCTCACCCAGACCGGCCAGGACCAGTTTTGGGCCGGGTTGGAAGGAATCCATGACGTACGGTACGAGGGCTTCGGCGACGGCCTGACGCAGCGGTTCACCGACAAGGGAGAGTCCGCCCCCGATGACGATGACTTCGGGGTGGAAGAGTTGGACGGCGTGGGACAGGGCGAAGGCGAGGTTGTCGGCGAGTTCGCTGAGGATGGCGTGGGCCAGTTCGTCCCCGCGTTCCAAAGCCGGTGCCAGCGCGCGGGCCTCGCCGCCTTCGCGATCCCCCGCCAAGGACGCGAGGACACCGCCGGGATGCAGGTTCACCGCCTCGCGAATGCGACGGTCCACCGCCCAGCCCGAGCATCGCTCCTCCACACGTACGCCCGACTTGTCGAGGCAGAGGTGTCCGATCTCGGCCTCGCCCGGCACCGCGCCGTGATAAATGCGGCCGTCCACAACCAGGCCGCCGCCCACGCCGCTGCCCATGTTGATCCAAAACACCGGATTCGCGCCGCGCCCGGCCCCGTGCACCGCCTCGCCGAGCGCGGCGACATTGGCGTCGTTGTCCACGCGCACGGGAAGTCCGGTCTCCTTCCGGAGCCAGTCGCCCAGTTCGAAGTCGTGCCACCCGGCGATCTGGTGCGAACAGCAGATGCGTCCGCTGCGCCAATCCACCGGCCCGCCGAACCCGACGCCCACCGCCGTGGGACGGTGCGCCACGATCAGCGCTGGCAACGCCTCGGAGATCTGCGCGCGGATGCCGACACCTCCGGCGGAGCGATCCACGGAGAACCGGCGCCGGTCGGTGATTTGTCCGTCCGCACCCCCCGCCACCACTTGCAACTTCGTGCCGCCGATTTCGATGCCCAGAACCATGAGTCGAAGGCTACGCAGGAGTCCGTCCGGAGAAAAACCCTGAGTGATTCAGGCTGAAGCCTGCACTACGAACGGTGTTGGTAGTCCAGCCTTCAGGCTGTTCCACCCCGCGTCGAATGATGCTCCACTCCGCGACGATCGCGGCGGTAACGGTGAACGACTCAGGCTGAAGCCTGCACTACGAGCATGGGGCACCGGGTTTCCAGTTGTTTCAGGGGCGCGAATCCGTAGGTTCCAAGGTCACTGACCCTATGCTCCCTCTTTCCCGAATCCCCAGCTGGGGACTGCTCAGCTTATCCCTGGCATTCACCTCCGCCGCGGCGGAGGTGACCCTGAACCGGGTCTTCGAGTTCACCGGCTACGAGAACAGTTCCCAGAATGTGGGGTTCGTCGAAGGTCCGGACGGAAACCTCTACGGCTGGATTGGGCATGCGGGCCAAGACCGCCAAAGCGTTGTGTGGCGGATCGGGAAGGACGGCACCGGGTTCACCGTGCTGCACACGTTTACGGGTCCCTCGCAGGACGCGGAGGATCCGACCGGATTGGTGTATGGCTCGGACGGCAACCTGTACGGGGTGGCGCAGGATCAGCAGTCCTTGGGACGCGTCTTTGCGATGCCCGCAGACGGGAGCAATTACCGGGTTCTCAAGCAGTTTGACCTCGTCACGGACAAGACGGCAGGCCCGTTCGGATTGGTCGAAGCGAGTGACGGCCGACTTTACGGAGTGACGGGGACCGGAGCCCCCACCGGCGTGGTCTATGGGATCGGACGCGACGGAACCGGCTTCGGAATCCTCCATCGCTTCGGCCAGACCCGGACCGACGGACAGTTCCCCCGGGGTCTCCTGTTGGAGTCCAAGGACGGTTTCCTCTACGGCGTCACCGCGTCCGACCGCACCCAGTTTCTCGGTACCGTCTATCGTGTGGGCCTCAACGGTGGCGGCTATGAAATCCTGCACCAATTCAAGTCCGACGGCCTGGGGGCTCAGCCGGACAGTGGACTCGTGCTGGGTTCGGACGGCTTCCTGCATGGACAGGCATCCCGCGGGGGGCCAACCGGGCTCGGGGGCCTCTATAAACTCCGCCCGGACGGGAGTGACTATGGGTTCTTCGAGACCGGCACCGGGGGCGCCCAGTGGTATCGGAGTGTCTGCGAAAGCGGAGATGGCCATCTGTACGGCATCCAGCCCGGCGGGAGTCCGCTGTTCAATGGAACGATCTTTCGGACCCAGCTCGACGGCAGTGGGGCCGAAGTCCTCCACACGTTCCCGGCGGCGGCGGATTCACCGGAAGGCGTCCGTCCGAAGCAACTGCTGCATGCAAGGGACGGATTCCTCTACTGCATCACCCACCGAAAGGCCGCCGCGACCATTGGGACGCTGACCGCGTTCACACCGATTCTGATGCGGTTCGGCCCCGTCGCGTTGCCCCCCACCGATCCGACGGAGTCCGTCACCGTGATTCCCCGACTGGTGGACAACGGATCCGGCCAGGAATTCCGACTGTCGGTTTCCGGAATGCCCGGACGCAGCTACCAGGTGCAGGTTTCGCCAGCCCTGCCGCCGTCCTGGGAGACGGTGACGACCCTCACGTCGGATGCCGAGGGCAAGGCCGAATACGCGGATCCCAATCCTTCCACTGCGGGCTCGCGGTATTTTCGGGTGCTGGGGCCTTGATTGGGCGTCAGCCGTAACCTCGTCCGGAACAAAACCCAGGAGAAGCGGGCGCCTCAAACCCGGAAGTAGTCCGGCTCGTTCCCCGGCTTCCACTTGATGTTGCAGCCCATGCTGGGGACTTGCCGGGACGAAATGGGTGCCCCGGACATCAGGGCGTCGAGCGCACCCCGAAGGTCCGCGCCGGTGATGGGGCGTCCGTTCCCGGGACGCGAGTCATCGAACTGCCCGCGGTACACCAGGCGCCGATCTGAACCAAAAAGGAAGAAGTCCGGCGTACAGGCCGCGCGATACGCACGGGCGACCTCCTGCGATTCGTCATAGAGGTAGGGAAAGGTCCACCCCGAGGTCCGGGCGTGCTCCGCCATTCTCTCGGGGCGGTCGTCGGGATGCGTCCCCACGTCGTTGGAACTGATCCCGACCAGGGCAACTCCACGACGCGCGCAGTCGCGTCCGAGCTCCGCCAGTGCCCGGCGCAGGTGGACGACGTAGGGGCAGTGGTTGCAGAGGAACGCGACGATCAACGCCGGGGAGGCGGCGAAATCGGCGAGGGCAACCTGGCGGCCGGTCGCGGGCTCCGGCAGCCGGAAGGGCGGCGCGGGTGTTCCGAGCGACAGCATCGTGGACGGGGTCAAGGCCATCCGCCCATTCAACGGTCCGGTGCGATTCAACGCAATTCCCGGTTGTCCGAACGGGCGATGGCCCCAGAGTGGCCCGGTGCAGATCACCAACCTGAATCCGGATCACGACATCGGCGCCAGTGCATGGCTTGTGGAGTTCGACGGGCACCGCATCCTGCTCGATGCCGGCGTCCACCCGCGTCGGGACGGCCTCGCCGGATTGCCGCTCTATTCCAAGGCGGGACCCGGGGAGGTGGAGGCAGTGGTCATCTCCCACTGCCACCACGATCACGTCGGCTCCCTGCCGGTCGCCCTGCGCCATTTTCCGCACGCCAACGTGCTGATGACCGATCTCAGCTACTTCCTGGTCGAGCGCGTCCTTCACAACTCCGTGAACGTGATGAAGCGCCAGCGGGAGGAACTGGGGCTGCGGGAGTATCCGCTGTATTCCCATGAGGAGGTGGACGACCTCGCCCCGGTGTTCCAGGGACTGCCCTACAACCGGGAGCACGCCTGGGTGAATTTTCCCAAGGGACGCCGCGGGGTTTCCCCGACGCTCGAGTTTTACGATGCCGGTCACACCCTCGGTGCTGCCGGGGTGATGCTGCGGGGCGGACACGAGACGCTGTTTTACAGTGGCGACGTCAGCTTCCACGACCAGACGCTGCTGCGTGGGGCACGGTTCGAGGAAGTGACCGCTGACGTGCTGATTCTGGAGACCACCCGGGGTGCGCGCGGGGCCATTCCGGGTGTCACCCGCGAGACGGAGCTGGAGCGCATGGTGGTCGCCATGGAGGAGGTCTTCGCCAATCGCGGCAACGTGCTCATCCCGTCATTTGCCCTTGGCCGGACCCAGGAGATCCTCGCGCAGCTCGCGCTCTGGATGAAGACGGGACGCCTGAAGCCGCGTCCCGTCCACATCGGCGGCCTCGGCCGCGTGTTCACTGAAATCTATGACCTGCAGGCGCACCGGACGAACCGGTCCCACAGTCAGCTGCGGCTGACGGAAGCGCTGAATCTGGTGGTGCTGAACCCGAGGGAGATTGCCTCGGGAAGGCTCGGGGCCGGACGCCTCTTCGTGATGACCGCGGGTATGATGAGCGAGAATACCGGCGCCCACGACCTGGCGCTCCGCATGATGGGCGACCCGAAGCAGGCGGTGTTCTTTGTGGGGTACGCGGACCCGGATTCTCCGGCGGGACGTCTCCGGGCCGCAAAGGATGGGGAAACCTTCCTGTTCAGTGCTTCCGGCGGGGAGGCGACCCGCCATTGCCGGGTCGAGGAATTTGACCTCACCGCCCACGCGCAGCGGGAGGACCTGCTGGAGTTCGTGGGCCGGGTGAATCCGCGGACCGTGGTGCTGGGGCACGGCGACGCTCCGGCGCGCGCGTGGTTTGCGCAGCAGATCCAGGCGCGCTGGCCGAGGATGACGGTCCTCCAGCCAGGCCCGGCGGAGACGGTCACTCCGACTTCGACGGCCCGGCGGGATTGAGGGTTCCGGAGCGTCGGGCTCCGGGAACCGGGATCAACGGCGCGACCGACGCCACTGGACCAGGCCCAGCGCGCCGAGTCCGAGTCCGGCAAGCGCCCAGGTCTGCGGCTCCGGCACTACCTGCGTGTCGAGCGTCGCGGAGTCAAAGCTCAGGCTCGGTCCGGACGCCTTGAAGTCGATGGTGAAGCTGGAGACATTGTACGGGCTGAGGTCCCACTGCCACGCCGAGGACACGCTGAAGCCCTGTCCCGGGGCTCCGAAAACCGCCCGGTCGAGCTCGGTACGAGTCGCGCTCAGGATGCCGGAGCCGTAGTTGAGGGACACCGAACCGTAGTCGAGCTCAGTGCCTGCCGTCCGCGTCTGCAGCACCACGGTGCCGAGCGGGCCCGATCCGGAATAACTTAGGATAAAGGCGCTGGCGTTGGGCTGGTTGTAAATGTTGCCGGACCCGACGACGAGGGCGCCTTGAGCGGTCTGGGTCAGGATCGACGTGTTGTCGTTCCCGAAGTTGGCCTTGTTTCCGGGAGCCCCGATTCCGACGGTGAAGGATTCCCAGTAACCGGCCGAGGTGCCGGCTTGTCCGCGGAAGTTCGGGACGTAGAAGCCATTGGTTCCTGCGAAGGCGGCGGATCCGCCGGCCACCGCAGCGATGAGGGTGGTGAGAACAATTAAACGTTTCACAGCCCGCGAATATGGCCAAACGCAGCGATTCAGCCAAGCCAGAGCTTGCGAATTGCTGGCGACGGCTTGCGCACCCAGTCATCGGGCACCTCCGTTCGTAGTCCAGGCTTTAGCCTGATTCCCTCTTCCCATGCGTCTCAACACGTTCCAGGTCGCACATGTCCCCACGCCTCGGGACAGCCTGAAGGCTGCACTACAAACGCCCCGTTCGTAGTCCGGGCTTCAGCCTACCTCCTCCGTCCTGACGAATTCTGCCGGGGCTTCAAATGAACCGGTGAGCCGTGTAGGCTCCTCCTCATGACTCGTCACTGCCACCGTTGTGGTTGGGAATGGAAGTTTACGGATCTGCCCGGACGCAGCGAAACCTGCCCGCAATGCCGGGCGGATCTGCGCGTGTGCGTCAATTGCACCTTTTACGATCGCCGGGCGGCGCATCAGTGCCGCGACGGACGGGCCGAGCCCGTGGAGGAGAAGGATCGCGCAAACTTTTGCGAATACTTCGATTTCTCCAAGCGCACCTGGGTAGGGCCGGAGGGCAATACCCGCGAGGATGCCGCCCGCGCCGCCCTCCGGAGCCTCCTCGGGGACTGATCCCCGGCCCAGATTCAGGCATTCAGCGTACGGTGACGAAGTCCGAGTGGTTCAGCAGGACGAGAACGAGGTTCTCCCGGGACCGCTGCGCCGCCCGTTCCGACGCGGAGACCCCGGCCGGAATTGGCGTCGCGAGGAAGGCGAGGCATTCCCTCACCTCGGCCGAGGTTGGATGCCGGGCGAGGATCCGCTGGAAGGCTTGCTCGACGAACCGGTCGTCCTCGCCCCCGGATTCCGCGCTCAATGTCGTCGCCAGCGATCGGGCCTGGCGCAGTGCCAACTCACTGTTGCCCATCGCCAGCGCCTGCTGCGGCATGACGCTGGGGTGCCGCTCGTAGCATTCGGTGACACCCGCCCCATCGAAGATCTGCAGGAACTCCGCCTGCTTCTCCGCAGCGTGCCGGAAATAGATCGACCGCCGGTTGGACGTCAAAGCCTCGCGATGATCGATGTCCGGACCACCCATCGCAGGATCCAGTTTTCCGGCGACGTACAGCAGGTTATCCCGCACCGCCTCCGCCTCGAGCCGACGCGAGTTCATCCGCCAGAAATGAAGATTGTCCGGATCGGCCGCGAGATCCGCTTCGTCAGAAGTGGAAGCCATGCGATACGCCGAACTGGTCACCAGCAGCCGGTGCACGTGACGGAAGGACCATGGGGATGGCGCGGGCAGGCCAGAGCCGGCGGCCCGAGTCGGCTGCATGAATTCGGCGGCGAGCCAGTCCAGAAGTTGCGGCTGCGTCGGCGGTCGCCCGTTCCTCCCGAAGTCCGCGGGTGAGGACACGATTCCCCGTCCAAAATGGCGGAGCCAGACGTGGTTCACGGCGACACGGGCAGTGAGGGGATTCTGGGGACGCACCATCCAGCGCGCGAGGGCGAGGCGCCGTCCGCTGCTTTCCGCCGGGTACACGTCTGCTGCACGCCGCTGGTAGGCGGCGGTGAGCGGCTTGGCCAGTGCTTCCACGGCTTCGTCGTATTTCTTGGATGCGTCCGCGAGTTTCTTCCGGGCTTCCGCCACCGCATTCGTTGCCGCGGCATCCACGGCCATCCGGGCCCGGTGCTTTGCCAGTGCCGCTTCGGACACCGCTGCAGTCTGCTGCAGCAAGAGCGTATTGGTGCCGTGTTGCAGCGCCGCGGCGGAATCCGGAATCCGGGGACCCCCGGGGCCGTCCTCCGCAGCAAGGACGGACTCCAGGGCCGCCTGACGTTTCTCTGCCGCGTCCAACGCCAGCGTGAGTTCCAACAGCCGGTCCGGCGACAGGGCATTTGTCCCCGTGCGTGCCTCCTCCAGACTCTTCCGGGCCAGCACCACGGTGTTGGAGCCGGCCGACCAGGTGTCCCGGATCACGAACTCGCGTCCATCCGGATGCGATGCTTCCCACGGCAGCGCCACCGGGGATACCTCCAGCCGGCCGCCCAACACCGCCGGAATCCCCGGGGCAACCGGGGAATTGGTGATCGGATTCCGCTCATCGCCGCGAACCAGAAACCACGTCGGGGCGTTGGTGGCGTCGTAGGCCCGCACCACGCCGTCCCGGGCCGTGTCGAGTTCTCCGGGACGCCGGTCGGTGCGTACTTGATGCGGTTCGAACACCGCCCGCAGCGCGTAGTATTCCTTTTGCGAAATGGGATCGAACATGTGGTCGTGGCATTTCGCACAACCCATGGTCACCCCGAGGAACGCCTGCGAAGTGTGCTTGACCGTGTCCTCCAGCCACTGCTCGCGGGAGAGCATCTTGTAGTTTCGGACCAGGAATCCCGTCGCGCGCAGGGCGTCAGGATCCCCGGGGGCGAGTTCGTCCGCGGCGAGCATCTCGGTGACCATGCGGTCGTAGGGTTTGTCCGCATGGAGCGACTCCACGATCCAGTCCCGCCAACGCCAGATGTGGGGCTTGGAATCCCGGATCTGATTGCCGTCGGCCCAGCCGGCCCAGTCACTGTACCGCCAGACATCCATCCAATGTCGCGCCCAGCGCTCACCGTGGCGGGGATCGGACAACAGAGTTTCGACCACCCGTTCATAGGCGTCTGGCGCCGTATCGGCGAGGAAGGCCTGCTGTTCCGCAGGGGTGGGTGAGAGTCCGATGAGATCCAGATAGACCCGACGAAGCAGCACCTCGCGAGAAGCCTCGGGACGCGGCTTCAATCCCAGGCGTTGCCAATCCGCCGCGAGGAAGGCATCGACTGGATTCCGGATCCTGAAGCCCGGGGTCGACGGTGGTTGCGGCGGGTCCGGTCGCCGGACGGGTTCAAACGGTTGCCAGCGGTATCCGGACAGGAACTCCGCGAACTCCCGCGACCGGGTGTCCGCGAGGGTCAGTTCCTGTGTGCTGGGAACGTCCTTGGGATCCCCGGGAGAGTGGCCGAGGAGCAGTTCCGTTTCGTTGGCCACCCCGTCCCCGTCGGTGTCCTCACGAGCCACGGCGGCCAGGCGCGAGGCGAGGTCGTGGGGGGCGCCGGACTGCTCCAGTTGTTCACCAAGCTTCCGGAGGCGGTCGCCAAAGGGATTGTGGGGAAACTCCGCCAGGGACTCCGGGAGCTTGTGGTCGCTGGGGAGGTGGCAAGTGGTGCATTTGGCCAGCGGGCGGGAAAGAAACCGGTCGTAGTGTTTTTCCAGCGCCGCCCGATTCGCCGGCGTCGCGATCAATGGTGACGCAAGCCCCCAGAGGAACACCGCCATCAGGGGTGTCCGCCGGAGAAAATGGAGTTCGCGCCGGTCCATCGAGTGTGATTTCCCGGGATATCACGTGCCCTGGCGTCCCGCGAGCCTGGAATCGGATCCGTGAGGGAGTTTTCATGGCATTCGGAGGGCCTTGAAATCTGGGACGCACCCGCCCTTCTCCGCGCTTGCCCGGGAGGGGCGGTTTCCGGAACGGTCTCCGACGTATGCGCGTCTGGCTTCTTCGCGTCACTGCCTTCCTGGCCGCCGTGAGCGGCGCCTTTTCCGCTGAACCGCTTCCGGCCGCTCCCGCTGGATTCGCCTGGAACCGCCTTCCCGAGATCCGCGCGGACCTGCTCGTGCCGACCGGCTGGAAACTGTCCCATCAAAAGAAGGGCGACTCGGAGACCTACCACCTCGCCGGTCCCAAGGCTGGATCCGGAGCGGGTGCCGCCTTCGACATCAACTGGGTTCCCGAAGTCCCCAAGAAGACCGCCATGAGCCCGTCGAAATACGCCGCGGGACTGGTCTCCGCTGCCTCCGACAGCCACAAGCTGCTCGACAAGAAGAGCAGCAACACGGGCGTGTTTGCGACGGCATCCTTTCGTTACGAGGATTCCGGCAAGGGCCGCGACGGCATGATGGTGAGCTACGAGTTCCTGGCGAATGACCGCTCCGGCAGTCTCTATATTGTGGCCTTCGAGGCGCCCGCCGCCACCTGGGCGGACGCCTGGGCGATCGGGAAGGTGCTCTTCGAGAAATTGAGGCTGGATCCGGTGTTGTAAGAGCGGTCCCCAGCTCTCTCGGGGGATATGGAGATGACATGAGTTGTTGGCGTGTGGGCGAGCCGTCGCTACACCCGCCAATGCAATGAAACACGAACATCAATCAGGTAAGAAGGAACAGAAGGGCCCGAACGCTGGGAGCCAGCACTACGGGCGGATCAAACTGGGACTGGACGTGCACGCCGACAGTATCGTGGTGGTGCGGATCCTGGAGAACAGTACCCCGCAGCCGGCGCATAGATTCAGCCCGCAGAAGTTCCTGGCGTGGGTGCGGAGTCAGCTGGCCCAGGCCGACGAAGTGCATAGCTGTTACGAGGCGGGGCCTTTTGGCTACGTGCTGCACCGCCAGTTGACGGCCCTGGGGATCCGCAACGTGGTGGTGCAACCGGTACGGCTGGATGAACGGCATACCGGGGTGAACCACGACAAGAGCGACGCCCTGGCGCTGGCCCAGCGGTTGGACCGATACGTGGCCGGGAACACCCGGGCCCTGGCCCTGGTGCGGGTTCCCAGCCCTGAGGAGGAGCAACGCTCTGTTTCGTTGCCGAGGCCAGGTTGACGTTCCGAAACTCCGTTCGCCGGAAAGGATACAATCTCTTAGAAAAATAAACTCAATCCACTCAGCGCTCCGGCTCCTCTTCACCGCCGCCCTCTTGACACAACTCATAGCAGTGCGGTCGCTGTCCGCCTCCGTGGGATGCGATGGCATCCACTGCGGCGGGACCTGGGCTGCCGCTCCGGAAGGACGCGTTGAACGCGGTTGGGCTGCGAGTGCATTCAACACGCGTCCCGCCGGGTCGGAAAGCGATAGCTCCGCTACCGCACTCCGAGACAGCCCTCCCGTGGGCACGATCTCCACGGATCACGCGAGGATGGACCGGATCGGATCCGCGCCCTCGACGCCGACGAGCTTTTGGTCGAGACCGCCGTAGAAGTAGCTGAGGCGGTTCGGATCGAGTCCCATGAGGTGCAGCACCGTGGCGTGGAGATTCTTCACATGGATCTTTCCGGACACCGCCGCCGAGCCAAGTTCGTCCGTCTCACCGTGGCTCACGCCACCCCGGACGCCTCCGCCCGCCAGCCACATGGTAAACCCAAACGCGTTGTGGTCGCGTCCGGTGCCCTTCTCGTATTCCGCGGTCGGCTGGCGCCCGAATTCGCCGCCCCAAACCACCAGCGTTTCGTCGAGCATCCCACGCTGCTTGAGATCGCGGAGCAATCCGGCGATCGGACGGTCCGTTCTTCCCGCGTGGAAGTTATGGTTCTTCTCGATATCGGTGTGCGCGTCCCAGTTGTCGTCGTTGTGTGCGCCACCGGCATATAGCTGGACGAACCGGACCCCGCGCTCCACCAGCCTCCGGGCCAGCAGGCAGCGGCGTCCGAACTCGGCGGTCCGGGGATCATTCATCCCGTACAGCTCCCGCGTCGCCTCCGTCTCGCGTCCGAGGTCCACCGCCTCGGGCGCGCACTGCTGCATGCGAAACGCCAACTCGTAACTCGCGATGCGGGCCGCCAGATTGGAGTTCTCCGGATGCAGCGCGGCGTGCTCCGTATTGAAGTCGCGCAGGGCGTCGAGCACTTGTCGCTGCATGGGGCCGGTCACTCCGTCCGGACGTCGCAGGTCCAGGATCGGATCCCCGGCCGAGCGCAGGACGGTGCCCTGGTAGGACGCCGGCATATATCCGCTGGACCAGTTCTTCGCGCCGCTGATCGGTCCGCCGATGGGATCCAGCATCACCGCGAACCCGGGCAGGTTTTCGCTGACGCTTCCGAGTCCGTAGTTGACCCACGATCCGAGGCAGGGGCTTCCGGACAGAATCTTCCCGGTGTTCATCTGCAACATGGCCGAGCCGTGGATCGGGGAGTCGGCCGTCATCGAGTGCACGAACGCGATGTCATCCACACAGTTGGCCAGGTGCGGAAACAGATCGCTCACGTGCTTGCCGCACTCGCCGTATTGCTGGAACCGCCACTTGGGTCCGACAACGCGCCCCTCGTTCTTCTTCCCGCCGCGTCCAAACGTTTTTACCGCGATGGTTTTTCCATCCAGCGCGGCCAGCTGGGGCTTGTAGTCAAAGGTGTCCACGTGGCTTGGGCCGCCATACATGAACAGGAAGATGACGCTCTTGGCCCGGGCCACGCGGTGGGGCGCCTTCGGGGCGAGCGGATTCACCGGGGCCGGTCCCTCCGAAGCGCGTGCGCGGGCCGCGTCGAGTCCCATCAATCCGGCCAATGCCACGCCGGTGAAGCCGGCGCCCGCCTCCCAGAGAAACTCGCGGCGGGTTCGACGGCAGAAGGGCCCGGACGTTGGAGTCATGGCAGGCATGTCAGTCCAGGTAGAGAAACTCGTTCAGATTCATTGCCAGCAGGCAAAAGGCGGTGAGGGCCTGTGACCCGGTGGTGCCCTCCTGTTGCTCCAGGGTCCGGATCAGGTTTGTCCCGCGGGCCACCTCGGCATCGGAGGGCGGACGCGACGTCACCAGCGCGAGCGTTCTCCGCACGCAGGCTGCAGGGTCGGCCCCGCATTCCCGGCAAACCCGCTCCGCCATCCGCGCCGCCTGCTGCTGAAAGAACTCGCCGTTGAGCATCCCCAGCGCCTGGGTGGGCTGGGTGGTGGAGAACCGCACCGGCGTGGAGCGATCGGTCTCCGCGAGGTCGAATCCCAACAGCACCGGGGCCAGCAGCGAGCGCTTCACATGAATGTAGATGCTGCGGCGTGCCTGTTCCGCAGGCGGGGATTCGCCCCAGCCCTTGCCCGGCACCGACTGGCTCGCCAGGACCTCCTTGGGCAGCGTGATGTAAACCCCGGGTCCGAACATCTTGGCGTTCGCGACGCCCGAGACCTGCAGGACGGAGTCGCGAATCTCCTCCGCTGTCAGACGGCGCATTTCAAATCGCGAGAAGAGGTCGTTGGCTGGATCCGCCCGAAGGACGTCGGGCGACACGGATGCGGACGCGCGATACGCCTGGGAGGTGAGCAGAAGACGATGCAGACGTTTCAGGCTCCAGCCGTCCCGGACGAATTCGCGGGCGAGCCAGTCGAGGAGTTCCGGATGCGTTGGCGCCGCCCCTTGAAGACCAAAATCGCTTGGCGTCCGGACCAACCCCCGGCCGAAGTGATGCTGCCACACGCGGTTCACCATCACCCGAGCGGTAAGCGGGTTTTCGGGGGAGGCGATCCAATCGGCAAGCGCGAGGCGGCGTCCGGAGGACTTTGCCGACGAAGGGGGGATGATCTGCGGCGCGGGCGGCAGGAGCACCTTGGGAAAGGCGGGCTCCACGCGGTCGCCCCGGGCGAGCGGATTCCCCCGCAGGAGAACGAACGTATCGGGAACCACGGCGCCGGGCTCGGTGACCGACAGGGCCTTGGCGTCGGCCAATCCGGGAAGGGGCACCTCGTCGGTGGGTCCCTGGTTCTGGTACGGCGCGACGTTGTGGAAGAAGGACAGCAGCGAGTAGTAATCGCGCTGGGAAATCGGATCGATCTTGTGGTCGTGACATCGCGCGCAATCCACGGTCAGCCCGAGGAAGACCTGGCCGGTGGTGGCGACGATGTCGTCGAGCTGATCGAAGCGCGCGAGTTCCTTGTCCGCGGGGTCGTTGTCCCAGATCCCCAGGCGGTAGAATCCCGTGGCGACGATCCCGTCGGCACCGCCCTCCGGAAGTTCGTCACCGGCCAGCTGCTCGCGAAGGAACCGATCGTAGGGTTTGTCCTCGTTGAAGGCCCGGATGACGTAGTCGCGGTATCGCCAGGCATGGGGCTTGGGGTCGTCCGTCTCGTAGCTGTTGGTCTCTGCGAAGCGCACGAGATCCAGCCAATGGCGGCCCCACTTCTCGCCATACCGCGGATCCGCCAGCAGACGGTCCACCAGTCGTTCCCAGGCGTCGCTCCGGGGGTCGGCCACCAGGGCCTCCATTTCCTCCGGGGTCGGAGGAACTCCCAGCAGGTCGAAATAAATCCGGCGAATCAGGGTGCGGCGACCTGCGGACGGAGGCGGGGTCAGGTGTCGCTCCGCCAGGCGCGACTCCACAAAGGCATCCACCGGATTGCGGGAACCGGACGTGGACGTCGGCGGAGTACGGTCCGGAACCGCAACGAATGCCCAGTGCGGGCGCGCTTCCTGGGAACCGGATGCCGCAGTGCCGGTGACCGTGGACTCCGCAGCGTAGGAACCCGCGGTGGCGGTGGCGACCACCACCGCGGCGATCCGACCGGCGTGGCGGAGCGAGAATCCCATGCGGCTACTTCTTCGGCGGGAGGACGGCGACCACCGGGGTGGAGTTCCCGAAGTGGGTGAAATCCGTCCAACTCCACACAACCTTGCGGTCGGGAGTGACCTCGATCAACTGGGGATTCTCCGGACCGGCGTGGCAGTTGCCGATGAGGGTGTTTCCATTGGGTAGCCGTTCCACACGGGTCACCCAGGCCAGGGTGATTCCGGGCAGATCATTCTGTTCCACTTTCCAGACAATCTTTCCGGCGGGATTGACCTCCAGCACGGCGTGACCATTGCCGGCCCCAATCAGGGTATTGCCATTGGGAAGCCGGGTGGCGCTGAACACGGAGTTTCCGAAAGCCTCGGGTCCGTGGCCTCCCTTCCGTTCCTTGCCAAAGAGCGGGACGTCGTACTGCCAGACGATCTTCCCGGTGGGATCATACTCGCGGACGCGTCCGTCGGCCTCGTGGGCGACGAGGTAGTTGCCGTTGGCGATCTTGCGCACCAGCCGCGTGTCGGAGTGGGCACTGGGATGGTCCACCTGCAGTTTCACCTCGCGCTTCACCGCGCCGGTGGAATCCACCTCGAGGATTCGGGCGGGTCCGGACTCCACGATCATGGTGAGGCCGCCGGGCAGGCGCTGGAAGGCATGGACCTCGACGGGTTTTCCGGGATTCGCCTTTGCCGCGTCATATTGCCAGACGACCTTGCGGTCCGGCGTGACCTCCTGGACGAGCGTCCAGCCCTGCTGCAGGAGAATATTCCCATTGGGCAGCAGCGCTGCGTCGTGAATGGCGGTCACGGGAATCTCCCACTCCACCGAACCGTCCGGCGCAATGATCGCCAGTCGTTTCGTGGAATCATCCCCGGCCAGGATCCGGCGTCCGGGCGTAGCGGGCGCGGCATGGAGTTGGGCGAGCATCAGGATGCCGGAGCCGAGGGCGGCCAGGCGGGAGAGAGTAAGGAACTTGGATGTCATGGGATCGGCGCTTGAGAGTGTTGAAGATCAGAATAGGGTGTAAATGAAGGGCGCCGCGGCGGATCCACCGAGGATCACGAGGAGCGCAATGGCCAGCAGGAGGACGACCAGCGGGATCATCCAATACTTCTTGTTCTGGCCCAAAAACTCCACGAGCTCCCGCAGGATCCCGGGACGCTTCTCCTTCGCGCTGGATTCAAATTCGGACACGGATTCGTCGGGCTTGCTCATTTGAGGAGGGGTGAGGGGGGGACTACGGCTAGTATTGACGGAGGTATTGCTTTCGCGGGCGAGCCGCGGCCCGGGGGATCCAATAGGTCGTCCGTGATGGCTCCAGGGTTCTCTGGAGCGCATCCCGGCCCCGGATCCGGAACCAAAGCGCGACCGGTGTGAAAACGCCAAGCCAGATCACCACCAGGATGACCCAGTTCACAACGAACCCAATGGGAAACGTCAGGAGGGTGAGGGCGAGATACACCGGCTTCATGGCCGTCGGGGCCACCGTTCCCAGGACGCCACAAAACACGGCGAGTCCGAGGAGCCAGGGCATCGAGGGTGTTGCGCCGTTTCGGGCGTGCCACAGGGTCCCGAACAACAGGATCGCGGCGCCGATCCACGAGAAGTGGCGCAGCTTCCGGGGCTCGGGACGGAGATCGAGGTCGGCGAAGGTCATCGTCCTAGTCGGGTTGGAATTGCGCGAGGTAGTCGTCCATTGGATGCGTCGTCGCCTTCGGTTGATCGGCCTTCAACAGGAGGCAGTCCTCCACGACGAGGACGTCCATGTTGGTGGCCATGAAACACCGGTAGGCGTCCTCCGGGGTGCCGACAATCGGTTCCCCGCGGACATTAAAGCTCGTGTTGATGAGCACCGGGCAGCCGGTCTTCCGGTGAAATGACTCCAGCAACCGATGATACCGGGGGTTGCGAACGGCATCCACGGTCTGGACCCGCGCCGAGTCGTCAACGTGCGTCACCGCAGGAAGGGTGGAGCGCACTTGTTTCAGCTTGGCCAATCCCCGGATGGGAACGCCGGCGTCGGGTTCCCGGCGCAGGGACGGATGCACTTTCGCGACCAGCAGCATGTAGGGACTCTCCTGGTGCTTCTGGATGGAGAAATAATCCGGGGCGTGTTCGCGGAGGACCGAGGGTGCGAATGGACGGAAGGACTCCCGGAATTTGATCTTCACGTTCATCACCCGCTGCATCTCCGGGGAACGCGCGTCGCCGAGAATGCTGCGGCCGCCCAGGGCCCGCGGACCGAACTCCGCGCGTCCCTGGAACCATCCGACGACCTTTTCGGCCGCGATCAGGGTGGCCACCGCATCGCAGAGGGGCTCCTCCGAATCATGGCGGGTGAACACCGCCCCCACCCGCCTGAGCCGCTCCGCAACCTCGTCGGTTGTGAACCCGGGTCCGAGCAGGCTTCCCTGCTGCCGGTCGCCGGCTCCCGGGGTCCGGGGTTTCTCCAGCAACTGATGCCAGACAAACAATGCCGCCCCCAGGGCCCCGCCGGCATCTCCGGCCGCGGGCTGGATCCAAAGATCCTCGAAGATCCCCTGCTCAAGAATCTTTCCGTTGCTCACGCAGTTGAGCGCGACGCCCCCGGCCAGGCAAAGGTGTGAAAGACCGGTCAGCTTCCGGGCGTGGCGGGCGATGGCCAGAACGATCTCCTCGGTCACCTGCTGTATGCTGGCCGCGACGTCCATGTAGAACTCCGTCAACTCGGCCTCGGGCGAACGTGGAGGGTTTCCGAACAGGCGGTGGAACCGCTCGTTGGTCATCGTCAGACCCTCGCAGTAGTTGAAGTAGCGCATGTCCATCCGGAACGAACCGTCGTCCTTCAAGTCGATCAGCTCCCGGCGGATCAACTCGGCAAATCGCGGTTCCCCGTAGGGCGCCAGCCCCATCAGCTTGTACTCGCCGCTGTTCACTCGGAATCCGGTATAATACGTGAAGGCTGAGTACAGCAGCCCGAGCGAATGCGGGAACCGCTGCTCCTGCAGGAGCTCAATCCGGTTCCCCCGACCCGCACCCACCGTGGACGTGGCCCATTCCCCGACGCCGTCGAGGGTCACCACCGCCGCGGAATCAAACGGGCTGGGAAAGAAGGCGCTGGCCGCGTGCGACTCGTGATGCTCGGTGAACACAAAGGGACCCCGGTATCGTCCGTCAAGGCCCCGCGACATTTCCCGGGGAAGAAACAGCTTCTGCTTCAGCCAGAGGGGCAGCGCCTGCCGGAAGCTCGCGAAGCCCCGCGGCGCGTAAGCCAGATAGGTTTCCAGCAGTCGCTCGAACTTCAGCAGCGGCTTGTCGTAGAACGCGACGTAGTCCACGGCTTCGGGGCCGATGCCTCCGGCGTCGAGGCAGTACTGGAGCGCGGCCCTGGGGAAGCGGTAATCGTGCTTCCTCCGTGTGAACCGCTCCTCCTGCGCCGCGGCGACGATCACGCCGTCCCGCACCAATGCGCAGGCGGAGTCGTGATAAAAGGCGGAGATGCCGAGGATGTTCATCGGGCCGGACCGTTGGTGCGGGGAGAGGGGACCACACCCCGGTTCACGGCGTCGAGAAACTCGGCGGCCACCAGGGCGTTGCCGGCCGGATTCCAATGAACGTCCCCCGGGATGAAATATCGCTTCACCGCCTCCTCCCACGGCACCCGCTGGAAGGCCGGGTACAGGTCCAGGAAGGGCACCCGGTTTTCCTGGGCCCATCGGGTCCAAAGCTGGCGGCTGCGGCAGGGGACCTCCGTGTGGAACAGCTGTGCCGGCCACGGATAGAAGGCGATGGTGAGGCCGATCCCGTGTTTCCGGGAGAGGGCCAGCAGAGCATCCATGTTTCGGACCATTCGCACCTCGGCCTTTCGCCCGAAGTCCTCGTAGGACCGCTGATCCCAGGTCCAGGCACCCTCGTAGCCCCGAACCACCTGGGGCCCCCCGTTTCCCACAGGACCGCGGGAGGACCAGCGCTCCCAGGCCCGGACACCTTCGGCAAACAGGAGCGAGTTCCGCTTGATCCAGCCCGGGACCGGACTGGTCAGGCTTCGGACCGTACCGTCCGGAGCCAGCTCGTAGTTCAACCCGTCATCCCGTGCATCGGAGATGTCGATGAAGACGACGATCTCCTGAACACGAAGTCCAACCGTCTCCAACAGATGCCGGCATTTGGCGTAGTAAATCGAAGGGGAATAACTCACCACCCCCGCGTTCAACACGTCCACGCCCCGACGCTCAAAGTCCCGGGCGATGATGCCGACGAACGACTCCTCCCAGGAAACCGGCGCCTCGGTGAACGAATCGCCGATAAAGAGAACCCGTGGCCGGGAATTGGTGAGGGGAACCTCCCGCACCACCGCGTCGCGAAAGCCCAGGGAATCCGTATGGATCGAATAGGTCTGGTCTCCCCAACGCGCCCCCTCAACCGACACGTTGGACTTCAGGTCATGGTGATAAATCGGGGAGCGGACGCGGAAGCGCTTATCGAGGTCGGGATGTGTCCGCTCCTTGTAGACCTCGTAGATCCTCTTCCCTACGAAGTCAGCCGCCAGAACGAGGAACAGGGTGAAGAAAGTCAGAACAACGCGTCGGTGACGGTCAAAGCGGTTGGTATTCGACATCTGAGACGATTCCGAAGCGGCCTCCGTGTCGGGGCGGGCCAGGTCGGTTCCTGTCCGCACGAATCGGAGGCGTCCAGCCACCTTCCGAGTCCACCATTTGGGCGTCAACCATGCAGTTCCCGCGGCACACCGTGAGGCTGATTTGAGATCTGCCTTGCCCATGAGCAGCCAAGCCGGCGACCGTTGGCGAGGATTCCTCCTCGCATGCACCTGACTCAGTTGTCGCGCAGTATTTCGGCAGCCCTCCTCCTCCTTTGCGTCGCTGCCGACTCCAACCCGCCGGCAGCCTTCAAGCCCGACCCCGGGTTTCGGAGCCTGCTCAACGGACGGGATCTGACCGGATGGAAATACAAGCCGGACGAGCGCTTCGACGGAAGGAAGGAGGCGAGCGATGGACGTTACACCGCGCGGGACGGGATGATCGTGGTGAACGACTACGTGGCGTCCAAGGGTCCGCACCTGCGCCAGCTTTGGACCACCGAGGAGTTCCCAGGGAATTTCGTCCTCAAGCTGGAGTTTCGTGCCGCGGTGAACGCCGACAGCGGCATCTTCATCCGCGATCCCCAGCTTCAGTGCCGCGACTACCTCGTCGTGGGCCCCTACAAGACGCTGAAGCACTACAAGCCGCAGGATTGGAATCTGATCGAGGTCACTGTGAAGGATGGCGTTGCCCGCTGCACCTGCAATGGGGAGGTCCTGGAGGAGGCATTGAAGCTCCCGGCGACGGGACCCATCGGTCTCGAAGCGGACCGCGGCCAGATGGAATACCGCCGCATCCAGTGGAAACCGCTGCCGTAGGAGGCGCCATCGCAGGAGCAGGGGTCCCGCCCACGGAATCTCGCGGGCTCGTCCATTGAAACGAACGGGAGGGACGGCGTGTCGCCGTCCGAAACTCGATCCCTCGCATTCCCCACCCTTACTCCCGCGGGCTCCGGGCTTTCATTCCCGGCCGTTGAAGGACATGCCCACGGATCTGGGCGACACTCTGGTCGTCCGTCAGTACCCGCGACGCGCCCTTAATAGGACTTGTCCCGCCGAAATCCTGTTGAAGGCTACCCAATCCCAAAAATGAGAGCGGTCCGGCTCGGAGTTTGGGACGATTGATGAACAGCAAGACAACGTCGTTCGCCAACTCGGTGATGTAAGCCATTTACAACAATCATCCACCGCGGTACGAATTATCGTCCTTCAGAAGACCTGTCGGTGAGCCAATATATTAGCCGGATTGCCATGCGTGGACTCTACTTCCCATCAAATGGTTCGATCTTTGACTTCTTACGGCCGATGTTTGTGCGTTTGGATTCATTGTATTGGATCGTGGACTGCCAAAGCGGGCCGGTCCGTTTTGACTGGATTTACGAATCAAGAGAACACGAAAGGATATTTGAGGACATGCACATTGAAGTTCCAGCGTTCGAGTCCACATCGACACATTTGTGGCGACCGGGTTCATTGGCGTTGGTTCAGCACGAGCTTTACTTCGACGAGTGGTCGTACCTTGTCGGGTTTGAGAGTACGGAGGAGGACGCTGTTCAACGAGCGACTCGGATCGGCTTTCCAGGTTCGTTCACCCCACAGTTTTATCTCTCATTAGAGCGGGAGGCGGAGATTTGCCTAGTTCAGGGTGACGGGTGGTGGGAGATTTATCCAACTCGAGCCGATCTGTTTTCCGAAATTCAGGCGTTTACGTCTTGTCGTGAGATTGCAACCAGAGAGCATGGGGATTGGATGCCGGAGTTTGTATGACCGCGCCGCCTACAGGGCGCTGAGCATTATTCGTTCGCCGCGATTCGATCTCCCTTGAAGATGAACATTATCAAAACAGACGGCTTCTCCTCCGCGGAATCGGAGGCGCTTTTCCGTTCGGGATTTGCTGCCGATCCTGAATCTCGTTGGATGCACGAAGCTGGGGATCAGTGTAGAGGTTGCTCGTTCTTCGCTCCGTTCAACTGCGATTACGGCCTGGGGACAGAGTTACAGGTTCATTATCCATGAGGACACTTTGCTTCACTGTAGAGAGGATTGAGTTTGTCGGCGCAGGGAAGTTTATGATTGCTGGTCGTAATTGCCGGGACGAGCTTCGGCGGGGCGACCGATTACGTGTTCACGATAAGAGCGGCGTCCGATCAGAGGCAGAGTTTTGTGTTGATGAGATTACATGGTATAACCGCATCGTGGGGACCATTGATCCCGGGCACACGGCGGGACTGTTTTTCCCGAATGAGCTGGCTACACAAGTCCGAATTGGAGATGAGCTGCTTGGTCAAGCAAACCCCTAACATTAGAGAGTGCATGGTTTCGGAGACGGCGACAATCACCTGGGCAGAACAAGCCCGATGGGACCGCGGGCACGGCGGTCGCGCATGGGTGGCGCCTGTGTGGCTTTCAGGCGATTGGGGGAGTTGATGGATTCCGGTGTGCCGACGAGGCGTGGGAGGTGGATCAGGTTGCCGGGAGTTGGGGGCGGGGTTCGGAATCCCATGAGGGACAGACCAGCACTCCGCCGGATGCCGCGTCGTCGGAGGGCCGGCGACGTTGGGGGCGTCGATGCCCGGGGCTGGTTTCCGTTTGCGAGCGGTGCGGGTTTCCCGCATGAAACGCGGTGTGCGTTTCCCTTTTGCTGGATCTCTCCGTTGCGCGGTTTTCCTGACTCTGGTGCTGGCGATCGGTTCCGTCGTGGCGGAGCTGCCCGCGGGTTATGCCGGAAAACCCTTCGCCGATGCAGTGCATCGAGCTGGAGTTCCGACGATTCCGGGACTGGTCCAATGCGCCCTCTATGACCTCGGCGGCGAAGGGGTGGCCTATCACGATACCGACGCGCTGAACAACGGGAGTGGGAAACTGAACCTGGAGTCCGGACACCAGCGCGCCCATGCCGGTCCCTACATCTGGCAGTTCCGGAAGGACGAGGGTGTGGATCTTTCGTTCGTGAAGGATTGGGCGGACCTCAACCACACCAATCTGGTGAGTCCGCACCTGAACCAGTTCTACATCGGCTGGACCGAGAATGGGGAGTGGTGCAACTACACGGTGAACGTTCGCGAGCCGGGACGCTATCGCATCCGATGCCTCTACGCGTTTCAAACCAACACGGTCTCGTTTGACCTCAACGGCAAGCCGGCGGCGACCTGTCGCCTTCCGGTGGCGACTCCCGGGTATCATTATTGGAACCTGGCCGACATCGGTGCGATTGAGTTTCCCCAGGCCGGACTGCAGTTGCTGACCTTCCACTACGGGAAGGGCAACAACTTCGCGTACTTCGAGTTTGAGCCGGTGAAGCCGTAGCGGGTCCTCGACGGACGTTGCCCGGGCTGGCGCCCGTGGCCGAATCCCGTAGGGTGGCGGCGTGACACCGGGAGCGTTGACGGATTCCCACGGCCGGGTGATGCGCGACCTCCGGGTCAGCATCACCGACCGCTGCAATTTCCGCTGCCTCTACTGCCTCCCGGAGACCGAGGAGGCTGCGAACTTCTACCAGACCCGTTTCCATCCGCCGTCGGCCACGGCGTCGATCCCGATCCAGTACGGCTGGAAGTCGCGTTCGGAGATCCTGACCTATGAGGAAATCCTGCGCGTGGTGCGGGTCGCGGCGGGACTCGGGATTGAGAAGGTGCGGATTACGGGAGGCGAACCCCTGTTGCGGCGGGGCGTGGACACCCTGGTGGCGGGATTGAACTCGATTCCCGGGATCCGGGATCTGGCGATGACCACCAACGGATTCCGGTTCGCCGGCGTGGCGCAGGCGCTGCGTGGGGCGGGACTCCACCGGGTCAGTTTCAGCCTGGACTCCCTGGACCGGGATAATTTCCGACGCATGACCGGCCGGGACGGCTTGAAGGAGGTCCTGGACGGAATTCGACTCGCGCAGGATCTCGGATTCTCCCCGGTGAAGGTGAATGCCGTCGTGATCCGCGGGTTGAACGATCAGGAACTGGAATCCCTGGCCGGGTTTGCCCGGGAGCGGCAGCTCAGCTTCCGGTTCATCGAGTTCATGCCGCTCGACTCAAGCCGGGCCTGGCAACGCGATCTCGTGGTGTCGGGACGGGAGATTCTGGAACGCCTCCGACAGCGCTTCGACCTCGTGCCGGTGGAGGCGCGAGCGAATCCGTCCGAAACCGCGAAGCGCTGGGCCTTTGCGGACGGCCGAGGGGAGATAGGCATTATCGCCCCGGTGACCGAGCCGTTCTGTGGGCATTGCAACCGGCTCCGCCTCACGGCGGACGGGAAGATCCGCACCTGCCTGTTCAGCCTGGGAGAGCATGACCTTCGTCCGATGCTCCGCGGGGCGGCGTCCGATGCCGATCTGGCATCCACGCTGGTGGAGATCGTCCGCCACAAGGAGGCGGGCCACCGCATTGGCCAGCCGGATTTCGTGCAACCGGCCCGCACCATGAGTTGCATCGGAGGTTGACGCCGGGGGTATCGGCATCCGGGCAGAAAAAAGGCCGATCCAACGGATCGGCCTTGATGGAGGGAATCAACGCCGGGCGTTCCGGCGGGGCGACTACTTCAGCCGCGTGGAATGCTCTTGCATCCACATCACGTCCCGGTTGTTACCCTGAACTCCGGATTGCACCCAGCTGTTCTTCTTGATGGGCGGCATGGTGCGCCCATCCGACCAACGTTTGATTTCGGAGTGGCCGTCAGCGAACGAGAAGCCGCCAGCGCGATTGTGGTAACTCGCGGGGACGTCCACCATGCTGATGGAATTGAGGTTCGGCTTTTTGGAATAGGCCGAGTTCTCCATGGAGACCACGAAGAATCCGTCGTTGATGCTGTCTTCGCGTTCATCCAGCAGGACGTAGGTCATCGCCGGTCCCGGTTCATTCATGGAGCCGGACTTGGTAAAGACGTTCCAGTTCGGACCCCATCCGCCGTCGGTCCCCTTGTTGCCCCCAACCCAGATGCTCATGGACATGCTGCGGATCCGGGGGACGGATTTTTTGGTCCGATCAATGGCCTTGCTCATGTCGGCGGGACATTTCCAGATGCTCCGGGACTGGCCGGTGTACTTCCACAGCGGACTCTGGGTGAGCCAGTTGGTGTTCCAGTTCCCTTCTGCGGTCAGGTCGGTGATGTTCAGGTCGCCCTGGACCCAGGCGCCGTCCGAGGTGTTGGCGTTCACCTCCGGTGCGTAGGCGTAAAGGAGTTGGTCGTTGTTGTCGCCGTTGTACATGGCCCAACCCAGCAGGAGCTGCTTGTGGTTGTTCATGCACGAAATGCCCTGGGCCTTGGTCTTCGCCTTGCCCAGCGCCGGAAGAAGCATTCCGGCCAGAATGGCGATGATCGCGATGACGACGAGCAGCTCGATGAGCGTGAAACCGCGGCGACGGGACGGATAGGGAATGGACATACAGGGGGGCTTCAGCGTGCGGACGATAGGTCGGGTAGCGCTGACCTGCATTACTACTAGCTAGCAAACGGGAGGCCGCCAGTCCGAAAAATCGAAGTTCCCGGAAATTTCGGGTCTGGCGCTCGGCTGGCGAGATCGATCGAGGGTGCCCGGTCCCCGGAATCAGCGCGGAGGCGGGGATGCGCTGCCCGGCGTGTTTGGGTTCCCGAAGGCGGCTCCCGACTGGATCCAGTGCACCAACGCCACCTGTTCTCCGTCGGTCAATGGTTCCTTGCCCTCGGGAGGCATGACGTCGTCGTGGCTTTGGGGCAGGAGAATCCGTTTCACAAGCTGGCTGCGCATCGGATCTCCCGGGACGATGGCCGGTTCGCCGCTTTCGCCCTTCGCCAGGGCGGTTTCCCGGAGGTCGAGTCGGAGATGCCCCTTCTGCTTTTCGGGACCGTGGCAGGCAATGCACTTCCGCTCCAGCAGGGGTTGAATGGAAGTGCGGTACACATCGCCGTCTTGGGGAACGGTCGGCGCCGTCGGGGCCGCCTCGGCGACACCCATCAGGTTCTCCATTGAATGGGGCGCGCCCGCGGTCAGGAACTTGGAACCATGCGTAAGAGTGCCGCCTTGATGGCCGGCGAGGAGTAGGCAACCCAGACTTGCCGCCAGGAGACCGCGATAGGTTCGGCGGATGAGAAGGCGTTCCGGGTCCGGATACAACCGCCGGTGAAGCGCCCAGGTGAGGGTGGCGAGCACCGAGACGGCGATGCCGGAAATCTTGTGCATCGTGAGCACCTGGCCGTCGAACTCCCCGTGGACTGCCCGCAGGAGGCCGAGTCCGGTGGCCAGCCACGCGACCACCACGCTCAATCCCAGGGTGTAGCCCACCGCACGTCGGGCCGGATCGCTGGGACGCCGGATGGCCCAGAGTTCCAGCAGGGCGGCCAGCGACAGGAAGCCGATCGGATAGTGCAGCATAATGACGTGGAACGGACCCAGGAAATCGGGCCAGTTGAACGTCACGGTTGCCGACAAGGCACTCATCCGCGGGTTCGACGCCAAGGACCGGGTCGGATCATCAATGGATTTCTCCTAATGCATCCCCGCGAGGATTCCTCCAAGTTTGACGGAACCACTGCCGCGACGAAGCCCGAGGGGGCGCGAATACCCTTGGGTCTACGCTGCGGAGGGTCCGGAATCCCTTCATGAAGCTGCTCCCTCCCCTTGGCCTGATGCTCGTGTTGCTCGCGACCGTGGAATTGCGGGCGTTTGCCGCGGAGACCGGGTCCCAGACCGGTGTCCCGGTGGATCGATCGCCGCTCCCGGGTACGGCGCAGCTCACGATAGAGGGGGACATCGCGTCCGAACTGGTGGCCGGCGTGGACCGATTCCTCCTGCGCAAGATCGCCGCTTCCGTGGAAGGCCGTCCGCGCCATTGGAACCGGGACTTTACTTCGGCTGAGGCCTACGTCCGGTCGGTGGAAACCAACCGGCAGCAATTGGCGCACATCCTGGGAGTCCGCGATGCCCGGATCCCTGCGCCGCAGATCGAGTTGGTGGCCACGGTGGAGCATCCGGCGGCGATTGGGCGGGGAGCGGGCTACGGGATCCAGGTTGTGCGGTGGCGCTCCTTTGGGGATGTCCATGGCGAGGGACTCCTGCTGACCCCGGCGGGCCGTGCGCCGGTTGCGGACGTAGTGGCGGTGCCGGATGCCGGTCAGACGCCGGAGCAGATTTGCGGGCTTCAGGACGGGGTTCCGCCGGGATCCCAGTTTGCGCGGCGCCTTGCCGAGAACGGATGCCGGGTTCTGGTGCCGGCGATCATGGACCGCTCGATGGGTCCCCACCTGGGCCGGGGGCGCATGACGGCGCGGGAGTTTTTGTATCGTCCGGCGTTCGAATTGGGGCGGCATCTCATCGGCTACGAGGTGCAAAAGGTGTTGAGCGCCGTGGATGCCTTTGCGGCGGGAAATCCTCCGGGAGGTTCGGCGAGGCCGATCGGAGTCATTGGCTGGGGTGAAGGTGGGTTGCTCGCCCTGAATGCGGGCGCATTGGATTCGCGGATCCGGGCCGTCTGCGTCAGCGGCTATTTCGACGACCGGAGCCATGTGTGGGAGGAGCCGCTCGACCGGAATGTATTTGGACTCCTGGACCAGTTTGGGGACGCCGAGATCGCCTCGTTGATCGCTCCGCGCGCCTTGGTGGTGGAGGCCGCCCGGGGGCCTGAGATTACGGTGACCGGTCAGGGAGGCGGAGGACCCGGACGCCTGCTGACCCCGCGTCCCGAGGTCGTGGAGCAGGAGGTTCAACGCGCCCGGGTGTTGACGGACCGCCTCGCGCCGGCGCCCACGCTGGAGCTGGTGAAGAGCGGCGACGGCACCGGACCGGCTGGCTCCGACGCGGCCCTCGGGGCCTTTCTCCGGGCGCTGGGGATTTCGAATTCGGTCACCCCTTCGGGTCCCGCCCCGGAACGGGTCGGCCCGCTTCCGGACGTGGCGGAGCGGCGTCAGCGACAGATGGAGGAACTGGACCGGCATACGCAGCGGCTTCTGGTGGACAGTCCGGAAGTGCGCCGCGAATTCATGAAGCGCCTCGACACCCGCACCCCGGAAGCCTACGCCGCGACCGTCGAACCCTATCGGGACTATTTCGCCGAGGAGGTCGTGGGACGGTTTTCTGATTCCCCGCTGGCGGCGAATCCGCGGACGCGGAAGGCGTATGAAACGGCGAAGTGGGTGGGGTACGAGGTGGTGCTGGATGTCTTCCCGGACGTCATGGCCTACGGGATTCTCCTGCTGCCACGCGATCTCAAGCCGGGGGAGCGGCGTTCGGTGGTGGTTTGCCAGCATGGGTTGGAGGGACGTCCGCAGGACGTGGTGACCGGCGACAAGGAGGCCTACCACGACTTCGCGGCGCGTCTGGCGGACCGCGGCTTCATCACGTTTGCGCCGCAGAACCTGTACATTTTCACCGACCGGTTCCGGACCCTTCAGCGCAAGAGCAACGCGATCAAGAAGACTCTGTTTTCCACCATCGTCCCGCAGCATCAGCAGATTGTGGACTGGCTCCAGACGCTCCCGTTTGTGGATCCGAAACGGATCGGCTTTTACGGACTCAGCTATGGGGGTAAGTCGGCGATGCGTATTCCGCCGCTGGTGAAGGACTATGTGCTGTCGATCTGTTCTGCGGATTTCAACGAGTGGGTCGGCAAGAACGCGGCGACGGCGGGCACCTTGGGCCGGTACAGCTACACATGGGGCGGCGAGTACGAGATTTTTGAGTGGGACCTGGGCAGCACCTTCAACTACGCCGAGATGGCGGCCCTGATTGCACCGCGTCCATTCATGGTGGAGCGCGGCCACTTCGACGGGGTGGCTCCGGATGAGTCGGTCGCGTGGGAATTTGCGAAGGTGAAGTTTCTCTATGCCGCCCGCCTCGGGATCGGAGACCGGTGCGAGATGGAGACCTTTGTCGGTCCGCATACGATCCACGGTCAGGGCACGTTCGACTTCCTTCACCGGCATCTGAACTGGCCGAAGCCTTGACCGGCATCCCGGATCTCTGTCAGGCAGGGTGCCTATGTTGATGGTGCAGGTGCAGGTTCGCGTGGTTCCCGGAATGGAGTCCGCGTTTATTGAGGCGACCCGGGCCAATGCGTCGGCGTCCGTTCTCGAGCCGGGCATTGCGCGGTTCGATGTGGTGCGGCATCGGGACGATCCGACCCGGTTCATTCTGATCGAGGTTTACCGGGACGCCGACGCACCCCTTCGGCACAAGGAAACCGAGCACTATGCCCTCTGGCGGGACACCGTCGCGCCAATGATGGCGGAGCCCAGAACCAGCGTGAAGCTGGACACCATTTTTCCCGAACCGGCGGATTGGTGAGAGGCGCGAACGGGCTTTCAGCCGCAGCTTTTTTCTCCGGTGTCTGTTCCTCCCGTCATTCCTGAACCAGGGCGCGGTCCGGATCCGGGCTTGTCGCCCGCTTCGCCCGCGCCGGCGTCTGGTGGCCGCGTGCAGAGGACTTCGATTTGGGCGGGGCTGGTGGTGTTTTTGGGAGTGGGGGTTCTGATGGTGTTTCCCGGGACCCGGATGGTGGGAGCGTCCATCTGGGCGACGGTGAACGGGCTGGTCCTGATCCGTGGATTGCTCGGAATCTTGTTTCAGCCCCGCTCCTGGTGGGCGGAACGGGGATCGGTCGGTCGATGGGCCTTCTGGCCGTCCCTGATGGGGGTTCTGTTGCTGCGTTCCGGATTGGAACCCCTCATCGCGGAGGTGTCCGGACAGTGGCTGCCCGCGGGGTTCCTGTATGGGTTGTCGCTGTTGCTGCTGGTCCCGATTTTGATGGGGGCCCTCCTGTGGAGTTGCCTCGGAGCCGGGGTGGCGGCCTGGGGGTTGCGGGGCCGCGCCGTGCAGCCGGGTGAGCTTCGGAGGGGAATTCGAATCTGGTGGTTGATGACATTGGGAGCCCTTGTGGCCGTCGTCGCGCTCTCGCGATGGGAGGGTTCCGCGGCGTTTCGGCTGGCGTGTGGAATGTCCGTCCCATTGGCCACCCTCGGGCTTCAAGTTGGGATGCGACGTCTCGCCGAACGGGGCGCGTTGCGGCGGATGAATTCATGGCTGGGGCGCAGGCTGGTCCTGCAGCGGGCTTCCGGGCGGGTTCTCGACCTGCGGGGTCCGGTGTTTGCCCTGGTGGGTTTCCTCGTTGCCTGGGCGTTGGTGGTTTCCGGGGCCTTGCTGCCGGTGCAGGCGTCCGCGCTGCTGTCGGAAATCCAATTCCTGAATGCCTCCAATCCCTCTCGATTCCATCTCGTGCTGGAGGGCGATGAGTCCGTGGCTTCGGATCGAGGGGGGCCTTCCGGAGGGCGGATCCGTTTGGAGCCGCCCCGGGTTTTCGGGAAGGTGGTGTTGCTCGAGTGGGATGTCCCCACCCTGCGGACCGCGACGACGACGGGTTCCGAGGCGGGGGTCAGTGCGGATTTGATCCAGATGCTGGCGAAGGCAGGGGCGCTGCGCGTCGTGCTTCCGACTCCGGCAACGGACGCCGGGATGGTGAGTTCCGACTCACGGCTGGTTCCGCCGGCCGCGGCGGATGAATCGGCACGGCTTCAGTCGGATCTTCCGAAGCTGGTGGCGGCGGTGCGTTCCGCGGGGAATGTTCTGGTGTTGGATCCCGTGCGAAACCTCCTCGAACCGGATCCCGGCGCGAATGGCAAGGATGCGGGAGTTTCCCGCGATGCGTTTCGTGCGTTGAAGGCGGTGGCGCTGGAGTCCGGTTCGTCGCGGATGGCGCCAATGCAAATTGCGGCGCTGCCTGCGCTGCCCTTGCGGACCGCTCCCGGGGAGCGTCCACCGGCGGCCCTGTCCCTGGCGGGATCGTTGATCGGAGCGACGAACCTGGAGGTCCAGTTCACCGGACCGCATCGCGCCCGGGTTCTGGGACGCGAGGTCGCCGTCCTGGATGACCACCCCGGACGCCTTCTCCTGGATTTCGTGACATCGACCCAGGGACGGGACTTTGTCCGGATCCCGTTTTCCAGTGTGCTGAGGGACGAGGAGTTGTTTGATCCCTCGGCCGGAAGTTCGGGTGCATGGCTGAAGGCGTCCGAGTTTTTCCGCGGCAAGGTGGTGATCCTGCAGTCCCTGCGGTCCGGATCGGTGGCGAGTCCCTGGGGTTCACTGGAACCCACTGAAATGCTGGCCCACGGGGTGCGGACCCTGATGGGAAGCTACTTTGTCGGTCCCGTGTCCCGGGGGGTGGAAACGGGTTATGCGTTGGGGTGTGCCCTCATCCTCGGCCGGCTGGCCGTCGGGCGAAATCCGATCAAGGCCAGCTGGCGACTCGTGTTGGTCGTCCTTTTCACCTTTGGATTGAGCGTGGCCCTCCTGGCGGGTGGGGCGTGGCTGGATCCGGTCTTTCCGTCCGCGGCGGCGCTGGCCGCCTTTCTGTTGGTCACCCAGTTGACGCTCGCGATGGAGCGGACGGCCAAGGAGAGGAACCGGTTCCTGCTCGACCGGTTTGTGGCGCCTGAGGTTGTGGATGAGTTGCTGGAACCGGTGGAGACCCGGCTGGGCATGGAGGGAAGGCGGGAGCGGGTGGTCGTGCTGTTTGCGGACGTCCGGGGCTTTACCCAGTTTGCCGAGGCCCATTCCCCGGAGGAGGTGATGACGGTGGTGAACTCCTACCTGCACGTGATGAACGAGACCCTGCACCGGCATGGGGGCATTCTGGACAAGTACACGGGCGACGGGTTGATGGCCCTGTTCCGGCTGGATCGATCCGTGAGTGTGGCGCAGTCCGTCACGGCGGCCCTCGGGATGCGGGACGCCGTGCTGGCGTTGTCCGCAGATCGCGCCGCGGGCGGGGACAAGTCCCTCCAGGTGGGCATTTCCATGCACGTGGGTGAGGCCGTGGTGGGGCTGGTTGGGAATCCGGAGCGACAGGTGAACTTCACGGCACTCGGCCACACGGTGGTGGTTGCCGCCCGGCTTCAGACGCAGGCTGCGGGCGGCGAGGTGGTGGTGACGCGCGAGGTGTTTGAGGAAGTGGGGACGGCGTTCGAGATGACGCCGCGTCCCGCGGTTCGGGTGAAGGGTGTTTCCGAGCCGGTCCAACCCTATCTGGTTGTGGGAAGTCATCGGCGGGACGATCCCCGCCCGGGATCCGGCACGAGCTAGCCGGGATTCTGGGCGAGACAGCCGCGAGGAGCTGCGTGCACCCTTCCGCCGTGTCGGAGGAAGCATGAGGGAAACAAGGAACATCGTCATCCTGGGCGGAGGCATCCTCGGCCTGTGTTCGGCCTATTACGCGGCCCGACGGGGGCACCGCGTGACGGTGGTGGATCGCAACCCGGAGCAGCGCGACGGCTGCTCGTTTGGAAATGCGGGCATGATCGTGCCCAGCCACTTCATTCCGATGGCGGCCCCGGGGATGGTGGCCCTGGGATTGCGGTGGATGTGGAACCCGGAGTCGCCGTTCTACATCAAGCCACGCCTGAGCCCGGACCTCCTGTCCTGGGGCTTCCGCTTCTGGCGTGCGGCGACGGCCTCCCGCGTCCGCGCCGCCGCGCCGGTGTTGCGCGATCTTCACCTCGCGAGCCGGGCTGCCTACGAGGAGCTGGCGTCGCTGCCGGACGCCGACTTCGGACTCGTTCGTCGCGGACTCCTGATGCTGTGCCGCACGAGTCATGCCCTGGAGGAGGAGGTCCGTGTGGCGGAGCGGGCCCGGGAATTGGGTGTCCCGGCCGAGCCCCTGGATGCGGCCCAGACGGCTGCGTTGGACCCGGGCGTCACCCTCAGCATCGCCGGTGCAGTGCATTATCCGAAGGACTGCCATCTTTCCCCGGGCCGCTTCATGGCGATGATCCACCGGGAGGCGGTGCGGATGGGGGTGAATTTTGTCTGGAACGCGGAGATCACCGGACTCCGTCGGCAGGGCGAACGCCGGCTGGCGGCGGTGGGCGTTGCCGGACGCGAAGAGATTTCGGCCGACGAGTTCGTGCTGGCCTGCGGAAGCTGGTCGCAGTCGCTGGCGGGCAGTCTGGGACTGGCCATTCCGATGCAGGCCGGCAAGGGATACAGTCTCACGCTGCCGCGGCCCCGCCAGCTTCCGCAGTTGTGTTCGATCCTGACGGAGGCGCGGGTGGCGGTGACGCCCATGGGAACCTCGCTGCGGATCGGGGGCACCCTCGAGATTGCGGGTCTGAACGAGGACATCAACCCGCTCCGGGTCCGCGGCATTGTCCGGTCCGTCCCCGATTATTTCCCCGAATTCCGGCCCACGGATTTCGAGGGCATTGCCCCGTGGCGGGGACTCCGTCCCTGCTCGCCGGATGGATTGCCCTATCTGGGTCGGACCCGCCGGTACGACAACCTCGTGGTCGCCACGGGTCACGCCATGATGGGATTGAGCCTGGGGCCGGTGAGCGGACGGATCGTCGCGGAGCTGGTTTCAGGCGAACAGCCCTCGCAACCGCTTTCCCTGCTGGACCCTGATCGGTACGCCTGAGGGGAAGGACCGGGACGCTCAGCCGTTGCGCGGGTTGAACCGGGATTTTTTGGCAAGGCCTTCCCAGAGTTCCCGTTCCTCTGTGTCGAGTTCCTTGGGAAACACCACGTTCAGCAGCACGTGTAGATCTCCGCGCTCAGCGGAGGATCCGCGGGGAAGTCCGCGTCCGCGCACCCTCAGTCGTTGTCCGGGGTTGGCGCCGGGCGGAATCCGGATGGTCACCGGATCCTCCAGGGTGGGGACTGGCAGCGCGGTGCCGAGGGCGGCCTCCCACGGAGTAAGGTCGAGATCTGTTTCGAGGTCCGACCCGTACACCCGGAACTCCGGGTGCGCCACGATGCGAACGTGAAGGAACAGGTCGCCGCTGGATCCTCCCCCGTGTCCGCCACCACCCTTGCCGGCGACCCGGATGATTTGTCCGTCCTGGACTCCGCTGGGAATTCGCACCTTGAAGCTTTGGGTGCCCTCGGCCCCGGTCTGTGGGTCCGCGGTCCGCAGGGAAACGGTGCGCACGGATCCGGCGAGCACCTCGTTCAGGGTCACCGCGATCTCCCCTTCCACGTCCGCGCCGCGTCGTTGTGCCGGCCCTTCGTCGCGTCCGAATCCCCCGGCGCGGCCGCCGAAAAAGTGCTCGAAGAAGTCGCTGAAGCCGGTGCCGTCGAATTCGAACTCCGTCCCTCCGGCGCGGGCGGTTCGTCGACGGCCTCCGCCTCCGCCGGCGCCATTCCAGCCGGGCGGCGGTTGGAAGCCCCCCTGTTTCCAGTTGGCCCCGAGCGTGTCGTACTTCTTCCGGTTCTCCGGATCGCTCAGCACCTCGTAAGCCTCGTTGATCTCCTTGAATTTCTCCTCGGCGGCCTTCTTGTCCTTGGCGACGTCGGGATGATACTGGCGCGCCAGCTTTCGGAAGGCCTTCTTCAGCTCGTCGGCGCTCGCAGTGCGCGGTACGCCGAGCACGGCATAATAGTCTTTGAATTCCACAGCCATTTCGGAGGGGAAAGTTTGGGCGCTTCACGTCGCCCGCGCAAACTTTGACGCGGAGGAACGGTGCGCTCTTCGGACTCCTACGAACGATGGACCCGATCCTGGATCGAGGGAAGTCCGAGAACCCGGCGCCGAAGGGTGTCGAGCGCCTGTTGCGCCGAGGCGTATTTGAAAGTCTCGCGATCAAAGCGATTCGCCTGGCGGGTCACGGTGGTTCCCTCCGGTCCTGCAAGACCGATGAACACCGTCCCAACGGGCTTCTCATCGGAGCCGCCGTCAGGACCGGCGATCCCGGTGAGACTGAGTCCGTAGTCCGCGCCGCCGGTTTTCCGGGCGCCCTCCGCCATGGCGCGGGCCACCGGATCACTCACGGCCCCGTGTTGGGCGATGAGGTCCGGGGACACCCCGAGGGCGGAGGTTTTGGATGCGTTGGAGTAGGTGACGTAACCCGCCCTGAGGATGGCCGAGGCGCCGGGCACGTTGGTGATCCGGTTGGCGACGTGTCCCCCTGTGCAGGATTCGGCGAGTGCCAGGGTCAACCCCCGTCGGGTGAGTTCCCGGACAACAACCTGTTCCAGGGTGTCGTCCCCCTGTCCGAAGATGAATTCACCCGCGGCCTTCTGGAGTTCGGCGGTCGCCTGTTCGATCCATCGGACCGCTTCCGGTCCACGACCGACAAACCGGACATCCACCTCGCCGATCCGGGCGCAGTAGCCCACGTCGAGTCCGGCGACCATGAGCGGGGTGAGTGGCGTCAGCAGCCGTTCCTCCATGTTGGATTCCCCGATGCCGGTGGTCTTGAAGGTGAGCGACCGGAAGCCGTCGCTGACGGGCAGCACCTGGTCGAGCAGTGGCACCAGTTCGGTTTCGAACATCGGATGCAGTTCGCGAGGGGGGCCGGGGAGCAGCACAAGCCAGGAGTCGCGGCCTCCGGGGCGGTAGGGATTTGGAGAAAGTTGGAAGGCGAGTCCCGAAGCGGTCCCGTGGCGATTGACGAGGACCCGTGCGCCTTCGGGAACGTAGGTCTCCACCTGGGTCCGGGCGGGGACGGCGCGTCCGCGCGAGGCGAAGTAATTGCGGATCCGCTCCTCGATTTCCGGGGAATGGATCAGGCGGCGTCCGAGGAGGGCGGCGATCCGTTCCCGGGTGAGGTCGTCACCCGTGGGGCCAAGGCCTCCCGTGGTGAGGACAAGGTCCGCCCGGCCCAGCGCTTCGCGAACGGCGGCCTCGATGTCCTGCGACCGATCCGGAACCGTCACCTGGCGGGAAACGGGCCGCCCGAGATCGGCGAGGCGCCGTCCGAGCCATTGCTGATGGGTGTTCAGGATCCGACCCAGCAACAGTTCGCTTCCGGTATTGATCAGTTCGACGTCCACGCGGAGCAGGGTACGGCGAAGCGCCCGGGGCGCCAGCGCGCCTTCACGACCGGGGTGGGGCGGGATCGCGGGAGGGAGGGTTCGGCGTTCCCGGTGAGATCCCCAGCCGTTCCACAATTTGGGACACGAGGACTTCCGGCTCAGGACCAACATCCACCCGAAGGGCATCCGTAGGGGGTTCCAACGTGGCCAGCTGGCTGTCGAGCAGCGCAGGGGGCATGAAGTGGCCTTGACGGGATCCGAGGCGCTGCGCCAGGAGTTCCCGGGATCCGTGGAGATGGACGAACCGGACCCAGGATTCCCCATGGAGCAGCAAGGATCGGTGGGTTTCCTTCAGGGCGGAGCAGGCGAAGATGGCGGATCGCCCGGCGGCCTCGATTTCCCGCATCCGGTGCTGGATCGCCAGGAGCCAGGGTCTTCGATCGTCGTCGGTCAGCGGGGTTCCGGACCGCATTTTGGTCACGTTGGCGGGCGGGTGAAAATCATCCCCGTCGTGGAATTCCCAGCCCAGGCGGGATGCGAGCCGGCGCCCCACCGTGCTTTTTCCGGCGCCCGAGACACCCATGACGATCAGGATCATGTGGGGGAGGTTAGAAATGGGATGGGGCGGAGTTAAGGGGAATCTGGTCCGCTACCGGAGGTCCGGACGAGTTGGGGCGAAGCCGGTTATCGGGTGAAAAGTGATTTACTTTTTCAGGTTTCTAAAGGAAGAATCCGATGCGGCGTGACTTCCAGCCTGCCGACCGAATTCCTCCGACACAGTCGCCGGAGACCGGTGAAATCGTCCGGTTGGCGTTCCTGCGGCTCGATCCGATGGCTCAACAGCGTTACCTGAATTCATTTCTGACAGCAGGACGGGGAAACCGATGGGCCCGATGGGCCTTCGGGTTCGGTGCCTGTGCGGCGCTCGCGGGATGGGAAGGAGTGTTGGCGGTCGAAGCGGATCAGATTCTATCGTATCAAATCGGAAAATTCCTCATTCAGCCCCAGTTTGACGCGAGTGCCCAATTTACGGGCAACTTGTTTTACGGTTCGGAAAATCCTCAACCCGGGGGACCAGTCACCCTCAACCGGGAGATTCGGGGTGTCGAGGTTCCGGTCACCTTTCAGACTCCCCAAGGCAGCGGGGTGGAATCGGACCTCCTTTGGTACCTGAGCCCGGGCATGGAGGTTCAATTCGGGGTCAACCCGGAGAATTCCCTGACCATTGGATATTTCCACGACACCATTCTTTACACCGACCATTCGGACTTCAATGCCGGGCAGGACCGGATTCAGTTCGACGCCCGCGTCCAGCAGGGCCGGTTTACGGTTGTTGGGAATGACAGTGTTGCGTGGCTGGATACCATTCTGGGTGGGACGACGGCTGTGGCTACGCGCGTGCCGGTTCGGCGTCTCGCTTGGACCGATACCTACCGCTGCACCTATGATATGACGTTGAAGACCGACATCTATGCGGTCTTCAATCACGACGCGATCAACTACCTCCAGTCGATTCAGTTGTACGATCAGGGAACCCTCCGGGGGACGCTGGGGACGACCTACAAGCCGACCGAACGGATCGGGATTTTTGCAGAAGTGGGCGGCGGCCACACGGATGTCAGCGCCAATGAGCCGTTCCCGCAACAGGCTCCGGGGGACGATTCCTGGGTTTACGGCGGCTTTGTGGGTGTTCGAGGCACCTTTACGCCGCGGGTCACAGGAACCATCAAGATAGGATATGAAACACGCGATTTCACCGGTCCTGGAACCACTGGTTCCACCGGAGGCGCCGCCGCAGGGGTGGCGGTGGCGTACAATCCGACCGAGCGGCTCCTGTTGAACCTGACGTTCGACCGTCAAGTGGGCGTGTCCCCGCAGGTCGCCGGACAGTCCTACGTCAACGGTCTGTTCGGACTTCGCGCGACCCAGCAACTGGGCCAAACCGGTCGCTGGTCCCTGTCGGGGCGTCTGGGGTTTGGATTCGGAACGTTTTCGGGGAACAATGGCTTGGGGAGTGGCGTGGTCCTGACTCCTGCCGGACCGGTTCCCGTGCTCTTCGTGACCGATCAGGGGCGCACCGACCAGACCTTCACGGCGTCCTTGGGTGTCTCCTACCAGCCCCGTCCGTGGCTGACGACCTCCCTGACCTACGCCTTTGAAAAGTACAGCACCTCGTTTGACGACGAATACGTGGCGCTGGTGACTGGACTGAACGATTTTACGGTAAACCGTGTCCTTCTTCAGGTGTCCGTTGGATTCTGAACCATGAACGTTCGTAGCATTTCACCCTGGAGTCTTTTTATGGCCGTCCTGCTGGCGGCGGCTCCTCTCCGAGCCGACGCTCCGCAGAACGGGGCGTCCGCCGGAAGAAAGATCCAGGCGAATGACATCCTGGTGGTCAGCGTGCTGAACGAGCCGGAGATGAACAAGGAGACGAAGGTCAGCAACGACGGGAAGATTGACTATTATTATATCGGGGACGTGCAGGTGGCGGGGCAAACGGTGCCGGAGGCCCAGGAAAAGATCCGCCAGTTGCTGATGAAGGACTACTTCGTCAATCCGCAGGTCGGCATCCAGGTCAAGCAATACGCCCAGGAAACCGTTTCGGTCCTCGGTCAGGTCAACCGGCCCGGCCCGGTCCTTCTCCCCACCGATCGACGGGTGGACATCGTGGAGGTCATTGGGATGGCGGGAGATTTCTCCCGTCTTGCCAAGAAGAGTGAGATCGAACTGCGGAGAAAGGGGAAGAGCGTCAAGTTCTCCTACGATGATTTGCGGAAGATTACGGATCCCGCGAAGAAGGTTTACGTGGAACCTGACGACGTTGTGGAAGTCGGAATCACCATTTTTTGATGCCAGTCCGGTATGGAAGAAACCAATCCTCCCGCTCCCGTCCGGTCGCCGGGACGTCATAGCGACTCTCACCATCTCCGCCGATACTGGATGGTCGTGGTGGAGCGCCGGTGGCTGGTGTTTTGCACCTTCGTCGTCGTCGTCGCCCTCGGAGCCTTGTACGCCTTCAAGGCGCGGCCGATCTACGAGTCGGTGGGCCGCCTTCAAATAGATCCCGAATCGGGAGGGATGCTGAGCCTCAGGGACCCATTGTCCTGGGGAAGCAAGGATCCCGACTATCTCCAGACCCAGTACAAGGTCCTGAAGAGCCGAACGCTCATTGAGCAGGTGATTCAGAAGCTCAAGCTGGATGAGGATCCCCGTTATGCCCCGGCCGATGACAAGGTGAAGCGGGTCTCCGAGGATATTGAAGTCGAGCCGGAGCGTCTGACCCGCCTGGTGGTGATCAAGGCTCGGCACCCCGATCCCCGGCGTGCGGCGGACATGGTCAATACGCTCATGGATCTTTTCCTGATCCAAAATCAGGATCGCAAGATCAAGAAGGCGTATGAGGGGCTGACTCTTCTCAAACAGGAGGCGGAGCAGTCCGAGAAGGAGCTGGTGAAGTCGATTGAGGAGATCCACAAGTACCGCGTGGAAAAGGGCATGATTTCCCTTGTGGATGATCTCAAGCAGTTCGAGAACGTGGATGCCCAGGCGCTCCGGACGGCCCAGGACGACTACGACAAGCAGAACCGCGCAACGGCGGACGCCCAGAAGATCGCAGATGAGGCGGCTAAGTATTTCACGGAGGGACGGATCTCCGACTTCTACGGGGTGAACCAGGACAAGCTGGTCTCCGACCTCAAGAGCCGGATCCAGGCTTCGGAGTCCCGTCTCGCGGAGTTGCGGACCCGATACAAGGATGCCCACGAGAAAGTGGTGGCCGTGCTGAGTTCCCTTGAGCGGGACAAGAAGAGTCTCGATGTGGAAGTGAAACGCGCTTATGAGGCGATCCTCAGCAGCGTGCAGGTGGAGAAGGCGAAGGAGGTGCAGGCCCGCCGGAAGCTTGAAGCTGCCGAGCGACGCATTTCGGAACTGAACGAGGCCCGCACCAAGTACGACGTGTTGAACCGCAAGAAGGAGCGGAACGAGTTCTTCTACCAGCAGGTCCTCGCGAAGGTGCGTGAGATCAATCTCAACACGAAGGACACCATGGCGAACATCCTGGTCGACTTCCGGGCGGTTCCCCAGCCCCGCTATGTAAAACCCAACCGTCCATTGATCCTGGCCGCGAGCATTGTGTTCGGACTGGGTGTTTCCGTCGCCCTCGCGTTCTTCGTCAACCTGCTCGACGACTCCATCAAGAGCCAGGAGGACGTCGAGACGTACCTGGGAGCCAACTTCCTCGGCTACATCCCGAGCATCAAGGTTTCCGATCCTTCGTTGCGTGGATTGCACACCCATTTGCAACCCACCTCCACGGCCTCCGAGGGGTTCCGGACGCTCCGGGCCTCCGTGGCGCTGGCGCGCGGGTCGGAGAAGTTGCGCGTCCTTTCCGTGACCAGCACGATTCCGGAAGAGGGGAAATCGCTGTTCTCCTGCAATTTCGCGATCGTCACGGCGCAGACGGGAGTGAAGACGTTGCTGGTGGACGCCGACCTGCGTCGTCCAACGGTCCAGAAGTATTTCAAGTTGCAGAGCCCCCACGGACTCTCCGCCTACCTGTCCGACAGCGTCCGGAACTTCGAGGAGATCATTCACACGACCGAGGTGCCCAACCTCAGTGTTGTTTGTTGCGGACGGGTGCCGAACAATCCTTCCGAACTTCTCGGTTCGAAGCGGATGCTGCAGTTTTTGAGGGAGGCTTCGCAGCATTACGACCGCATCATTCTGGATTGCCCGCCGATCACGGCGGTCGCCGATCCCCTGGTGGTGGCGGCCCTCACGGACGGGGTGATCTACGTCACGAAGTTCAACAAGGTCCGCCGGGACAGTGTTCTCAAATCAGTGCAGCGTCTCCAGGACTCCGGGATTTATCTGGTGGGCGTCGTGGTCAACGACATCGACTTCGACGGAAAGCACTCCTATCACGGAGATTATTACTACCATCAGAACCGGTATTATCATTCGCATTACTCGAAGGGCTCCGCTCCGGAGGCAGCCGGCAAGCCGGGAGCGCGCAAGACACAGGAAACGACCCGCGGTTGAGGATTAGGGCGCGGGCGCGCCGCCGAGGCGGTTCCACAGGAAGCTGAACAGCCATAGGGCCACCATCGCCAGGCTGAAGGCGATCCGACCCAGGGTTCCCGCCACGACTCCCAGTGCGGCGCCCAAGCCGGCCCGTCCGGCCTCATTCCAGGGGCGTCCGCCCAGCATTTCAGCGGCTGCCGCGCCCGCGAGAGGCAGCAGCACTAAACCCCAGGGTGGGAATACGAACAGCCCGGCCACTGCGCCCAGAAGGGCGCCGGTGATTCCCCGCCAGGTGGCCCCCAGACGTTTCGCCCCGCAGGTTGTCGCGAGGAAGTCCAGAGCCAGCGAGGCGAGAGCGAGCAGTCCCAGGACGACCACCACGAGACGTGAGGCGCTCTGTTCCCCAAAACAGAGGCGATGTCCCAGCGCGGCCGCAAAAATCAGTGGCGTCCCCGGGAGTCCAGGCAGGGCGGCTCCCGCCATGCCCACGAGCATGACGAGAAGCGTCAGGATGAACCCCATCAACTCGGTCGTCGTCACCCCGGAATTATAGCGTTCCGGAGGAGGTCGCCCCATCGAATTGTGCGGGCAGGGGTTTGGCTTCGCAGACGGAGTCGCGGACAAGCGCTGGCTGGCATTGGGCGTCTCGGGCGGTCAGAATCGCCGGATGCGCCGAAGCGCAATGGTATTTGTCCTGACCGTTATTTGGGGAACGTCCTTGCTGGGCGGCTCCGGGATTCGCATCGAGCGGCTCTTTGGTCCCGAAGTCGCCACCGGTGATTACAAGCATCCCGCGAGCATGACGGAACTCTCCAATGGGGACCTGTACGTCGTATTCTTCAGTGGACGGGGAGAGTATCATGACGATGCCGCCGCCGTTTTCGGTTCCCGCCGCCGACGGGGTTCCACCCGTTGGTCCCGCCCTGAGGCCATTGCGCGGAATCCGTTCCATTCCCTGGGTAATGCCGTAATTTGGCAGGCTCCGGACGGGGTGGTCTGGCTGTATTACGTCACCCGCCATGGTGAGCTTTGGGATTCCTCCCGCATCACTGCCAAGATCTCTCGCGATGGAGCTAGGACCTGGTCCGAATCGTTCCAGATCACCTTTGAGCCGGGAACGATGGTACGAAACCGGCCCATTCTCGTTGGCAACGGCGATTACCTCCTGCCGGTTTACCATGAGGTCGGGAATGATCCGGAGAGCACCGGACCGGATTGCACCTCGTTCTTCATGCGCTGGGACCCTCGGACGGGTATTTGGACGGAATCCAATCGCGTCCGCTCCCGCCTGGGCAATATCCAGCCTGCACCAGCGGTGATTTCTGGAGATCATCTGGTCGCCTTTTGCCGCCGGGGCGGGGATTATGCGGGTCGTCCGGACGGCTGGCTGGTGAGGACGGAGTCCCATGATGGAGGACGCACCTGGAGTCCAGGGACCGATTCCGAGTTTCCCAATCCCAATGCGGCGGTGGATTTCCTGCGGCTTCAGAATGGACACCACTTGCTGGTTTACAATCGGAGTTTCTCCGAGCGGACACCGCTGTCGCTGGCGTTGTCCCAGGATGGCGCGCATACCTTTCCCGTGCGAAGGGACCTGATGTCGGATCCAAAGGGTGACTATGGATATCCCACGGCCCTGCAGACACGGGATGGCTTGATTCACGTTGTCTTCACATCCGATGAGCGCACGGTCGTCCGCCACGCGATCTTCTCGGAGAAGGACCTCGAGGAGGATCGGACTCCCGATGGTTCCCGGCGGTAGGTTGAACGGAAACGCATCGTGAAGAATCCTGCCGTCCCGTCCGCCGTCTTTCGGCCGAAGTTGCTGGAGGCAATCCGCTGCTATTCCCGGGCAGACTGGGCAGCGGATGTTACCGCGGGGATCACGGTGGGAATCATCGCGCTTTCCTTGAGCATGGCGCTGGGCATCGCTTCAGAGCGTCCCCCCTCGGTTGGGATCGTCACCGCGATCATTGCCGGGTTCCTCATTTCGGCGCTGGGCGGATCCCGGGTTCAAATCGGGGGTCCCACCGCGGCGTTCATTCCCGTTGTCCTTGGAGTAGCCCACGATCATGGGTTTGAGAACCTGGTCGTTTGTACCGCGCTGGCGGGTGTCATGCTGATCGCGATGGGATTTGCCCGCCTGGGAGTGATGATCAAGTACATCCCGATGCCGGTGGTCGCCGGGTTTACGGCCGGCATTGCCGTGTACATTTTCAGCACCCAGGTTCGGGATTTTCTGGGATTGCGCCTGGGTGAGGGCGTCCGGGTTCCCGCGGAGTTTCTGGGGAAGCTGGCGTTCTTCGGACACCACCTTGGAGAAATCCACTGGCCCTCCGCGGCCCTGGCCCTGGGTTCGGTGTTCGTCCTGAAGCAGTGGCCCCCCACGTGGGCGCGTCGCATCCCGCCGTCGCTCGTGGCCGTCGTCGCGGGGACTCTCCTCGTGGTCCTGCTTCCGACGGACTCCGGGATCGCGACCCTTGGAAGCCGGTTTGGTCCGGATGCCATCCCAAGGACCCTGCCCGCGCCGCAATGGCCCCGGCTCGACTGGGCTGCAGTCCGATTTTTGATCCAACCGGCCTTCACGATCGCGCTGCTGGCGGGCATTGAATCGCTCCTGTGTGCCGTGGTGGCCGACGGGATGATCGAGGACCGGCACGACTCGAATACGGAATTGATCGCCCAGGGCATCGCCAATCTGGGCTCGGCCTTCTTCGGCGGGCTTCCTGCAACCGGGGCGATCGCGCGGACGGCGGCCAACATTCGCTCGGGAGCCAGGACTCCGGTCGCCGGGATGGTTCACGCCGTCACCATCCTGGGCATTGTGCTCGCGGCCGCTCCGTTGGCGCGGTTTGTGCCTCTGCCCGTTCTGAGCGGTGTCCTGGTGGTCATCGCCCTCAACATGGGGGAATGGAGGAATTTTGGCCGGCTCCGGAACTGGCCCCGCAGCGACGGGGTCGTCTTTCTGCTGACATTTGTCCTGACCATCCTCACGGACATCACCGTGGCGGTGGAGGTGGGGATGATTCTGGCGGCGATCCTCTTCATCAAACGGGTCGCGGAAACGACGCAGATCACCTCGGTGGACGAGCGGGAATCCGATCTCGGTCCCGGCGACTCGCTGCACGGACGCGAGGTGCCCGACGGGGTTCTCGTCTTTCAGGTCGCGGGTGCATTCCTCTTTGGAGCTGCGGACAAGTTGGAAACGGCGCTCCGGGGCGCGGACCGGCAGCCGACGGTGCTGATTCTCGGGATGAAACGGGTGATGGCGATGGATGCGACCGGGCTTCACCGCCTGGAGGAATTGCACCGAAGGCTTCGGCGTTGCCAGCGTTGGTTGATTCTGGCGGGTCCGCACACCCAGCCTCTGATGACGCTTTCCAATGCGGGCTTCCTGGAGGAAGTGGGGCTTGAGAATGTCTGCGAGAATCTGGATCAGGCCCTGATCCGGGCGCGTGCATTGGTCGGGAAGCACTCGCCCGGATCCGGTGCCAAAGGTGAGGTTTGAGCTTTGAGGTTTCGGGAAAGCCCTTTCATTGTTTCGCGCCATGCAGTTGACCAAGGCTGTCATCACCCTTGCCGGGAAGAACCAGCGCACCCTTCCACTCCAGTCCCTGGTGGACCGGGACGGGGTGCCCAAAACCGCCCTGGCGATCATCATCGGTGAGGCGGTGTCCGCCGGCGTGGAGGAGATCGCGCTGGTGGTGGCGCCCGGGGATCAGGAGGTGTTTCGCGCGGCGGCGGGCATGCACGCCGGCCGGTTGCGATTCATCGAGCAGACGGCCCCGCTTGGGTATGGGCATGCGGTGTGGTGTGCCCGGGAGTTTACGGCGGGGAGGCCGTTTCTGCTGTTGGTGGGGGACCACCTCTATGTCAGCCGGAGCGGCGCGGGTTGTGCGCGGCAGTTGGTGGAGGTGGCGTGCGCCGTGGAATCCGCGGTGTCCGCCGTCCAGGCGACGCATGAGAGCAAACTTCCCTTCTATGGCGCCGTCGGCGGCCGGCTCGTGGCAAACCGGCCGGGATGCTACGAAGTGACGGAGGTCCTCGAGAAACCGACGCCAACGGAGGCGGAGCAGCGGGTGGTTGTGCCGGGCCTGCGTGCGGGTCATTACCTCTGTTTTTTTGGAATGCACGTGCTGACGCCGACGGTCATCGAACTGTTGGACGAATCGGTTCGGGAACGGGGCTCGTCCGGAGGCATTCATTTGTCGTCCGCCCTAAGCCGGCTGGCTCAGAGGGAGCGATATCTGGCTTTCGAGGCGGAGGGGCGCCGGTATGACATTGGAGCGCGCTATGGGCTTTTGACTGCCCAGCTGGCGCTGGCATTGGATGGATCCGATCGAGACGAGGTGCTTTCCGGTCTGGTGGAGCTCCTGGCCCAGCGCTCTCGCTGAAGCTGTTCTAATCCTCAGCGAATCGTTGACGTCCTGGGTCGGGCTCGCAGGCTTCCTGCGTGATCTCACCCGATGCACTCCGCGCCCATCTCGAGGGCCGAATGCCCGCCGCCCTTGGGTTCCTCCGACGGCTGGTGGACACCAACAGTTGGACTGAGAACCGGGACGGGGTTAACCGGGTGGCTGACTTGACGGTTGCGGGCTTTTCGTCGCTCGGGTTCGCGGCGGAGCGGGTTCCGTCCGCAAATCCTGCGTTGGGAGACCACCTCATTCTGGACTCCGGAGGTGTCGGCAACACGTCGATCGCGATGATTTCCCATCTCGACACTGTGTTTCCTCCGGAAGAGGAGCAGCGAAACCAGTTTCACTGGTCCGTGGAAGGTGATCGCATTTTTGGTCCGGGAACCCACGACATCAAAGGGGGCACGGTGATGATGTGGCTGGTTCTCGACGCCCTCCAGTCGCTTGCTCCGGAGGTGTTCCGGAGAACCCGATGGCAGCTCCTATGGAATTCCTCGGAGGAAATGTTGTCTCCGGATTTTGGAACCTTGTGCCGATCGCGGCTGGGCCCGGGGACCCGGGCGGCACTGGTATTCGAGGCGGAGGGAAAAGGACCGGGAGTGCGCCGATTGGTGGTCTGTCGAAAGGGTCGGGGTACCTGGCGGATTCGGGCCCGGGGGCGCGGCGCGCATGCCGGGGTCCATCCGGATCGAGGGGTCAATGCGATCCTCCAGCTCGCGTCGTCGCTTCAACGCGTAGTGGCCCTGGGAGATCGGGCGAAGGGATTGACCTTTAATGTGGGTCGGATTGCAGGTGGCGGTGGGCTGAATCGTGTCCCCCACGAAGCCGAGGCCGAAGGGGAGTTTCGGGCATTTCTTCCGAAAGTGTATGCCGATGCGCGCCAGCGTCTTCTGGACCTGGCCGGTCCGGGTGACGTTTTCAGCGCGATGGACGGCTTTCGCAGCACGGTGGAGGTGGATCTCCTCAGCGAAACCTGTCCTTGGCCGCAAAATTCCGATTCGCAACGCCTTCTAGAACAATTTGTTGCGGCAGCCCACGACCTGGGAGAGACAGTGGAGGGGGAGTCGCGGGGTGGTTTGAGCGATGGCAACCATCTTTGGGACCATGTCCCCACCCTCGATGGACTCGGGCCCTCTGGGGACAATGATCATTGTTCTGAGAGGAGTCCGGACGGTTCGAAACTTCCGGAGTACGTGGAACCCAGTTCGTTCGTCCCCAAGGCAGCGATCAATGTTCTGGCAATCCTCCGAATGCTCTGCTGAGTTTCAAGTGGTTGAAAATCAATAAGATTTGTCGAAGATGTTCCGCGAGACGTCCGCGGTTGCTCCTTGGGTGGGCACTGGAAAAAAGAAAGCGCCCGCCCCGACTTGCGCCGAGGCGGGCGCTCCAACCCAGAACCAACCTTCCGCACCACTCAGTGCGACGTTTGGTAAAAGGGGTGATGCAAAATGGATGCCAGCCGGATCACCTCTTTTGATTTCCGATTCTTTTGGGGAAGTGTTCCGGAGCGTTCCGCATCGGTCGATGGGTGCGATCTAGTTTGTAAGACACTGATATTCAATGAATTGTTAATCAAGTGGCCCTGGCGATCAGAGGGAAATACGATTTGCGGAGTTCCTATAGTTCCCTCCGTTGCGCGGGGAAGCTGCCTTACGGAAATGCCTCTTTGACTGCGAACTGGGGGGAATGACCCGTTCCCGTGGGATAACGCCCCAAGGATGACCTTGAAGTGGGGGAAATGCGGTCCAGCAAGGGACCAAGCCCGTGGGGCTTAGTTTGGAACGTTGATGGCGTTGGTGCGCCAACGTTCCGTGATGGCCCAAAGATTGATCGGGCCAAGGGAGCGCCCGTGCCGGAGGAAACGAACGCTTCCGTCGGCGAACGCGTAGTCGGATCCGCCACCCTTGCCACCCTTGTCGCTTTTCAAGGCCGCGCCGTGAACACTGTGGTTCAGGACTTCCACGTCATTTCCCAGATTGCCTTCAAGGAAATCCATGAAGTAGTGCCCAATGGGGTACAGTTTTTCGCCAAACACGATGGTCTCGCTCGGTTCATGGATTGTGGTGTCCTTGATGGTCTTCCCCACGATGCTGTTCATGTTGAAGGCACTCCCCATTTCCTGGGCGAAATAGTCGTTCCAACCGTTGATGATGTAGGTCCGGGGGGCGGAATCCGCAGGAAGGTTGGTGCTGTTCGCCCCGGTCGCAGGCTTGTTGCCCCATTGACCGGTGGCGGGGTCCTTCCCTAGGTCGCTCGGGCAGGCGAGAATCTTGACGGATTTGAAATAGGGAAGCAGGCGATCCGGCCATCGCGGTCCGGTGTTTCGTTCGGGGAATTCCCCGGAGTTGTCACCGGCATAGAGCGTGGACGCCAATCCCAACTGACGGACCTGATTGACGCAGGCGATTCGTTGGGCGGCACCCTTGGCCTTCCCGAGCGAGGGCAGCAGCATTCCGGCAAGGATGGCAATGATCGCAATCACCACGAGGAGTTCGATGAGGGTGAAGGCGCGCCGGGCGGACGCGGTGGTGGCGTGGAGATTTCTCATGACGAGTATCGACTGGTGACCGCAGCAGCCTTCGAAATCCCATCGCCTTCGCCAGTTCGGTCGAATCCAACAGGGATCCGGGCCGTCGCAGCCCGGTCTCTCTATGACGAAGAAACCCTGGACGCTGATCAGCGTGGCTTTGGCGCTGGGTGCGCTACTAGTCTTCCGCTTGGACTTTTGGCGTGTGCGACAAATTCAAATCAATGCCTCGGCGCGTCCCTATGCGCCCAATGCCGCGCCGGATGATCCTCTCCCCATCATTTTTGGACTGGGTCAGGACTGGAAGCTGACGTCCCTCCGGGTGCTGCCGCTCAGTGAACTCTCCAATGCGCACCCCAAGATGGTTTGGCATCTGGTCTCAAAATCGGGATCAGCCCCAACGATCGGGTTTAAGTACGGGGATGCGATTCAAGGCATGCAGGTGGCGCCTGGATCGACCCTCGTTCCGTTGAAACCGGGTGTGGTTTATCGCATGGAATTGGAGGCGGTGCGGGCCCGGGGTGAGATTGATTTTACGCCACAGGCGGCCGGGGAACCCCGTTGAGGAACGGCTTCGGTTTCGCCGGGGGACTCAATAATTGTGGCGATTGTCGACGGTGGGAGTTCGCGGACAGCGTGAATGGGCAGAGTCGGACCGCAGATCGCACTGACGCGAACTGCTTTTCCCCGGCCCTGACTTCAATGACATGAAATGTTCGTTTACCTTGCTACCGGCCCTGATGGCCGCGTTGCTCCTCAACCTCACTCCGGGTCTGGCCCGCGCCGGAGGTGACGCCTCTCCGACCGCGCCCGCGACGGATTCCTCCGGATCGAAAAAGGAAGCGACCCGTTCCAATGTGCCCTTCCACGGGCATGTTGGCTCCGTGGACGCTTCCGCCGGGACCGTGACCCTGTCCGGCAAGAAGAAGGACCGGGTGCTCCACGTGAACGACCAGAGTCTGCTTGAGCGCGGCGGAAAACCCGTTGCGATTGGCGACATCCGTCCGGGGGATTCCGCCCGGGGATTGATCTCCCGGGAAACCGACGGCAAGGAGGTTTTGCTGAAGGCCACCTTTGGCGATGCCCCTTCGGAATCGGCCGGTTCTCCGGGGCGGTCCCGCGAGACAGCCAGCAGCGGGAAATGATTCCGCAGGTCGTGATCGCGAACGCGCGGTGGACGGATGGGCCGTCCGCCGCGCCATCTTTTTTGTCGAAAGTTTGGAAACGCGGGACCAACTTTCCCCTAGGCGTGAGAACCTTGTGACGCACTCTCTTGCCCGTTCGATTCCGATCTCAACCGCTTACCCCTCCTGAATCATGGGCCTGATGGATTACCTCAAGACGCAGCTCCTCGAAATCATCCAGTGGGAGGACGACTCCCGCGACACGCTCAGCTGGCGGTTTCCCGATCAGGACAAGGAGATCAAGCGGGGTGCCCAGCTGATTGTCCGCGAATCGCAGGCGGTTCAGTTCGTTTACCTCGGTCAATTCGGCGACACCTTCGGACCTGGCAAGCATTCGCTCGTCACCGACAACATTCCGATTCTGTCCACGCTCAAGGGATGGAAATACGGGTTCGAATCGCCCTTCAAGGCGGACGTGTATTTCGTCAACACCCGCCTGTTCACGGGGAACAAGTGGGGCACTCAGAATCCGATCATGATGCGGGACCCGGATTTCGGAATCGTCCGCATGCGCGCCTATGGAACCTATGACTTCCGTGTCGCCGACGTGCAGACGTTTCTGCGGGAGGTGGCGGGAACGGACAATCACTTCCGGCTCGACGAGTTTGCGGACACGATGCGATCCCGGTTTGTCAGCGTGTTCTCCGACGCCCTGGCCTCCTCGAAGGTGCCGGCGTTGGACGTCGCCACTCGGTACTCCGAGTTGGGGGATGCCCTGCTGCCGCTGCTGAATCCGGTGCTGAAGGAGAAGTATGGCCTCGAGCTGGGCTCCTTCATCGTTGAGAACGTCAGCGTTCCCGAGGAGGTCGAAAAAGCGATCGACAAGCGTTCCAGCATGGCGGCCATCGGAAACCTGAACGACTACGTGAAGTTTCAGATGGCGGAGTCCCTGGCTAAGGGGGATGGCGCGGGAGGTGGCGTGGCGGGCAGCGCTGCGCAACTTGGTGCCGGACTCGCACTGGGACAGCAGCTGGCCGCCGCGATGGCGCAGCCCCAGGCGGGAGCCGCTGCCCCGGCTTCGGCCCCCGCGTCCGGAGCGCTCCCTGACCTCCTTGGACCCGCCGACGCGGCCCGGATTCTGGGCGTGGGGGAATCCGATGTCCTGGCCGCCTTGGGAGATGGTTCGCTCAAGGGGAAGAAGATCGGCACCCAATGGCGCATCACCCGGGCGGCCCTCGATGAGTTTTTGAAGAGCTGACCCGGGGCGGGAGGAGGTTGCTGTCGTTGGATTGATGGCAATCGTGCAACGGTTTCATGACATTCCCCATTGTCGGATCGACGGGGGTGTGCTTACCTACTTGTGTTGTGATGCCCTTCTCCGGGGGGCCGGAGCAAGGGTGACAGATCCCAAGTCGCCATGAGCAAAAACACGGACCTCATTCGGGAAACCCTGCGCAACTCCAAGCATCCCTTTCGCGCCGCCAGTGATCGGCCGGGGAAGCCCCAAAAAAGTCGATACGAACGCCGCAAGGCGCGTGAAATCCTGAAACTCGCCGATTGGTCGGATGATGGGGCGGGGGCCTGAGGGCTTCCGTCGGACTTGCCCTTCCGTCGCCGACGGCGCAGAACAGTGTTGATGCTGTTCCGTGCCGCCTGTGCCCTTCTTCTTGTCGCCGGCAGTGCCGCCGCCTCCGATTGGCCCAGATTCCTGGGACCAACGGGCGACGGAATCTCGCCGGAGACAAACCTCGTTTCCCGAATTCCCGAGACCGGCCTGCCGGTCGTCTTCGACCGCGCGGTTGGGACGGGATACGCGGCGCCATCGGTGTCCGGTGGCCGGTTGGTCCTGTTTCATCGGATTGGAGATCAGGAGGTCATTGAGTGTTGGGATGCCGTGACGGCGGCTCCGCGTTGGAAGGCCGGCTATCCCACGGCGTATCAGGATCCCTACGGATACAACAACGGTCCCCGGTGTGCGCCGCTCATCAGCGGCGACCGGGTGTACACCTTTGGCGCTGAAGGGAAGCTGAGTGCGTATGACCTGGCGTCCGGCGCCCGGATTTGGCAGCGGGACACTGCGAAAGAGTTTCAGGTCCCTGAGGCGTTTTTCGGCGTGGGTTCCACTCCGCTGCTGGAGGACGGAAAACTCATCGTGATGGTCGGCGGACAGCCGGATTCTGGGGTGGTGGCCTTCGATCCGGCCACGGGTGCCACGCTCTGGCAATCGGTGGGGCGGAAGAATTGGGAGGGAGTTCCCATGACCGGATGGCCCGGGGAGCCGCCGGTCCGATGGGGGGAATGGTGGAAACAGGCCAGCTATTCGTCTCCCGTGGCGGCCACGGTTCAGGGAAGGCGACTGGTCTTTTGCCTGATGCGACAGGGATTGGTCGCGTTGGATCCGACCGATGGGGCGGTCCGGTTCTCCCGCTGGTTTCGAGCCCGGGTGGAGGAGTCCGTTAATGCGGCGAATCCAGTGGTCGTGGGCGCGGATGTCCTCATTTCCAGCGCCTATTACCGGACCGGATCCGTGAACCTGCGGGTATCCCCCGGGGCCACGAACTTCACGGAGAACTGGCGTGGCCTGGGGCTGGAGATGCATTGGAGCACGCCTGTCCTGGTGGAAGGCAATCTGTACGGATTCAGCGGCCGAAACGAACCGGATGCCTCCTTTCGGTGTGTCGACTTCAAGACGGGGGAGGTTCGCTGGCAGCGGGACGAGCGGTGGAGTCCCCATTCCGCCGCCCAGCCGCCCGTCTTTGGCCGGGGCTCCTGCATCCTGGCGGACGGAAAACTGATCGCACTGGGGGAGGGGGGGCTGGTGGGGTTGTACCGTCCGGACCCCACCGCATGCCAGGAACTGGGGCGATGGCAGGTGCCCACTTTGACGCATCCCTGCTGGGCGGGACCGGTGCTGTCGGAGGGCCGCCTTTACCTGCGGAGCGAGAAACATCTGGTGTGCCTCGACGTCCGGCGCTGACCGTCCGGGGGAGGAGGAGGTCGGGCCTGCGGCAGCGTCAACGCGCTTGCGGCGAACGCCGCCCGACCTAAGTCTCCGGGTCGTGCGCAATATTCTCGTCACCGGTGGGGCGGGCTTCATCGGATCCAATCTCGTCCGGGAACTTCAGACCCGTCATCCCGAGGCGCGCATCGTTGTGGTCGATGATTTTCGTTCGGGGGACTTCCGAAATCTGCGTGGCTTCCGGGGGGATTTCGTAACCGCGGATGTTTCCCGACTGGATTGGAACGCGCAGTTCCGGGATGAAACCTTCGACGCGATCTTTCACGAAGCGTCGATCACCGATACCACCGTCCACGATCCGTTTCTTCAGGCGCACGACAACATTGAGGGATTCCGACGCCTGCTCCGGTTTGCGGAGCCGCATCAGACCCCCGTCGTTTACGCCAGTTCGGCGGCAACCTATGGGATCTGCTCGGGCGTGCAGGAGGAATCCCAGCCCGCTGCTCCGGCCAACATTTACGCGTTCAGCAAGGTGCAGCTCGATAATCTGGCCCGGGATCATGCGCGGCGGTTTCCTGCGTGGCGGATTGTCGGACTCCGGTACTTCAACGTTTACGGTCCGGCGGAGTCTCACAAAAAGGCGGCGGCGAGCATGATCTACCAGCTCTACCTTCAAATGAAGGCGGGCCGTCGCCCCCGGGTGTTTCGCGCGGGGGAACAGTGCCGCGACTTCGTCTATGTAAAGGACGTGGTGGCGATGACCATCCATGCCCTGAATTCCCCGCGGAGTGACATCTTCAATTGCGGATCCGGCCACGCGGTCTCCTTCAACGAGGTGATTGCGATCCTTAACCGGCATTTGGGCACCCAACTGGAGCCGGAGTACATCGACAACCCCTATTCGTTCTACCAGCCACATACGCAGGCCGACATGACGCGCGCCCGCACCGAACTCGGGTTCACCCCGCGGTTTACTCCTGCGAGCGGAATTCCCGATTACCTCGAAAGCCTTTCCCTGTCCTGATCCCCCCATGGCCGATTCCCGTCCCCAATCCCGAATCCGTTGGCTGAAGTGGACCTGGATTCCCTTCGGTCTGCTGGTCCTGGTTTATTTTGTCGCGACCAGCGCCCCCTTTATCCGGTCCTTTGTATTGCCTCGGGTTGGAGAGGCGATGAACAGCGACCTGACCGTCGGGGATTTGTCCGTCAGCCCCTTTTCATCCCTCACGCTTCGGGATCTGAAGGTTACCCCGCGTGGAGGTGCGACTCTCTTGACGGCATCAGAGATCCGCGTCCGGTACAGCTTGATCGACATCCTCCGCGGTCGGATTTCCGTGGATGAACTGGCGGTGGAGACGCCGGTGGTCACCGTGGTCACGGAGCCGGCGGGCACGAGCAATCTCTCGCGGATTGCCGCGGACTCGGGGCGGAAACCTCCGGTCCGCGGAGGTCCTTCGTCCCCTGTCCTTCTGAATCTGCGGAATATCGGCATCAAAAATGGAACCGTGCGCTGGACGGGCGTGCCGGCCCCCGGCGCGGCCTCGGCGGAGATCACCGGCTTGAATGTGGGGCTCGACTCCCTGGTGACGGATCAGCCCGGGCACCTGACCCTTGGATCGGGGTTTCGTTGGACGTCGGGGGGAACCAATCTTTTGGCGGGAACGGTGAAGTCGGAGTATCAGGTCCGATTGAACGAAAAGCTTCTTCTCCGGGAGATCAACGGTGCTTTCGCCGTGACGATGACCGAAGCGGGTGGCGCCTGGCGGAGTTACTCGCGTGTGGGCGTGACGCTGACTGCGGATTCCACCGAGTCGGAGATTCGGCAGGTCAAGCTGGCGGTCACGGACGCCGGAAAACCGGAGGGAGAGATCCGGCTGAGCGGTCCCTTCGATCCGGGTCGCAAGGAGGCGCAGATCGCCTACGAGGTAAAGGGGATTGGTCCGGCGGCACTCGGGTTGGTCGGGGCGGTTGTGGGGTTGGATTTCCGGACGACGCGGATAGAGGCGGATGGAAAGCTAAACCTGGAGCGCTCCGGCAATGTGGTTTCCTGGCAGGGCCGCTTTTCCGCCGATCCGCTGGTCGTTGCGAACGCCGCGGGGTCCACGCCGATTTTGGGTTTCCTTGCGGAATTCCGGGCGCGCGCGGATCTTGAAGGGAAATCCGCGATTGTTGAACGCGCAGATCTCACGGTCCGCCAGGGTGGCTCACCCGTGGTTCAGGGTGCCCTGGATCATCCGATGAACCTCAGCTGGGATACGTCGGCAAAGGGAACGCGGGAAGCCACCTATTCCCTGACGGTCAGGGACCTGGATCTCGCATCGTGGCGGTCCTGGTTTGGTGCCTCGTTTCCGTCGGGTCGCGCCCGCGTGGAGACCCGGATTGCCAGTGAGCGGGATGGACGGATGCTCCGGTTTCAGGCCAGCGCCGGTGTGGATGATCTCATCCTGAACGTCGGCACCAATCGCGTCTCCGGATTGCGTCTGGAGGCGCAGGGCGGTGGGAATCTGACGGATTTCACAACGCTCCTGCTGGAGAATCTCGGGGCGACCGTGCAGCGGTCCGGAGAGCGGATCTTTCATGCGTCCGGACTCGTTCAGGCCAATCTGCAGACCCAGGAATTCACCGGGCAGTGCGCGGCGGATGCCCCGCTTCCGGCGTTGCTCCGGGCGAATCCGGTGGACGGAGTTACGTTGACCGCGGGGACCTCCTCCCTTGCCGCGAGGTTTGGCAGCCGCAATGGTCAGACCAACGGCTCGATCACGCTGGTCGCCGAAGGAGTGACCGGGGAGGTTTTGGGTGTGGTGGTGAAGGGTTACGACGCCAAGGTTGACGTGGCCGTCAGTCTCAGCCGAAACAAGATGCTGCTGCAGAACGGAGCCCTGTCCCTCAAGGCGGGTCCGGGGACTCCCGGGAACCTGGAATTCTCGGGGGGCTATGAACCGGATTCCCGACGGGGCGACTTCCGGTTCAAGTCCGCAGGTCTCAACGAGACGGTTCTGGGTCCGCTCCTGGCTCCGGCGCTCCGTCCCCGACGCATGGAGGGAGGCGGGGTCGACCTTTCGGGAGATCTTCGGGTGGATTTGGGCGGGGATTCCTCCCTGGCGGCATCCGTCCGGGCGGATCGATGGGTGATTCGAGGACCGCAGGATCGGGGAACCCCCGTTCCGTTTTCACTGGCGGCCACCTTGGAGGCCACCGGACGCGGGCGTGAGTTTGAGCTAAAGAAGCTTTCCGCGACGCTTCCTAAAAGCAATCGGGCCCGGAACGAATTGTCGCTGACGGGTCGCTTGGCGCTCGAAACGAACAACGCCGCTTCGGGGCAGTTGACGCTGACCAGTCCGGGACTGGATTTCACTCCGCTGACGGACGCATTTCCTGCGGCTTCGGCCAGTCCGGCTTCGCGGCCAAGCCCACCCGCCAGTGAGGCGCCCCTGGGGGCTCCCATTCACCTTCCCGTGGGGCACCTCACGCTGGATTCGAAGTTGGATGGCATCTTTTACAAGGAGGTGGCGATCTCCAATTGGGTGGGTCGGGTCGAAATCCTCAGGGACCAGGTGACGGTCAATCCGTTTACCCTGACGCTGAATGGCGCCCCGGTGTCGGCCTCCGCGGCGGTGAACGTGGGAATTCCCGGATATGTTTACGATGTGAAGGGACGCTTGCCCGGCGTTCCAGTGGGTCCCCTGGCGAAGTCCTTTTTGACCGGTGAACAGGCGGATCTCGGTGGGACCCTGGATGCCTCTGCCGAGGTGAAGGGAGCCGGGGTCACGGGGGCAGCACTTCGGGAGCACCTCACCGGAAACGTTGCCTTCGCCGCCACGAATCTGAATTACCGAATTACCGCCTTGAAGACGCCCCTCATGCGCACCCTGGTGGAATCCCTTTCGACGGCACTGAGGCTGCCCTCGATTTCCGAATCACCGATCCGGCGGATCGACACCCGCGTCACGGCGGACAAGGGCGTGGTGAAGCTCACTTCGGCGCTGGTGGAAAGCGCGGCCTTCCAGGCGGCCGCCCAGGGGGACATCCGTCTGGCCGACGTGCTGACCAACTCCACCCTTCAGTTGCCGGTGATGGTGCGTCTTCCCAAGTCGGATGGCGGTTGGGATGAACTGCCGTCCTTCCTTACCTTCCAAGGCACCCTGGGTGTTCCCAAGCCGGTGCTGGATCCCCTTGCCTTGGCGCGGACGATGACCCGTCTTCCCGGCGCCGCCGGTGAGCTCAGCACCCGTGGCGTGGAAAAGCTCGGGAGCGCGCTGGATCGCGTCCTCGGCGGCAAATCGGAAACCAACACCGGAGCGGGAACCAGCCTGATTCGGGGCCTTCTCGGAGGCGGCTCTTCCGGTGGCGGAGCCCCGAGTGGACAGCCGTCGAAGGCGACCAATACGCCGGGTGCGCCGGCCACCACACCCGATCCCTCCAAGAAAAAGACCTCTCCCCAATGAACCCTGCGGTCTCCGCTCCGAACTCATTTCCATGACTCCCGACGCCGTTCTCGACTACCTCCAATCCCATCAACAGCGGTTCGTGGACGACCTGTGCGACTACGCCCGCATCCCGAGCGTCAGTGCCCAGTCGGCGCACGCACCGGATCTCAAGCGGTGCGCGGACTGGATTGCCGACCGCGCGCGGGTGGCGGGACTGAACACCGAGATCTTCCCGACGAAGCGGAATCCAATTGTCGTCGCCCGGACGCCGCAGACCGATCCCCGGAAGCCCACCTTTGTCGTTTATGGGCATTACGACGTCCAACCTCCCGAGCCGTTCGAGCTCTGGAAGTCGCCGCCCTTTGAGCCTCGCATTGAGGGGCGCAATGTTTATGCCCGTGGAATCAGCGACAACAAAGGGCAGCATCTGGCGCATTTGAACGCGGTCGAGGCCTGGCTCAAGACGGGTGCGGGGCTTCCGTGCAATTTGACGTTCCTGATCGAGGGCGAGGAGGAGGTGGGTTCCGGTTCCCTGCAGGGTTTTCTCCCGGATCACCGCAAGGAATTGGCCTGCGATGCGGTCGTGGTGTCCGACAACGGGATCCCGACGCTGAAGCATCCCGCCCTGACCTACGGTCTTCGCGGCGTGGCCGCGATTGAAGTTCGAGTCGAGGGGCCCGCGCGGGATCTTCATTCCGGCGTGTTCGGGGGAACAGTGGACAATCCCGCCATGGTCCTATGCCAGATCCTGGCGGCGCTCCGGGATTCCCGGGGGCGAATCGCGATTCCCGGCTATTACGACGATGTCGCACCGCTTTCGGCGTATGAACGCCGGCAAATGGCGAAGCTGCCGTTCCATGCGGAAAAGTACCGCCGGTTCCTGGGCGTCCCGGCGTTGAACGGCGAGCGCGGATTTTCTCCCGAGGAACAGCGCACGAGTCGGCCCACGCTGGAAATCAACGGATTGACCAGCGGCTACCAGGGAGAAGGGAGCAAGACGATCATCCCATCCTGGGCCTCCGCCAAGCTGACCCTGCGGCTGGTTCCAAACCAAAAGCCGGCCAAGGCCATCGCGGCCGTCGTGCGCCAGATTCGAAAACTGTGTCCGCCCACCGTGAGGCTGACGATCCGAAGGGGTCATGGAGGTGAGCCGTACCTGGTTGCCCCTGACGGCGCCCTTGCCCAGGCCGCCCTGCGGGCGCTCAAGGCCGGGTTTGGTTACGAAGCGTTGCTGGCTCGGGAGGGCGGCAGCATTCCGATCGTGTCCGACTTCAAGCGGCATCTGAAGGTGGACACCCTGCTGCTGGGAATGGCCCTGCCGGACGACAACCCGCATTCCCCCAATGAGAAGTTTTCGCTCGATGCCTACGAACTGGGTATGCGGATGAGCGCGCACCTCTGGCCAGAGCTGGCCGCGGCGTGCCGGCGCTGAAGCGTGATGCGAAGGGTCGCTCCCGACGTCAGTTGTTACGGTCTGGACGCCGCAGTGGCCATCGTCACCTGAACGCGGAGGAACTGGGCCACTCCGGAACCCGGGGCGGGATTGGCGAGGCGGAGGGTGACCTCCTCGTAGCCGGCGGGCAGTCCTTCGGCCGTCGTCGAAACCGACTCGCCCACAGTGGCGGGGGTCGTCCAGACGGGAGACACGAGAGTGCTGGAGACTTCCGGGGTATAGGTGAGTCCGGCGGCGGCCGCGTCGGTCCGGCGGCGATAGGTCAGGAGAATGCGCGTCTCGGCGCCTTCAAGGGTCCGGGTTACCCGGGGGCTGAGGCGGGCAGAGTCGGAGACTTTGGGATCCCCTCCGAACGCGAACTCCAGCTGGTTGATGGCTCCGTCGCCATCGCCATCGTCGCCCGGTCCAAAACCCGCGATTCCATTGGCCTTGGCCCAGGTGTCGTAGGGCGACTCCGCGGTGGAGCGGGAAACGATCAAACGAGCGGACGAGTCGCGTCGTGGGTACCGATCCCCATAACCCGAATCCTGAACGGTGATGCGCAGCTCCCAGGATGATTTTGATGACGAGGCGAGCGCCGACGCATTGGCGACCGTGACGACTCCCGAATCCGGGTCGATGGTGAAGATGCCGTCCGGATCACCGCCGGCAATCCTCCAAGCCAGTTGCTCCAGGGGGCTGTCCGCTGCATCGAGATCGATCACCACGGTGTTTGCGGATGCCGACGCCGGAACTTCCGCGGTGGCATCGGCGAGCACGGGGGCGACTCCCAAATCCACGGCGGCCAGTTGGGCCAGCGGAATGACCTCGATGACTGATTGGGCGGGACGCGTCCAGCCCACGGACACATGCGCCTTCCCGGTGGCCTCCTTGTGGCGGACTTCCAGATAGTACTGCTGCTTTGCCGTGAGCTGGATGGCGGCGGATTTCTGGACCGCCTGATTGGTCCATTCCTTGTCCCCGACTGCGGCACCGACCCGGGCCACCAGGCGCGCGGTCGAGGGATCCGAGCTGGTCCCAAGCCAGAGTTCACTGCTGTCATCGGACGCGATGTAGAGCCGGAAGCTCCCGCTGGCGGGCGCGGTCAGGAGGCCGCGGATCCGCGTGCCAAAAAGGTCCTCACCATCTGCAGGCGCGTATCGGAGGATGTTGTCGGTGGAGAAGGATACGAATTCGTCGGGACGACCCGGGAATTTGGGATTGTTGGTGAGGGTGTTGACTCCGGTTCCAACACCGAGCTTCTTGAAGACCTCGATGACCGGGGCATTGGACGCCATGATATTCGGTCCGAGGATTTTGCAGGTGATCGTGCCGGTGCTGCTGAGTCCGCCCGGGATGGAGACCCGGACGCGAAGCTTGAAATCCGTCGCTGCGGTGGTCGCGAGGAGATTGGTGTCGCCGACGCGGAACCATCCGGCGCTGTCGAGGGTGGCGATTCCAGGACGGGTGGAACTCAGGAGTTCATACTCAAAGACGCTGGCACCGCCGGCATCCGTCGCCTCGATGCGCGCAAATCGCGCCTGGGCGAACGCGTTGCGATGAATCCGGATGTCATTGGTGGAAAACTTGGGACCCGTCTTGAGCACGTATGGAGCGAGGTAACGGCCGGGGATCACCTGAAGCGTTGGAGCTCCGGCATCCGCGTTGCGCCAGGCCACGGACATGTGATCCCGGTCGTTTCCCTCCTTCTGCCGCGCCTCCAGATAATACGCCTTCCCCTGTTCGAGGCTCACGGCCTTGGAAAGCTGACTTGGGAACTGGGTCCAACGGCGGGGGTCGGTGTAGGTCGCGTTGGAAGCGATTCGGACGGCACTCTCCGGCTGCTCGGAGGTTCCCAGCCTGAGTTCGGTGGCGTCATCGCCGGCAATCGCAAAGACGTACGAGCCCGTGATCGGTGGAAGGAAAAATCCTCGAAGGACAGCGCCGAAATTGTCGGCCACGCGGACGGGAACCTCGGCGTTGGTCATGAGGCTCCGCGAGGACGGGAATCCTGGGAACGAGGAATCATTGGTCAGATCCCGGATCGTGCTGCCGGCAATGTCATCATACCGGGCATACTCGATGGCGCCCGCCACCATGCCCGAGGGCGGAGTGAGGATCTGGACGGTGACGTCCACCGTGTTGGTCAGGGGCGGCGTGCCCGCATCCCAGGCCTGGACCTGGAGTTGGAGGGTTCGGGGGCCCGTATTGAGATCGCGGGTCAACCGGAGTGCGCCGGAGCCGTCAACCGCAAACAAACCGTCGTCATTGCCCGAGCTGATATTGTAGCGGAGGCGGGTATAGAGATCCGGATCCGACGCCCCCAGGGTCCCCACGACGGTGTCCGCCCGGGTGCGGTCGAAGATCACAAAGTTGGCGGCGGGCACCACGGGCAGTTCGTTGACGTCCTCAATCCGAACGACGATGCGCCGACCGGTTTCATTGAGGGCGGGATTATCCGGGTACTGGATGTCCACGAGGAGGTCGTACTGCTCCCGGGTTTCGAAGTTGAGCAGCGAGGACTGGGCGACGGTGAGTTCCCCCGCGGACGAGACGGCGAAGGGGCCAATGCCGCTGCCGCCGGTCGCCTGAAACACACGGGTTCCGGGACTTGAGGCGATGGTGTTCAGATCCGCCACCAGGGTGCCGTCCGGAGTATTCTCTGGTACGGAGAGACGGACGGGTTCCACCGCCCCGGCGACGACCCCGATGATTTGGTAAAATCCGAGGCTCCCGTACGCGGAGAAACCGACCGAGGCATTGGCGCCGCGGCCCGCACCTCGAATCTTGAGCGCGTAATCACCCGGGGGCAGGTTGGTGGATATGACCGCCCGGAGCGTGGTGGCAGGATTGACGGTCAGGAGGACCTGGTCTGCCGAATCGGTGAGGTCGAGTCGAATGGCCAGATCCGGGCCGACCCCGGCGGGACGGGCGGTGAGGTCGAGTTGGCCGCCCCGGGTCGAGAACCGGTAGGAGTCGACATCCGTGCTCCGTTCAATGATCCCCCGATTGGTGACCGCTCCGCCGGAGAACACTTCGAGATAGCCGCCGGAGACATAGGTCCCGCCGACGTCATCGGTGCGATAGTCCACCGAGTTGTTGTCGGAGGTGATCTTAAGAAGATCATCCTCCTTGTTGTTGGCATTCGCGTATTCGCCCTTCGACCATTGAACCACGGGTTGGTAGTAGCCCACTCCCATGATGGGAGCCCATCCGGTCTCGCCGCTTCCGTGTCCCGCATAATACTCCTCGTTGGGACGTCCGTCATGGCTCAGGCCGAGCGTGTGTCCCACCTCGTGGGAAATCTGTTCGGCGGCGTCCCGGACCCCCGAGCCGAACGCCCAGCACGGCGTATCGCCAGTCCAGTTCCACGAGGTCAGCCAGGCCACGCCTCCTGCTCCGGGCGCTGCGTCGGTGGTCGGCGTAATGATGACGTGAATCCGGCTGTTCTCCGTGGCCCGCTCAAACACCCGGAGGTCGGTGGTGATATTGATGGTGAAGCTCGTGTAGTCGGCGCAGACGTACCTCCAGATTTCCCGGATCTGGGATCCGGTGAAGGACGGCCGTTTGGCCACGATCAGATTCCCGTCCCACTGGGTCGTCGTCTCGCCATCGAAATCGAGGTAAACCACGCCGCGGGCTCCAGGAAGCGACTCCAGCACGGGCACGCCATTTTGGTAATCCGGAATGGGGATCGTGGGATGTTGCCCGACATCGATGACCGGTGCCTCTTCCGGCTCGGGAGCCGCCTCGGCCGTGGGGGCCTGTGCAGGGGGCATCTTGTACTCAATGCAGACCACTTCATCGAGTTTGTGGGGCACGAGTTCCGGGGTGCCGTCGAGGGAGGACGGTTCCAGGCGGAAGGCACGTCCGGAGCCCGGAAGGGTCACCACACCGACATGGGTCCCGGCGATTCCGGGCATGCTTTGGCGACGGAAGAAGAAGATTCCGGTCTCGGGTTCCGTCAGCCGCCCGGCGAGATAAACCACGTGGTCCGCAGATTCCTGGAGATAGGACACGACGCCCTCCGCCATCAATCCACCGGTGAGTTCAAACCGGACGGGAATCGGAGCTTCAGCGCCTGCGAAGGATTCCAGCCAGGCGGGATCCCAGCGTCGGCGCAGGGGCAGAGGGTTGGCCGCAGGAACGACGGTCCCGGAAGCGGCGACCGCGGTGGCGGTGGCTGCATTGGACGGATTGGCTGGAGCGGTCGTTGCCGCAGCCGCTGGAACGGGAGCGAGCTCCGCCTTGGGTGCGGACGGGGGTGTCCCTTGGGCTTCGGATGCGACCGCCGGCACGACCGGGGAGCTTCCCGGAACGCTTCGGTGGACCAGCCAGGCTACGGTCAGGGCCGCTGCGAGGGCCGCGGAAATGGCGAGGCGTTTCATGAAGGAAATGGGTTTGGGTCGGGCGATGCAGGTCGGGTGGCGAACGGGTTCACCCCCCGGATGGGGAAGGGAGGCGGGAAGCTGTTCCGGTCCCGCATTGGCGTCAATGCGCCCGTTCCATGGGCACGGACTGACGATGGGGCTCCGGGCGCGGCAACCTTGGCGGTTCCCGGCGTGAGTTCCTCCTGTGGAATCGTGAACATCAGAAACTCACGAAAGGAGCAAACGACATGCCTGAGGAACCGGAGAGTCCCCAAAGGACCCAACCGCCGAACCGGGAAAGAGAAACGCTGGATTACTTGGAGCCGGGAACCCGGGTTAACTGCCCGAAGCCGTCAACGCAGCAACGGTGGCTTCGAGGCTGGGAACGTCGGCGATATTGAGGATCTGGGCTCCCTTGTTGATGCGCTTCATGAAGCCACTCAGTGCCGTTCCAGGTCCGAGTTCAATGAACCGGGTGAAGCCCTCGGAGAGAAGGGCTTGCATGGACTCCTCCCACCGGACCGTCTGCGTGACCTGATCCACCAGCAGCGGAGCGATTTCCGAGGGGCCGCCATGGGCGCGGGCGGTCACGTTAGCGATCACGGGAACCTTCGAGGGTTGAATTTCGACCGACGCCAGCTCGGCGGCGAGTCTCGGCTGGGCGCTCTGCATGAGGGGTGAATGGTAGGCGCCCGCGACGGTCAGCGGGATTGCCTTGCGGGCACCGCGAGCCTTGGCGGCTTCCACGGCGGCGGGAATCCGGTCGAGTTCCCCGGAGATGACGATCTGTCCCGGGCAGTTGAGGTTGGCCAGCGTGGTCCCGGTCGCGGTACAAACCTCCCGGGTGGCGGCCTCGTCGAGCCCGATCAGCGCCGCCATGCCCCCTCGGGTCGCCTCACAGGCCTCGTGCATGAATCGGCCCCGGGCGCGAACCACCCGCAGTCCATCCTCAAAGCTCAGCACACCCGCGGCGGCCAGTGCCGTGAATTCTCCAAGGGACAGACCCGCGGTGGCCTGGAACTGCAATCCGGGAACCCGTTCCTGCAACAGGGTGAGCGCAATCCAACTGACGAGGTAGATGCCCGGCTGCGCATTCTCGGTGCGGGTGAGTTCGGCCTCGGGCCCCTGTTGGCAGACGCGGGCGAGGTCGTATCCAAGGATTTCATTGGCCCGATCAAACAAGGCACGGGCCGTGGGATGGGCCTGTGCGAGATCCGCACCCATTCCGACGACCTGGGCGCCCTGCCCGGCAAACATCAACGCAGTTTTCATCGCAAAGCGGCCAGTCTACCAAAAAGGGGGGCAAATGTAATCTGGAAAGCGTGTTTCGAAGGGACAGGTTCGAATCACTGGGAAACGTGTTGAGCCTTCTTGGACTGCGGTTGTCCCCTGACAACGCCCATTTGCACGTCGCGCAGTCCTGCGGGACCAACTCGCGAAGGACGGCGCCGTGGACCGCCTTCCGACGGGATAGGCCTACCCGTAATCCCGCGTCACGCATACCGTTTCCTTTGGCTGGAGATTGCCTTAGCTGTATTCCCACTTGGTCCATGAAGACGCCCCTCCCTTGGGTACCGCGAACTGTTCGGGAGTGTCGCGGCTGCAGTCGCTGCGTCCCCTCCCACACGAAGCCTGCCTTGGCGGTCGGATGCTGCGCCGTGCGACGGAGCGCTGGTCGTTGATTCGCTATGCACCTCCGCCTCTTGCGATGCGCTCTCGGCTTCGCCGCCTGCACCTGGGGCGTCTCCATCGTCGGTGTTTTCCTCAGTTGGTCCGCCGCCTCCGAGGCGTTGCAAGGATTGGGAGCCCAGGCCATCGGCTATGATCGAATGCTCGACTATTGGTTTCGCATGGCTTCGGGCGCATTCGGACTGATGGGTTGCTGGTACCTCGTGTTGATGATCTGGCCGCAACGATTCCATACGGTGATTCCCTGGTTTGGTGGTCTGATGTGGGTCGAAGGCGTCATCCTGCTCGTCCATGGATTGCGTTTGTCGCTGCCCCCGTTTCCCTTTTACGCCGACACTTCCGCGTGTCTTGTGGGGGGTGGTGCGATCCTATACCTGTCGCGGTATGCGAAGCCGGAACTTCTGAAACGGGTGGTTCCAGGAATTCGCTGATGCGGACGGTGACTCTGCCGCCCGATTGTGTGTCGCAGGGCTGAAGCGGGCGAAGCATGGACTGAGGGTTGGTGGGTGAGCGGTGCCACGAACGAGGTCTTTGCATTCTTCGGCGGGTAAGCCGGGCGCGGCGAGGACGCCCACCCCTCCGTCGCCGGACTTGGGTTCCCGGCGGCCTGAGCGCACATCCCTTGACTTGGCGGCGTCATCGGGGGGAAATAAGTGCGTAAGCCACTTGGATCCCGATCCCCGCATGAATTCCTCCCTCCCTTCCGCGGCCGATCTGGATCGGCGTCAGTTCCTCAAGGCGACCTCGGTCGCCGTGGGCTCGGTGTTGGGCAGCCACTTTCTCGGGGTGGTCACGCCGGCCGCCGCCGCCTCCATCGGTCCGGTGCGCAAGAACATCCTGATCTTCATGACGGATCAGGAGCGCAAACCCCAGTGGTTCCCCAAGGGCTGGGAGGAGAAGTACCTGCCCAACACCCAGCGGTTGAAGCGGGACGGGCTGACCTTCGAGAACGCCTTTTGTGCGGCCACGATGTGCACGCCGTCCCGGACCACGCTCTTCACCGGCATGTTCCCGGTGCAGCACCAGTCCAAAGACACTCTCACGCTCGACATGGAGCAGTCCCCGGTGGAGCACCAGCTGGATCCCACGCTGCCGAACATGGCCACCTGCCTCAAGGAGGCGGGCTATGACGTGATCTACAAGGGCAAGTGGCACCTGAGCAAGGGAGTGCAGGGCGCGGATCCCGGGGTGACGATCCCGGATGATATTTCGCGGTACGGTTTCGACGGGTGGGACCCGCCCGATGCGGGCATGAACACCGATCCCACGCAGTTTGGCGGCGGGTTCGCGGACAACGACGGGCGGTATATCGACGACGCGATCGCATTCCTCCAGGGGCGTGTAGGCAAGCCCTCCCCGCGGCCCTTCTGCCTGATCGTGTCGCTGGTCAATCCGCACGATGTGCTGGCCTATCCCAAGCCGGACAAGTTCCTGGGCGGGGGTTACACCCCGGACTGGCTGACGCCGACGGATCCGCCCATCGCCCTGCCGCCGACCGTGGGGGAGAACCTTCTCGAGAACAACAAACCGCTGGCACAGGAGCAGTACAAGCTTGCCTCGGCGGGCCTGGGGATTCTCGCCTCCGATGACAAGAAGCTCAATTACCTGAACTTCTACGGCAATCTGATGAACCTGGTGGATTCCCAGCTCGGGGAACTCCTGGCGGTGTTCGACCAGGGCGGAGCGGCCGGACAGCAGTTGCTTCGGGACACGATCATCATTCGCACCTCCGACCATGGGGAGATGGCGATGTGCCACGGCGGACTGCGCCAGAAGCCGTTCGTCGTGTATGAGGAGGCCATGCGGGTGCCGCTGATCTGGTCCAATCCCGAGCTCTTTGGTGGACGCGGATCCACGCAGGCCCTGGTGTCGCACGTGGACCTGCTGCCCACACTCTGTTCCCTCGTCGGGGTTCCCGACTGGCGGGCGAAGGGCTTCCGGGGCGTGGATTACAGCAGCATCCTACTGAATCCCTCGGCGCCCCCGGTCCAGGACTACGTGCTGTTCACCTTTGACGACATCTACGCCGGCCAGGACGAGTCGCAGTTTCCGGATGGCGTGGCGCATCCCATCAACCGCATCCAGATGATCCGCACGGCGGACTTCAAGTATGCGAAGTACTACGGGGATCCCTCCGTGGGGGACCAGGAGGAATTCTACGACCTGCGTCCGCAAGGTGGCGACTACGACAGCGCCTTCGGGCAGCCGCTGGAGATGAAGAATCTCTCGCAGTGGGCGGCGACCCGTCCGAATTCGCCGGCACTCACGCCCGAGCAGGCGGCCGCCCGCACCAAACTGATGCGCGACCTGGCCCTGGCCGCCGCCGAGCGCCTGCAGCCGCGTCCCATCGAAGCACCCGTCCCGCCCCAGGACCTCCAGTTGGCGGTGGTGAGCTACAAGACCGTCGTGCTGGGGGTGGTGGTGGAGCACACCTTCGTGCAGGTGACGTTCCTGTCGCGGTCCAATGAGATCTACTTCCTCGAGAGGTCCTCGGATCTCGTCACCTGGGAGAATGTGCCTGCGGTGCTCTGCGGGGATCCGCAGCCCGAGCTGCCACCCCCGGTTCCGCAGCCCGTGGAGGGCAACAACGGTCCGGTCGCCCTGTGCACCCGGCCCCTGGATGGCAAGGCGTACTACCGCCTCATCTGGGCGGCCAAGCCGGCCGGCCCGCCGTGAGCGGGTCTCCCGCCCGCTTCCACGTGATGGCCAAGCCATCCGGGGCGCTGTGCAATCTCGACTGCCGCTACTGCTTCTACCTCGACAAGGAATCGCTGTACGCCCCGGGAGGCCGGAGTCGGATGAGCGACGCCGTGTTGTCGGCCTACGTGCGACAACAGTTCGAGAGCCAGCAGGGTCCCGAGGTGGTGTTCGCGTGGCAGGGGGGCGAGCCCACGCTGCTGGGCGTCGAGTTCTTCGAGCGCGCGGTCGAACTGCAGCGGCAGTTCGGGGCGGGGCGCACGGTGCAGAACGCGTTTCAGACCAACGGAGTCCTGCTCGACGACACGTGGGGTGAGTTCCTGAAACGGGAGCGCTTTCTCGTGGGCCTGAGCGTGGATGGTCCCGCAGCGCTGCACGACGTCCACCGCGTGGACAAGGCGGGGCGGCCGACCTGGGATCGCGTGATGCGCGGACTGGAGGTGCTGCGCCGGCATGGTGTCGAGTTCAACACGCTGACCGTGGTGCACCGCGGGAATGTCCGGCACCCGCTTGAGGTGTACCGGTTCCTTCAGGAAATCGGCTCCCGGCATCTGCAGTTCATTCCCCTGGTCGAACGCCTTCCGGATGCAAAGACCCGCGCAAGGGGATTCACCCATGCGCCGCCGCCGCATCCGGACGGCGATGAGGTGCAGGTGACCGACTGGACCGTGCCCGCCCCGGACTATGGGGAGTTCCTGGTCCGGATATTCGACCGCTGGGTGCGTCACGATGTCGGGAGCACGTTTGTGCAGTTGTTTGACGTGGCTCTGGGCATCTGGATGGGCCTGCCTGCGGGCCTGTGCCTGTTCCGGGAAACCTGCGGGGACGGCGTGGCGCTGGAACACAATGGCGACGTGTATTCCTGCGACCACTTTGTTTATCCGGAGTACCGGATTGGCAATCTGCTCGAAACCTCCCTCGGGGACATGGTGCGTGGGCCGCGTCAACGGGCGTTTGGCGCCGCCAAGGAGGAGACCCTGCCGCAGTACTGCCGTCGCTGTGACGTGCGCTTTGCATGCAATGGCGAATGTCCCAAGAACCGCTTCCTGCGGACGCCCGAGGGTGAACCGGGGCTCAATTACCTGTGCGCCGGGTACCAGCGGTTCTTCCGGCATGCCGGTCCGGCGCTGCGGACCATGGCGGCCCTGATCCGCCACCGTCGATCACCGGCGGAGGTCATGACGTTGATTGCGGAGGAGGATACGCGAACGGGGTACAGCCCGGCGTGATCCCGGGGATGACGGCGAAGCGGGTTTGAGTTGGCTCTTCGGACTGGGAAACGGGGAGCCGCAGTTTCCGGTCGAATTGGTTCCACCTGGGTAACCGGCGACAGGCAGAGCCCACACAACAAGCGGTGGCTCGTTCGTTTGTAGTCCAGCCTTCAGGCTGTCCACTCGCGTCCATCGAAGGGAGGGCCGCAGTCTTCGCCGGGTGATCTGGGACAGGTTGAAGCCTGCACGACGAGCGGGGTGGGGGACGCAAAAAAACGCCGGCACGGGAGGCCGTGCCGGCGCTTTGATTTGGGGAAAGGGAGGATTACTTCAGGACGGCCTGGTGGAACTCGTACCAGTCGTCGAGGTTGTTCAGGTTGATGGCGTCGGGGAGCACGCCGCCGTCATCGGGCAACCCATTGGCCGCCAGGATGCCTTTGCGGACTTCGTCGGTGTGGACGTAGCCGGCAATGGCGAGGTTGGACTTGTGGATGTTGGCCTTGGTGAGGTTCACGCCGGGCTGGGCCTTGATCCACGCCTCGAACTGAGGGTAGGTGGGCTTCTGTTCGGTGATGAACTTCTTCACCGCCTCGGCATCCAGGCCGAGCGCGGCGATGACCATCATGTCGTAGCCCTTGCCGATCCCCGGGTATCCCGGAGCGAGCTTGCCGCGGGCTTCAAGGGAAACCTTCTGCCAGAGGCGGGGAAGATGGAGAATGCCGAGGGGTCCGGCCACGCCGGAACTGATCAGGGGAACGTAGGTGTCGCTCATACGAGTTGCTTTGAAGAGAGGTCAGGATACGGGGTGCGGGACCGCCGGCAACGCTTTTGAGCCCCCGGACCGTCCTCCGGCGCGAGGAACGGCCGTTGGTAGTGCAGCCTTCAGGCTGTCCGGGGAGCGATTTCGGGGAAGCAGGCTGAAGCCCAAACTACGAGCGGGAGGGCTTGCATGTTGCAAGCCCTCCCTTGGGAAGGATGGAAGCCGGGATCCCTGTGTCCTCCGCATCCTCTTCGATTGGGTCCTTTCAGGGAATCGTGACCCGATAAAAGGCGGGGCCGGTGGGGGCTGGCAGGGCGTGGGTCAGGGAAGCGCCGGTTCCGGTTTTTACTGTGACTGTGTCCCAGGGCTTCCCAAGTTCCGCGACGGATTCGAGGCGGTAGGAGGCGCCTGCCGAGGATGGCCAGGTGAAGTGGAGGGTTCCGTCGGTCGCAACGGCCACGGAAACGACCAATGTGGCGGCGGCCACCCGGATGCGAATCGGGGTGGTGGCGCTGAGGGCATCGGGGCCGGAGTCGGAAACCCGGACCGTGAAATCGAACAGGCCTGTCTGCGCGGCGGAGGGTTTCCATGAGAAATCCCCGGTCGCCGCGGCAAGGGTCGCCCCCTGCGGCGCCCCTTCCAGGGTGAAGGACAAGGTCTGCGCCGGAACGTCTGGATCCCCGGCTCCCACCCGGAAGGACACCGTCTCACCCACCACGGCAGATTGTTCGGCGACAGGAAACAGCGCGGGTTTACGGTTCACCTCGGTCACGGTGATGCCAATGGATTTGCGATCGGTGAGCGGCGTCGGGGCGTCATCCGAAACCTCCACCTGGACGGTGAAGGTTCCGGGTCCGTCCGCCTCCCCGGGGATCCAGGTGAGCAGTCCGGAGTCGGGATCCACCTTCATTCCCGACGGGGTCGAGCCCACGAGCCGGTAGGTCAGCTGCTGGCCCAGGTCGGGATCCGAGGCGTGCAGGGCGATGTTCAGGAATCCGTCCTCGCGGAGCGACTGCGGTCCCACGGGATCCAGCACCGGGGCCCGGTTTGGCTCGTTGGCAATGCCGGCGGTGGGGGCGGCGGACTTTTCGCGAACGAACGGTTGGCCGTCGGGTCGGGAGGCGAGGGACTCGTTGGCTTTCAGGTCGGAGTAGTCAACGTAGTCGGCCACCCCGGCCGCTCCCCGGGAAAGGGCGACAGAACCGGATCCGGCGGTTAGACGGAAGCTGGTGTGCGGCTCCGCCGCGGAACCTTCTCCCGGTTCTCCGTCCGCGAAGACGATGAGGAATCCGCGCGGCGGAACCACGATGTCCGCTGGGAATGCCCATTTCTTCAGCTGTGCATAGGAGTCCGAGAGCTGCCACCCATCGAGGGAGACTGGGTCCGGACCTGTGTTGACGAGTTCGATCCAGGGATCGCGGTCGCCCCGGGAGTCGGTGCGGCCGGTCGTGTTGGATGGCAGCACTTCGTTGATCCAGATCGGCGGGAACTCGGAACGGCGGGCAGCAATGTTGTTGGGCGCCCCCGGGGTGAACCCGGGCAGATCCCCGCCCTCGAGATTCAGCGTGCATCCGAACACCACGTCCCCGCCGGGGATTTTTGCCTGGTGCACCTCCACGGCGAACACGTTGGTGCCCGCGCGGAGTGCTGAGGCGGGCAGCACGATGGGACCGCTCAGGACCGCGTCCGTGACATTGGGAGTCGCGGGCGTGGTGAAATTCACCACGGCATCCGAAGCGATGTTCCAACGGTGAATCTCCGTCCCGTTGAGGTAGAACACGGCGCCGTCGTCCACGACCCACGAGAGCTTCAGGGACGCACCGGCCGGAACATCGGGGAGGACGAACGTGCTCCGGAAATAGTAGGTGGTCTGCCCCAGGGTCAGCGGCGTCAGTTTGGGTGCCGGAAGGGGAGCCGTTTCGACGTAGAAGAGTCCGCGACCCACCGGCCAGGCGGTGTCCACGAAGTCCGGTTGCTGCCAGCCGGCATCGGCCGGTCCCGCCTGGAAGTAGTGCCATTGGTTGGTCATCAACACGAGCTGGCGCGGTCCGGTGTAGGCGGGCGGACCGGACCAATTGCCAACCCGGGCCGTGTCGCGCGTGGGATCCACCAATTGCAGGGAGGCGCCACCGCCCGCCGCCGCCAGCGGCCACGGAGCGCCAGGACGAAACCGTACCGCATTTACGGGAACGGTCGCGGGCTGCGGAGGCAGCAGCCGGAGGAAGTCCCCCGACACGCCGAGCGTTCCGGTCCACGATCCAGCGACGCGCGGCGCGCCGCCGTAGGCTTTCACAAATGCCGCGGAGTCCTGGATGACGCATAAGGCGGCTCCGGGTTCCAACCGCGTGTTGGCCGGGAATGTGAATTGCAGGGAGTCTCCCTGAAGGCGGTAGCCGGAGATGTCCCACGGCGTCACCCGGGACGCGTTTCCGAGTTCAATGTACGCCGCCTTGGCGGTGGGAGGCTGGGCCATGATTTCCTGGATCACGACCTGGAACCGGGGAGTGATCACCACGCGGACCGTGGCCGAAGCGCCCAAGGACCCCGGGCCGTCATCCTCGACGCGGATTGGGATTTCCACCGTCGCTCCCACAGCATCGGCGTCCGTGGCCCAGACGAATTCCCCGGTGACAGGATCGATTGCCGATCCCGGCGGCGCAGCGGCATCCAGGGAGTATCTCAGATGTTGCGCCGGCAGATCCGCGTCGGAACCCGTCGCACGAAAGCGGACCGTCTCGCCGGCCCCCACGCGGAGTTCCGTGGGCACCGTCAGTTGCGGGGCTTGGTTCACCTCGCGAACGGTGATGGAAAAGGTGCGCGCGGAACTGAGGGCGGCGGCATTCTGTTCGGTGGCCCGGACGACGAGGATGTAGGTGCCTGGGCCCTCCGACTCACCGGGGTTCCACAGAATCCGGCCTGTCTTGGAATCCAGCACGAGTCCCGGCGGAACGGTGCCGTCTAGAGAGTAGGTCACCGGTGCCGCCGTGGCATCAGGATCGAAGGCCGCCATCTGGAGCACGAACGGCTGTCCTTCGTCCACCGTCTGCGGAAGGATCTCAGCAAAGTCCGGCGGGTTGTTGACCTCGTTGACCGTGATCGTGACCGAACCGCGGCTGGAGGCCGGCGGAGTGCCGTTGTCGGTGACGAGGAAGTGAACCGTATAGCTGCCAGGGCCCTGGGATTCCCCAGGAATCCAAGTCATATCCCCTGTCACCGGGGCGAGGGTCAGACCGGCGGGAACCGGTTCCTCGAGGGCGAAGGTGAACTCATTGGCCGGGAGGTCGGAATCCCGGACCTCGATGTGCAGTCGCAGCAGGGACCGTTCGTCCACGGATTGCGGACCGGGATCCACGATTTCCGGAGGTTGGTTGAATTCGTTGACAGTGATTGTGACGGGCGTCCCGCCGGTGCGGGATGGCGTGCCGTTGTCCGACGCCCGGACGGTGAACGTGTACACACCGGGCCCTTGCGCTTCCGTAGGGGTCCACGAGAAGACGCCGGTGGATTCGTCGATCCGGGTGCCGGCCGGAGCGTCGGGACCCAGGCTGTAGCGTAAGGACTGCGCGGGGTCGTCGGTGGCGTGAACCGTGAAGCGGAGCAGGGAACCCTCCAGAACCGATGTTGGGGGGATGGCGTCGAGCTTTGGTGGACGGTTGCCACCCGCCAGTTCGTTGGCGGCGGCTGGAGAGGCCGTGTCGAGTACGACCATCGGTCCGGGTGCCCCATCCGGGAATCGTCCCAGACTGACGTCGTCGGCCTGGGCATGAAAACTCAGGCCGTCCACGAGGGCTCCGTCCGGCGCATAGAGGCCCAGGTCCTCCCCGTCGATGGACAGCTTGAAGTTCACGTGGAGTTGAAGGGATCCGTTGGTGTTCCCCTTGGTGGCTTCGTCGGCCCACACAAGGAGGAATCCAGAGGGCGGGATGACAAATCCGGGTGGGATCTCGAACTTGTTGGCATTGGTGAGCACGTCGGTGAGGAAGTATCCTGTCAGGTCCACGGGCTCGTTGCCCCCATTGTAGAGTTCAAACCAGTCGTCCCGCTTTCCGGTGAAGGGGTTCGTTATGGTCTTCTGGTTGGAGGCCATGAATTCGTTGATGACAACACCGACGGGCGGAAAGGCCGGATCGTTGGCGGCACCCGGAGTGACCTTCGAGAAGGTCCGCCGCTGCCGCGGTTCGCCATCCGGAAAGCTTCCCGCGCTTCGGCCTGCCGGCAGTTGGGAGTAGGAAAGGTAGTCCATGAGGACGGGTTGGGGTGGCGTCCCTTGGACCCGACTCAGCAGCACAAGGCCGGTATCCGGATTGAGGCGGAAGCTCGTATGAAGCGCTCCCGGAGCGGACTCCGCGGACTCCCCATCCGCCCAAATCCTGAGGAAACTGCCCGCTCTCAGGACGGTGCCTGCGGGAAACGTCCAAAGGCTGAGGGTGGTGGAATTGGTCCCCAGTCGGAACGCGGAAAGATCCACGTCGGTGTTCCCGGAATTGAACAGTTCGATGAAGGGCTCCCGTTCCCCGACATTGTCCGTGGGTCCGTTGACGTTGTGCGCGAGCACTTCGTTGATCCAGATCGCGGGGAAGGGGTCGAGGTTCCTGCGGACACTGTTGGCGCGTCCGGGGGTCGCCTGATCCGGATCACCGGGGGACGTTGCCGCCCAGTTGCCGACGCGATAGGTGTCCCGGGTCGGATCCACGAGTTGAAGCGAGGGCCCCTGGCCGGCGGCGGAGGGCGGCCACGGTGGATCGTCGTCGTAACGGACGTCGGAGACCACGATTTCCGGGAGTGCGCCGCTGGCGGGTTTTACGAGGCGCAGCGTTTCGCCGCCGTTGTCGAGCGATCCGTCGAATTCATCAAAGACCGGCACGGTTGCCCCGTAGGCCAGGGCGAACGCCTTGCGGTCGCGGGCGAGGACCCAATAGGAGTTCGTCGCCAGCAGGGAACCTTCCGGGAAGGTGTAGCCGAGGCCGTCGAGGCGCCATCCGGACAAGTCAAACGGAGTCGAGGTCGAACGGTTGTAAAGCTCGACGAACGAGGTGCCCGACGTGGCCGGGTCGAACTGGATTTCATTGATCACCACGAAGTCCTCAGCCTTGGGGACCACGCCGGTGTAGGTGACCGAGATGGTGTCGGCTGCACCGGGAACCGGATTTCCCCGCAGGTCATAGCCCACCAGCGAAAGCGGATTGGAAGGGCCGGTGAGTGGGACGGTGATGCGGAAGGCGTTGGCGCTGGTCCAGGTGACGGGGTAGGGGACCCCGTTGACCTCGATCACCGCCACGGCGAAGGGGGCGGTGCCATTGAGAGTGGCGACCGGTTGGGAGGAGACGAAATCGTTCCCGCCATTGGAAGTGATTCCGAAGGACTTGTCCGCTGCTGTCAGTTGCTGCTGGATGAACGCACGGCGGGCTTCGATGTACGTGGAGATCCCCCGCGGGTCTCGAAGACCATTGGAGCCGCCCACGAGGAATCCGTTATTCTTCAGGACGGCGGAGCGAGCGCTGATCTGGGGCTGATACTCGGCGGAACGCAGGGGACCATTGATGGCGTCCGCAAAGGCCCGCCAGAGGGCGCGTCGGAACGCGGGTTCGTCATAGAATCGATTGCCAACGGGGTCCTGGCAATTGCCGCCGAGATTGCCACCACCCAAAGCTGTATTGGAGCCTTCCCCAAGCCCGAAGACGAAATCAATGTCCCAGGGGATCAGCTTGGCCCGTTCTCCAGGCTGGAAGTACAGGTACATGTTCTGCCCGACGTTGTAGGTCCAGGCGTCCCAGTTGCCGGTGATGCGGTTGAAGGCGAAGACACGCATCCACTCCTCCATGTCGGCGATGGCCGACATGCTGGCGGCGTAGTTTTCCGACGCGTTCGCCGCCTGGATGAGGTTGAAGATGTTGGTGTAATTGTTGGCGGTCCCGAGCCAGCCGCGCGTCTGCCAGTTCCAGCGATACCGGGCCAGCTTCAGGCCCTGGCCCGGGGAGGAGAACGCCTGGGTCGTGGCCTGCACGGGCTGGAATCCGTTGTCGTCGTCGTTGAACTCAAACCAGATCGCGACCTTGTAGAGGTCCCCGGTTCCAGCCGCCGGAAAGAATCCCTCCGCCAGGTCGTTGTTCGGCTGCGCCAGGTCCTCCATCACGTTGGAGTACTGCGATCCGTTCACATACAGTCGCATGTAGTGGCCATGGAGATAGGGAATGCCCAGGCGCCGTGCCATCCAGTTGGCGATCTGTCCCCGCATGCCGGTCTCCTCCGCGTCCCCATTTCCGGTCTGGGCAAACACGCGATCCGTCATTCCGAGCAGTCGATCATCCGCCGGAACCGTCACCGCGAAATCCCCGCGCCCTCCGTGGTACGGACTGCCCTTGCTGCGGAACCCGATGCCGTAGATCACGCGATGTCCACCCACCACAAGCGTTGCGTCGCGAAACCGGTTGTTGAGGCCAGGCGCGGCGTTGAAATCGTTGACGGTCTTCTCGGTGGCCCAGAGATGATAGTGCGCGAAACTGCCGACAGGGATGGCGTCCCCCCAACGAATGAGGGCCTCGCTGGCAGGATACGCCGGAGGGAACACGGTGGTGACCGGTGTTGTGGCCGCGTCTGAAGCCTCGATGCGAAATGCCAGCGTGACGCCGGCACTCCGTCCGCTGAGGCGGGCACTGTAGATGCCGTCGCCGGGGACCGCGTCGCCGTCCACTCCGTCGTCGTGCATCACGGCGGTGGAGGTGCCGCCACCCGGATCCGTGCGGAAGCGCAGTCGAACCGTGCCCACGGTATCGGGATCCTCCACGCGCGCGGTGACGACCACCGGCTGTCCGGCGGCCGGCAGCGCCGGAGTGTGCCGAACCTCCGTCACCACGGGTCCGGTGTTGTCCACCCGTCGGCTGTTCACCGCACCGGGACTGCCCAGGTCGAGGGGTACCTTCATCCGTCCCGCCAGTTCGATCCAGCCGCCGCGGGTGCGGACGAGCAATTCGGGCCATCCGCGCTGCCAGCGCGCCTGGATTTGGAGGTTGCCCTGACCCCCGGTCGGGGGAATGGACGTCAGGGGACTCCGTACACAGTTGGGGCCCGTGTCGCCGTCGCCCTGGGCCACGATGCGGAGTGCGCGTCCCCCGGAAACGCCGGCACCCGCCTCATAGCGGCTTGCAAAATGGTTTCCGGCAAACTGCCACCCGGTTCCGATCTCGAATCCGGAATTGGCGACCAAATTCGCGCCGCCCCCGACGGAAAAGGTCACGTTGTCCACGAGGCATTCCCCAGCCCCCTGGAGCCCGATTTGAATCCGGTCCGGGGGGTAGGCTTCGTTGCCGTTGTCCAGCCGCCCGGTGAAGGCGAGGGACGTCCACTCGGCTTTTCCGGATTCATCCGAGTCCGCCCAATTGGAGGCGGCGAGGGGATCGGCCTGGGCGTCCGTCAGTTCAAGGCTGGAACCTCCGCCGTCTGCCCATCGGCTCCATCGACCTTCGTCCGCATAGATGGCTTCGCTCACCACAATGTGAACCTGGTTTGTGACCAGGTCCCCGAGTTTGTTGGTGGAGATGAGGTCGTCGGGCATGGCGAGGGAGATCCGCTCGCCGCTCTTGGAAAGACTGCCCTGGAAATTTCCGCGGACGGATGCGGCGGCGAGTTTGGGGTGCGTCGCCCGGAGCCGCTCCACATTTTTCGCCACCGCGAGATAGCTTCCGCCCGGCAACAGGGTACCCGGGGCGAACTCAAAATCGATGCCGCTGACGAAACGCCACCCGGAGAGGTCCACGGCGCCAGCAGTCCGGTTGTACAATTCCACGAACTGGTCGTCGTCCTGACCCGTGATCGGGTTGAACATGATTTCGGTGATGACGATGGACTCGTGTCGCCACGGGGCATTGGCCGCTCCCGGGGTCGGCGACTCCAGTCTCCGGAACGTGGGCGCCCCGCTGGGGGTGCGTCCTGAGGACACTCCGTTCTCCTGGGGACCGAACCGGACGGCATCCAGGACGCGGGTGCCATCGGGGCTGTACAACAGGAGGGTCTCTCCGGCGGCACTCAGGGCGAAGCCCAACTCATCCTGAGTGAAGGACAGGTGCCCGCGGGCGGGAAGCGTGATGCCCGCGCGAATCCGGAAGCGGTTGGTGGACGGGTCATCGGTGAGGACGCATCCACCCAGGTCCACGTCGTGTCCGGAACCATTGTAGAGTTCCACAAAGTCGCGGACGGGATCGTCGGTGTGCGCGAGGAATTCGTTGATGACCACCCCCTGCAGCGGGGAAGGCCGGACCGGGTCCCACGTGCCGGGTGAGCCCCCTACCGCGTCACTGGCCTCCCAGGCCCTGGGATCCGCCTCTCCGTAACTCGGATGTGTGAGCACGAGGGAGTGTCCGCCCCCGTCGGCGGCGGCCGGCCAGGGTGCCACGGGAGAATAGCGGGCTGAGAGTTTGACGGATCCCGTGTTGTCCTTCAGTTCGACGCGTTCCCCGCCGTTTTTGAGAGATCCCGTCCAGGGGCCGAGTCCTCCGGGAACGAGGTAGTGGTTTTGAAGGGCGAGGGGATCGGCGGAAATCAGCACCAGGGCGCCGGCCTCGAGGCGGAAGCCCGCGGGAAACGTGAACTGGACGGCGCCATCGAGGGTCCAGCCACCAATGTCCTCAAAGACGCTGCCCGCATTGAAGATCTCAACGAATTCGAGGTTGTTGGTGACGCCCGGGGTGGGGCCCGGGTGATACATGATTTCGGAGAAGACCAGTCCCGTGCGCCTCGAGGTCGGGCCGGGAGGCTCGCGGGTGATGACAACTGGATCGACGACTTCGCTGAGGGTCGGGCCGAAGTCGTGGAATCGGGCCAGCATGGCGGAATCCGACTTGCGACTGCTCGCTGCGAGTCCCACGTAAACCGGGGAACCCAGAGTGACCGGGGCAGAGCCGACGGGTGTCCAGGAGACGCCATCCCATCCCGCGTATCCGGACAGGGTGTCCCCCGTCCGTTTCAGGCGCAGCCAGGTCCCGGACCCATTGTAAGGGAAGCCGCCGGCGGGGGTGGCGGTTCGGACAGTGCTCCCCGAAGTTGCTCGCGACAGGAAGCGCACTCCGGCTTGGGCGGAACCGGTGAAGATGCCGGCGAAGGGCGCGTTGGTGGTCAGGTCGGTGCGCGCCATCAATCCGGCCTGGAGAAACGGATCGGTGATCCGAAGCGTTCCCACCCGCACCTGCAGGTCGAAATCCCCTTCCCGAAGTTGCCAGGCGAACCCGAATTCATCCGAGGTTCCTCCGATTTCGGATCCTGCCGCGGTGATCTCAAAGCCGCCCTTGGCCAGCGTCTTCACGACTGTACTGACCGGGGACGATCCGACGGAGGCGGACACAAACTCTGCCGCGGTGAAACTGATCCGGCTGTTCGCGGGCAACGGATTCGGCGTGTTGGCCTGGTCCTTCAGTCCGTTGACGGTCACCGTGTAGTTCGTTCCGAACTTCAGCGGGGAGGTGGTGAGGACAATGGTGGACGGATCCGTTCCGGGTCTGGCCGCAGTGACGGTGATGGAACCGTCGATCTGGAAGTTGGAGGCCAGGGATGCACCGGCTGCGGCGATCGGTTCGGAAAAGAACAGTTGAACGTTGGTGGTGCCCAGATTGTAAACGGCGGTCAGCTTGGGGGGCACGTTGTCGGGGGTCACGGTGAGGGTTGCGGGATCGCTATCGACGGCACCGAGGGAGTTGGTGAGGTGCGCCCTGAATTTCGCAGTGTTGTCTTGGAGGGTCACCGGTCCATACCGCAGCGTTGCGGTTCCCGGGCTGGGGATTGGTTTTCCATTTTTCGACCACTCATAGGACACGGCGTCCAGGTTCTGGACCTCGATGGTGAAGGTGGCGAATTCCCCTTCCATCACGGTGAGATCCGACGGCTGCTTCTTGATGATGGGTGGGGTGAAGGATGTGCCGTAGGGAAGCAGGTAGGTGGCGGGGATCGGGGCTTCGTCGAGGCCGTCCGGACGCAGCCACCGGACCGCGAGATTGTCTCCGCCGTTCCCCTCCTTGTGCAGGGCACGGATATAGTAGGCCTGTCCGGCCACCAGCCGGATCGGGGCCGATTGTTGGTCGGGGAATTTGTCCCACTGGCGGGAGGCGGTCCAATCGGGCACTGAGCAGATCAACTGCTGCTTGGCGGGCGTATTGTCCGTGCTGAGGTACAGCGCCCCGTTGTCGTCGCTGGCGATCCAGAACGTGTAATTGCCGGTGACCGGGGGGACGATGTAGCCGTGCACCCGCTGGCCGTACTGTTCGGCGAAATCAGTTGGGGTCTCAAAAAAGCCGGTGAGCTGCTCGGAGAATGACGGGAGGTTCGGAAATCGGGGATCCGAGGTGAGGTCATTGATGCTATTCCCGGGAATGTTTTCCCACACCTCGCGCAGCAGGGAACCGGCGGTCATGGGAAGTGGCCCACCGGCCAGGGTGAGGAGCAAGAAAAGACCCAGAACCCGCCCCAACCGTGGGAATGCGTGCCGGGCAGGAGGGGTGGACTTGTGAGAAACCATAGGAACCCTGCAAAGAAAGCAGATCCCGAGCCGGAATGGTCCTAAGAAGTTGCCGCGGATCTCCTGTTCCCGGCTCCGGTTCCGGTCGCTTCCCAGAACCCACGATCAGTCGGTCAGACCGACGGTCATGTTTTGCCCGCCGGGACCCTTCATGTTGTCCGTGGGCCACCAAAACCGCTTCTTTTTCTCTGCCGCCACACTCTGGACATGATTCATGCGCTCCACGTGGCCGTCGGTCAGGAGGTAATGTCCCTTTCCATTGTGACGGATGACCAGCGTCCGGCTTCCAAAAGTCGGTCCCGCCTGGCCTGAGTAGTCGTTGGTGGCCATCAACGCCTCCATATACATCATGGTTTGCGCGGGGGCGAGGTAGACCGCCGTGTCCTCAGCATGGCAGAGACAGCAGTTCATGGCGTAACTGTAGTCTCGCTTGGCGGGCGGGCGGCCCGGACCTCCGGTACCCGTCACGCCCCGGACTTTTCTCCGCGCAGCGAGATCCGCGGCGTCGGTGGGGCACATGTACACCGACTTCGACTTCAGGTAGGGAAAGAGCTTTCCGGTGGTGAGGTCTCCGGAGCGGGTACACAACCAGTCCCGGAAGGATGGCAGGCGACCGGAGTAATCCGTCGCATAGATCAGCGACCCGATGCCGACCTGCCGTGCATTGGACATGCAGACCGCCGCCCTCGCCGTGTCCCGGGAACGGGCCACCGCCGGCAGAAGCATCCCCGCGAGCACGGCGATGATGGCAATCACCACGAGCAACTCGATGAGGGTGAAGGCGGCCGCCGAAGAGAAGCGGCGCGCAGGAGGGTGGACGTCCATGACTGACGGGGATCTTCCGCATAACGACATTCCCAATCCGATCCCGCAAGGCCCAAAATCCGGTCGGAACTGGGGGATGGAATCCGAACTGGGTTCCCGGGGACGGTGGCGGGAGAGCGGGCCTTCTTTGTTCCGGAAGACTGGCGTCGGCGGGGAGGTTACCGTTTGATTCGGTCTGGTGACGAACCGTCCGAACCCAATTCCCGCACGGAGGCTGACCAGACTTTGTTACGGGGCCATGGTCAGTCTGTCGATTGGGCTCAATCTGCTCCCGGTGTTCCTGACGACGTTGAGCGTCACCTATGGGGGTGTTGGTGGACTGAGTGCCGAACTGTTGGGGCGCCTCGGGGCATTGACCTTTGCGGGACTCGTCGTGGGCATTGTGGTGACCGGTCCCCTCGCGGATCGATTTGGGGCGAAGCTCTTCGCCCAACTGGGAAATGGCCTGACGGCTGCCAGCCTGGTTTCGGCGGCGTTCGCTCCGTCGTACGAAACGCTGGGGGCGTCACTCTTCGGACTTGGACTTGGCGCAGGACTGCTCGACATGGTGCTCAGTCCCGTGGTGTCCGCCTTGAATCCGGATCGCCGGTCGGCGGCGATGAACTGGCTGCATTCCTTTAATTGCGTGGGTGCGGCGGCGACGATCCTGGCGGGAACCGCAGCCCTGAAGGCAGGGCTCGGCTGGCGCGGCGCGTGTCTCGGGTGGGTGCCGCTGCCGCTCCTTCTCATGGCCGCCTTCGCTCCATTGCCCTTTCCCGCCATGAGCACCGAGGGTTCCCGTGTTCCGCTGGGACACCTCGTGCGCGACCGCTGGTTTCTGGGGGCGATGGTCGCCATCTTCCTCGGAGGCGCGACCGAGCTGGGCATGGCGCAATGGTTGCCCGCCTATGCGGAGCGGAGCCTCGGCTATCCGGTGTGGGTGGGTGGCGGGGCGCTGCTGGCGTTTTCGGTGGCGATGGCGCTGGGACGAATGGTCGTTGGCGCCGCGGGGCATCGCGTATCCCCGTATCGAGTCCTGATGGCCGGCTGCCTCGCCTCCGTGCTGCTGTTTCTCGCGGGTTCCTACGCTCCCATCCGGTCCGTGGCCCTGGTGGCCTGCATCGCGGCGGGATTTGCCGGGAGCTGTCTCTGGCCCACGATGCTGGCGGTGTCCGCAGATCGCCATCCGGAGGGTGGCGCAACGATGTTCGGAGCCCTCGCCGCACTTGGGAATGCCGGGGGCATCGTGATGCCGTGGGTGGTCGGAGCGATTGCCGACCACAGCGATCTCCGCCATGGGCTGGCGTTTTCCGCCGTCGCGCCCGCCCTGATGCTGCCGCTCGTCGCGGCGCTCCGCCGCGGGGCCGCCGTTACGGCTGGCCGCCCGCCGCCGCCGAGCCCGGTCCCGACGCCCTGACGGGTTCCGGGTCGTCCGCGGCGTCGAAGAATCCGATGAACATCTCGTCCCAGGATTGCAGGCCGAAGTGGACCCGCTTCTTCGGGTCCGGATTGCCCGCGTTGCCCGGGGAATTATCGAAGGCGCCCGTGACGAGCAGCCAGGATCCGGCCGGCACGTGCAGGGGTTCCTTCAGCATGTACCCGAGTTGCCACTGGAAGTCATACCGGGGCACGTGCAGGAGTGTTGTCTTTTTCCCGTCCGGACGCAGCAGCTCGTAGCGCATCCATTTTCCCCGGACGTGCATGTGGGGCGCCAGAAGGTAGATCGTGGCCGGACGCTCAAAGGCATAGGTGGCGGAATGCCGCGCCTCGTCGCTGCCGGGCGGAATGTCGAGGTCCAGCTGGATGGCCTGGCGTGTCTCGGCCTTGCGGGCCTGGGCCTGGGGCAGGAGTTGGAACGCCAGTTCGGTCTGATCCGTCTGGGGGGATCCGCACGTGGTGTAGTGCATTTCCATGGTCAACTCCGCGCCGGCGGGCAGGAACTTGCCCACACCGTCGGGGTAGCGCAGCGAGGGCGTTCCTGGAGCCCAGCCGTACAGGTGGACACCCTTGCCCGTGCCGCCGTCCGGACAGCCGGGCCACTTCGCGTACAGGATCGCGTGGTGCACCACCTTTCGGTTGCCCGGCTTCACTTCCATGGCGGCGATCCAGACGCCGTTGGTGAACGGGGACGGAATCGGAATCTGCCGGTACTCCAACACGCCCGTCGCGGGGATCTGCTGGAGTTCGGGCAGGCGGATGACGGTGTCCGGCGTGCCCAACGCCCAGGCACCGAGCGGCGGCAGGGGTTCGGTGAGGGGATCCGGTCCCTCTCCGCGGGGAGCCCCGGCGGCAACCCATCGCAGGAGCGTCTGCGCTTCGTCCCGCGTCAGGCGGGGGTCGTTGGAGAAGTGTCCGAAGTCCGGATCCGCGCTCCAGGGAGGCATGCGGTGCGTGAGCAGCACCTCTTCGATCATCGCCGCGTTGTTCTTCACCCGCGCGTGGGAATCCATCGACCAGGGCGCGAGGGCTCCGTCGCGATGGCAGTCCACGCAATGATTCCGAAGGATCGGCGCGACCTCGCGGGTGTAGGACGGTGCGTCCCCCGGGGTTCCCGTGAAGGTAAACCGGCATCCGTGGGACGCCGTGTGCGCCGTGGTCACCGGGCGGCCCGCGAGAAACTCCGTGAGGGCGGTTTCGAGAAACTTCTGGCGCGGCTCGGGAAGCTCCGCGCCCTCGGAGAGTTGGTCGTCGATCGCACCCTGATAGAGGACCTTCCAGTTCGACGTGTTGATCACCACCACTTCCGCCGTCCGTTGGACCCCCAGGGCGAGCGCCACGCCCTGCTGGGGATCCCGGAGGTAGGTCGCGTGACGCAGGTCCAGTTCATCGACCTCCTTGAGGATGTCCCGGCGGGTGTCCTCCGGATACGCGTTGATGATCCAGGTCGAAACGCCCTCGGGCCCGAATCGGTCCGCGATCGCCCTCAGCTTGGGAATGCTTTTCCGCGCAATGGGGCATCCGGTCCCGGTGAAGAACAGAACCACCGCGCGTCCTCCCGCGCGTTGCAATTGGTGGCTGTGTCCCGAGAGGTCGGTCAGGGTGAAGTCGGGCACCTCCCGACCGGCGAATGCGACATTGGACAGGACTGCGATGAGGCACAGCAGGGCCAGTGGGCTTCCGATGCGGGCGGGATTCAGGTTCATCACGAAAGGGGGCGTGCGTGAGGTTGATCGGCAGGTGCCGTACGGGCAATGGAACCGAGGTTTGGGCCCATTTCAACCGGGATCGAGTCCGATCTTCAGCCGCGGCCGATGGCCAATGCAATGACGGCGAACAGCGCCAGCAGGACGAGACCGACCAGAATCCAATTCCAGATCGGGGTCCGGTACTTGACGTGTGGCGTTTCGGTGACCACCCGGCGATACGCGTCTGTGAAAATCGTCCGACCCTTCTGGGACAGCAGGAGGTACAACACGTATCCGTTGATGAGTGTTCCAATCGGAAAACCGAGGAGCCCGAACCCGGCAAGGATTGCCGAGCCGATCCGAGCCGAGGGACGCAATCGTCGCAAACCAATCCCGAGCCAGAGAAGGAGTCCTCCGTAGAGGAGAATGCCCAGGACGACCAGCGTCGTTGCGGCGTCTGCACGTCCCGATCCAACCATAACCATCGAAGAACCGACCCCGGCCGTCCCGCCCAGAAGCACGAGGGCTCCCCCCAGTATTTGCAGGAACCCCCAGGACTTGATGGAGGCTTCGTGATTGAGATGCGCGCGACGAATGACCTCGGACTCTGCGGCCGGGGCAGGGACTCCCTCCTGAATCCTCTGAAGGACCATGGGCTTGCAGGTGGCGCAGATGCGGCGCCCGGACAGCTCAATCAGATCCGCTGCCTCGGCGGGTTTTCCGCATTCCGAGCAGGTGATGCCGGCTCCAGTGACCGATGGCGGCACTGTGGTGGGACTGAGCGTCCGTGCGTAGGGTTCCCAACCGGCCATTCCCTCACGCCACACCAGCGTATCGGGGGACACCGTTCCGGCGCCGGCGAGCGCGGTCAATTCCGCGCCCGTTACAGGCCCCTTCTGCTCCCCGGCCACCGCGTAGTACCATCCATTGGTTTCCATGGTTGTGGGGAGTTGCCGGAGTTTGGATTGATCAGCGCCGGCGCGGTCGGACGAGGATCACCTTCTTGTCGCTGCCCTCGACCTCCACGCTTGAAGTCTCGATATCGGGGTCATCCTTCAGCGCCTGGTGAACCACCCAGCGGTCGTATCCGTTCATTGGCTCCAATTCGAGGACGTCCCCCCAGCGGCGGACTTTCTCGGCGGTTTCCTTGGCCCGTTTGATCAACTGCTCCCGGGCCTGCTGACGGTAGCCGCAGACGTCGAGGACGATCTTGGGGATGCGGGCGTCGTGTTTGAACACGAGCTTGTTCAGGAGAAATTGGAGCTCGCTGAGGGTCTGACCGGATCGACCGATCAGACGTCCGGGGTCATCGGTCTGGATGTCCAACAGGATCTGGTCCTCCAGGGGCCGTTCCTCCACCGTGACGGTGAAGCCGAGGGTGTCCAGCATCTCCTGCAGCGTGACCTTCGGGTCCATGCGGGGTGTTTCGTTCACGGGTGGATCGGGTGCGTGCGGGGACCGGCGACGTCTATGCCCGGCGGCCCGGAGGGGCGGCAGTCTTGGGCGTGGACTTCTCGTCGTTCATCCGCGTCAATTTGGTTTGAAGGACACTTAGCAGGTTCTGGGCGGTCCAGTAAAGCGTGAGCCCCGAGCTGTAGTTGTAGAGGAACAGCACAAAGAACACGGGCATGTACTTCATCATCTTTTGCTGCGCCGGGTCCATTTGCGGCGAGGCCGGGGTCAGATGCGCCATCCACAGGGAGGTCGCGCCCATGATGAGCGGAAGGAGATTGAAGGGCAGTCCGACCCCCACGACGCCCAGGAACGGAACCCAGCCGAGTCCGGGGATCGTGAACAGGGTGTCCGGAGCCGAGAGATTGCACACCCACAGGAACTCGGCGCCCCGCAGCTCAATGGCGGTCCGCAGCATGAAGAAGAACCCGATGAACACCGGGAACTGGATCAGCATGGGGAGGCAGCCGGCGGCCGGATTGACCTTGTGGCGCTTCATGCACTCCAGGGTCTTTTCCTGCATCCGCGTCGGGTCGTTCTTGTACTTCTCCCGCAGGGACTGCAGTTCCGGCTGGATGGCCTGCATCCGTTTCATCGAGCGGGTGCTTAGCGCGGTCAACGGCCAGAAGAGGCCCTTGATCAGGATGGTCAGCGCGATGATGGCCCAGCCGTAAGAGGGAATGAGGCGGTGGAGTCCGTTGAGGCTGAGCAAAAGTCCCTTGGCGAAAAACCCGGTGAACCCGGTGAAGTCCATGACGGCCTCCAGGTTCTTTTGCATCCGGGACAGCGTGAAATACTCCTTGGGTCCGGCATACAGGCTGAAGTGCTGTTCCAGGGAGGCGCCGGGCGCGAGGAGAGGGGGAGGGAATACCAGTGCGGTTTGGTAGGCGCGGGGATTTGGATTCAGGCGCCCATTGGCTTCCCGTTCCGCCCGCGTGGGCGGGGGCAGCGGGAAATCCCGGACGATGATCCGGTCCGCCGGGGTTTCCGGGACGGTGATCAGGGCAAAGAATCGGTTGTTGGCTGCGGCCCAAACCACGTTGCTGGCGCCGGCAACATATTCGGTTCGCGGGGTTCCGGGCAGGCATCCCAGGGTCGGGTTGGCGAACCACGCCTGATTCACGGAGGTGGAATCCGTGCCATTGTACCAGTGCGCTCCCAGCCACTCCTTGGTTTCGGTTCGATCCCCGGAGGACGCCGTGCCGATGACCAGTTCACGTCCAGGAACGGCCACCGGCGTGCGGCCCGTATTCTCGTAACGGAGGGTGACAGCAAACACGTAGTTGCTGGCGATCCGGTATTCCTTCGTCACCCGCAATCCGTTCGTCAGCATTCGCTGCGCCTTCACCACGCCATTGTCGGAACTCAGTTGGTACTCGGTGTCGGGACCCAGTTCCGCGGAGTCGAAATGGACGAATGCCGGAATGAACGCCGGCTGGTTCAGGACGGCGGGTTCGGACGCCTGGGCGCGGTCCGTCTTGGAACATCCGACGCTCGCCGGGTATTCCTTGAGGTCCACGTCCTTCAATCCGCCACCCCGGGACGTGATCGTGGCGCGGACTTGGGAGTTCTCGATTTGGAGGACGCGTCCGGGAACGGAAGCCAGCACCGGAGGCGGCACCGGCGCCGGTAGGGCGGGGGTGGATGGTGTCGCGGAAGTGCCGGACGTCACCGGGTTGGTCGCGCCCGTCACCGCATTGGTGGCCACGATCGGGCGCTTCGAAGGCGGAACCATTCGGTTGACCAGCCAGGTCCACGACAGGAACAGGGCCAGCGCGGCGGCGAGGATGGTGATTCCTTTACGGTCCATGCGGAAACTCAGTGGGAAAGTCGAATGAGGTCGGGAACGGGGTCGGCACCGGCGCCGCCCCACGGATGACAGCGGCAGAGGCGACACGCCGCGAGGAGGCTGCCCCGACCGGCCCCGTGCCGGCGGACGGATTCCAGGGCGTATTCCGAACACGTCGGAGTGAAGCGGCAGGATCCGTCCGGCCCGAAAAGCAGGGTCTTGGCCGGGGAAATCACCCAGCGATATCCCATCAGGGCCGCGATGAGGAGCGGGCGGAGCGGATTCACGCGGAAGCCTCCGGGGTGGACGCCGGTGTTCGGGCAGAGGGCTGGGAATCCCTCAACAGACGGGACTGGCGCAGGGCGATCAGGAAGTCGCGTTCCACTTCCGCGAAATCTCGGTCCACAATGGATTTCCGGGCCACAAGAACGGCGGAGACCGGCTTGGAAAACTCGGAGCGGTGGCGCCGGAATGCTTCGCGGAGCAATCGCTTGGCGCGGTTGCGAACCACCGCCCCGCCGATGGATTTGCCGGCAACCAGACCCACCCGGTCAAAATCCAATCCGGACGCCCCGGCGGGCATCCAGTTGAGGATCAGGCATCCCTGGACCACGCGCCGCCCGTCGGATTTCAGGCGGACGAAATCCGCACCGGCCCGGAGGCGGTGGCGCCGACCCAGGCGCGACCGGGTTCCAGGGGTCGCGGGCATCGCGGTGGGCGGAACGGAAACGCTTCCGGATGTATCAAACCGGCGTCAGACGGCGGCGCCCCTGGCGGCGGCGGTTCGAAAGATTGGCCCGGCCGCCCTTGGTGGCCATGCGGGCGCGGAATCCGTGCTGGCGGACGCGGCGAATCTTGGAGGGCTGATACTGGCGTTTCATGAAATAAGATCCGCGGCAGAAGCGGAGCCCGGGATCCTATCCACTGAACACTTCGAGTCAACCTCCTTGTCCAAACTGGATTGAAGCCCTTGTTCCCGGGACAAAGATCGAATTGGGTCGTTGTCAGCGGAGAAACTTATCCTGACCCGGGTCACGGTGAGGCAAATTGATCAGGGCGACTGCTTGACGCTTTGGTGGCTCCCGGTAGCTTGCGACCCGAGCAACGCACCGCGTGTTCCCGCCGGAGTCTTCCGGAAGGAGCACGCGGCATTTTTCACTCGAAAGTCATCCGTCCATGAGCGAAGTCGCAGCAGAACCGGCACCGGCCGGTGGTCAGTCCAAACTCACGAAAATCAACGAGGCGGTCATCCGGATCGCCGGAAACTCCCAGGACGGCATCCAGGCGATTGGCGGGTTTCTCGCCCGGCTGGCGGGCCGGAGCGAGCAGGAGGTCATGACGTTCATGACCATTCCGTCCACAATCTCCGGCGGGCCCTCGATCTTCCAGGTCCGCATCGGGTCCGGCGAAGTTCTCTCCCCCGGCGACGAGGCCGACATGCTGCTGGCGTTCTACCAGCACAGCTACGAGGACCACATCAACTCGCTGAAGCTCGGCGGCATCGTCCTGTATGACTCCGACCACATCACGCCGAAGCCGGAATGGCTCGAAACCTATCGGCACGTCGGCGTGGCCATCTCCAGCAAGACGGTCGAGGCCATCGGCGGCACCGGACGGGACAAGGGCAAGAACATCTTTGCGCTGGGCCTGCTGGCCCGGATTTTCGACCTCAATGTTCCCAAGCTGAACAAACTCATTGAGGAGCGGTTCGGCGGCAAGGACCCCACGGTGGTCCAGAATGCTGTGACCTGCTTTGAGGCGGGGTACAATCACCAGCTTCAGGACCTGCTCAAGACCTACCAACTCCAGCACGCGGAGATGAAGGGCCACACGCAGGTGGTCATGAACGGCAATGAAGCGCTCGCGTACGGCCTGCTGGCGGCGGGGGTTCGTTTCGGTGCCGGATATCCGATCACGCCCTGGTCCGACATCATGGAACTGCTCCGCCGCGAGCTTCCGAAGTACGGCGGATCGTTCATCCAGTGCGAGGACGAGATCGCGTCCATTTCCATGGCCATCGGTGCCAGCTACGGCGGCCGGGTCGCCGTCACTGGGTCCTCCGGGCCGGGTATCTCTCTTAAGACCGAGGCGCTGGGTTGGGCCTCCATGGCGGAAATGCCGCTGGTCATTGTGGACGTCCAGCGGGGCGGTCCGTCCACGGGCATGCCCACCAACATCGAGCAGTCCGATCTGAACATCGCCTGCTTCGGCGGCCACGGGGACAGTCCCCGGGTGGTCGTCGCCCCCAGTTCCGTGGAGGACTGCTTCTACACCGCGATTGAGGCGGTGAACATCGCGCGCAAGTACAGCACGCCGGTCCTGATCCTCACCGATCAGGGCATCGCCACGCGGATCGAGGCCTTCGTTGAGCCGGACCTCAAGACGATCTGTCAGGACCTGACGCCGGACCTGACGCCGATTGCCGATCACAAGCCCTACGACTTGAAGGCGGCGGATGGCATCACCCGTCACGTGGCTCCCGGTACCCGGATTGCGAGTGGGAAGTACCCGATCGTTACGGGACTCGAGCACGACGAGCTCGGGCATCCGACGGGCTCGCCCAAACTGCATACGGCGATGACCGCAAAGCGGCGCAACAAGCTGCGTCGCCTGGGAGCGGATCTTCCGGTGCCCACCACCTACGGTCCGAATGAGGGCCAGGTCCTGCTGGTGGGCTGGGGCAGCACCCAAGGGCCGCTGCGCGAGGCGGTGGATCGTTTCCGTGCGGTCGGGGATGCCGTGTCCTCGCTCCACATCAAGTACATCAATCCCCTGCCGAACGGCCTCGACGAGATCTTCAAGGGCTTCCGGCACATCTTTGTCGTGGAGCTCAATGACGAGGGATTGTACGGGTACGGTCAGCTGACCTCACTCCTGAGGGCCCGGTATGCGGATCCCAAGATCCGGGGCATCCACAAGTGCGATGGACAGGTTTGGAAGGTGAAGGAGATTCTGGAACGGGTTCGCGCCGCGATGACCCCGTCCCGCCCCGCCTGACCCTTCGAGATCCCCATAGAACTTTCAACGCGTTCCAAGATTTTCATCATGAGCGAACTGAGTTTTCCCTTCGCGACCCTGCCCCGCACCACGGCCCTCGCCGCCGGGTTGGAGGTGACGCCCCTGGCGGATGCCGACCGCAAGCCGCTTTCCAAAAAGGAGGTCTCCGCGGATCACCCGACCTGGTGTCCGGGCTGCGGTGACTTCTCGGTCCTGGCGCTGTACTTCAAGCTCATCGAGAAGCGGAAGATGTGGCATGAGAAGATCACCACGGTGGCCGGCATCGGGTGCTCGAGCCGCTTCCCGTACTTCGTCCAGGCGCACGGTGCGCACTTCATCCACGGTCGGGCGCTGCCATTCGCCAGCGGCATCTCGCTGAGCCGTCCGGACCTTCACGTCTTCGTGTTCGGCGGGGACGGCGATGCCTTCTCCATCGGTGGCAACCACTTCACCCACACGGCCCGCAAGAACGTGAAGATGACCTACGTGGTCATGGATAACTTCGTGTACGGCCTCACCAAGAAGCAGACCTCTCCGACGTCGCCGATTGGATTCAAGTCCAAGACCGACATCTGGGGTTCCACGGACCGTCCGGTCAATCCTCTCAAGCAGGCGATCTCCGCAGGGGCCACGTTTGTGGCGCGGACGACCCACACGAATCCCAATCACGTCCTGAAGATGATGGAGGCCGCCATGGACCATGACGGCTTTGGGTTCATCGAGTGCCTCAGCGAGTGCGTGGAATTCTTCCCCGGTGCCTTTGACTCCTCGAATCCCCGCAAGGGCGGGCAATTCCTGGAAGTCCCCGCGGAACATGACGTCACCGACGAATACGCGGCCTATCGCCTGGCGGATGAGCCGTTTCCCGGCCGGTTTGGCATCTTCTACCAGAACCAGCGTCCGACCAAGAACGCCAACGAGGCCAAGCTCATCGCCGACCACCGCGCCAAGGTGGGCGGACTCGCCGACTGGCAGATCCTCCAAAAGAGCTTCGACCGGACCAAGTAGGTCCGTCCCGCTCCCGGTCATACCCCGGCCCCCCCGGCCGGGGTTTTTGTTGGCACCGGAGACCACTGCTGGGGACCCGTCGATGACCTCGACTCCGGATCCGCTGGCCCGTCCGGTGTCCGCAGCGCCCGACGCGGGGGGGATCCACCTGTAAGGATCCCGCCCTGCTTCAGACAAATCCCTTTTGAACTGAAATTCCGATCCGCCCGGTCCATGAACGAATCCTCGCACCTCGACGAACTGCTCGCCTCCCGCGCCTCGTCGTCCCGCCGCCAGATTGAGCCCTGCACCGTGGTGATCTTCGGCGCCTCCGGCGACCTGACTGCGCGCAAGCTCATCCCGGCCCTGTATCACCTCGCCCTCGAAAAGGCGCTGCCCACGCCGTACCGCATCGTGGGCTTCGCCCGCCGCGAAAAGACCGATGAGTCCTTCCGCGCTGAATTGCGGGAGGCACTCGGAAAGTTTTCCCGGACGCAGCCGGTGAACGACGCCGTCTGGAACGCCTTTGCATCCAACCTGCACTATTGCCAGGCGGATATTTCCGACGCCGAAGGTTATCGGAAACTGAAGTCGATCGTTGAGGCGACGGACAACGAGAAGCTTCGCTCGAACATCCTCTTCTATCTCGCCACCAACCCGAGCCAGTTTGGTGAGATCGCCACCCATCTCCACGAGGTCGGCCTGCTCGAGAAGTGTGAGAATGGCGGCACCATGAAGCGGCTCGTGGTTGAGAAGCCCTTCGGACACGACCTTCCCAGCGCCCAGGAACTCAACGCGGAACTCATCCGCCACGCGCACGAAAGCCAGATCTTCCGCATCGACCACTACCTTGGGAAGGAGACGGTCCAGAACATCCTGACCTTCCGCTTCAGCAACGGGATCTTCGAGCACCTGTGGAACCGGGACAGCGTGGACCACGTGCAGATCACCGTCGCCGAGAAGCTCGGTGTCGGAAGCCGCGGCGGTTATTATGAGGAGTCGGGCGCCATGCGGGACATGCTGCAGAACCATGTCCTGCAGGTGTTGTCGCTGATCGCCATGGAACCGCCGGTGTCGCTGGAGGCGGAGAACGTCCGTGATGAGAAGGTGAAGCTGCTCAAGTCGATCCGGCCCATGACGCCGGCGGACATCACGCAGAATGTGGTCCGGGGGCAGTACTTCGCAGGGGATGTGGACGGGGATCCGCGCCCTGCCTACCGCAGCGAGCCCAAGGTGAATCCAAAGTCAAACGTGGAGACCTTCGTGGCCATGAAACTGTGGGTGGACAACTGGCGCTGGAGCGGGGTGCCCTTCTATCTGCGCACTGGAAAGAACCTCCCGGTCAGTGCCAGCGAGGTGCGCATCCAGTTCAAGCCCGCGCCCAACATCCTGTTCGCCGCGAACAAGGACACCCAGCTCGATCCCAACTCATTGACGCTTCGGCTGCAGCCCAACGAAGGCATCGCGCTCCGATTCAATGGCAAGGTTCCCGGCGCCGCGATGGAGCTGCGTCCGGTCCGCATGCAGTTCAGCTACGACACCGAATTTGGGGCCTACACGCCCGAGGCCTATGAGCGGCTGCTGCTCGAGGCCATCGCCGGCAACGCCACCCTGTTCATCCGGCGGGATGAGGTGGAGACCGCCTGGGGCATCGTGGACTCGATTCGCAACGCCTGGACCGGCAAGCCCCTGACCAACCGGGAATTCTATCTCGCCGGAACCTGGGGTCCGACCGCCGCCGACGACCTGCTCAAAGCCGACGGGCACGAGTGGAAGAATCCGCAGCTTCAGAAGTAGGGCCTGAATTTCGTCCGGGTTCGGCTCCGGAATCTTGCCCGGAGGCCCACCCCACCGCAGGGTTGGGGAATGGACTCTCGTTCCCTGATTTCGGGCGTGTGCCATGGCGTGGCTCGTGCCCTCGGCCTTGGTGCTGTGCTGGCCTGGACCGCATTTGCCGCGGACAGCCCTCCCAATAATCATCCGCACGCTCCCAGTGCCGAGCCGGCCCCCGCCGGTTCCGCGCGCCCCCAGGGGATTGCCGTCCCGTCCAGCGGGGAGCGGATCGTCCTTCTCGGAAACGGACTCGCGGAACGCGACGTGTACTTCGGATGGCTTGAGACCGAGCTGCACCTGCGCTTCCCGGATCAGAAGCTCATCGTCCGCAACATGGGCCGCCCCGGCGACACTCCGGGGTTCCGTCCGCATCCCGCCCGCGTTTCCCAATGGGCCTTCCCCGGAGCCGCCCAGTTCCACCCGGAACTCAATTCCCATTTCGGCAAGGGGTTCTACCCGACTCCCGACCAGTGGCTGACCCATCTCAAGGCCGACACCATCCTCGCCTTCTTCGGCTACAACGAATCCTTCGACGGACCGGGCCGGGTCGCCAATTTTGAGGCGGAAGTGGACGCCTTTGTCCGTCACACGCTGTCGAAGGCCTACAACGGGGTCGCCGCGCCACGGCTGGTACTGGTCTCCCCCATTGCCTTCGAAAACCTCTCCGCGACGCGTGATCTTCCCGATGGTGTCCAGGAAAATGCCCGGCTTGCCCTTTACACGGACGCGATGCGCCGGGTTGCGGAGCGGCATGGATTGACCTTTGTGGATCTCTTCAATGCCACGAAGGCGCGGTACGCGAAGCCCGGACTTCCGGCCCTCACGATGAATGGGTTCCTGCCCACCGAGGCCGGCTATGCGGAACTCGGTGCGATGCTGGCCGACGGCGCGTTTGGACGCACGCCGCGCACCGCGAAGGGAACCCCGGCACTGGTCAACGCCGCCGTCCGGGAGAAGGACTATCGCCTGGAATACCGACTACAACCGCATCAGGCCCATGGCGGCATGCAGCTGTTCTGCTCGATCCATCGGGCCGTGCAGAACATCCGCCGAGATCGCCGGTGACCGCGAGATGAGCAGAAGCCATGGACATCTCGATTCAGGACGTCGCTGCGGGCCGCGCGACGCAGATTGCGGTCGATGACTCGAAGACCCCCGCGCTCCCGTCCGTGCCGACCAACTTCAAGCGCCCCGTGGATTACCTCGATGGAGTCGAGGCCATCTCGAAAATGACCGTCATGCCCGGTTACCAGGTCACGCTTTTCGCATCCGAAAAGGAGTTCCCCGAGCTGCGGAAACCGGTCCAGATGTCCTTCGACAACCGCGGGCGCCTCTGGGTCGCCGTCACCCCGGCCTATCCGCACTACAAGCCCGGCGAGTCGCGTCCGAACGACAAGATCCTGATCTTCGAGGACACCGATGGCGACGGAAAGGCCGACAAACAAACGGTGTTTGCCGACAAGCTGCATCTGCCCATCGGGTTCGAACTCGCTCCCGAGGGGGTGTATCTCTCCCAGGAACCGAACCTCTGCCTGTTGGTGGATGACAATCACGACGACCGTGCCGACCGAATGGAGATCCTGATGCACGGGTTCGACACGCATGACACGCATCACGCCATCTCCGCCTATTCTGCGGACGCCTCCGGTGCGTTTTACCTGCTTGAGGGACGCTTCCTCCACAGCCAGGTGGAGACGCCGTACGGACCTCAGCGCGCGAACGACGGCGGCGTGTGGCGGTTTGACCCGAAGCGCTTCCGCCTGGAGCGCTACATCCAGACCGACGTCAACAATCCGTGGGGCATTGCCTTTGACGATTGGGAGCAGTGCGTCCTTTCCGATGCGTCGAGCGGTGAGAACTACTGGGCCCTGCCCGTGTCCGCCAAGATGCCCTACGGCGTCGAGATTGAGCGGGCGGGCGATTACGTGCCCAAGCGGTCGCGCCCGACGTCCGGATCCGAATTCGTTTCCTCGCGGCACTTTCCGGACGACCGCCAGGGGCAGTTCATGACCTGCAACAGCATCGGCTTTCTCGGGATCAATTTCAGTTCCGTTCGGGATGACGGTTCCGGGTTCACCGGCGCGCTGGCCGGCGACCTGATCAGCTCCAGCGATCCGAACTTCCGTCCGGTGGATCTGGAGTTCGCGCCCGATGGTTCCCTCTATTTCATCGACTGGCACAACGCCTTGATCGGGCACATGCAGCACAACGCCCGCGACCCGAACCGGGATCACGAGCACGGGCGCATCTACCGGGTGACCTATCCGTCGCGTCCGCTCGTCAAACCCCCGGTCATTGCCGGAGCCTCCGTGCCCCAGCTTCTGGAGAATCTGAAGCTTCCCGAGTATCGCGCCCGCTATCGGACCCGCCGCGAGTTGCGGGGACATCCGGCCTCCGAAGTTCTGCCCGCGGTCAAGGCCTGGGCCGCGGCCCTCGACAAGTCGGACCCCGGATATGACCGGAATCTGTGCGAGGCGATGTGGGTGACCTGGGCGCAGAATCGTCCGGATACCTCCCTGGTCATCGCCTGTCTCAATGCCCGTTCGCCGCAGGCCCGGGCCGCGGCGGCCCACGTGCTGCGATACACCACCCACCAGGTGCCCAACGCGGTGTCGCTGCTACGCCAGGCGGCCAACGATCCCAACGGACGCGTCCGTCTCGAGGCCATTGTGGCTGCTTCCTGGCTCGATAATATGGATGGCGCCCGGATCGTCCTCGACGCGATGCGGCATCCGTTCGACAAGTGGATGAGCCCGGTCACCCGTCAGATTCTCGAGACGACGCTCAAGGACGACGTCGCTGCACTGGCCGCGGCGGAACCCGCCTTCATCGCCGCCAATCCCAACGCGAAGGCGTATCTGGCCGGAACCCTTCAACTCGACGCCGCACCCCCCGCCGCCGACCGGCGTTCCTATGGTCCCACCCGGACCCTCAACGAGTCGGAGCTCAAGGTGTACACGCTGGGCAAGGAAGTCTTCCACCGGGACGCCCACTGCGCGACCTGCCACCAGCCCTCGGGCACCGGAACACCGGGCATCTATCCTCCGCTCAACGTTCCTGGAAATCCCTGGCTCGCCGACGATGAGCGTATGATCAAGATCGTCCTGAAGGGACTCTGGGGTCCCTTGGAGATTTCCGGTCAGCGCCTCGCGCCCACCAATGGCGTCCCGCCCATGGTTGGATTTGCGGGCATGCTGACCGACGAGGAGGCGGCCGCGGTGATCAGCTATGTGCGCCAGTCGTTCGGCAACAATCTTCCCATGATCCAACCGGCGCAGGTCGCCCGCGTTCGCGGCCAGACCCGGGACCGCGCCGACTTCTACATGGTCGAGGAGATCATGAAGGAACATCCGATCCCCGGCTGGGAACAGTGGGGTCGGATGGCCCGTCCGAAGGACAATCCCTTCGAGTGAGGCGGCGCCGGCCTTCCTGGTGACGGCCCTGGAAATGCAAAACACCCGCCGGGGGATTCCCGGCGGGTGTTTTGTTTGGGCGATGCCCGTGGATTACTTCGCCGCTTCGATCTTCGTCACGGCGACGACGAGCTTGTCGCCGTCCTTGGTGCACTTGCCTTCGACGTTCACCTTGGCGGTGGTGGAGCACAGGTTCTTGTGGAACGCCTGGCTGACATCGCCCGTGAGGTAGTAAACGGTGGTCTTGTCGCCGTTCTTCACCTGGACGACGTTCTGGCACTTGTCGGCCAACTTGAGTCCGCACTTGGCGCAGGTGCCTTCACCGGTGAGTTTGACGTCCTTGCCGTCGGCGGCCTGGACGCTGAAGATGCCGGACGCGATCGCAGCCGCGGCGAGAAGCTTGATGAGGTTTTTCATGGAAGGAAGCAGATGCCTTGGTAACGGGGCCAAGGAAACCGATGCGGGCCGCATTGGCAAGCGTCGTTTGGGGGGTCGAAATGGGTAGGCCAGGCGTCAGCGGCGCTGTGCTGGCCGGGGGGCTCGGGCTCCGGATGGGTTGTCCCAAGGTGGACCTGTACGTTCAGGGGGAGCCGCTCCTGCTTCGGCAGCTCCGGCTCCTGGCGGAAGCGGGCATCGACGAACGCTGGGTTTGCCTGGCGCCGGGACAGGACCCTCCCCACTTTCTTCCCAACGATACCGGGGTCCTGGCCGACCGGCGGCCCGGATTGGGTCCCTTGGCGGGATTGGAGCGGGTGTTGCAGTCCGCCTCGGGTTCCTTCGTTGTCGTCATCGCCATCGATCTGCCCCAATTGAGTGCGGACTTTCTTCGAACGCTCCTGGGGCGATGCGCCGGGCTGCGGGGATGTGTCCCACGGGTTCGAGGCCTGTTTGAGCCCCTGGCGGCGGTCTATCCCGCGTCGGCATGGGCGGCGGTGAATCGGCGTCTCGAGCGTGGCGAACTCTCCCTCCAGCCCCTCGTCACGGAGCTCGTGTCCTGTGGGACGATGGAGGTGCTGGACCTCTCTACTGCCGAGGAATCCCTGCTGCTGAACTGGAACCGGCCGGGCGATTTCGCAGGGGGACCTTCCGACGGACCCTGATGCTGGCGCGATTTTTCGAAAAGACTTCCCCTCAGTCCACCGGCAGGTTTTGAGGACGATGAGGACGCAACGCTCTGTCGAGGGTCTCCGCGGGTGGATCCGGTTCTTCGCCTGGATCCTGATGGGTTGCGCCGCCCTCGCCCAGGGATCCAAAACGGATTACGAGCGGGCATTGGGACTGGCCGGTCGGACGGAAGACCGGGTCTTTCGTCAGCGCATTCATCCGGAGTGGCTCCCCGGGGGCACCTCCTTTTGGTACCGGGTCAACACCGGTCCCGGCGCGCGGGAATGGGTTCTCGTCAATGCGGTCACCGGACGCCGCGAACCATTGTTTGATCATGGACGGCTGGCGTCGGGACTTTCCCGCGCCCTCGGGACCAACGTGGCGCCGGAACGACTGCCCCTGGATCAAGTCTCGGTGAGGGGTGAACCCCCCGGCTCCGTGGCGTTTGGATTCCGTGCGGATGGGCGCCGTTGGATCTGGAATCCCGCCTCCGGGGATCCCGTTCCGGATTCCTCGCCCGACCCGGGGCTGCCGCTCCTCATCGGCGACCGCGCCCCGAAGCGGTCCCGCACGTCCTCGGACGAAACCACGATCGTGTTCCGCAATGAGTCCCGCGAGGACTTGGAGCTGTTCTGGCTGGATACCGAGGGGGTGCGGAAGGGCTATGGCCGGCTTCGATCCGGCCAGGAACGGTCGCAGCACACGTACGTGGGACACGTCTTCCTGCTCACGGACCGCGACGGTTCCACCGTGGCGGTCTTTGAGGCGGCGGCGGATTCCACCCTGGCCGTGATCGGTCCGGACGCGTCAAAGGGGCCCCCCACACCCGCCGCCAGCCCGGAACCGGGACTTTCCCCGGACGGTCACTGGGTGGCGTTCCTCGAAGGGAACAACCTGCGCCTGCGTTCCAAGGATTCCGGGGAGGTGCGTTCCCTGACGTCGGATGGCACGGCGGAGGAGCCGTATCGCTCAGAAGTCCTCTGGTCGCCGGATTCCAATTGGCTCGTCGCGACGCGGCTCCGTCCGGGCGGAGACCGCCAGGTGAGCTTTGTGGAGGCGGCGCCGCAGGGTCAGGTCCAGCCGAAGCTGCATTCCCATCTTTATCTTAAACCCGGGGATCCCCTGCCGAAGCCGCGGCTCAGGCTTCTGAAGGTTTCCGGAACCCGCCCGTTCGCGATCGACGATGCGTTGTATCCGAATCCCTTTACCGAGGACGGCGACCTGAATGTCCGCTGGGCTCCCGACAGCCGTTCATTCTCCTTCGACTACAATCAGCGCGGTCACCAGCGGTTCCGGATTCTGGCGGTCGATGTGGGCGCGGCGGAGGCACAGACGGCTCCGGAATCGGCGGCGTTGGTTTCGGTGGAACCCCGGGTTGTTGTGGAGGAGACCTCCGAAACGTTCATCGATTGGACCAACAAGACCTGGCGCCATTGGCTGGACGCCTCCGGGGAGTTGTTGTGGATGTCGGAACGGGATGGCTGGTCCCATCTCTGGCTGTATGACGCGGGAACCGGGCGGGTAAAGGGCCAGGTGACCCGGGGGCATTGGGTGGTGCGAGAAGTTCTTCACGTGGACGACACCCGGCGCGAGGTTTGGTTCCTCGCCGGTGGAGTCCTTCCGGAGCAGGATCCCTATCAATTGCATTTCTGTCGGGTGAATTTCGACGGGACCGGATTCAAGGTGCTGACCGAGGGCGACGGCAGTCATCGGGTCGAGTTTTCGCCCGACCGAAGGTGGTTTCTCGACACCTGGTCCCGGGTCGATCTGCCACCCCGGACCGAACTAAGAAGTTCCTCGGACGGATCCCGGGTCTGTGGGCTTGAGGAGGCGGATGTCTCGGCGCTGCTTGCAGCGGGTTGGACAACGCCCGAGCGATTCGTGGCGGCGGGACGCGACGGCGTGACCCCGATGTATGGCATCCTCATTCGCCCGAGCCATTTCGATCCGACGCTCCGGTATCCGGTGGTGGAGGAAATCTACGCCGGTCCGCACGGGGCATTTGTCCCAAAGGAATTTGGCCGGCACCTGCGGCAGCATGCCATCGCCGAGCTGGGATTCATCGTCGTGCAGGTGGACGGCATGGGAACCAACCATCGGGGGAAGAAGTTCCATGATGTGGCGTGGAAGAACCTCGCGGATTCCGGGTTGCCGGATCACATCGCGTGGCTGAAGGCGGCGGCGTCCACGCGCCCCTGGATGGATCTTTCTCGGGTGGGAATTTATGGCGGCAGCGCGGGCGGGCAGAGTTCGACCCGGGCGTTGCTGGATCACGGCGACTTCTACCGCGTGGCGGTGAGCGATTGCGGGTGCCACGACAACCGGATGGACAAGATCTGGTGGAACGAACAGTGGCTGGGTTGGCCCGTGGACGAGAGCTACCGAAAAAGCTCCAACGTGGAGGATGCCGCCCGGATGCAGGGCCACCTGCTGCTCATCGTCGGGGAACTGGACACCAATGTGGACCCGGCCTCGACGTTGCAGCTGTCGGCGGCGTTGGTGCGGGCGGACAAGGATTTTGAACTCCTCATCATGCCGGGTTCAAACCACGGTGCGGCGGAAAACCCGTATGGAAGCCGGCGCCGGATGGATTTCCTCGTGCGTCATTTGATGGGGCGGGAGCCCCGTTGGCAATGAGGATCCCCCGCGAGGCTATCGCGGGAACACACGCGGGACTTGGCGATCCGCGACCCCGGCTATAGCCTGTTCGCCGACCGACCGGGATGGTTCTTCTCCCGCGCGGTTCCCGTCCCCATGAAAACACCTTCAGGGTTCCGTGGCACGGCGCGTCCGGTTCGATGCGTTGATGCCATCGGAATTCGTTTCCAATCTCCGACCAAGATTGAACCAGGAATGTCCTGTTCGGGAACGACGGCCCTGCGGCGTCCCTTCATCCGGCCATGAGTTCTCCCGTCGCACTCGTCACTGGCTGTTCCCGGGGTATCGGTCGTGCCATCGCCGACCGGATGCTGGCGGCCGGATTTCACGTCATCGGGACTGCCACCCGGCCGGACGCCGCTGACGAAATGCCGCCGGGCGTTGAGTTCCTGCCCGTGGATTTCGCGAGCACCGAGGAATTGGAGAGGTTCTGCCGCCGGGTTCGAGAGCTACCCCGCCTAGATGCCTGTATCAACAACGCCGGCATCAATCGCATCAAGCCCATCGACCAGGTCACTGCGGCGGACTACCGGGCGGTCTTGAGCGTGGATTTGGACGCGCCGTATGCCATCTGTCAGGCGGCGGCGGCAGTGCTCACCCGTCCGGGTCGGATCGTTAACATAGCGTCGATCTGGTCTGTGGCGACGAAGGCGCAACGGAGTCTTTATTCGACCGCGAAGACGGGATTGCTGGGGCTGACGCGCGCCCTGGCGGCGGAACTCGGACCCTCCGGGATCCTCGTCAATGCAGTTTCCCCGGGTTTTGTGCTGACCGACCTCACCCGCCGGTCACTTTCTGAAACAGAGATTGCGGCCCTGTGTGAACAGATTCCGTGCCGGCGGATGGCGGATCCCGCGGAGATCGCCGAACTGGTCGCGTTCCTTGCGGGGCCGGCCAACACCTACCTCACTGGACAAAACGTCGTCATCGACGGCGGCTTCACAATCGTATGACGCCCAGCATGAAGATTCAGTCTTATCGCTCGACCTATGAAGTGCAGTTTCCTGAGGACTTCGCCCCGGCGCTCCGCGAGGTCCTGCGCCCCGGCGATTTTCTTGTCATCGACCAGAACATTGCCCGGTTGCACGCGAACCGGATCGATCCGTTTCGGGCTGAGTATCCGCACCACTTGTTGACCCCCGCGGAACCGCAAAAGAGCTATCAGGGGGTGGAGCCCCTGATGGATCACTTGATCCGGTCGGGATTCCGCAAGAATCACCGTCTGGTCGCCATCGGAGGCGGAATCACCCAGGATGTCACCGCCTTCATCGCCTCCATTTTGTATCGTGGCGTGGGCTGGATTTTTGTTCCGACCAACCTGTTGTCCCAATGCGACAGCTGCATTGGCAGCAAGACCTCCATCAACTTCGGGACCTTCAAAAACCAGATCGGCGGATTCTATCCGCCGCTTCTGATACTCAACGACATCTCGTTTCTCGACACGCTTCCCCCGGAGGAGATCCGGTCAGGAATGGGTGAGATGTTCCATTACTTCCTCCTGACGGGACGGGCGGACTTCGACCGGGTGGTTCGGGAATACGATGCCGCCTTGACCGACCGCGCCGTGCTCCGCGGATTGATGCGCCGGAGCCTTGAGATCAAGAAGGCGATGATTGAGGTGGATGAGTTTGACGAGGGCCCGCGCAACGTTTTCAACTACGGCCATTCCTTCGGGCATGCCTTGGAGAGCTACACGAACTACGCAATTCCCCACGGCATCGCCATCTGCTTCGGCATGGACATTGCCAACCATGTCTCCGTGACGCTGGGCCTGCTGCCCGCGGAGGCGGCCGCCGAGATGCGCACCCTCCTGGAGCGGAATTGGCGCCCCACCACCGCGGTGGTGACGGATCTGGACCGGTATCTGGGAATTCTGGGCAAGGATAAGAAGAACCACGGCTCGGACGTCCGGGTAATCCTTACCCGGGGATTGGGTGACATGTTTTTGACCCGGATCGCGCTCGACAGCCGCGTCCGGGAAACCATTTCGCGCTGCTTTGAATATCACGCAAAACCATCGAAAGTTCTGGAGTCATGAAATTGGGTAAGGTTGTTGCTCACATTCCGGCCCGGGGAGGATCCAAGCGGGTCCCCGCCAAGAATCTCCGATATCTCGCCGGTCGTCCCATGATCGGCTATGCGATCGAGACCGCGCTGAAGTGCCCGAGGCTCGATGAGGTGTACGTCAACACCGACTCGGAGCGCATTGCCGCCTATGCGCAGTCGATGGGTTGCCGGGTCTACATGCGTCCCGCGCACCTCGGATCCGACGACGCGACCGGCGACGATTTTACCATCGATTTCATGACGGCCAAGCCCATGGATTCGCTGGTTATGATCAGCCCAGTGTGTCCGCTCCTGGAATCCGACGACCTTTCGAGGGCGCTTGAGGCGTTCGAGGCGTCGTCGGCGGACACCCTGATCTCCTGCAGCGAGACCCGACTCCAGGTCTTCACGCAAGGGAAGGCGGTCAACATCAATCCTGAGGGTCCGCTCGCTCCGAGCCAGCTCAATCCGCCGGTTCAGGTCTGCAACTGGGCGGTGACCATCTGGAATGCCGCCAAATTCCGGGAGCTCTACGCCCGGTTCAAGGGGGGGTACTGCGGTGAGAACCGCCTCCTATGGCCGCTTGATCCCCTGTGCGCGGTAAAGATCAGCGAGGAGAAGGATTTCCGCCTCGCTGAGGCGCTGCTGAACGCCCGGAAGATGGCCGTCCCCGACGGGGCGCCGCAGTACTGGACCGCGACCGGGCCACAGATGTCCTGAAAACATTCCCCACCCCGTCCTCTCCCGGATCCCCATGATTCACGATTCCCTCGACCGTTGGCGCCTCACTCCGGGCCTCGCGGACCACGCCGTGTGGAAAGCCGCGTTTGCGTGGCTCGAGTCCAACGCTCCCACCGCTTCTGAAGGCATCCATCCCCTTGGGAGCGAGGGTTTTTTTGCCAGGGTGATGGGGTACCCGCTGAAAGCTCGCGACGCTGCCCGCTACGAGATGCACCGGCGCACCATCGACATCCAGTACACGCTCGAAGGGGCGGAAGGGATTGAGCTGGCGCCCTTGGACCGCCTGGTTCCGCTTCAGGATTACAACGACGCGAAGGAGGTGGAGCATTTCCAAACCCCCGCCGCGGGCCAGGCCCTGATCGCGAATCTCACCGGCCGGTTCACCATCCTTTTTCCAGGGGAACCTCACATGCCGCAGCTGCAGCTCCCCGGATTCAATTCCGTACGGAAAGTGGTCATCAAAGTTCCCGTGGCGTTGATTCGCTGAAGTGAGGGCGTGGTCCCTACCCGAGCTCCAAGGGCACCCGGAGAGCAGGAAGCCAGGAATTTCAACGACGGCCACCATGCAATTGGGAACCGATTCCACTGCGGTACCCCACGGTCGCTTTGTTGGAAACTCCCAGGGCGATCTGGGCGTTTACCGGTGCCCCCGCGGATTGGACTGCCATCAGCCGCGGGGGTTTGGGGAAGGTCCGTCGACCAACCCGGCGTCCACACATTGCCGGACGCTATGGACGAAGACCTCGGGACCCCAGCGCTTCCGCGCCTTGGAGAGCACACTGTGGTTGGGAATCGGAGTATCGAGGGTGAAATCGAGAAACCAGAGGTAATCGAGTCGCTCCGGCAGGCGGGCCGTGAAATCGCGCTCGCTGGGAATATCCTCCAGAAAGAGAAGAATCATGAGCTTCACCAGGACCACCGGATCGGCCGAGACATTGCCGTTGGCGCCATAGGCGCGGGCCACTTCCGCACGGACGAAGGAGAGGTCAAGGGCCGCACGGAGGCGGCGCAGTGGGTGGTCGGCTCGAACCCGGCGATCAAGATCAACAGAAAAAGCGAAGAGCTATTTCTGTGGTTGGTGAATCCCCATCATGGTCGTGCCCGAAAACAAACAGTTCCATGGCCAGGTCCGTTGCTTGGGCAACACGTCCTATAGATCTGACCCCGTTGCCCGCTCCACTCCCGTTGTGAGTCGAATGTCGAACTTGATCCACCTGGGCAAGAAGTGGTCAACAATTACTAAAAACTGTTGAGACGATGCGCTTCACTCCGGTTGAGAGTGTGCAAGGAGCAGCTCATGCTCCGAATCAAGAAACCACCGATTCGCACACACGTTTATGACCTCACGCCCACATATCCGACTCGGCCTTCGTTTCGAAACGCGGGATCGCCAAGGAAGACGCGTGCCAAAACCAAGGGCCACCCGGTGGATCCCCCTGCTGCTGCTTTGCACCACACTCATTACTCTGACCAATGGTCAAGGGGTTCCGGTCCCTCTCCGGGATCCGTATGGGTATCCAACAGAGTCTGGACATCCCGCAAGCGGCACCATCGATGGTGACCCCAATGGGACTTCGTGGTCTCCCTGTGGAGTGGAGGGTGTGACCTCCTATATTTGCTGGAAGGTCGCCACCGAAGGCATTGGAGCGCTGGGAGGTAGTGGACACGTCAACCTCGCCCTCTTCCCTGCGTTCAAGGATACCAGCAGGCCGTCGTCCGAGAGCCTAGGCGCATTCCGCCTGTACTATACGACCAGCCCCCAGGAAACCTTCCCGGGGCCGACTCCCGGTGACGTCAAGGGCAGCGCGGCCTGGCAACTGATTGATATTAATGGCATACCGGAGAACGAGGACCGCTCGACGACCAAAGAAGTGACCACGGTATCGTATCCCATTCCCGATTCGCAGTTACCGTGGCTCTACGTCGAGCAGTCCCCGAACGAGATCCGGCCGTCATACAATCTCCAAACTTATATCAGCGGCCTGCCCTTAACGGGGATCACAGGATTTCTGCTCGAGGCCATCCGAATCGGATCTGGGCTTGGACTTACAGGACCGGGACCGGGCAGAGGCGTAAGCGGCACGTTCGCCCTTTCCAATTTCGGAGTTCTCGACACGACGCCATCACCCCCGTTAATTCACGCCATCGTTGGAATCAGTGTTCCCGCGGACAGCTTTGATTCGCCCAGTCTTCCGGGCAATGACAATGCGTGGTCCGTAGCCGCGCCGCCGTTCCCCTTCAACGATGCCCTCGGAATCGGCTGGCTGATCAATCCCCAGGAGCCGGAGCTCTACTCACTCATGTCCATGATCGATCACAAATATGTCGATTCCGATCACAATATTCCTGATCCCTCTCGATCAGTCGTCACGTTTAAGTTCGATCACCCGGTGGTTGTCGGCCAATTGGAGCTTATTCAGCACCAAAACGGCATCACACAAATCGAGGGCCTTGTTGGAGATTCCCTGGACGCTCTGACCTCCGTCGGCACGGTGTTTGGATTACGCGGCGATATCACGGGACCTTCCCAATTCACTGAAGGGTACAATGACCTCTTCACATTTAACAACACCCTGGCAGGAACGGTCTTTCAGATGCAGATCCGCAAAACGAGTTTCGGTGCGGGTTGGGCCAACTATCGAACCTACCCACGCAGTCCGAGTGGTGATCGATACCTTGCCGCATTGACAGGGGTGGATGGGGACGGCGATGGGGTCCCCGATTCCATCGACAATTGTCCCACAGTGGCGAATCCGGACCAAGCGGACCTGGACGGCGACGGCATTGGCGATGTGTGCGACCCCGAAGTTGGGACACCACCCGCCAACCTTCAGGCAACAGCGGTCTCCAGCACTCAGATTTCCCTGACGTGGGTGAACAATTCAAGCCACGAGACCGGGTTCCAAATCGAACGCCGGACCGGCCCGGGAGACTATGCACCCCTCGGCACCGCGGCCGCAGGTTCGACGTCTTTTCAGGATTTGAGCGTAACCGGGGGCAACACCTACACCTACCGGGTGCGTGCGGCCTTTGGCAGCGCGGTGTCGCGGAACTCCGGCGAGGCCACGGCAAGCACCATCGATGTCCTGCCGGTGCTTCGCATCACGGAGATCACGCCAGGACCCGGCGGGAGCCTCCAACTCCGAGCAACCGGGTCGCCGGCGATTGAGCACGTGTTGCAGGCGAGCACCAATCTGATCTCCGGGAACTGGTTGAACCTATCGACCAACACAGCTGGCCCAGGAGGATCGATGGAATTCACGGACCCGGAGGCGGGAACATTCCCCTCCCGATTCTATCGATGGGTGGTGCCGTGAGGAGATCGGCGGGCGGCGGTGTTCTTGGAGCAGTCGTCCGTTAAAATTTATGATAGAGGAAGGGAAGGGGATGGTCCCCACCCCTCCTTCCGAAGCGGACGTGCGGATCTCCCGTATCCGGCTCTCCAGTCGATGAGTTACCGCCACGAGGAGGACGAATGCGCTCCCCACAAGCTGAGGTGTAGAGAGATCAGCTGATAGAGGAAATGGGGTCAGATCTATATTGTTGACAATTTGATCGAGATTTTGCACCGGTAGGCATGGCCAGGCCGCTGAGGGTGAACGTTGCGGGAGGGTGGTACCATGTCGTGAGCCGGGGAAACGGGGGCGACAAGATCTTCGGGAATGATACGGACCGGAGGCGCTTTCTGGGGTTGGTCTCGGAGCTTCCGGGGCGATTCGCGGTGGAGATTCACGCCTTTGTCCTGATGGACAACCACTACCATCTGCTGCTGCGGTGCCGGGAAGCCAACCTGAGCGAGGCGATCCGATGGCTGCAGGTCAGTTACGCGGGACGGTTCAATTGGGCGCACCGGCGGCGGGGACACCTGTTCCAGGACGATTCAACCGTGCTGTTGCTGGAGGAGTCGGCCTGGACGGCGGCCGATACATTCACCTGAATCCTGTGCGTGTTGGAGGGCTTGGGCTATCGAAGCAGGATCAACGGCGGGCACGGGTGTTGGGTTGTGAGGACCCCGGGAGGGAATTGGTGGCACGACGGTGTCGTTGCTGCGGGAGTACCCGTGGAGTCCGTGGCGGATGTATGCCGGACGGGAGCCTTGGTCGTCGTGGCTGTGTCGGGAACGATTGGGGGGTGCGGTGGAAGATGTCACTGCGTGAGCAACAAAGGGCTCTCAATGAGGATACGAGACCGATCCGGCAGGGTCATTTGGAAAGTCCCTGGGAACGATTGGTGGGTGGTCGGATTCTTGGGGAAGCAGCGGAGGCCCAGCGGGTGCCGAAGCGGGTGCGAAGCAACTTCGGGAACAGACACCGGCGCGGAGGATGGCCCGGAGCGGACGACCGGCGTGGAAGACGATGACAGAGGCGGTTGAGGAGATTACCGGAAGAGGATGGGGGAGATGACGGCTAGCTACGGGGATGTCGGATGTGATGCATTGCTGGCGGTGTCCACCCGGCACCTGGGGTGGCGGCTGTCCGAGGTGGTGGGGAGGTGCCCGGCCTGTCCTGCTGCCGCGGCGCAAGGGATTCGAAGATTTTGGGCGCGCTGTGCCGAAGACAAGCAGACGATGGCCTTGGCCTCATCGCTGCGCAAGAGACTATCAACAATATAGATCTGACCCCATTGCTTCCAAACCGCCGCTGCTCATGTCAGGATCGAGAGCCCAGGTTCATCGGACGCTGGATTCGCCGCCAGTGTCCGGTTCCAGCGGCCCTCGGTGATCTCGTTGGGCTGAATCCCAGGTCATCGGACGGAAATGAGAACGATTAAGCTCTGGCAATTGCTCATTGCGATCCTTGTTGTGGGAATCACCTTGGGGCTGATTCCAAGTCAAAGAGTAGCCTTGATCACGCTGCTCTGTATCGAGGTCGTGTTGGTCACAGCGATTATCGTTATCACTGCTCGGGATTAAGCGCAGCGCCGAAGACGCAGATGAGTCCGGAGACCAACAAACCGGATGCACCTAACGCCGAGATGGCGTTTCGGTTGACAATGGAATATCAATGGTCCGGGGTCGGTAAGTCGGGGCGTTGAACATTATGCAAATCGCCGGCAGCATTTGCGCAATCTGCAACCGTCGGGTGACATTCGCGGTTGATGGCAAGTGTTGCCCAGACTGCAATACAGCAGTGCATCTCCTTTGTGAGCCTGGGGCCGCGTGTGGTAGCTGCGGGCGAGCTTTTGTGGCGTATGAGCGACCAGCCTCCGATACGATAGGGGACGCTGTGCTTCCCCGAGCCTTGCGAACGCGCGACGCTGGTCCTGGTTTCGCGGTTCTCACGATTGCCATGGTAGCTGTTATGGTGATTATTGGCTACTTCGCGCTGATCTACGCATTGTCACATGGACACTGATTTACTACCGCCTCTCTATGTTAACAAGCCGACTGCAGCGAACCCCGGCGGGGGCGTCGCGGTTGCAGTTGGCGCGTCCCGTGCGCCGGCTCGCTGAGCATGGGTTTAGGCGTATAGGTCGCATGCATCCTTCGCAACCACCAACCCGTCCTGCGATTCGACGAGAGCGAGTAGTTTTTGGAACCTTGCTTCCCATACTTTGCCTTTTGGTGGGTGATGTGACACTGTTATTGGCAACGGGAACGAGCGAGGTGCGACAGTTCGCTGCCATGCCCGTCGCGGCTGCATCCGTTCCCGGCATTCCTGTGTTGATGATTTTCAATTACATGCTGAGTGCGAGAAAGGGTTTTAGCAGGGGGCAGTTGTTTATTTACGGGCTTCGTCTGCCATTGGCTGTCCTGGCAGTTGAGATACTTTTCATTTTCCATTATTGAGCGCCGCATTTTCATTGTCGCCTAACAAAGTCCGTCCACTCGAATCGCCACTCTCCGTTTCGAGTTCGGGCGCTTCGGTTCATCGAACACTGGCTTCGCTGCGAGGGCCCGTTTCCGGTGGTTGGGGAATGGGGAAGGATCCGTGGATCCGGAGCGTTGCCGCGAGGCAGGCCGCGGGCACCTGGAGCACCGGGTGGCAAATGGTGGGTGTTCGCCCGGGATTGCTACGGGGTCCGGCCCTCCCAGATCTTCGTGGGCACGGACGAGCATCTGGGGAGCATCAACGACGGCGGGTTCTGGTTCCGGAGGCCGGACAGCTTCGCGGCCACCGCCCAGCAGGGCTGGGTGGATTTTCCGGCCGGGTTTCACGGGGGGTCCGGCCCGTCCCGGCCGGACGGCAGCCGTTGTCTGGGAGGATCACCGATTATTCCCGGCTGGATGGCGGACAGGGGGGAATCACAAGGACATCGGGTGGCTCGCCCAGCACACCTCCCACCTCGACAGTGGCAGGGATCCCTGGGAGCGCTGACCGCCGGGTTTTGTCCCGAGCGCCGGCGGTTTTCCCGGCTGGCGTCGGGACCCAACCCCGGCATATTGGCGGGGCATGATACGCCGATCGCTGATCCTCTGGCTGCTGTCCGCCCTGGTGCTGCGCGCCGCGGAATCCCCCACCGGAGGCGGAGTCGTGGCTCCGGAAGCCGTACTGGTCTCGGCGAAATACACCAATGCCCTGGTGCTGGCCCCCCAGCCGGGCGACGGCGACATCGCCCAGACCTTTGCGCGCCTGCTGGAACGCAGCCACTACACCCGCCACAAGTTCGACAACGAAATCTCGGCACGCTTCCTCGACCGCTATCTGGAGGTGCTCGATCCGCAACGCGTGTACTTTCTGCAGTCCGACGTCGATGAATTCGCGCCGCTCAAGGACCAGCTCGACGACCTGATCCTTCGTCACGGCGACTCGTCGTCCGCCTACCAAATCTTCAACCGCTTCCTCAAACGGTTCGACCAGTCGTACGCCCTGGTGATGGACCTCCTGCGGACCAATCAGTTTGAATTCAATGGTGAGGACAAGTTTGTTCTGGATCGCAAGGCGGCACCGCCCCCGAAGGATCTCGACGAGGCGCGGGCGCTTTGGCGGGACCGTCTGCGCTCGGAGTACCTTGCGGAAAAGCTGAGCGCCGGGGACCGCAAGGATGTGCTGGCAAAATTCCAGCATCACATTTCCAACGGAACCTGGGAGCCTCTCACCCGTTATCTCACCAACCGGTTCAGTCCGGAGAAGGCCGGTGAACTGGTGGGCTTCGCCCGCAAGCAATATGAAGCCGCCCAGGCCTCCGCTGCGGCGGCCAAGCCCCTCGCGGGTGGTACCGGAAAGCCGGATGCCGCCGCCCTTGGACCGGTGGAGTCCGTTGTCCAACAGATCGAGAACCGGCTCACGGCTGACACCCGCGAGGAAATCGTCAAGAAGCTCACCCGCCGCTACAACAACTCGCTTCGGAATCTGAAGCAGTTTGAATCCGATGAAGTGCTCCAGTTCTGGCTCAGCGCCCTCGGGCACGCCTACGACCCGCACACTGACTATTTTGGGAAGCGGGAACTGGACCAGTTCTCGATCAGCATGAACCTCGCCCTCTTCGGGATCGGGGCCACGCTGATGAGCGAGGACGGATACACGGTGATCCGCTCCCTCGTCGCCGGGGCGCCGGCGGAAAAGAGCAAGCAGGTGAAGGTAAACGACAAGATTGTCGGCGTGGCCCAGGGCGATGGGGAGTTTGTGGATGTCCAGGGCGAGAAGCTCAACAAGGTGGTGGAGCAGATCCGCGGTCCCAAGGGAACCCGGGTCCGGCTGCTCGTGATTCCGGCCGGTGCGGATCCCTCGGTGCGCAAGATCGTCGCCCTGGTTCGCGACGAGGTGAAGCTGGAGGATTCGGCCGCCAAGGCGAAGCTGGTGGAGTTGGTGCGAGACCATCACACCAACCGTCTCGGGGTGATCGACCTGCCGTCCTTCTATGCCAATTTCCCGGTGGCGGGACAGAAGGGATCCGGCAGCACGACTACCGGCGATGTTGCGAAGCTCCTGAAGAAGCTCGTGGCCGAAGGAGCCGAGGGGGTGGTGCTGGACCTGCGCCGCAACGGGGGTGGTTCCCTGGAGGAGGCCATCAACCTGACCGGTCTCTTCATCAAGGCGGGACCCGTGGTGCAGGTGCGGAATTTTGACGGATCGAAGCAGGTGGACGAATCCCAGGAGGACGTCCCGCTCTACGACGGCCCGCTCACGGTGCTGACCAGCCGTTTCAGCGCGTCCGCCAGCGAGATTCTCGCGGGGGCGCTTCAGGACCATGACCGTGCGGCGATCGTCGGGGACACCGCCACCCACGGGAAGGGCACCGTCCAGACCGTCCAGGAACTGGGACTTTATCTCGGACGCACGGTGGACAAACCCGGAGCCGCCAAGATCACCATTCGAAAGTTCTACCGGCCCAGCGGCGCCAGCACGCAACTCAAGGGCGTGGTGCCGGACATCATCCTGCCCAGTGTCGTGAGTTACATGGACGTTGGGGAATCCTCCCTCGATAACGCCCTCGCCTGGGACACGATCTCGCCCGCCTCGTTCCAGAAGGCGAACCGGATCACCCCGTACCTCCCGGAGTTGTCCAAGCGCTCCGCGGCGCGTGTCGCCTCCGACCGCGATTTTGATTACGTGCGCGAGGACATCCAGCGGTTCCAGAAGGCGCAGGCGGAGAAGACGGTCTCCCTGAATGAAAACGCCCGCCGCACGGAGATCGCCGAGAACAAGGCGCGTCTGGAAGCCCGCAAGAAGGAGCTCGCCTCGCGCAAGGAGCAGCTTCCCACCACCTGGGAAATCACCCTGAAGAATGTGGATCTCCCCGGCCTGCCCGCCCCCATGACCAACCAGGTCGTGTCGGCGATTCACAAGACCGAGGAGGATCTTTCCAAGGATCAGGTTGCCGCCGCCCAATCCGCCGGTGAGCTCAAGCCGGATGCCCGGGTCGGGGCCTCGGAAGACGATGACGACGAGGACGAGCCGACGCGGGGGGTCAGCAACGATCCCCACCTGAAGGAGGCGGAACGGATTCTTCTCGATCTCATCGAGCTGGCTCCCCGCCGCAAGGGGCTCTCCGCGAAGGCGGAATAATGACGGGGAGGTGAATACCTGGAGTGCGGGAGCGAAGCTCCCGCTTTGGATTCACGCATGACTCGCGGCTCGGGCGCGACCTCCCTCAAAACGCGTCCCGCCGGGAAGGAAAGCGGAAGAGGACTACCGCATTCCACGACGCTTCGCGAGTGACGGAGCGATGGACCTTTGCTCCTGCCGACCGCATCCTCGTCCTTTCCCCATGAATCCTGATCTCCCGGCGTCCGGATCCGGCCCCGGCGTCTTCTCCCCGCTCAGCGCCGCATGGGAGCACATGCTTCGTCTCCTGTTCCGACCCTTTGATCCCACCCGCTGGCTGGTCGTGGGGTTTACCGCGTGGCTCGCCACCCTCGGTCGGATGGGTACGAGTTTTGGAGGCCGGGCCCCGGGATCCGGGACCCAAGGCAAGACGTCGTTCGATGTTGAGGGTTTGTGGAGTGAAGCGCGGGATTGGATCCAGGAGAACTGGGCCTGGCTGCTTCCCGTGGCTCTTGCCGCCCTCGTGCTGGGATTCGCCCTTTACCTGTTGATGCTTTGGCTGAGCAGTCGGGGTGAGTTCCAGTTTTATCACAATGTCTCGACCGGTCGCGCCGAGGTTGCCGCCCCGTGGCGTGCGTACCGCAACCACGGGAACAGCCTGTTTCTGTTCCGGCTCGTTCTCTCTCTAACGGGCCTTCTGTGCATTTTGCCCCTGATTGCGGCCGGGGGATGGTCTGCTGTGGCGCTGTTCGATGGGCGCGCAGATCGGGCGATGCCGGTCGCCCTGTTCTCCCTTGCCATCCTTCTCCTCCTGGTGGTCTCCCTCGTTTGGGCGGTCATTTCGAAACTCACCCGCGATTTCGTGGTTCCCGTGATGGCCATGCGGACGCTCTCCTGCCGCGCCGCATGGGGCGTGTTCGGAAGCCTGATGGCTTCGGATCCGGTGAACTTCCTGATGTATTTTCTGTTTCAAATCCTGTTGTGGGTCGGGGTTGGAATCGCCTTGGTTGCGGCCGTCCTGCTGACCTGTTGCATTGCGGCCTGCTTCCTGGCGATCCCTTATGTGGGTACCGTCCTGCTGCTTCCCGTCTTCGTCTTTTTCCGTTCCTACTCGCTCCACTTTCTCGCGCAGTACGGTCCGGAGTGGAACTCCCTCTCGGTCCCGCCACCGGCCGGTGCGGCGTGAATCCCGCGACAGGGGTGATGTTCGCGCCCGCGTGACGCGCCGCCGGCTCCAGCAAATCCGCCCTCCTCCGAAGGATCTGCGGGACTTCCCGATTGGCCGGGTTCCTGCATAGTCGCTGGGGTCATGAGTCGGATGCAGGAACAGCGGTACGAATTGAAGTACTGGATCCACGAGCGCACCGCGCAACGCCTTCGTCCCTATCTGGAGCAGCATCTCCTGATGGATGAGTACGGGATGCGCCAGCCCGACCTGAGTTACCCCGTCCACAGCCTCTACCTCGATTCCCCGGGCCTCGACACCTACTGGCACACCATCAACGGCAACAAGAACCGGTTCAAACTCCGACTGCGCTATTACGACGACAGTCCCCGGACGCCGGTCTTCTTTGAGATCAAGCGTCGGATGAACAACATCATCCTGAAGGAACGGGGCGGGGTGCATAAGAAATTTGTCCCGGAACTTCTGGCGGGTCATTTGGTCGAGCGTGAACACCTGCTGAATCCGCGTTCCGACCATGACTTCTTCGCGGTTCATCATTTTCAGGAGTTGATGCTGAAGCTGGATGCCCGTCCGGCCATGCACGTGGCCTACCGGCGGGAGGCCTACGAACGGGAGGCCGACAATTCGGTGCGGGTGACGATGGACCGGCAGATTTTCAGCAAGCCGACGCATGATCCGGTCATGCCCGTTGCGAACCCCGGCGCCCACGACGTATTCGGTCCCACGGTGATCCTGGAACTGAAGTTCACCGACCGGTTTCCCGGATGGTTCAATGAACTGGTCCAGACGTTTGACTGCGTCCTGACCGGCGCCGCGAAGTATGCGGGCGGGATAGAACAGCGGGGAGAGGACTGGGCCCGCCTCCCGCTTCCCGGTTGGCTGGCGGCCGCTTGAACCGTGGACCTTGCTGCCGCTCGACCATGTTTGCGGGACACATCGGCGCCGCTCTAGCCCTCGGGCGTGCGGAACCCCGGATCCCCCCCGGGGTGATGGTGTCCGCGGCGCTCCTTCCGGACCTCCTGTTGTGGGGGTTCATCCTCGTGGGTTGGGAATCGGCGACGCTCCCCGACAACATCGCGATCACCCACCAGCCTGAATTTGTATTCCCGTACTCCCACGGTCTGGTGGCGGCCCTCGCGTGGTCTGCGTTGGCGGGTGGGGCCGTCCTGATGTGGGGACGGAGCTGGGGCGCGTCGCGATGGCGTGCGGCGGTCTTGGTGGCGCTGGCCGTTGGATCGCATTGGGTCCTCGACGCCCTGGTCCATGTCGCGGAACTCCCGTTGGCGGGCGCGGGTTCCCCCAGGGTGGGATTGGGCCTTTGGCGTCACATGCCGAGGGCATTGGTGCTGGAAGGTGGCCTGACCCTTTCCGGGCTTTGGCTGTACCTCGCTGCCAGCCCGCTTTCCACCGTGAGGAAGTCCTGGCTGACCGTGCTCTGCCTTGCCGTGCTGCTGTTCACCATTCTGGGGATGACCGTCAGTCCTCCTCCTGCGTCCGTGAACGCGATGGCGGCGGGTTCACTGGTGGCCATTGTCGGCGTCGGCGCGTTGGCCGGCTGGATCGGAGGCCGCGGGTTGAATCAGCAGCAGGATTCGACCAGGGCCAGTTCCAAGTTATTCGGAGCGTCCTGGCCTTGCGATCCCCGCCGCGGGTTTCGGACTGCATCCACCTCGCCACGCGCGACGAGCCAAGGCACAAAAGAGCGGAGTTGCCTCCGAAGGGGCGACACCGGACAACTATCGCACCCGCCTCAGCCTCCCACTGGGGTTTTCGGGAATTCGCCGAAAGGACCTTCCATGCCTCGCGTCCTGATCTGGTGCCTCCGCATTGCGGGAATTCTCGCGGCCGCCGTCGTGATCCTTGCCCTCGTTGTCCTCCTCGCCCTCACTTCGAGTCGGGCGAGGCTGGGAGGGAGCGCCCGAATCCCCAGCCTCGGGGGCGACGTGGTCGTGGATCGGGATGACCACGGGGTTCCCACGATCCAGGCGAGCTCCCAGGCGGACGCCATCCGCGCGCTGGGCTTTCTCCACGGACAGGAACGCTTCTTCCAAATGGACCTGCTCCGCCGGACCGGCGCCGGGGACCTGGCCGCGCTCTTTGGTGCCGCCGTGCTCGACATGGATTTACTTGCGCGGCGTCATGATGTCCGTGGTCACATGACCACCGCGCTCCGCACGCTCGATTCCGCGGAGCGTTCGCTGCTGGAGGCATACGCGGAGGGCGTCAATGCAGGCCTTGGATCCCTTCGGGTGCGTCCTCCCGAATACCTGCTCCTGCGCTTGACGCCGCAACCCTGGCAACCGGAGGACTCCCTCGCGGTCATGGCGGCGATGGCCTTTGCGCTCCAGGATCCGGATGGCTCCCAGGAGGCCATGTTGGGCGTGATGCACCGCACGCTTTCCCCTGCCGCGTTCGCGTTCTTTGCCCCTCGCGGCACGCAGTGGGATGCGGCGCTGGATGGAAGTGAGTTCCCGGCGCCCCCGATTCCGGCCCCGGAGGAATTCACCGCGCCCGCTCCTCCGCCCGGGCCGATTGCGTCCGCCGTTGGAATCCCCGGACGCGACGAAGCGATTCCCGGGAGCAATGGCTGGGCGGTGGGCGGGGCGCGAACGTCCCACGGAGGCGCCCTGGTCGCGGACGACATGCATCTCGAACTCCGCATGCCCAACTACTGGTACCGGGCCGTGATTCGCTGGAACGGGGAGGGCGGACGTCCGCGTCAGCTCGCCGGGGTGACGCTCCCCGGTATGCCGTATCTTGTGACGGGCAGCAACGGCGACGTCGCCTGGGCGTTCACCAACGCCCAGGTGGACGAGACGGATGTCATCGAGCTGGAAACCGACCCGGCGCGGCCGGGACGTTACCGCACGCCGGCAGGATGGAAGGAGTTCACGGTCCGCTCCGAAGAGATTCCGATCGCGGGCGGCCCGTCCCGTCGCATCGTTTTCACCAACACGATCTGGGGCCCGGTGGTTGATCTAGGGATTCAGGATGGGCGGGTCCGGGTTTCGCGATGGGTTTACGAGGAACCTGATGCCTGGCAGGTCCGCTATTCCCCGCTTCTTCGGGCCACCAATGTCGCCGAGGCGCTCACGCTGGCGCCGAGGAATCCGATCCCCGTCCAAAACTTCGTGACGGGCGATCGTGCGGGTAACATCGGTTGGACGCTCATGGGGCCTTTGCCGCGCCGGGTGGGCTGGGACGGACGTCTTCCGTCGGCGTGGTCGGATGGATCCCATCGCTGGGCGGGGCTCAAGTCCGTGCCCGATTACCCCAGGGTCTTCAATCCGCCGGAGGGCCTGATTTGGACTGCCAATCAGCGGGTCGATGGGGGTTCCGCGTATGTGGACGCGGGAGATGGCTTTCCGGACAACGGGGCGCGGGCGCGTCAGATCCGGGACGGTTTAAGGTCCCTCACCAAGGCCACTCCGGCCGACCTGCTGGCGATCCAGTTGGATGACCGCGGCGTTTTCCTGGACCGCTGGCAGCATCTTCTGTTGAAGACGCTGGAGCATCCCACGGGAACCAACGGAACCGCGTTTGCCGCGGCGCGGACTCGGGTCGAGGCGTGGGGCGGCCGGGCGGTGCCGGAAAGCGTGGGGTTCCGGCTGGTCTCCGGTTTTCGCGATCAGGTGGAGCGGCGTGTGGCGGAACCGGTGGTGATCCAGTGCAGAGCCCAATGCCCGAATTTCTTCATCCCCGGCAGCCAATTCGAACAGCCCCTGTGGGCCCTGGTGCAGGAACGGCCCGCGCACCTGCTCAACCGGCGTTACACCAGCTGGGAGTCCCTGCTGGAGGACGCCGCCGCGGCCACGGTGGACGCGGCGCAGCGGCATCCCGGCGGCATGGCTGCCTTCACGTGGGGTGACCGCCAGCGGTTTCAAATGAAGCATCCCCTGAGCCTCGCCGTGCCGGCCCTGGGGCGGTGGCTGGACCTGCCCGCCGAGGAACTTCCCGGAGCCCCCTCCGCGATGCCGCGGATCCAGGGACGCGGATTCGGAGCGTCGGAGCGGTTTTCCGTCGGTCCCGGCTGGGAGTCCGATGGCTTGTTCCAAATGCCCGGCGGCCAGAGCGGTCACTTTCTATCCCCGTATTACCGCCTCGGACACGAGGACTGGGCTCAGGGGCGTCCGAAGCCATTCCTGGCGGGAGCGTCGCAGAACCGGCTTGTGCTGTCCCCGCGGTAGGTCGTACGGACGAGGTTCGAGGGGGCGAATGGAAGCGGCTCAGTCGAAGTCCGAGCAGCTCATGAAGTAGTGGCACCGAGGGCAGCGCAGCTTGCACTTCTCGTTGTGCAATTCGTGGCCGCACCGCGGACACCAGCGCCATGGCTCTCCGGGGACCGAGGTCGCCTCGGGCACTTTGGATTCAGCCGGGGATTCCGGCGAAGGCGTCTCGTCCTTCATGGACGCAACCGGGTCCGAAGAAGGTGGTGGTGGGAACTGGATTCGAACCAGTGAAGGCGTAAGCCAGCAGATTTACAGTCTGCCCCCGTTGGCCACTTGGGTATCCCACCCCGTTCCATCGGACACCGTCCCAGAGGGACGGGGCGGGAATGAACACGGACAGTCGGCCCCGGCTCAAGAGGTTTTTTTTAGGCAGACCCGGAAACATCGCGAAGGTCCGCCCGGGTGGACTCGTAGGTGACCGCGTATTTCAGGACCTCGGGGAGCGCGGGAAGCCCGTTTTTCTCGCAGTATTGACGATAGCAATCGGGCCACCAGTTCCGGTGTTCCGTCAGTCCCTGCGCCTTCCATTCGGTCCAACCGGCGAGCACCCGGCTCCAGCAGGCATCGCCATACTCCACCGCCTCGTGGGCCGAGGGCATCTGGCTGACATACCAGTCACGGCCAACCCGGGCATGCAGGACTTCGTCGGCCCAGTCGAAATCCTGAAACGTCGCCGCGAGGGGATTTCGTGACATCACCCCCACCTCCCATTCGTGACGCTTTCCGGTCCGGGGCATGAGTCCCTGCTCGATGAAGTACAGCACCGCATGGCGTTCGAGGGGGGACAGCTGCGTGTTGAGGCCCAGCGACCAGGTGAAGTTCACCATCACATTCCGGGGCCAGTCCACGCCGAGGCTGGCAAATCCCACTTCCCCCATCATCGCATGGCGCGCCTCATCCCACAGTTGCCGGGTCATGTCCCGGTAATACCCCCAGGGCTTTTCCGGGGTTTCCGCAAGGATCGCCGCCATCATCTCCGGCACGTCGATCTCGCGAAGGCGCTTGTAAAACATCATGAGCACCTTTGCGTCCGCCGGTTGACGTTCGTCGTACAGGAACACCTCGGCGTTGACCCCCATGTTGTAGGGGTCGGGGAAGCGCGCATCCCGGCGGGGCCGTCCGTCAAACGTCCACGGCACTGCCGAGCGCAGACGCATCGGGAGTTCCCCCTCTGGCGCCGTTCCGGAGACGCCCCCCGCCGAAGCGAGGGCTGCGCGAATGCATGCGAGGGCCGGAAGCGCGGCCTCCCGATCCGACACGGAAACCAGGGCCGACACCGCCCGGCGGCCGTATTCGATCAAGTCGTCCAGTTCCAGAAGAGCGAACCGCAGCACCCGACGCGTCGGTTGGTCGGCGAGGACATGGGTGTCTGCGGAATGACGTTCCATGGCGTCGCGCAACGCGGGCACGACGACCTCGTAAAGTCCCAGCAGCAATTCCGCGGTGCTGGGTGTGGACCGCACTTCATCCAGCGCGATCTCGAGTCCCGGATGCGGAACCTTGTCCAGACCGAGAGGCGGCTCCCGCATTTCCCCGACCCGGGTGCGGAGTGCCGCCACGTGTTCCGCGCAGAGGTGCGCGTGCAGGCTGAAGGCCATCTTCAGTTCGTACACCGGTTCGGCGGTGAGACGTGCGATGAAGATGCCGTGCAGGCGCCGGAGGATGTAATGATGTCGCTTGAGACGCGACACGGAGTCTTCTACGGAAAGCCCCGGCTGGACGGCTTCCGCAAACGATCCCAGTCCCGCCAGCGGCGGGAGTCCACCGTGGGTCTTGTATCCCGCGAGGTGTTGCAGCGGATTCTGCGAGGGGAACGGCTCCATAAACGGTGGCAGAGGGTACAGCCTCACCTCGGAGCCGGGCAAACAGTCCGGACTTGCCAGCACCGTCCCCGACGAACGAGAAGAGGCGTCCTGTGGATTCACCGTCTCCCCATCCAGCATCGCCTGTCCGTCCGGGCGTGCCGTCGGTGGGGGAAATTTGGCGCCGTCCGCTGCCGCATCTCGAAGGACAGCCCGGAACCCGGTACCTGTGCCGCACGCTCCTGACCCTGTTCCACCGGCGGGCGCTGGGATTTGAAGGCCTCGAACACATCCAGCTCGATCAGGACCCGTTCCTTCTCGCCCTGAACCACAGTCAGCGTCCCGAGGCCGTCCTGATCCCGGCCTGGCTCTGTTTCCACCGCGGGGGCCGCATGGTCCATTTCATGGCCGACTGGAATTTTCTCCTCGTCCCGGGCCTCGCCGCCGTGATTCGCCGCCACGATCCCATCGTGGTGGTTCGAAAGGATGCGCGTCCCCGATTTCTCAACCTCTTCAAGGATCGTTTCCGGGGAACGCGTCGTCCCTTCGAAGAGGCCGGACACCGGCTGCGTGCCGGGCGATCCGTGGGGATTTTTCCGGAAGCCACAGTGAATCGGAATCCGGCTCATCTGCTTCGCGGACAATCCGGCGTCGCGCGCCTGGCGCTCGAAACCGGGGTCCCGGTCGTGCCTGGAGGCGTCCGATTTCCCAACGCAAACCCGGCACAGCCCGTGAATGACGCGGAGCCGTTTCGGGTCCGGTTTGGACCGTCAATCCGTCCTGTCCCGGGGAGCCTAGCCCTTCCGCAGAACGTATCGGCCCTGCACGCTCAAATCATGGGCGCCATCTCGACACTCAGCGGGAAGGAGTGGCAGCCTGACGCGCGACGAACAAAATATGCCCTCGCCCCTGCCTGAGCTTCGCGTGGCGCGCCTCCTCGACGAGGCGGACCGCCAGCGTGCCCTGGCGGTGATGCGGGCAACCTACCGGGACGAGAAGCACTGGCTGAACCACGATGACCGGCTGGTGGATCCGTGCGAAATGGGTGCTGCGGAAGTATCCTGGTTTCTGGCCCTGCGCGGGTCAGAGCCCGTCGGCGTGCTGCGAATCCTTTATGCACCGCCGCTCGATCTATACGCCGCCTACGGATTCAAGCTGGTGATACCGAACCTCAACCTCGACGAGTTCATCCGACGGAACCGGATCGCAGAGATCGGCCGCTTTGCGGTGATCCCCCGGCAGCGGGGGAATCTCCTCGTTTCAGCCGCGCTCATGCGCACGGCGCTGGGGGAGACCGTGGATCGCGGATTCACCCATTACATCACCGACGTCTTTGAGGGGGAGACGCACAGTCCGCTGGAGTTCCACACCCGCGTCCTCGGCTTTGAGGTGGTGGCCACGCATGACGTGGGCGAACTGAACTGCCCCAACCGCCGGATTACGCTCCTGCTCGACATCCGCAAAAACCTTCGGCGTCTGCGCGATTCCGGGAACTGGCTTTACCGGTACCTCACCGAGGACTGGACCTCCACCCGCTTCGCCGCCGCCGGCCTGGAGATTGAGGCAACCAGTTCTCTTGCCGCCTCGGAGCGATAAGGGGTGGCGAACGGGGTGGCCTTCAAGGCGTCTCGGCGAATTCCAGTCCGTTGGATTCCGGCCCGCGGTCCCACGTGACGCGCGGGATCATGGCGCCACCGGGACCATTTGTGGGTTCCCGAATGCCCGTCCACCCAGAGCACATTGCAGAGGTTTCGGCCGTGGGCCTGACCATTGAATCCCTTGGTGGAGAATTCCTGGATCGCATTCCGGTTGGCGGCGGCGGCGCAGTAGTTCGTGAGCTTCTGCGAGGGAACAAATATGGTGACAGGTTCAATGTGCCCGAGCTTTCAAATGATGGGAGGGACGGCGTGTCGCCGGTCCTGATCACGTCCGGGGTCGGGCGTGTGGAGGAGATGCCGGGGGCTGAAAACGGTTGACCCTGTGGACTAGGTCTCCGGCTTTTCCTGTCGGTCTTCCTTTGCTAGGCTCCCGCCGTGCGGTTCCCAAAGCATCCAATCCTTCTCCTGGCGGTCCTTCCGGTCGCGATGATCCTATCCGTTCCCACCTGGGGCGAGGCTTGGACGGTGGCCGAGTTCGTCGGTGCGGGAGGCAGCTATTCCCATCGCGACGGTCCCGGCGCCGAAGCTCGCTTCCGCTGGCCCACGGGTTTGGCGGTGGATGGCGTGGGCCGGGTTTATGTTGCGGATTCCAGTCCGACCATCCGTCGCGTGGATCCCGATGGCACGGTCACCACGATCGTGGGGTCGCCGGATCAATTTGGAGACCGTGATGGTCCGGCATCCCAAGCGTTGTTGAATTCGCCCCGTGCCCTTGCGCTGGACGCCACAGGCAACCTCTTCATCGCCGACGAAGGAACCCACACCATTCGAAAACTCTCCGTGGGTGGCGAGGTCACGACGGTTGCGGGAGTGTCCGGAGTCCGCGGAAACGTCAATGGTCCCGCGTTGCAGTCGCGCTTCTATCTCCCCCGCGGACTGGCCATCGGATCCGACGGATTCCTCTACATTGCCGACCAGGGGAACCGGGAGATCCGGCGCCTGGACCTCTTGGGGGAGGTCATCCGGTTCGCCGCCAACGTCGGCAGTGCGCCAGAAGGATTGGAGTTCGATGCGGATGGAAATCTCATCGCGGCAGACTGGAGCGGTGGATTCCTTCGGCGAATCTCCCCCGCTGGCGTGGTCGGCACACTTCCCGGGACTCCCAATCCGAGGTACGCCGATCCCACGGACGTCGCCCGGGGTCCCGACGGGCGCCTCTACATCTCCGACACCCGGAATGAGTGCATCCGGGTCCGGGGGACGGATGGTCAGGTGTCCACGGTCGCTGGGGTTCCCAAGCTCCCGGGGGGCGAGGACGGACTTTCCTCCGAGGCGCGCTTCCGGGGACCTCGAGGGGTCGCTTTCGGCCCTGATGGAGCGCTGTGGGTGGCGGACACCGAGAATAATGCCCTGCGGAAGATCCTTCCGGACCGAACGACGGTCACCGTCGCCGGCCTTCCCGTGGGCAGTCGGGACGGAATGGGAACTGGAGCGCGGCTCAACAGTCCCAACGGGGTCGCCATGGGTAATGCCGGCGAACTCTGGATCGTGGATACCGGCAACTCCGTGCTCCGGCGTGTCCTGCCGGATGGAACCGTCACGACCGTGGCCGGACTCGCCGGCGTGACCGGGATCACCGACGGCACGGGTTCCGAAGCGCTCTTCTCCTTTCCCTCCGGTGTCGTGGTTACTCCGGACCAGGTGGTGTACGTCACCGACAAGGGCGCGCATACGCTGCGGCGCTGCACCTTGGAGGGTCAGGTCACGACCCTCGCTGGCACTCCCCGGCGCAGCGGAACTGCGGACGGATTGGGATCCGAGGCCCGCTTCGATCAACCGGACGGAATTATCCTGGATCGGGATGGCACATTGCTGGTGGCGGACTCGGGGAACCACTGTATTCGGCGGGTGACGCCGGCAGGGGAGGTCACCACGGTGGCCGGCGTCGCAGGGACGGCGGGCTCCCAGGATGGTCCCCGGGAACAGGCGTTGTTTCGCCAGCCGCGCCGGTTGTGTCTGGCGTCCGACGGCACCCTCTACGTGGCCGATTCGGGGAACGCCACCATCCGCCGGATCCGGAGCAATGGCGACGTGACCACGTTGGCCGGAAAGGCCGGTGCGGTCGGTTATGCCGACGGTGCTGGAGGCGATGCCCGGTTCTCGAGTCCGATCGGAATCGCTCTCGATTCGAAGGGGAATCTTTTCGTGGCCGACCAAGGCAACCGATGCGTTCGCCAAATCGACGCCGACGGAACGGTCATAACGGTAGCCGGGAGCCCCGGGTCCTGGGGTTTTGCCCTCGGGACCGGCGATGCCGCCCGATTCTTCTGGATCAATGACCTTGTCATGGACGCAAACGACCGGATGTTCATTTCCGATTCCGGCAACCACGTCGTGCTACAGGCAACGATTCCGGGCGCTGCGACGCCCCGCCTCGAGGCGACCGCTTCCGGCTCGGAACTCCGACTCTCCTGGCGCGGCGGATCAACTTCGGGCGCCGTCGAGGAGGCCGATGTCCTCGCCACGAATTCAGCCTGGAATCCCGTCGCCGGCACTCCGGTTCTTGAGGACGGCGTCTGGGTCCTGAAACTGCCCCTGCCGGCCTCGACAACCTTCTTCCGACTCCAGTCACGCTGAAATCAGAACCCGGGATATCCCGGAGGTTTCCCCGGGGGCTCGGCATCGGGGAGGTAGGCCGCATCCCCATGCGGGCTGAGTTCCTGCATGAGCAGCGTCGCGAGGTTCTCAACGCCCACTCGGGCAAGGTCGGTACGCACCTCCAGATGGTTGAAACGGCTTTGAAGGGCCGCGAGATCCGGCTTCTTTGGCGTCATCAATCCCACCAGCAATAAGTCACCCTCCCCGGCCTTCAACCCACCGCCATGCGGGAAGACCGAGCTGAAGGTGTTCACCTCCATGTCCACGATGCGGTCGTTGGTCTCATACACCTAGAGCCATTGGGCGACAATCCCGCCCGGCTTCAGGCGCGCATCGTCCAGCGCGTGATGGTTGGCCTTCACGCGAAAGTTGGTCACGCCCGTCGGGGAGTTGGTAGGCAATCACCGCCACCGACCCGGTGTTACCTCAGGTCTAACTGGTCCATCAGGTTCCGATAGGCGGCCCCTGTCGTTGGCACTTCCCCCCCCATCCCGCGTATCCTTGGGAAACAATCAACCCTCGGAAGGATCCTTCCAGGGAAAGCTGCCCAGCCGCTCCGCGAGGGTCTCGCTCGCGCGACCCAGCACCGCCTTGAGATCCGCGGCCCGGAAGGGCTTGGTCAACGCGTCCTCCATTCCGGCGGAACGCCGCTGCTCCTCGTGGTCGTTGGAGGCATCCGCGGTGAACGCGATGATGTATGGCCGCCCATACCGCGCCGGATCGGCGCGGATCCGTCGGGCGGTTTCGAACCCGTCCAGACCGGGCATCTGGCAGTCCATCATCAACACGGGGATGCGTTCCCTGCCGAGGATCTCCAACGCCTCCTGGCCGCTGGCTGCGGCAATTGGTTCCACGTTGAGTCGTTGAAGTTGGAGCAGGGCGAGGCGGCGGTTGATTTTGTTGTCATCCACAACCAGAACGCGCGGCAGTCCCGCGGTCGCGGCCGGGGAGGATTTGGCACCGGCGCCGGGGGAAGCCGGCCCCCCGGGCGTGTCCTCCTGCACAATCCAGCGGATCAGATCGGAGCACAACCAGGGCTTGAAGATCCGGGCATGGATTCCCAACTCCTCCCGGGTCTCCGGGGGCAGGGCTGTGGATTTCGGGGTCAGAAGCAGAATGCGGGCGCCGGCGAACTGGGAAACCCGGCGCAGGGACCGGAGATCCGCGAGCGGGAACGGGTCGCGGACGGAACGATCAACGAGGATCCAGTCGAAGGCCGGCACTTCCCGGGTGACACCCGAAATCGCGTCGTCGATCGAGGCAAACGGGGTCGTGTGGGGCAGCCGGCAGGCGGCCAGCGGGCCCGTAAGCTGGTCGCGAAAGACCGGAGACGCGGCGATGATGGCGATGCGGGTCCTCAGGCCGGAGAGATCCGGAGGCGTCACTGGTTCGCGCTCCACCGCCGCGGTCATGGTGAAGGTGAAGGTGGATCCCTCGCCCACCCGGCTTTCGCATTCGACATTCCCCTCCATCAGCGTCGCCAGCCGTCGACTGATGGCGAGACCCAGACCCGTTCCCCCAAACCGCCGCGACGTCGAGGCGTCCTCCTGCTCAAACGCGGAGAACAGGCGCGCGACGACCTCGGGACGCATTCCCATCCCGGTGTCCACGACCTTCCAAAACAACCGGGTGCGCCCCCCGGGAAGCGGCTCCGCGGTGAGCGTGGTCCGGATGTATCCCTCCTCGGTGAATTTCACCGCATTTCCCATCAGGTTCAAAACGACCTGCCGTACCCGTCCCATGTCGGCGACGACGGACTCCGGTACGGAGGGATCCACGGAGATGAGGGTTTCCAAACGACGCGCCTCCGCCGCGGCGGACAGGATTGAGGCGACTTCCTTCAGGAGATCCGAAGGCCGGAAGGACGTGGGACTCAATTGAAGCCGGCCCGCCTCGATCTTGGAAAAGTCGAGGATGTCCCCGACCACGTTGAGCAATGCGCTCGCCGCCTCGTTGGCAGTCGTGGCGTATTCCCGCTGGGCGTCATCCAGCCGGGTGTCCAGCAGCAGCGTGGTCATGCCGATGACACCGCTCAACGGGGTGCGGAGTTCATGACTCATGTTGCTGAGGAAATCACTTTTGGCGCGGCTGGCCGCCTCCGCCCGACGCTCCGCCTCCCGACGCTCCACCAGCTCCTGCTCCAGATTCCGGGTCCGGAGACGCACCTCTTCCTCCAGTCGGTCCCGCTGCGCCTTCAGCGCCTCCGTCGCGGCGGTGACCGAGGCGGACATCCGGTTGAATCCCTCGGTGAGGTAGCCGATCTCGTCGTTGGATTTCACCGGGAGCGCCGCTACCGGTTGGCCCTCGTTCATCGAACCCACCGCCGAGACCAGACGGTCGAGCGGACGCAGAATCCTCCGTCGCAACATCCATTCCGCCGAGAAGGCCAGCAGAAGGGGCGTCACCACGATCATGACAGACATCCCCAGGCTGAAGGAGAGGAACTGACGGCACCAGTCGGCGGTGAGATCGATCAGGAACCCCGCTGCCGCCTTGGGAATGGTTTCATGCCGGTTGAGGGCAACCTCGAGGTGCACCGGGGGCGCCCCGTTCGGGCCCTGGAGCAGGCCGATGAATTCCAGAACCGGGCGTGAGTCGGCCAGATCATGATCCGGGTCGGTCAGATCCCGGTAGTTGAACCAGATGGAGCCGTCGCTTTCGAGCACCGCCTGGAAGCTGGGTCGGAAGGAATCGTGCGCCCAGGCGCTGAGCCCAGACCACGTGATCACCGCGGTCCGGGAATTGGTGTGGATGAGAAGGCGCCCCCCGCGGGAAATGTCCGGATTCAGGTCGATGAATCCCGGCGCCAGCAGCGGGACGGGATCACACCGCCACAGGAAATCCGGGTAGTGGAGCTCATTGGTTCCAAACGTGATCAATCCGTTCTTGCTCACCACGAGTTCCCGGTGGCGGGCGCCGCCGAAGGGGAAGTCGAAGGGAATCGCGATCCGAACTTCGTCCACCTGCGGCTGCGGCATGCCTTCCGGGCGCCAGACCGCGAGGGGCTGGTTCAGTTGGTAACCGCCGGGCATGGGCGACCAATGGAGAGACCGGTGATCCCCGAATCGGGTTGCCTGGGTCGTCCGGTCCGTCGACTGGAACTGACGTTGCGCCACCAGGCCGTAGTATCCGGCCAGCCCGACCAGAATGAGGACCATCAGCGTCACCAGGGCGATGATGCATCGGATCTTGGTGCCTAAGCTGAATCGGAGGTTGGATTCAGACATCGAGACGTGTCCTAGGAGATAGGAACAGATCAGGACGCCGAAGCTGGTGAGGAACTGGCGAAACCAGTAGGGCACGCCCAACGGTTCCACCGATTCGATCAGGGCGAAGCCCATGAGGGTGAGCAGCAGGAGCGTGATGAAACGAAACGCCCGGAGTTCCCGTCGGGCCGGGTGGAGCAGCGTCGCAGTCCAGCCCCGGGAGGCGGCCTCAGAGGCCATCAAACCCCTCCATCGCAGCACGGCGATCACGAGGGGAAGAAACTGGACGGCGACCGAGTTCAGGCTTTCGGGATCACTCTTCCAGATCACCCGGTCGTGGAGCAGTAGTTCAGAAAGTCGGTAAGAAAGCGTCCAGCACTCCCAGGTCAGGCACGCCAGGAAGAGCACGAGCAAGCCGCGGAAGGTCCTGCGGAAATGTCCTTCCGGATTCAGGAACCGATATGCGAATTGGAGCAGCATCCATCCGCACAGCATTCCCAGCGAGGGACGCAGGTACGCGCCCAGGACGCGCCAGCCCCGCTGGAACCCGGTTTCCATGAATCCCGACGCCGCAAAGAGCGCGAGAAAAATGAAGCAGCCTTGAAGAGTTCGACGCAGCGCGGCATCGGCATCCGAGCCACGCTGCGCCCGTCGAAACGCCGCGAAGTAGATCAGCGACAGCACGAACTGCCCCAGATAGGCGGCCGCCGCCGGGGTCAGAAGAAACGTGTTGTTGCCCATCATGGCTGCGTGCCGGACGTCCGGTTCAGGAATTTCCCGAGTTCCGGGAGCATCCAATGTTGGTTGGCGTCAGTAGGTAAGATCAAGCCACTCCTGCTCCCGGGAGGGAACAAAACTTTGCGCAGATCGGTGTATGTGGCCGGGGGCTGGCGGAACCCGGGAGGGCGATGTCCCGGGGGACGGCCAGATGTTGCGCCAGGGTGCTCGAACAGGAACAAGGAGCGTTCCCGCCTTTTCTACGGACGACCGGGAATGAATCCGCAGACCGGATCGTTCCCGGCGGCGGTCCGACGCAGGGTCTCCTGGGCCTGCAACAGCGTTGACGGCAGGGATCCGTTCGCGCTGGCAAGAACGCGGAGGAATTCCGCGGATCCCACCGCTCGGGCGAACGTCACTTCGAGGGATTCCGCAACCTCCGGCGCGCCTGCGTCGGTCCAGGGTCCGGACGGCCGGGGTGCTGACTGCAGCTGGTATCGCAGTCCGCGAAGGCTTGCGACCTTCACCGTGACGAGTTCCCCCGGCGACGCGCCACTCCCAATGGTCGCGACGACCGTGGGTGGCCCCGCTTCCGGTTGAGTGTCGTATCGGACACCGCTGGCGCGGATCACCAGGGTGTCCAGCGAGGTCACCGTCCTCGGGTACCCCGTCCCCGCCCGGAATCCCCAAAGAGGATCCGCCGCCGAGACCGGGACCGCCGTGGAGGAGGCGTCGAGGTAGTACCATTCGGATGGGAAGTTGAAGATTCCATGACGGTCCTGCCATTCCGCCCAGATTCGGTCGAGGTTGGCATGATGCAGCCAGAAGAGCGGATCGTTCGGGGAACTGGATGAACTCATATTGCCGCCAATCCAGAGGTGCACGCGACCGTGGATCTGGTCGCCAAAGGGTTCGCCGGACAACACGTTCAGCAGTCCGGTATGGCCCTCCATGTAATTCCGGAAGGTCGTTCGCTCGAGGAAGGGCAGGTTGGTCTCCACCGAGTAGTCCCAGGCGGCCATGTCGAAGAGGGTCATCTCGAGTCCGTGTTGGATCTGCTCCGGCGTGGGCAGGAGGGCGATTTGATCCGGTGTCGGGACCGGAGCGGGTTCGCCGACGGAAGTTGGGCCGCCAAAGATTCTGTGGGTGGCGATGGAACGCTGGAGGTAAACCCGCGGCGGTCCCTGGGGGCTCGTGCCGGAAACCGAGGCGTTGGTGTTGATCAGGAACTCCGTCGTCCGGTCATCGCGCGTCGCGAAGGGTCCTGTGCGCACCCGGAACGGGGAACTGCGCGTGGCCGGGGGACCCGAGGTGAACGCCCCCGAGGAACCCGATCCATTGCCCCCCATGAAGTCCTCCCCAAACACGACGTCGGCCGCGCCTGGGTCCGTCCAGTCCCAGTAGGGAAGGGTGACGGGTTCCTGGTAACCCAGCGCCGCGGCGGCGCGGCCCAGCTCCCGCTCGAAGGCGAGAAGGAACTCCCGGTGCCAGGGAAAGAACGAGGGCGCCATGTGCACCCCCGAGCCGCCGGAAAGATGGGAATCAAAGCCGCCCTTGTGCAGCTGGACCATCCAGTCATAGGCATTGAGACCCGAGTTCCCCGAGTCATAGGCGGAGGGATGGGTCTTGAGCCACAGGATGCACTGGACGAACCGGGTGCGCTGCTCCGAGGTCAGCCGGGTGACACTGGTGCGAACCTGAAGGGGCTCGGTGGCGCCGCAGACAGGCTGAAGGAAAACGCATGCCAACAATAGGACCACCGCCCAGAGGGGCCGGATTCGGGGATGCATATAAATAGGTAAGTTGATTCAGGCTTCGTCGGCAAGTCCGGGCGATGCGCTTGAATTTGCGGTTTTCGGGACGCGTGCCGGGCGGAATCCACCGCTCCCTTATTGCCGCCAGACCGCGAGTTCGTCGATGTCCCCGTCAAAATTGCCCACGACCAGATTGAACGCGTTGGTTCGTGAGGCGTTGAGTGTGACGGTCAGCAGTCCAACCTCGGTGTCGTTGACCGAGAGGCGAGCCAGCGAGGTGGAGGGGTCATAGGACATCCGCACTTTCAACCAGGTGTTCAGGGGAAGCTGGTTGAGCCACTGGGTGCTGGACAGGAGGACGGCGTTGCCCGCTTTGACCGAGGGCCGGCGGCTGGTGTTCCACTTGCCATCCAACACCTCGAGGCTGGCATCCCAGTTCTGTCGCAGGGAAAGCACTGGAAGGTCCCCCACCGAATACGCCTTGAATTGTCGGGCGAGCATTCGGGCTTCGACGACCAACGTCGGGGCGGTGTTGCTCTCGAGAAGATCGGGCAGAAGCACGCGGGCCTGATCTCCGGCTTCCCGCGTCCTCAGTACCCGTCCGCCGGAATCCCCCCAAAATCCGGCGTTGATTCCCAACGCCGCGTTTCCGTCCAGGGTGAGATTTGGGGCATTGGTAGTCTCGCTGGCGATGGTTCCGAACCGGTACAGGACGAGCCTGCCACCCGGATTCAGCTCAGTCCCGGCGGAGGCAGTCCCGGACACGGTCAAAAAAAGGTCCTTGGAAGTGGTAAACTCAGTATCGCCCGCGGTGAGGCGAAGCTGGTAGAGGCCGGGCTCGCGGAAACTGACGTGGGTCGTGGCGCGTGCGGGATCCGTGAAATCAACAATGCCGGGTCCGGACACCAGCGTCCACGCGAGGGACAATGGGAACCCGGGATAGGCATCGTCCGTGACAGTGGCCGTCAGCTTGAGACTCGATGTCGGCAGGGTGAGGGAAAGGTTGGTTGTGGCCACGGAGATCCGGGGCGCCTGATTGATGCTCGGGACGACCAGCTCGCCGTACGCTCTCCGGCCATCGGGCAGCACGGCCTCGGCCTGCACGGAAAATCCCGACGCAACCGGTCTCGCCAACGGAAGCGTGGCCCCGCCACGGGTCCAACCTCCGGGCCATTCCCACCAGACCGTTGCTTCGGAGAGATCGACGCCATCCACCTTGAGGGAAAGGACCTGGGTTTCGCCGGGATTCCAGAACGGATCGGATCCGGTCACCTGCCCGGCGAGTCCGCGTCCCGTGTTGCCGGGCGGGTTACCCTCCATCGCGAGAAGTCCGGCCGTGACGGCGACGCCTGCCCCCTGTTCGACGATGGTGAATTCCGTCAGCGTGTTGAAGATGTCGGTGAACCGGTCGTAGAGTGGATATCGAGGCCCGTCGGTGCGTCCGTCGGAGGGATAAGTGAGGCGGCTGAGATTTGTGGAGTATCGGTTGAGCCAGCTCATGCCGGTTTGGAGATTGCCGACCATCTGTCCGCTGGGCGGAAGGAGGTGCGTGTCATTCTGTGCCTGCTGGCTGACGGGATGCATCGGGAAGCGGTTGCCCCAGCCGGTCACGAAGGTCCGGTCCAATGGATTCCCTCCCCATTCGTAGGAAAGATTTCCCCAAATGGCGGCGCGCAGGGCGGTTTCCTGGGATGCTGTGGGCGAGGCCTGGAGTGCCGCCATCAGGTCGAAGGCGGGAACACTTCCGAAGAACCAACCCGCGGCGTAGAAGCGCTTCGACTCCACCGGAAAGCTCAGGCCATAGGCGTCATTGGTGGCGCGATTCACCTGATCCAATCCCCCGAGGAGCACCTCATTGCGGCAGACCGTCCGGTACGTCTCGTTCCCTCCGTTGCCGCCCAACGCGAAAGTCCGGATGGCGTTGCCGTAGCCGCCGTAGAGTCTCCACCAACTCCACCGGCGGACTGACTTGCTGGCGGGATCGGGAAGCCATTCCTGAAGCCGGGCTTCATACTGCGCATCTCCGGTAAGCCCGAACAGGGCGGCTGCGGCCCAGCACAATTCGTCATCGTGCATGAAGATGTCCCCATAGTGCGTCAGCTTCTGGTAGGAACCATCCCGCCCGTGGGTTGCGAGGGCGTTGGTCAGGAAGTTCCACCCGAGCTGGGCCTGGTTGCGGAATTGGAGGGCGAACTCGGGAAAGGCGGCGGCGAATCCGGGCGCCGAGGCCAGTTCGGCGAGTGCTGCGGTCGCGGCGGCACTCGCCGCGGTATTCTTCGGCCAGAGAACCTGGGGATCCCCGTTCTCTGGCATGACGTCGTTTTCATAGCGTCGCGCCGCCGGATAAACGAGGAATGAGAACCCGCCGTCCGTGTCCTGAAGCTTTGCGAGAAACCGGGCCTCCCAGAGCGCCATCTGCCAGAGGTCGCCCACACCGTCCCCACTCTCTGGAATCCCCAGCGAATCCAATCCGCCCGCGCCCGGGAAGTATCGGGCCGCGAATGCCAGTTCATGCACCAGCTGCGCGCTGTCGATGGTGTACTTCCCGTAGTCCCCGGCGTCGTGGTGTCCGCCGGAAACATCCACGAAACCGCTTCGGACAAACGGATAAAGGGAGTTGGTGACGTTGGATAATTGCGGCGCGGTGTGACGGGGGTTGTTCGCGAAGTCACTGCTGGAGGCAGCGAGCAGCGGATTGGTGGGGTGGCTGCCCCCGGGAATCTCCGCCGGGGCGGTATGGTCCGCTGGACGGGTGAACCGGGTATCCGGCCAGACCAGGTCCTGGCCGCTCCGCTGGTGGAGCAGACCCAGAGCATAGGTCCGCGCCGCCGCGGCAGGGACCTCGGGTCCGATCCGGAAGGGAAGCGAACGGCCCAGGCCGGGGACCTGGAGGACGTAGCGCCCGGGGTTGGTCAGCGCTGAAAAATCCGCCATCAACACCTGCTGGTAGGGCGCAGGTGCGTTGAACCCCCGGTCCGGACGCGCCTCCAGCAGTCCGGTGAAGGCGACCGTGCCCTCCAGTTCCCGCCGCACCTCGAAGAGGACGTTGTTCCACGCGGAGAGATCCAATTCACCGAGGTCGCCGAGCCAGAATCCCAGGAAGGCCCGTTTGGCGGCCTGGGGGGAAAAGCCGACCGGATTGACATGGATCACCCGGGAGAGGCGGGTCTCCTGAAGGGTGGCGACGGCGTTGGTGACCTCGGGACCGTTGACGGTGACGGAACTCCCTGCCGTGGCGGGAGACGATAATTCGAGGAAGACCCGGGACTGGATCTCGGCACTCCAGATGTCCGTGCGGGCGCTGGCGGCGCGGCGGACCGACCCCACGCGGGTGACTGGAATGGCCTGCCCTCCCACGGTGACGTCAAAGGATTCCGGGGCCGGGGTGTTGGGAGTCCCGCCCACTCCCAGCCAAAGCGGATGCGGCAATTCCTCGGGACTGGATATCACCGTGGATTCGGTGAGTTCGAGAAGCTGGGGGGTGATCCATTGGAGCGAGGGATCGGCCAGCGAGGGAAGAAGGGCCGTGACCCATAGAACCATTCCCACGGTGAGGGTGGACCAACCGGATCGGACGCTGAATTTGGTTTGGGGCGTGTTTGGGAACGCCGACCGCGACTCCATGACGCCATTCGTCCGAAAATCCAGCACGCGGTCAACACCGGGATCATCTGTTCCAAGGTGCCGCCGATCCCCCTTCCGCGACGCGCGAGCACCCGAAGGCACATCCTCCCAAGCTCCCGACCGGCATTCTGCACCGACGCCATTTTTCTCCCCATTGTGCCGCCAATGAATACACTTTCGGAATGCTTCCCTTCCTCGGTTTCCTGCGGGTTTCCTCGTGCCTTGTGGTCGCGGCTTCGCTGTTGCTGGTGATGGTTCCCGGCACCCTATCGGCTGCGGAGGCCCCAACCACCAACAGCCCCGCACGCCGGGCGCCGCAGGGTCCGTTGGTCTCTCCCGAACTGTTGTCGGATGGGGGAGTGACCTTCCGGTTGCGCGCCCCGAAGGCGACGGACGTCAAGGTCAGCGGCCAGTTCGGAAAGGACGCCACGATGGTTCGCGATACCAACGGGGTTTGGTCCGTCACCGTGCCGTCCGTGCCGGCGGGAGTGCACGAGTACCATTTCGTGGTGGACGGACTCAGCACCCTCGATCCGCAGAATTCCGCCGTGAAGCCGCAGCGCTGGCCCGGGGTGAGCATTCTTCACGTGCCGTCCACGCCCCCCGCACCCTGGGATCTCCAGGACATTCCCCACGGGACGGTTCACGAGCACACCTATCGGTCCAAGGCCCTGGGCGCGTGGCGTCGGGTAGTGGTGTACACGCCTCCCGGTGCGGCGAAACTGGGTCCGCTTCCCGTGCTGTATCTCGCCCATGGGTATAGCGACAACGAGGGAACCTGGGTGGCCCACGGCAAGGCGCACTGGATCCTGGATGCGCTGATCGCGTCCGGAAAGGCGCGCCCGATGATCGTGGTGATGCCCGACGCCCACGCCCTGCCGCCCGGCACCTCGGGGTTCGAGGAGTATGGACCGGCCAATTCCGATGCGCTTTGCCGCGAACTCGCCCAGGACCTCATTCCGCTGGTGGAACAGAACTACACCGTAGACGCACGTCCGGAGGCCCGGGCCTTTGCGGGACTGTCGATGGGCGGACACCACGCGCTGACCGTGGCCTTGAATCACCATGACCAATTCCGCTGGATCGGCGCCTTCAGCTCGGCACCGCCGCCCACGAACAGTGTCGCGTCGGGACTCGGAAACCCGTCTTCAGTGAATGGCGATTTGAAGCTCTTCTGGATCGCGTGCGGGAAGAACGACTTCCTCTACCAGCGGAACGGACAGTTTGACGCCCTGCTGAAGGAGAAGGGTATCCGGCATGATTATGTGGAGACCGCCGGGGACCACTCCTGGCCCGTATGGCGGAACTATCTGGTCGAGTTCACGCCGAAACTGTTCCGCTGAAAAGGTCCCGAGGGCAGGGAGTCGTTTCAGATTTTTCTCAGGTTGGCCCCGGCTTGGTTGGTGAAGATGTCGTCGGGAAGACGCACGTCGCCTTCCAGACCATCGAGAACGAGGCAGGCGGCCGGGATGGGCTGACGGGGCGATAACCTGCTCGCGCCCTGTTGGCCCCGGGAAAACCGGGATCCCGGTATTTCTCGCTCAGGTGGAGATCATCATTGGAGGCCGGATTCAATGGCACCGAAGGGCACGGCATTGCTCGGAGTGGCCGCGGATGCTTCCGCCCAGTCCAGCTAGAACCCTGTCGCGGTCTGGGGGTCGGACAAGGGTTGGGGCGGACAAAGGCGCGCGACGGCTTCCTGGAACTTCGCGTTCGGGCGCTCCCCCGCCTCGTCCGCGGAGAACTCGGGCCGGAGGCGCTGGAGGAAATGCGTGAGCATCATGCCGCGGTGCTTGAGGTGGATTTCGCTGCAATTCCGGCATGCGCGCTCACTCGAAGCAGACAATGCGACTTCCAATACCTTTGAATTTTGCCAAGAAGTGAATTGAAGTGGGCAATTAATGGTTGGTTTCCTCAAACCGGTGAAGATATCTCGGTATACCTATGATCAAGAATCATTTTTTCAAAATGTCCTCACTTTACACTGCAAGAATATCAGTGATGACGACAGTTTTTTCCTTGTTGAATTTACATTCACAGATCGAAGCGCAGTCAGTGGATTGCGATCCTGGGGGTCCGTCCAATATAATTTCTCAAACAACTGTGGTCGATGGAAAGGTGGTTGATGACAGAATAATATCCTACAAATTGTGCCCGGATGGTGATATACAATATACAGTTGTCCGAAATGGATCGCTTGCCACAGATCCAGATTTAGAGTTTAATGGAAACTTGCAGGATTTTCAGTATTGGGCTCGAGATTATATCAACTCCCGAACTGACAATCCGATTGCGACCCCGGAGCCTGGAGATTTTGCCGCAGTGACGGGGCTGGCGCTCGTTGGGGCTGCTGTCTGGTCAAAGCGCCGTCGTCGGAGTTGATGCATTGAGGTTGGACTAGAGCTTCGAACTGGTTCTCGTCGGATGGAATTTTTCAATAACCCGTTGCCATCTGGGGGTCGCCCTGGGGCGGCGGCGCGGGCGGACAAAGGCGCGTGACGGCTTCCTGGAACTGCGCGTTCGGGCGCTCCCCCGCCTCGTCCGCGGAGAACTCGGGCCGGAGGCGCTGGAGGAAATGCGTGAGCATCATGCCGCGGTGCTTGAGGTGGATCTCGCCGCGGGAAACCGTCTCGAACAGCGGGGCCACAATCTGGTACGTCGCCTCGGAGATGCTGATGCGGCCGGCTTCCCCGGAGGATTCAAGGCGCGCCGCCACGTTGACGGCGTCGCCCCAGACGTCGAACGCGAACTTGTTCTTCCCGATCACGCCAGCCATGACAGGGCCGGTGTGGATGCCAATGCGCATCTCCCAGAAGGTCCTTCCCTCACGGGCGCGCGTCTCGGCCATGCGCTTCATGAAGCCCTGAAATTCCAATGCAGCGAGACAGGCATCCACGGGATGCGTGACGGACACCTCGGGCAGGCCGCCCACGCACATGTACGCGTCGCCAATGGTCTTGAGCTTTTCGATCCGGCGGCGGTCGCAGACCTGGTCGAAATAGAGGAAGATCCGGTTTAGTTCGCCGACCAGCGTTCCCGGCGACATGGCGCCCGCGGACTGCGTGAAGTCCTTCATGTCGGCGAAGAGGATGGTCGCCGACTCGTAAAAGCGCGGTTTGACGCGTCCGTGCGCCTTGAGTTCCTCGGCGATCGGACGCGGCAGCACGTTGAGGAGCAGTTGTTCGGATTTGTCGCGTTCGAGTTGCAGGTCCTTGGTGCGTTCGGTGACCTTCTGTTCCAGGTTGTGGTAGAGTCCCGCGTTTTCGAGGGAAATGGCCGCCTGGGCGGACAACATCTGGAGGATCTCCAGCCGGTGCGCCGTGAAGGCGTTTGGGACCAGATTGTTCTCCATGTAGGCGAGTCCGGCGAGCTTGCCCTGGTGGACGACCGGCAGGCACAGGACGGATTTCACCCCGGCCTGGAGGATGTACGGGTCGTGGACGAAGAGACCGTCGCGGGTGGCGTCCCCGAGCACCACGGGTTCGCGGGTGCGGGCCACGTAGTTCACCAGCGACTGCGGGATGGCAGTAAAGGATTCGAGGGGAATTCCCTCGACCACGGAGACGCCCCGGGTCGTCCCTTCGGCTTCCACGACGAGCTGGTGATCCCGCTTCAGGATCAGGAGCCCGCGCTGGGCCCCGGCGTTTTCCACCATCAACTCCACCAACTTTCCCACGAGGCGACTGATGACGATTTCGCCGGAAAGCGTCTGGGAGGTTTTCAGGACGCTGGCGAGGTCGAGGACCGCGGAGTGCGTGGCGAGCGAAGTGTCGTCCACCCGGATCGGGGTCGCGGTGGCGGGCTCCCGGTTCTCCCGGTTCCCCGCTTCCAGGGCCAATCCCGGAAAGCTCCGGTCGAGCCGGGCCACCTGGGAGCGTGCGCCCCAGGCGGCGTACAGCGTCCGAGCCCGGGCGAGCAGGGACAGCCCCAGGTCCTCGCGCCGACTGCCGTGGTGGAAGCTTCCCGCCAGTTCATAGGCGAGCGCCTCCTCGTGGACCAGCCGCGCCTCCCGGGCGGAGCGGATGCTGCGGGAGTACCAGTCCATGGCCTTGAGCGGCCTTCCCGAGACGCGGGCCCGTTCCGCCTCCACCAATTCGTATCGGTGGCGGTGATTGCCCGGGGCGAATCGGGCCCAGCGGCGGAAGTTTCTTTGGTTGCGGGCTACGCGAAGGTGGATTCGCCAACGCCCGGTTGGCGGTGTCGCGGGCAGCAGGGCCAGCAGGGACAGCGATTGAAGGAAGCGGAACAGCGGAATGAAGTACTGTCCCATCACGCTCTGGAGGTACGGCTGGATCGCCTCGACTTCGCGTGCCGCTGCGGCGGGATCTCCGCGGAAGTACAGCAGCAGCGTCCGGAAGCTGTGGTAGTATCCGAGGGCCGTGTGATCCCGCGCCCGTTTCCAGGCCTCGACGGCCCGGGCTTCATCGAAGGCCGGTGCGGGGCCGGCCGGCGGCATCGCGGCCAGTTCCGCAACCACCTGGCGAAGCCACCCGAACAACAGGTCGGTCTTGTCCGCCTTCAATCGGGCGACGGATTCGTGCTGTTGTTCGAGACGGCGCGCGAGCGGTTCCAGAGGTTCGCCCTGGAAGAGCGAGAAGCATCCGTGGAAGTAGAGGGAATAGGAGTGAAACTCCACGTCGCCCGTCTCGAGTCCGCTCTTCGCACCCACGAGGAACGGTTCGAGCGAGGCCCGGATGTCCTCGCGCCAGTGACGGACGAACACGTTGTAGAGGAAGTAGACCTTGGCCTTGAGTTCCTGGGCCTTGAATCGTTCGAGAACCTGCAGGGCCAGTTCGCCAAACTGGTGCCCGCGGTCGAAATCCCCCAGGACCCCGCACAGAATGAGGCCGTAGCAAACGTAGGCGAAGGCGGAGATGGAGGCATTGCCTTCGCGGATGGAGAGACGGACGAGGCGGAAAACGATGATGGGAAAAAGATTGGGTGAAGCGAAATAAGCCGCGGAGGACACGCTCATCAGGATGCGCATCGTCGCGAGGAGTTGCGGGTCGGTGAGGACCGGCAGTTCGAGCAACTGCTCCGGCGTTCGGCCGGACAGCGCCGACCGGGTGGCGATCAGGTCGCCGAGGATGTGGAAATTTCCGGGATGTGCCGGCAGGGGGGCGCCAAGCTCCTTCAGCGCCTCCAGTCCGGTCTCCACGGCCGCCGTGTAATCCATCTGGCGGCTCTTCGCGAGAATCCGCGTCTCCAGCACCGGAATGCGGTGGAGCACGGTGCGCCCCCGCGCGTAGAGCTCCTTTCCGCAGGCGTCCATCAGCGCGTAGTCGGCCAGGAGAAATCCCGTCAGCATCAATTCCTGATGCAATGCTCGGGTCAACTCGTAGTCGGTTTCCCATTTGCCGGCGTCGAGCAGGCGCAGGCCGGTTTCAAAATGGCTGCGGGCGGGCCCGTAGGCGGATGCCGCCCGGGCCTTGCAACCGGCCATCCAGTTCAACCGCGCGACCTCCCGACGTTCGGGAGCTTCGTCCATGGCCGTCACCCCGAGATTGAGATGATTGACGATCTCGAAGATTCGCTCCCGTTCCTGGTCTGGATTGCTCCGGCCCAGGATGCGCTGTCCGATGCGGCGGTGCAGGGCCTGTTGCTGGGGCGCGACGAGGCGTCCGTAGGCCGCCTGATGCACGCGGTCGTGTGAAAATTTCATCCGGACCTCCGGGAGCGAGGCGGTCGACTCCACGCCGCCCAGTTCCTGGGCCTGCCGGTAACCGTCGTCGAGCGGCAGGATCAACCCCTCGTCGAGTGCGGGGCGCAGGTCCTCCACCACCGCCGCGGGGGATCGTCCCGCCACCTCGCAGAGCGTTTTCAGTTCGAACTGATTTCCCGCGCAGGCGGCCAATTCCAGCGCCGCCTGGGTGTTGGAGGGCAGCCGCTGAATCCGGCCGGCCATGAGCTCCACCACGTTGTCCGTGATTTCCAGGCGTCGGATGCGTTCCAGGTCCCAATTCCATCCGCCTGCGGCCGGAGTGAAGTCCACTAGCTTCTCAAGATAGAGGCTGCGGAAGAACTCGCTGACAAAAAACGGATTTCCCTGCGTCTTGGCGAAGATGAGCTGCGAGAGGGGAAGCGTGGCCGGCGGGTCCATGCGCAGGGTCTGGGAAACCAGCCCGTTCACCTCCGCCAGTTCCAGGGGAGGCAGCTGGATCCGGCGGCAGGGAACGGCGCCCTTCTGGAGTTCCTCCATCAGCGCCTGCAGCGGGGAATCGGCCGGCGTTTCGTCATCGCGATAGGCTCCGACGAGCAGCAGATTCTTCATGCCCGGTGCGGTGACGAGAAGGTTGAGCATTCGGAGCGTCGCGGAATCCGCCCACTGCAGGTCATCCAGGAAGAGCACCAGCGGATGCTCGGGGTCGGCGCAGGCGCGGACGAATTCCCGGAACACGAGGGTGAAGCGCGCCTCGGCCTCGGTCAGTCCGAGCTCGGGTACCGGCGGCTGCCGTCCCAGGATGAGTTCCATTTCCGGAACGAGTTCGGTGATGACCCGTCCATTGGGATGGAGTGCTCCGTGGAGCCGGAGTTTCCAGGCCTCGAGCACCGGAGCCCGCTCCGTCAGGAGCTGCCGGACCAGGTCGGCGAAGGCCCGGATCAGCGCGCTGTAGGCGATCTCATGTTGGAACTGGTCGAACTTTCCCGAAATGAAGTGCCCCCGGGATCCGGCAATCGGCTTTTGGATTTCGCCGACCAGCGCGGACTTTCCCATTCCCGCACCCCCGGCCACCCACACCAACTCGGTGCCGCCGAGACTCACGCGCTGGAAGGCGTCTAGAAGGTCGGCCACCTGCGACTCGCGCCCATAGAGTTTTTGTGGCAGATGGAACGTCTCGGCCACGTCCTCCAGGCCCAGTTCCGGGGCGTCTCCGGAGGGCTCCCGCCCGCAACGCTCCAGGTCCGCCAGAAGTCCCCGGGCGCTTTGGTACCGGTGCTCCGCGGTCTTCGCGAGAAGCTTCATCACCACACGCGAGATCCCATTTGGAATCGCCGGGTTCACCTCGTGGGGCGGAACGGGTTCGCGGGCGATGTGCGAATGGACCAGCTCGATCGGATCCTCACTCTCGAACGGAAGCCGTCCGGTCAGCATCTCGTAAAACGAAACGCCCAGGGAGTAGTAGTCCGACCGATAGTCGATTGCCCGGTTCATGCGTCCGGTCTGTTCCGGAGACATGTAAGGCAGGGATCCCTCCAGCAGCAGCGAACCCTGAAGAACCCGTGAGTCCCGGGAGAGACGCGCGGCGATCCCAAAGTCCCCGAGGGCAATTCTCCGGGAAATCGGATCGTGGTAGATATTGCTCGGCTTGATGTTTTTGTGGATGACCCCGCAGCGATGCAGTTCCCCGAGTGTTCGCGCGAGGTCCGCCGCCACGCTGAGAAACCGGGACAACGGCATGCCGCTTCGATCCAGCGCCCGGTCGAGGGGTTTTTGTCCAAAATCCTCGAGCACCAGGACCGCTCCACCGGGAAACTCCTCCACCGACAGGGCCCGGATCACCCCTTCGACTCCCGATTCCTTCAGGAACTCCAGGACCTCAAACTCCCGCCACAAAGACGCGCTCCCCGACTCCGTTGAACGGCTTGCCTTGAGAATGACGGGACGCCCGTCCAGATCCCGCACCCCCCGGTAAACCACCGTCTTCGCCCCCGAGTGGAGCTCCTCGACGATGCTGTATCCCCGGAGTGAAACCATGAATGAGATGCGAGGTGAACCAGCGGTGGTTCTATCGGAGCGCGTAGGGATTCGCAATCGCCACCTGCCATGCGCATAGTGGGTTAGGGCACTGTGTCGGATGAAATGTGGGTTGGAAGCGGCCTTTCCCTTGGGAGGCCTACCGACGGATGGGCGATGGAAACGCTCCGTCCCGCGGGATGTTCGCTGGTGTGTCGCCGCGCGGCGTTACTTCGCCACCGGAAGATTCACCTGGCCAGGCCGGCCGAGGTAATAGAGCAGGTCGCGAATCTGCTGCTCCTGCAGGGGTGTGAGCAATCCCTCGGGCATCATGGACATCTCCGCCTGCTCGACTCGGGCGACCTCAGCACTAGGAACGGAGACCAGTTCGTTGGCGGTCTGAAGGCGGATCCCGTTGGCGTCCCTCGCCTTTACCACTCCGGTGAGGGTTCGCCCGTCCTTGGTCTCCACGGTGGTCGCGCGGTACTCGTTCGGGATGACGGCATTGGGGAACAGGATGTTCTGGAGCAGGTAATCCAGGTCGCCGCGATTGGCGCCGGTGATGTCGGGTCCGACTTCTCCTCCGGTGTCGAAGAGATGGTGGCACTGGGCACAGATCTGGTTGAACACCACCCGGCCCCGCGGTGCATCGCCCGGCTGGGATCCGCCGGCCCAATACAGCCGTTTCACCCGTTCCACTTCGGCGGTCATATCCGGACTCGTCTCCTTCATGACGCCCCAGATCTCTGTGAGGCGGGCGGCAAGCGTCGGGTCCTTGAGGCTTCGAAGTTGGCGAACGAGATCCGCCGTCAGTTGGTTCCGAGGAACCGTTCCGACGGCGACCGCCTCCACCAGCGGACGCGCGTAAGCCGGGCGCGAGGCGAGGGTGTTGAGGGCATCCCGGCGTTCCCCGCCGTCGAGGGAGGCGTACACGGCGAGAATGGCTGCCGGCGTTCCCGGGTCGTCATAGGCCGCGAGCCCGCGTAGCGCCATTGCTCGCACGGCCGGATCCGCGAGGAGGGGGCGAAGGACGTCCGGGAGTCCGGGCTCTCGAACCGCCAGCAATGATTCCAGTGCCGCCCGCCGGGGACCGGCTTCGGCGGTCGGATCGGACGCGATCGCCCGCAACGCGGCGCGCGCACGGGTGCTGCCGAACTTCAGCGATAGGGACTGTGCGAGGGTCCGGATCTCCGCGTTTGCATTGGTGGCAAGACGGGCCTCGGCGCCATCCCAGCCGGCGGGCATGGGTGCGGACCGGCGGTCCCGCGTTGCTGCGGCGAGGCCGCGCAGGATGTCGAGTTGCAGCTGCGGGTCATCGGAGGTTGCGAGGATCGAGGTGAGCTGGGGAAGGACGTCTGCGGCCTGCGACACCAAGGGTACGGTGGCGAAAAGCACGGAACCCAGGGTGATCCAGCGCAGGGGACGAAGAAGGGTCGGGGTCATGCGGAAGTGGGGGCGGGCGTTCAGTTGGAGGCGAGGCTTCCGGTGGCGAGGCGGCGCACGATGAACTCGCGAACCTTGGGAATGCGGCAGGACTTTAGCAGCGCGAGCGCCTTGTCCGGATCCGTGGCTACACCGCCTTCCGCGGCGGCCCAGTACAGCTGGGGAAGGTTGTGATCCCCGGCGTCCTCAGCGTGCTGGAGCAGCGCGGTGAGCGTGTCCCAGCGCCGCTCGACCGGAAGTCGCTGCAGCACCGAGGCCATATAGCGGCGGACCACCGGGGAGGATTCCGAGCGCGCTGCGGTGGCGAGGCTGGACCACAGGGAATCCAGCGGCAGCGGAGCCCCGGGCTCCGGGAGGGCCGGCAGGCCTTCGCCCGCGATCTGAAGCGACCAGGCGCGAATCCACTCGTCGTCGAGGGGGAGGGATTCCCGGGGCACGGTACCCGTGAGATGTAGCGCCCAAAGATTGCGAAGTCGGGCGGGGGTGTCCTTGGATTCCGCCAGCTGCCGGGTCAATTGGTCCCGCGCCGTCGAAATGCGTCCTGCGGCCGCCCGTTCCTGCAGCAGCCGTCGGGCGTGACGACTCTTCCATTCGTTCTTCGATGGCACCAACGCCGCGAGCTCGGTGTCCGAAAGGCGAGAGAGATCCACCGTGGTTTTCGCGGTGCCCCCATAGACCACCTTGTAGATGCGTCCGTTGGAGCGGTCGTGTCCGTCGGGACGGTTATGGTGGCACTGGTTTTTGTCGTACCAATCGATGATGAAAACAGAGCCATCGGGATCCGCGCGCTGGTTCAGGGTTTGGCTCCAGGTGTCATTGAAGTTCAGGAAATCCGCGCCGTGTTTTCCGACGTAGCCGGATCCTGACACGACGGGGACATCCATGTTCAGCCGTTGTCCGTGGATGTTCCCAATAAAGAGGCGGTCCCTGTATTCCGCGGGCCAGCTGGTGCCGAGGTAGGCCAGCATGCCAGCGTGGGCATGACCGCCGCCCGAGGCGTCGCTGCGTCCGTTGGCGGCATGGGGTCCCTGGTTGCCCGCATAATGGAGATGGTCGGCCACCGTCGTGATGTCCTCGTAGACGAAGGGGAAGACGGGTTTGCCTCCGCGGCCGTCGCGATACTTGGCGTTTCGGGCGATTTCGGAGGCATTGAAGCAGTAATGGTCACCCCCCTGGCGGGTGAGACGTCCGCCCTGGACCATGTGAAACAGGTGCGGGATCACGCACATTTCCGCCCAGAGGTTGCCGTGTTCATCGAAGTCGATCCCCCAGGGATTGGATCCTCCCTCGGTGAAAATCTCGAACTGGTGTCGAACCGGGTGATACCTCCACGCACCGGCATCCACCCATTGGCGTTCGGACGGGGCGCAACCGGGTTTGCCGACATTGGACGGACAGAAGACGCCGTGGCAGCCGTACAGCCAGCCGTCCGGTCCCCACGTGAAGGTATTGAGGGTCTCATGGGTGTCGGCGGTGAAGTTCCAACCGTCGAGCAGGATTTGTGGCGGGCCTGCGGGCTTCGGGGCATCGCCATCGGCGATGGGAATGAAGAGCAGGTATGGCGCGGCGCCGACCCAGACGCCCCCGAATCCGTATTCGATGCCCGAGACGAGGTTCAGGCCCTCGAGAAACACCGTTCGGCGATCAAATTTATGATCCCCATCGGTGTCTTCGAACACGAGGATCCGGTCGTTGCCACCGAGAACGTCCTTGGCGATTTGTTCCGGGGTGCCGTCCTTCGGGGGGGCACCCACGCGCCGTGGGTAGGTGATGCCCTCGACGACCCAGAGGCGCCCACGGTCGTCGTCGCAGAAGGCGATCGGTTGGCGGATATCAGGTTCCGCCGCGGCTACGTGGATGGCGAAGCCCTTGGGGAGTGTCGCTGCTTTGGCGGCGGCATCGGCGGAGAGACCTGCGAACGGGACGTTGTCCGCGGGGGGCGGCTCCGGTTCCGCGGCGCGGACGGCTGGGAACGGGAGGATCAAGGCTAGGAGCAGGGCCGGAGCAAATGGACGTTTCACGGGACTTGGAAAGTGGCGTCCGCGAAGTAAGCCACGACCCGGGGGGACAGGGAAAGGCCGGTCCTCATCGAATCGGGGGTAGCCCCGCGGGAAATCGGGAGACGCCGGCGGCTCCGGGGAACTTCATTGTTTGTGACCCTTGGGCGCTGGGACGTGCACGGAAAACGGCGTGGAGGAGTTTGGGTACGGCCGGACGGGCCGAAGGCTGCCCGCGACGAGAGGCGTGGCCGTTTCGTCCAAGAGGGCTCCAAAGGGCGATCCTTCCCCCTGGGTTTCCACGATAAACGGGCGAAGCTGGACCCTGTCGTTGCTGATTCTCGGAATAGTAGGAGGCGGGTGAGACTGGGAAAGGTCGGTTCGGGTGTGGTGTCCCACAAATAGCGATCAACCTGCTCCCGTGATGCTGAACCTGTCACTCTATCTCTCGCCTGGGTTTCGCACTATGAGGAGGGGCGGATTCATAAGTGGCCGATTTTCAGGGGAGCGACGGACTTGGGGAAAACAAGGGTGGCCGCACCACCGCCTTCGGTGCGGGAGTCTTGAGCGTGGACCCGCGGGGGCGGTTGCTTTGGTAACTCCCGTAACTCCCTGCCCGGAAGATGCGGGATCGGCGCCTGCCTGGTATCCGGTTGCGTCGCAAACTTTGAACCTGTCACTTTGTTTCCAACCTCCAGCAACTCCTGTGAACTGTGGTCGTTGTAGGCGAGCGATCCACCGCTCAGGGAATGCCCAATCTGAACCTGTCACTCTATCTCTGTGCCACCGCTTCGTCTGTTTGGTGGAACTGTTTCATCCAGAAAGGTTGAACGGGAAAGCCTCGTAAGCGGCAACCGGGCGGCCCTATTCAGATGGGTCGGGAGTTGCCGACGGAACCGAGCAGCGACTCGTAACCCGAGGATTTGTCGGCAGGGAATTCACTCGGGAAGCGTCGGGATTCAGTCTCCCAACAATGTCGATCACGGTTTCTGAGCCTGGAGAAACTTTAGGACCTGTTCGGCTTGATCGGAGGTGGAGCCTTTGGGATCCACCCAGACACATTGGCCATCCTTGAAGAGGAATGCAGAGCGGCTCGCCATTCCGAGGAATCCCTTGACTCCAAAGGCAGCCGTGACGGCCTTGTCATGGTCGGCAAGGAGGGGAAAGGGGAACCTCTGCGCGTCCCGGAACTTCTTCTGGCTCGATTCGCTGTCGGTGCTCACCCCGATGACTTGGACGCCCGATTTCTGAAGTTCCGTCCAGTTGTTTCGCAGGGAACAGCCCTGCTGGGTGCACCCCGGGGTGCTGGCCTTTGGATAAAAATAGACCAGCAGGTAACCCTTCTCACCGACCTTCTGGAGGTCGACCACCTGTCCATCCTGATTCGGGCATTGAATGGCGGGGATGGTGGCTCCCACGGCAAGCTTGTCGGACGCGTGGCCCAGGAACGGAAGCAAGGAGGTCAGCATGGTGAGGAAGAGTCTCTTCACACCCCTGAGTCTGGAACCGGGATTTGAAACCGCAACTGTCGCCTGTTTGAACGGGTCGGGAGAAGATCCCTGTTCGATCTAGCCCACGGCCCTGACTTGCAAATCGCGCAGGACCCGAATCTCCAGGAGCGGGAGGCCCCGGATCCTACGCGCCCCGTCCCTACGGTTGGGCCCGAATTCCTCCCGGTGTCGGAGGAAGATCTCGTTCACAAACTCCCGGGACCCCAGCACCAACCCGTCGGTCATGTGCCGCACTCGAAGCCGTAGGATCTGTCCCAGGCTCAATCTCCCTCCCCTCCTCAACTCTGCGAGGATTGTCTCCCGGTCCATCGCCACTTTGTCGCTGCGCCCAGAACTTCCGCCCGTCACAAACAGACTCGTCCGGTACTCGGCGGCTGCCTTGCTCCAAGTTTCGGACTTCAGGCAGCTCATCAGTCCCTGGCGCAACACCGGGTTACCCGCTAAGGCCTGGGTATACCCGCAGAAACGGTACTCCTTCGGGTCCTTCACCAAACCTGCCCGCACTGGATTCAGGTCGATGTAGGCTGCCACCAGGCGCACAGCGCCCGGGGTGTCCTCCACCAGCACGCTTTTGAAGCGCTCGGCCCAAAGCGTGCCGAAGCGACCGGTGTGGCGGTTGTACCAGCGGCTGAAGCGTTGTTTGAACTCCTTCATAAATGTGGAGACATCACCCATGCGTTTCAGCAGGGACTGGCGCAGGACCGGGTCGATTCCCCCGCGGGTCTCGATGCCTTCCCGGGCGAGCGTCGGGAAGACTCCCCTCCTGCCGTAGAAGGCTTCCAGACGCTGGAGCAGTTCGGCGTCGGAGACGTCCCGGCGTGGCGGAACGCGGACCAGAAGGTGAAAATGGTTGGTCATCATGCAGTAGGTGATGACTTCGATGCCGCAGAACTCGGCAAGTTTGGGGAGAAGGCGGGAGAGGATCTCCTTCCCGAGGTCCTCGAGGAGGAACTGGCCACCGGCGACCCGGGAGATGCAGTGGTACACGGCGGACTGCTCGACGGAGCCCTTAAGTCGGGACATGCGCATGGTATAAGTCGCGACCATTTCACCGAGTTAGCGTCGTCCCACTCAACTCTGAACCTGTCACCATATTTGGGTAGCCACCGTAGAACCGGAGTGAGGAATCATAGTGAACCTGTCACCCTGTTTCCCATCCCACCCCAATTTCGTTGCGCTTGCCATTGCAATCCGCACAATTTGATCACTGTTGTAAATCCACCGACCCAAATGTTTCCCTTCCGAGCAGCCATTGTAGTGGTCCTCCTTTGGACGGAATTTCTCCCCATCCTCGGGGCGGTGCCGCAGACCTTGAACTGGACGGCGCCGGATCATCCGGTGTTGCCGCTGGGGACCCTGCACCCCTTGCGCGCGGAGGCTTCGAGCGGGCTGCCGGTTCAATTCCGGGTCCTGAGCGGGCCGGCATCCATCGTCGGCGATCAATTGCTGGTCACCAACGTGGCTGAAGTTTCAGTGATCGCCGAACAGTTGGGAGACGAGACCTACAGGCCGGTGGCTTCGGTCCGGGCATTCAATGACTTTCGGGTGGAGCTCACTGCGGAATCCGACCTGAAGTACGGCAGCGATTTCAGGGACATGGTGACGTCCGGTGACAGGGTGTTCGCGTTGGGTGGACAGGGCACGGTCTCGTTCCTAAGGGTGCCGGCCCTCGGCCCCCTCGAGAAGTTGGGACAATATAGGAGCAGGTCCCGAGTGAGTGCGATGGCGGCGTCAGAAACGAAACTGTTCCTCTACTATCCGTTTCTTGGGCGGTTGGAAGCGATTGATCTCGTGGATCCTGCGCATCCGCAGGTCGCGGGTTGGGTGCAAATGGCCTCGGTGAACCACATGGAGTTTCGGGACAACGTGTTGTATTTGGCTCTGGGTGATGCGGGCGCAGCAATTCTGGACGTCTCGGACCCTGCCCGGATGCGCTATCTGGCCCAGATCGGGAAGGCGTTCGACCAAAGTGTGGACCAGGTGGCGACGTCGGGGGATCGCCTCTATCTCTCGGTGCCCGCCGGTCTTCAGATTCTGGACATTTCGAATCTCGCCCACCCACGCCTCATCGGTGGGTTTACCACTTCGTCGGGTCGGATTGTCCCACTTCCCGATCAACATGTCGGCATGGCTGACTGGGTGAGTTTGAGACTGTTGGACGCCCGAGACCCGCAGCGGGTGCGAGAGGTCGGCCACCACAATTTTCGCGAGGGCAAGGGGCGCATCGCCAATTTGAAACGGTGGGGCGAACTGTTGCTGCTCTCGGATAGCTCCGGATTTCTTGAAGTGTTGAATGTCGGCAATCCGGTGGCTCCCCGACTGGTCGGCCGTTCCGGGGCGAGTCCCTCCGCCCCCGTTGCCACGACCGTGCCGCTGGAAATTTTAGGCGACGGCAGCCGGATTCTGACGGTGGAGAACCCGGGCCCGATCAACCTTCGTCGGATGGTTCGCAGAATCCCCCAGGAGATTCAGTGGATACAGCCGGTTCAGGAGGTTCTTGAATTGGATCGTCCCCACCGTCTCGAGGCGCGGACATCCAGTGGCCTGCCCATCGAATGGAGTGTTGTTTCCGGGTCCGCGTCGATTGGAGATGAGGGTTTGCGACTCACCGGCAAAGGTCCAGTCGCGGTCCTTGCCCGCCAGGCGGGCACTGCCGAGGTGCCGCCCGTGGAACTGCGGCGAACGTTCAACGCGACCCGGTTTCGGGCGGAGAAGCTGGGTACTCTCTCGTTGGGTGGAGACGTTTTCGATCTTTGTGTCTCCAATCGGCTGGCATACGTCGCGCTGGGGCGCGGAGGGGTCAAGGTGATCGACCTTCATCGACCGGAGGCCCCTTCCTTGATGGCTTCCTTTTCCGCAACCAAGGAGGCGAGAAGGCTGGTGTTGTCGGAACAACGCCTCGTGGTCGTGGGTGGGGATGAGATTGCCGTTGTGGATGTCCGAGAGCCGACCCAGCCACAGGTTCTTGAGCATGTCGCCAAGCCGGGACTGGAGGGCGTTGACGCCGGTGCTTGGGATTCACAAATGCTGGTGCTGGGATCCCGCGGCTTATATCGCTTCGACCTGGCAGACATCGGTGCTCCTTGGAATCCCCTTGATCCGTATATTCCCACTGCCGATTTCTCCCGTTCGGTGCGGGTGCGATCATCATTGGCATCCGTTTCACGCTGGCCTGGATTTGATCTTTGGGATGTCAGCGATCCGCAGCGCGCGATACAGTTGGCTCCGCTGTGGAGTTCGGAAAACGTCGTGATCTATGACGTTTGGATGGGGAGTGCATTGGTTTGGGTTGTGTCCTCAAGTCTGACCGCAGATTGGAACGACACCGTAGGTCGACTTGATGCATACCGAGTCGATGACCCCCGACATCCGCAGAAGTTGGGGTTGGGAGTGGCTTATCGGGATAGGCCGGCATCTGTGACGGCGACCGAATCGTTGGCCTTTGTTGGGAGGGAGTCGGGAGGGCATCACGTGTTTGACGTTCGAGATCCAGGGCAGCCCCGACTTTTTGGAGCGTTGGAGGGGACCTTGCGCTTGGTTCCTGCGGACGGGATTCTGGTGGCCACCACACGTTCCGCGGATTTGCAGGTCTACACGTGGCAGGAGAAAGTTGAACAACGGCTGGATTGGGGCTTCGAGGACCGTTCGGTTCTGACCCCGGGGGTTGGTCATGATTTGGATATCCGATCGTCCAGTGGTTTGCCGGTCCAATATGAAGTCTTGTCTGGTCCGGCTGAGGTCCGCGGCGGAGTGCTGACCGTCACCAATGAGAGCATCCTCCAAAGCGTCGTTGTCCGCGCCACACAGTCGGGCGGGGAAGGTTATTTTCCCGTGGAGTCGGTTCACGTGTTCAATCCGTTGGCGGTGGATTTTGAGCTTCTCGGCGAACTGAAAGTGCCGGGATGGGCTTCTGCCGTCTCCGTTTTGGACGGCCACGCTCTGGTGGCCGGATGGGAGGGGGCGTCCAGTTGGGTGGATGTTCGCGATCCGAGCAAGCCCCGACTGGCTAATTTCTTGGGGACCGGATTTGATACTTCGGACGTCACCATTGCCGGAGGATTTGGGTATGCTGCAGACTTTTCTGGAATATTGGTCATTGTGGATCTCCGGAATCCCGGGGCGCCCCTCCCTGTGGCTGCCGTCGGATTGGATGGCCAGGCTCGGCGAGTGGTCGTGGACGGGAATCATGCCTACGTATCGATTCAAGGTGGCATCGACGTGGTCGACGTCTCGGATCCTCATCGGCCCTTCGTTCAGGGAATCATCCCGAATTCTGGCGCACTACCGGCCAGGGGCCTGCTGATCCGGGATGGGTTCCTTTATGTTTCTGAGTGGTCCGGTGGCTTTTCCATTGTGGATATCCGTGATCCTTCGCGTCCGGTCGTGGCGAATTCGTTGCTGGGAGTTTCAGGATCGGGAGGGAGTGTCGCGGATGGGAACCGGTTGTGGTTGGAGGGGCTTTTCGGAGGGCTCTATGGGGCGGATATTTCCGATCCATCCCATCCGCGCTGGGAGGTCGCAAGCCAGATTCCCTTGCCGGACAATTTTCAGGGCAACAAGTCCATGGCACTCAGAGACGGGATCATTTTTTGCTCGGGAGCAAGGGGCCTGGAAGCGGTTGACATCCATGATTCCAACTATGTCCTCGCTTCGGGGAGCCACCCGTTGCTCCCGGCCTATCTCAATGGAATTGAAGTGGTCGGAGATCTTGCCTACGTGGCTGCAGGAGACCGGGGTTTGATGATTTTCCGGATTCACCGGGGGATCCGGGCTGCAGTGGGCGACTTGGGAATGCCAACCCGGGGAGAGAGTGGGGAGAGCATCCCGCTTCCGGGCCTGAATCACGATGGCGTACCGATGCAGTATGAAGTGGTTTCGGGACCCGCCCATATCGAGGGCAGAGCGCTGGCACTCGACGCGCCGGGGACGGTGGTGTTGAAGGCGGCTCTTGCGGCGGGTAACCGGTATTTGCCTGCGGACGCGCTCATTTCGATCTCCATTGCGCCGCTCGTCCTTGATGCCGTTGCCGGCAGTCAGAGAGAGCCGGCGTCCTTGAACTGGAGGCTGGCGAACGATGTCCTCGAGTCCGCGGCCTCACCTGCGGGTCCATGGATAGCGATTCCCGAGGCCCGCCCGCCATTCCGGCCAACCATTGGAAATGAACCCAGATTCTATCGGGTGATGAGAAAGTGAGAGAGGGGAGGATGGGGCAGGGGGCAGTAGTCATTGGTCAGCAGTGACCGATGACCAGTGACCAGTGACTACCGACCTCTGACCATTGTCCTTCGTCTACCCCTTCCCTCCGGGCCGACGTTCAGGTCTACTGCGGTAGGTCCTGATGAAATCTCCCGTCGCCCGTTTCTTCCTCAATGCCTTTCTGGGATTGGTGGTGCTGCTGCTGTTGCTGGTGGTGATCCTATTCGGCCGGGCGGCCTGGGTCTTCAGGGATCGTTTCCCGGGATACGGCGTGGACATCCATCGCTCGACGACGAATGCCGCGCCGCTGCGGGTGGGATTCGGCCGGGTGAACATCACGCCCGCGGTGGGCGGGACGAATCCACCGGTTTGGATTGCTGGATTCGACGAAGGCCGCGCCGCCACGGGGGTTCACGATGACTTGTTCGCCGTGGCCACGGTCGTGGACGACGGCCATACGCGGCTCGGGATCGTGGCCATCGACTCGATCGGATTCTTCCACGACGACGTGGTCCGCGTCCGGCAACGCCTCTCGCCGGAACTGAAACTGGACTACGTCGTGGTCTGCGCGACGCACAATCATTCCACTCCGGATCTCATGGGGCTCTGGGGGCCGGATCCGCTGCACAGCGGGGTGAATCCGGACTATCGCGACCGGGTGATTGCGGCGTCCGCTTCGGCACTGGAGGCCGCGGTTGGGACGCTACAACCGGCCACGATGTCCGTGCTGGAGATTCCAGTCAGTCCGGCGGGTCTGCAGGCCGACACGCGTAAGCCCGAGGTCTTCGATCCCAATCTCCGTCTGATGCTCTTCCGGCAGCCCGGCACGGGAGCGGTCATCGGATCGCTGGTCGGATGGGCGAACCACCCCGAGACACCGTGGTCGGGCAATACGGAATTGACGTCCGACTTCTGCGGGATCATTCGCGACGGCCTTGAGCGCGGGGTGATTTATGGCGGCGACGTGAAGCAAAAGGGGTTGGGAGGCGTGCATGTCTTCGTCAACGGCGCGGTGGGCGGGCTCATGACGACGCATCCCTCGACCACGGTGCGGGATCCCTTCCTGCAGCAGGACTTCTCCAAGCCTACCCACGACAAGACGCGGGCCCTGGGCAACAATCTGGTGAAGCGCATTCTCGATTCCGTGGCTGCGGGCACCGGTCCGGCGGCAACGGTCGTTCCGATTTCGGTGCAGGCCCAGACGGTGCACATCCCGCTGGAGAACCGGGGCTTCCTCCTCGCGGGACTCCTGGGGCTGCTGGAACGCGGCCACAGCCACTGGATGCAGGTGCGTTCGGAGGTGGCATTCCTGGAGATTGGGGACGCCTCCATCGCCTGTATTCCGGGGGAGATTTATCCCGAGTTGGTGAATGGCGGTGTGGTGAAGGCGCCAGGCGGCGATTTTGACATCGAACCGCTGGAGATTCCGCCCATCCGGGAGCTCATGCCGGGCAAGGTGAAGTTCCTGTTCGGCCTCGCGAATGACGAGATCGGCTACATCATTCCCAAGTCGGAGTGGGATCAGCGTCCGCCCTACCTGTTCGGGGCGGATCATGCGCCTTATGGCGAGGTCAATTCCCCGGGGCCCAATACCGCGTACGTGCTGCACAGCGCCCTGCGGGAGCTGATCCATCAGGCCCGGCCGCAGTAGCGGAATTCGGTGGTGCTTCCATGTCCCGAGGTGCCCCGGCGGGACGGGAACCGCGCCCGATGAGGTCTCAGGCGATCAGGGGTTGCACCACGTTGCCGTGCACGTCGGTGAGGCGGAAGTGGCGTCCCTGGAACTTGTAGGTCAGGCGCGTGTGGTCGATGCCGAGCAGGTGCAGCACCGTCGCATTGAAGTCGTGGATGTGCACCGGATTCTCCACGATGTTGTAGCAGTAGTCGTCGGTGGCGCCGTAGCTGAAGCCGGGTTTCACCCCGCCACCGGCCATCCAGATCGTAAAGCACCGGCCGTGGTGATCCCGGCCGTAGTTGTCCTTGGTTAGGGTTCCCTGGGAATACACCGAACGTCCAAACTCCCCGCCCCAGATGACCAGGGTGTCTTCCAGCAACCCGCGTTGGTGGAGATCCTCCACCAGTGCGGCGCTCGGTTGGTCCACATCGCGGCATTGGCCGCGAATCTGTTTGGGAAGGTCGCCGTGCTGATCCCAGCCCCGGTGCATGAGCTGCACAAAGCGAACGCCCCGTTCGATCATGCGGCGCGCCAGAAGGCAGTTGCGGGCAAAGCCGCCGTCGGTCGCACCCTCGCGGACGCCGTAGGCTTCGAGGACACGCGGGGACTCCCGGGAAAGATCGGTGAGTTCCGGAACGCTGGCCTGCATGCGGTAGGCCATCTCGTATTGGGCAATGCGCGCGTTGATCTCGGGATCCCCAAAGCTGTCGGCCGCCATCCGGTTCAGGTCACCTACGGCGTCGAGCATCCGTCGCCGGTCGGTGCGGGCGATGCCCGGCGGATCGCCCAGGTACAGCACCGGATCCCCCTGGGACCGGAAACGCACGCCCTGGTGTTGTCCGGGCAGGAAGCCCGGGCCCCAGTATCGGGTGCTCAGGGGTTGGTCCGTCTTGTTGCCGCTGCCCTGTGAGATGAGGACGACAAAGGCTGGCAACTGCTGGTTCTCGCTGCCGATGCCGTAGCTGAGCCACGCGCCGAGAGCCGGGCGACCGGCCTGCTGATGTCCGGTCTGGATGTAGGTCACCGCCGGATCATGGTTGATGGCCTCCGTCCACATCGATCGGACAAAGCAAAGCCGATCCGAGATCCGTCCCGTGTTGGGCAGCAGTTCGCTCATCCACGTTCCAGATTGGCCGTATTGCTGCCAGTTGAACATAGGGGCGACACACGGGAAGGACTTCTGGCCGCTGGTCATTCCAGTGACGCGCTGGCCCATCCGGATGGAAGCCGGGAGTTCCTCGCCGTGGTGTAGCTTGAGCGCCGGCTTGTAGTCGAACAGGTCGATGTGCGACGGACCGCCGGACTGAAACAGGTAGATGACCCGCTTGGCTTTGGGTGCGAAGTGGAGTCCGGGAAGGGGTCCGTCGATCCCACCGGCCGCGTCCGCTCCGAAGAGCCGTGGTTCCAGCAGGGAGGCCAGCGCGGCGGTGCCGAGCCCGGCGCCGAGACGTCCGAAGAAATAGCGCCGGGTCAGGAGGCTTTGGTGTTCCCGGGACAGGTGCAGCAATTCGGGGTTCATGGCTCAGCCCTTGGTGATGGTTTCGTCGAGGTTCAGGATGGCGCTCGCCACCACGGTCCAGGCTCCGAGTTCGGCGGCATCGAGTCCCGCCGCCCGGGGCGCGTCGCCGACGCCGAGCAGCCGGTTGGCCGCCGCCGCGTCGGCACGGAAGGTTTCGAGTTGCGACCGGTAGAGGCGGACAAGGATCTCCGTCTCCGCCGCCCGCGGATTGCGCCCGGTGGCCAGACGGAAGGCATGGGCGATGCGACCGGATTCGTCAGGTGCGGACGCCATCATCCGTTCCGCCAGCTTGCGGGACGCCTCGACATAGGTCGGGTCGTTCATCAACACCAGCGCCTGCAGGGGCGTGGTCGTCCGCGCGCGGCGCACGGTGCAGACCTGGCGGTCGGGGGCGTCGAAGGTGCCAAGGCTCGGGGGAGCGCAGGTGCGCTTCCAAAAGGTGTACATCGTCCGGCGGTACAGATCCCGTCCCTGGCTCGTCACATACTTCTGCGCGGTGAAGGCGTCGTTGTCTTCACGCGCCATCAATTCCTCCCACATCCCGGCCGGCTGATACGGAAACACGCTCTCGCCGCCCACCCGGGGATCCAGCAGACCGCTGACCTGGAGTGCGAGGTCCCGGATGAATTCCGCCTGAAGCCTCACCCGCGGGCCGCGCGCCAGCATCCGGTTCTCCGGATCCGCCTCCACCGCCGGTCGGGGCGCGGCAGAGGACTGACGGTAAGTGGCGCTGGTCACGATGAGCCGCTGCATGGCCTTCACGTTCCATCCGGAGTCCACAAACTCGGTGGCCAGCCAGTCGAGCAGCGCCGGGTGCGTCGGCCAGTCGCCCTGTGAACCGAAGTTCTCCGCGGACTTCACCAGGCCGTTCCCGAAATACATCTGCCAATAGCGGTTCACGATGACGCGCGCGGTGAGCGGCTGCTGCGGGGAGACCAGCCATCGGGCCAGTCCGAGCCGGTTGACCGGGTCGCCCTCTGCAATCGGGGGCAGGACCGCCGGGGTGCCTGCCGGGACCTTCTCCCCCTTTTGGTCATACTGCCCGCGCACCAGCATGAAGGTGTCCCGGGGCTTCTCCATCTCTCCCATGACCATGGTGGTCGGGAGGGAGCGTTCATATTTGTCCCGGGCATCCCGGGCCTGGTCCCGCAACTGCCGCGCGTCCTTCAGCGTGGCAAACGCCCGATCCCGGAAATAGCTCGTGAGTTTCTTGCGGTCCTCGTCCGAACGGGAGTCCGCCGAGGTGCCGATGATCTTCATCAGGGGGGCGTTCGTGCGGACCGCGGTTGTGTCGGTGCCGGCGAGTTTTCCTTCGGGCTTGAGGACCTCCGCTTCCCAGTCGTGCTGGCGTGTCTCCGCGTTGGCCTCCAGTTCCTTCACGGCCTCCTCGGACTTCTTCGCCGCCTCCTGCAGGTCGCGAAGGCGCGCTTTTTGGTCGAGGCTGGCGAGGGACAGGGTCGGGACGGCATTGCCATTTCGGCCGTCGAGTCCGTTTTCGGGAACCGTGTTGAAGAACGCGTAGAAACGGTAGAAGTCCCGCATCGTGAGCGGGTCGTACTTGTGGTCGTGGCACTGCGCGCAAGCCATGGTCAGGCCCAGCCACACGGTCGCCGTGGTGTTGACGCGATCAAGAATGTACGCGGTGTGATACTCGTCGGGAATGGCGCCGCCCTCGTAGTTGATCATGTGGTTGCGGTTGAATCCGCTGGCCACGAGGAGATCGGCCTCCGGGGTGCCGGGGGCGGGATTCCGTTCCGCCACCAGCAGGTCGCCGGCGAGCTGCTCGACCGTGAAGCGATCGAAGGGTTTGTTGTCGTTGAAGGCGCGGATGACCCAGTCGCGCCAGGCGGTCATGTCGCGGGCGGAATCGATGTGATATCCGTGCGTGTCGGCAAACCGGGCGGCATCCAGCCAGTCCACGGCCATGCGCTCTCCGTAGCGGGATGAGGCGAGCAGGCGATCCACAACGCGTTCATAGGCCCCGGCCGAATGGTCCGCGAGGTAGGCGTCAATTTCGTCGGGCGTGGGCGGCAGACCGGTCAGGTCCAGGGTTGCGCGCCGGATCAGGGTCGCCTTGTCGGCTTCCGGACGCGGCGTCGCCCCTTGTTCCTCCAACCGGGCGAGGACAAAATGGTCAATTTCATTACGCGGCCATTCGGTGTGGCGCACCGGGGGAAGAGCCGTCCGTTCCGGGGGAATGAAGGCCCAATGGTCACGGAATTCGCCACCCTCCGCGACCCAGCGCTTCAAGGTCTCGGCCTGCGCGGGAGTCAACGGCTTGCCGAACTCGGCCGGGGGCATGTGATCATCGGCGTCCTGGGTCAACACCCGGGCAACGAGTTCACTGGCCTCCGGTTTTCCGGGCACGAGGGCGGGCTTGCCCGATTTTCCGCCTCGCAGGGCACTTTCCTTGAGATCCAGCCGGAGGGACGCCTTGCGCGTTTTGTCGTCGAATCCGTGACAGGCAAAACAGTGGTCGGAGAGAATCGGGCGGATGTCGCGGTTGAAGTCCAGGCGGGTCGGGCTTGGGGCCGTGGCGGCCGCAACGCCCAGTGCCGTCCGTAGCGTGACCGTTGCCAATACGCCCAGGAGCACGAGAGACCGAAACGCAGGCCGTCCAAGGCCGCGGGCTGGTTCGAAACGGTGCGGAGACATCAACATGGACAGGAGCCCCAAGGTAGGCGAGCTCTGTGGCCAATGCCAACCGCGACCTTGGAGCCGGAAAGAAAGTTCGTCTGGTCCTGACCACTGGGCTGCCCCCAGGATGTGGCGCGGGAGCGGAACTCCCGCTTTCCCTCGGCGAACGTCTGGCGTGAAAATGAATGTTTGTCCTGCGAACGGTGCGTCCATCCAGAGCGGCAGCGACGGCTGCCGCACGCCCAGGGTGCTCAATTGATGAACTCCTCCTTCGCCGATCATTTCTCCACCTTCGCCCGGAGCTATGCGGAGTTCCGCCCGAGGTATCCCGCGGCCCTCTTTGACTTCCTCACGACGCAGGTCGACCGGGAAGCGACCGTATGGGACTGCGCCGCCGGCAACGGGCAGGCGACGCTCGATTTGGCGAAGCGGTTTGCGCGCGTGTTTGGGACGGACGCCAGTGCCGAGCAGATCGCTTCCGCACCCGCCGTCCCGTCCATCGAATGGCGGGTGGCTCCGGCCGACCACAGTGGTCTCCCGGACGCGTCGGTGTCGCTCGTCACCGTGGCGCAGGCCGTCCATTGGTTTCCGTTTGACCGCTTCTATGCCGAGGTCCGCCGCGTGTTGACACCGGGCGGTCTCCTGGCGGTCTGGGCCTATGGCGCCTGCAGGCTGGACGCTCCCGCCCTGCAGGAGCTCATCACGGAGTACTACGAGGGCATTGTGGGCTCGTTCTGGCCGCCGGAACGGAGGTTTGTCGAGGAAGGCTACCGGACGATTCCGTTCCCGTTTGCCGAACTGGAGTGTCCGCCCATCTCCATGGAGGCCGATTGGAATCTGGATGAGCTGCTCGGGTATTTCGGCACGTGGTCCGCCACCAACCGGTACCGGAAGGCCACGGGACTGAATCCTCTGGAGCCCCTTCGGGACTCCCTTCTTCCCCTGTGGGGTGATCCCGCGCTGCCGCGGCGCATCGTCTGGCCCCTGGCCCTGAGGGCGGGGCGGGTCGAGTGACCGTGGACGGTACGGGAGGTCCTCGCCCGGTTCACGTTTCAGGGATAGGGTCGCCCCATGGATTCGAGCCGGAATCGGGTGTGGCATCGCCGGGCGGTCCCGCTTGGGGTGTCCGCCCTCTTGATCGCGGTCTCACTGTCGTCCCGGGCGACCGCAGAAATCGCTGCCGCCTCCGATGCTGCGTCGAATTCCTCGACGTCTGTTACGTTGTCCACGGAGGCGTTGGCCGCACGGGCGCGGCCGAGTCTTGTCACGCTTACCGCACGCGGAAGGGACGGTTCGGGCGAAGGTGTGGGCACTGGATTTGTCATCGATCCCTCGGGTTTGATCGCCACCAGTCTGCACGTTGTCGGCGAAGCGCGTCCGGTGACGGCACGCCTGGCTTCCGGCGAGGAACTCGAGATCACAGGCGTCCATGCCTTCGACCGCACCTCCGACCTGGCCGTTCTCCGGGTGGCTTCCACGAATCTCCCCTCGCTGCTGCTGGGGGACAGCGCGGTGCTTCCTGCCGGGGCCGAGGTCGTGGCGATGGGGAACCCTCTCGGACTGGAAAATTCCGTCGTTGCCGGGGTGCTCTCCGGACGCCGCACGCTCGAGTCCGTCGAGATGCTTCAGGTCGCCATTCCGATCGAGCCCGGCAACTCGGGCGGGCCCCTGATGGATCGCGCGGGCCGGGTCCAGGGAATCGTCAACGCGAAGTCCTTTCTCACCCGCAACCTCGGTTTTGCGACACCGGTCAACCTGCTCAAACCGCTCCTGGAGCATCCGAATCCGGTGCCCTTTGAGCGCTGGGTCCGCACCGGACGTCTCGACACCAATCGGTGGGAGACCCGTCTCGGCGCCCAATGGCGCCAGCGATCCGGCAGGGTCCAAGTGGATGGATATGGAACCGGCTTCGGGGGCCGGTCCTACGTGATGCAGCGAAATCCTGCGCCAGAGGTGCCCTACGAAGTGACGGTCACCGTGCGCCTGAAGGACGAATCGGGAGCCGCGGGACTGATCTTCGGCGGCAGTGAGGAAGGCACCCATTACGGGTTTTATCCCACCGGTGGACAGTTGCGCTTGACCGCCTTTGAGGGGCCGGAGGTCAACGATTGGCGGATCCTCGGTACGGTGCCCAGTGTCGCCTACCGGCCTGGGGATTGGAATGTGCTCCGGGTTCGGATCGAACCCACCCAGATTCGGTGCTGGGTCAACGGGACCGAGGTGTTTTCCGAGAACGACGCGGCGATGCGCGGACGCCGGGTCGGGCTCGCCAAGTTCCGCAACACCTCCGCGGAGTTTCGCGCATTTGCGTGTGCGGCCGAAGTGGCTCCACCCGTCCTGCCGAACCCCTCCCTGCTGGGAACGCTGGCGTCGGGTAGGGATCCCGATCCGGCAACCCTTTCCGAACTGAGGGCCCATCCGGGTGCTGCGCGGCTTCTCCTTTCCGACCGCGCCCGCACCCTTGAACGGGAGGCTTTGCGCCTGAGGGAGCTTTCCACCCGGCTTCACCGCGAGCAGGTGCGCGATCAACTCGTGGCGGAACTGTCGAAGCCGGAAAATGAGGTGGATCTTCCTTATGCGGCGCTTCTCGTCGCGCGCCTTGATGATCCGGACCTCGACGTGGACGTCTATCGTCGGCAACTCGACGAACTGGGATCCGAGGTTCGCGCCCGGATGAGTCCGGGGTTGACCGGCTCCGAACGGGTTGAACTCCTTCGAAAGTTTCTGTTTGAGGAGAATGGATTCCACGGGAGCCGGCATGACTATTCCAACCGGGCCAACAGCCGCCTGAACGAGGTTCTCGACGATCGCGAGGGTTTGCCGATCACGCTCAGTCTGGTGTTCCTCGCCCTGGCGGATCGGGCGGGAATCGGAGATGTCTCGGGGTTGCCGCTGCCCGGGCATTTTCTCGTCCGATATGCGCCACCCGGCCAGCCCCCGCGGCTTCTCGATGTCTTCAATGGCGGCCGGGCCATGACCCACGCGGAGGCGGACGAACTCGGGTCGGAATTCAGCCAGGTGCCGGTGCGGTCCGAATTAATGCCCTCTGCCACCAAGCGGGCCATGATGGTTCGGCTGGTGTCGAACCTGCAGTCCTTTACCGAGCGGGATGAAGGGCCCGGGGAATCCCTACGATACGCGGATCTCCTCGTGGCCATCGCTGGAGAACCGGCAGCGGAGGCGCAGCAGCGCATCCAGCGCGCCCGGCTTCGGAGCGTCACGGGTGACCTGTCGGGAGCCCGGGAGGACCTGCGCTGGGTCATTGCCGCCGCCCCGCCCGGGATCGACGTCGAGCGCCTTTCCGCCCTCCTGCCCTCCGGTGAATAGCAATCCTCCTCCGGGGAGGGAAGGTGTGTCGCCGTCCGTGGACGGGTCCGGGGTAGTGCGGCGGAGGATTGGAGTGGGTTGGCCTGCGAACTGTCGTGGGTCCCCAATGGTCAATTTCCAGAGTTCAGGAGCAGCGAGAGAATGGGTGTCCCGCTGGTTTTTGGCGGTCCTTCCTCAAAGGCCACTCTGCCATCGACAGCAGGGAGGAGTCGGGCTTGGCTCCCTAATGTTCCTCCGGACCTGGCTCGTCCGTCGATGGTCCGTTTGGGGGGCATTCTCATTCGCGACAATGATTTCAACGCGTTTCAGTACGCCGGAAGACGCCGATGCCCTGTCCGCTTGCATCGATGCTGTTTCCCGGGAGCGGCGGTATTTGGGGAATACCTCGGGGTTCAGCGCAGAGCAAACCCGTGAGTTCATCACCTCCCTTTCGGACAGCGGCGGGATTCAAGTGGTCGCAGTCGCCGAGGCCCAGATTGTGGGATGGTGCGATGTGACACCGATTCCCTTCGAGGGGATGCGCCATGTCGGCCGCCTGGGGATGGGCTTGCTGCCACCGTTTCGGGGCAAGGGTCTCGGACGCCGACTGGTTCGTGAGGTGTTGAGCCAGGTCTTTGCCGTCAGTTTGAAGCGCGTCGAGTTGGAGGTGTATGCTTCGAACAAAGTGGCCATTGGATTGTACGAGCGGGAGGGATTTGTGATGGAGGGTCGGAAGCGGCTCGCACGGATCCTGGATGGTGCCGAGGATGACATTCTAATCATGGGCTTGTTGCGGGACGAGTGGCTCCCGTCGCATCCACCTATGGGCAGGATTTAGGGCCTGCTGGGATTACGTCCTGCCTGGCCCTCGGGTGGACGTGGCCCGGCGCACCTGGGGTCGTCGTTCCATGAATGAAGGCCGCCCAGGATCTCGCAGTTGAGTTGGTCGGGTTGGTGAAGGGTGGCCCTGTCCCACCCGGCTCCGAGGTTTCGGTGGAATCCTTGAAGGGTGGCCTTGGGTGAGTTTGGATTCTCTCCGCGGTTCACCTCCGCTAAATCAAAACGTTCATGGACACTCACGTCGTCACCGAAGCCGCACGCGCCACCCTGGAGGGCACCCTCCCCTTTCCGGAGGTGGTCCGCAGGCTCCTCGAGACCGGGGTCGAGTATTACCAGGTGGACTACGTCGCCCTGCAGAAGCGATTTTATGGAACTTCAGGGGATGTCGTGACGACGCCCATTCCCTACGAGGGACTGCCCCCGGTCGCCGCCGACTTCGATCTGGCGGGGTTGCGCGCGGCCATCCTCGACAGCCAGCGGAATCACCAGCCCTATCGTGAGTTTACCCGGCGTGCGATACAGGCGGGCGTCCAAGGATACCATGCGTTCCTGCGGGGAAGGCGTGTCACCTATTGGGGACGCGGCGGAGACCAACATACCGAGTGGTTTCCAGGAGCGGGGCCGGGCACTCCCTAATTCCCCAGGACGGCCGCGGCAGGATTCGGAGTGCGTTTCTTCCAGACCGGCTGCTGGACCGAGTCCGAACAGAGGCGTGGCTGAGACGAGGGTTCCGGTTGGGGGCTTGTGGGGATGGTTGGGTCGCCGATAGACTCCGGAAATGTTCCCTGGGTTCCATGCGGTCGTCCTTTTGGGCGGACTCATGTGCGCAACGGTTGCCTTGAAGGGAGCATCGGCGTTGGGAGCCGACGTTCGAAATTCTGCGCCGGTCACGTTTTCCAGTCCGATCGCCCGGATCCTCCATCAGCGATGTTCCTCCTGCCATCACGAGGGACAGGCGGCCCCGTTCAGTCTGGTCACGTATGCCGACGTGAAGAAGCACGCTAAGGACATTCGCACGGTGGTCGAGGCGCGGATCATGCCGCCCTGGTTGCCGGAGCCTGGGCACGGGGAGTTCGTGGGCGATCGTCGGCTGACGGACGAGGAGCGCACCCTGATCCTGAAGTGGCTGGACGGTGGGGCGCCCGAGGGGGACCCGGCGTTGGCGCCTCCGTCACCTCAGTGGACTTCGGGATGGCTGCTCGGGACGCCGGATCTCGTGGTCACGATGGAGGCACCTTATCTGCTCGGTCCGGAGGGGGCGGATGTGTATCGGAACTTTGTCATCCGGCTGCCGCTGGAGACGAACCGATGGGTCCGGGCTGTGGAGTTTTTGCCCGGCAACCCGCGCGTGGTGCATCATGCCTTTCTCCGGCTCGACGAGGAGGGGCAGGCCCGGCGGCTCGATGGCCGCGATGGCGTGCCTGGTTTCACCGACATGCTGTCCACTGTCCGCATGCCCTCGGGTCAGTTTCTCGTTTGGAACCCGGGTGCCCCGCCCATTCTTTCGCCTCCGGGGCTTCCCTGGCGGCTTCCCCGCAACAGCGATCTGGTCGTGGAGATGCACCTCAACCGAAGTGGCAAGCCCGAGTCGCTGCGCTCTTCGGTGGGATTCTACTTCACCGACCAGCCACCGACCAACACCTGCCAGGTGTTTAAGCTGGCCTCCTATGCCCTGGACTTTCCGCCGGGCGCGACTCGGGAGGTGGTCCGCGATTCCGTTGTATTGCCTGTGGATGTCCAGTTGTTGGCCGTTTATCCCCATGCGCATTTCCTGGGAAAGGAGATGCGGGGCGAGGCCGTGCGTCCCGATGGAACCCGGGAATCCCTGATCTCGATTCCGGAATGGAACTTCAACTGGCAGTCCGCCTACCGGTACGCGCGGCCGATCCGACTGCCAAAGGGAACGACGTTGAACCTGGAGTACACCTACGACAATTCGACCAACAACGTTCGCAATCCCAACAACCCCCCCAAGCGGGTGACCTACGGGCCGCAGTCCTCGGACGAAATGTGCGAGCTCGGGTTCCAGGTGCTCACCCAGGATGCGACGAGCGCTCAGGCTCTCGAGGAGATGGCGGGACAGCACCGCAGCCAACTCATCCGGAAGTGGTATGAGCAGCGACTGACTCGAGATTCAGAGGATGCAGAGGCCCTGACGCGGCTGGGGATGATGCATTGGGTGGACGGCCCCTCGGCAGAGGCGCAGCAGTTCCTGGAGCGGGCCGTCCGCGCGCAGCCGGGCCTTGCCGAAGCCCATCACAACCTGGGCGTTGCCCTGCGATTTGGCGGTCGTTTCCCGGAGGCGAAGGCGGAGTTTGAAACCGCGCTGCGGCTGGATCCCCGTTCTCCCAGGACCCATCAGCAACTCGCCTTTGCGCTCGCCTCAATGGGGCGAATCCGGGATGCCGCGCGCAATTTCGAACTCGCGCTCGAACTCGACCCGGCGGATTCCGTCTCCAAGGATGGCCTGGCCGAACTCCGTCGCGTAGTGGAGTCCCGCCAGCGTCCGAAGTGACAACTTCGACTCAAGGCCTCTGATTCGCGATCATGGTCGAACGCGGTAGAAGGCTGTCGCCTGATCGGTGTCGATCCTCCAAGGACTCGTCGCACCGCCGACGTCGTGCGAGGGGGCGGTCAGCGCGGTGGTGGTTTGGAGAGTTCCGTAGCTCCACGTGAGTTCGAGGAAATCACCGATCCTCCGCCAGGTGAGGGAAGGGGGCACGAGGGATTGAATCTGGTAGATGACTCCGGTGCCGCCGCCGGAACCTATGTCCCCCTGGGGGGCGATATCGGCGACGAAGAGTGAGGTGGTCGTGGCCAGCAGTCCGTCGAGGTGGCCGATGTCGGGTTCGTTGTTCCCGATGAAATGGAGGTACTGGCCGGTGGTGGGGTCTGCATAGACCAGCGGGTTCTCCTCGTTGGCCAGTCCGCCGGCGGAAAACCGGCCGTGAAAACCGATGAAAATACCGCGATTGAGTCCGGGTGGGAACGCGGGTGGTGCGAACGCGATGTCGTTGGGACCCTCGCTTTCGGATCCGGTCAACGGATTGGGCAGCGGCTGGAAGGTGATGAGCGGCTGAATCCCCGCACCGCCCACCACGGTTCCGGTGCGGTAGGCGGTGTACGTCCCCGGGAATCCAAAATCCTCGACCGTTCCCCCGAGATCCGCGGAGGAAATCCGGTTGAGTTCGTCCGCGCTGGTCGGCTCGTTGACATCCACGAGGCCGTCAATGCCGTTGTCCTCGAAATAGAAATCACCGGTGACGGGCTCGAAGGCAAAGCCGGCCGGATTGCGCAGACCCCGCGCGATGCGGGTGAGATTTGAGGCGGAGATTCCGGATGGAAGATCGGAGAGGGTGATCCGGTAGATTGAGTCGCCCAAGAGGGATCCGGTGGCACCTGGAACCTTGTCGTTGCTGAGGGTGGCGCGCGCAGTGGTCGCCGCGAAATTCACCTTCGAACCGAGTTGAAAGAAGAGATCCACGCTGGCGGGGTCGCCCGGCGTAGGTCGGACGGCCAGCGCCGAATGCGGATGCAGCCAACCTCCGGGGGGATAGTTGATCGTGATGGATCCGATGCGGGTCAGGGGATCCGCTGGAGTGGCCCCGGCCCTGAGAAGAGTGATGGGTTTTCCGGATCCCTGGCCGGTGACGAAGAAGAGCGAGCCCCAACGCTTCAGCGCCGTCTGGCCGCCCGGAAGTCCTGAAATCAGGACGGTTCCCGTCCCGTCCGCCACGCCGTCGCGGTTCGCGTCCACAAAACGGACGAGCGCGCCCGACGAGGTCCAGAACGACTTGCCCGGACTGAGGGCCACGAGCAGGGAGCCGTCGTCCAACTCCACCATGCCTAGCGGATGGTCGAGTCCCGAGGCGAACGTCGTGACCCGAAAATCCGCCGGGTTCACGCCGGGTCCCTGGACCGTGAACGGCGCAGCAGCCACGGCCTTCGCCCAGACCAGCAGACCGAGAACGGTGGCGAGCGCCGGCGAGGAGGCGAGACAGGGAACCTTCATCGTCCACCAACATGAAGCCCTGCGAGAGCTTTGGGAAACGGGATTCCGCTTTGAGGTTGGAGGGGAAGGGTTGGGAGACGTTCGGCCGGGGCGCGGAGGCTGTACGACCAACGGATCGTTTGTAGTCCAGGCTTCAGCCTGTCCGTTGGGCGATGCCCCACGCGCTGGGTAAGCGTAGAAGCCGGGGGCGGTGCAGGCAGCCTGACGGCTGGACTACCCACTGCGGCGCTTGAGTTCCATGGGAACGGTTCACGGGCGCCCCCTTCTTTTTTTTGGGAATCTTCACTGGGAAAGTCCCTGAAAACCGGGGCGTTTCGTTGTTGGGAGCTTGCGATTGAATAATGAACGCTTGCTCTCCGGGGGGCGCTTGTGATTTTTTTCACGAGTGCGCCGGCGCGGGTGCACGTTCTTCGTCCATTTCCAGGACCGGAGGTCGTGTTTCCCCGCGTTTTTGCGTGTGAATCGTCCGGGTTCCCTTGAGCGGGGAACCGGTGGAATCCAGGGATCCGTGGGTTTTGCCCGGGCGATATCGCAGACCGCTCAACAAAGCCGATGAGGACGAAGAACCGCCGGGTGCGAGCCCGGCAACGACGCTGACCGATGGCCTTTTCCTTCCCCAGATGGGCAAACCAGTTGGGCCCCAAGCTCGTGGTTGCCGGCGGGTTGACGGCCACCCTGGCCCTGGCCGGGGTGACCTACTACTTCACGCCCAAGTACACCCGCGTCGGCTACCAGCCGATCCAGCCGGTGCCATTCTCCCATGCCGTCCATGCCGGACAGCTCGGGGTGGATTGCCGCTACTGCCACAACGGCGTGGACAAGTCGTGGTTCTCCAACATTCCGGCCGCCAGCACCTGCATGAACTGCCACAGCCAGATCCTGAAGGAGGATCCCCGGCTGCAGTTGGTCCGGGATTCCTACCAATCCGGCCAGCCCATCCCCTGGGTGCAGGTCCACAAGGTTCCCGATTACGTGTATTTTAACCATTCCGTGCATGTGAACCGCGGCGTCAGCTGCGTGCACTGCCACGGCCCGGTCAACCAGATGGACGAAGTCTATCACGCCAAGCCGCTGTCCATGGGCTTCTGCCTCGACTGTCACCGCAAGCCGGAAGATTACATCCGGCCCGTGGATTTGGTGACGCAGCTGGATTGGAAGGGTCAGGTGAACGGCAAGCAGCTGGTTCACGATTGGAATGTTAAACCCGGCGAAAGCTGTTCCGTCTGCCACCGCTGATGAAGACGATTCCCCCGACGTGTCCCGAGCCGGAAACGGGCCGGAAATACTGGCGCTCCCTGGAGCAGCTGGACAATCAGCCCCAGTTCCGCGAGTGGCTGGAGCGCGAGTTTCCCGATGGCGCGAGCATTGCCCCCGAGGGTGAGTCCCGCCGCGAGTGGATGAAGCTCATGTCCGCCAGCTTCCTGCTGGCCGGCATGGGTGGACTGGCCACCGGATGCCGCCGTCCCGAGGAGCAGTTGCTGCCCTTCGGCAAGCAGCCGGAGAATTACCTGCACGGCGGCTGGAAGTATTTTGCGACGTCCGCCCCGAGCCGTGGCTCCGCGACGCCTGTTCTGGCGAAGTGGACCGACGGACGGCCGACCAAGCTCGAACCGAATTCCCTGTGCCCGGCGAGCGCTGGCACGGATCCCCAGGTTCAGGCGGCGATCCTCAACCTGTACGATCCGGACCGCGCCATCCGCCACACGCAGAACGGCAACGACGTGGATGCCGCCAAGGTTGCGGACATGCTGTCCGGACTGGCCCAGAAACACGGCGGCAACGGTGGTGAAGGACTGTGGATCCTGGCGGAACGGAGCAGCTCCCCGACCCGGGCGCGGCTTCAGACAGCGCTGGCGGACAAGTATGGCCGCTCCCGTTGGGTGAATTTCGAACCCGTGGACTTCCAGATTCATCGGACGGCCGCTTCCACGGCGTTCTCCGGTGAAGTCCAGCCGCGGTATCGTCTCGACAAGGCCAAACGGATTCTCTCGCTCGACGCGGACCTGTTTGGCGCCGAGGCCGATGCTTCTGGCATGATGCGCGGCTTCTCGAAGGGCCGGAAACCGGGTCCCGACATGAATCGCCTCTACGTGGTGGAGGCGCTGATGACGATCACCGGCGGCCAGGCGGACCACCGCCTCCGGGTGAAGCCCAGCGAAGTGATCCAGGTGGCCGCCCAGGTGGCGTCGCAGTTGGTCACCGGCGGTGCGCTCGGCGCTGCGCTGCAAACGCTGGCCAAGGGCTCTCCGGCCCCTGCCGGATGGGCTGCGGCCTGTGCGAAGGATCTCGCGGAACACAAGGGACAGGCGGTCGTGGTGGCGGGTTATACCCAGCCGCTGGCGGTGCACCTAATCGCCGCCGCCTTGAACGAGGCCCTCGGGGCGTACGGCAAGACGGTCGAGTTGCGCCAGGCGGAGACCCCGGCCGATACGGCCTCGATCTCCGATCTCGTGGCGGCCCTGAATGGCGGCAAGGTGGAGACCCTCGTGATTCTGGGCGGAAATCCCGCCTACAATGCGCCGGCCGATCTCAAATTTGCCGCGGCCGCGAAGAAGGCGAAGTCCGTGGTTCGTCTCGGGTACTACGAGGACGAAACCTTCGAAGTGGCGAATTGGAACATTGCCTCGGCCCACTTTCTTGAAGCGTGGGGCGATGCGCGTGGTACCGACGGGTCGGTGCTTCCGGTGCAGCCGCTCATCCAGCCGCTCTTCGGGGGATTCTCCGATCTGGAGGTCGTGGCCCGGCTGCTCGGACATCCGGTCACGACGCCGTATGACCTGGTTCGCGAGACCTTCAAGGGACTCGGCGGAGCGGATGAAAACGCGTGGAGCCAGTTCCTTCACGACGGGTTCCTCGCCGACAGCGCCGGGAAGCCGGCCCAGCTGTCGTTCGATGCCGCCCGCGTGGCCGAGGCTCTCGCCAAGGTGACGCCGGGATCGGGAAATGGGTACGAGGTGGTGTTGTTCCGTGACGCCAAGGTGGACGACGGACGCAACACCAACAACGGATGGCTCCAGGAGCTTCCCGAGCCGACGACGAAGGTGACCTGGGAGAACGTCGTCCTCGTGTCGCCGAAGACCGCGAAGGAGCTGGGAATCCAAGGCAGCGAGCGGGCGCACGACGGTCAGTACGTGCAGTACGTGGTTCGCGTCACGGTCGGTGGCGCCAGCATCGAGGGACCCGCGTGGGTCCAGCCGGGTTTGGCGGACGGCGTGATTGGCTGCGCCCTCGGTTACGGCCGCACGAAGGTGGGCCGGGTTGGTCGCGGCAGTGGATTCAACGCCTATCCCCTCACCCAGAATGCCTCCCGGCACGCGATCCGCGGAGCCAAGGTGGAGCAGGTGATGCGGAAGCACATGGTGGCCGTCACCCAGGAGCACGGCCTCATGGAAGGCCGTCCGGTGGTGCGCGAAGCCACGGTGGCCGAATACTCCAAGAAGCCGGATTTTGCGAAGGGCATGGATCTCGACGGGCACCTGCACTACGTGCCCCGGAATCCGGACGGTTCGATCAAGAACATCTACACGAGCCCGTACAAGGCCCAGCCCTGGACCCGGTCGGACATCAACCAGTGGGCGATGACCATCGACCTGGGCTCCTGCACCGGATGCTCGGCCTGCGTGGTGGCCTGCCAGGCGGAAAACAACATTCCCATCGTCGGCAAGGATCAGGTGGCGCGCGGCCGCGAGATGCAGTGGATGCGCATCGACCGGTATTACAGCTACGACGCCAACCTTCCGACGAAGGACGAGACGCCGGCCGCGGATCCCCAGATGGTGATCCAGCCCATGCTTTGTCAGCACTGCGAGAATGCGCCGTGCGAGAGTGTCTGCCCGGTCAACGCGACCGTTCATGACAGCGAAGGCCTCAATGTCATGGCCTACAACCGCTGCATCGGCACGCGGTATTGCAGCAACAACTGCCCCTACAAGGTCCGCCGCTTCAATTTCTTCGACTTCAACAAGCGCCAGATCAGCTACGCGCAGGAAACCGGCACGCTGTTCTTCAACGTCGAATCCCCGCTGTACCACGGCCCGCTGGGTCCGAATAAGTACAAGGAGACCGACTGGGAGATCGTCAAGCTGGTCAAGAATCCCGACGTCACCGTCCGCATGCGCGGCGTGATGGAAAAGTGCACCTTCTGCGTGCAGCGCATCGAGCAGGCTAAGATCGCGGTGAAGAACATCGCGAAGGACAGTGGCAACGTGCGCGTCCCCGGCGACATGGTGAAGACGGCCTGTCAGGAAGCCTGCCCGGCCGACGCCATCGTGTTTGGCAACAAGCTTGATCCGGACGCCGCCGTGAACCGGACCCTGGATGATCCCCGAAATTACACGGTGCTCGGCTTCCTCGATAACAAGCCGCGGGTGACCTACCTCGCGCGCATCCGCAACCCGAATCCGGCGATGCCCAACACCTACACCGAGCCCGATTCGATCCGCGACTACGAACGGATCCGGCACGAGAATCCATTTGAAGAGCACGGCCACGGAGGATCCGGTGGCCATGAACCCGCCGCCGCGGGGGCCAAGGGAGGGCACGCCTGATGTCCAGCGCCGCCATCACCGCCGGGGGTAACGCCCACTCCAAGGGAAAGAAGGCTCACGCCGATTCCCACGCCGCCCCGCCCAAGATCGTCGCCGCCGAGCCCCCGAAGGAACTCGTGCGCGAGCCGCTGGTCCTCAACGGACGCAGCCTGGCCTGGATCACCAACGCCATTGCCGGCATCTGCGAGAAGCCGATGCCCAAATGGTGGTGGCCCGCCTTCATCATCAGCTTCGGCGGGATGGGAATGATGTTCTCGCTCGTCGCGTATCTGATCTCGACGGGCGTCGGTGTCTGGGGCTTGAACCAGCCGGCAGACTGGGCCTGGGACATCACCAACTTCGTCTTCTGGATCGGCATCGGTCACGCCGGAACGCTGATCTCGGCCGTTCTCTTCCTGCTTCGGCAGAAGTGGCGTACCTCGATCAACCGCGCCGCCGAAGCCATGACCCTGTTCGCGGTGGCTTGCGCCGGCATCTTCCCGGTGGTGCACACCGGACGCGTCTGGTTCGCGCTGACCCCGGGATTCCTGATCCCGTTCCCGAACGCCAACTACATTTGGCCGCAGTTCCGCTCGCCGCTGCTGTGGGACGTGTTTGCGGTGTCCACCTACGGAACCGTGTCGCTCCTCTTCTGGTACGTCGGCCTCATCCCCGACCTGGCGACGCTGCGGGATCGTGCCACGAACAAGATTCGGGCAGCCCTCTACGGCCTGTTCTCGCTGGGATGGTCCAATTCCAACCGGGGTTGGAGCAATTATGAGAAGGCCTACCTGATCCTGGCCGGTCTGAGCACGCCGCTGGTGCTTTCCGTGCACTCGATCGTGTCCTTCGACTTCGCCGTGTCCCAGGTTCCGGGATGGCACACCACGATCTTCCCGCCGTACTTCGTCGCCGGCGCCATCTTCTCCGGATTCGGCATGGTGCTGACCCTGCTGATTCCCCTGCGCAGTCTCTTCCATCTGGAGGACATCATCACGACCCGCCACGTCGAACTGATGTGCAAGGTCATCCTCGCGACCGGCTCCATGGTCGGTTACGCCTACGGAATGGAGTTCTTCATCGCGTGGTACGGCGGCAGCCCCTACGAACTGTACGCGTTCAAGAACCGGGCTTTTGGTCCCTACTGGTGGGCCTACTGGAGCATGATCAGCTGCAACGTGATCAGCCCGCACTTCTTCTGGTTCAAGAAGCTCCGGACCAACATGCTGTTCGTCTGGATCATTTCCATCTTCGTCAACATCGGCATGTGGTTTGAGCGCTTCGTGATCATCGTCACGTCGCTGCACCGCGATTACCTGCCGTCGAGCTGGGGTTATTTCACCCCGACCTGGGTGGACGTCTTCACCTTCGTCGGCAGCTTCGGCCTCTTCATGACGCTGTTCCTCCTGTTTATCCGGTTCCTGCCGGCCATCGCCATCAGCGAGGTCAAGGCCGTGACCCCGCAGGCGGATCCGCACCATCCGCTGGGCGGCGCCAAGGACCACCACTGATGCGCATCAACCTTCACCGAATTCCGACCCGATGAGCGCTCCCGTTCCTCAACCGATCGGCCTGCTGGCGCAGTACGAGACTGCGGCGGACATCTTGCATGCCGCGGTCGCCGTCCGCGATGCCGGCTACAAGAAGTGGGATGTCTTCACCCCGTTTCCCATTCACGGCATGGATGACGCCATGGGACTGAAGAAGTCGAAGGTCGGCTACTTCACGTTTTGCGGCGGGCTGACCGGATTCTCGTTCGGCATGTGGATGATCTGGTTCATGAACAAGGCGGACTATCCGCTGGTGGTCGGCGGCAAGCCGCTGTTCACGCCCCTGTTCGCGTTCCCGGTCAGCTACGAGCTGACGATCCTTCTCAGTGCCTTCGGGACCCTCGGGGGCATGTTCCTGCTCAACGGACTGCCCCGCCTCTACAATCCGCTCTTCAACATGAAGCGCTTCAAGAAGGCGTCCGACGACAAGTTCTTCGTCTTCATCGAAATGGCGGACCCGAAGTTTTCCACGGAGAAAACCCGCGAACTGCTCCAACACGCCGGCGCCTCGTCGGTCGAGGTCGTGGAGGATTGAACCATGTTTGAGAAAATCTTCCTCTTCGTCCTCTCGCTCCTTGGGCCCCGCTTCAAGCTCGTGCTCGGGGTCCTGGCACTTGCCGTGGTCGCGGTGCTGTCGATCGCCGGATTCCGCGGTGAGAAGACCCGCCGCCCGCCCATCGAGATCTTCCCGGACATGGACCGGCAGTTCAAACTGCGTCCGGAGACCACGGCGGGATTCTACGCCTGGGCGAACAACATGAGTTCGCGTCCGCAGGTCGCGGGAACCGTTGCCCAGCGGCATGGATTCAAGGACAACACCACCTGGGCCCAAAACGCCCTGAACACGGGCAAGGACAACGGGGCATTCGTTGAGGTGAATCCGTTGCCGATCAACCTGGAACTCCTGCAGCGCGGCGAGCAGCGGTACGGAATCTATTGCCAGCCCTGCCACGGCGCGCAGGCGGATGGAAACGGAGTGACCAAGAAGCTCGGGTTCACGACGGTCGCCAACCTCCAGGACCAGCGGATCATCCGCATGACCGACGGGGAAATTTTCCAAACCGTCAGCTATGGCAAGAACACCATGCTTGGTTATGCCGCCCAGGTTCCGGTCGAGGACCGCTGGGCCATCATCGCCTACCTCCGCGCCCTTCAATTGAGCCGCTTGGGCGTCGAAGCCGACGTGCCGGCGCCGGTGCTGCAGTCCCTTAAGAAATAAGGCCCGCCATGAACGTATTTCGCCCCTTCCTTCGTCTGGCCGCCCTGATGGCCTTCGGCGCCGCGCTGGTGTTCGGCCCGGCCGCTGTGGCCGCCGAACATGCCGAACCCGCTGCCGCGGACGCGCATGCAGCCCCTGCGGATGCCCACGCTGCCCCCGCTGCGGCCGCCCATGGCCATGAAGACACCGCAACGGCGGAGCCGACGATTCTCCAGCGTTTTGCCTACAGTTATCTGACGGCCTTCATGTTCTGCCTGAGCATCGCGATGGCCGGACTCATCTTCGTCATCCTTCATCATCTCTTCGATGCGGGATGGAGCGTCTCGGTTCTCCGCATCGCGGAACACCTGGCCTGCCTGACGCGTCCGCTGTTCCTCGCGCTGATCCCGCTCCTGTTGTTGCAGGGTGAAATCTGGCGCTGGTTGCATGTGAATCCGGCAACGGATCACGCCCTGGACGTGAAGAAGGTCCTGTTCAACCGGATTACCTTCAACGTGGTTCTCGCGTTCGTCTTCGGCCTGTGGGCGTGGATGGCGACGACCTTTCGCAAGTATTCGCTGGCCCAGGACAAGGACGGCTCCGCGATCTGGACCCGGAAGTCCCGGGTGTTGGCCGCGTGGGGCATCTACGCCTTTGCGTTCTCGCTCACCCTGGCCGTCATCATGTTGATGATGTCCCTCCAGTGGCAGTTCTTCTCCACGATCTACGGAGTGTACTATTTCGCCGGAAGCTTCTGGGTGACGTTGGCAACGATCTACGGATTGATCCGCTGGCTGAGCACCCGCGAGATGAAACCGGTGATCTTCCCGCGTCAGATCCACGACATCGGCGTCCTGTTCTTCGCCTTCACCGTCTTCTACGCCTACATCGGATTCTCCCAGTACTTCCTGATCTGGAATGCCGCCATTCCCGAAGAGACCTTCTGGTACGTGGATCGTGAACGCGGCAGCTGGTGGGCGGTCGGCCTGACCCTGCTCTTCGGACACTTCTTCCTTCCCTTCCTCGTCCTCCTGCGGATCGACACCAAGATGAGCCTGGCGGTCATGGCCCCGATGATCCTGTGGGCTTGGGTCATGCATTATCTGGACATGACGTTCAACATCATGCCGGTGCTGTACCCCAAGGGACTCACCATCACCTTCTTCGATCCGCTGTGCTGGTTTGGACTCGTCGCCCTGCTCGCTTCGTGCTTCTGGCGCGATTATCTGAAGTTCCCCAAGTGGCCCCAGAAGCATCCGCGCCTGAAGGAGGCGGTGACTCATCACGAGGTCACCGGCGCCGGATATGCCGTCGAGGAAACCTAAACGTCGCCATCTCCCATTCATGAGCACTTCCGATCCCTTGGCGAACCGTCCCGGTTCCGTGCTGGCCACGGTGGCTGGTGCCCTCGGTGCCTTCCTGATCATCGCCGCGCTGGTGGTGTACATGCAGCGGTTGTTCCAGCCCGCCCCTGTCGGCGTGGCCCGCGCCGAGGAACGCCTCAAGATTTCCACCGCGCTTCGTGCCGAAAGCACGGACGCCCTCGCCAACTATGGCGTCATCAAGGCGGACAATGGCGTCTATCGGCTTCCGATCCGGCAGGCAGTGACGCTCTGGGCCGGACTCAATCAGGACGGCAATGCCGCCGGTCGGGCGAAGCTGATCCAGCGCCTCGAGGGGTCGCTCAAACAGGTGTCCTACGAGTAAGCACCGCACCGATGGGCATCATTTCGTTCATTCTGATCGGCAGTTCGCTGGTCTTCCCGGCTGTCGCCCTCTGGGCCCTCGGGTGGGCGGGGCGCAACGGACAGCTTTCGCATTCCGACAAGGCCGCGCTCCTGCCGTTTGACGAGCAGGAACCCGTGGGCCGCATGACCGACGTGGTCCTCAATCGTCCCCGCGCCCTTGTTTCCGGTTCCGGCCGGATCTCCTCATGAGCACCCCCGCCTCCCCGAGCGTGATGTCCGCGCTGTCGCCGCGGGATACCGCCGAGTCCTGGGACCGGCGGGCTGAACTGGCCGAGATTGACGCGTCCACCAGTGGGACGGTCCTGCTGTTCTTCCTCGCCGGCATGGCCTGGCTTCTGGTTGGAACGCTGTTCGCGCTCATTGCCAGCTACAAGCTGCACTCCCCGGAGTTTCTCAACCAGTACGCGTGGCTGACGTTCGGACGCATCCGCACGGCCCATCTTAATGCGGTGATCTTCGGGTTCTCCGCGGAGGTCGCCGTCGGGGTCGTGCTCTGGCTCATGTGCCGGTTGTGCCGCGTTCCGCTGATGGCTCAAAGCGTGATCAACGCCGCCGCCGTCTTCTGGAATGTCGGACTCGTGATCGGCATCGGCGGCATTCTTCGCGGGGATACCACGGGCATCGAGTACCTGGAACTCCCCAAGTACGCCACGCCGATCCTCTTTGTCGCGTTCGCCCTGATCGCCGTCTGGACCATCGTGGTCTTCCGATTCCGCCGTGAGCGTCACCTGTATGTTTCCCAGTGGTACATCCTGGCGGCGGTTCTGTGGTTTCCGTGGCTTTACTCGACCGCCCAGTTGTTGCTCGTCCTGGAGCCGGCGCGGGGCACCGTCCAGGCCGCCGTCAACTGGTGGTTCGGACACAACGTGCTCGGCCTCTGGTTCACGCCGATCGGACTGGCGGCGATCTATTACTTCCTGCCCAAGGTCATTGGGCGTCCGATCCACAGCTACTACCTGAGTGTGCTGGGATTCTGGACGCTGGCGCTCTTCTACAACTGGAACGGCTTTCATCACCTGGTCGGCGGACCGTTCCCGGCCTGGATGATCACGATCTCCATTGTGGCCAGCGTCATGATGATCATCCCGGTGGTCTCCACGGCCATCAACCACCACTTCACGATGGTTGGTCACTTCGGGAAGCTGAAGTACAGCCCGACCCTCCGCTTCATCGTGTTCGGCGCGGTGAGCTACACGATCTCCAGCCTCCAGGGTGTGTTGAGCTCGGTGCGCTGGTTCAGCGAAGTTGCCCATTTCACGCACCACACGGTCGCCCACGCCCACTGGGGCATGTACGCGTTCTTCACCATGACGATGTTCGGTTCGATGTACTACATCCTGCCGCGCATCACGCAGCGGGAATGGCCGAGTGAACGGCTGATCTCCCTCCACTTCTGGTGCACCGCGCTGGGAATCCTTCTGTACGTGGCCCCGCTCAGCTACGGCGGCTGGTTGCAGGGCAAGGCGATGCTGAATGCGACGACCCCGTTTCTGGAGGTCGTTCAGGGAACCCTGCCCTGGCTCAAGATCCGGACGTTCTCCGGTCTGCTGCTGGCGCTGGGACACGTGGCCTTTTTTGCGAACCTGGTCTGGCTGCTCGCACGCCGGTTCGGGCCCTACCGGCAGCCGGAGCCGATGATCCTGGCCGGGGTGACGACTGCGGCACCTGTGGGGAAGTGATGCCATGAATTACGGACCCCTCCTTTTCCTCGGAATCCTGTTCACGCTCGCCGGCAGCTGGTTTGGGCTGGTGCTCATGCCGAACCGGCAGTTGGGCGACCTGCAGCCCAACGTGAACACCAACACGGCGGCCATCTATCCGCAGCCCATCCCGGGTGAGGCGGCCCAGGGACGTGAGGTGTACCGCTCGCTTGGATGCAACTACTGCCACACCCAGCAGGTGCGTCCGGACGGTTTCGGTTCCGACATCCAGCGCGGCTGGGGCAAGCGCCGCTCCGTGGCACGGGATTACATTTATCAAAAGCCGGTCATGCTCGGTTCGTCCCGGACGGGTCCCGACCTGACCAACATCGGGGAGCGTCAGCCCAGTTACGACTGGCACTTCACGCACCTGTACAATCCGCAGACCACCTCCAAGGGCAGCATCATGCCCTCCTATGCCTACCTGTTCGACGTTCGGAAGATCGGGTACGGCGGTGCCTCGACCAACGCCCTGAAGTTGACCGGTGATTTCTCACCGGGGCCCGGATTCGAAGTGGTTCCCAAGCCCGAGGCGGTCCAACTGGTGGAATACCTCCGGAGCCTCAAGTCCTCGGTGGATCTGCCCGAGGCCCCGCTGCCCAAGGCGCAATGAGTTTCGTCCCCAACGGCCCCCATGCCTGACGCCTCCCCATCTTCTTCGCCGGCTCATTCGACGCTCCGTCCCGACCAGGGCGAGCTGCATGACGTCACGGAGATCCATGCCGCGCTGCTCCGCGAGCAACCCGAGCCGCGGGACGGATTTGAACCCGTCAATCTCTGGCTGGTGGCGTTGACCGGAGGGCTGCTGTTCTGGGGCGGCTACTATCTGGCCAACTTCAGCGGTAGGTTTGAGGGCAACGAGTATTCGGAGTATCCCCACGGTCCCTCCACGGCGGTGGCGGCCCCGGAGACTCCCGAGCAGAAGCTGGCCCGGCTGGGAGCCCAGGTATTCAACAACTGCGTGCCCTGCCATCAGGCCACGGGTGAGGGTGTTCCGGGACAGTTTCCCCCACTGGCGGGCTCCGACTGGGTCAACGTGGATGGGAACGCGCGCATCATCCGGATCGTGCTGAACGGACTTTCCGGACCCGTCACGGTGAATGGGGGCGCGTTCAACAACGCGATGAACCAGTTCAAGGACCTTTTGAGCGACAACGAGGTCGCGGCGGTGTTGACCTACGTCCGGAATTCCTGGGGAAACAAGGGTGGATCGGTCACACCGGACGAAGTGAAGGCCATCCGCGCGGAGGTGGCCGCGCGCGATGTCGCGTGGACCGCGGACGAGTTGCTCAAGATTCCGACCAAGGGTGGCGCCGCTCCGGCGGCGGCTCCGGCCGCAGCACCAGGGGTCGATCAGCTGAAGGAGTTCCTGAAGGCGTTGCCTCCGGACCAAATGAAGAGTGTCCTGGATGCGGTGAAGCCGAAGTGAGTTCCGGGTCGGGTCGGGGATCAGGCCGATTCAAGGTTCTGCTTCGCCTTCTGCGCTCGTTGTAGTTTCCTCCCCGCGTGCCCTTCTGGCGGGATTATTTCTGGGTGGGACTGGGGGGAGCCCTGGGCTCGATGGCCCGCTTTGGTGTCGCGACGGCCGCCCTTCGTCTGCTCGGCGAACGCCTCGGTGAAACGCTTCCCTGGGGGACCCTGTTCGTGAACATCACCGGCTCCCTTCTGATTGGATTTCTCTCCGGGTTGAGCGGTCCGGAGCACGGCTGGGTGACCCAACCCTCAGGGCGCCAATTCCTCCTCGTCGGGATCTGCGGGGGATACACGACCTTTTCCTCGTTCAGCGTCCAGACACTCCGTCTGCTCCAGAACCGAGCCTGGGGACTGGCTGGGATCAATGTCGTGGCGTCCGTGGTCGTGTGCCTCGTGGCGGTCTGGCTGGGGCATTGGATGGCGATCTCGTGGGGTGCCCGTCGCGGGTAGTGGGAGCCGTCTGGAGACGGGACTACGAACGGTTCGTCGTGCTGGCTTCAGCCAGTCCCAGGAATTCCGGCTTGGCGAAGTTCCCGAAAATGGTGTGGGGTGCCTGGAGACAGCCTTCGCCGATATGAAACCCGTGCGTCAGGAATTTCGCGGCTCTCCCCGGATGGGTGGGTTCACCCTCATCGAACTGCTCGTCGTCATTGCGATCATCGCGATCCTCGCCGGGATGTTGCTGCCTGCGCTCGCCAAGTCGAAGACCAAGGCGCAGGGCATCGCCTGTCTCAACAATCTCAAACAACTCAACCTCGCCTGGGTGATGTACGCGGACGACAACCGCGACAACCTCGTGCCCAATGGGACCGGTGGTCAGATCGGCTGGATCGAGGGCTGGCTGCAGACGCCGCAGGATGCCACCAATGTGAACCTGATCATGGCTCCCAGGGGCATGCTCTGGAATTACAACAAGGCCCTCGGGATCTACAAATGTCCGGCCGACCGCAGTACCGCGAAACTGGGCACCAAGCTGCTTCCCCGGGTGCGGAGCATTTCGATGAATGGGAATATGAACGGAAGCAGTTGGTACACCGACGAGATCAAGAAGACCCATTTCACCTTTCGGAAGTCGTCCGACATCGTCCGACCCTCGCCCTCAGAGGCGTTTGTGTTTCTCGACGAGCATCCAGACGGCATTGACGACGGCTATTTCCTGGTCTTCGTGAACCGCCACCAGTTGTGGGGAAACATGCCCGCCAATTACCACAATGGCGCCTGCGGATTCTCGTTTGCCGACGGGCATGCGGAGATCCGCAAGTGGGTGGACCCGGACACCAAGTCCCGGAAGATCGTGGCAAGTCCCAAGGGACCGAACGATGTGCCTTGGATCCAGGTGCGTACCTCCGCCCCGATCGACCCCGGTGCCCCGTGGCCGCCTTGAGGATGGACCATTCCGAGGCGCCTACGGGGGAGGAATTTCCCCGCGCACCCGTTTGAGCGCGGTGGACGCGGTATCCCGAACGGTGGGGCTGGGATCGTTGAGGTGGGCTTCCAGCAGAGTTTTGGCTGGAAGGCCATTGGTTCCGAAATGTCCGATGGACTGCAGCGTCATGATGCGAAGGGTCTCATTCGTCTCCGTGGCGGTTTCCATCAAGGCGGGCACGACCTCTCCGGGATCCGCCCGGATCTCCCCCAACGCGGTGGCAGCGCTGATTCGGACGGTGAGTTCGGGATCCCGGAGTGCCTGAAGTAGGACGGGAACAGACACCGCCGCTCCATTGGGCCATCGGGCCAGGGCACTGCAAATGGCGTGGCGGGTCATCCAGGGCGCGTCCTTGAATCGTGCGGCCACGGCGGCGACCTGATCGCCGGCAATCGGTCCGAACGCGCCGAGGGCGCGAATCGCGTTCTCCTGAATCTGGGGGGACGGGTCCGAAACGGCTTTGAGCAGTGTTGGAATGCAGAGCTCCGGCTGCTGGTGGATGGCGCCGAGGGCGGTCAGGGCATATCCGCGTGCATGGGAATCCTTGGACTCGGCCACGGCCACCAGGGAGGGCAGGGCAATGGTGGCGGCGGACTCTGAGATGCGGCCCGAGTAGATCGCGTTGGCGAAGGCACCGATCAGGTTTCCGGTCAGTGGGAATGCGGAACTCGCCAGGAGATTGGTCACCGCGGGCAGGGCCGGGGCTCCCACCGCGACGAGCGCAGCACTTCCGTATCCGATATTGTTGGTGGTCGCGGCGACCAGCTCCGGAATCCACGGGGAGGCCAACTCGCCCAGGGCTTCAAACCCCCGGATCCCTTGAATCCAGCGCTGGCTCGGGTTGCGAATTGCGATGCCGAAGGACGGGAAGTTTGTGGCGAGAAAATTGGCTGCCTGATCCTGGATCGTCAGTTCGCGCGGGGAATTGAGGAGGGCGAGAATGCGGGGCATCGCATTGGTGCCGATCGCCCGGATCGCCTTTCGGGCCTGCTCCAGATCCTGACCCGCAGCCGGGGATGAAAACCGGAGCTGGTTCGCCCGCTCGGCTTCAGCGGTCCACTGTTCCAGGGAACGTCCCCCGTAGCTGAGGAGGGTCCTCGTTCGGAAGACCCGGAACAGGGACATCAGCAGGATGGCGCCGCAGAGGATCACCAGCAGCTGGGAAAGACGCCTCATCCGTCTTGGAACCTTGCTCCGACGCCGGTGCGGCCGCCATTCGGAAGTGGACGATTCGTGGCTTGGGATAATCCTGGGACTGGAGCAGAACGAGACGTTTCCGGAGACGACGGGGGTGTTGAACTTCAGGGCGACGCGGCGAAGGATCTCCGCATGGCATCCGTCCTGGTCACCGGATCTTCCGGAAGAATTGGTCGCTCTGTTGTCACAGAGCTGGTCAGACGCGGACACGCCGTTCGGGGATTTGACCTGGCTCCCAGCGTGGGTCTCCCGGACTTCGTCCAGGGATCCCTAACGGACCGCGCGGCCGTGGATCGCGCCATGCGGGGGATCGAGATCCTCGTGCATCTTGCCGCGACACCGGACGACGCGGATTTCCTCACCGAGCTTCTGCCGAACAATCTGCTCGGGGTCTACCACGTCCTGGAAAGCGCGCGCCTGGCCGGTTTCCGGCGGATGATTCTGGCCAGTTCCGGACAGGTGAATTGGTGGCAGGGGCAGCGCGGGGAGTTGCCCCTGAATCCGAGTGATCCGCCCACTCCGAAATCATGGTATGCGGCGACCAAGTTGTTTCTGGAGGGTATTGGGCGCAGCTTTTCGGAGGTACACGGCCTGAGTGTGATCGTGGCGCGCCTGGGATGGTGCCCTCGAACGGAGGAGCAGCGTCAGGAGATTGCGGCGGCCGACTGGGCGCAGAACGTGTATCTGAGTCCCGGCGACGCTGGACGATTCTTTGCCTGTGCCGTGGAGGCACCGGAGACGGTGCGCTTTGCCCTCATCAACGCCGCCGGCCGGCCGAAGCACCGGGAGCATTTTGACATGACCTCCGCCCGTGAGTTGCTGGGGTACGAACCGCGTGACGTGTGGCCGGAGGGATTGGATGGATGAGCCGCGCCTGCGTGGGCGCGGGCTGCCGCCAGGGGAGAACTTGAAGTCCTATCGCGACGGACCGTTGTAGGGCTTCGCTCCCAGTTCCCGATCCCGGCTATGTTCCACCGTCAGCAGCGCGGGATCGGTCGTGGTGGGTGCGGCGATGAAGCCGTGATACCGGCCCATCCAATACGCGAGCAGCCAAGCGGACGGCTCCACCACGTCGTTTCCTCCCGCGCCTCCATCAGCCTGCATCAACCAGTGGTCCCACCGAAGCGGTTCGGTTTCGCGGGGAGGAAAGGTTCGCGTGCCGCCCTTGAGGGCCACTTGCCCCGGGGGAGTCCGCAGATCGGCGCGATGCGAATTCTGGTAACTCCAGACCCGCAGATCCAATGGCCAGCTGCGGAGATGTTCCACGGACGGGACGTTCTCGGATTCATCCCCGGTGAGAGCGGCGTGGAGGAAGTTGAACCACGGATTGTTCTCCACCCGGACCACTTCGTAACCACGTTCATAGGCGCGTCGGTAGAGGGCATGGAGATCGGGATCCTTCTCGTGGCGCAGCAGGGTGGCGAAGCTCCAGAATGCGAGTTCATCCAGGAAGTGCAGGACACTGTCCGGAGGAAACGTGTTTCGGGCGCGGAGCGTGTATCCGGGATAGCCCATCTCAACGAGGTTGCGGTAGGCCCCGGTGAATTTGGGATCGGCGGTCAGGGCTTCGGCGGTGCGGATGAAGGAGAGCAGTTCCACTGCCTGAAGTCCCCGGTCGTAGCGTCCCTCGTCGGTTCGGAAGTACTCCGGATCCCACCGTCCCCAGCGCGTCGCCTTTCCGTCCACATCCACCAGCTGCCATTGGTGGTCCACGAGGTGACTGGCAATGCGCCGCAGGTGTTCGATCGCCTTCGTCCGCTCCGCGCTCTCGGCGACGTAGTCCAGAAAGAGACTGATGGCGTAGAAATGGGAGCACAGTTCGTCGCTGGAGGTGTCCCCCTTCCATTCGAAGCGTCCATCGGCGGTGTCATGCCATTCCGCCGTGTAGCCTCCGGACCCGTGGCCGGATTGGTGTCCGCGCTCGCCCTTCGCCCAGACCGCGCGCGCCGGGAAGCCGGGGATGCCGGTCATCGACTCCAGCCAACAGAGTGCGTGGAAGGTGTTGGTGGCCTCGCGCCGGGCTTCGGGATCTTTTGCCACGGCGTAGCGATAGGATTGCGCCGCGAGATAGTTTCCGGAATAGCCACCGTCATTGTCGCTCACCTCCCGAACGTATTCCTTCAGTGACTCATCCCATTCCAGCTTGTGGGTGAATCCGAGACGCTTCTGTCCCCATTCCTCCAGGTGTCGTTCGTAATACGCCGCCTTTTTGGCGAGGGTGTAGGGCTCATACTCGATGAGTCCGAGTCCGCCGTCCGTGGCGATGGCAACGCGGAGTCCGTCCACAGCGATGGCATTCACGGAATCGGACGGAAGCCATCGTTTCCCCGCGAAATACTGGAACTCGCCGTTGATCCACCGGATGGCTCCCCGGGTCGTACCGATCCAGAGGTCGTTGGTGAATCCGGCCGCGAGGCACGTGGTGTCTTCGAACGGAAGCCCCTGGGCTCCGGTAATGCTGGTGAGGGACATGCCGCGCAGGACTCCCAGCCCGCGGTCCGTGGCGATGTACAGGGCAGGACCCCAGCTTAGGACGTCCCGGCTGTTTGAAGAGGGAAGGGAGCCCCAGTCCCACGCCTGGTCCGCGGGGAAGTCGTAGGCGTCCCATCCGCCAAAGCCCGAAGGCGTATGCGTCGTGAGGCGCCCTGGACCATGAACATAAAGGGTCTCCTGGTGGGGAATGAGACGTGTGATGGAAAATCGGGCCTGGTTGGTGGAGTACGCCTCGAGGCGTTGGTCCTGAACCCGCCAGATCCGGTTCCCGGCGCTCACCAGGGGAGTTCCGCGGAACTCGCAGACATCCGTAACGGGGAGGGTCGAAATCTGCGTCCACTGCCCCCCGTTCCGACGCCACAATCCGCTGTCGGTGATGGCCCAGAGGGAATCCGCAGCGCGGACGAACCTGTGGACTGAGTTCGTCAGCGACGGGTCGGCCATCCAATGGTCGCCTTCACGGCGCAGCACTCCGGTTTTGCCGCCAGCAAGGATCTCACCGTTCATGGCCGCCACGGCGGTGACCGGGGTCGGAGTTGGGAGCTGGCGTCCCGCCTCCTGCAGGTAAACGGAGTCCGGAACCGGTGCCGCCACTGCCACCGCGGCGAGCAGGAGCAGGGCCGCTTCGGGACGCCAGGGGAACAGGCTCATTTGGTGACGGGAACCGGTTGCGCCTTCTTCCACTCCTCCTCGGATACGGGCTTCGTCTCATGAAGCAGGACGAAGGTTCCCTTCTTGTTGCCGACCACCAGGTCCGGAAGTCCGTTGCCGTCAACATCGCCGACGACGAGTTGGGTTCCGACCCCGGAATTGTCATCGATCCGGTACGGAATGAAGTCGACGGAATGGTCCGGCCCGCGGACGAGTCGGAACCAATAGTTCACCGCAGCCTGGTTGCGATCGGGATCCCCGACGCGGCCGTGGGACCAGAATCGTTTTCCGGTCACGATGTCCTTGAGACCGTCGCCATCCATGTCCACGAGTTCCACGGCGTGGAGTTCGGAGAACTTGACTCCGTAGCGGTTCTCCGAGGGTTCCTTGTTCATCAGGATGTGCTCGCGAAACTTGATCTCGCCGCCTTCGCGGTATTGCTCGTACCAGGCGAGTCCAAAGGCGTGGGCGGTCATCGCGGTGATCACGTCGTTCAGACCGTCGCCATTCACGTCGTAGGCGTGCATCTGGGAGCCTCCGAGTCCGAAGGGAGTCGCGTGGAAGGTCCAGATCGGATCGCCAGCCAGGGACGCCGGCTGTTCCCACCAGCCATCCTTCTCGATCAGGTCGGTGCGCCCGTCGCCATTGATGTCCCCGAGGCCCATGCCGTGGGTGAAGTTTCCGTAGCCCTTGACTGGCGAGATCCGGTGCCAGGTCCACGGCTTGGTCGGATCCGATGGATCGGGGGTCGCGTATCCGTAGGCGCCCTCCGTGATGCAGACGAGCTCCGGTTTTCCGTCGCCCGTGAGGTCGGCGAAGGTGGGGGATTCGTTGTCCGTCTGGTGGAACACCTCGTGGCGCGGCCAATGACGGTCCGGAGTTTTCGGATTTTCAAACCAGACCGTTTCCTTGCCCGGGAAGCCCACGATCAGGACGTCCATCCACCCGTCGCCGTTGAAGTCGCGGGGAAACGCAAAAAAGTTGTCCGAGTAGGTGTTCCTGGTGCCCAGCGCCCCTTCAAATCCAGGAACCGTGACCGACGTCATCGGCCCGAGCGGGAGCGTGAAGGTCGCCGTGGGCGCGTAGAGTTCGTGGCGGTTGGTGAATCCAGGCCCCTCATACCACCACGGACCGGAGACGATGTCGTTGACGCCGTCCCGATTGAAGTCGGCAAAGCTCGCGCCCTCACACCAGAACTGGTCGCTGAGCTGCTGGCGCTTGAACGTGTGGAGAACCGGATCGGCCGCGGAAACCGGACCTCCGGCGGCGAGCAACGCCGTGAGAAGGATGCAGGACGAAAGGGAGCGGTGCATGGCGGGAAGGATGGACCGGGGAATGGGGCTCCGGATTCAACCCGGATGCAAGCGGGGGTCGGCAGTGTTCATAAACCTCCGGCCGTTTGTAGTCCGGCCTTCAGGCCGTCTCCTGTCGACAGGAACTGACAGGGACGGGATGAATCCAGGACTACAAACTGCCCGGATTCGGACGCGTCCATTGCCGAATCGGCGACGATCCCTCAAGACTCCCGCGCTCTCCAAGCGTCGAGCAGTCCTGCGGCTCTGGGGGTGCGAGAATGATTTACAACCATCGCATGGATGAGATCTGCGAGGCCTATTCGCTGGTGCCCGGCCACGAGTGCTGGGGGGGCGTTGCCTTCGGCATCTCCTGCCCGGGGGATGTGGTCCAGATGCATCCGTCCCTCCGGGACTTGGAGCCGACGATCCGGGCGCATTACTCGCGTTGTGGTATCCCGGTGGCGGAGGACATTCTCTGGGACGTCGCCTGGCATCATCTGGCCGGGGAGAGTCCTGGGGAAATGTCGGTGGCGATGTTTGGAGAATCGGTGCACCGGCATCGCCCGGATCCCCGCTGGCGTTCCGCTGTGGATCGGTTTCGGGACAAGAACCAGTTCATCGCCTGGGCCCGTGGGATTGGTGCGCCGGTTCCGAAGACCGTATGCCTTCCCAATGGGGCTGGAGCCGGGGATCACGGGCTCTCATATCCCGTCTTTGTGAAGGACGCGTGGTCCCTGTCCGGACTGGGAATCGACCGTTGCGTTGACGATCTGGACCTTGCGGAGGCCCTTCGTGGGCGCATGGACCCGTTTCAGATTCAGGAGGCGCTTCCTCCGGGGACGGTATTCCTCAATGTCCAATATATGGGATCCGATGCGGGATGCGTCTTTCTCGCGACCACGCGTCAGATCCTGGACGGCTGGTCCCACCGGGGGAACACGTGGCCAGAGCCCATCGACGTGCGGAAGGTGGCCGATCCCCTCGCTCACGAGTTGGTTCGGTTGGGATTGCGGGGTGTCTTTGCGCTGGACGTTGCAGTTACTGGATCGCCGGACTGGCCGCGGATTTGGGTATTGGAGTGCAATCCCCGGTGGAATGGTTCGAGCTATTTTTGGTTCACGGCTCGGAAGCTGAATGCGGCGGCCTGGACCGGGCTGGTGGTGTCGTGTCCGACGGACTTCGATTCCATGGATCTCGGCGAGCTGGAGTATCGGCCGACGTCCGGAGAGGGAGTTGTTCTGGTGGACTGGACCCGACTCGACCACGGGTCCGCATCTGTGCTGGTCGTGGGAACTCCCGAACGACAGCACACGTTGCTCAGGGAATTGTCCCGGTGCGCCGGCTGGGGAATCCCCGCCCCCCTAGGAGTGCTGGAGGGAAGCTCCAGCTTTCTCGCGGTCGGGGCGGTTGGATCTGAATGAGCGTCGGATCGACGGCGGGCGCGAGGAGCCAAAGCGGCAGCTCCACTGCCGCACTCCGGGAGCTGCGCTTACAGCGTCACGACCCGCGCGCTGGTGATCGCCGGGTCGCGCGCGAGTTCATCCAGCGCCGCCTGGGGCGGCGGGCTGTCCAGGTGCAGCACGGTCAACGCCTGGCCGCCGGCTGCGTCCCGCGCGAGACTCATGTTGGCGATGTTGACTCCGTGCCCACCAAGCACGGTGCCGAGGTGGCCGACAATGCCCGGGCGGTCCTGGTTGCGGATCAGGAGGAGCGTGCCGGTGATCGGGATTTCCACCGGCAGGCTGTACAGGCGGACGATCCTCGGATTGTTCGGGGAGCCGAAGAACGTGCCCCCCGCTGAGATGACCTTCTTGCCCTCGTTGAAGGCCTGAACGTGAAGCCATTCGTTGAAGGTGACAGGTTCCTCGGACTTCTTCTCCTCCACGGCGATGCCGAGGGAGGCCGCGGCGGAGCGGACGTTGATGTTGTTGATGTCTTCGACTGCGCTCTGGCTCAGGAAGCCACGCAGGATGGCACGGGTGACCGGGTCGGTCTGCGGCAATTCCTGGGCGCGTCCGCCGAAGGTGATGTGCAGGCGGTCCACGGGGCCTGACGCCAGCTGCCCGAGCAGCTTGCCCAACTTTTCGCCGAGCGGCAGGTAGGGCTTCACCAGCTCGTAGGTCTTGGCGTCCACACCCGGGAGGTTGACGGCATTGCGCACCTCGCCGGTGAGCAGGAAGGCGGTCAGGATCTCCGCCACTTCGAGACCGCATTTCTCCTGTGCCTCCTCGGTGCTCGCGCCGAGGTGCGGGGTCAGGACCACATTGGGAAGGCTGCGGAACCGATGGTCTGCCGCGAGCGGTTCCGTCACGAAGACGTCCAGCGCCGCGCCGGCGACCCGGCCTGATTCCAGCGCGGCGACGAGATCCGGCTCATCGACAATCTCACCGCGGGCGCAATTGATCAGCCGGACTCCCGGCTTCATCTTGGCAAAGGCCTCGGCGTTGAGAATGCCGCGGGTTTCCGCCGTGACCGGGAGATGCACGGTGATGAAGTCAGCGGCGCGATAGACCGCATCGAGGTCGAGCGCCAGTTCAATGCCCAGCTGTCGGGCCCTGGCATCCGTGAGGAAGGGATCATAGGCGATGACGCGCATACCGAATGCCAGCGCACGCTTGGCCACCTCGGTTCCGATGCGTCCGGCCCCGAGGATCCCGAGGACCTTTCCGGCGATCTCGGATCCCTGGAACGCTTTCCGGTCCCACTTGCCGGCCACCATCGTGGCGTGGGCGGCGGCGATCTTGCGGGCAAGGGCCCCCAGCATGAAGAAGGTGAGCTCGGCGGTGGTCACCGTGTTGCCACCGGGCGTGTTCATCACCACCACTCCGCGCTGGGTGGCGGCTTCGACGTCCACGTTATCCACGCCCACGCCCGCGCGTCCGACGACCTTCAGCCGGGTGGCGGCCTCCAGAACCTTCCGGGTCACCTTGGTCTCGGAGCGAACCACCAGGGCGTCCACGTCGGCGACGACGCCCAGAAGTTCCGCCTCGGACAGGCGCTTGGGGAGGACGGTGACTTTGAACTCCGGCCGGGCCTGGAAAAAGGCTATGCCGCGGGGTGAGATCGGATCGCAAACAAGGACGTGCATGGTCGCAGGGCGCGGACGCTACGAGGGGGGGGCCGGCCGGTCAATCCGCGGGTCGCCCCGCTTCGGGGTCGTGGTGCGCCTCTGTAGGCGGGGTGTTGCCATGGAATTCCCCTTGGGCCTCCCCATGGCCATGCCCCATCGTCGTCCCGCACGATGTCCTGGTGGACCCTCATTCCCGGTGTCCGCCGGCGCTTCCAGGCGCCGGCGCTGGATTCCCTGCTCTCGGGAATTGGTCCTGAGGAGGACCTGGCCGAGCGCATGGCCTGGCTGGAGCGATTGCTGACCTGGGTGCGACGCGATTCCCCGGCGTCCCGGCTCCGGCTCATCCTCCAGATCTTGGACCGCCAGCCGGAGTTGCGCACGCGGGTGGCGGCGACCCTTCGGTCCGTATTGAGGGAGACCCGGGCCCTGGACTTGTTTGCCGAGACGGGTCTTCCCCGGGCGGCCGGTTTCTTTCGCGAGGCGTCGAGCCGATTGATCCGACGAATCCTTCCCCGGCCTCCTGCTCCCCGCGATCTCGGGGAATTGTTCGATCGATTTTTCCCTTCCCCTTCCGATGCAGCCTGGCTGGCGGCCCTCGACGACGATCTTCTGGAACGCATCCGGGCACTCTGGAATCACGAATGTGGGTCGGAGGAACCCGCCTGGGGTGGCCTGCGGGCGGACCTGGACGATGCCCTGGTCCTGCTCGCCTCCCGGATTCGGGTCATTGGCAGCAGCGCGCCGATGCGGAACCGGATGGCCGAGGGGCGTCTCGGTGACCTTCCCTTCCAGAAGCTCGGTCCGACGGTGGAAGCCCTCGTGCAGCATGGTCGGGACGGTGCGGACGCGGATACGCGGACCAGCGACCTGAACTATGTGCGCACCTTGTCCGACTCCGGACACTCCGCGCTCGATGGGATCCTCTCACGATTGGAGGAAACGGGGGTCTCGATGGAGGTCGTGTACGACGTCGAGCGCCTGCGCGCGATGTTGCGGCGCCTCGAACTGCTCCTGGAAGCCTGGGGGGATCCGGAACTTCCCCCCAAGCGCGGGGCGGCGTTGTTGTCGGAGTTGGTCCAGGACAACCATACCCGCCGCAGTCTCGCAGAGTTGGCCCGGAACAACCTGCAATTGCTGGCCCGCAGCATCGTTGAGCGCAGCGCGGAAACCGGGGAGCACTACATCGCGCACACCCGCTCGGAATATTCCGGTTTGATTCGCAGCGCCCTTGGCGGAGGCGTCATCACGGCGTTCACCGCGCTGATCAAGATCAGCCTGGCGAGCCTGGCCGTGTCGGCGTTCCTGGAGGGAACCCTCGTTGGGATCAACTACGCCGTCTGCTTCGTCACGATCCAGTTGCTGGGCTTTACCCTCGCCACCAAGCAGCCGGCGACAACGGCACCCGCGTTGGCTCGGCGGATGACCGGCCTGCGGAACCCCAAAGCGGCCGAGGCGCTCGCGGATGAGATCCTGGTGGTCATCCGGTCCCAGACCGTGGCGGTTCTCGGAAACCTCCTGACGGTGTTTCCGATGGTGCTGCTGCTGGACTGGATCTGGTTGAACGCGACGGGGTCCCATTGGATGTCCCCTGCCAAGGCCCGGGCCGTTCTTGATTCGGTGGATGTCTTCCGGGCGACGTTTGTGTTTGCGGCCTGCACCGGGGTTCTCCTTTGGGTCTCCAGTGTGATTGCCGCATGGGCGGACAATGGGTTCGCGCTGCTCCAACTTCGGTCCGCACTCGCGTCGAGCCATCGCCTGCAGACGCTGCTGGGGACGCCGCGGGCGGCACGATTTGCGGTCTGGCTGGATCACAATATTGCCGGCCTGGCGGGGAACATTTCGCTGGGATTCCTCATGGGATTGGTCCCCCAGGTGGCGGGCTTTTTTGGAATCGCGTTGGAAATTCGCCACGTCACGTTGTCCACCGGACAGGTCGCCGGTGCACTGGCGGTGCTTGGACACGACTCCCTGACGACATCCGGAATGTTCCTGCTGGCTGGCGGTTTGTTTGGGATCGGATTCATCAACGTGACGGTCAGTTTTGGTCTGGCTCTCTGGGTGGCCATCCGAGCCCGGGGAGTGAGGGCTCCGGAACGCCGGGTCCTTTACTGGATCCTGGCCGGTCGCCTCCTGCGTCGTCCGTGGACCCTGCTGTTGCCGATGGCTTCCATAAAGGCCTCCGATCCCGAGCCCGGCCCCGGACCTTCCGGGACGACGCCCCACTTGTAGTGCAGCCTTCAGGCTGTTCCGGCATGCAACCGCGGTTCCGCGAAGGGGAGCCGTCTGATGACGGGACTACGAACCGGCCACCGCTCGTAGGCCAGCCTTCAGGCTGTTTTCGGCCATCCAATCCGCGCATTGACGATTGTGAAGCCTTCGGTAGCGTCCTGGTCATGAGCCGTGCGTTTACCGGATACTGGGGGAAGGGCCATGGGTATGGCTTTACCTCGGCCGGTGGGCGCGCGGGTGTGTGATCGAAGTTGACCCCGAACGCCGCCGGCCCGTGCCGGCGGCGTTTTTGTTCCGCCGGACGGAGTCCACGGCATCCCTACCATGATCATTGTTCTTAAGCCCAAGGCCTCCAGCCGCGAAACCGCCGCCGTCCTGAAGGAAATCAAGCGCCTCGGCTACCGTCCGCACCTGATGAAGGGGGTTGCCCGCAGTGTCATCGGCGCCATTGGTGACGAGCGCAGCCACCAATCTCTGGACGTACTGAGGGCCTGGCCCCAGGTGGAAAGCGTCACGCCCATCCAGAAGCGATACAAGCTCGTGAGCCGCGAGGCGCATCCGCAGAACTCCACCGTCCGGGCACGGGATGTGGTCATCGGCGGCAACCGGGTCGTCATCATGGCGGGTCCCTGCTCGGTGGAGAGCGAACGCCAGATTCTTGAGACCGCGCACGCGGTTCGGGATGCGGGGGCCACCGTCCTGCGCGGGGGAGCCTTCAAGCCGCGCACGTCCCCCTACGAATTCCAGGGACTCGGGGAGAAGGGCCTCAAGTTGTTGTCGAAGGCCCGTCGGGAAACGGGACTTCCCATCATCACCGAACTCCTCTCCGAGGCGCATGCGGACCTGGTCGCTGAGCACGCCGATATCCTCCAAATCGGCGCCCGCAATGCGCAGAACTTCCAGTTGATCATCGCCGCTGCGAAGACGGGAAAGCCGGTCCTGCTGAAACGCGGTCTTTCGATGAAGATCGAGGAATGGCTGCTCGCGGGGGAATACGTCCTTTCGAACCGAAACTCCGGACTACTCTTCTGCGAGAGGGGAATCCGGACCTTCGAGACCTACACCCGGAACACGCTCGATTTGTCCGCCATTCCAATCCTCAAGCAGGAGTCGCACTGCCCGGTGGTCATCGATCCGAGTCAGGGCGCGGGTCGCGCGGACCTCGTCATGTCGCTCTCCAAGGGCGCCGTCGCCATGGGCGCCGACGCCCTCCTGCTGGAGGTGCATCCGAATCCGAAGGAAGCCCTGAGCGACAGCGCCCAGCAGCTGTCCCTGGATGGCTTCCGCCGTCTCATGGCGGAATTGAAGCCCTTCATCGCGGCGGCAGGCCGGGAGTAGATGAGGGGCACCGTTGGAGCGGGAGCGCAGCTCCCGCTTTGGAACGACGTGTCAACCGCGGGTGGGTGTGGAGTTCTTCGGAACGCGTCCCGGCGGGAAGGAAAGCGGTAGGGGACGACCGCAGTCCAAGACGCTTCGCGGCGGCTCGGGCCTGGAACCAGGGCGGCAGAATCCTGCATCCAAACAGGGATGCCCTGCGTTTCCCCTTCTGAAAACGTAAACCGGACATGCACGTTCATCCCCGTCGTTTGGCGTGTGGCTTCACCCTGGTCGAGTTGCTGGTGGTGATGGCCGTCCTTGCGGTGATGGCGGGGCTGCTTCTCCCCGGCTTTGCCAATGCGCGGCGGCGTGCCGTAGGAATCGGCTGCATTTCCAACCAGCGGCAGCTCGGCCTCGGTGCCCAGCTCTACATGGGCGACCACGGAGGCGGACTGTTTCATCATCATGAGGGCTGGGTGTTGGATGACGGAACCCAGGTGGACGAACTTCCCTCCGATCTTTCCGGAGTGGCCGGAGGAGGCATGGGAACCAGCGAGGCCGAGAAGCCGTGGGTCATTTTTCTCCATCCCTACCTGAAAACGCGGCAGGTCTCCTTTTGTCCCGGCGACCGGACCCCCCGGTCGCGGCGGTTGGCGACCGACCTGCCGGGATTCAATGGGGCCATCACGCAGGCGGACCAGTCGCCGCCTCCGGACAGTGAATTGGGAATAGCGGAGCGGAATCGGCTGACCATGCAGAGTTATCTCCTGAACTCCATCTTCACCCATAAAAGTGCCCGCTACGCGCTGGAGCGGGCGCTTCCGGGATTCGCCACGGAATCCGTCATTGCAGCCCTTCCAAATCCGAATGTCATCCTGTTCTCGGAGCGGAACTCCGAGGCGATGAATGCGCCGGATAACGCGGCTTACGGCAACGTCAAACAGGATGACTATGACTCCTGGGTGGGGGAGGCGGCATTGGTTCGCTGGGGTGCCGGGAGGTATGGTGACCAGGGATGGGTCCGTTACGATCGCCACCAGGGTTCCGCCAACTACGTCTTCACCGACGGCCACGCGGAGCGCCTGTCCTGGAGCCGGGCACGGGCGGATCAGTTTCCGGATCATGTCGTGCGGCTGCCTCTCCCGGTACCGCCGAAGTAAGAGCCGGGAGAGCGTTAGTAGTTCAGCCTTCAGGCTGCTCCCCGCTCTTGACCCACCGGAGGGACTGGCGCTTTCTGTGGTCTGAACCCCGCCACCTGTCGCGCGGAATCTCATCCGTGTACGGAGTGGGCCATGGACCTCAAGATGAACTTCACTCGCCGCCAATTCCTCCAACAGTCCGCCGCCGCTGCGGCACTTGCCGCCGCCGGATGCGCCACCTCCAAGCCGGCCCCGCCGCCCTTCAAGATCAGTCTGGCGGAGTGGTCCCTTCACAAGGCGCTGTTTGGAAAACAGATGACCCATCTCGATTTCCCGAAGGCCGCCCGTCAGGACTACGGCATCGAGGCGATCGAATTGGTCAACCAGTTCATGATGCAGCAGGCGACCGATCAGGCCTACCTGCGGGAGTTCAAGGGACGCGCCGATTCCGAAGGGGTCCGCATCGTCCTCATCATGTGCGACGGCGAGGGCAACCTGGGGGATCCCGATCCGGCCAAGCGGCGCCAGGCCGTCCTGAACCACCACAAGTGGGCGGATGCGGCGAAGTTCTTCGGCGGACACGCCATTCGCGTCAACGCGGCCACGGGCGGGGTCGGCACCTATTCCGAACAGCAGGACCGCGCCGCGGAGGGATTGTCGGAGTTGTCGGCCTACTGCGCCACGCTCGGACTGAACTGCATCGTTGAGAACCACGGAGACCTCAGCTCCAACGGTGAGTGGTTGTCCGGAGTCATGCGCAAGGTGGGCAAGCCGAACTGCGGCACGTTGCCGGACTTCGGGAACTTCCAGATCAAACCCGGCGAATGGTACGACCGCTACCTCGGGGTGGCCCAGATGATGCCCTTCGCGCGGGCGGTCAGCGCGAAGTCCTATGACTTTGACGCCGCTGGCAATTGCATCGAGACCGACTATCCCCGCATGATGAAGATCGTCACCGATGCCGGATACCACGGCTTCGTGGGCATCGAATACGAGGGCGACAAATTGAGTGAGCCCGAGGGAATCCGGGCGACCAAGCGCCTGCTTCAGCGAATTCAGGCCGGGGCTTGAGTCCGCGCTCGCCCAGGCTCAAGTGCCCTGCCACGCGCGGCCGGTTTACGCCGGCTGTGAACCGGCGTCCGGCGCCGCGGTTGGGGCCTCCAACGGTTTCGCCGGACTGGGCGCTGCGGGCTTGCGCGTGGCCCCCTTCTTTTTCGGCGTGGGATTGGAAGGCTTGGACGGCTTCTGGGCTTTCGGTGTCGGGACCTTCTTCACCAGTCTCTTGAGAACTCCCTGCGTTTTCCCGGCAAGGCGCGCGGTCTTCTTCACCTGTTCCTTGGTTTCCCGCACGGACTTCTTTGCGGCCTTCGCCGCCTTCCGCGCCGCCTTGAGCTTTTTGCGTGCCTGCTGGTAGGCGGACGTCGCCACACGGTGGGCGACCACCGCTGCTGCTGCCTCCCGGCTCGCGGTTGCATGGTCCTTTCGTGCCTGATCGAGATGTGCCGCGAGTTTTGTGGGATTCATGGGTTTGGGGAGATGACGACGGTAATGACTCCCCGAAATCAGGCATCCCTGTCGCAGTGACATCAAGGTGACAATTGTTACAAATGAGTAAACCGCCCTGCCTTTGGTGCGGCGCGGACCTGGGATCGACATCGTCCGCCCGGAGGAGCACCAAAAGCCGTGCTTGGAGAGAAGGGGGAACCTGGGCTAGGGTGTTGATTCGACCCGCACTTCGCGGGACGCACTGTTTACACGCCATGAACCTGACCACGGTCATTCTCAAGCCGGGCGAAGCGGACCGCATTGTCGCGGGCCATCCCTGGGTTTACTCCAATTCCATTCTCCGCATCACCGCCCCGCTTGGGGACGGCGACTGGGTGCAGGTCAAGGATCACCGGCAACGGTTGCTCGGCACCGGATTCTACAACTCACGGTCCAAGATCGCCGTGCGCGTCCTCGACCGCGACCGGGTGGAGTCGGACCGCAATTTCTTCCGCGAACGGATCGCCTCGGCCATGGAACTCCGGAAGCGCTGGATGTCCGGGGCGACCTCCTATCGGCTCGTGAACGCGGAGAGCGATTTCCTCAGCGGGTTGATCGTGGACCGCTACGAGGACGTGCTCGTCGTCCAGATCAGTTCACTCGGCATGGATCGTCGCAAGGCGGACATCGTCGCGGTGCTCCAGGAACTGCTGAAGCCGCGCGCCATTCTGGAACGCAGCGACACGGCGTCCCGAAAGTTCGAGGGACTCGCGGACTGCAATGGCGTCCTCGCGGGCGAGGCGTCGCCGTCGATGTCGATTGCGCTGAACGGCCTCCAGTTCCAGGTGGACCTGGCCGAAGGTCACAAGACCGGCCTCTACCTCGACCAGCAGGCCAACTATGCCGCGGTGGGGGAACTCGCGAAGAATGCCGACGAGGTGCTCGACTGCTTCAGCTTCCTCGGCGGATTTGCCCTCCACGCCGCCCGCGCCGGGGCCGGCAACGTGCTCGGACTCGACCAAAGCGACGCCGCGGTGTCCGCCGCGCAGGCGAATGCGAAGTCCAATGGACTCTCCAAAACCGCCCGCTTCGAGGCGGCCAACGTCTTTGACTGGTTGAAGGCGCATACGGCGGTGGGACCGAACGAGAAGGTGATTCCGCGGTATGATCTCATCATCCTGGACCCGCCGTCGTTCACACGGAACCGGGCATCCATTCCGGACGCATTGCGGGGCTACAAGGAGATCCATCTCCGTGCGATGAAACTGCTCAAGGTGGGCGGCGTTCTGGCCACCTTCTGTTGTTCGCATCATGTGAATCGCGACCTCTTCGAGGAGGTCATCCTCGCCGCCGCCTACGACACCCGCCGGGTGCTTCGCCGCGTGGCGAGCTACTCCCAGTCGCCAGATCACCCCGTCATCCCGGCCATCGCCGAGACCGAATACCTCAAGGGCTTCGCCTACGAATTGGTCCGCTGAAGGCGCGCGCCGCCGTTCGTAGTGCGGGCTTCAGCCTGTCCCCATCGTCACAACTCCTCCGAACCCCAATTCGCCCGTGACACCGGGGACTGCTGCGGATCCGCGGTTTCAGACTGGGATTGCCCCGCCGCCGGACGCGAATCGACGGACAGTGGCTGCCCCCACGCCCCGATTCAGGCTGAAGCCTGGACTACGAACGGCCTGTTTGTAGTCCGGCCTTCAGGCCGTTCTTCATTGATCCAGCCGCACCCCGCATGCATCCCTCCGTTCTTCCCCCTCACCGGAACCGTCTTCTGTACGCGGGGGCGGTTGTGCTGGTTCTCGGGTTGGGCCTGCTGTGGCGCTCGAAGCTTCTGCCCCTCCCCGTCGCGATCACCAAATACGGCGGCGACGCGCTGTGGGCGCTGATGGTGTTTCTCGGGATCGGTTTCATCCGGCCCATGAGTCCGACCCTGCAGGTTGGTCTCACCGCCCTCGGTTTTGCGTGGGTGATCGAGTTTCTGCAGTTGTATCACGCTCCATGGATTGACGGTCTCCGCGCCACTCTTCCCGGCCGGTTGATATTGGGGAGCACCTTCAACGCCCCGGATCTTCTCGCCTATGCGGTGGGCATTGGGGTGGGAATGTGGGCGGAGCGCGCCTGTTTCAGGAAGCGCCCAGCTACCCACTGAAGGCGATCTCGAAAGGGACGGGATCGAGTTTGGGCCGGCGACACGCCAGCCCTCCCAAGGGACCGGAGGGAGGGCCCGCATGTTGCGGGCCCAAATCCGATCCGGGGCCTTCGCGAGAGAGCTCACCCGCCGTATTGTTCCACGCCATGGCCCCGGACGTGATCAGTTCCGGCGACACGACAGCCCACCCCCTTCGCCCGCGCTCCTTGATTGATTCCCGGATTCCCGGTTCCATGCGGCACCACGATGGTCGTGCGGACAACCCATGTTGCATCAACTGCTGAAGTCCACGCTCGCTGAGGAACCCGGGCGAAAGGTCCTCGAATTCCAGGGACGCACCTGGACGGCCCAGGAGCTGGACCAATCGGCCCGGAGCCTGGCGACGGGCCTGATGGCGGCGGGCGCGGAATCGGGCGACCGGGTCGCCGTCCTGCTTCCCAATTGCCGCGAGACCGTCCTGGCCTACCTGGCCTGCTTCAAGGGGAACTTCGTGATGGTGCCGCTCGACTACCGGCACCGGGCAACCCAGATCGGATACGCCCTGGTCCACAGCGGAGCCTCGGTCCTGATCGTCCACCACGACCGGGTTGCCGAGCTTGCGGCAGAAGGCGCGCTGGCTGGCATTCCGACGGTTCTCGTCGTGGGCGGAGATGCCACGGATCGTCGTCACCGTCGCTTCGATGACGTCGCCTCGCGATCCACTCCTGGCTCACTTCCCGAGTCCTTCGAAGACCAGGATCTGTGCATCATGATCTTCACCTCCGGAACGACGTCGCGTCCGAAGGGCGTGACCCTCACCCGCGGAGCGGTCCAGTCGGGCATCACCAAATACCTGGCGCGGGTGCCGCTGGGTCCCAAGGACAATGCCCTGATCGCCGCGCCCATCACGCGTCCGATGGCGCTGCGCTGCCAGCTGCTGCCGGTGTTGTATGCGGGCGGCTGCGTTTCCCTGGTGGAACAGTTCAGCGTCGAGGCGTACCTCGCTGCGTTGCGGCAGGCTCCGGCCAAGACCTATCTCACCCTGCTGCCGTCCGCACTGGCCCAGGTGCTCGCGCATCCCGAATTTTCCAGGTCCGACTTCAGCGCACTCCGACTGTGCGTTGCCGGCGGAGACCGGGTTCCGATTCGTCTCCAGGAGGAGTTTTCGGCCGCCACAGGCGTGCCCATCACCGAACAATGCGGTGCTTCCGAGGTGGGACCGTATGCCATGAATCCGCCGTTCGGACGCAAGAAACCTGGGTCGATCGGACTTCCGATGTACGGCGCCCAGGTCTGCATTGTGAACGAGCAAGGAGAGGATTCGCGGGCTTCTGATACCGGGGAGATCATGGTCCGGAGTCCGATGATGATGGAGGGCTACTGGAACGACACCGCGTTGACCCGAAAGGTGATGCGGGACGGTTGGGTGAGGACCGGCGACCTGGGGCGTTTCGACGAGGATGGCTACCTCTGGTTCATGGGGCGGAAGAAGGACGTGATCGTGCGCGGGGGCAGCAATGTATCCCCGCTCGAGGTCGAGTTCGCGCTGTCCGATCACCCGGCCGTCGCGGAGTCCTGTGTCATCGGGGTGCCGGATGCGGAATGGGGCCAGGTCGTGCACGCGTGTGTGGTTCTGCATTCGGATCGTGCCGCGACGCCCGCGGAACTGCGCGAGTTTCTCAAGGGTCGCCTGGCGGCCTACATGGTCCCCGAGCAGATCCATCTCATGGATCAAATGCCGGTGAAGGGGCCGGGCAAGATCGACCGCGAGCTGCTCCGGATGCGCGCGATCATTCACCCGCTGATTGAAAAGGTGCCGTTTTTTCGTAGCGCGAGTGCGGAATTCATCCGGGATATCGTGCCGCGTCTCGAATCCAAGGAGTTCGAAGCGGGGGACGTGGTGTTTCATCAGGGCGAACCCGGGGACGCGATGTATTTCCTGACCTTGGGACAGGTGTCCGTCACCCAGGAGGATGCCGGCCGCCAGGTGGCGGTGTTGCGCGAGGGGATGTATTTCGGGGAGGTGGCCATCCTGAAGGAGGTCCCGCGGACGGCCACCATCCGGGCCATCACCGACTGCGAGGTCTATGAGTTGAAGCGGGGTGATGTCCTTGGGCTGACCCAGACGTATCCCGAGTTTGCGCGCCACATCCAGGAGGCGCTGGAACATTACGAACGGTCGTGAATTCCAAGGACCCCGGCGGCGCCTGTTCCCGGAAGCTCGGGAGTACCGGCCAGGAGATTTGGGTCTTTCTAAAGCGACATTGGATCCAGGGACTTCTCCTGGTGCCGGGAGCGCTCGCCGTGACGGTCGTCCATGAGACCGCTCATGCGGCCGCGGTGATGGTGTCCGGCGGCGAGGTCACTCAGTTCGTGGTGATTCCCGGCGGTCGGGAATGGGGCCATGTGGCCTACCGGTTTCCTGCAGGCGTGGTGCCGCCGTCCCGATGGATTGCGCTCGCGCCCTATCTCCTCTGGGTGTTCCTGAGCCTCTGGGTGCTGGTGCTTTCCCGGCGCGCCCGTCCGTTCTCCCGATCGATTGCCCCGTTTCTTTGGATCTGGCTGTACGTCGTTCCGCTCGCGGATGTGGCGAATACGGCGTTTCCATACCTGCTGGGCGGCGACAACGATTTCCGGACGGCGTTCGGAGCCCCAGGAATCGCGGCCTGGCTGGGGATCAGCCTGGCGGGGTGGATGGTCTGCCTTGGGGGATATCCGATTCAGCGACGCCTGTATCGCGGCGACGCGCTTTCCGCGGCGGCGTACGGGGTGCTGGTGGCGGTTGTGGTGATCCTCCTGATCGCAGGCGCTTCGATGACTCGCGGGTAGCTGCGGGTCCTCTCCATTTGACCCCCGCCCAGGTTGTAGGGAGGGTCGTGCAGTTCCATGAATTCCATTTCCCGACGCAGGATGATCAGTCAGGGCATGCTCGGCGGCGCGATGGTGGGCGCCGGACTTCGAGTCGCCGCGGCCTCGACGGCGGAAGCGACGGCGACTCCCGCCCGGCGAAAACTTCGTGTGATGGTGACGGGGGGACATCCTGGGGATCCGGAATACGGCTGCGGCGGAACCATCGCCCGGTATGCCGATCGCGGCGACGAGGTCCTGTTGCTGTACCTCAACAAGGGGGATCCTGCGGAGACGGCGTCCCGTCCCGCCAGCGAGGTGCGGGTCTCCGAGGCGGGAGAGGCCTGTCGCGTCCTCGGTGCGCGGCCCGTCTTTGCCGGCCAGATCGATGGCCACGCCGTGGTCGATCCGGAGCACTACGAGCGGTTTCGCAAACTCCTTCAGGAGCAGAGTCCGGACGCCGTTTTCACCCATTGGCCGATCGACAACCACGCCGATCACCGCGCCATGTTCAATCTGGTCTATGACGCGTGGATCCGCCTCGGACGGAAGTTCGCACTCTATTTCTATGAAGTCTCGACGGGGGAGGACACGGTGCAGTTTTCGCCCACCGACTACGTGGACATCACCGCGACCGCGGCGCGCAAACGAAAGGCGTGCTATGCCCATGCCAGCCAATCCCCCGATCGATACTATGCGCTCCAGGAATCCGTCACGCGCATGCGCGGACTGGAGAGTGGATCCAACCAGGCCGAGGCGTTTGTGCGCCACGTCCAAAGCCCACCGTTTCCGCTGCCCCCGGAGGCAAGGTGAGGGCCGATGGGAACAAGATCCAAGCAGCCGCCTAAGCGCCGAAGACGGAACACGATCTCGTGATTGCCGAATTTCTGGACGAATCACCTCCCTGCGAACGTTCCCGAGCAGCACCACAGATTTTGGAACCCGATCCTTTCCCGGATTCGTATCGCCAACCCGATGATGCGGCTGTGAAGTCGGCCCAGGGTGCCGCGACCCACAGTCCCGCGCGGAGGCTGAAGTCCGTGCTGCGGTGCGGCACGCGGCGTCCATATTGCACTTGAGGAAATGGCGTTCAGCATGCAAGACCGGACGTGGTTTTTCGAGCCCGGTTGGGAAGTCAGGCGAGATTACGGGAGACGCCATCATGTCCGAACCATCCAAGGCTGATCAACCCTACGGCGCGTGTTCGGGCCCTCAGAGCCGTTTCGGCGTAACTTCTACCGTACATCGGTTCAGGCGCGCCCAAGCTGTGCTTCAGGCATGGGATGAAAGTCGGAAACCGTTCCTGCTCTATTTGAGGACATTCCACCTCACGATGTATCATGGGCCGGCGCAACGAATGCTGCTTGAGAATCATTTGTGGGCTACCTTGTCGCTCCATGGGATTGGAGTCTTGACCATCGTCGATCCCAAGGAGATTCCCCTTCCCGGTGCCCTTGGTCATGGCGCTCCGGCGTTGCAGTTGTCGAACGAGGAATGGCAGGACGTCGCGGTGGATCTCATTAAGAAAGCTGAGATCATTGTCTCAGAAGTGCCGGCGCTAACCCCGGGAGCTCGGTTCGAACTCGACACTTGTGTGGCACAGGGTAAGGCCGGGGTCACCGTGGTGGTCATACCTTCGCCCGATGGACCCATTTCTCCTCTTTTGGATGACGATCCAACTATTGCCCATCTGCCCCGGGTCATCTCGTACGACGAGTTACCCGAGGTGGGGGCTTTTAACCATTTTGTCTTCCGCGATCTGGTGGATCGGGCACGAGGCATTGCCCGCCTGGCGCCGGATGAACGACGACGGATGGTAGAGAATGGCGAAGCGATTCAGCGGTTTCCCTTAACCTTTGAAGGTCTGCGTGAGGGCTATGAACAGATGGCTGACTTCTACAAGGGTGCTGGGAATTTTCCCCGCGCGGCGCGGGCCTATTTTCGCGCATTGGTGGTCGCGAAGTTGAAGGGCGAACTGGCGGCAACCGGACTCCCGGTCCAGGACGATACGGCAAGGCTGGCTGTCATTTCCGAGGAGATTGCGGGGATGGCAATCTCAATGAACGACCAGTCGACCGCGCGGAATTATTTGCGGGGAGGCATCCGGCTTGCGGATGCCGCAGGCGACACTCCTCGACGCGAGCGACTCGAAGAGCGCCTGCGGCAGTTGGAGTTGGAGGGATGACTTCAGGATAGGCCCATCCGTGGGACCAATCCAGGGATCCAATGGGTGGTCGTGCAGATTGTTCCGTGAGGCCGGTTCTTGTACGACCCTTCTGGCCGGGAAGGCTGGGTAACGCGTTATGCACCCCGGTTTCCAGTGAGTAAGAAGGTCCCTGGATGGCGTGAGGACGAAATACTGGGTTCCAGGTATTCCTGTGGTGAGGAAGACGCCTTGAAATGGGTCGATGCAATGGTTTCCGGGTCAAAGGATGCGAAGGGGCGCAGTCGATCTCCGTTCGCCAGGCATTCCTCTCCCGTACAATGTGCTTCCGAAGTCTCGATCCCTGGCCAGGGATTGGGTTCTCCTGGCGGTTGCGGGAATTGGAGGCTTTTTCCTGGATGCAAGGGCCACAGGGGCGAGCTCGGATGGAACCGCCCAGCTTCAGTTTGACGTTCGGCTTTCGGAAGGCTTCCTCGAATACGGTGTTTCGGAGAGTTCCCTTTTTGGGTTCGTCGGCAGCAAGGGGGGAGGTGGATCCCGGGAAGCCTTCCTGGCTGATTACTCTTCATCCTCTGAATCTGGTTCTTTCTTTTCCGGTGTCGCCGCGACCGGAGGGGATCAACGGATTTCGGGAACCACTTCCCATTCAGCGTTTCACCACGTTTCGTCGTCGGAGTTTGTGCTCAATCTGGGCTTGGGCGATTCGTCGTCCGGAGCACAACTCCTGACCTCCGGCCGGGTCGGGTTTTCGGTCACGGGTCTCCAGGGACCGACGTTTGATCTCCACCTCGATTCATTGGCCTATCGGTTTCATCTGTCCTCGCTCGCCGACGCGAGTCCCGGGTCGTTTTCGGACGGCAGCGCGCGGTGGTTGGTGGAGCTTCGTTACTCACTCGCCGGGGATCCCCGGGAAACCTCCCGCGTCCTTTCCGGCAGTGAAGCCTATTTGGTTCGGGAGGGAGCGTTTGGATTTGTGGATACCAGTCGGCTCGAGACAGCCAGTTTCGGTGAGATTCCCGCGGATGCCATCCACCTGAGTCTCGGGTGGTCCACGATGGTCGAGGGACGAATCGTGCTCGCGGTTCCCGAGTTGGGGAATGTGACTCAGGTTTGGGTATTGCTTGCGGGAGGATGTCTGGGGATCGGAGTCTTCGGTCGGGCTCGGAGAGGCTGAGTTGCTTCCGACCATCTGGCGACGGGTGACGGTCTGTAGTGAGCGATCCCTTTGGGCCCAATCATTATGAACATCGACCGGTTGGATCACCTGGTGTTGACGGTCCGGGATGTGGACGCGACCTGCGCGTTTTATTCCCGGGTCCTCGGGATGGAGGAGGTGGTCTTTGGGGCGGGACGCCGCGCCCTCGTGTTCGGCCGACAGAAGATCAATCTCCACAGCGCCGGGGCGCCCATCGCTCCGCATGCCGCATCGCCCACGCCCGGTTCCGCGGACTTGTGTCTGATCTCGCGGACCCCCATGGGCGAAATCCTCGTTCATCTCCAACGCGAGGGGGTCGCCGTGGAGCTCGGACCGGTGTCACGAACGGGAGCTCTGGGTCCGATTCTGTCCGTCTATTTCCGCGATCCAGACGGCAACCTCATCGAAGTCTCCGTCGAGCAGTAAGCTTCGACGGGGACCACCGCGGATCGAAGGACGTGAACCCCGATTTCGTGTTTCCCGATGGTGCCTTCCCTGCCGCGGTTTGACGGTGGGCAGGGCTGTTCTGCGTGCTGCGGCCCACCCGAGGAAACTGGGGAAGGATTCTTGCCCAACGCGCTCCGTCGTTCGACGGAGTCCGGACCCATATTGGGGAGGCGATAGGAACCGGCCAGTCAGCGCCCAACTCTGCCCCGGGTATTCTGTCTACGGACGAGTCGTGGATCTCAGATGCTCGCACTGGGAAGCCTCCTCCGGTCACTGCGCATCGATCCGAAGGTGTATGGCGTAGGAAGCTGATCCCGATGGATGTCCTGTCCTTTGGCCCGGACCTTCACTCTTCCTCGCTCACCTTGGCGGGTTCACGTCCGCCCACCACGTAACATTAATCCTCCTCGGAATCGAGTCATGGACGGATAACTGGAGGGGTTCTCCGACCTCCTGTACCGGTGTGGATCGCTGTCTCACCGCATGCGTGCGCTTCGTAATGGAGTTGATCGCTCGTGGACCGACTGCGCGGAATTCGAACCGATTCCCTCGTCCGCTATTTGCCCGACGATGTTGGGCGTGGCGATTTCCGCGGTCCGGAGGTGTATGGCAGGAGCAACGCGTCGTGATTCCCGTCGGGCGGGGTATAGTGTTGGGCGGCGTTGATCAAGTCCTGCGACCGCCAAAGAAAGCGCCGTAGAGTCGCGCCTTCGCCACTTGCCAGAATCCATTTTCCGTCAGGGCTGAACGCGGCGGCATGGACGTAACCACCGAAATTCATTCTCGCGAGTGGGATTCCGTCCTGCGCCCGGTAGAGGCAGAAGGTCCGGTGGGTCAGGGGTTCGTCGTTCACATTCAGGAAATACGCTTCGTCGGGACTCATTGCCGCCGGGTTGGCGGGCGCGAACCAGCACCTGCGGACCAGACTCGACGTCTGGGGATCCCATAGTGTGAAGGCATCTTTCTCATCGTTGAGGCGGAGGTAGACCCGTTTGCCCGAGCGGTCGAAGCCGATCGCCTTGCCCCCTGCGGTCTGCGGGACCTTCCAGACCACGGCACCGGTTCGCGTGTCGCGGATTCCGTCAGCGGCCAGGATCCATTTGCCGTCCGGGCTCATTCCTGCGAGTTCGGGTTGGTAGTACCCGATGTCGGGCCAGGACCACCCATTGGTATGTTCCGGAGAGAACTCGGGAGGTGGAGATCCCAGCTCCCAATGACGGGTCGCGGTGGCCGTCCCTTCGAACAGGAAGGTATTGGCGCCTCTATGATCCCAGCGAAGTCCGATTTCCGCTGCGACCCACCCCGTGTTCGCCACGTACGCCGTGCCGCCATCCTCCGTCGGAATCCGCGTGCTCCACTGCGTCAGGCCCGTGGGGGTGGCCACGAGGGTGATTTCCAAGGCCGCTGGCTGGCGCTCGCTGTCGGTTCCGGACAGAACCAGCCATTGTGCGTCCGCACTGAAGGCGAGGTCCTGTACTTCGTAGGGAAGTGACAGTGTCCACTGGGGATGCTCATGGCGAAACAGTTCAACCCGGTTCGAAACAGCGAACGCAAGCGAGGAACCGTCCAGGCTAAAGGCGCTGTGGGAGGATTGGGCGGAATTGGCGATCTGAACCGGCGAGATCAAGTTGTGGGCCGGTTCGAACGAAGCGAAATCGACCACGAGATCCAGATTTACGGAGGCATCCGAGTCTGGAGAGGTTTTGCCGGAACCCGGGGCACGCAACCGAAGCACCGCAATCCCCTCATCCCAAAAGGTCGTGAGTGCCGCAGGCCGGGCTTCTGATAATTGCCCTTCGCGACGTTCCACCCGGAGGAGTCGGCCGGTAAGGTCCCACACCCGGATGACTTCGTTCGCGTCGGCCGTGGCCAACTGTCTGCCGTCCGGACTGAAAATGACCTGGTGAATTGGTGCCGAGTGCCGCATGGGGTCGGCGATCTCGTGGCCGGTCGCAACATCCCAGAGCCTGACTGTGTGGCTGCCGACAAGTCGCTGTTCCGAAGCGTCGAAGCCAAAGGGAAGCTGGGCGGTGGCCAGCCATCGGCCGTCAGGGCTGAACGCGGCGCTCTCGACCCCGGCGGAGTGGACGAGTGAAACGCTCGGCACCTCCTGTGTGGCCCGGTTCTCCTGCGATGCCTTGAGGTTCCAGATCGTAACAACGGACCGGTTTGTCAGCGTGGCATCACCGACCGCCAGCCAGCGTCCGTCGGCGGAGAGTACTGGAAAAGGTGCGTTCGCGGTGATCTCGAGCCTGATCCGGGGCGTATGGTCTGTGTCGAGGCCTACGACGCTCATTTGAAAGGGGTTCTTGGCGGCGGCTGAGGTAATTGCGGCGACCACCCTTCCATCGGCGCTCACGGCCGCGGATCCCGCGGATCGGAATTGCGGTATCTCCCCTTCGAGTTCGATCGGCGCCGCGATCCGCTTTGCTCCGTCCAATGCGTATACTTCGATGCGGCTGACCTTTTTTGAGTCTGCTGAATGAGGATCGGATTCGCTCGCGCCCATGACCATCAAGTTTCCTCCGGGGCTGAACCCGAGAACTTGGAGGTTGGTATGGGCGAGCGGAAGCGTTTGGGATTTCCCGTCGCGGACTGATTTGACCATCAACAGTCCTCGATGGTCCTCCGAGGTTTTGCGCAACAAGGCAAAGTCACCTGAAGGCGTGAGCCATGCGTAGTCATCTCCGTCCACTCCGTGCCAAAGCGTCTTCGATTCCAGCGGTTTGGTGAGCAACTCCAGCCCGTCCAGGAGCGTTCTGTTGGCGTCCAGATTCGGTTCCGTTCGGAGGGACTCGACGGCGAGCGCCACAGCGGCAAGAGCGTCCTGGCCGTTGGGCTTGGCCAGTGCCTGCTGGGACTGGGCTCCCAGTTTGAGGGCAACCGCCGACAGTCGTGCCTTTTCGGCTTCGGCCAGTGTGCCTTTGGCGCGTTGCGCAGCCCAACCCAGGGCGATCGCCAATATCGCGAGCAGGAGGGCCAGCGCGACCGAACCGAGCACGGTATTGACGTCGCGTCGACGCAGGCGCGCGAACTCCTTCCATTCCCCGTATCGCTTGCGAATGGCGGGACTTGGCTCGCCGGAGGCAAAGGTGGTTTCCGTCTCGTAGATCAAAAGGTCGCGCCGAGTCTCAAGTACGAGTTGGCGCCACGGTGAATCGAGGGTTTCCGAGGAGTCTGACTCAACCAACCGCTTCCAGTAGCCTTCCACGTCCAGAATGGAGATCGGCCGGCGATTCCAGAAATACCACTTCCGGATCGCAAGAAAGAGGTGAACTTCCCGTCGCACGTATGGCGAAGCCTGCGCGCCGGGAGTGAACACGACGACCAGCATGTGGCTGAACAGCAGCTTTAAGAGTGTCTCCGACAGCAAACGCGTCCCGGGTGTGAAGCCCTGTTTGTCCAAAAATGAAACCAGGCGGTAGGGCTCGCGCGTCAGTGCGGCGTGGAGTGCCTGGGCGTAGGACTCGGCACTTTGGCGGTGGTAGGCGATGAAAATGTCAAAGCCAAATCGGATCGGAAACCGCGCTCGGAACTGTCTAAACCAGGAATAGGGCATCGCTGGTGAGACCAATACTTAGGGGCCCGGCGTGCATGAGGAAATGAAATCCGTCGCCGCCACTCGGCCGGCGGGAGGCGATCCAACGCGCATTCCGAGGTCGAGTTCTCCGCCGAGCGTCGGTTGGCGCTCGGCGGGCGATCCCAAGGTGGGAACGGAGCCTTTCCGGCGGACGGCGCGCTGCTCATGATGCAGGCACTCGCCATGAAATCCGCCGTCCTCGCGCTGGCCGTCGTACTGGCCGCACTTCCGGTTCCCCGGGGCGCCGCCGCCGAACCGGCCACTTCCCCGGACGCCGGGGGCGTTCACGTGGTCCGCGATGTTTCCTACGCCACCGTCGGCGATACGACGCTCAGACTCGACCTGCACCTGCCCGCCGGCATCCCACGCGCACCGGTCCTCGTTTGGGTACACGGCGGTGCCTGGCGGTCGGGTTCAAAGGATTCGATGCCCCTGCGACGCCTCGTCGAACAGGGCTACGCCATCGCCAGCGTGGACTACCGGCTCTCCCCTCAGGCGCGTTTCCCCGCGCAGGCCCACGACCTGAAGGCGGCCATCCGCTTTCTCCGCGCCCGGGGCTCGGAATGGAAACTGCCGACCGACCGCCTGGTCATTGCCGGGGATTCCGCTGGCGGACATCTCGCGGCCCTCATCGGGGTTTCCAACGGACACCCTGATCTCGAGGGCTCCGTCGGCGAGCACCGGACGACGCGTTCTGACGTCCAGGGAATCATCAGCTTCTACGGCGGAGCCAACCTCACCACCATTCTCCAACAGTCCACACCCCACGGGCTCAGCGTCCGTGTCCCCGCCCTCGACCTCCTTCTCGGGGGACAGCCCGACGCCGTCTCGGACCTGGCCCGGCTCGCCAGTCCAATTTTCCACGTGGACCGAAACGACCCGCCGCTCCTCCTGCTCCATGGCGACCAGGATCCGCAGATGCCCATCAATCAGGCGCATGAACTGATGGGCGCTTACCAGAAGCTGGGACTCCCGGCGCAGTTTGAGGTGGTCCACGGCGCCGCCCACGGCGGGGCTGCATTCTACGATGAGGAACGGCTGCGGGTGGTGGTGGCCTTCCTGGAACGCCACTTCGCTCCGTAGTGTCCGCCGCAGCACCACTGACGGACGCCTATCGGGCCGCTGTGTTCCGATACCAGACCGCGTTGCGGGTCTCGCGTCCTGCCAGGATCAGATCAAGCCGGCCGTCGGCATCCAGATCCACGGCCTTCAAGTCGTAGGCCTCCTGGCCGTGGTCGGTATCGAGATCGAAGGCCGTGAATTCGCCCCGGCCATCATTCCGGTACCACCGCACCCGCTTCGCGCCAAAGGAGGCCACCGCCACATCGGGCCGCCCGTCGCCATCGAAGTCACCCACGGCAAGCGCATGCGGATCGCGCAACTCGCCATCGATCCCGTGCTTCTTCCAGGCCGGACCCTCAAACCAAAACACCCCGGTCCCGTGCCCGCAGCTGGCCACCACGTCGAGGACGCCATCCCCATTCACATCCACCGCCCGGAGATTGGTTGCCCCCGGCTCGCGGGCAATCAGGTGCTTCGTCCAGGGCGCCCCTGCGGACGTCCCCTGTTCCCACCACGTGAACGTGCCGCCCCCGGAATCCCCCACCAACAGGTCGGGATGCCCATCCGCGTTCAGGTCGGCCACGTCGAGGTAATGGGGCCGTCCGTCCGCTCCGCCTTGGGTGATGATGTGACGCGGGAACTCCGTCGCTCCGCGTGCGGGCGTTGCAAACCAAGCGAGGCTCTTCTCAAACCGCGGCCCCTGGATGCTGTCCGCCACCAGATCGGGCCGCCCGTCGCCGTTCAGATCTCCTGTCCACAGGCCGTGGATGCCATTGAACTCGCGATCGATGACATGCAAAGACCACGGCGAACCGAGTCGCCGTGGGTTCTCAATCCAACCGATGCTGAAGTCCGGCCCAACCGGCTCGGCTGCCGCCTTGCCCGCAGCCTTCGCCTCCCGGTATTCAATCCAGGGAACCCGATACCGCCCGACCGCGATGTCGAGGTCGCCATCCCCGTCGGCGTCCAGTGCGACGCAGTAGAGCATCTTGGGTTCCCGGGAATCGAACAGCACTTGCGGACGCCAGTCCGGAGCCGGCAGGGCGAAGACCTTTGTCTCGCCCATCGCGATCAGGTCGAGTTTCCCATCCGCATTGGCGTCCAGTGCCGCCACGCTCCAGATGGACTCGGGCAGCGGTACGGCGTGTCGCTCCCACGCCACATTCGAGTCTGCCGCGCGAACTCCCAGTCCGGCCGCGAGCACGAGGCCGGTCACGGTCAGCCACCGGCTCTGTTGGTTGGGTTCAGTTCGATGCGGCATAGTCCGAGCCCGTGAAATCCATTTGATAGACCATCCCTTCATACCCGACGACGTAGAGGTTCCCCGCCGCGTCCTCCGCGAACGACGCGATGCCCTGCGGGGACGTGGCGATCTGGCGCACCGACTGCAACAGCCGCCCTTCCTGCTTCACGCCCCAGATGCGATGCGACGTGTAGTCGCCGCAGATGTACACCCCGTAGAAGGGTGACTGTGGGTCGCCGCGGTACACAAAGCCGCCCGTAACCGAGTTGCCGAACTTGCGACGGTAGGCAAATACCGGTGGGGTGTACGTGACGCCGTCGCGCCGGTAGCGATTGGAGAACGGCTCGAAGCCCTCGTGGACATTCCAACCGAGATTCTCGCCGCGCCGGACGATGGAAACCTCCTCCACCCGATCCTGTCCGACGTCGCCCACCCAGAGATCGCCCGTCACCCGGTCGAAGCTGAATCGCCAGGGCTCGCGGAAGCCGACGGCCCAGATCTCGGGCCGTGCGTCCGTGCGCCCGCGGAAGGGATTGTCCGCCGGGATCGCGTAGGCCAGTCCGGGATCGGTGTGATCCACATCGATCCGCAGCATCTTCGCGAGGTGCAGCATCAGGTCCTGGCCATGGCCTTGCGGATCCTGCTGGGGTCCGGTGTCCCCCATCCCGATGTAGAGGTAGCCGTCCGGGCCGAAGGCAATGCATCCGCCACTGTGGTCCTGTGTCGTGCTCGGCACGCTCCAAAGGCGGCGCTCAGGTTGGCCGGAATCCGACCGCAGGTCCTCAGACGCGCGCCGCTCCGCCACGGTGGTCACGATCTTGCCGTCCTCGAAAACCTGATGCTTCACAAAGTACCGGCGGTTTTCCCGGAACTGGGGATGCAACGCCAGGCCCAGCAGTCCGTTCGGTCCGCGTTCGTTGAAGACGTCCTTCGAAAGGTCCGCAAACAGCGTCTTGGTCTCGTTCGTGCCCGATTTCTCCAGCAGCCAGATCCGCCCTGTCTGGTGACCCGCCAGAAAGGCGTTCGGAACGCCGGGCAGCGAGCCGAACCAGACCAGCCCGAACCGTATGTCGCCCGGCTTCTGCACGAAGGCGTGAGGGAATCGCAGTTCCTCGCGAAAGAACGGCCGCAGGGTCACCGGGCGGGCGATCGAGGGAATGTCCGACGGCATCCCGCGGTTCGCCGACACCGCCGTCTCCGGCTGACGCAGCGTGGTGAGGTATTCAATCAGGTCTGAAAACTCCTGCGGCGTCATCCCGGCCTCGATCCCCTCGGGCATCAACGACACGGTCGTTCCGTGCTGCGCCCGGATGTCGCGGGTCGCCACGACCACGTGCCGTCCGTCCGCACCCACGAGCTCGAGGGATTCGGCCGTCGCCGACTTCACCACGCCCTGGATTTCTTCCCCGGCCTTGGTCTCGACCAGGGTGGTGCCGTACCCCACGGCGATCACGGCCGAAGGCTCGAGCACCGACTGGATCAAATCGCGGCGCGGGTATTTGTCGCCGATGGACTGCAGGTCGGGTCCGGCCTTGCTGCTGGTGCCGTCGAGTGAGTGGCACTTCACGCAGGCCGCCTTCCGCTCGTCCTGGAAGAGCTGGCGGCCGCGCTCGGGATTTCCCTCCCGTCCGAAGGCAGCGTCCCGATACATCCGACGCCGCTGCGCCGGGTCGGGAGCAGTGGGCGTCGCCGGGGCGGGCGAAGGCGTCTGGGCGGCCACGTGGCCGATGAGGACCAGTCCGACGAGCGGGCGGAGGGGTCGAACGAGAGGCGACATGGTTCGAATGCGGCGGAAGCTGTCATGCAATCCACGGACTGGCGAGCGTCCCGGCTTCGCACTTGTCCGACTCCGCGGGGCGGGACATCGTGCCGGACCACCGTGATGCGACCCCGTTCCCATGGTCGAAGCGGGTCTTCTGCGGCCGCCGCCCGGCAAATCCTCCGGTTGGTCTTGGCCGCGATGGCCGCTGTCGCCCTGACGGGCTTGGCTAGTCGTGGCGTCGCGGCCCCCGTCCCGGATGCGGTCAAATCCAGCGTCCGACAATTCTGCCTCGACTGCCACGACGGGGATTCCCCGAAGGCCGGTTTGAACCTGGAGCAGGCTCTGGCCGCGGACCTGCCGGCGCACGCCAACAACTGGGAGCGGGTGGTGCGTCAGCTCGCCGCCCGTCAGATGCCGCCCCTTGGAAAAAGGCGGCCCTCGGAAAAGGACTACGACCGGCTCGTGGGTCGCCTCGGTGACGCCCTCGATCGTGCCGCCGCCCGTGCGCCCAATCCCGGCCGCACCGACACCTTCCGTCGTCTCAACCGCACGGAATATCAGAACGCCATCCGCGACCTGCTTGGTCTCGAGATCGACGCTGCGGCGCTGTTGCCCAAGGACGATACCAGCCACGGGTTTGACAACGTCACCGTCGGCGATCTATCGCCGACGTTGCTGAGCCGCTACCTCTCCGCCGCCGAAAAAATCAGCCGCCTCGCTGTCGGTCTTCCCGAATCGCGCCCGGGCGGCGAGACCTACCGCGCCCGTCCGGATCGCACCCAGGAAGAGCACGTTGAAGGGCTCCCGCCGGGAACGCGCGGCGGGATGCTGATCCGCCATACCTTTCCCCGCGACGGTGACTACGAAATCCAGGTCCGCCTGAGCCGCGACCGCAATGAGGAGGTCGAAGGCCTGCGCGAACCGCATGAACTCGTGGTGCTCGTGGACCGCCGCCCGACCGCCCGCTTTACGGTCTCGCCTCCCAAGGCGGATCGGAATTTTGAGAAGGTGGACGCCCATCTCATCGCGCGGATCACCGTTCCGGCCGGCGCCCACGACGTGGGGATCACCTTCCTCAAGAATCCCTCCAGCCTCGTCGAGACCCGGCGCGAGCCCTACCAGGCGCGCTATAACATGCACCGGCATCCGCGGCTCACACCGGCCGTGTATCAGGTATCCGTCACCGGCCCCTACCTCTCCACCGCCGCCGGCGACACCGCTGCCCGGAGAATGCTGTTCGGTGCGCCGGCCCAGCTGGATGAAAACGAGGATGCCCGGGCGGAACGCATTCTCCGGACCTTCGCACGCCGGGCCTACCGCCGGCCCGTCGGGTCGGACGACGTGGCACGACCGCTCGAGTTCTATCGCGAAGCGCGGTCCGACGGCGGTTTCGATGCCGGACTGGCGGCGGGTCTGAGTGCCATCCTTGCCAACCCGGGATTTCTTCTCCGGATCGAACAGGACCCGCCCGATGCACCGCCTGGCACCGTTTACCGGCTTGGTGACGTCCCGCTCGCGTCCCGCCTATCCTTCTTCCTCTGGAGCAGTGTTCCCGACGACGAACTGCTCACCCTCGCTGAACGGGGCGAACTCCATCGCCCCCGGGTGATGGAGCTGCAGGTCCGGCGGATGCTGACCGACCCGCGCTCACGCAGCCTCGTGGACAGCTTTGCCGCCCAGTGGCTCCACCTGCGGAACCTGGAGTCCTTCACGCCGGATCTCCGGCTGTTCCCGGATTTCGACGACAACCTTCGCGAGGCCTTTCGGCGTGAGACCGAACTGCACTTCGAAACCGTCCTTCGCGAAGACCGCAGCGTCCTCGACCTCCTCCGGGCCGACTACACCTTCCTCAACGAGCGGCTCGCCCGGCACTACGGGATCCCAAACATCTATGGCAGCCAGTTCCGGCGGGTGGCCCTCGCGCCCGACAGTCATCGCGGCGGGCTTCTTCGCCAGGGCAGCCTCCTGACCGTCACCTCCTACGCCACCCGAACGTCGCCGGTGCTCCGCGGCAACTGGATCCTGGGCAACCTGCTGGGAACCCCGCCGCCTCCGCCTCCGCCGAACGTTCCAACCCTCAAGGAAAACACCGTCTCCGAGTCCCTGCCCGTGCGACAGCGACTCGCGGCGCACCGGGCCAATCCGGCCTGCGCCAGCTGCCACAATCTCATGGATCCCGTCGGCTTCGCGCTGGAGAACTACGACGCCGTCGGACGCTGGCGCACCACTGAGGACGGGGTGCCTGTGGACGCCAGCGGTGGACTTCCCGATGGCCGGCGCTTCGTCGGTGTAGCCGGACTTGAGGACGGCCTGTTGCAACATCCGGATCAGTTCGTGGGCACCCTGACCGAGAAGCTCCTCATTTTCGCCCTGGGTCGTGGCCTGGAGCCGTCCGACGCCCCCGCAGTCCGGCAGGTCGTTCGCGAAGCCCGCGCCCATGGCAATCGCTTTTCATCCCTCGTCGTCGGCATCACCCAAAGCACCCCGTTCACCCACCGGAGGACCCCATGAACTTCCTCACCCGAAAACATCTTCCCCGCCGCACGTTCCTGCGCGGGATCGGCGTTACGCTGGCCCTCCCGCTCCTCGAATCCATGGTCCCGGCCGCCACGCCGCTCGATCAGACCGTCGCCCGGCCGGTGCGACGCCTTGGATTCGTCTTCATGCCTATGGGCTGCGACCAGTCCCGCTGGACGCCGCCCGGCGACCGACTCGACGTGTTGTCGCCGATTCTAAGCTCCCTCGCCCCCGTCCGGGAAAACGTCTGCGTCATCTCCAACCTCGAGTTGCAGAATGCCTATCCCGGTAGCCACGCCACGTCGAACTCGGCCTTCCTGAGTGCCGCCAAGGCGAAGCTGACCGAAAGCACGGACTACTTCCTCGGCACGACGGTGGACCAGGTCGCCGCCCAGCACATCGGCCAGGGCACCCAGCTCCCGTCGCTGGAGCTCGCCATGGACCACCTTCAGGTCGTGGGCCAGTGCGACAACGGCTACGCCTGCGCGTACCAGAACAACCTCTCCTGGTCGTCGCCCACCACCCCGCTACCCGCCGAGGCCCACCCGCGTATCGTGTTCGAGAACCTCTTCGGCGAGGGCGGCAGCCGGGCCGAACGCCGCGCCGCCCTCAAGCGCCGCGCCAGCCTGCTGGATTCCTTCTCCAGCGACCTCAACAAGCTCCAGCGCGAACTCGGTCCCGGCGACCGCGCCCGGCTGGCGCAATACCTCGACACCGTCCGTGAGGTCGAGCGTCGCATTCAAAAGGCCGAGGCTGGAACAAAGGAGAATCCGCTGCCGGATCTCGACCGCCCCGTCGGCGTGCCTGCCGCCTATGCCGACCATGCCCGGCTGATGTTCGACCTCCAGGTGCTGGCCTTTCAGGGCGACGTCACGCGTGTCATCACCTTCCAGCTCGCCCGCGAGACCAGCAACCGGACCTACCCCGAGATCGGTGTCCCGGATCCGCATCATCCGCTTTCGCATCACGGCAATGACCCCGCCAAGATCGAGCGCATGGCGAAGATCAACCAGTTCCACGTGTCCCTCTTCGCCGAGTTCCTCGACAAACTGAAGGCCACTCCCGAGGGCAATGGCAACCTGCTGGAACACTCCCTTTACCTCTACGGCAGCGGCATCGGGAACCCGAACATCCATGACCACACGAATCTCCCGATCCTTGTCGCCGGCGGTGCGGCGGGCGGGTTGAAGGGGGGACGCCACCTCCGCTATTCCAAGCCCACGCCCCTGGCCAACCTCCACCTCACGCTGCTCGACAAGGTGGGCGTGCGCCTCGACTCGTTCGCCGACAGCCAGGGAAAAGTCCACGAGCTGTTCGAACCCGCGGGAGTCTGAGATGTCCGACCTGCGCTCCTCGCGATCACGCCCGCTCCCGCGCCTCCCCGCGGGGCCGGGAAGGCTTCGGCGGATACTGCTCCTGTTTCCGTTGCTGCTCCTGCCCGTCTACATTTCCCGCGTCACTGCCGCAGGCGCCGAACTCGCCGACGCCGCTGAGAAATCTGACCGCGCCCGACTCGATGCCCTGCTGCGCCAGCGAGTCGAAGTGGACGCACCCCAGGCCGATGGCATGACCGCGCTGCACTGGGCGGCGCTGCACGACGATTTGGAGACCGTCCGTCGGCTCGCATCCGCGCGGGTCACAATCACCAACGCCTTTGGAGTCACCCCGCTTTCGCTCGCCTGCCGGAACGGCAACGGCGCTATGGTGGAACTTCTTCTCCAGCGCGGGGCCGATCCGAACACCACGCTGCCCGGGGGCGAGACCGTCCTGATGACCGCCGCCCGCACGGGACGACCCGAAGCCGTTCGGGCGTTGCTCGCCCGTGGAGCCGCCGTGGACGCCCGGGAACGCCGCGGCCAGACCGCCCTCATGTGGGCGGCCGCCGAGGGACACGCCGAGGTGGTGACGCTGCTGCTCAAGGCCGGTGCCGATTTCCGCACGCCGCTGCCTGACTCGGGCTTCACCCCGATGCTGTTCGCCGTTCGTGCCGGGCGGTCGGAGGTTGTCCGCGTCCTGCTCCAGGCGGGCGCCGACATCCGTGAGGCGATGCAGCCGAAGAAGTCCTCAAACAAGGGGCCGCGCAAAGGCACTGCGGCGCTGCTCCTGGCCGTTGAGAACGGCCACTTCGAACTCGCTCTGGAACTCGTCCGCGCCGGCGCGGATCCCAACGACCAGCGTTCCGGCTTCACCGCCCTGCACGCCCTGAGTTGGGTGCGCAAGCCCCAGCGCGGCGAAGACGAGGGCGACCCGTCTCCGCAGGGCTCGGGCAGCGTCAGCAGTCTCGACTTCGTCCGGAAGCTCGTCGCCCTCGGGGCCGACGTGAATGCCCGTCTCACCCGCGGCAACGGTGGCCCGGGATTGTTCGCGTTCGAAGGCGCCACACCCTTCCTGATGGCCGCGTCCACGGCGGATCTCCCCTACCTGCGCCTGCTTCTGGAATTGGGCGCCGATCCGACTGCCGGAAACGTGGACCAGTGCACGCCTTTGATGGTCGCCTGCGGCATCGGCGTGGGCAACGCCGCCGCCAACGAGGTTGCCGGCGAGGAACCCGAGGTTCTGGAAGTGGCGGCTTTCCTTCTGGAGCACGGGGCCGACGTCAACGCCGTGGATGCCAACGGCGAAACCGCCATGCACGGCGCCGCGTATAAGAACCTGCCCAAGGTGATCGACTTCCTGGCCCGCCACGGTGCGAAGACCGACGTTTGGAACCGGAAGAACAAGTACGGCTGGACGCCACTCGTCATCGCCGAGGGTCATCGCCCGGGCAATTTCAAACCCTCCGCCGAAACCGTCGAGGCCCTGCGCCCCTGGCTCCCTCCGGAGCCCTAGGGCCGGGGGGAGCCGCGGTCAAACCGGCTCTGGTTGAGCGGCTACTTGGCTGGGACCGGAGGCGGCAACGGGAGCACGAGGGTGGGGCCAGCGGGGTATAACCAAGTACCTGGTTGCTTTAAAAAGGGTGCGGTTAACGAACCCTCTACCACTGGTCGTTCTTCGCGCGAACCAGACGTTGCCTCAACCAAGCCCAGTCGCGGGTCGGTCCAGTGTCGATCCCGTATCGTTGAGTCCCAGTCACGGCGGGTGTGGTGGAGGCGTCTACCCATCGGTGAAGCTCCACATGGCCATCGGAAAAGGAACATGCGCCTTTCCCGCCATGCCTCGCCCCTGGCACATCTTCCATATGGTAATTGTTCAAGGGAACCGTAAGTGGTAAGTTTAGAGCACAGGACCTCAAGAAGTCTTCATGGATGTCCGCCCAAATCAGAATCTCCGCTCGCCCGTAGGCTGCCAAATCACCTTGTCTGAATACTTTAGGGAAATAACCCTGAGGCACTCCCAGCCCACGAGTGATTGAGTCGGTCCCAATGAATCCGTTCATGGCACACGACCGCGTGCGGGCTTGTCGCGTGCCGTTGACCAAACTGGTGGAGCGATCCGCTGGACATTTGAAAATACGTGCCGTCTGCAGGTAGGGGCCGAGAAGGCCGACAGAGGTTTTGAAATGGTTGGTTCCCGTCAGCATCAACGGGTCAACGCCCTCCGGTTCGCCATACGCCGCATTTCCTCCCGCCCAGCTGGGCTGTCGGGAGAAGTCGGTCGGTCCCCCTTGCCAGTAGGGATTGTTCGGCACGAGCCAGTCGCTGGAGTCGTTCGAGTAGAGGCTCCAGGCGATCTGGCATTGGCGCATGTTGCTGACGCAGGCGGCCCCCAGGGCTTGCGATTTAGCCTTTCCCAGAACGGGCAGAAGCAGACCTGCCAGAATCGCGATGATCGCGATCACGACCAGCAACTCGATCAGCGTAAACCCACGTCGCCGGGGCAACACCTTCCGGGCGCAGCGCTTCGAATAGGTGAATCGCCTGGTCATGGTCGGAGCTGAAAGGGGCACGGGAACTTCAGCAGTTCCCGTGCCTCAATTTGACAATCTCAGTTTCCTGAGGGTTAGGGAATCTCAACCGAGGATGGGACAATAATCGGTGGGCCTCCCGCTGAGCGGAACGCTCGGCCCCTCCCGGGAGGGCGGTGCGGCCCGCGGTCACACCGGCCCCAGTGGAGTCGCTATTTGGTTGCGACCGGAGGCGGGAGCGGGAGCACGACGGTTGGGGTGCCGGTCCCGCCCGCCCCCAACCACGTTTGCGGATAACGCCCGTCCCATTTCTCAACCCGGGCCTTTTCCACTTCGAGGGATTTGAGCTGCAGGAGGAGCGGATTGGACTGCGCTTCTTGGGCCGCCCGATTGATTTCGCGGATCGCGGACGCTTCCGCCTCCGCGGCGGTCCTGCGGGCATCGGCGAGTCCGATCGCCTCGCGCTTCGCCTTGATGGCCTGGCCCTCTGCCTCGAGTTGGATGCGGTCGTTTTCCTTTTGTTGCGCCTCAAACTTGGCGGCGGAAACGACCTTGAGTTGCTGGGCGATGAAGGTTTCGTCGATGGACTTCTGGATGGCTGGGTTTTCGTAGGTCATTCCGCCAAACATCCCGACCGTGGTAATGGTAATGCCGCGACCCGAGAAGTAGTTGGTAAGGTCCCGCTTCACCGCGTCGCTGATCTCCTGCTTCTTGCTCCGCAATTGGTCGAGGGGATAGCGCGCGGCGACCTCCGCGGCGGCCTGCTGGATGCGACCGCGCACCTCGCGGTCCAGGACGTCGGCCAGGGTGCCGCTGGGATACCAGTAGAGAAACTTCGCCGCGTCGTCCTCCGCGATGAATCCGGTGCAGGTGAATCCCATGCTGAATCCCACGCTGTCCGCGCTCTCGATCCAGATCGCCTGGTCCCGTCCGTCCGGACGGCGCTGTCCGTCCGCATTGCGGTGGTCGCCAGAGGTCCACTCGCGGGTGAGCGGGGAGCGGTTGACCTTCACGAGGCGCACGGTGGGGATCCACTGTCCGTCCCAGCCCATGCGTCCCTGCTGGGACCAGCGGTGCAGGATCTGGACGCGTTTGGCGGCGACCTTCCGCGCCCGGAGATAATCCTCGCTCTGGAACTTGGCCTGCTGGCTGGTGTCGCCTTCCAGCGGAATCAGGAATCCGGTCTCGCTGGTATCGATCTCGACGTACTCCGGACGATCATAGGGCTTGCACCCGCTGAGCAGCGGCAATACGGCGAGGGTGCCGAGGGCCGCACCGCGACGCAGCAGGCGCGTTGCGCGGGCGCGTCCGAGGGTGCGGGCCATCGGTGAGAACGCCCAGAGCGCCGTCAGGCCCAGAAGGAGCGATCCCGCCACGGGGATCAGATCCTGGAGGGAGTCCGAGCGCCTCAATGCGAGTTCGGTGGAATCCCCTCCGTTGAGTTGTTCGACGGCGAGGCGTCTTGCGGATTCGGCCTGCTTCAGGTTCAGCCAGCTGTTTTCCGAGGTCCAAACGGCCACGGCCATCAACACCAAGACCACGATGCGTTTCATAGGAAACCCACTGCGATGGGCGCGCGACGGCGGGACGCGGCCGCCGGGAAAGGGTAGACCCTCCCGGACGGCGCTGCGGCACGACGGCACGCGCACGTTGTTGCGGACGGGGAGACCAGATGGTGCCGCGACCTGCGGCCCTAGAGGATCGCCCTCCCAATTGCCGACGGAGTTAGCTGACGGGCTCGTCCCTGGAAGTGGACTTGGCACCGGTTACCCGGCTCCGTGCGCCCCATCCCGGCTTTCACCGGGAACTTGGTTCCCCCGCGCGCACCCGCAGGAAGGCAGATGCACTTAGGCTGCTACTTCAGTCGCGTGCCCAATAGGGCGTTTCATGCCTGGTGTCAATCTATGCCGGGACCGGGAATGTACGTGTACGTTCTGGATGGGATCCCCGGCTGGGAACCGGGTGGGTTCGCATCCCAGGGTTCCTGTTTGACATAAAGTTTATACGTGTAATCAATACGCCGAAGCAACCCCTTCACCTAAATGAATCCCAGAGTGCGTCGTTTTCCCCTGATGCTTTCGAGAATTCTGGCCGTCGCCGCCGTTTTAACCCACGGAGCTCAGGCGCAAGTCCCCGGGCAGTTGGATCCGAACTTCCAGCCGCCCGCGGGGCTTCGCATCAGGGATTCCGAACCCGCGGTGCTGAGTCCGGACGGGTTGCTTTGGGTGAACGGCGTTCAACCGGACCTGGGTTTTCCTCCGCTCATCGGACTCAGGGTGGACGGTTCGGTGGCTTCGCTGCCACCGTTTCCAACGCCGGCGGCAACAATTGGTTTTCTTCCCAATGACACCGTGATCGTTGGGGGTATTACCTCCCTCGGAAGGTATGACGCTGCGGCCCAACGGCTGAGATTTCCGTCCCTGCGCGCCGTAACGCCGGTGTTCGCGTCCCTGGCCGAGGGTCGGTTCTTCATCTCAGGTGTCAGCGGAACAGGGACCACCGCGCGCCGGTTGGTGCGGTTTCTGGCGGACGGTTCCGTGGATCCAACATTTGCCGCGACCGCAACGTTCGACAACGGTCCCTATGGGGGGCCTTCCTACGTCTTGCCGATGCCCGACGGTAAAGTGGTGGTGGCCGGCGCCTTTGTGGAAGCCGCAGGAGTCCGTCGGGTGGGCTTCGCCCGATTCCTCGCCGATGGCGCACTCGATGCGAATTTCAATCCGACGGCCGCCATGAATCTTCCCCCCTCGGAGCTACCGATTGTGCCCGTGGTCCGTCTGGCTGGCTTGCTTGTCGACGGTTCCCTGGTGGCGGCGTTTCAGCTCTACCCCCAAAGCGGCGGGGATTCCCTGCGGGCTGTCATTGCTCGGTGGGACATCAACGGAGTGTTGGATCCCGACTTTCATCCGCCGGCGGGGCTCGCTGCCCATGTTCGCTCGGGTGTGGTGGAGTCCGACGGGGCCATTCTTGTGGGAGGCGACTTCTTGGAGGTTGAAGGACAGGCACGATCGGGGCTGGCGCGTCTCCAGAAAGACGGGGGCTTGGATCCGGCGTTCGCCCCGGTGGTGTTGGGTGGCGTTCCCGTGGCCAAAGTGTTGTATCCCGACGGATGGCTGCTGGTCGGCGGGGAGTTTTCCTCCATCAATGGGCAAGCCGTGACCAATGTGGCCCGTGTTTTCAACCGGGCGCCGGTTCCGGTTCCTCCGGGTGTGCGGCCCGCCGTGTCGAAGGTGATGGTGTCGCCCGGGGAAACGGCACAATTGGAAACGACCGTGACGGGATGGCCGCCGCCCTCGCTGCAATGGCGGCGAGGCGAGGTGTCGCTGGAGGGAGAAACCAATCGCACGCTCATCCTTCCGGCGGTCAACGCGGATCGCGCCGGCACCTATACCCTCGTGGCCTCCAGTTCGGAGGGAACTGCGCTGGCGACGATGGATCTGGTCGTGGCCTTGCGATCCCCGGCACCGGGCCAGGTGGATCCGGCGGCCTCGGTCACCTTGAATCCCCTCGCCTGGGTTATGGCCATCGTGCCTTTGGCCGACGGACGATTCCTGCTCGGGGGCCGGGGCTTCCAGGATCCGGGCGATACGACCGGACTCCTGGGGAGAGTCCTCACGCGAATTCTGCCGGACGGATCCCCGGATCCCACGTTTGCCAAATTGGATCCGGTGGACTTTCCGGATCCCCAGGTCGTCCGTGTGATTCTTCCCACCGAGGGCGGGAGCTATTACGTGGGCGGAAACTTGCGAAACTATCAGGGGCGAACCGTCTCCAACCTGATTCGGATCGGGCAAGACGGTCAGTTGGACTTGGGCTTTGCCCCCACCCTGAGCCTCGCCGAGGGTTCCGAGGCCGGTGTCCTGGTCACCACCGTTCAGCATCTGGGAGACGGACGGATCGCGGTGGGCGGCCAGTTCGACACGGTGAACGGGAAGCCGCGAAAGGGTGTGGCGATCCTCCGTAAAGACGGGTCTCTCGATGAGGGCTTCAACGCACGGCTGGCCGCCTCGGCGGAGGTCCGCTCGTTGCGGGTGTTGCCTGGGGGACGGATCCTGGTGGGGGGAGGTAATTTGTTGGATGCGACCAGTGGAGTCCCCGAGGGTTCCCGAAATCTGGTCCGACTGGCACCGAATGGAGGGCGGGATCCGGAGTTCATCAGTGACGTTGGGATCGTGGACGCCCTGGTGGACACCGAAGCAGGAGGCCATGTGGCTGCCAACCGAGTGCTTCCGCTGCTGGATTGGATCCTGCCCGGAGGTGGGCGCGATCCGGGATACCAGTCGCTCAACCGTCTGAGGCCGGATCTGTTCGTGGGCCTGGGCCCGCTGCCGCTGCTGCGTGGAGATTATGGCGACGTCTATGTGGGGATCGGACCCCGGGCGAGTCTCGACAATGTGGGACAAGTGGGGCTTGCGGTGGCCGCCCGACTTCCGGCATCCGGCATTGTGGATGTTTCGTTCGCGCCCACGGGTGTGCCCGCGGGTTACACGACCGCGCTGGCGTGGAATGCCGAGGGTCGGTTGGTGGCGGCGTCCATGGTGGAAGGGCAGGCGCTTTCCCGCCTCTATGTCTTCCGGCCCGATCCGGACCAGGTTCTGGCGGAACCCCGAGTGGTGGAAGGTCAGTTCCGCGCGACACTGGCAACGCTTCCCGGTCGCCGGTACGCCCTGGAAACTCGATCGCCGGATCTTGCGGGCCCGTGGCAGCGCGTGGAGGAATTTGAGGGCGACGGGTTCGTTAGGGCCTTGTCCGTTTCGCTGGACGGCACCGGTCCGCGATTCGTCCGGGTGCAGCGAATTCGATGAATCGTCCCCTGGGGAGGACGGCGTCGCGTCCAGCAGGGTGATTTGGAGGAAGCATTGCGTCCCCAGTCGAAGAACAAAATGCGCCCTGGATTCAGGCGCTCGCAACACACGCGATCGGGCGGCCGATCTCCCAGTGATGTCCGAACGGATCCACGAGCCGCCCCAGTCGCCATCCGTAACTTTGGTCGCTGACAGGCCACACGATCCTGGCTCCCGCGGCGACCGCCGTTGCAAAGACCGCGTCGGGATTCTCCACGGTCAACGCCAGTCGTGCCGTACTTCCACCGAGCGTTTCCGGACTGTAATTCAGGTGTCCCGGCGATTCATCCGCGAGCCAGAACTCGGCACCTCCCACGGACAGTCGGGCCACCACGGACCCGGTGTCGTCGGTCACCCGGAAGATCTCCGTGGCGTTGAACGCCTGGAGGTAGAATTCGATCGCTCGCGCTCCGCCCCGAACAGAAAGGATCGGGGCAAGGGATGTCGTGAGGTCGTCTCCGGAACCGGAATGAGTTTTCATGGGAAGATAATGGGCTTGCGAGGTTCAGCGGTTCATCCATGTGATCGACAGTTGGAGCACGGTGGCGGTGGAGACCCACGCGAGGTAGGGAATCTGCGCGGCGGCCACCCACGGATGTCGGCGCCACAGGACGGCGATCATCCAAAGGATCGTTCCCCAGACGATGAGGATATCCGCAGAGGCCAACGGAAGGTTCCGCCATCCGAACTGGATCGGCGTGAAAATGAGGTTGGACACCAGATTGAGGGCGAATGGGATTCCCGCGCTGAGGGGGAGACGACGCCGGGAGATCTGCACGGCGACGTAGACCAATGTCAGGAAGAGAATTGGGTACAGGATGCTCCAGATCCGTCCGATCGTGGAAGGCGCCGGGGTCCACGAGGGTTTCTGAAGCGTGTTGTACCAATCCATCCAGGACATGACCCCGCCGGGTCTAGTGGGAAATCCTGCCCGTGCCCAGTCTCGTGTCGCGGAGGAATCGGGGATGGATTCGCTCGCGGAGATCCGGTCATCGTTTCTTCGTGGACGAGGCGAAGCTGGGCTTGGACCGTCGGCTCCGCGTTCCCGGGAGCTTCTCATGAAGTTTGTCGCACGACTGTTCACTCAGGATTTCTGGAGGCGGAACCTGTCCAGGCTCCGGTCCCCGGCGGGGCGGTCCGAGGCGGCCTTGTCCTTCGTGATGATGTTCTGGCCCCGCATCCTGCGTCCGGCCACGGCGTATCGTCGGACACTCGCGCGCCGAACCCGGGTGGTGTGCGTGGTTGGATCGTTGGGCAAAACGACGACGACGCGTGCGGTGGCGGCGGCCCTGGGAATTCCCGAGCGACGGATTACCGAGCGCAATGAAGCGACGTTTGTGGCGCTGGCGGTGTTGCGGATTCGTCCGTGGCAGCGGCGGGCGGTGGTGGAGGTCGGCATTGACGGTCCGGGGCAAATGGCGCGCTACCGGGACCTGGTTCGTCCCAACGTTGTCGTGGTCACCTCGATCGCCAGCGACCATGCGCGCTCCTTCCGCTCGCTGGAGGCCACTCGGGCGGAGAAGTCGGAGATGTTGCGGAGCCTCGGGCCCGATGGACTCGCGGTCCTCAACGGGGACGATCCGAACGTGCTCTGGATGCGCGGGGTGACGGCCGCGCGGGTGGTGACTTTTGGCTTTGGGGAGGCGTGCGATAGTCGGGCGACGGACGTTTCGCAGGACTGGCCGAAGGGAACCCGCTTCCAATTGCACGTGCGGGGAGAAACTCACGAGGTGCGCACGGGATTGATCGGACGGACGTATGTGTACGCGGCGCTGGCCGCCCTGGCGGTGGCGGTGGAGGAGGGGGTGCCCGTGGCGGAGGCGGCGCACAGACTGTCCGGGTTGCAACCAACGCCGATGCGTCTTTCGCTGATGCCCCTTCCTTCAGGGGCGATGATATTGCGGGATGATTTCAAGGCGCCGATCGAGAGCGTGGATGCGGCGCTCGACGCCCTGTTCGAGATTCCCGCCCGGCGACGCATCGTCGTGTTGGGAAGCGTGTCCGATCTCACCGGGAAAACGAGGGAGTCACTGCGGCGCCTGGGAGCGCGGGTGGGCTTGAATGCCGACTTCGCCGTGTTTGCAGGAGATTTGGATCAACCTTATGCCGCTGCTGCGACACGTGCGGGTATGCCTGCGGATTCAATACGAAAGGTGGGTAATGATCTCGAGGCGGCGGTCGCGGCGCTGCCCCGGGATTTGGGGCCGGGCGACGTGATCCTCGTCAAGGGGCGTGGTTCCCAAGCCTTGGGAAGGATCGCCTTGATGCTCTCGGGGCGCAGGGTTCGCTGCCGGGTCGTCACCTGCCCGATGTTCGAATGGGTGTCCTGCGACCACTGTGGCATGCTGGAGCGCGGCTGGGTCCGCCCGGGGATTCCTGTCACGGGTGAGGTCGCGAAGTTCGCCGCGGAGGATGAGTCCTGAAACGCCAACCGACTACGGTTTCGCGGGCGGCAGAATCAGGACCCGCAGGGACGAGGCGGCACCGGACTGCCGGTACACCCGTTGAGTGGCCTTGCGGAAATCGGCGGGGGTGGCGGTGGCAATGTTGACGAAGGTTTGCGGATTGCGGTCCACCAGGGGGAACCAGCTGCTTTGCACCTGCACCATCACACGATGCCCGCGCCGGAAGGTGTGGCAGATGTCCGGCATGGTGAAGGAAACCGGCGTCACGCGGCCGGGCTCGAAGGGTTCGGGTTTCTCGAGGCTGTTGCGGAAACGTCCGCGCATCACGTCCCCGCGCACCAACTCCTGGTACCCGCCCATTTTCACGTAGGCTGGATTCGGCTCCGGGTCCGGAAAATCGGAATCCAGCACGTCCACCAGTTTCACCACCCAGTCGGAATCGGTTCCGGTGGTGGATACTTGGAGGTCCACGACCAGGGGGCCGACCAGGGTGAGATCCTCCGCCAGCGGCTCGGTCTCGTACACGAGGACGTCCGGACGCGACGCCGCGAATCGCTGGTCATGGACGGGATATCCACGCGGGTAGTCCGTCGTCGTCTCCAGGGTGAAGGGAACGGGCTTTGCGGGATCGCTGACGTATTCGTCAAACGCCTCGGAGGACTCCGACGGGGGATCGAACGCCAGCGCGTTGCCGGGCCTGAAAAACAGCCGGCGCTCGATGGCGTTGGTGGGAGGCCACGCCTCGAACCGCCGCCAGCGGTCGGTGCCGGTTTCAAAGAGGTGCGCCTCGGTGGGGATGAAGTTGGTGTCGTCCTTCAGGTAGCGGCGGAAGAAGGGAAGTTCGATCTGGTTTCGGTAGTAGTCCCCGGTCTTGGCGCGGAAATTCAGGTCGGCGAGTTTGTCCCCGGCCGAGCGGCTCCAGGCCCCGTGGGTCCACGGTCCCATTACCAGCAGGTTCGTGATGCCCGGATTCTGCCGCTCCACGGCCCGGTAGGTTTCGAGCGCCCCGAAGAGATCCTCGCCGTCATACCAGCCGCCCACGGTCATCACGGCGCACCGGACGTTCTTCAGATGCGGTCGGATGTTCCGCGCCTGCCAGTACGCGTCGTAGTTGGGATGCGCGAGAAACTCGGTCCAGATGGGAACCGTTCCCTTGAAGTAGCGGCTCTCCGAATTCGAGAGCGGACCCATGCGGAGGTAGAAATCATAGCCGTCGGGGGTGCCGAAGATGAAGCGGCGGCCGCTGTCGTGCAGCGGATCGTCGGAGGGTTTGGAGAACCAATAGAAGAATCCAAAATTCTGCGAGAGGAAGAAGGCACCGTTGTGATGGATGTCATCCCCGGCGAACCAGTCTGAGATCGGGGCCTGGGGTGAGGCGGCGCGGAGGGCGGGATGGGAATCAATCATGCCCATCGATGTGTAGAAGCCCGGATAGGAAATGCCGAACATGCCAACGCGTCCGTTGTTGCCGGCGACATTCTTCACCAGCCAGTCGATGGTGTCCCAGGCGTCCGAGCTTTCATCGATGTCCCTGGGTCCCTTGTCCGGGCGGAACGGACGCACGTGCACGAATTCGCCCTCGGAGGCGAAGCGCCCGCGCACATCCTGCGTCGCGAGGATGAACCCGTCCTTTGCCAGCGTCTCGAAACTCCCGGAGGCGTCGGTGTAGTTGTCCGGACCGTAGGGTTTCAGCGCATACGGGGTCCGGGTCAGCAGGATGGGGTGGTTGGTGCGGTCGTCCTTGGGAACGAACACCCGCGTAAACAAACGGACCCCGTCCCGCATGGGAATGAGGTGCTCGTACTTGGTGTAGTGTTCCGCGAGCCACGCGGCACCGGTGGATTCGCCGTCCTTGGGTGCATCATCGGAGGCCCGGAGGCATGCAACCGGGGTGCTGAAGAGAAGGGTTGCCAGGAGAACCGCCGTCGAGAGACGCATGTCGGAGAATCGTTCTGGAACCGTTTCCGCGGCAAGCGCGCTTTGGGTGCGAGGGCGGAGCTGTCGCTTTATCGCGGGCGACGCGGAGCGTGGGACTGGGCGGAGGCCGCCGTCGCGCCGGAGCGGCGCAATGGCTGACCTTACGGCCATTCCCAAAGGGAGGGCTCCAGAGCGCTTGCACGATGGCGGCCGTCCCCGCAGCCTTCCGTCCGGTTTCATGAGCGTTCCCGATCGTTTCCTTCCCGTCCCGCGGATCTCCCCGCCGCTGGATCCCCAGTTCCGTCCGGCCGTTCTGGCCTGCCGTGCCTTCGACCGCGAGGCGACTGTCCCGGTCACCCTGGCCTTGGAACAGGCCGACGGGTCGGTGTTTCACCATGCGTTCAAGGTCCTGCCGGAAACGCATCCCGACGCCGCGGCGGCCAACAGCTTCTTTATCGACCGGCTCGCGAAGTTTCTTCTGTGGGCCTGGGGAGGCTGGCGAATCCATGTGGCCGGACCGGCGGCGCTGGCGGAGTCGCTGCGACGCCATTATGCGGACGATGCCACGGGCCGGTTCGACTCCGAGGTCATCGGGAAGAAGATCTACGACCACGCGATTGAAGTCGTCACGGTGTCCTCCCCGAACGCTCTTCCGCCCGCGCGGGCCACGGCGGCCCCGTTGGGACGGCACCTCGACGGCTGCCGCATCGGATTCGACCTCGGCGGCAGTGACCGGAAGGTGGCGGCGGTGAAGGATGGCCAGTGCGTCTTCAGCGAGGAGATTGTCTGGGATCCGTATTTTCAAAAGGACGTCCAATACCATTTCGACGGCGTCATGGACTCCCTCCGCAAGGCTGCCGCGCATCTGCCGCGCGTGGACGCCATCGGTGGGTCGGCGGCGGGCGTTTACGTCAACAACCGCGTGAAGGTGGCCTCGCTCTTCCGCGGGGTCCCTCCCGACCAGTTTGAAACCCGGGCCAAGAATCTGTTCCTCGATCTGCGAAAGGAATGGGGCGGCATTCCCTTCGACGTGGTGAACGACGGGGAGGTCACGGCGCTCGCGGGTTCGATGTCGCTTGGACAGAATGCCGTGCTGGGCGTCGCCATGGGAACGAGCACGGCTGCGGGATTCGTGACGCCGGAAGGCAGCATCACGACCTGGCTCAATGAGCTCGCCTTTGTGCCGGTGGATTACCATCCATCGGCGCCGAAGGACGAATGGTCGGGCGATTTCGGCTGCGGCGTGCAGTACTTCTCGCAGCAGGCGGTGGGACGACTGCTCGGGCCGGCGGGCATCGAGGTGGAGCCCGGCCTCGGCCTTCCGGAGAAGTTGAAGCACGTCCAGGCCTTGATGAAGTCCGGCGATCCCCGCGCCGCGAAGATCTACGAGTCCATCGGCGTTTTTCTCGGGTATGCCCTGGCGCATTGGGCCGGGTTCTATGAGGTCCGCCACGTGCTGGTGCTTGGCCGGGTCATGACCGGCCGGGGCGGCGACCTGATTTTGGAGAACGCCCGACGGGTGCTCGACACTGAGTTCCCCGAATTGTCGGGGCGCATGGCCTTCCAGGTTCCCGATGAGAAGGACAAGCGTCACGGACAGGCCATTGCCGCGGCCAGCCTGCCGTCCCTTTCCTGAATTTGCCCGGCCCATCCGGGCCTGAGAAACAGTTCCGATCCTCCGATGAATCCCTACTCCCACCTGGTCTCCGAATACGCCCGATTGTTCCGCGAGGGTAAGAAGTATCCCCTCGGCGGTTTTCCATTTCCTCCGGTGGCTGCGCCGGCGGCGGGTGCGCCGCGGGCCCTCATTTTTTCGCCGCATCCGGATGACGAATGCATCATCGGCGGACTCGCAATCCGGTTGCAGCGCGAGTCGGGATGGGACATCCGCAACGTGGCGGTGACGCAGGGCAGCAGTCGTCCCCGTCAGGCGGGGCGATGGAAGGAACTCGAGGACGCCTGCCGCTATCTCGGATTCGGACTCATTGCCACGGCGCCCAACGGACTGGAACAGATCACCCCCAAGGCCCGGACGGAGGATCCGGAAGGCTGGAAGGCCAAGGTGGCGGTCATTGCCCGGCTTCTCGCGGACGAGAAGCCCGCGGCCATCTTCGTGCCGCATGAGCACGACTGGAACGGAACCCACATTGGCGTCCATCACCTGGTGCTCGATGCCCTCGCCACGCTGCCGTCCGCATTTTCCACCGCGATTGTGGAGACGGAGTACTGGGGCCAGATGACGCGTCCGAACCTGATGGTGGAAGTCAGCGAGGGCCAGTTGGCGGACCAGGTCACGGCGCTTTCGTTCCACGTGGGCGAGGTGCAGCGGAATCCCTTCCACCTGCTGCTGCCCGCCTGGATGCAGGACAACGTTCGCCGGGGCAGTGAACTCGTGGGCGGCCAGGGGGGCGCGGCCCCGAGCTTTGGGTTTGCCACGCTGTACCGGCTTCGGCACTGGCGGGGCGGCCGCGTCGAGGATACGGCGGGTGGGCGAAACCTCGGGTTGTCGGATGCCCCGGCGTCCCTGTTTCGCTGACCATTTGTCTTCGTCCAGGCGACCCGCGAATTCACGTCCGCGGCTCAACGGCGAGATTTGGACCCCACCCCGGGTCAGAGGTGTTGCAGCTGCCGGACGGCTTCAATCACCCGCGCCGCGGCGAAATCGACGTCCTCCTCGGTGGTCTGGCGTCCGAGTCCAAACCGAAGGGTTGCGCGGGCCAAGGCGGGGTCGAGTCCGAGTGCCGTGAGGACGTGGCTGGGTTCACCGCTGGCCGCATTGCAGGCGGAACCATTGGAGACCGCGACGTCGGGCAGGGCGTGCAGCAGCGCTTCGCCATCGATGCCGGGAAAACTGACGCTGAGGTTGTTCGGCAGTCGATGTTCCCAGGTGCCGTTGATTCTCAGGTCCCCGATCGCTCCGCAGAGTTTTGCCTTCAAGCGGTCCCGCAGAACGACGAGACGCTGTGAATCCGGACTCCGGCGTTCGCGGGCCAGCGCGCTGGCTTCTCCGAGACCGACGATGCCAGGCACGTTGAGCGTCCCCGCGCGGAGGCCGAGTTCCTGACCGCCGCCGTCCAGTTGCGCGATGAGTTCCAGGCCGGGCCGGTTGGCGCGGACGTACAGGGCGCCCACTCCCTTGGGTCCATACATTTTGTGGCCGCTGAGGGTGACGAGATCCACGGGGACCTTTTGGACGTCGAGAGGAATCAACGGTGTGGCCTGCGTGAAATCCGTGTGGAACAGGATTCCCCGGTCGCGGGCGAGGCGCCCGATGGCCTCGATGGGCTGCAGCGTTCCAATCTCGTTGTTGGCCGCCATGACGCTGATCAGCACGGTGTCCTCGCGGATGGATTTCTCCAGGAGTTCGAGAGACAGCCGTCCATCGCTGGCCACGGGCAACAGGGTTACGCGCGCGTTCTCTGGGGACAGGCGTGCCAGGGGATCGAGCACCGACTTGTGTTCGGTTGCCGGTGCCACGAGGTGGACGGAGTGTCCACTCCGGGCGTCAACGAGTCCCTTCAAGACCAGATTGTTGGACTCCGTGGCGCCGCTGGTGAAGAGGATCTCCGCCGGAGTGGCGTTGAGGAGGCGTGCGACCTGGGCGCGGGCCTTCTGGACGGCCTCCTGCGCCTGCCACCCGTAGGAGTGTCCGAGACTTCCCGGGTTTCCGAAAATCTCGGTGAAGTATGGCCGCATGGCCTCAAACACTGAAGGAGCGACCGGAGTGGTGGCGTGATGGTCCAGGTAGACGGGCGCCTTCATCTGGAGTGTGACGGGACTGCGCTCCCGCGGATCCGTTCGTAATCCGCGGGCGTGTCCACATCGCATTCCGCCTCCGGGCAGGGGATCAATTCGGCGTCCTCCCGATGGATGAGGATCACGCCCTTGCAGCCCTGGGTTGGCTCCAGTTGGAGGAGGTCCGGATAGAGGCTGCGCGCAAAGAGCACCGGCACTCCGACAGTGCCCGCGTAACTGGACGCGACGATGGGACGTCCGGTCCTGTGATGGGCCTCGAGGATCCGGGAGTAGGTTTCCGATGAGATCAGGGGTTGGTCGGCGAGGGTGAGGATCACCGACGGACAGCCGCGTGCGGCGAGGGCCTGGATCCCGGTCCGAATGGTGGTGCCCATGCCGTCCTCCCACGATGGATTCTCGACGATCTCGACGGGAAGTCCGGCGAGGCAGTCGCGGATCCGGGCGGCTTCATAGCCGAGCACGGCCATCACCGGAGCGGCTCCCGAGGCGATGGCCTGTTCCGCGGCGTGGCGAAGCAGGGGACGACCATTCCAGTCCATCAATTGCTTCGGCTGACCCATTCTTCCGGAGCGGCCCGCTGCGAGCAGGAGGATCCCGGTGGAGGCGGAGGGTGGGGTGTTTTCGGCGGACTTCATTCCAGGTGCGGGTCGTTCCATCGGCGATGGGACCGGTAACGAGATTACGGGAGGCGGACGTCGGGCGGGGTCACGCGGCGGCCTCGCAGATTTCAAGGGCGGTCGCTTCGTCGTCGGCCTGCAGCGTACCGCCCGGGCCCCCGCACTCCTTCACGGGAACATGGAGGGAACCGTGGCGGTTCCGGAGGGATCCCGCGGCTCGGCCACTAAGCACGGATTGAATTTCCGCGATGATGGAGAGGGCGATGGTTTCCGGATGGTCCGCGCCGAGGTCCAGTCCAACCGGCGCGTGAACGTCGCAGGTCGCCGGGTTGATCCCGGCCTCTCGAAAGAGACTTTCCGCCCGGTGGTGGGGTCCGAGCAGCCCAAGGTAGCGGGGGTGACACTCGAGGATGCGCGGAAGTAGGGCGCGATCCCGTGGGTAGTTGTGGGTCATCAGAACGACCGCCGACCGTTCGTCGATTTCCAGCGACGACAAGTCCTCCTCGTCGGGCAGGGGAACCACGCGCTCCACGCCCGGGAAGCGGCCGCTGGAGGCCGGGCCGGAGTGCGCATCGACCACGGTGACCCGCCATCCGAGGATGCCGGCGAATCGGGCGAGGGGAACCACGTCGAGACCGCCTCCGAACACGATCAGCCGCTGCGGCAGTCCGATCCATTCGATGAAGACATCCGCCTCGGGACTGTGAACGAGGCGCCCGGTTTCCTCCTCCCAGGTGACGCGCATCGCGTCGGCCACCTCCGTAGCGAGTCGGGATCCGGACAGGGATCCTCCGGCTTCGCCCCGGGCGTCCCAGAACAAACGGTCCCCGATTTTCCGGGGGCTTCCCTCCCGCGTGCGGATCACGGTGGCAATGGCACACGGAGTTTCGGAGGCCTGGTGCGCCTCGATGAACTCGAGGGATTCCCGGACCGATGGGGAGGCGACCCGTTCCAGCAGGATGGAGATGACCCCGTTGCACCCCAGTCCGAACTCCCACGCCACGTCGGGCGCTGAATTGTCGAAGGTGCGTACCACACCGAGCCCCTGCGAGGTCCACCACGCGGCCTTGCGGGCGACATCGCCCTCGAGGCATCCGCCGCTGATGGTCCCGACCCGGCGGCCATTGGGGAGCAGCAGCATTCGGGCGCCGGGCCTGCGGTAGGACGACCCCTGGACGTGGACCACCGTGGCGAGGACGGACGCGTCCGCACCCGCCCCAAGGCGCCGCCATTCCAGAAGGATGGATTGAAGTTCGTTCATGGCGCTCAGAGTCCGGACATGGAGGTTCCCGGGAACAGGGGCAGGGAGGTGACCCGAGTCTTCTTGAGACGCGAATAAGCGTTGGCCAGCGCCGGTGCCGATGGCGGAACCCCGGGCTCCCCGATGCCGGTGGGCGGATTGGTGCTGGGCATCACCTTCACCGTGATCGTCGGGGTCTCATTCAACCGCATCATCCGGTAGCGATTGAAATTCCCCTGGCTGGCGACGCCGTTCACGAACTTCATTTCTCCCCAAAGCGCGGCGGTGAGGCCGTGGATGATGGCTCCCTGGATCTGGGCTTCCACCGAGTCGGGGTTGATGACCGTCCCGCAATCCACCACGGCGGCGACGCGGTGGATGACCACGGCGCCCGCAGTGGGTGCCGAGATCTCGATTACCTCGCACACCAGCGTGCCGAAGGACTCCGCGACCGCCACTCCCCACGCGTGGTTTGCCGCCAGGGTTTTGCGCCAGGACGAGGCTGCGTCGGCGGCGGCGAGGAGGTCCAGGTAGCGCTTGTCGGAGACGAGTCCGGCGCGGAAGGCAAAGGGATCGCGTCCTGCGGCGATGGCCAGCATGTCGATCATCGATTCCACTGCGAACGCGTTGATGGAGGCACCCACGGAACGCCAGAATCCGACGGGAATTCCGGACGGCAGCGGAACCCATTCCGTGAGGGAAAGCGCGCGCGCGTAAAGAAGGCGGACGGAACCCTCCACGGCCTGGCTGTCCAATCCTGGGCGGCCGCGCTGTTGAAGGATGGATGGGGAGACATTCCGGTACCACCACGCGGTGATATTGCCCGCGGCATCGAGTCCGGCTCGGACCCGGATGGTGGCCATGGGACGATACTGGTCGTGTCCGAAGTCCTCCTCGCGCATCCAGGTCAGCTTGACCGGGCGGCCCACTGCGATCGCGACCTGCACGGCCTGGCTGATGTAGTCCTGCTCGATTTTCCGTCCGAGGCCACCGCCCAGGAAGGTGGTGTGCACGGTGATCTGTGCCGGGGTCAGGGAGGGGGCCACGAAGTTCGCCGTGGCGACGACGGACATGGCGGATTGGTTGGGCGCCCAGATTTCGAGTCCGGAAAGCGCCCCGCCCGTATAGGTTGGGCGCACGGAACAGTTGAGCACCTCCATGGTGGCATGGGCGAGGTGCGGCACGGTGAACGTCGCGTCGAGGGATTTCGCGGAGCCGTCGAGGACCGTCTTGATCGTCGCGGGGTCCGGGATGGCGGTCGCGGGTTCCGCGACGAGGGGTTGGCCCGTCTCCAGCAATTGTTTGGAAAGGGTGACGAGGCTGGCGGTATCGACGGACGCCGTGCTCGCGGGGAGTGTCCACTGGACCTTCAGGCCCTGCGCAATCTTCTTGGCCTTCCACGTGTTGTCCGCCACGACGGCCACGGCATTGAATGTGTTCTTGGCGATGGCGCCGCGGTCGGCCGGGGTGAAGCACGGGACGACGGCCAGGGCGCCGCCCGGAGTGGCGGGAGTCAGCGCGAGGGTCCCACCGATCGTGGGGCAGTGCTTGATCACGGCGAACACCATCCCGGGCAGGAACACATCGATGCCGTACTGGGCGGAGCCGTTTGTTTTCAGCGGAATATCCGGACGTGCCAGGGGTTTGCCGATCAGGCGGAACTGCTCGGGGGGCGTGAGCGGAATGACCGCGGGCAGGAGCGCCTGGGCCTGGGGAGTGGCGGCCTGCAGGGCGAGGCTTCCGTAGTTCCAGGATTGCAGGGCTCCGGTGACAGGGTCCTTGCGGGTGATGACGCCCGACTTCGCGGTGTAGTTTCCGCGGGCTGTGTCCCCGGTATTGAGCATCGCGGCCGCGATGAGCAGTTCGCGGGCGGTGGCGGCTGCCGTGCGCAGGGGGAGATACCGCCGCGAGACCGCACTGCTGCCGCCGGTCGTATAGGAAATTTTTGCGTCGGCATCCGAGGGACGAATGGTAAACTGGTTCCAGTCCACCATGAGTTCCTCGGCGAGGATCTGGGACAGTCCGGACATCGATCCCTGACCCATTTCGCAGCCGCCGAACAGGAGCGTGATTTTTCCGTCGATGCCGATGCGCACCCAGGCGTTGAGTTGGGCTTCGGTTGCGACAGGGGCCGTCGCGGCCTCGAGGACCCGGCCTCCATCCGGAAGGAAGAATCCGATGGAAAGTCCGCCCGCCACGGAGACGAGGAAATTCCGTCGTGAACAGGCGCTGGGGGAATCCGGTGAGCCGGCGGGGCCGGCAGTCTTGGAACAGGACATGGTATTCCGGTGTTGGGGGTGGCGGGTTACAGGGTTTTCACGGCCCGGCGGATCCGCTCGTAGGTTCCGCAGACACACACGTTCTTCAACTCGGGCAGGATTTCATTCCCATGGTGGCCCGCGCGCCGGGCGCCCTCCGTGGCCATGATCATTCCGGACTGGCAGTAGCCGCATTGCGGGACCTGACACTGGATCCACGCCTTTTGGACGGGATTGCTGTTGGTGGCGGACAGTCCCTCGATCGTGACGATCTTCTTTCCGACGGCGGATGACACGTCGAACACGCACGAGTGCTCGACCTGTCCGTCGATGAGCACCGTGCACGCCCCGCAGACTTCAATGCCGCATCCGTATTTGGTGCCGGTGAGTCCCAGGACGTCCCGTAACACCCACAGGAGAGGTGTCTCGGCATCGGTGACGTTGGCTTGATAGGTGACTCCGTTGACGTTGAGCGTGTACATCCCTAGTTCCCTCCAAAGCGGGATCACCCCTAAATTGGGCGCGACGGAATGGGTGATCCCGAGCCCTCGAGGACCCTGCATGGAGTGCGGGGAGGTAAAGGACGTTCCGCCGGTGGACTCCAGCCCATCGCGGGCGCGACAGGTCTGGAACCGATTTCAACTGGGTCTAAACCGATGGCACTCTCTTCCGCCGAATTTTGCAAGGCGGAAGTGACTCAGTTTTGCAGGATTAGTAGGTAAATGATTCCTACCAACCCCCCGCGAAGACCGGACGGAAGCGGGCTTCGGTCAGGATCCGCGCGACTTCATCGCGGCGTTCGCCTTGGATCTCGATGTTCCCATCCTTGACCGTTCCACCGGCCCCGCAGGCCTTCTGCATGGCGTGGGCGAGTCGTTCCTTTTCCTCGAGACCGATGCCGGTGAAGCCGGTGACGACCATCACGGTCTTCCCGCCTCGGCCGGCCTTTTGCCGGATGATGTCCACGCGACCCCGACTCTTCCGGGCGTCCTTTCCGGTCGTTGCCGATGTCGACGAGGCCGGGGTGCCGGCATCAGCGGGACCCTCCGGGAGGCTCATCGACTCGAGAGCGCCGAAAGGGTTGTGTCCGAAGGCCGGTCCGCCGTCGGTGGGAATGCGCTTGGATCCGCTCATGGTCTGCTGAACGGACCCTACTTGGATTGCATCGCGTCGGCCAGTCGCAGCCGCGCCCCCGAATCCCGCCCCGGGGTTTTGTCGTTTGTGACCGGATAGGTTTGTCGCCTAGGGTGACGGCATGAATTCCCCGATGCCCGAAGGATCCCGCAGATGGAGTCTCAGGGTGATCCCGGGTCGATGGGGAATCCCGGGTTCATGGAACGCAGCCCTACTGGTGGCTGTGTTGGGGTCGTCGCTGGCAGCCACGGGCGCGCTCGCCCGCGAGGCCACCGGTGTTGTCTTTGAGGACGCCAATGCCAACGGAATTCGGGATGCCGGAGAGCGCGGACTGCCCGGGATCCGGGTGTCCAATCAGCGGACCGTGGTCCGTACCGATGCGGAGGGACGTTGGAAACTCCCGGTGCTAGACGGCGGGGAAACCACCTTCTTCGTCGTCAAGCCGCGGGACTATTCGCCGCCCTTGGGGCCACAGGAGCTGCCCCGGTTTTCGTACACCCATAAGCCGGCGGGTTCGCCGGCGCTCCGGTATCCGGGCATTTCCCCGACCGGACCCTTGCCCGACTCCATTGACTTCCCGCTGCGTCCCCAGCGCGAACCCGAGACGTTCCAGGCGATCTTCTTTGGTGACACCCAGCCGCGGGACCTCCGCGAAGTGGACTACTTCAAACACGACCTGGTGGAGGAGTTGATCGGTCAGACCAATGCGTCCTTTGGCGTCACTCTGGGAGACATCGTGTTCGACGACCTTGGTATCATGGAGCCTCACAACGCGGCGGTGGCCCTGATCGGCATTCCATGGTGGAACGTGATCGGAAATCACGACATCAACAACGATGCCCCGAATGCGGCGGACGCCGACGACACCTTCAACCGGATATACGGCCCCGCCTATTACTCGTTTGACTATGGTCCGGTGCACTTCGTGGCCCTGGACAACATTCTTTGGATTCCGCCGGCGGAACGGGCGGGCGCCACGAAGGTTTGGAAACCCGCGTTGGATGCTCATCAACTGGCTTGGCTGGCGGAGGACCTGAAGGCGGTGCCCGAGCGTCAGCCGGTGATGTTGATGATGCACGTGCCATTGAACGACATGACCAATCGCGCCGAGGTGTATCGTCTCATTGAGCATCGTCCGTTCTGCCTGAGCATTGCCGGACATACCCACTGGCATGAGCATCGATTTCTGCGACGCGAGGACGGATGGATGGCGCCGGAGCCCCATCACCACATCGTCAATGTCACCGCCTGTGGCAGTTGGTGGAGTGGACTGCCCGATGAATTGGGAATTCCCACGGCCACCATGGCGTGCGGGGCTCCCAATGGGTACACGGTGCTGACCTTTCACGAGGGGCAGGTGAAGGTGGACTTCAAGGCGGCGCGGCGTCCGGCGTCGTATCAGATGAACATCTTCGCTCCCGAAACGGTGGTGTCCGCCGCCACGGGCAACACGCCTGTGTACGTGAACCTGTTCAACGGCGCAGAGAACTCCGTGGTGGAGCTGCGCTTCGACAACCAGGGGCCTTGGCAGAAGCTTGAAAAGGTCCGGGAGCAGGATCCGATGCTGCTCGCGCAGCGGGCGCGGGAGGGCACCAATGCCGTCGCCCCCTGGCGGGCGCTTCCCAATCCCATTCTTTCCCCCCACCTATGGAAGGGGTGGATGCCGGCCCACGTGGCTCCCGGAGTGCACTACCTCTGTGTTCAGGGTCGCGACGTCAACGGGACGCTGCACCCGGCGGTGCGGACGATCACCGTGGAGTAGCCGGTCCGCGTCCCCGGGGTCCCTCGGCAATGTTCAGGTAGGCCGGAGGCATGTTGGCCCAGATCGGGGCACTATGGGTGACCCGGGTGAACCGTTCCCGCAGCAGGCGCTTGGTGATCGAAACGCGTCCCAGCGACCGGCTGTGCAGGTAGTGGAAGGTGACGAATCGGGCCGAGGGGGCGAGATACGGGGTCAGGGCATCCAGCACCGCCGCCTGCCGGGCTTCTCCCCAGAGGGCCCAGGGGAGGCCGCTGATGATCCGGTCCACCCGCGAAATTCCGAGCGAGGGCGCGACCTTCGGGAAATCTTCGACGGGTGCGGCGACCACCCGGGCGCTGGGAAACTCCCTCCGAAGTCCGGCGGCCAGATCGGCCGAAAGCTCAAACACCGTCAGTGGATTCTCGGGGTGCCGGGCGACCAACTCCCGGGTGAACGAACCGCTGCCACCCCCGAGCTCGATGACCACGTTCCCCGGAGCCACCTGGGCGGCATCCACGATGGCCCGCGCCAGTTGGCGTCCCGAGGGCGCGATGGCACCCATCCGGACGGGATTTCGCGCGACATCGCGGATGAAGAGCAGCGTGGACAAGGCGGGGTGCGATCAGGTGGGTTTGTTCAGCGCGATGGTCTTCTGGGACGGCATCCAGGATGCGGGGAACGCGATGCTCCCGGAGCCGCTGCGGAGTTTTTTGAAATGGAGGGATCCCGGAAACCTCCGGTCAACGTCTTTCTTGGACTTCGCCCGAGCGCGGCAGTCATGCTGCCGCTCCGGATATGCGCTCCAGACGCGGAACCGGCGTGCATTCCCGCCCGGAGCGTCGCCCGTGAGAAAGCGGTAGCTTCGCACCCATTGCTCCAGATTCAGCGTCCCGTGACGAAGGTCCACCACCGGCGTGGTTCGTCCACGAGAAGTTCCCTGAGGAGGTGCTGAACCTCGGCGGCGCGGGGTTCCTCCAGCCGCTGGCAGAACCAAAACGCGACCACGAACGCCACCGACACGAGGGCGAAATAGAGGCTGTATCGGTTCCAGGCGAAGCCGAGGGTGGATCCGTGCCAACCGCCAATGGCGTCGAGGAGGAGTCCCCAGGCGATGGGCGACAGCCCGAGGGTGATCTGCCAGACCACCATGAAGAGGGCAAAGAAGTGATTCCTTCCCAGCGGGGGAACAATCTCCATGGCGAGACGATTGTTGGCGGCGGAGAACAGCGCGTTGACCAGTCCGAGCAGCATCAAAAGAGGCACCGCCAGTCCCGCGGTTACCGGGAGCGCATGACCTGCGGCGAGCCACCAGCCGGCGCCAATCCCGAAACCCACCACCATGGAGAACGCAAGCATGGGCTTGCTTCCCAGACGATCGAGACGCGGTCCCGCGAGCCAGGGTGATGCCACGCCACCGAGGAAGGAAAGGGACATGAGGTACAGGATGCGGTCCTCGGGCAGTCCGGCGCCGGTCTTGAGAAAGGTCACCACAAAGGTGGTGAGTCCCCCGTAGGCCACGGACCACGCCACATTGACGCGAAGCAGTTTCGCGAAGGGGGGATGCGACGCGAGCGTGGTCCACGGAACCGAACCCGAACCCTGGGCGGGCGGGGCGGGCGGGGCCGCGTCGGGAATTCGGCGGAGAAACGGGAGGCTGGTTGCTCCGGTAAGCGCCGAGAATGCAAACACAGCGGCAAAGCGAAACGGGCCACCGTCGGCTCCCAGGGTGACGCCACAGATCGCAAACGTCACCATGCTCGCCGCGTTCATGCACAACTGGTCCCGCGCGAAGTGTCGTCCGCGCAGGGCCGGCGGAATCAGTTCGGTGATCCAAGGGAGCCAGGCGGCGCTGGCGATACCCCGGGAAACATTGAAGACGAAAAGCAGGGCAACGAGCAGCACCAGCCGGGTCGCGGCGTCGAGGAAGGCGCCCGCCAGCGGTACCAGCGCGACGAGGAAAATGATCCCGACGCGGACCGACCAACCGCTCAGGACAAAGCGACGATATCCAATGCGATCGACAAACTGGGCCGCCGGGATCTGCGAGATCACGAGGATGGGCATCATCCCGGCCAGGATTCCCAGGACGGTGGCGCTGGCGCCGAGGGATTTTGCGTAGAGCACCATCGGACTACCGAGCACTGGTTGAAACGACAGCGCGTTCAGCGCCGAGAACCAGTACATTGGCGCGAGCTCGCCGGGAATTCCGGCGGGCGGAGCGACTGCCGTCAAAGGGTTCCCGGGTGTTCTCACTGGGGTCACAGTGCTCTCCCGGGATAATTCGGGTCCATCCCGGATGGTGGAGGGTGGTCCCCCCTCGGGTGTGGTGGCCCTATACTGTGTTCCCGCCCGTTGGAACGCTCCCCGGGAATCGGCAACTGCCTGCTGCGTCGCTGGTCCCTGGTTCAACGTTTCGGCCCTCGAATGTGAGATTGTGTCTCGCCTGTGATATTCTGAAAAGGTGCGCTCCAGGCCGCGGCAGGGGAAGCCCTCGGGATTCGTCGCGTGGACCTGGATATAATCAACGGCGATATATTCTGAACCAGTCACATTATCACCGCGGTCCGGCGGGCAGGCGTTCGAGGATCGGAATTCCGGTAGCGCGGTGGCTTTCGAGATCGGGTCTGCGCCGGTCTGGCCTGCACATCGCCTGCCCTCACTGGAGGCTGGAAGCCACCCAAGCAGACCAGGGAGCCCGGAATCGAGAACGGGGTGAGAGGTTCGATTTTTTGGATGGATCCCGGTGAGGTTCCTTCGGCGGAGGGATTCCCCCCGGGATTTTGGACTGGAGAGGTCTGGCTCCGGGAGACTATTTAAGGAAGACACGCCATGGAGTTGCACCCGCCCGAGGCATCGGTGGTTGAATCGAGCGACCTGCTGCCGCAGGTTTACGAGGAACTGCGGCGCATCGCCGCGAACCAGATGGCCCGGGAACAGCCCGGCCAGACCTTGCAGGCGACCGCCCTGGTGCATGAAGCGTGGCTGCGCCTGTCGGGAGGAGATACACCGCCGGTGTGGAGAAACCGGGCGCACTTTTTCGGCGCCGCCGCGGAGGCAATGCGGCGCATTCTTGTGGATACAGCCCGCCGCAAGCTGCAGCTGAAGCGAGGGGCGAATCCCGAGCGGGTGGACCTACCGGAATCCTCCATCCAGGCGCCGGAGGAGGATGCCCGGATGCTGCAGGTGCACGAGGTCCTCGATCAGCTCGCCGCCGAGGATCCCCTCAAGGCCGAGATTGTGAAGCTCCGCTATTTTGTCGGCCTCAACCACCAGGAGATCGGAGAGGCCCTGGAGGTCAACGAGAAGACCGTTCGTCGTCACTGGGAGGTGTCCAAGGTCCGGCTGATGGAGCTGATCGAGCAGGCGTGAGCCCTCCGAAGACGACGTATTGGAACAACTGTCCGGAACCGTGGCCGAATTGCGCATGGAGACGGTAGGCTGGTTCCGGAAATGAATTCCGCCGACGACATCTTTCTTGCCGCGCTGGATCTGCCGCCTGAGGGGCGTGCGGACTACCTGCGTCGTGCCTGCGACGGCGACGCGGTGTTGCGGGCCCGGGTCGAGGGAATGCTGGCCCGGGCCGCCGTCGCGGACGACTTTTTCGAGAAGCCGGTCGCGCCGGGGACCACGGAGGGAGTCCAGGGGATCCTGCGGCAGGTTTTGTCCCCGATGGGCGAGGGCGAGGGGGATCGTATCGGCCGGTACAAGCTGCTCCAGAAAATCGGCACTGGGGGGATGGGGGTGGTGTACATGGCCGAACAGGAGATCCCGGTCCGGCGCCGGGTCGCCCTCAAGATCATCAAACTGGGCATGGACACCCGCCAGGTGGTGGCCCGATTTGAGGCCGAGCGCCAGGCGTTGGCGCTGATGGACCATCCCAACATCGCCCGCGTCCTCGATGCCGGCGCGACGGAGTCCGGCCGCCCCTTCTTCGTGATGGAACTCGTCATGGGAATCCCCATCACCGAGTTCTGCGACCGCAACCACCTGGGTGTCCGCGAGCGGCTGGAGCTGTTCCTCCCCGTCTGCCGCGCGATCCAGAGTGCCCACCAGAAGGGCGTCATCCACCGGGACATCAAGCCCTCCAACGTCATGGTCACGCTCCATCACGGCGAGCCCATGGCCAAGGTGATTGATTTCGGAGTGGCCAAGGCCACGAGCCAGCGGCTCACCGACAAGACCGTCTTCACCCAGTACGGCAACATGATCGGCACCCCCGCCTACATGAGTCCGGAGCAGGCGGAGATGAGCAGCATGGACGTGGATACACGCACCGACGTCTATTCGCTGGGGGTGCTGCTGTATGAGTTGTTGACCGGGACCACCCCGTTCCCGGCGGAACGGCTGCGCGGCCTCGGGATCGGTCAGATTCAAAAGGTGATCGCCGAGGAGGAGCCCCCCACGCCCTCCACGCGGGTCAGCACGCTGGCCGGGAGCCGCCGCAGGACCCTCGGCGAGGGCGGGCAGCCGTCATTTCGGCACCTCCCCGGGGAGATCCGGGGGGATCTCGATTGGATCGTGATGAAGTGCCTGGAGAAGGACCGCCGGCGGCGTTATGAGACGCCCAATGAGCTGGCGGCCGATCTGGAGCGGCATCTCGAGGATGAACCGGTGTCCGCCCGCCCGCCCACGGCCGCATACCGTCTGCACAAGGCCTTCCGTCGAAACCGGGCGGGATTTGTGGGGGGCATTGCGGTGCTGATGGCGCTGTTCCTGGGCATCCTGTTCACCTCCACCCAGGCGATCCGCGCCCGCCGCGCCGAGGCGCTGGCGATGGAGCGGCGCGATGACGCTGAGGCCATCGCGCGGTTCCTGACGGACGTCTTCCGGAGCCCGGATCCCAAGCGTTCAGGGTATTCCTTCACTGTGGCCGAGGCGCTGCGGACGGCGGCGGAGCGGCTCGACAAGGATCTTTCCCGGATGCCCGAGCGGCGGGCGGCCCTCCAGTCCACCCTGGCGAACACCTATGGCGCGATTGGGTTGCACCGCGAGGCGGCGGCGCTGTGGCAACGGGTTCTGGAGCATCGCCGGGAACGCCTTGGGCCGGAAGATCCGGAGACGCTCAAGACCGCGACCGCACTCGTCCAATCGCTCCTCGACGCCAATCGGCCGAAGGAGGCCCTGGCGATCCAGGAACAAACCGTCGAAATTCGTCGTCGTCGCGCGGGTCCGGAGGCCCGGGAGACCCTGAGCGCCCTCGATCTGCTCGCCAGCGTCCTGGAACGGTCTGAACGACCGAACGATGCCGTCCAGATCGTCGAGCAACTGCTGGAAACCTTACGCAGGACCCGGGGACCGGAACATCCGGACACGGTGGGCATTATGGGGAATCTGGCGGTTGCCTACGATTCGGCGGGCCGACGAGACGATGCCCTGAACCTCCAGATCCAGACCCTGGCGCTGCGAAGAAAGATCTCGGGAGCCGAACATCCTTCCACCCTGTACGTCATGGCCAACCTGGCCTCTTCGTTGTGCGATGCGGGTCGTCTTGAGGAGGCGATCGCGATGCAGGACGATCTGGTACGCCTACGGCGCAAAGTGCTCGGCCCTGAACATCCCGACACCCTCATGGCGATGCATTACCGTGCATACTACGAGCAACTGCGGGATGCGCACACCGCGATTCCGCTGCATCGAGAGGTGCTCGCCCTCCGTCGAAAGACCCTGGGACCCGGGAGTGGTGACACGATTCTCAGCCTGCACTATCTCGCCGGGGCATTGGAATCCGCAGGACGACGAGAGGAAGCGATCTCGGTGCGAGAGGAGGTAGTCCGTCTGCGCGAATCCGCGAATGGACCGGCCCACCCACACACCCTGGACGCCACCCTGGTGCTGATGGATGACTTCATGCAATCCGGGCGTACGACGGACGGCCTGGTACTGCTCCATCGGTGCGCGGACCGGGTGACCGCGGATTCTTCCAGGCTGCTCGAAGTCGCAACCCGGGAGGCGTGGTTTGCTCCAGACCAGGAATATCGGTCCCTCACCCGCCGGATCCTGGACCAAGTCTCCGGCCTGCGGGATGCCATCGAAATGGAGCGGGCCGGTCGAACTCTGTGCCTGCGTCCTCCGGACGATCCGGCCACCGCCGAAATGGCCCTGCTGCTCGCCCGGCGCGTATGGGCTGCGGGCACCAACGGCGCGCCGGCCCCCAACGCACGGTTCGTCCTCGGCGTGGCTGAAATGCGTCACGGGCATCCGGCCGCTGCCGAACCTTTGTTCCGGTCGATCGTGTCCGAGGGCAGTCCCGAAGACGCTCTGGTGAACGCGTCCGCCCACTATCATGCCATGACGCTGGCGGCGCTGGGACGTCACGAGGAGGCACGCCGGGTTTTTGAGGCGGCGGCCGAGGCGATGTCTCCTCTTCCTGCGGATCCCACAAATCCCCTCGATGGCAAGTATCGGACGCAGCAACTGCTTCCGTGGATGGCGCACCAGGAAGCGCGCGCCGCGCTGGGCGCCTCCGGTGTTGCGCGCTGAGGGTTCATTCCACGCCGGCGTTCTGGGTCCGGGTGTCCGTGTGCGGATGGGGAAATCCCTTCACCACCAGGACGGGCCTGGTGCCCGGGAAACGTCCGTGGGGAACCGCGATGGTTGGGTGCGAACGATCCGGGAAGGCGGACGCAGCGGAGAGATGTCCGTTTTTTTTCCGGCGTGCCGCATGGAGGGGGGAGCGCTCTTCAGGCCGGCACCAGTTTCCGGTCAGACGGGCCGCTCCCATGACCATGAATCCCATTCCAACCCGTCCCCAGACCTCAGATCCGTCTCTCGTCCGTCCGGCGTTCGCATTCCGCGTGCGTATCCTTCTGCTGGCTTGCGTTGCCCTGTTGGCCTGGTTTCCGGCAAGGGCTGCGGAACCGCTCGATGCCAGCTTCACCCCGATCGGCAATTTCCCACGGTCCGACTGCCGCCAGGGGGTCGTCGTGGGTACCACGGCGTATCTCCTCCACCCGCAGGAGGGGTTGCTGGTTCTGGATGTCAGCACGCCATCCGCTCCCGTGCTGCTGGGCTCGGTGGCACTCGGCGGCGACGCCGTCAACCTGTATGCGGTCGGCACCACGGTCTATGTGGCCCAGCAGTCCACCGGGCTGCGGGTGGTGGACGCCAGCAACCCCTCCGCCCCGGTGGTGGTGGGAACCTTTAACACCTCCGGCCTCGCCCAAAAGGTCTGGGTGTCGGGTTCCATCGCCTACGTGGCGGATGGCCCTTCAGGGATTCATGTGCTGGATGTCTCGAATCCCTCGGACATCCGGCGCCTCGGGGGTGTCAGAACCACGGCTTCGGCGATAGATCTGGCGGTGGCCGGCACCACGGTGTTCGTGGCGCTCGGTGGGGGTGGCTTCCAGGTGTACGATGCCGCGGACCCCGCTGTGCTGCGTCGCCTTGCCTCCGTGGCCACCGAGGGGATGGTTAATCGCGTCGTGGTGAGCGGCGATCGCCTGCTGCTGGTGGACACTGCGGACGGATTGGTGGCGTTCGACGTCCGCACCCCCTCCGCCCCGGTGCGGGTGGGAGCCACGCCCCTGTCGGGCGGCGTCACCGATCTTGCCGTTTCCGGCGCGCTGGCCGCCGTCTCTTCGGGGGATCGCGCCCGCATGTTCGATGTTTCGGGCCCCGGCGCGCCGATCCCCGCAGGCTCCCTGGACCATGCGAGCTGGAGCGTGATTTTGTCGGGCGACGTTGCGTATGGGATCGACCCAGGCTCCGGATTGCAGATTTATCGGCTTCGGGTGGGCCTGCGGCAGACCCTGGACTGGCATGGCTTCCCGACCAACGTGCTCCCGGTTCACGTCCCGCTTCCGATCACAATCACCTCCAGCAGCGGCCTGCCGGTGGACATCCGGGTGTCGGAATCGCCGGCGACGCTGGATTCGGGAACCGTCACGGTGACCGGCTTTGGAACGGTGGTGGTGGAGGCCGGCAATGCCGGCAGCGATACCCACACGCCCGTCCTCGAGCGGCGCCGTTTCAATGTTCCCCTCGCAACGTTCTCCCCCGTGGGAAACCTCCGGACGGACAATTACGCCAACAAGGTCCAGGTGGTGGATTCCCTGGCGTATGTGGCGGACGGCCTGGAGGGGCTCCAGATCATGGATGTCCACAACCCGGAGGTTCCCGTCCGTTTGGGGCGACTGAAGCTTGCCGGTGATACGCGGGATCTGCACGTCCAGGGGAACTTGGTGTACGCGGCCTGCGCGGCCGCGGGGCTTCAGGTGGTGGACGTGAGCCACCCAGAACTTCCCGCCTTGGTGGGGGGCATTCCCACCGGCGGCATGGCGGTGGCTGTCACCGTGGTGGGTTCCACCGCCTATGTCGCCGACGCCAACGCCGGACTGGTCCTCGTGGATGTCTCAACACCGGCGAGTCCGGTGGTTCTCGCGAAGCTGAGCCTTCCCGGTGAGGCCAGCGGTCTGCACGTCGTGGACTCCCTGGCGTATGTCGCCTGCGGGTTCGGAGGACTGTCCGTGGTGGACGTCCGGGATCCGAAGGCCCCGGTCCGGGTGGGCCTGCTTCCAGCAGACGGGTTCTTGAAATCCGTCCATGTGGTGGGATCGCTCGCTTACGTGGCCGCAGGCCAGAAGGGTTTGTGGGTCGTGGACGTGAGCCAACCGGATCGCCCGATCTTCCGGGGAGCCACTCCCCCGCAGTTTGGCAGGGCATATGGAGTGACGGTGACCGGAAACATCGCCCTGGTCTCCGATCTCTTATTGGGGGTGCTGGCGGTGGACGTGAGTCGTCCCGAGGAACCGTTCCCGCTGGGTTCGGCCCCGACCCTGGCGGAATCGTATGCACTTCAAGTGGTGGATGGACGGCTCTTCATCGCTGAAGGGCTCGCCGGCCTGCGCATTCTTGATCTCCGGATCGGACTGCCCCAGGCCCTCGTCTGGCAGGCACCTCCGGAAGGGCCGCTGGCCCTGGACGTCCCGTATCCGTTGTCGGTGTCGTCCGACAGCCTCCTGCCTGTGGACGTGGTGGTGGACCGCGGGCCGGCGCGGATTGAGCAGGGCGTCCTCACCATCACCAACCTGGGAACCGTCGTGCTCCGGGCTGGAAACCCCGGGGATGTCGGCCGGCTGCCCGTCAAGGAGTTCCGGGTGTACAACCAACAGGAGATCGTGTTGACCACCCTCGGGACCTTCCCCACAGCCGAGACCGTTCTCGGAGTGGATGTCGTCGGGACGACGGCCTACCTGGCTTCCGGCAGCATTGGCCTGGAGGTGGTGGACATTTCCAATCCTTCCGCGCCGGTGCGTCTGGGAGTCTACAACACCACCGGAAACGCGTGGAAGGTGCGCGTGGTGGGAACCACGGCCTACGTCGCCGATGGTGGGGCGGGTCTCCAAGTGCTGGACGTCAGCGATCCCGCGGCGATTCGCCGGCTGTCCGGGGTGAACACCTCGGGCAGCGCCCTGGGCCTTGAGGTCGTGGGCTCGGTGCTGTACCTCACCGACCAGCAGGGGGGCTTGTCCCTGTTCGACGTCAGTGATCCGACCGCGTTGCGCCGACTCGCCGTGGTCCCGTTTCCTGAGCCGGTCCTGGGCGTCTCCGTGTCGGGGACTCTGGCCTACGTGACCCTGGGAACGGGCGTGGCGGTGGTGGATGCCCTCAACCCCGCGGCCCCGGTGGTTCTGGCATCCCTGCAATTGTCCGGGTACCCGAGGGGCATCTTCGCCGCTGGGGATCGCGTCTATGTCGTCATCGCATCCGGGGGGATCGCGGTCCTGGACGTGAGCCATCCAGCCTCTCCGAGAGTCATCGGCCAGGGGCCCGCCGCGTCGGCCCCCGCGTCGGCCACCTCGGTGGCCGTGGAGGAGGGACTGGCCTATGTCGGAACCGGTATTGCCGGGATGTTGGTCCAGGATGTCCAAGATCCGGCGAATCCCCGCCCCGTGCCCGCCACGGCCATGTCCGGTCCCGTTGCCGATCTCAAGATCGTGGGCCATCGGGCGTATCTCGCGGGCAGCACCGGCGGCCTGGTCATCGTGGACATCGCGAAGGGGCAACCCCAGTCGATGGAATGGCGGATGCCGGACGCCGTGGTCTACGACGGTGGAACGGTGCTCCTGCAATCGTTCACCACGTCCGGACTACCCATCCGGTACCGGGTGCTGAGCGGCCCGGCGACGGTGCAGGGCGACCGGCTCACCATCACCGGAGTGGGCCGCGTCCTCCTCCGGGTTGAACAGTCCGGCGACGCCAATTATTTCCCCGCAACGGCGGATTGGAACCTGAACGTCGGACTGCCCCGCCTGGGAGTGCGACTTAGCGAGGGCAGGACCGAGGTGTATTGGCCTGCCGGGCTGTCCGATGTGTGGCTGGAGGGGCAGGCCACGCTGGGTGCTTCGGGATGGGAGGATGTCCTGTTGCCACAATCCGGAGCCGCCGGGGAAGTGCGGGTGGCGGTGGACAACTCGCCGCTTCGTTTCTTCCGGTTGGGCGCACTCACGGGACTTCCGGAGCCGATAGCGCTGGACGGCTGGAACCGCGATGTGGTGCTCGAGAATTCGGCCTCGGCGCAGGCCCAAACGGTGGATTCCTTCGGAGGCACCTGGTTTGAGAGCGGCCTGGGCGGGCATGGCGACGGGCTCCCGACCAGCCGGAGAATCACAAGCCGGCTGGATCCGTCCGTGGTCTTCGAGCTCCAGCCCTACACGGGATCCAATGTGGTCTGGTTGAGCGCGTCCACCCGCATCCGCTCCCTGACGCTCCAAGAGCCGGCGGCGTATTCGAAGCTCCACGTGCTGGCCCATTCGGCCGGCGGCGGAGGAACGGCGTCGTTGCGGGTGTTCTATACCGACGGGACTTCCAGCACCACCCTCCCTATCGTGGCGCCCGATTGGTGGGATGGCAGCCCGGCGAGGCCGGCGCGCCGTCCGGCACTCAACGGACTGGCCCGCAGCGCGACAGCCGCCCGCCTGGTTTACGATCCGGTGCCCCCTGGATTCAGCCTGCACCAGACCGATGTGGATCTGTCCGTCGGGCCGAATGCGGGCAAGCGGATCGAGCGGCTGGAATTCACCCGCGCCAACGGGGCTGAGGTGACCTGCATCCTGGCGGTGAGCGGCGTTGAGATTCGTGCCGGCCCGTAAACTTCCTCCCAGAACGCCAACCTGCCGGCGGCCGGGAAATCCTGGCCGCCGTTTTTTTGCTCCGGAGGGGTAGGGTCCAAGACCGCCGGCCACCGGCGCCACCGCCCGGAAAGGAATGTCCGACTCTGCCGCGAGAATCCGCATGGGAGAATGGCGGATCCCCGATTCGCCGCTCAACAAATCTCGAAACCGATGAAACTATCCCAAATATCCCAGAAAGTCCCCCGATCCCAGGGTTGGTACCGCACCCGCGGCTCCCGGCGGATTCCCGCCGCTCTGGCCGTGCTCGCCGTGTTGGGGCGTGTTCAGGCCGACTCGCTGCAAATCATCCCGCCCCTGTCCGGGGGAGCTTTTGTGGCTCCCAGTGGCGTAAGCGGAAACGGATCCGTCGTGTCCGGGACCAGCTTCTTTCCCTCCGAGGATGCCGACCGTGGTCTGACCTGGACTTCCGGCGGGGGTTCGCAGGCGATCGTCGGGGCGCCCATCTCCTTCGGTCTGGGCATCAGTGCCAATGGCACCACGGCCGTGGGCATGGCCTTCAACGATGATTTCAACATTTTTGCCTATCGATATCGCAACAACGCCATGGAGTCCCTGGGGAGCCTCGACGGCACCGGTTTCAACGCCCAGGCCAACGGGGTGAATCAGGACGGCTCGGTGGTGACCGGACAGAGCACCCTCGCCGGCGGTACGGATCGCGCCTTTCGCTGGACGAGCGCAGGCATGCAAAACCTGGGCGTCCTCGCCGGCGGCACCTACTCCCTGGGCCTTGCGATCAACGGAGTCGGGGACGTGGTCGTGGGCAACGGCAACGCCAACGGCGCCAGCCGAGCCTTCCGATGGACGGAGTCGGGTGGGATGACGGCCCTGGGATCCCTGGCGGGTTCGAGCTTTGACGGCGCCTATGCGGTGACTAAGGACGGAAACACCATCGCCGGAATCAGTGCCGGAAATGCGGTGCGATGGGTCAATGGCACCGCCTTCTCCCTGGGATCGGTCGCCGACGTGACCGGGTCCTCCGCGCAAGCGGTCAGCGGGAATGGCCAACTCATCGGCGGCACGGCGATGGGCTCGCCGACCCGCGGCTCCGAGGCGTTTGTCTGGTCCTCCGGCACCGGCATGCTGCTGCTGGAAGACTTGCTGGCCTCCCGGGGAGTGGATCTCACCGGATGGGAGCTTCAATGGGTCACCGGAATCTCTGCGGACGGCACCGCGCTGGTCGGAACCGGAACCTTCAACGGTCATTCGGCCGGATGGGTGGTGAACAACTTCTCGGCCATCCCGGAACCCACGGCCATGGCGGCCGCCATTGGACTGCTGGGATTCGGCGCGGTGGTCGCCCGCCGTCGGTGCCGGCGGCAGACTCCGGCCTGAACCCCGACCCGGGTTCCCGCGGGGCGCCCTCCCGGGATCGGGGGGGTGCCTTGATTCTGTACCCTGCGCCGTTCCAAAGCGGCAGCTCCGCGGCCGCACTCCAGGACCTGGCGGATCATCCCTTGCGATCGGCGGTCCACTGGCCGATGCGGAAGATGACGAACTCGGCGGGCCGCAGCGGGGCGACGCCGATCTCGCAGATCAGACGACCTTGATCGAGGTCGTTTTGGTTCATCGTGCTCCGGTCGCATTTTACGAAAAAGGCCTTCTCCGGTTTGTCCCCGAGCAGGGCACCCGATTGCCATTCGTTGAGCAGGAAGTCCTCGATGGTGCGCCGGACATTTCCCCACAGAGTTTCCCCATTGGGTTCAAAGACGGTCCACTGAGTACCTCGATCAATCGACCGCTCCAGGTAGTTGAAGTATCGGCGGAGGTTGACGTACTTCCACTCCGGGTCGGAACTGATCGTGCGGGCTCCCCACAACCGGAATCCGCGTCCTTCGAAGAATCGAAAACAATTGATTCCAAGCGGATTCAAAAGTTCCTGCTGACTCTTGTTCAGCATCTGCTCGAATCCGATGGCCAACGCCACCACTTCGTTGGCGGGCGCCTTCCAGACGGCCCGCTCGATGTCGTTGCGGGCGTAAATGCCCACTACGAAACCACTGGGGGGAAGATTGAGTTTCTGCTGAGACACTGGGTCCAGAACGGTCACCCACGGGTAGTAGAGCGCGGCGTGTTTGGAATCGAACCGGGCCCGGAATTCCTGGATCTCCGCCAGACCCTGTGCCGGCGGCGAATCGAGCGCTGCAATGCGATATCGCATCCGCTCGGCGTGTCGGATCAGCAGGTTGAGGGTGTCGATGACCTGACGGCGGTCGCTCTCGCTGTCGTACTTCGCCGTACTTCCCGGAGCGGCGACGATGGAGAGGTCTTCGACGTCCTCCCACTGGTGCAGCCCCGTCTTGAAGCCAGCTGCAGGGTTCGCCCGTCCCTCGTATTCGACGGGACTGGGACGCTGCCCGTCGTTGCCTCCCTTCAGGGTTAGTTCGAGATCGTTGCCCCGCTTCAATCCGTCCAGCCAATCGGCCGCGGTTGACTCAGGATGACTCGCGAGCCACTGCGTTTGCAGGGCCTCCAGAATCTCCACTTCGGTTGTGCCGACCGGAGGCGAATCCATGAAGAGAGGTGGCGATAGTTCCTCAGAGAGGGAGGAGGGGTTGGCTTCAAATCGGGCAAAGATCGAATCGGGGGAGCCGTTGTGCCGATGATCCGGATCCAGCGTCAGATCCGCCCACGTGCCCAGGTCCTGCGCCCGGTCGTTGGACTGTACTTGGACCGAAACCGTGAGGACACGAATGGCATCGCCCTTGCCGCGTTGGGGACTGACGACGAGTCCCAGTTCCTCAACCGTGCGCCCCGCGGACGTCGAACTCGATGCGTCGCGAAATCGCCATCCCTTGGCGACTGAATCGCGTTCCACTCGAAAGTAACTTGCGGCGGGGAGGCCGCGGGCGCGTTGAATCCAGACAACGTCGCCGTGGGTTACGGCTCCGATCCTGGAGCGATACACCGGTTGGGTGGGAGTGGAGCGCGCGGGGTCCCGCGATGCGCGGAGAATGTTTTGTCCGGCCTGAATCCGCAGGCGCACGACCAGGTTGCCCGCCTCGCCCGGGAATCGGGATCGGAACTTCAGCAGCGAACCGATCTGGGCGCGTCCGTGGCCATCGTCCCACAACGGATCTTCGGCGGATCCATGATTAAACGGGGCGTGGCTGGGGTCGTTGTAGCGGGGCGTGTAGGATTGCTCCGCGCCGCCGGAGTCCGGCAACGGACGGAAAATTCGGGTGATATACAGTCGGGTTCCCCCTTCTGTGAAGAAGGCGCGGGCGGCGTGCCAGAGGAAGTGGTCGGACTCGCCCGTTTCGGCTCCGGCCGCGTTTCGGAACCGCAGGCGATTCCCCCCGCCATATACGCGCTCGAAGTCGGCGAGGCTGGTCAGGAGATCTGGCGTCTGAACCACCGGTCCGTAACGCGTCGGACCCACGAAGCCCGTGGTGGTCGTGCCGACCCCTTCGATCGGTTTGCTGCGAAACGACGTCTCCTCCACGTAGACGCCCGGAGCCAGGTATTCCGGCATAGTGTCCTCTTCGTTGATCGGTCGACCTGCGTTGCCGCTTCGTTTGTGTCCGGCATCCGTCGTCCGCCGTCTTCTGCGTCGGGAGAGACTGCGCCGGGATTCGTCGCAGTCTGCGCCGTTGCGGCCCAGCGTCCCACCGGAATCCGCGTCGAAATCAATCTCCGGTTCGGGAGCCCCTCGTTCGTCGTGCAGGCTTCAGCCTGTCTTTCGGGTGGGGCCGGGGATGGTAGGAAGCGAATCCCACAGACCTATCCGAACGCCCGGCGCCAGAGGTTTCGGGCCTTGGTTCGTAGTCCCACCTTCAAGTGGTTCCCGAGCTGCCCCGCGGCGCAGGGTTGACCGGGACGCCGCCGTCGGCTTCGCTGTCCCTGCATTTCAGGATGCTTCCGGGTCCGCGGAAAGGGCTGAGCCCACCTGCCAAGGGTTGCTGTCACCGTAACCTTAATGCTGCCTGCGAGCGGACCACGGGCTTCAGCATCAAGGTTGTATGTCCAAGCCGCTTCCCGCGCGGCCTGATCCGGAACAACTCCGGAAACAGGCCAAAGACCTCCTCAAGTCCCACCGTTCCGGAAATGCCGAGGCGCTCCGGCGTTTTCAGGAACACCATCCGGACTTCTCCCAGGCCACCGTTCCGGAACTCCCTGTGGCTGCCATCACGCTTGCCGACGCCCAGCTGGTGCTGGCCCGGGAACACGGTTTCGCGAGCTGGCCGAAGCTGATGGATCACGTCGAATCCCTCCTGCTGGAAACCCGGGATCCTCTGGAGCTGTTCCAGCAGGCGTTTCATGCGGACGACGCCTCGTTGTTCGCGAAACTGCTCACCCGCTATCCCGCGATCCGGGCGCGGCTCAACGAGCCGCTCGGTCCCTTCGACTCGCCGCCGATCACCCACGCGAAAAGTCGGGAGATGCTGGACGTGCTGCTGGCGGCGGGTGCGGACATCAACGCCAAGAGTCGCTGGTGGGCCGGCGGTTTCGGGTTGCTCCACAACGCACCGCCGGAACTGGCTGCCTACGCCATCGAACGCGGGGCCATCGTGGACGTCCATGCCGCCGCCCGGCTCGGTATGATGGACCGGCTCCGCGAACTGGTCCTGTCCAACCCGGCGCTCGTGCATTCCCGCGGCGGAGACGGCCAGACGCCGCTGCATTTCGCGAGCAGCGTCGAAGTCGCCGAATTTCTCCTGAGCCACGGCGCGGAAATCGATGCCCGCGATGTGGACCACGAATCCACGCCGGCGCAGTGGATGATCGGCGACCGCCAGGAAGTGGCGCGGTTCCTGGTGCGGCAGGGTTGTCGGACGGATCTGCTGATGGCCGCCGCCCTCGGCGACCTGGAGTTGGTCCATAAGCATCTCGACGCGGATCCGAAGTGCATCCTCCTGCGGGTGGACGACGAGCATTTCCCGAAAACGAATCCGAGGAGTGGCGGCACGATCTACCAGTGGACGCTGGGTCGAAATGCTTCCGCGTCCGACGTCGCTCGGAAGTTTGGCCATGCCGAGGTGTTGCAGTTCCTCCTGGAGCGGAGTCCTGCTGGGGCGAAGCTGGTGGCGATGCTGCTGGTCAATGACGCGCCGGGGGTGACCTCGCTGCTGGCAACGAATCCGGACCTCGTGAAGCGCCTGTCGCCATCGGATCAACGGCAATTGGCCCATGCGGCCCGGGACAACAATGTGGCCGCCGTCCGGCAGATGCTCGCGGTGGGCTGGCCCGTGGACGCCCGCGGGCAGCACGAGGGCACGGCGCTCCACTGGGCGGCGTTCCATGGAAATCTGGAGATGATCGAGGCGATCCTGCCGTACCGCCCTTCGCTGGATCTGCCCGATGCTGATCACCACGCGCCGCCCATTGGCTGGGCGACCTTTGGCTCGGAACACGGCTGGTATCGCGACACCGGCAACTACGCCGGTGTGGTCGCGGCTTTGATTCGCGCCGGAGCTCAACTGCCCCCACACGCCAGTGGGACCCCCGCCGTGAAGGCCGTGCTTCGGCAACATGGGGTGAAGGAGCCGCCCCGTTCGTAGTCCAGCCTTCAGGCTGCTCCCGACCCCATCGAGAACGCGCCCTCAAACGGGGAGACAATTTTACCATCGTGCTCGCGAAGCGTCTCGGAGTGCGGCAGCGGAGCTACCGCTTTCCGTCCCGGCGGGACGCGTGTTGAGTCATTCATTGCTGCACCCGCGGACTTCGTGTCGTTCCAAGAGCGGCAGCGCTGCTACCGCACTCCAGGTCCCGGCGGTCTCCCTGCGCCTCGCAACTCGCGAAGCGTCTTGGACTGCGGTAGTCCCCTACCGCTTTCCGCTCAGGCGGGACGCGTTCCGGAAAAATCTGAAGCGCTAATCTCAAAACGCGCGTCGTCCCAAGATCATGAACGTGTCCCCCGATCCTCAGCGGTGAACGATCGCGGCAAAGCCTCCGTAGGCCATTTTCTTGAAGTCGAAGAGTGGATTCTTCGGATCACACATCGCCAAGAGGCGCGGATCGGCCATTGCTTTGGCGTTCACCTGGTCGCGGTGCTTGCGGGATTTGTAAACGATCCAGGCGAGGATCACAGTTTCCTCCGGCTTGGCCTTCGTCAGGCGCGTGAAGGAGAGCATGCCCTTTCCTTCAAGGTCGTCGCCGACGCACTCCCAGTAATCGAGCGCGCCGTGTTCCTTCCAAATCCTACCTGCCTTGCCGGCCATGGCCCGGTAGGCCGCGAGGTTCTTGGTGGGGATGGGCATGACAAAACCGTCAACATAGTTGGGCATAAGTGCGGAGGGATGGATGAAGTCTTGGGGCGGGAGAATGCTGGATTCAACCGCCGGCCATGGCACCGACCACGAGGAACGGTTCCGTGCCGGCGACGACGGCGTCTGGCAACACGGTGTCCGCCGGCTCCAGCGACAGGTCCTCCTTGCAGGCAAAGTAGCGGATGAACGGCCGGCGCTGGTGCGTCCCATGGTCGCGGATGGTGCCGCGCAACATGGGGAAACGCGTTTCCAAGACGTCCAGCGTTGCCGCGATGGTGACCGGCTCGGGCACGTGCAGGGTGACCACTTCGCCGACGCGGGCGAGGTTGCGGAGGTGGTAGGGCAGGACGACGCGGATCATGCGCGCCTCAAGGTTGGCCGGGCTTCCACGTGCCGTCGGCGGTGCCGTCCGGACTGGCGAGAACGACGGTGTAGCCGTCGGGATCGCGCACCCAAAGTTCCCAGTGGTTCGGGCCGCCGTCGCAGTCGGGAGGATTGCGATGGCGCGGGAGGACCACCGGGGCCTGCAACTCGGTGGCGCGGTCCACGGCCGCGTCGAAGTCGGTGACCTCAAACCAGAGCAGCACGCCGTTGCCATGCGCCAACGCGGGGTCGCCGATGGTGCCGTGATGATGCGCCACGTCCCAACGGTGCAGTTGCAGCACCAGCCGTCCGTCCCAAACGAGCCGCTCGTAATTTGGCCCGCCGTGGTCGCTGCGGCACCCGAGCAGCCGTTGATACCAGCGGCTGCTGGCTTCCACGTCGCTGACGCAGAGGAGGGGTTGGGGAGTCATGGGCAATCTCGCAAAACCTTCGTTTACTTCAGCGTCTGCACTTCCACCGACAGTACGGGGGGCAGATGGCTGGCGATGGCCTGCCACGAATCACCGCCGTCCGGGGAGCAATAAACCTGGCCGCCCGTCGTGCCGAAATAGATGCCGCAGGTGTCGAGCGTGTCCACAGCCATGGCGTCGCGGAGGACGTTCACGTAGCAGTCCTGCTGCGGCAGGCCTTGGGTGAGCGGTTCCCAGTCGTTGCCACCGGATTTGCTGCGATAGACTCGCAGTTTGCCGTCGGGCGGGTAGTGCAGGGAATCGCTGGTGATGGGCACGACGTAGATCGTCTCCGGTTCGTGTGCATGGACATCAATGGGGAAGCCGAAGTCGGTGGGCAGGTTGCCGCTGACTTCGCTCCACTGGTCGCCGGCGTTGTCGCTGCGCATGATGTCCCAGTGCTTCTGCATGTAGAGCACGTCGGGCCGCGACGGATGCAGGGCGATGCGGTGGACACAATGGCCGACTTCGGCGTCGGGATCGGGCAGTTCGTATTGGGACTTCAGGCCGCGGTTGATCGGCTTCCAGGTCAATCCGCCGTCGTCGGTGCGGAAGGCGCCCGCCGCCGAAATGGCGACGTAAATGCGCCGCGGATTCTGGGGATCAATGATAATGGTGTGGACCGCCATGCCACCGGCGCCCGGCTGCCACAGGGCGCCTTTCGTGCCGCGCAGGCCGGCGAACTCCTGCCAGGATTTGCCGCCGTCGCGGGAATGGAACAGTGCGGCGTCCTCAGCGCCCGCATACACGAGGTCGGGATCGGTGAGCGAGGGTTCGAGGTGCCAGATGCGCTTGAACTCCCAGGGATGCTGCGTGCCGTCGTACCACTTGTGGGTGCCCACGGTGCCTTCGTAGCGGAACTCGTTGCTCTTCCCGTTGGGCATCCCGTCGGACCCCATGAGGTCCTCGGGTTTGGTGCCGGGCGGATTCCACGTTTTGCCGCCGTCGTCGGAGCGCTGGATGATTTGTCCGAACCAGCCGCTCGACTGCGAGGCGAAGAGGCGGTTGGGATCCAGGGAGGATCCCTTGAGATGATAAATTTCCCAGCCCGCGAAGTGCGGGCCGGTGATCTGCCAGTTTCGGCGCTGGCCATCGGCGGTGAGGATGAAGGCACCCTTTTTGGTGCCGACGAGGACGCGGACGCTACTCATGGAGTTTCCTTTCTCGGTTTGTGATGGGTGTGGAGATTATTTGCGTACTTTGGCCGGCGAACGCGAAGAGTTCCTCGCCACACTTTCATATCGAGGCTCCACCCCGGCGCGAACACCGGACTTTCCAGGCGGCTTGCGTTGGGCCAATACGGCTGGCACGTCGGGGTTGGGTGCGGACACTCGGGCAGGCTTGGATTTCCTCACCGGCTTCCGGGCTGCGTTCTCCGCGACGCGTGCCCTCACCAGCCTCTTCACCAAGGACAAAGGCAGCGGCTTCTCGACGGTGAACCGGATCGTGCCCTTGCTGACCTCAAAATTCCTCAGCTCGGCCGCAAAGGCAGCCTGTGTCCTGGGACTCGCACCGTAGAGCGCGCAGTGCCCCTTCCATGCGCCAAAGTAAACCAATGGCCGGCCACCGTGTTTGAATCCGGCCAACCCATAACCGAGATATTCCTCCGCGCCCGGGGCGGCGGCGTGGATGGCCCGGCGTAGTGATTCCAGAACCGTCCGCTGAGCCGGGCGGGTCGCCGCGAGATACTCGTCGATGGTCGTGGGCTTGGTGGCAGTGGCGGGTTTGGTGACCATGAAGTTCGTGGCGGTTCACTTCGCGGCCGCGGCGGCCATCAGTCCGGCGATGAACGTGCGCCGAATGATGAATGGGGCCACGACGGAATTCATGCGGGGCGGCGGGTCAGGGATCGAAGAACAAGCGGATGGTCGGGGTAGCGATGGGGATGAGGCTGGAGTTCCGGTGAACGCAATCAAGGACAAGACGAACGGGGAACCGGAAAAAGGACACGGGGCGGAAAATTTCGTCGAGCCGATGCTCCGCTGGGGCGTTTGTAGTGCAGGCTTTAGCCTGTGGTTTTGGGTCTCGAGGGCGCGAGTTGGGGTGTGGGCGCAGCCTTCAGGTTGAACCCGACCGGGTCGCAACCCACCCAAGAAATGGTGGAACTCCATGGCCCCGCTCCGGGTTCACGGGCACCTTCATTCGCCCCAGCCTTTCGCGAAACGTCTCGGAGTGCGGTAGCGGAGCTGCCGCTTTCCATCCCGGCGGGACGCGCGTTGAGTCATTCGTCACTGCACCTGCGGACTCCGTGTGGTTCCAAGAGCGACAGCTCCGCTCTCGCACTCCCAAACCTTGGCGGACTCCCACGCCCCACCTTCTCGAGAAGCGTCTTGGACTGCGGTAGTCCCCTACCGCTTTTGTTTCCCGGCAGGACGCGCGTTGAGGAATATCCTTCTTGGGTTGCGAATTGAGCGCGAATCCAAGAGCGACAGCTCCGCTCTCGCACGCCTCGCTCCAAGAACCTGAACCCAGACCTCCATCACCCGCCCTCAGTCCCCGAGTCGGAGTTGGCCGATGTGGGCCAGTGGAATGGCTTCGATGGTGTCGTCGAGGTGGAAGCTCTTATCCCCCGGGTAAACGACGTACAGGCGCTCGAGTTTCAGGTCCTCCAGGGCGGCCCGCATGGATCGGGTCGTGCGGGGGGCGTCCCCGAACTTGAACTCAAAGCCGAACCGTTTTCCGCCGAGCAGGACCAGCAGGTCGAGTTCGGCGCCGGCGTGTGTGGACCACGAAAAGGCCTCGTCCCCGGCCACCGGCAGCACCCGCAACACCTGTTCCAGGGCCATTCCCTCCCACGAGGCCCCCAATTTCGGATGGGCCTGAAGTTCCGGGACTGTCCGGAGGTTCATCAGCGCGTGGAAGAGTCCGCTGTCGCGGAGATAGATCTTCGGCGCCTTGCGGACGCGCTTGCCGAGGTTCTCCACCCAGGGTTGGAGTTGGCGGACCATGAAGGCACCGGTCAGGATATCGAGGTAGCCTTGGGTGGTCTTGTAATTGACGCCGAGGGAGCGGGCGATTTCCGAGGCGTTCCACGTCTGCCCATGATAGTGGGCGAGCATCAGCCAGAATCGCCTCAGTTGTTCCGAGGGAATGGTGATGCCCAGTTGCGGAATGTCCCGGGTCAGAAAGGTGCGGATGAACTGCTGTCGCCAGTGGAAGCTGGCCTCGTCGGACGCACTGAGGAACGACTCCGGGAATCCCCCGCGGAGCCAAAGGGCGTCCAGGGCGCCGCCGGATTCCTCCAGGTCGAAGCCGCCCATGTCCACAAACCCGATCCGGCCTGCCAGGGATTCCGAGACGCCCCGGACCAGATCGGGGGACGCGCTCCCGAGAATCAGGAATCGCGCCGGAAGGTCCGGACGATCTGCGAGGACGCGCAGGAGCGGAAAGAGATCGGGGCGCCGCTGGATCTCGTCGATGACCACCAGGCCGGTCAGCCTGCCCAACGTCTGGCGGGGCGCCTCCAACCGGGCCAGATCCAGCGGGTCTTCAAGATCAAAATATTGGTCCGGGTTGGTGACGAACTGCCGGGCGAGGGTGGTCTTGCCGCATTGACGAGGCCCGAGGATGGCGGTGACCCGGAACTGCTTCAGCAAGGTCTCGATTTGCTGGCGATAACGGTGTCGCTCGATGAGCATGATTGAAAAATAGGATATACTATACTAAATTTCAATCGTAATGACCTTGGTTGGCGGCGGAAACGTGCCGGTGGTGACGGCCCCTTGGCGGACTCCCACGCTCCAACTTCTCGCGAAGCGTCTTGGACTGCGGTAGTCCCCTACCGCTTTTGTTTCCCGGCGGGAGGCGTGTGGCGGAATGTGCTGCTTCGGTTGCAGATTGAGCGCGAATCCAAGAGCGACAGCTCCGCTCTCGCAATCCACAATCCTGAACCTGTCCCCCCGCCGGTTCACGGCGCCAACGTGCCGAGGGTGAGCCAGCCGGGGAGATCTTCGTCCTGGGTTTGGTTGGCGAACCGTGGGGGATGTCCGTTTGGGAGCGGATTCACCACGCGCAGCAGCACGCGGGTCCCGTCCAATTCGATCCGGCTGGCGTCGGTGGAAAAGGAAAGTTCCAGACTGCCCTCGCCGGGCACGAGGCGCCGGACGTCCCAATCGGTCCGCCACGACGTCACCCGCGCGCCGTCGCGGGCGAGTCCGATCTCCACCGGCCAACGGTAATAGAATGGCGCCACGCCGGTGTTGGTGATCGTGCAGGACACGGAGAACCGGCCGGCTTCGGCCGAGAACCGGGCGCGCTGCACCCACCATTCGTATCCCAGTCGTCGGGCGGCGGCGATGGCGCGGTCCCGCCGGATTCCGGTGAGCTTCGGGGTGAACACCCCGGTGTTCATGAGCCAGGACACGTGGGTGGTCTCCACGCAGGGCAGGAACTCCTGACCGGCCGGGGCGCAACTGGGTTCGTCCCAAAGGCAGTCCCAGACCTCCGGGCGCACCTCGCCGCCGATCGGACGCGTGCCCCAGCGGAGGAGTCCGTCCGGTCCCATCGCCCTCAGCCGGGTCTCGAAGAACCAAGTGTCGTCGTTGCGGCCGGTGTGCCGGGTTGCCCAGGCGAACGAGTCATCGTGGAACCCGAACGGGCGTTCGACGGTGGACACGTAGCCCGGATCATTCGGGCCTGCGGGATAGCGCAGGAGCACCGGGGTCTGGTGGAAGGCGGCTGCGTAGGCGTCGAGGACGGCGCGCTGGGTTTCCCGGCCGGCCCACAGGTCGTTGCGGGGATACGTGTGCCATTCACCCCAGGTGCCCAGCAGTCCGGCGGTGATGAAGCCAAGGCGCGGATCCCCGTCGTAGCGCTGTCCCAGCGCGTGGATGAAGTTCGTCAGGGCCCCGCGCAGCCTGGGATGATTGTAATCCGGCGTCGTGACGAGCGCCGGCGGCAGGGGCTGGGTGTTGGAGTTTGTGTAGGTGTGCGTGGGGACGCCTGCATCGATCAGGAACTGGGGAATGCCGGTGGGTTTCCGGGGATACTCCAGGTACACGCGAAACACCGTCTGGTTCCCCCGGGACGCCACCGCTTCGAGCAGGTGCTCCAGCGGCCCCCAGTCAAACTCGTGCTCCCCCCGCATCAAGTCCCGCAGCGGGAGATACCTGAACTCCAGGCTGTGCGGAAACGGGTTCCCCGATCCTGCATAGGGCACAAACCCCTTGAGTGGATTATCCGCCGGCGCCGGAGCATAGGCCAGATCCGCCGCCCCGGCCGTCCACGCCCACAGCCACAGCCCAAGCGCCGCAACAATCACCGCCCGCCCCAGTCGGCCCATGTCCAGCAACCTCCCGTCCCCCTGACCGCCGGGTCAAGCGGGGAACCAAGACCGCAGAGAACTTCGGAGATCCCGGACGGGACGTGTCGCTGGTGGAGGCCATCCGGCATCTGGGATGGCGACTGTCGGAAGTCGTGCAGGAGGTGCCCGGGCTATCCTACAACGCCGCGGCCCAGGGTAGTCGAAGAATCTGGGCGCGCGCTGCCAGGGAAAGGCAGACGAAGGCCATGATGACAGCGCTCCAGAAGAAAGTGTCAAACGTATAGATCTGACCCCATTGGATTTATCTGGGATGGCGACTGTCGGAGGTGGTGAGGGAGGTGCCCGGGTTTTCCTACAACGCCGCGGCCCAGTGTATTCGAAGAATCTGGGCGCGTGCTGCCAGGGAAAAGGAGACGATGGCCATGATCACGGCGCCCCAGAATGGATTGTCAACAATATAGATCTGACCCCATTGGCTTCATCCGCCTCGGCGCTACCACCCCATTGGCTTCATAGACCTATTGGTTCCTAGATCTGCCCCGGTCGCTTTCCTTTCAGGGGGAGACGAGTCGGACGAACCCGGATGCCTCCACGGGCGCCAACACCTGAGTTGGAACCGTTTCCCCGGGCCAGAGCCAGCTCCCCTGGGTCCACGGTCCCGACAGGGTTTGAGCATGTTCCCAGCGATAGGCCTTCCCGGGTTCGACTTGAGCTGAAACCGCATGCTTGGACGGGTCGGCGGGGTCGGGAACCGTCGCAAGGCGGCTCGCTCCGCCCAGCAGTTGGACAATGTACATGGAGTCCTCCCTAGGGCGTGAACCATTGATGGTCGTTCCAAATATCGGCAAGAGCATCAAGCCGTCATCCGAGACGAGCCGCCTCTGCCCCAATCCATTCTCCCATCCGTTCAGCATCGTGAGGAAGCCGCTGACGGCGTCGCCAGTTCGAGGTTCAACGAGGGGAATCCCCTGATAGGCGATCGGCCGTACACGGCCCTGCTCATCCAGAACAAGAAATGCCTGTTTGGAGAATTCACCCTCGGCCCCCACCAAACAGACGACGAGGAATTCTCCCGATCCGAAAGAACTGAGCACGTGAAAGAGGTCGGGTTGAACACTCCAGCGATGATCGAGGCCAGGTGCGGGCATCCCTCCATGCATCACCAACTCCAGACTGCCGGAACTGCGGCTGAGGAAGATTCCTAATTGAGGCTCGGGATTGTCCTTCGTTTGATACCAACCCGTGAAAGCGACGGAATTGTTCGAAGCGGGAACGGGCGCGCCAAAGAAGCGGGTGAGTGTCCCTGAGAGGGGGCCGTCAAACGGGTCGCCCAATCGGACCCTGAGTTCCAGCTGTCCCGGGAGGCCATTCCACAATCCCTCGACGGTCGCGCCTTCCTCTACGCCTGCCGCCATGGTTCCGGCCGTGAAGGCGATGTTTCCGTTGGCAGCGGTCTGCGGCCCGAGCCCGCAGTACACGAACCGCCGGCCCGCAGTCCCGGGAGCGGGAGTTCCCCGATCAAGACGACGATCAAACTGGATCAAGGGCGCGAGATGGGAGCCTTGCAGTTGCCACAGACCATCCCAGTCGGAGATAGGGCTTTGGAGATTCGCCATGATGAGAATTCCCATCTGAGGCGTCATATGAATGCTTTGGAGATGGTTTACCGGCGTCGACGGATCGCCGGGGATTGGCATCCCATCCCGCAAGACCATTCGGACTTGGCCTTCTGAGAACGTCAGAATGGCATCCCTGCCGAGTTGATCGGACCGATTGGCAGTTACGGGAAGGCGAAAGGCGCAATCCCCATTCGTCGCAAAGGTGGGGATCGCGATGATGTTCAGGGAAGCCGTGAACCATAGGTTGGATTCCCCCGGAACCGGCTCACCCCCGATGGCCACCGTGGAAATCCGGTTCGACTGATACAAAAACAATCCACTACGGAAATCCTCGCGCAGGGGACCGACTTGTGTCCGAAAGAGAACCCGTCCACCCGGACCGGGCCACGAATCGAACGACAACCGACTGAACGTCAACTGGGGGCGATCGGGAATCTGAGAGTCAAACGGGACGATCCTCTCGGGTGTCTCACCGGGACGTGACTGATAGGCCAGCCATTGCCCCAGCTCACTCGCCCCCTGCCAGACTACGCGTCCCTCGGGGGAAATGCCGCCGATGAACAGCGGGTCGTGGTTCTCCGCGATACGGAACAACGGTGGAGGCTCATCGCTGAAGGTCCAGCCCGGCAAAACCGAAAGCCAGCAGAGACCAAGAGAGAGCCGAAACAACGTTGGCAACGCGAGAAGGACTGAATGCAGGCCGTTACTGGTCATTTTCAGAGGGTTCGCCCCTCCGTTCCCCTGTGCGGGTGCGGCGGGGGAGTCATCGGAGCCCGGTGGGGAGGCAATGGGGTCAGATCTATATATTTGACAATTTAAAAGTGAGAAGGATCGGAGCTCGGGTTTTCCGGTTGGTATTGCTTGTTGCGTTCATCCGTAGGCATTCCGTTGGCTTGACGACAGTTGGGCGGTATCTGAGCGGGAAGTCGATACTTCAAGAGCGACTGGAGAAGGCCTTGTCCAGTTTTTCGAGGAGCGCCAAGCCTTGACGGGCGTCGCCGCGGGCGGCCATGGCTCGAAAGCGGGCCTCGGTGTCGTGTTGGGCAAGCGCCACGTTGGCCCATTCTTCGACCAACTTGTTCAGGCTGATGCCCTGCCGTTCAGCCATTCGCCGCAACCGCTGGTGCTTGGCGTCAGGGATTCGAATCGTCATCGTTGCCATAGGTGTTCCTCCATCGTTTCAGAAATACCGCCGGGGTCTCCACTGCCAGGTGGCCAAATTTCAGCTCACCGCCCTGGAGATCCCGGGTGTTGTTGGTGATGATGCTGTGGGCTCCTCCGGCAATTCCCAGTTCAATCAGGTGGTTGTCGGCTTCGTCGGGAAGATTTGGTCGCCAGAGGAACGACACCGGGACCCACTCACACATCGAAAGGAACGCCTCAAGAAACGTTTGGCGCTCTCCGCGGTTTAGGGGAGAGCGGTCCAGAAGGGGACGGGCCATCAAGGCACAGTACTCTTGGAAGAGTTTCTCCCCCATCAGAGGGCGACACAGCCCCTGTAGGGAAAGGCGGAACACGGCCCGGCTGCTGCCTGAGGCGCTGAGCAGGGCTCCCACCATGACATTGGTGTCCACAACCACTCTCTCCACGGATCTATTGGTAGCACCGGCGCTGTCATAGAGTCAATGACAGCCCCTGTGCAGTGAATGGGCATTTGTTGTTGGTGTTAAAGAGACCAAAGGCGCCCTCGAGGGAGGCTGATCGGTAGCGGGTACCTCGTGCTGTTGGCTCGAAGGAGAACTCGCCGCGGGCGGCGTCCCGCAGCCAAAGTTTCTTGGGGACTGTGCCGTTAGTTCGGCGGCATGCGGGGGGTGGTTTTTCTGAGGGGGTGTTCATTGGCGCGGCCGTGGAGGAAGACGGCGGTCCATTCGGCGAGGCGGCGGCCGAGGATGCGGCAGGCTTCCTGGGTTTCCTCCTCGCGGGGTTCCTTGGCGGCGACGGCGCCGTAGTGGAGCGTCATCTTCTTCCCGGCGTAGTCGGTGACGCCGAAGACGAGAAAGCCGAAGTTCATCAGGACGGTGAGGATGGACTGACACGCGAGTTCCATGCCGCCGCCCCACCCACCCGCACTGCTGAAGGCACAGGCAATCTTGCCGTCCACCGCCATCCAGTGCTCCCGCATGGTTTCGTCCCAGAATCGCTTCATGCGCCAGGAGAGGATTCCCATGTTGGTCGGACTGCCGACGGCAAGGCCGTCGCACCAGAGGACGTCCTCCGCGGTGGCGTCCGTGACGGAGCGGATGCGGACTTCGGTGTCCGGAATGGACCGCGCGCCCTCGGCGACGAGTTCGGCCATGCGGGCGACGTTGCCGGATTTGGAATCGAAGAGGATGAGGATTTGGTTCATGGGGAGGGGTATGGAGTCTCGTGACCTCGTCTCCTACGGGGGTTACGGGGAGGGAGGGGCTTCGTTGCGGGCGGCGTGGACTTCGGGGTGGGGGAGGAGGGGGACGGGGGCGGCGTGGTCGAGGTGTTCGGAACAGATGCCGAAGAATTCGGCGCGGGTGGCGGCGCGGCGGATGCGGTGGAGGAACGAAGCCGCGGTGGCGGCGTCGGAACCGACGCCCTGGCCGATGAAGTTGAGGTAGCGCTTCATCTGCTCCACCTGGAGGCGTTCGCGGGATTCGGGCGGTTCGGTGGCTTCCCAAAGGGCGTGGACGTAGGCCAGGACATCCCGGCCGGAGGGAACGGGGCCGGGGTCGCCCTGGCCGCGGCCGTGGGCGCGGATCTGTTCGAAGAGCCAGGGGTTGCGGATGCAGCCGCGTCCGATCATCACGCCGCGGGCGCCGGTGGTTTCCAGGACGGCGGCGGCGCGGGACGCGGAGTCCACATTGCCGTTGGCCAGGACGGGGAAGGGGAGCGCGCGCACGGCCGTCCGGATGTAGTCGTAGTGAACTTCGCTCCGGTACATCTCGGCGACGGTGCGGCCGTGAACGGTCAGGAGGTCGGGGGAATGCCGGGCGAAGATGGGCAGCAGTTCGTCGAAGACGCGCGGGCTGTCGAAGCCGAGGCGGGTCTTCACGGTGAATTTCACGCCGTGGGCGCCGATGGCGTCGCGCAGGGCGCCGAGGATGGCGTCCACGCGCGCGGGTTCGCGCAGGAGTCCGCCGCCGGCGCATTTGCGGTACACGACGGGAGCGGGGCAGCCGAGGTTGAGGTCGATGGCGGCGACCGGGTGGTGCTGGAGTTCGCGCGCGGCCCGGACCAGCGCGGGAATGTCGTTGCCGATGAGCTGTGCGATGCAGGGGCGTCCGGTGGGATTCTCCGTGATGCTGCGGAGGATCCATTTCTCCGGACGCCACGTCGCGGTGACGCGGAAGTATTCCGTCCAATAGACGTCGGGTCCGCCGTAGCGGGAGAGCAGTCGCCAGAAGGGCAGGTCCGTGACGTCCTGCATCGGGGCCAGGGCGAGCAGCGGTTCTGGACGCGCCAGCAGGGCGTCCAGTTGGCGGGGTCCGGTGTTCGCGGTCGGAAGGGTCACGGGGCGGGCGGGACGCGGGGGCGTCCGTCGGCGTCAAAACGGGGCGTCGTCCGGATCGGCGTCCACGGAATGGCCGGGATCCGGATCGGGATCCATGTCGTAGGACGGCGTGGAATGCCAGGCGGGGGTGGGGCGCAGGTTCCATTCATCGACGAGGTCCTTGGGGATCTCGCCGAGGAACCGCGAGCGCTGCTGGATCGTGGTGCCGCCCTGCATCGTGCGCACCAGCGGGTAGGTCAGGTACAATTCGTCGCGCGCCCGGGTGGTGGCCACATAGAAGAGGCGGCGCTCCTCCTCGAGGGCGTCCAGGGAATCGAGGGAACGGGATCCGGGGAACAGTCCGTCGCAGAGCATGATGACGAACACCGCCTCGAATTCGAGTCCCTTGGCCTGGTGCACGGTGGAGAGCCGGAGCCGTTCCTCGTCGTCGCGGCGGGACCGTCCGGCGCCTTCCTCGGCCTCCAGGTTGGTCTGCAAGGCGAGCTGCGACAGGAAGTCGGCGCAGCCGCGGAACTGCGCGGCGTAGTTGGCGAGCTGTTCCAGGTCCTCGAGGCGGTTGCGGGCGTTTTCGTAGGTCGCCTTGAGGTAGTCGGCGTAGTCGGCCTCGACCACCAGCCGGATCAGGGCGGACGGCGAGTGCCGGACGGCTTCCGCCTCGCCCTGCGAAATCGTGGCGGTGAACTGCGCCCAGGCGGTGGCGGTCTTTTTGGGAACAGCGGCGGCGATGGCGCTCAGGGCGGGGGCGACCGGGATGGGCGGGGGATCGGGAACCGGGGCGTCCGTGAGGTCACTGCCGTCGCCCCCGTCGTTGTCGGACACGGGCACCGGGGCGGGCGGGGGCGGGGCGTCGGGGATGGGCCCGAGCGCCTCGTGGAACCGCATCCAGAGCTTGTCGGCCCCCTTGCCGCCGATGCCGGGCAGCATCCGGACCAGGCGTTTGAAGGCCAGTTCATCGCGCGGATTGGTGATGAGCTTCAGGTAGGCCGCGACGTCCTTGACGTGCGCCTGTTCGAAGAAGCGGATGCCGCTGGTGATGAAGAACGGGATGTTGCGCCGCGTGAGTTCCATCTGGAGTTCCATCGCATGGAAGTGCGAACGGTACAGCACGCAGATCTGGTCGAGGCGGCGTCCCTCGTCGCGCAGTTCGAGCACCCGTTGGGCGATGAAGGCGGCCTGTTCCCCGGCGTCGTTGCAGACCACGAGGGCGGGTCGGGTGCCGGGGTCCCGGACGGCCTGGAGGTGCTTGGGGAACTGGCGCGTATTGGCGGCGAGGGCGGCGTTGGCGAGCGCGAGAATTTCCGGGGTGCTGCGGTAGTTGGTCTCGATGCGGAACACCTGCGTGTTGGCGCGGCGTTCGGGGAAGCCGAGGATGTTGGCGAAGTTGGCGCCGCGCCAGGAGTAGATGCTTTGCGCGTCGTCGCCGACCGCCATGAGGTTGCCGTGGCGCGCGGAGAGCAGATCCAGCAGTTCGGCCTGCAGCCGGTTGGTGTCCTGGTATTCGTCCACCAGCACGAACTGGAACCGGCGTCCGTACACGTCGCGGATCTCCTCGTGTTCCCGCAAGAGCCGCAGCCAGAGCGTAAGGAGGTCGTCGAAATCCATGAGCCCCGCGACCCGTTTGCGCTCGGCGTAGCGGCGGGCGATGTCGTCAAAGGTGGCGGTGAGTTCGGCGAAGTCGGGGTACTCCCCGGCCACGAGGTCGGCGAGGGGGCGCGCGGTGTTGACGGCGAGGGAGAACAGTTCGCCGAGCACCTCGGGCTTGGGGAACCGGCGCGCCTTGACGTCCACGCCCGCCTCCGTGATGCAGGCGGCGAGGAGATCCTTGGTGTCCTCGCGGTCCGCCACGGTGAAGTCCGGACGGTATCCCAGGCGGTCCGCATGCCGGCGCAGGATCCGGAGTCCGACCGAGTGGAACGTGCCGCCCCAGAGCCGCGACAGGTCGCCGCCGATGAGGTCATGGACCCGCTGCATCATTTCGCGGGCCGACTTGTTGGTGAAGGTGAGGAGGAGGATGCGTTCCGGCGCGACCCCGTGTTCGAGCAGCCAGGCGACGCGGTAGGTGAGGGTGCGCGTCTTGCCCGCGCCGGCCCCGGCGAGCACGAGGCAGGGTCCCGGACGCGCGGAGACCGCCGCCAGCTGCTGTTCGTTCAGCTCGCGGGCGTAGTCGATCCGCAGGTTGGCGGGCGCCTCGAAGGTCCGAAGCTCGTACTCACGCGACACAGCCGGAGAGTCAATCGCAAGTCCCGCATGTGAAGAAGCAAAACCCCGGGGCGGACGAATCCCGAGAATTCGCCAGTCCCCATTCGCGGGTTGGGTCCGGTCAGGCGGCGGGCTCGAACCGGTGTTCGGGGTCCGGGACGGTGCCCGGGGCCTCGTGCTTGTGGAGCAGATGGAAGATGCCACTGCCGCTGGGGCGCCAGAACCGGGCGCGCACGGTTTCGTCGGGCGTGACGAATCCGGACAGCGTGGAGTGGTGGAAGTTCGGACAGGCTTCCCGGATGCGTCCGAGGACGGTGCCGAACGTCAGGTCGGGACTCTGGCAGGGCAGGTTGACGGTGACGTAGAACGGCGTCGTCGGACCGGCGTCCTCGAGCCAGGTGACCTCGTTGTGGAGGGACTTGGCGTGGGCCCGGGGACCGGAGGGGGCGAAGATCGAACGGAAACTCACCTCGCCTGCGTGCAGGGGAGTCCCGGTATAGAGACTCCATTTCCAGGTCTCGGGACCCGTGATCATGAGCATTCGATTCATGGATGTAATGTCCGCCCGGGAATGCGGGGCGCAACTGCGAGTTGGGGTTTGTTTGTAGTGCAGCCTTCAGGCTGTTTGGGGGGCGCGTTGTTACGAGCGTGGCGCGTGGTGTGTCGCTCGGAATTCCGGGTCGGATTCCGCGTCGTTCCAAAGCGGCAGCTCCGCGGCCGCACTCCACACCCTGGCGGACTCCGCACGCCCCGGCTCCTCGCGGAGCGTCTTGGACTGCGGTCGTCCTCTACCGCTTTTCTTCCCGGCGGGACGCGGGTTGGGGAATGCCGTGCTTTGGCCGCGGGTTGAACGTCGTTCCAAAGCGGCAGTGCTGCTGCCGCACTCCCCAAATTATCCGAGGCGCGCGGCGAATTCCTTCGTCAGGGCGCGGTATGCCTCCGCGCCGGAGGCAGTGCTGTCGTGCAGTTCGATGGGCTTCGCCTCCATGGGAGCCTCCGCGAGTTTGATGTTCTCGGGGATGACGGTCTCGAAGAAGTGGATCCGTTTGAAATCTTTGGCCGTACGGAGGCGCTCCATGGTTTCGGCATGGTAGCGCAGCCAGCCGCGCACGCGGGTGAAGACCACGCCGAGGCAGGTGATTTTGAACTCCAACTCGCGCTTCAGGTAGGTAAGGCGGTCCTGAAGCAGGTTCAGTCCGAGGGTGGACAAGTAGTCCGGCTGCATCGGGATCAGATACGCGTCACTCGCATAGAGCGCGTTCTGGGTGGCGGTCATCAGGTTGGGCGGACAGTCGCACAGGATGACGTCGTAGTTGCCGATGACCTTGGCGAGCTTGCGGGAGAAGATCCGCTCGCGTCCGGGACGCGCCGCGAGGTCGAGGTCAATGAACGTCAGGGCGAGGTGGGACGGGATGAGGTCGAGTCCGGGCACCTCGGGCAGGACGTTGTGGATGATGCAGTCGGCCAGCGCCGCGGGCTCGCCCTGCTTCTTTTTGCCGCGGGCTTCGAGAACGTCGGCCATGGTGCCGTGTTTCTCGGCCCACTTCTCCCAGGCCGTCTCGGGCATCAGGGAGAGGGAGGCATTGGTTTGGGAGTCGAAGTCCACCAAGAGGACCCGCTTGCCATGGTCGCGGGCGAGGTAGGTGGCGAGGTTGACGGCGCACGTCGTCTTGCCGACGCCGCCCTTCATGTTGAGGAGGGAAACGACCTTGGCCTTGGCCATGATGAAACGTGGTCCCGGGTTTTTGCGCCGTCGAGTGGGAAACGTGGGTTTGGGGGGCGCGTCGTTTGTAGTGCAGCCTTTAGGCTGTCGGGAGGGAACAGGCTGAAGCCTGCACTACGAACGGGGGCGTGTGGGAGTGCGGTCGCGGAGCTACCGCTTTTCGTCCCGGCGGGAAGTGTGTTGAAACATTCGTCGCTTCGTCTGTGGACTCCGCGTGAATCCAGAGCGGCAGCTGCGCTGCCGCACTCCCAGAGCATCGTGGAATCCGCTCGCGGGCGGGCGGGGGCCGGGTAGGTTGGAGCGCATGGAAGGCGTCCTTCACTCCGCGACGGAGTCGCAGCCGGCTCCGGCGGAACGGGTGGGCTCGGCCGTCGCGGCCTCGGCGGTGCCGTCCGTCCGGTGGGCGGTGGGCGCGATCGTCTTCGCGGGCGCGTGCATCACGGCGGGCATCCTGTGGGACATCTCGTGGCATGCGACGATTGGACGGGACACCTTTTGGACGCCGGCCCACATGATGATCTACCTGGGCGGGACGCTCGGTGGGTGCCTGGGGGGATGGCTGGCGCTGGATGCGACCTTCTTCCGACGCGAGGCGTGGCGGGATCGGAGTGTGGGCATCCTCGGGGGGCGGGCGCCGCTCGGAGCCATGGTCGCCATCTGGGGCGCGGTGGCGATGTTGACGTCGGCGCCGTTTGATGACTGGTGGCATAATGCCTACGGACTCGACGTGAAGATCCTGTCCCCGCCGCATTCCCTGCTGGCGGCGGGCATGTACGGCGTGGTGGTGGGCGCGGTGTTGCTGGCGGCGGCGGATCGCAACCGGGCGGCGGCGTCCGGAGCGCGCGGCGTTCCCTCCTGGCTGGTGGTGGCGGCCCTGGGCATTCAGTTGGCCCTCGCCTCCATTCTGATCACGGAGGTCAGCTATCCCAACGACCAGCACACCCGTCTGTTCTACTACGCCTCGGCGGCGATGTACCCCACGTTCCTGCTGGCGGCGGCGCAGTATTCGCCCACCCGCTGGGCGGCGACCCGGGTGGCCTTGGTGTATCTGCTGGTGTCGGGAATGATGGTGTGGCTGCTGCCACTGTTCCCAGCCGAGCCGAAACTCGCGCCGATCTACAATCCGGTGACCCACCTGGTGCCGCCGCCGTTTCCGCTCCTGTTGGTGGCGCCGGCGCTGGCCATTGATGCGCTGTACCTGGCGCTTCGGAATCGGCGGGGTTGGGGGGGGGCCACGCTCCGGTGGGGCGGGGCGACGACGCTGTTTTGTGCGGTGTTCCTCCTCGTGCAGTGGAAGTTCTCCGCCTTCCTGATCAGTCCGGCGGCGGACAATGCGTTCTTCGCCGGACACGGACGCTTCTTCGGGTACATGTCGCGCCGCGATGAATGGCGCGGGGTGTTCTGGCATGCGGACCGCAGTTTCACGGGGGCATCGCAGGTCGCGTGGATGTGGCTGATCGCCCTCGGGGCGGCCCTGCTGGGAACCGGGGCCGGGGTGTTCCTGTCGCGGATCCGCCGATGAACCGCCCGTTCCTCGCCGGCCTCCTCGGGTTGCTCCTGATGCTCGTCGCCCCGGTGGCGCGAGCGCATGTGGGCAGTCCACACGTCGTTTTTGAGGGACGCGCCGGGACGATTCCCGTCCGGGTGGTGGTCCGTCAACCGGACGTCGTGCCGGGACTCGCCGACATTTCGGTCCGGGTGCTCGAAGGCGCTCCCGGGACCGTGCGGGTGCTGCCCCTGCACTGGACCACCGACCGGGCTGGGGCGCCGCGTCCGGACCTCGCTGAGCCGGTTCTGGGGGAGACCAATTTGTTTTCGGCGGCGCTGTGGTTCATGGCCCGAGGCGCCTACGGAGTGGAGGTTCGTGTGGAGGGACCCGGAGGCGGTGCCGTACTCGTTCCCGTAAATTCCGTCGCCTACGAGCGCCGCCCCATGCCGGCCGGGTTGGGAGTGCTGCTGGCCGGATTGGGGCTGCTGCTGGTGGCCGGGGTCATTGGCATTGTCGCGGCGGCTGCGCGGGAGGCGACGCTTCCGGGCGGGCGGGTTCCCGGACGCGGCCGCACCCTGGCGTCTGTCGCGGCGGGGATTCTGGCGCTGGGGTTGGTGGGACTCGCCCTGCTCGGTGGACGCCGGTGGTGGGATTCCGAGGATGCCCAGCATGTCCGGCGGAATCTCTTCCGACAGTTTACCCATGACCTGGAAGTTCGACCGGATTCCCAGGGAGCCCAACTCCAGATGACGATCACCGATTCGCGTCGCCGGGAATCGCAGTACCGGCTGGTTCCCGATCACGGGAAACTGGTGCATCAATTTCTCGTTTCCGCGGACGCGCCAGCGGGGACGGGGGTCCCGACGCTGGTGCACTTGCATCCGGTTCCGCAGAAGATGCAGGAGTACGCGGCGGCCCTGCCGTCGTTGCCTGCCGGAACCTATCGTGTCTTCACCGATCTCACCCACGAATCGGGCAGCACCCAGACCCTGACCAATTCGGTGGTGATCCCGGCGGGATTGGCGGTGGGCCGACCGAGTGATCCGGACGACTCGGTGGCCCCCGCGACGGCCAGTCCGGGGAACCCGGCGGCGATGGGGGACGGTCTCACGGTGGAGTTTTGGTCGGGGGTGGTTCGCCCGGGTGACGTGTCGGTGCTGCGGTTTCGTGTCCGCAAAGCCGACGGATCGCCGGCGATCCTGGAGCCGTATCTTCGGATGCTCGGGCATGCGGTGGTGATGCGTTCGGATGGCAGTGTGTTTGCGCATGTGCATCCGGCTGGGACGCTCTCCATGTCGGCGGCCCGGCGCTTTGCCGTCCGGTCGGGTGGCGAAGGCCTCGGGCGGGAGACCGATGCGAACTGCGGCGATCTGGAAGCCGTCCCCCCGGAGGTGGCGGCGGCGTTGGGGCGGACGGGCGAGGTTCAGTTCCCGTATGTGTTCCCGCAGTCCGGCACCTACTGGGTCTGGGTGCAGGTCCGGGTGGATGGGAAGATTCGGGCGACCGGGTTCCGTGTGGACGTTCCGGAGGCCGGGGCGGGTGGACGGCGGAGTTGACCCTGCGGTCCGGGCATTCGCAAATTGTGACAGGAATGGAAGCTGCTAGCCTTTCCTGAGGGTGTCCTTGGACACGGCTCTTGCTTGCGGTTGGAGTGAGGTCACTCCAGTGCCGGCCTGCGGTCAGGCAGGAACAGCCTAAAGGCTGGACTACAAGCGGGAGCGGTGTCGGGATGGACCCGGCTCGTGCGGTAACCAAAAATCGCGATCGAACGTCTTCTCCACGGGATCCATGAATACCCGCTTTACCCAGCAGACCTCGGCTGCCCTCGCGCTCTCCGGGATGCGAAGCCGCCGCCGGTTCCTCCAGCAATCCGGTCTTGGGCTGGGATCCGTGGCGTTGTCCTGTTTGCTGCAGGATGAGGCCGCCGCCGTGGAGACGGTTCCGGTGTCCCTGGCCCCGCGCAAGGCGCCGCTGCCGGCGAAGGCCCGTCATGTGATCCACATTTTTGCCGGAGGCGCTCCCAGTCATGTGGACACCTTGGATCCGAAGCCGGCTCTGGAGAAGTACCGGGACCAGTCGCTTCCCGGGCAGTCGGGCGTCGGGTTTCCCTCCCCGTTCAAGTTTCCCAAGTGTGGCCGGAGCGGACTTGAGATCAGCGAAATTTTCCCGCGGCTGGGGACGGTGGCGGACGAACTCTGTGTGGTGCGGTCCCTGTACACCGATGTCCCGGCCCATGGTGCCGCCGCCAAGTTCATCCATACCGGTTCCCTCACCCTGACGCGCCCGAGCCTGGGATCGTGGACCCTGTACGGCCTGGGGACCGACAACGCCAATCTGCCGGGATTCATCACCCTGGGCGGCAGTGCGGAATGGCGTCAGGCGGCGTTCCTGCCGAGCCTGTATCAGGGAGCGAAGGCGGATTTCGCGGCGGGGCGTTCCCCGGACAAGGTTCTGCTCAACCTTCGCAACGAATTCACTTCGCGGGAGCAGCAGCGGTCGCAACTGGATCTGGTCCGGCAGTTGGACGATGCGCATCGCGAGCGGTCCCCTCAGGACGAACAGTTGGAGGCGCGCATCGAGTCCTTCGAGCTGGCCTTCCGCATGCAGGTGGAGGCACCGGAGGCCTTTGATATTTCGCGGGAATCCCAGGAGGTCCGGGACCTCTACGGCAAGGGGGACCTGGGTGCGAAGCTCCTCTGCGCCCGACGACTCGTGGAACGGGGTGTCCGGTTCGTGCAGGTGGATGCCGGGGGATGGGATCACCATACCAACCTCTCGACCGCCATCGCGAATTCCGCGAAGTCCGTGGACCAGGCTGCCGCGGCGTTGATCTCCGACCTGAAGTCGCGCGGCCTGCTCGATTCCACGCTGGTGATCTGGGGCGGGGAGTTTGGTCGCACGGCCACCACCGCGGGCAAAGTGGGGACGGATTCGGGACGGGATCACCACGCGAAATGTTTCTCGATCTGGATGGCCGGCGGCGGGGTGAAGGGCGGCTTCGCCTACGGAGCCACCGATGAATTGGGACTGGAGGTCGCGCAGGACGGGGTGCATGTCCACGACCTGCATGCCACCGTTCTCCGGTTGCTCGGATTCGACCACACCCGACTGACCTTCCGTTACAACGGGCGCGATTTCCGGCTGACCGACAACTTCGGCCATGTCGTTACCCCGGTGATCGCTTCTCCCGTATGAACGGCCCTTTCGCAGGACGGCTTGGGTTCGTGGCGGCGGCGTTGTCCGGGATGTTGGCGGCCTGGGGCGCTGCAGCCCCGGCGCCGGCGTTGGATCCGGCCAAGGTGGAATTTTTTGAGACGCGGATTCGTCCGCTCCTCGCGGACCGTTGCGAGAAATGCCACAGCGCGGCTGCGGGCAAGTCGAAGGGCGACCTCACGCTGGATACCCGGGCCGGTTGGGAGAAGGGCGGACAGAACGGGCCTGCCCTTGTACCGGGCAAGCCTGACGAAAGCCTGTTGCTCAAGGCGATTGGCTACACCGATCCCGACCTGCGCATGCCGCCGAAGAAGGAGGGTGGCCCGCTGAAGGAGGACGAGGTGGCCGCGGTGCGCCGCTGGATTTCCGAGGGCGCGGTGGATCCGCGGACGGGAACGAAGCGGGCCCTCACCGGGATGTCTCCCGAGGCAAAGGCGCACTGGGCGTTTCAGCCGGTGCGGAAGCCCGCGCTGCCGGAGGTTCGGGATACGGCCTGGGGTCGGAACGAAGTGGACCGATTCATTCTCGCGAAGCTCGAGGCGGCCGGGATGACGCCGAATCCTCCCGCGACCCGGGAGGCGTTGTTGCGCCGGGTGACCTACGACCTGACCGGGCTGCCGCCGACATTGGAGGAGGTGAATGAGTTCGTGGCCGACAAATCCCCGGGGGCCTACGAGAAGGTGGTGGATCGTCTGTTGGCCTCGCCCCAGTACGGGGAGCGCTGGGGCCGCCACTGGCTGGACACCGCCCGGTACAGTGACACGACGGGCATGACCGGGGATGGCGGCGGGCGTCGCTATCAGGATTACCGGTACGAGTACGCCTGGACCTACCGGGATTATGTCATCCAGTCCTTCAACGCCGACAAGCCGTGGAACGAATTCCTCACCGAACAGCTCGCCGCCGATCTTCTGCCCGGTGTGAAGGCGGACGATCCGCGGTTGGCAGCGCTCGGGTTTCTCACCGTCGGCAAGCGGTTTGAGAGTGGCGACGACCTGATCGACGAACGCATTGATGCCACGAGCAAGGCCATGCTGGGGCTCACGGTGTCGTGCGCCCGCTGCCACGATCACAAATTCGATCCCATCCCGACCGCCGACTACTATTCGTGGCACGGCATCTTCGCCAGCATCACGGAACCCTACGACCCGCCCGAACTCGCCGGCACCGCCGATCCGGAGCTGCGCGAGAATTTTCAGCGGCGGCTGGCGGCGCTCGAGGCGAAGAACCGCACGATCTTCGAGGGCTTTTTCCAGCGGACGATTCCGGAGTTCCAGCGCCACGCCGAGGGGTACCTGATGGTGGCCGCCCAGAAGTCGCGTTCGCCCGAGCGCCAGGCCATGGCCAAGAGCTATCAGTTGTATCCCGAGGATCCTGAAATTCTGCGCGCACTCCGGCTGGTGCCGGAACATCCGGTGCTCGGACCCTTCGCGAAACTGAGCCGGATCCCAACCAACGAATTTGCCGCCCGCGCGCCCGATGTGCTGCTCAAGGCGCTTGCGGATCCGAAGGCCCCGGTCAACCGGTTGGTGGCGGAGGCCCTGCTCGGACTTAAGCCCTCGCGACTGGAGGACGTGGCGCAGGTCTATGGACGTCTCTTCGCGAAGGTGGGCACCAACACCACCCTCCTGTTGCAGCGTCGATCCAAGGCCGACGGTCCCCAGGATCTCGACGACCCGGCGATGACGGAACTGGTGCAGACGCCGTATCAGGTGCCGACCTATGCCGAGATCGCGACCAGCGAGGCACAGGAGGCTTATCTCGCCCCCAAGCCCGGGCGCCGTTCGGGGCAGGGCCCGCCGCCCTTTGAAGGCAAGACGCAGAACACGTTCCAGTTTCCCGCCATCAACCAGCTGCGACTGACGCATCCCGGTGCGCCCGGGCGCGCAATGGTGGTGGAGGACAAACCGAAGCCCGTGGACAGCTACGTCCACATCCGTGGCGATCGGGCGAAACGGGGTCCGGTGGTGCCGCGGCGCACGCTGGAAATCCTCGGGGGCGCCGACCGCAAACCCTTCAAGCAGGGCAGCGGACGTCTCGAACTGGCGCGCTCCATCACCGATCCCCGGAATCCGCTCACGGCGCGGGTCCTGGTGAACCGGGTTTGGATGTATCACTTCGGTCGGGGACTGGTGCCGACGCCGGATGACCTGGGAACCATGTCCGAGGCGCCCAGCCATCCGGAGCTTCTCGATTACCTGGCGGCGGAGTTTGTCGAAAAAGGATGGGCGCTGAAGCCGCTGCACAAGCGGATCCTGATGTCCGCGGCCTATCAGCAGAGCAGCGAGACACGCCCCGACTATCAGGCGAAGGATCCCGAGAACCGCCTCGTCTGGCGCGCCAATTTGCGACGGCTCGACTTTGAAGCCATTCGCGATTCGCTGGTTCTCCTCACTGGAAAGATGGATCCCACACTGGGTGGCAAGCCGGTGAACCTAACCGACGAGCCGTACAGCTACCGGCGCAGTGTGTACGGATACGTGGACCGTCTTCGCATGTCGGATCTTCTGTCACAATTTGACTTCAGCGATCCGGAAATGGTGAACACACGGCGCATCAGCACCATTGTCCCGCAGCAGGCGCTGTTCTTCCTGAACAGTCCGATGACGGTGGATGTGGCGCGCCATCTCATGAGCCGGTCCGAAGTCGAGGAGGCCACGGATGACGATGCGCGGGTGACCGCCATCTATCGCATTTTGTTCCAGCGCGCGCCGGAGTCTCGGGAACTCCAATGGGCCCGCGACTATCTGGAGCGCACCCACACGCTCCTGTACGGCAGCCAGCACGCCAAAGGTCCGCGAGCGACCAAGTCGGTGTACAAGCCCAACAAGCTGGTGAAGGACAAATTCGCCGCGGTGCAGAACGCCGGCGTCACGGTGCAGCGCGGCGCGCTCAATCCGTGGGAGAGCTACGTGCAGGCGCTCCTGTGCTCCAACGAGTTCGTGTACGTGAACTGAGGTCCGGACTCAGGGTCGCGTTACGAAGCCGGCGTTGGCCCAGTCCGCGAAGTCCTCGCGCGATCCGTCGCCGGCATCCATTGCCACGAGGCTCAACGTCTTGGAGCCCTCGGGAATGGGAACGTCGAACCGCCAGGCGAGGCTGAGCACGCGCATCACCGGGCTCGCGGCCGCCTCGCGTCCGTCGATGAAGACCTTGAACACGACGGTCGGATACTTCGCGAGGTTGGATCCGTTGCTGATGCTGATGAGATTCTCATCGACCCCGGCCAACGCCACGAAGCGCCTGTAGCCGGGTTCGAGGGCGTACACCTGTTCGCTGGGAGCATGGACGCCCAGGCCGTGTTCCTGGACGGCGCGGTTGATGCGGAGCGGTTGACCGAGGTTGGAGCGGTCCTTTTGCGGGGCCTGCGTGTTGCCGGAGTACCGGACGTTCCCGCCGTAGGTGTGTCCGAAGCCCACGTTGCGTGCGGGCTTGAGATCTCCGATGAAGACGTCGGGAGGCGGCGGCATCGCCCCGAGCCGCTCGAAGGATCCCTCGGATTCCAGGCATACCGGCTTTCCGTCGCGGAAGGCACCGGCCCGGAGTGCGGTGCTTTGGGTGAAGGTCAGGGGCTTCGTGTACAGCGGCGACGAGGCGGTGGGGGCGGAACCATCCAGCGTGTACCGGATCTCCGCGCCCGGCTCCAGCGGGGCGGTCAAGGTGACCACCACGTCCTTCTCGAAGAGGTGCGGGCGCATGGGCGTGCCCCACGGGGTGATTCGAACGGGGTCCACGAGCTTTCGGGAATCCCAGCGGCCGAGCTTCGTCAGTTCCTGCTGGAAATGAATCGTGGGGGCGAGGTGTCGTTCGAAGTGTTCGACCACCTGTTCCGTGTTGAGATCGGGAGTGAAATCTCGGGTGGGATCGTATCCGGGATGGGCATCGGTCATGTCGCGCGCCAGCACGCAGCGGAGCCCGGCCTCTTTCATGGCGCGCAGGCCCATGGATTTTCCGAGCAGGCAGACCTGGGTGTGGAACCCAACGTAGATGAGATGGGTGAGTCCATATTTCTGGCAGACGGCGTACACCTCCGCCTGGGTGTCGGGCATGAGGTCGGCCTCCCCGATGCGCAGGGCGGGATGCATGCCGTCCCAGCCGTAGTTCACGCCGCAGCGCTCGCGTCCGCAGGCGCAGCCGCCGGCATCCGGCACCGGCGGACACGTCACCTCCATCACCTTGGGCACAGGAACCTGGGTTAGGGCGAAGACCGCCTCACGCTGTGGATAGCCGACGTAGTTGTCCACGACGTCGCTCGGACACAGCATCACGGTCATTCCCAAGGCGCGGGCGGCGTCGAGGGCCTCGTTCATACGGGGCACGATGGCGTCCACGCGCATCGTCGCCGTCTTGCACCAGTGAAAATTCCACACGTCCACGGCGATCACGCCGACGTGCCGGGGATCCACCCGTTCCTGGGTCAGGATCACGCGTCCGGTGGCGGGGTCGCGGGTCTGCAGCGTGAGTTCAATCTCCGCCGCGCGCGCGACGACCGCGGCGAGTAGGCCCGGAAGGAGGAGGGGAAGGAGGCGCATGGAAATCGGGATGAAGGCGCTGTGCCCGTGGTTTCCCAGCATGAAACGGCGCGTTCCCGCGATCAATCCCCGGGATGGGACCGGGTTGCCGTGATGTTCAGCGGTTCGTTGTGGACGCTTTGCGCAGGTCGAGCAGGCGCCAGAGTCCGACGTGGACGAGTCCGAGCAGGAGGAGCAGGAGCCCGTTCGCAACCACACCCCCGAGGACCGGCGAGCCGGGGAAGCTGTCCGCGGCGACGAGAATGGCGAGGGCGATGTTTCGGTTCGCGGTGCCGAGTCCGGTCACCTTTCGCGCGGCGGGGTCGCGTCCGCCGCAGGCGTAGCCGAGGAGCAGGGCCGCCTCACTGACCAGCACCATGGCGAGGACGGGCATCCATCCGGTGGCGAGCATCGACCGGAACTGCGAGGACACCACGAAGATCAGCGACGCGGCGCCGACGGTTTCGGAGGTGATTTCCGTCGGGCGGATCATCCGGGACGACGTTTCGGGAAACAGGCTGCGGGTGGCGATTCCCAGCGCGAGGGGCGCGCTCGCGGTGGCGAGGAGGGTGGCGAGGATGGACAGCGTCTGGAACTTCAGTTCGCCGGACGGTGGCAGCAGGGCGAGTCCGGCGCGGCAGGCGAGCGGGGTGAAGAAGGTGCAGAAGACCGGGAACACGGCCGTGAGACCTGCGGCCAGGGCGAGGTCCGCGCGGGCGAGCCGGGTGAACACGGGAACCACCGGGGCGAACGGCGCGGCTCCGAGCAGCACCATCGCGGTGGCGGTGGCGGCATCCACCCGGAAGAGCAGCGACGCGCCGACGGTCAGTCCGGGCACCACGACAAAATTGACGGCGCCCAGCGCGAGCAGCCGGCGCCAATCGCGGAGCGCCACCCAGACCTCCGAAGGCGTGAGGCGGAGTCCGGCGGCAAAGAGCAGCGTAAACAGGGCTGCCCCGGAAAGGATCTTGATCGCCAGTTCGGTCGTCACGTGGCCGCCGCACTACACGTGGGGATGCCGTATGGCCAAGATCAAAATACCAGTAGAGAAGTTTTCAGTGTTCAGTTTTCAGTGGCCAACCACGGACCACAGACGGTCCAGGTTCAATACATGGGTGACAGTGGAGGTTCAGAACATGGGTGACACAGTGACCATGGAAGAGAGGGCAGCGAAGCTGCCCGCATGCCTTGGCAGGAGACCCGAGCGATGGACCAACGGATCGAGTTTGTGATGAAGGCGCTGAACCACCCGAACTTTGGAGAGCTGTGCCGGGAGTACGGGATTAGCCGGAAGACCGGGTACAAGTGGCGTGAACGGTTTGTGGAGCACGGACTGGGTGGGCTTGGGGAGCAGAGCCGGCGACCGCATGGGCATGCGCACCAGCTGTGCGAGGACGTGGTATGCGAGTTGGTACGGCTGAAGCGGGGCATCCACACTGGGGGCCGCGCAAGATCCGGGAGCTGTACCAGCGGCTGCACCGCGGGGCGGAGGTTCCGAGCGAGAGCAGCTTCAAGCGAGTGCTGGAGAAGGCCGGGCTCACAGAGCCTCGCCGAACCCGGGTGGCGCGGGCCGGGGGCCGGCTGGCCCAGGGGCTCCGGGCGGAGGCGCCGAACGAGGTCTGGAGCGTGGATTTCAAGGGGTGGTGGCGGGACCGGAGCGGGGCGCGGGTCGAGCCGCTGAGCGTGCGGGACGAGCACAGCCGGATGATTTTGGAGCTAAGAGCGGTTCCGGACGCGCGGACGGAGACGGTGCGGGCCCGCTTCGAGGAGTTGTTCCGACGGCACGGGCTGCCCGGGGCGATCCGGAGCGACAACGGGCCGCCTTTTGCCAGCGCCCAGGGGCTGTTGGGACTGAGCCGGCTCTCGGTGTGGTGGCTGGCCCTGGGGATCCAGCTGGAGCGGAGCCGACCGGGGTGTCCGCAGGACAACGGGGCGCACGAGCGGATGCACCTGGACGTGAGACGGGAACTGCAGGCGGGCCGGATTGGGGACAGCGAGGCGGCCTTCGAGCAATGGCGGCAGGAGTTCAACACAGAGCGTCCCCACGAAGCGTTGGGGATGAAGACGCCAGCGGAGGTTTACAGGCCCTCACCCCGGAGCTTCGAAGGACTCCGGAGGCTCTGGACTACGAGGGACGAGAGATCCGGCGCGTGCTGGCGCACGGGAAGATCAGCTTTCATGGTCACGGGATCTACATCAGCGGAGCACTGGCGGGATGGGACGTGGGGCTGGGCGATCAGCACGGGAAACGGATCGAGTTGTGGTTCGCCCACCTGCTGCTGGGCCACCTGAACGCGGAAACGATGAGCTTTGAGCCGTTGCGGGCTGGCGGGAGTTCCGGCCCCGGGGTGGCTTCCGCTTCGCTCCAGCCGACCCCGGGGCCTTCACTCCCGCCAGTCTCATCCCCCTTAAACCAACCCCAACCTGTACCCCCCACCCCAAAAGTGTTACCTATGTTCTGAACCAAAAGTGTTACCGATGTATTGACTGGGCCAGACCACCGACCAGTGACGAACGCCCAATGACCAGTGACCAGTGACAACAGACCACGGACTACGGACTTCACACAAAATCATGCTCATCTGTGCGCACCACCAGCACGGGACAGGGCGAGTGCCGCACGATCTTTTCCGCGACGCTTCCGAGCAGGGCGTATTTGAGTCCGGTATAGCCGTGGGTGGAGATGATGAGCAGGTCCACCTCCTTAGCCCGGGCGGTGTCCACGATCTCCTTCCAGGCGCGACCGAGGCGGACGGAGGATTCCACGGGGACGGTGGCGGCGAGTTCCTCGGCGATCTTCTTCAACTGCTGGCGCGCCTTCGTCATGCGTTGTTCGTCCATGTCCTCGGGTTCGACCGGGGCGTAGGCGAATTCGCCGGGGAAGACCATCGGCTCGATGACGTGCAAGAGCGACAGGCTGGCGCCGAACTGCTCGGCGAAGGGGCGCGCGTACCGGAGGGCCTTGCGGGAGTGTTCCGAGAAGTCCACCGGCACGAGGATTTGCCGGATGTGGAAGCGGACCGGCGCCAGTTCCGTGACCGGGGCGCTGGCGACGCGGTGTCCTGCGCGGTCGGTGATGACCACGCGGGCCTTGGACGGGGCGGCGGGGGATCCTTTCCGCCCGGGTTTGTTTGTGGATTTCATGAAGAGGAAATGTTCAGACGCGTCCCTTGGACCGCGGCAGGCTGCCGGTTCGAGCCGGCGCCGGCTTCGCAGGATTTGTCCAAAGGCACCCGCGATTTGCCGGGGGCGCTGGATTGGTCCCACGATTGCCTCGGCGATGCCTGCTGACTAATCTTTTTCCAGTGCACCTTCCCCCGAAGCCAACGGCTGCGCTGCTGAACCAGCAGCCGTTCTTTCATGGTATCGCCTGGTCGTCGCTGGAGCGCCTGGCGGGCTTGGCCTCGTATTCCCACTTCGACGAGCGCGCGCTGATCTTCGAGGCGGGCCGGAGTGCCGAGGCGTTCTACGTGGTGCTGCGGGGATCGGTGATCCTGGAGGCTCCGACCGGCGACGGGGGGGTGGCGACGGTCCAATCGTTGGAGCCGGGCGAAACACTGGGATGGTCCTGGCTCTTCCCGCCGTACCGCTGGAGTTTTACCGCGCGCGCCCTGGTGGCCGTGGATGCCCTGGTCCTGCCGGGCGGGATCCTTCGGACGCGGTGCGAGGAGGACCCCGTGATGGCCGCCACGATGATGCGCCGCGTTGCCGGGGTGATGCTGGACCGGTTGCAGGCCACCCGGCGGCGCCTGGCGACGCTGGAGAAGGCTGCCGCGGGCGTCCCCATCCACCTCACCGTTTCCGCGGCGCCGACCCACGAGTCCCCGGCGACGTAGTGCCCGGGGGAGACAGGAGCCGGGCCCGCTCCTCCAGTCCGGACCGGATGCCCCCGCAGACGATGTGGCACAGGTTCAGGACCGCCGGGTCCGCAATGAAGTAGTACACGCTGGTGCCCTCACGCCGCCGTCCCAGGATGCCCGCGTCACTCAACGTCTGCAGATGACGGGAGGCATTGGCCTGCGTCAGGCCGCTCGCCGTCACCAGTTCGGAGACGTTCTTCTCGCCCCCTTCCAGCGCCCGAAGCAGCTTGAGTCGGCTTGTCTCCCCCAGCACCCGGAACCGGGCCGCAACCAGCTCCAGAGCTGAATCCGGGGGGAGGGGGCCCGATTTTGTTGATGGAACCATGAAGGAAATTGAATGCGCATTGAGTGCTTGCGTCAACGTATATGAGCATATAATCATAAAAGAAAAAATTATGACCTTGGAGAATGCGATTCGCGTGATGGCGGGAACGATGGTGCTGGTGAGCCTGGCTCTGGCCCGGTTTGTGAATCCGGCCTGGCTGTTCCTGACCGCCTTTGTCGGCTTCAACCTCATCCGGTCGGCGTTCACTGGATTCTGCCCCGCGGCGATGATCCTGAGCCGGCTGGGCGTTGGAAAGGGAACCTGCTGTGGGGAGGGAACCAAACGTGGCTGATCGACCGGCACGCAGCGCTCCCGGAGTGGCCATGAAGCGAAAGCTGTGGGCAAGAAACACCGGTCGCCGGTCCGCAGCGGGAAGGCGCTTCCTCCTCACGACGGGGCTCCTGGTGGTCCTGGGAATCCCTTGGAGCGGGTGCGGCCGGGAAACCCCGAAACCTGCCACGGAGGCGGACGCTCCGCCGGCACCGATCGCGGTGCGGGTGGCGGTCGCCCGGTCCGGCGGGGATCCGGTAACGGAGGATGTGGTGGGTACGGTCCGATCCCGGTTGCAGGCCCAGGTGGAATCCAAGGTCGCCGGGCGCGTGGAATTCATCCGCGCGGATCCTGGCCAGAAGGTCCAGGCGGGCGACGTGCTGGTCCGGTTGGATGCCCGGGAATGGACGGCCAGGCGCGACCAGGCGCTGGCGGTGCGTGAGCAGGCGGACCGCGACCTGGATCGGGTTTCCCGGTTGGTGCGCGATGGCGCGGCGACGGCGTCTGAACTCGACGCTGTGCGGGCCCGGCAGCGCGTGGCCGCGGCCAACGAAGCGGAGGCGGAGACCCTCCTGGGCCAGTTGAAGGTCGTGGCCCCCTTTGACGGGGTGGTGACCCGCAAACGGGTGGACGTGGGGGACCTGGCGGTGCCCGGCCGGCCTCTCGTGGACGTGGAGGATCCGTCCCGCCTGCGATTCGAGGCGGATGTCCCGGAGGCCCTGGTGGACCACGTCTCGATGGGCCTGCGACTGCCGGTCCGGGTCTCGGCAGCCGTGGACCCATTGGAGGGGGTGGTCAGCGAGGTGGCGCCGGTGGCCGATCCGGCCACGCGGACCTATCTCGTACGGCTGGATCTTCCCTCGGTGCCGGGATTGCGGACGGGACAATTTGGGAGGGTCGCGATCCCGATGGGGCCGGCAACGGGGATTTACGTACCCACCTCGGCGGTGACGCAGCGTGGCCAGTTGGAGCGGGTCTTTGTCGTCTCCGGTGGACGGGCGCACCTGCGCTTGGTGCGCACCGGGCGTCGGAGCGGGGACTCGGTGGAGGTGGACGCTGGGTTGAAGGCGGGCGAGACGGTGGTGGTCGACGATTCGGATACGCTGCGGGACGGCCAGGAGGTGAGCGTCCGATGAGAACCACGGCGCCGGGGTGTGGATTTCAACGGCGTGGGGCCGCGGGGAGAAAGGGCGGGGAATGGATGCCTTGAATCCATCGCGCGACGGCGGGGCGCCGCAGGCGTCCCCTCACCGGGGGCTCGCTGGTGCCCTAGCAGCCGCCTTCATTGATTCCAAGCTGACCCCGCTGGCCATCGTCTCTTCGCTTCTGCTCGGGATTGCCGCGGTGTTGCTGCTGCCGCGGGAGGAGGAGCCGCAGATCCGGGTGCCGATGATCGACGTCCTGGTGTCCATGCCGGGATTCTCCGCGCGCGAAGTTGCCGAACGGGCCACCCGCCCCATGGAGAAGCTGCTCTGGGAGCTGCCGGGTGTGGAGTATGTGTACTCAACATCCCGTGAGGGCGAATCGCTGGTGATCGTCCGCTACCGCGTGGGCGCCGACCCGGAACGCAGCCTTGTTGCCGTCAGCGAGAAGCTGCGGGACAACTTCGACCGGATCCCCCACGGCGTGTCCCCGCCGCTGATCAAGCCGCGGTCGATTGATGATGTTCCCGTCCTGACCCTCACGCTCCATAGCAGTCGCTATGATGCCCTCATGCTGCGCCGCCTTGCCCAGCAACTGGACGATTCCGTCCGGCAGGTGCCCAACGTCGCGGAAACCCGGATTCTCGGAGGGGCGCGTCGCACGCTGCGTGTGCTGCTGGATCCGGTGCGGCTCGCCTCCCGGAACCTGACGCCCGCCGGGTTGGTGCCCATGTTGCGTCAGGCGAACCGCCAGTTCCGGTCCGGGTGGCTGACCCATGAGGATGCGGCCGTGGTGGTCGAGACCGGTGCCTTCCTCAGGAGTGCCGCCGACGTCGGGAATGTCGTGGTCGGCGTGGCGCAGGGACGTCCGGTGTACCTGCGCGAGGTCGCGGACATCGAGGATGGTGCCGGGGAACTGGACCAGTACGTGCTCTTCGGGCGGGGCACTGCCGCCGAATCCCCCGGGATTGAGGAGCAGCCCGCCGTAACCCTCACGGTCGCGAAGCGACCCGGGGCGAACGCCATTTCGGTGGTTCGCGAGGTGATGCGGCGGCTGGAGCCCCTGCGGGGCACGATCATCCCGGCGGATGTGGAGGTCACGGTCACGCGCGATTACGCCGCAACGGCGGCGGAGAAGTCCAACGAGCTCCTCTTGCACATGGCGCTGGCGGTCCTGGGGGTGTCCGTCCTGATCGCCCTCTCCCTCGGATGGCGTGAATCCGTGGTCGTGGCAGTGGCAATTCCGGTGACGCTGTCGCTGACCTTGCTCGTGTTTTACCTGCTGGGATTCACCCTCAACCGGATCACGTTGTTCGCGCTGATCTTCAGCATCGGCATCCTGGTGGACGACGCGATCGTGGTGGTCGAGAACATCGTCCGGCACCTGCGCCTGCCGTCCAATCGCGGACGGCGCCCCGCCGCGGTGGCCATTGAAGCCGTGAGCGAGGTCGGGAACCCGACGCTGCTGGCGACGCTCGCCGTGGTGGCGGCGGTGCTGCCCATGGCGTTTGTGGGCGGCCTGATGGGCCCGTACATGCGTCCGATCCCGATCGGCGCCACGGCCGCGATGTTCTGGTCCCTGCTGATTGCGTTCGTGGTCACTCCGTGGGCCTCGGTGCGCGTGTTGAGAGCCCTGTCCGGGGGGCGCGGCGGAAATCACGCCCACGGCGCGGAGGGCGGGAGCGAGGATGCCCTGACGCGGCTGTACCGGCACGTGATGGGGCCCCTGTTGTCGCATGCCGCCTGGCGGTGGGGATTCCTTGCGGGCATCACCATTCTGTTGCTGGCCGCACTGGCGACGGTGCCCCTCGGGTGGGTGCGGGCGAAAATGCTGCCCTTCGACAACAAGAGCGAATTCCAGGTGATCCTGAACATGCCCGAGGGCAGTTCGTTGGAGCGCACGACCCAGGCGGCCCGGGAGATTGCTGCGGCCATCCGCGTGGAACCCGAGGTCACCGACTACCAGGTGTATGCGGGCGTCGCCGCGCCCTACAATTTCAACGGACTCGTGCGGCATTATTTCCTGCGCGAAGCCCCCCATGTGGCGGACGTGCAGGTCAACCTGCGCCCGAAGCACGAGCGCACCGTGCAGAGTCATGAGGTCGTCCGGCGGGTGCGTCCGCGCGTGGCGGCCATCGCGGAGCGCTACGGGGCGCGGGTGGCCCTGGCCGAGGTGCCCCCCGGGCCGCCGGTGCTCCAGACGCTGGTGGCCGAGGTGTACGGTCCGGATGCCGGTGCCCGGTGGCGCCTTGCGGAACGGGTGAAGACCGTGTGTCGCGGGACCCCCGGCGTGGTCGATGTGGACTGGTATGCCGAGGAGCCCCAGCGCAAGGCGCAGTTTGTCATCGACAAGGAAAAGGCGGCCCTGCACGGGATCAGTGCGGAGACCCTTTCGCAGACGTTGCGGATCGCCGTCGGCGGGGACTCGGTGGACCTGGTCCATATCCCCGAGGAGAAGGAGGACGTCAACCTGGTGCTCCAGCTTCCCCGGACGGCGCGGTCGAGTCCGGAGGAACTGCTTGCCCTTCGGGTGCGCAGCGGGGACGCCAATGCGCTTCCCGAGCCGGGCACCTCCGGCGCCGCGCCGCTGGTGCCGCTCCGGGAGTTGGTGCGGGTCAAGGAGGCGGTGGTGGAACAGAGCCTGTACCGGAAGAATCTGATGCCGGTGACCTATGTGCTCGGCGATGTGTCCGGTGGAGCCGAGAGTCCGGCCTATGCGCTGTTCCAGATGAACGGGGCGTTTGCGGGTTCGGAGGGCGCCGGGAAATCCGGGGCGGTCCCGATCTACAACCTGAGTCAACCGAAGGACGACAGCGTGCCGGCGATCAAGTGGGACGGCGAGTGGCACATCACCCTCGAAGTCTTCCGCGACCTGGGCCTCGCCTTCGCCGCCGTGCTGATCCTGATTTATGTCCTGATGGTCGGATGGTTCCGCTCCTTCCTCACCCCGCTCATCGTGATGGCGGCGATCCCGTTCTCCCTGGTGGGGATTCTGCCGGCGCATGGGATGATGGGCGCCTTCTTCACCGCCACGTCGATGATCGGGTTCATGGCGGGCGCCGGGATTGTGGTTCGGAATTCCATCATCCTTGTGGATTTCATCGAACAACGCCTGGCGGAGGGCATGCCTTTGGAGGCGGCGGTCGTGGATGCCGGGGCGGTTCGGTTTCGTCCGATGCTCCTGACGGCGCTGGCCGTGGTGGTGGGGGCGGCGGTCATCCTGTTTGACCCCATCTTCCAGGGGTTGGCGATTGCGCTGATGGCGGGGGAGATTGCGTCCCTGATCATCAGCCGGATGGCGGTTCCGGTTCTGTACTTCATGTCGCGGCGGGGCCGGGAGACCGGGAATTCCCCGCGGCTGCCGCTTGAAGGCGCCGGGGAAAGGGCCTAAACCGATTGCCATGAACGAGCCGGAAAACCGCCAGCTGCTCGAGGAACTGTCCCGCTCCCGGATTTTTGCCGACTACCAGAAGGCGTTCGGGGACGCGACTGGACTTCCCCTGGCCTTGCGGCCCGTGGAGGCATGGCAGCCCGTGCACCAGGGCAGTCCACATGAGAATCCGTTCTGCACCCTCATGGCCAAGACCAGCCGCACCTGCGCGGCGTGCCTCGAGGTTCAGGAGCGGATTGCCGAGAATCCCGGTCCGGGTCCGCGCACGGTGACCTGCTTTGCCGGCCTGACCGACACGGCCATTCCTCTGCGCTTCGGACACGAGCTCGTCGGGTTTCTCCAGACCGGACAGGCGTTCGTCGGTGCGGCGGGCGACAAGACGCGGTTCAACAAGGTGGCGCAGCAGCTGATCCAGTGGGGCATGAAGACCGACCTCGGCAAGGTCGAGGAGGCCTGGTTCCACTCCCGCGTGCTGACCAACACCCAGTATCAGGCGGTGGTCCGTCTCCTGGCCATCTTCGCCCAGCACCTGTCGATTGTTGGCAACCAACTGCTGGTCCAGGAGCGCACGGCGGAGCCGCCCTCCATCACCCGTGCGCGGAAGTTCATCGACGAACACCAGGCCGAAACGCTGTCGCTGGGGCAGGTGGCGCAGGCGGTGAATATGAGTTCGTTTTACTTCTGCAAGGTGTTCAAGAAGGCGACCGGACTGAACTTCACCGACTACGTGTCACGCGTCCGTATTGAGCGCGCGAAGAACCTCCTGCTGAACCCGAATGTCCGGGTCACGGAGGTGGCCTACGAGGTCGGATTCCAAACGCTCACCCACTTCAACCGGGTCTTCCGCAAGGTGACCGGGGAATCGCCGTCCTCCTATCGGAGCCGGCTTCCGGCCGCCAAGGTCCCGTGAGTTCCGGCGCAGGCAACCACACCGTCGAGGCGTGGCGTCCCATGGCGTTCCGGGCCGCCCTGTGCCTGGTCGCCGGGGTGGCGGGGTGGGCACTCCGGACCGGCTCGCCGGAAGTGTCGGTGGTCTGCTTCGGGGTGGCGTATGTCGCGGGGGCGTGGGATCTGGCGCGTTCCGTGGCGGGGGATCTGCGGGAGTTTCGCTTCGACACGGAATTCCTCATGCTCCTGGTGGCGGTGGGCGCGTCGGTGATTGGCGCCTGGGCGGAGGGAGCCCTGCTGCTGGTGCTGTTCTCCTCGTCTGCCGCGATGGAGGAATTCGCCTCGGGACGCACCCAGCGTGAGATCAGTGCGCTGTTGAAAGGGGCACCCAAGGTGGCGCGGCGGATCCAGGACGGCGTGGAGCAGGAGGTCACGGTCGAATCCCTGGTGCCCGGGGAACTGGTCCGGGTCACGGCCAATGAACAGATCCCCGTGGACCTGGAGATCGTCCGGGGCGAAAGCGCGTGCGATGAGTCCACGCTCACCGGAGAGGCGGATCCCGTCCCGAAGCGGGCGGGCGACTCGGCTCTCGCGGGCACACTCAACCTGTGGGGAGTGGTGGAGGGCCGCGTCGTGCGGGCGGCCGGGGACAGTGCGCTCCAGCGGATCATCCGCCTGATCCATGAAGCGCAGAACCAGCGCGCACCGATCCAGCGGTTCACCGACCGGTTCGGCACCCGGTACACGGCCTTGGTCGTGGGGGCGTGCATTGCGTGGTTTTTCATCAGCTGGCGCGTGCTGGATCATCCGCCGTTCATCGCAGGCGGGGAGGTTCGCAGTGCGTTCTACCGGGCCATGACGCTCCTCGTGGTCCTGTCCCCCTGCGCACTCGTCCTGTCCGTGCCCTCCGCCATCCTGTCCGCCATCGCCTGCGGTGCCCGCCACGGCGTGCTGTTCCGGGGCGGGGCGGCCGTGGAGACGCTGTCCGAGATCACGGTGGTGGCCATGGACAAGACCGGGACGCTGACGGAGGGCGTGTTGCACCTGGATGGCGTGGACGTCGTTCAGGGCTCCGCCGGGGCGGCGCGGCTCGTGGCGGCCAGCCTGGCGCGGTTGTCCAATCACCCGGTATCCCGGGCCGTCGCCCGCGAGTTGCGTCGGGACGGCGTGGAGCCGGTGGCGTTGAACGGCACGGAAACGGTGCCGGCCCTGGGGATTCGGGGTGCCTGGGAGGGTGGGACCGCCGCGCTGGGCAGTGCGGCGTGGATGGAACAGAACGGGATTCCCGCGGCGACGCTGAATTCGCTGCCGACGGTGGAAGGCGGCGGATCGGTCAGTTGGGTGTGCGCCCCGGGAGTTTTGGCCCGACTCCGACTGCGCGATCAGTTGCGTCCGGCGTCGCGCGGCCTGGTGGAGCAGCTCCGGGCCGGCGGCCTGAAAACGGTGATGCTGACCGGTGATCGCGAGGCGGCTGCACGCGTAATGGCGACGGCGGCGGGCGTCGATGAGGTGAAGTCCGGACTCAAACCCGAGGGGAAGGTCGCTGCCGTGCGCGAGCTGCGGGAGGCCGGGGCCCGCGTCGCCATGATCGGGGACGGCGTCAATGATTCCCCGGTGCTGGCGGTGGCGGATGTTGGGCTCGCCATGGGAGCCCGCGGATCGGATGCCGCTCTCGAGGTCGCGGACGTGGTGTTGATGAACGACCGGCTGGAGAATGTCCTGTTCGCCCGGGACCTGAGCCTTCGGGCCCGACGGATCATTCGTCAAAACCTCGTGATTTCCTTGGGGACCATGGCGGGAATGGCCGTGCTCAGCCTCGTGTCCGCCACCATTCCGCTCTCCCTGGGCGTGGCTGCCCACGAGGGCAGCACCGTGGTGGTCGTCCTGAACAGTCTACGGCTCCTGTTTCCCCCGGCATCGCGCAATCCGCCGGCATCCTGATCGCGGCCGATCGAGGATGGGCGGACCGGACCCCACGAAATCCGCAGGGAGACTCAGCTCTTTTTGCAGCAGTCGCCGCCCATTTTGGCGCAGCAATTGTCCTTCTTGTCCTTGCAGCAGGCATGCGCCTGGACGGCCTTGGGATCGCAGCAGGCGGTGTCCTTGCAACAGGCGCCCTTGGCGCAGCAATCCATGGCATGTCCGGAGTGTCCGGATCCACCGGCGGTGCCGTGCTGGTGTCCGCCCGAGTGGGTGGCGCATCCGGCGGCGACCAGCCCGAGCAGGGAGGCCATGAGGAGGGATCGACTGACGACAAACAGGGTTTTCATGACGCAATGAAGGTCGCCCAGCGGGCGGCAGGTTCCACCGCGGTTTTTGGCGAAGTCTGGTCTGGAATTGCCTTCGGGGGCATTGGCGAAGAGGGATCAGCCTGAAGGCTGCACTACCAACGCTCCGCTGGTTCGTAGTCCAGCCTTCAGGCTGCTCCGCGCCGAACGGCTGCCATCGCGTCGCGGAAGAACAGGCTGAAGCCTGCACTACGAACGGGGCGGGATTCATCCCATCGCCCGGCCGGGTTGCGTTTCGGGGGATCGCGACCATTCTCGGCGCCGGTCATGCCAAGCATTGTCACACGGGGCGGCGACGCCGGGACGACGGGGTTGATGTACAACCGGCGCGTTGCGAAGAACCATCCACGCGTCGAGGCCTACGGGAGCGTGGATGAAGTGAACGCCGCGCTGGGGCTGGCCCGCGCGAACACCCGGGCGCCCTTCCTTGCGGAGAAGCTGCTCGCCATCCAGGGCAAGCTGGTGGTCCTGATGGGAGAACTGGCGACGGGCGTCGAGGATTTGGAGCGGTACGTGAAGGACGGGTTTCACTTGATCACGTCCGAACACGTGGCGGGCCTCGATGCCATGGTGGCGGCGCTGGAGGCCCAGAACATTTCGTTCAAGGGCTGGGCAACCCCCGGAGCCACGGTGACGGCGGCGGCTCTGGACGTCGCGCGGACGGTCTGCCGGCGTGCGGAACGTCGCGTGGTGGATCTCCAGGAATCCGGTCAGCTTCAGAATGCGGAGATCGTAATCTTCCTGAACCGGCTCAGCGACCTGCTCTGGCTCATGGCCCGCTGGGCGGAGACGCATCCGGAGACCGCGAGTCCCGCGGGCACTTGACGGGCCTGTGCCCGTGGCCCGAGCCGCCTGAAGCCGTATCTATGCAGTTGAGTGAAGCCACTGAATGGGGAGTGCTGGTGTAGATAATGAAAAAAAGCACCTGGCACCCTGACGAATCAGTTCCCCAATCAGTGACTCAAAGAATGAGACGGCATAATGGCCGGGAAGCGATCGAAATTGGGTTCACCGACCAGCGGATTTCGCCCCGGGCCGGGCTGTGGCCATGGGCGGATTTTCTCCATGGGAGGGGATTTCGGCAGGTGTTGGAGCAGGTGCTGCCCCGGCGCAGCAGCCCGAACCAAATCGCCTGTGCCGACCTGGCCCTTGGGTATCTGGCTGGGATCTTTTCCGGGGGCACCAAGCTGGCCCATTGTGCCCAGTTGCGGATCGACCCATTGCTGCCGGAGATGCTGGGAGTCAAGCGGCTGGGCAGCCAGTCGAGTTACTCCCGCTTCTTTGGGCAGTTTGACTCGGCCCGGATGAACTCCGAGTGCTTCGGGCGGCTCTGGCGATGGGGGTTGGAGCGGCTGCCCAGCCACCCGGGAGGTTACACCCTCGATCTGGACTCCACCCACTTGCTGCATGAGGACGCCCGGCAGAAGGAGGGGGTGCGTTCGGCGTACACTCCGGAAGGCTTCCGCCGGTGCCTGCATCCGCTCCTGGGGATGATTTCCGAGGTCCCGTTGGTCGCCGGGTTCTGGCTTCGGCCCGGCAACACCCGTTCGGACAACAACGCGGTGGCCTTCACCCAGGAGCTGCTCGGCCGGCTACCGAGCTGGGTACGGCTGGGACTGGTGCGGGCCGACTCGGGCTTTTGCGATGAACGGCTCCTGGAGTTTTGGGAGGCCGAGCAACTGCCCTACATCGTGGTGGCCCGGCTGCATCAGCCCGTCCGAAGCCTGATCAGCCGGGCCACCCACTGGCGGGCAACCGACCTGCCGGGGACGGAGGTGGCCGAGGTGATCCACCAGGCCTGGGGATGGGCTCGGCCGCGGCGGGTGGTGCTGATCCGTCACCGAACCAGCCAGCGCCCGGAGGCCGGAGGCCGGGAGTTGATCGAGTGTCCGGGCTACCGGATTCAGGCGCTGATCACGAGCCTGCCCCAGAGTGTGGATGGGCTGAGGGTGTGGCGGCGTTACAATGGGCGCGCGGACTGCGAGAACATCATCAAGGAATTGGCCAACGCCTATGCGTTGCCCCAGCTCTGCCTCAAGAGGTTCTACGCGACGGAGGCAGCTCTAAGTCTGTCGGTGCTGGCGTACAACCTGTGCGTGCTCTTCCAGCGCCACGTCGGATGGGAGGATCGGGTCACCACGGCCACCCTGCGGATGCGACTCTTCACCACCGGCGGGATTGTCAGCCGCACCGGGGGCTATCTGACCCTCCGTCTGGCCGTGCGGGAAGGACCCTTACGGGCCTGGTGGCAGAGGCTATTCGAGAAGCTGAGCTGCCCGTGGCCCAACTGCATTGCAGTTGAACCCATACCCATCAATCCCACCCACTGAGCCACTTCCTCAAATCACTTCCAGACCCAAATCAGCAATCCAACTGCATAGATACGGCTGAAGGCGGGACTACGAACGGCGTGGCTCAGTTCGGGTTGTCCGCCGGATCGAGCGTCCAGACAATCTCCGTCTGCGGGAGGATGGCCTTGCCTTTGTTGGGACCGGGGCGGGATTCCACCACGGATCGTCCACGGCGGGTGTCCACGTGGCCGTCGCCGAAGATCAGGTTCCCGCTGCTGTGATGGCGGATTGCAAACCGGCTGGCGAAACTGAACGGCTGGCCATTGAATACCGCCTGGTTGTCATCCGCCCGCGCGGAGTTTTCCCCGGGTACTCCGCTTTCGTTGAAGATGGCTGTCTGCGACGGCTGAAGAATTGCGGTGAGTTTTGGCTGAGATCCGTTCCGGACCAGCTTGGAGTTCATCGCCGTCGAGAACTGGGGGAATGCCGTTTTCTTCGGATTGGGTGGCTGGCTCGAGAACTTCGCGGAAGGGCACTGGAACAGACTGCCCTTGTTGTAAAATTCCTCCCGGGCTGATGCGTTTCCGTTTGTATTCGCGTAGTCGGCCACCGCCCGGAGGTTCATCGCCCGGGGCAGGGAGTTGAACCAGACATCGGCGTTTTCAGGATCGGCGCAGACCGTCCAGGAATGGATGTCAGGGATGCCGGCGGCCTTTTCGCGGGGGATTTGTTCTCTGTTGTCCCCGGCGTAGAGCATCAAGGCAAGGCCCCACTGCTTCTCGGTGTTCACACACGCAATGCGCTGGGCCTGTGCCTTCGCCCGACTCAGGGCCGGGAGCAGCATGCCGGCAAGGATGGCGATGATCGCGATGACGACGAGCAGTTCAATCAGAGTGAACGCTCGCCCACAATCCGTCCGAAGGCGTATGGAGTGTCGCCGAATCATTCGACAAGGATCTGGAAGTAGGCGCCGGAAACCGCTTCGACCGGTTGGAGATCCCATCGAAGGGTTGTGTCCGTGGACGGGATTCGGGCTTCCCCGGAGTTTTGCCAGCCTCCCGTCCCCAGTTCCGTCCGCTCCTGCAGTTGATATTTGAACCCCGCCGTTGCTGCGGCTTCGATGACGATTGGGCCTGACCCAAAAGAGACCCGGGCGACAGGACTCGGCGGTGGAAGGGCACCCTCCCGAAAGCGGCCTGGGGATCCGACGTCCTGTCCGCCGGATGCGGCGGCCTCGGCGACGAAGGTACCGTGGACCCCGAGCATGCTTTTCCCACCAAATACCCCCGTATCCGGGTCGTAATTGAAGGAAAGTCCTGGCTCCGCGGGGCCGAAGTCTGCGGCGGCCACGGTGTCCCCGTTGGACGTTGCGGTGGCATTCCACAGACGGACGGCGTCACCACCGGAGCTGAGTCCGAACCCGGAGCCCGAATAGCTGACAACTTGGACGCTCAAAGGGACGTTGCTGGTCCCCCACCATTTGCGGAACTGCTCGGCGGTCAGGTTCTCGACGAAGACCACGGATTCCCCGGGATGAATGACGACTTCGTTGGAGAAGGTGTAGGCATTCGCAAGGTTCGCGCTGTTGTCATCAAATCGCCAACCGAGCAGGGAGATGGGAACGGATTCAAAGCTGGTGAGCTCCCACCAGTCCTGCTTCGAGAATCCGAAGGTGGTCACGAAGTCGGCGTCGAGTGCTGCCGAAGACTCGGCCTCGGTGATCCGGAGGTCGGGCTTGAGGAGCACGGTCAGTCGGGCTACAGCGTTGGTGGTGCCACTGGGATTGGACGCCTCCAGGCGGTAGGCCCCCGCGTCCGCGGTGGACAGATTGGTCCGGGTCAGGGTGTGCCTCGTTTCGCCCTCCAGCAGGCGGTCCTGGAAAAACCACTGAAAGGTCGGGGCGGGAACTCCGGTCGCTGCAGCGGCGAAGGTCACCGTGCCGCCGACGAAGTTGGTGGCATCCGGGGGCTTTTGGTCGAAGACCGGCGCGGAGGGCAGTGCGGAAAGGGTCAGGACTGCGGGCTCGCTCTCGAGGCTGGAAAGACCGTTGCGAACGAGGACGCGGTAGGTCCCGGTTTTTGAGGCGTCCACGTCCGTCAGGGTGAGGCTGGACCTGGTGGCCCCGTCGATGTCCTGGTCATTGCGACGCCACTGGTATCGCGGTCGAGGTTGTCCCTGGGCGACAACCGTAAAGGTCACGGTGGAGAGCGGTGAAACTTCCGTGCTCCGGGGATGCTCGGCGATGAACAGCGGGATCGGGCCGGTGGTGTGTCCGGGGGATCCGACGTCGCCATTCTCTTCGGCGATCGTGGCGCCGCCCACCTCGGCCGCGGACTCCGTTCCGAACAGCCCGGTTCCCGGGTCGTAGGTGAAGCTGCGTCCGAGGGTCGCCGCGCCGAAGTCTGCGCTCGCCACGGGATCGTGTTCGTTGGTGGTGGTTGGATCCCAGAGCCGAAGGCTGTCGCCGCTGCTAGAGAGGCCGATGTTGTTTGTGGAGTAGGGAATCACCCGGAGTCCCTCGGGCAGTGCCGCACCCCACCACGTCCGGAAATCCTGCTCGCTGGGAAGTCCGGTGGTGGAACTCTGTTCGAAGAAGATGACCGACTCGCCGGCGGCAAGGACCAGGGAGTCCAGGGTGACGACTCCATTGGTCAGCCCACCATTGCTGTCGTTGAATCTGTACCCGGTGACATCGACGGGATCGGATCCGAAGTTGGTGAGTTCCCACCAGTCGGCGTGCAGGGCCGGATTCCCGTTCAGCGAGGCGGCAGGAAATACTTCCGTAATGGCCAATTGCGCCTGTGCGGCGGCCATGGGAATAGCGGCGGCGAGGGCGACCCTCAATGCCAGACTCATCCCGCTACCGTGCCCTGCGGAATCCTATCAGATCAAAGGCGCTGCCCTGACAATCGGGTGACAAACTCGCGAACTTTCGAAGAAGACGCGGAGCGGAGGAATCCGAAGCCCGCCTCCAACATGCCGGTTCAACCGGCGGCTGGAATGCAGTCGGCGCGGAGGAGCGGGCGCAGGGGTTCCGGGATGGCGATGCTGCCGTCGGGCTGCTGATGGGTTTCCAGGAGCGCTACGAAGAGGCGGGCGAGCGCGGTGCCGGAGCCGTTCAACACGTGCGGGAAGCGGTTCTCGCCCGAGGCATCCTTGTAGCGCAGGTTCATCCGGCGCGCCTGGAAGTCCTCGGTGTTGGAACAGCTCGAAACTTCAAGGAAGGCGTTTTGTCCGGGAGCCCACACCTCAATGTCGTAGGTCTTGGCCGAGGCGAATCCCATGTCGCCGGTGCAGAGGTTGATGACGCGATAGTGGAGGCCCAGCAGTTGCAGGACGCGTTCGGCGTTGAGGACCATCTGCTCCAGTTCGTCGTATCCGGTCTCCGGCGTGACGATCTTGATCAGCTCCACCTTGTCGAACTGGTGGACGCGGATCATCCCTCGGGTGCCAACGCCGGCGGCGCCGGCCTCCGCGCGGAAGCAGGGTGAATAGGCGCAGTAACGGACGGGCAGGCGGGCGGCGGGCAGGATCTCCTCGCGGTGGATGTTGGCGACGGGTGCCTCGGCGGTGGGCAGGAGATACAGCTTGCCCATCGTGGAGTCATCGAGGCCCTCCTGGACCGCGTAGGCCTGGTCCCGGAATTTGGGGAACTGTCCGACGCCGACCATGCAGTGCTCCCCGATGATGTAGGGCGGTGCCACCTCGGAATAGCCGTGCTGGGTGGTGTGCAGTTCGATCAGGAAGTTGATCAGGGCACGCTCCAAACGGGCGCCCCAGCCGGTGTAGAGGAGGAATCCGGAGCCGCTCAGCTTGGCGCCGCGCGCGAAGTCGATCAGGCCGAGCCGCTCGCAGAGTTCGATGTGGTTCCGCGGAGTGAAGGAGAACTGGGCCTTGGAGCCGTGGACACGGATTTCCGGGTTGTCTGCCGCGTCCTTCCCCAGCGCTACACTGGCATGCGGCAGGTTGGGCAGCGTGAGCATCAGGGCATCGCGGGCGGATTCGGACTCCGCGACGGTCCGGTCCAGCGCCGTGATCCGGTCGCCCAGGGTTCGCACCTCGGCCTTGCGGGCCTCGGCCTCCTCGGTGCGCTTTTGTCCCATGAGCGCCCCGATCTCCTTGGACCTGGCGTTGCGCAGGGCCTTGAGCTGCTCGACTTCGGACACCGCCGCGCGCCGCCGTTCGTCGAGGGCGATCACCTCCGCCAGTCGCGCTTCGTCCCCTCCGTTTCGGGACGACAGCCGTTCGCGGACGTGGTCTGTGCGGTCCCTGAGCATCTTGATGTCGAGCATGGGGGCGGACGTTAGAAAAAGAGGCGCGAAGCTCAAGGTTCAAAGCTCCGGTCGCGGATCACCCAGCGGATAGCCGGGACTTGACTTAGTGTTAAAAATACACCATCAAAGCGACCCCAGCAGCAACCGATGAAGCACTCCTACGAATACCCGCGGCCGGCATTGACGGTGGATTGCGTGGTCTTTGGGTTCGACGAGGGCGACCTGAAGGTCCTGTTGATTCAGAGGGATCTGGAGCCGTTCGCGGGGCGGTGGGCGTTGCCGGGCGGATTTGTCCGGGTGGAGGAATCCCTGGAGGACGCCGCGCGCCGGGAGCTCGCCGAGGAGACGGGGCTCCGGGGGGTCTTCCTGGAACAGCTGTACACGTTTGGGCGTCCGGATCGCGATCCGCGCGAGCGCGTGGTCAGTGTGGCCTTCTACGCCCTGGTCTCGTTGGCGGAATATCCGCCGCACGCGGCGACGGATGCCCGGCAGGCTGCGTGGTTCAGCGTGGACGACGCGCCGGATCTGGCGTTCGACCATGAGGACATCCTGCAAACTGCCCTGACCCGACTGCGGGGTAAGGTGCGGTATGAGCCGATCGGATTCGAGCTGCTGCCGGCGAAGTTCACGCTGGGCCAGCTCCAGCATCTCTACGAGGTCATCCTGGAGGAACCGATGGATAAGCGAAATTTCCGCAAGAAGATCCTGGGCATGGGGCTGTTGGTGGACACCGGTGAGATCCAGCGGGACGTGGCCCACCGCGCCGCGCGCCTCCATCGCTTCGACGAACGCAAATACCAGCAGCTGCGGAAGCGCGGCTTCAGCTTCTGGCTGTGACGAGGAGTCGTCCATGAACCTGCCTGTTTTCCAACGTCTCGCGAACGCCCGCACCGTCCTCCTGGCCGGGGCCGGGGGCGGCTACGACGTGTTTGCCGGACTTCCCCTCCTCCGCTGGCTGTGGTCACAGGGCAAGCGGGTGCATCTGGCCAACCTCACGTTCAGCGATCTGCGGTACGAGGATTGCGAGCGGCCCGTGCCCTCCCTGGCCTGCATCACGCCTGAGTCGCACGGCTCTGCGGCGTATTGTCCGGAGCTGCACCTTTCCCGGTGGTTGTCGGATCAGGTGGGGACGACGCCCATCTACCTCGTGGAGCGGACGGGCGTGGCGCCGGTCATCGAGGCCTATCGCTGGATGGCCCGGGAGTTTCGTCCGGATGCCATCGTGCTGGTGGACGGTGGGACCGACATCCTGCTGCGTGGAGACGAGGCGGGTTTGGGCACTCCGCAGGAGGACATGGTCAGTCTCGCAGCGGTGGACGCGTTGAAGGAGGTGCCCGAGCGGATCCTGCTCTCGATCGGGTTTGGCGTGGACGCCTTTCACAACGTCAGCCACGCGCGCGTGCTGGAGAACATGGCCGCCCTGGTGGCCGGGGATGGCTTCCTGGGAAGCTGGAGCCTGACCCAGCAAAGCGAGGAGTTCGCGTTCTATCGGGCGGCCTGCGACCATGTGGGGACGCGGATGCCCGGGCATCCGAGCATCGTCAATACCAGCATCATCGATGCGACCCTGGGCTGGTTTGGGGATCATCATGGCACCCGGCGAACCCGCGGGTCGGAGTTGTTCATCAACCCCCTGATGTCGATCTATTGGGCGTTCACGGTGGACGCCGTGGCCCGCAGGAATCTTTACCTCGACCGGATCCGCGAGACGAGGGGCTATGGGGAGTTGACCCTCGCCATCGAATCCTTCCACAGCCAGCAACCCCAGCTCCGACAGTGGCGCGACATCCCCTGCTGACCCGGAGCGATTCTTGTATGAACCCGAAGACAAGATTTGCCCTCAGTGCCGGCCACTGGGATAGGGGCGTTTCCAGGGTGGTGGAGGTTGGGTTCGTTGGAAGTTCCCTGGGTATGGGGCATCGACTGGAAAGGAGGCTGGGATGAATGAACGAGAGCGGATTCAAGGGGCGCTGTGGGGCGCCGTGGTCGGCGACGCCCTCGGGGTGCCGGTGGAGTTTGTCCGGCGTTCGGAGCGGGTGCGGGACCCGGTGAATTCGATGCGTGGCGGTGGCACCTGGAATCAGCCGCCGGGCACGTGGTCGGACGATTCCTCCCTGATGCTGTGCACGGTCGAGGGATTGCTGGACGAGTTTGATCCGGAGGTATTGGCCCAGCGTTTCGTGGACTGGCGTCACCTCCAGATTTGGACTCCCTGGGGCACCACTTTTGACATTGGAGTCGCGACCCGGCAGGCGCTGGACCGGGTGGGCGAGGGCATCCCTGCGGAGATGGCGGGAGGCACCTCGGAATACAGCAATGGGAACGGTTCGCTGATGCGCATCCTGCCTGTGGCGCTGCGGTTTCCGGACGATCCGGTGGCCGAGTTGGCGGAGAAGTGCCGTCGCGTGTCCGCCATCACCCACCGGCATCCGAGGAGTCAGATGGCCTGCACCTACTACTGCCTCGCGGCCCGGCGGCTCCTGAACGGGGAGTTGCCCCGGGACGCCCTCGGTGCGGCAGGACGCGAGTTCGAGACCTATTACCGGGGCTCGTCCTGGAGGGAGGAGCTTTCCCATTTCCGACACCTCACGAGCGGCGAATTCGCGGCCTGGAAAGAGGATGAGGTTCAATCCGGTGGATACGTGGTGCACACCCTCACGGCTTCCTTCTGGTGTCTGCTCCAAACGACGTCGTTTCGCGAAGCGGTGCTCCGCGCGGTCAACCTGGGGGAGGACACCGATACGACAGGCAGTGTTGCGGGCGGTTTGGCGGGATTGGTCTATGGCGAATCGGGTATCCCACCGGAATGGATTGGAGCATTGGCCCGGAAGGGGGATCTCGAAGGACTGATCCATGAATTTGTCGGCAACGTGGCGATATGAACAGGAAGGAACCCAGCGAACGCCTGATTGGGCTCCTTCTCGGTGGAGCCGTAGGCGATGCCTTGGGTTTGCCTGCAGAAGGTCTGTCGCCGAAACGGCAGAAAAAGTGGTGGCCGGGCGACTTGCGCCACGACTTTGTCTTCGGACGTGGCATGTTCAGCGACGATACGGAACACGCCTTCATGACCGCCCAGGCCTTGCTGGAGGCGGATGGGGATGTGGAACGGTTTCGCCTTTCCCTCGCGTGGAAGCTGCGCTGGTGGTTTGTCGCGCTTCCGGCGGGGGTGGGCCTGGCCACGGCTCGGGCGTGCGTGCGGCTTTGGCTGGGTGTCCCTCCGGAAAGGAGCGGCGTGAATTCGGCGGGTAACGGTCCAGCGATGCGGAGCGCGATTCTGGGAGCGGTCCTTGCGGAGGACACGGAGCGTCGCCGGGCCTTTGTCCGCGCCTCGACGCGGCTGACGCACCTGGATCCGCGCGCCGAAGTGGCCGCGCTGGCGGTGGCGGAAGCGGCGGCATGGATTGTCCGTGGCAGCCGAAGTGGCGAGGCTCCACTGGAGCATGGCCAGTCAGAGACTCCGGATGTAGTCGGCTCCGTGGAGGAGCTTCTACCCCGGCTTGGGGCAGACGACCCGGAGTGGCGGACGGCGTGCGGACACATGGAAACTTCCCTTCGAAAGGGGGACAGCGTCTGTGCGTTTGCCGGAGCCATCGGACTGGAGCACGGCGTCGCCGGTTACGCCTACCATACGGTGCCGGTTGCACTCTACGCGTGGTTGCGCCATCGCGGGGATTTCCACCGCACGTTGGCCGCCGCCGTCCGCTGCGGCGGCGACACCGACACCGTGGCCTCGATTGCCGGGGCCCTGGCTGGTGGTGATGTCGGCATAAACGGGATTCCGTCCGGTTGGCGCCGTCGCCTCGTGGATTGGCCCCGGTCACCCCGGCTCTTGGAGCGGTTGGCCGGGGAACTGGATTCGCCCCATGGAAAACCGGTTCCCTGGTGCTGGCTTGGAGTGCTTCCCAGAAATCTCTTCTTCCTCGCCGTCACGCTCACTCACGGCTTTCGTCGACTCCTGCCGCCTTACTGATCCTGCCATGGACTCCGATATGGTTCTCATTCTGGAAGACAACGATGAACGGATTGCCGCGTTCGAATCAGTGGTGGCGCGATTGGAACCCGGAATCGATCTGCGCGTTTGGCGGGATGCGCACACGTTCATGGCTGAGGCGGGATACTTGCTGTCTCGGACGGTGCTGATCTCGCTCGACCACGATCTCAACCGGATGCCCGGCGCAGTCCGCGATCCTGGCGATGGGTTGGAGGTAGCCACGTGGCTCGCCCAGCAAAGGCCAGTTTGTCCCGTCATTGTCCATTCCACCAACCACGAGCGGGTCGAATCGATGATCAATGAACTCCGGTTCGGCGGTTGGACCTGGGACCGGGTCGGGCCCCATGGCAATTCGTGGATCGAAATGAGCTGGCGACCAAAGGCGGAGGTGTTCATCCAGGCTCATCGTCAGCTCCGCCCGACAGGATCGGCGGACACGGGCTCCGCACTTCCGCACGACCATGCCGTCCGTATGGAACGTGCCTCGCTGGCGTTCGAGGGACTCTCCGTGGGGGATGCCTTTGGGGAGTGCTTCTTTTGTCCCGACGCCATTTTCGAGAGCCGGATCGCGGGCCGCATCGACCCACCGGTCCCCTGGTTCGTCACCGATGACACGGTGATGGCCACGTCGGTTCTGGAAGTGCTCAACCGGTTCGGCGGAATTGAGCGGCTGGCTCTCGCGCAGGCTTTCGCCGCCCGTTATACACTCGATCCCCAGCGGGGATACGGGGCGACGGCTCGGGTCGTTCTTCAAGAGATCCACCGAGGGAGGTCTTGGATGGACGCGGCGGGACGTGCATTCAACGGTACGGGTTCCTTGGGAAATGGCGGTGCCATGCGCGTCGCTCCGCTGGGCGCCTATTTCGCCGGCGATCCGAAGCAATTGTCTGCGGAAGCCATTGCTTCGGCGGAAGTGACCCACGCCCATCTCGAAGGCAAAGCGGGAGCCGTCGCCGTTGCTGCCGCCGCAGGCTGGGTGGCGGGCCGGGCGAAACGCTCTCCGGGCTCATTGGAACTCATCGAGGCCGCCTACGAGCTGACGCCTGATGGTGAGACCCGCCGGGGCATTGCAGCGGCCCTGCGGGTTCCATTTGTAGCGTCGCCTGCCCATGCCGCCAGGGTTTTGGGTAACGGGAGTCGCATCAGTGCCCCGGACACGGTTCCGGTCTGCCTCTGGCTAGCCGCCCGACATCTCGACGACTACCGGGAAGCGCTCTGGGCCACCGCCAGCATCGCTGGGGACATCGACACGAACTGCGCCATTGTGGGCGGGATCGTGGCCTTGTCGGTGGGGCGAGAAGGAATCCCTGCCGAATGGCTGGCAGCGCGGGAACCCATCCCCTTTCAAGACATAAACCAAATCCCACAACCCAAACCCAAGTAACTCCATGCTCGGCATCCGTTTCGTCAAGACTGATCCCACCACCTACCTGCTCCAGTATCGCGGCGGCCAGGCCGTCCGCGAAGGCGTGGGCTTGTCCTTCTTTTACTACGCGCCCACCACGTCGCTCGTTGCGGTGCCCGTGGCCAGCACCGACGCGCCATTTATCTTCGAGGAGACGACGGCGGATTTTCAGAGCGTGACGCTTCAGGGCCAGGTGACCTACCGCGTGGCCGAGCCGAAACGGCTCGCCAGCCTGATGAACTTCACCCTCGATTCCACAGGCCGCCGTTACGTCTCGGAGGATCCCCAGAAATTGCCGCAGCGCGTCATCAATGTGGTCAACGTACTCGCCCGCGCCCAGCTCCAGTCACTCAAGCTCCGTGAAGCCATCCGTTCATCGGAAGGCATCGTGAAAACGGTGCGGGCTGGCCTGGCAGCCTCGGGTGAGATCGCCCAGCTTGGCCTTGAAGTGCTTGGCCTGAGCATTCTGGCCATCAAGCCCTCGCCCGAGACCGCGCGGGCGTTGGAGGCGGAGACCCGCGAGCAGCTGTTGAAGGAGGCTGACGAGGCGATCTATGCACGCCGCAATTCTGCGGTCGAACAGGAGCGCGCGATCAAGGAGAACGAGCTCAACACCGAAGTCGCTGTGGAGAACAAGAAGCGCCAGATCCGTGAGGCCCAGATGGACGCCGACCGGGCCGTGCAGGAGAAGAAGGCGCAGCTCCAGCAGAGCGAGATGGCGGCCAGCATCGGGCTGGAGGGACAGCGCCAGAAGCTGGTGGCGCTGGCCGCGGACAACACCAAGGCCGAGGCGGACGCCCGCGCCTACGGCATTTCAACGGCCATGAAGGCCATCAGCACGGCTGACACCGCCACGCTTCAGGCCCTCGCCAGCGTGGGCATGAAGCCGGACCAGCTCATTGCCGTCGCCTTCCAGGAACTGGCGGGCCGGGCAGATAAGATCGGCCAGCTGAACATCTCGCCCGATCTCCTCCGCGAACTGATGGCGAAGGAGTGACGGGGGACGGAAATGACAGCCATAGAAGCGATTCCCAGCCCACCATGCAGCGACTGACGGAAAGCAAGCTGATCCTGGTCACGCGTCGGACGCGCGTGGCGGAGCTGAAGCGCCGGTTCAACACGGGCCTGCAGGCAAAATTCTACGTCAGCCACCTGGGTCAGGATTTCTCCGACTACGAACAGGAGGACGAGCATTATTCGGCGTCGGTCCTGGCTACCGTGCAGGCGCTCGATTCCATTGGCCGGGTTCAGGTCATTGACCGATCCTTTCTGCCCAACTTTGTCTTCGGCCCTGAGGATGTTGTGGTGGTGCTCGGACAGGACGGTTTGGTGGCCAATACGGTCAAGTACCTCGACGGCCAGCCGGTCGTTGGTGTGAACCCCGACCCGTCCCGCTGGGACGGGCAGCTTTTGCCGTTCCAGGTCGCCGACGTGGCCAAAGTCGTTCCTGAAGTGCTTCAGAGGCGACGCTTGATCAAACGGGTCACCATGGCGCTGGCGAAGCTAAACACCGGTGAGACGCTCCATGCTGTCAATGACCTGTTTATCGGACCACGCACCCACACGTCGGCCCGCTATCTCATCGAGCATGGCGGCAACAGCGAAACCCATAGTTCGAGCGGAGTTATCGTTTCGACTGGTCTCGGTTCGACGGGCTGGTTCAAGAGTCTCCTGACCGGGGCCTCGGCTCTGGTCCAGAGTTTCGGTTCGACCCGCCCGAAGGCCTTTCAGCCGGGGCTTGAATCGGTCGGAAAACCGCGTGCACACGGTCCGGCGTCCAGAAATGGACACCCGGCGTCGCTGGTCACCGCGGGCGAGTTCGCCTGGGACTCCCGCCAACTTTGCTTTGTCGTGCGGGAACCCTTCCCCAGCTGCACCACCCAGGCCGGGATTGTCTTCGGACGGATCACCACGAAGCAGCCGCTGATACTGACGTCGCAGATGCCGGAAAATGGCGTGATCTTCAGCGACGGCATTGAGGCGGACTTTTTGGAGTTCCGGTCGGGTACGGTGGCCACTGTGACCCTTGCTGAACGCAGCGGCAGTCTCGTGATTTGAATGGGTCGTTTCGCTCCTGCCTGTTCAACTCCGCGATCACGGCTAAACTGTCCGAGCAATGAGTGACCGTTCGTCTCCCGCCGCGCGCGCCCGCGCGGTGCGTGAAGCCCTTCCGGAGGGCGGGTTGTTTGCGGGACAGGAATGGCGAACGGCCGTCGCCCCGTTTCCGCTCGGCGAATCCCTCGTTGCCGAACTGGAATCGCTGGGGCGCGTGCTGCTGCAGTTCTACCGGGCGGTGAACCTGCTCTATCGCCGGAGCGTGGAGGGCAAGGCGCCCGCCTGGGTGGCCCAGGTGCTGGACCAGGGTAAGCCGGAGTCGCTGATCGCGCTGCAACGGGATGCCGCGTTCAAAAACGAGGTGCCGCGGGTGATCCGCCCCGATGTCCTGCTCACGGCCGAGGGATTCGCGATCTCAGAACTGGATTCCGTCCCCGGCGGCATCGGGCTCACGGACTGGCTGCACTGGGCCTACTCCTCGGTGGCGCCGGGCGATCGGGAATTGGTCGGCGGTCCGGATGGCCTGCGCAAAGGGTTCGCCTCCATCTTCGGGGATGCACAACGGGTTCACCTGGTGGTGTCGGAGGAGTCCGCGTCCTACCGGCCGGAGATGCACTGGCTGGCGGGGCGCATGACGGGGGCGGAGTATGCCGTTCGGGACGGAACCTTCACGGGATTCGGGGAGGGCGATGCCGTGTATCGTTTCTTCGAGTTGTTCGACCTGGGTCAGGTGCCGTCGGCCCCGGTGATTCTTGAACAGGCGCGTGCGAAACGGATCCGGCTCACGCCTCCGCCGAAACCGATCTTTGAGGAGAAGCTGCTCTTTGCGTTGTTGTGGAACCGGAACCTGCATGAGTTCTGGCGGCAGGAGCTGGGGGACGGGTTCCTGCGCCGGTTGTTGGCGCATGTGCCGCGGACGTGGCTGCTCGATCCCGCGCCGCTGCCCCCCACAGCAGCCTATCCGGGACTGGAACTGACCGATTGGCGGCAGCTCAAGGGGCTCAGCCAGCGCGAGCGGGAATTGATCCTCAAGGTCTCGGGGTTCAGTGCGCAGGCCTGGGGCGCGCGCGGGGTGTCCCTGGGGAGTGACTTGAGCACGACAGACTGGAGCATTGCGGTCGAGTCGGCCCTGGCGGCATGGCCACAGTCACCGCACATCCTTCAGAAGTTCCACCGTCCCCGGGTCGTGGAGTTCTCCTGGATGGATCCCGCAACGGAGGCGGTGGTCACGATGCCGGGCCGGGTCCGGTTATGTCCCTACTACTTTGTCGCCGGGGAGGTCGCCACGGCGCGTCCCGTGCTCGGCGGTGTCCTGGCCACGGTGGTCCCGGCCGACAAGAAGATCGTCCACGGCATGAGCGAGGCGATCCTCGCGCCGTGCACTGCATGAATCCGGCAGGCCGCCGGGTGGATTGAGTTTCCCCGACGGCGGATCCAGGTTCCCTCCACCGCGTCCCGTGTCCCTGATTGAATACGCCCTGCTCGCGCTGAGTTCGCTGTTTGTGATCGTGGATCCGATCGCCACGGTTCCGGCGTTCCTGGCGATGACTCCGAACGACACCCCGGAGCATCGCATCCGGATGGCGCGTCTGGCCTGTCAGGCGGCGGCGGTGATGCTGCTCGTCTTCGCCGTCACGGGGCGATGGGTCTTCCACTTTCTGGGGATCACAATTCCGGCGCTGCAGATCGCCGGCAGCATCATCCTGCTGTTCATCGCCCTCGACATGTTGCGTGCGACGCGGTCCAAGGCGCAGGAGACGCATGAGGAGGTGGAGGCGGGCATGGCCAAGGCCGACATCGCCATCACGCCTCTGGCCATTCCAATGCTCGCCGGTCCCGGCGCCATCTCCACGGTCATCCTGCTGCAGGCCAAGGCGGACACCGTCGCCAAACACGCGGTGCTCTTTGGAGCGATCCTGGTGGTGTGCGCGGCGAGTTATGTGGTGTTCGCCCTGTCGTCCCGCGGCGCCCGCTGGCTCAGCCCGATCGCGCTCCGGGTGACCACGCGGGTGATGGGACTTCTCCTCGCCGCGATCGCCGTGCAGTTCTTCCTGAACGCACTCCGTGACCTGCACCTGGTCACGTTTGGGGACGCCTGAGGTGCCCTGCGTCCTACGCCGCGCTCAGCGGGATTCGTGACCGAGCGACAGGGCGCCTGGCTTCGGACGTGGGGGATTCCGGACGCAGCATCTGGGTGGCCGCGGTGTCCGCGAACCTCAGTCCGCTGCGGGTCAGGCGGAAGGCGGTGTCGGTGACCTCACCCCATCCGCGATCGCAGAGATTCCGGATTTCCTCCGCCCACCCGGACTTGAGGTCGAAGCTGGTGCGCTCGTGGAATTCGGCAAAGGGCCACCCGGCGTTCATGCGAAGTCCGAAGGCGGCCAGTTCACCCGCACGGGCGAGGGGAGACAGCGCCTCCGCGAATTCCTTCGCGCGGCGACCGCGCTCCAGTTGTTCGCAATAGAGTGTCGTGTTGGCCCAGTTCCGGGCGCGCAGGCCGCGGATGTATTCACTGGCGCTGGGGCCGAGTCCGTAGCTGTCGCGGCCGCGCCAGTAGCCGACGTTGTGGCGGCAGGCCCTGGACGGGATCGCATCGGGGGATTCCCCGGGAATGCCGCGGGCGAAGTTCGCGATCTCATATTGGCGGAAGCCTGCGTCGGCGAGCCGGTCCACGAGTTCGTCGTACATCGTGCAGGCCAGGTCCTCATCGACGTCAAACTGCCCCGCCTTCAACTGCTCGTAGAGGGGCGTGTCGTCCTCGTAGATCACCTCGTAACAGCTCAGGTGTTCGGTGCCCAGCTGCAGTGCTTCGGCGATGGTCTCCTGCCAGATCTCCAGGGTTTGTCCCGGGATGGCGAACATCAGATCGATGTTCACGTTGGAAATACCGGCCTGGCGCAGGATGTCGAAGCTGCGGAAGACCTGGTCGCGGGTGTGGATGCGTCCGAGCCGTTCCAGCAGGTCGCCATGGAAGGATTGGACCCCCATCGAGATCCGGTTCACGCCCGCGTCGTGGAGCAGGCGTGCCTTGTCTGCGGACACCGTGGCGGGATTGCATTCCACGGTCCATTCCGAGGCGCCTGAGAGCCCGAGGCGGTGGAGGGCGCTGAGCACGGTTTCCCATTGGGCCAGGGTGAGCAGCGACGGCGTTCCCCCGCCGAAGAACACGGTGTCGGGACGGCAGTCGTCCGCGATCAATTCCAGTTCCCGCACCAGCGCCGCGACGTAGCGCTGCACTTGGTCCCCACCCGGGGGTGCCGAGTAAAAGGCGCAGTACTCACACTTGTGCGCGCAGAACGGCACATGGATGTAGAGGCTGCGGACAGGCTCCGGCGGCATGGCGGAAACGTACATGGGGATGACCGCGGCCTGGAGAATTAATGTTTTCTGGGTCGTCAGTGGTCAGTGGTCAGTGGGCGGTCGTCGTCCGTCCGGGGCGGCCCCGGTCCAGGTTCAATACATGGGTGACAGTGGAGGTTCAGAACATGGGTGACACAGTGACCATGGAAGAGAGGGCAGCGAAGCTGCCCGCATGCCTTGGCAGGAGACCCGAGCGATGGACCAACGGATCGAGTTTGTGATGAAGGCGCTGAACCACCCGAACTTTGGAGAGCTGTGCCGGGAGTACGGGATTAGCCGGAAGACCGGGTACAAGTGGCGTGAACGGTTTGTGGAGCACGGACTGGGTGGGCTTGGGGAGCAGAGCCGGCGACCGCATGGGCATGCGCACCAGCTGTGCGAGGACGTGGTATGCGAGTTGGTACGGCTGAAGCGGGGGCATCCACACTGGGGGCCGCGCAAGATCCGGGAGCTGTACCAGCGGCTGCACCGCGGGGCGGAGGTTCCGAGCGAGAGCAGCTTCAAGCGAGTGCTGGAGAAGGCCGGGCTCACAGAGCCTCGCCGAGCCCGGGTGGCGCGGGCCGGGGGCCGGCTGGCCCAGGGGCTCCGGGCGGAGGCGCCGAACGAGGTCTGGAGCGTGGATTTCAAGGGGTGGTGGCGGGACCGGAGCGGGGCGCGGGTCGAGCCGCTGAGCGTGCGGGACGAGCACAGCCGGATGATTTTGGAGCTAAGAGCGGTTCCGGACGCGCGGACGGAGACGGTGCGGGCCCGCTTCGAGGAGTTGTTCCGACGGCACGGGCTGCCCGGGGCGATCCGGAGCGACAACGGGCCGCCTTTTGCCAGCGCCCAGGGGCTGTTGGGACTGAGCCGGCTCGGTGTGGTGGCTGGCCCTGGGGATCCAGCTGGAGCGGAGCCGACCGGGGTGTCCGCAGGACAACGGGGCGCACGAGCGGATGCACCTGGACGTGAGACGGGAACTGCAGGCGGGCCGGATTGGGGACAGCGAGGCGGCCTTCGAGCAATGGCGGCAGGAGTTCAACACAGAGCGTCCCCACGAAGCGTTGGGGATGAAGACGCCAGCGGAGGTTTACAGGCCCTCACCCCGGAGCTTCGAAGGGACTCCGGAGGCTCTGGACTACGAGGGACGAGAGATCCGGCGCGTGCTGGCGCACGGGAAGATCAGCTTTCATGGTCACGGGATCTACATCAGCGGAGCACTGGCGGGATGGGACGTGGGGCTGGGCGATCAGCACGGGGAACGGATCGAGTTGTGGTTCGCCCACCTGCTGCTGGGCCACCTGAACGCGGAAACGATGAGCTTTGAGCCGTTGCGGGCTGGCGGAGTTCCGGCCCCGGGGTGGCTTCCGCTTCGCTCCAGCCGACCCCGGGGCCTTCACTCCCGCCAGTCTCATCCCCCTTTAAACCAACCCCAACCTGTACCCCCCACCCCAAAAGTGTTACCTATGTTCTGAACCAAAAGTGTTACCGATGTATTGACTGGGCCCCCCTAATGACTAATGACCAATGACCAAGAACCACAGACTACTGACCACGAACCACTGACTACTTCCCCAATTTTGTGGCCGCCTCTTCCACCGAAATTCCGTCGAGCTTCAGCACCTTGTGGCGCGAGGTCTGACCGCGGACAAGAGTGACGGCGCGGCGGGGGAGATCCAATTTCTTGGCGATGAATTCCACCAGGGCTTCGTTGGCGGCGGAATCCACCGGGGGGGCGGCGACGCGGACCTTCAATTCCTGATCCAGAATGCCCGCCACCTCGGTGCGCCCGGCGCGGGGTTGGACCTTTACCGAGAGGATCACGGTGTCGCCCTGAACCCGGAGGAAGGGCGGGAGACTCATGGCCGGAGGTGGGAGTAGAGATGGGCGAGGCCCCATTCCGAAAAGTGGGTTGCAAGTCCGACGAGGAGCGCCCCGGCCAATGCCGTGAGGTCAAGCTTTCCGAATCGGGCGGGGATCCACCCCAGGGGCCGAAGCGCCACACCGCCGACCTGATGGACGAAATCCCAAAACGGGTGGGTGCCCAGGTACACGTAGGTGTTGATCAGGCGGAGCAGCAGCAGCCCGCAGATCATCCAGCCGCCGGATACCCAGGCGCCGGCGCCGATGAGGAGTGCCTGCAGGGCTGGGTGCCGCCAGGAATGTTCCACGGGCAGAAGGCGCAGCCATTGAAGCGGCAGGGACAATCCCAGCCAGAGGGCACCGGCGAAGATGGCTGGCAGGAACAGGAGGAGAGCGGTGGGCAGGCGCGCCAGCGGGCCGAGCATATCCTGGAAAAACCGGCTCCAAGCCGAAGGTTCCCGCGTCCCTCGCGCAATCACCGCCGCGAAGAGCAGCCAGGTGAGGAACTGGAGAAGGGTCCAGACAAAGCTGATGGCCGAATACACCAGGAGACGGCTGGCGAAATCGGCGCGGAACGGGACGGCGGCCGGTGTGGGATTCCACGTCGGGACCCATCCGGTGACGTCCGCTAGGGGCGCGTAGATCCACGGACGAATCAGCAGCAGCGCGGCGAGCCCCCCAAACAGGGGCCAGCGCCGGGCGCGGCTGCTCTCCGCGAGCTTGAGATTGCTGAGCAGCGTCCCGGCCCGGTGCGCCGGCATTCGGGTGCCCACCCCCAGCCCCGACAGGAACAGGACCAGCGCCACCAGGTCGAGGAGAAGGTTGAGCAGGGCCATGGCGTCGGGTCCGCCCGTCAACGGGAAGGAGTGCGGGGCGGGCCGGGGTCCCGGACTACATCAGCTTCAACAGCGTGTCGGCCATGTCGCTGGGCGTCGCGGCAATTCCGATGCCGGCGGCGCGGAACGCGGCGATCTTCGCCTCCGCGGTTCCCTTGCCGCCGCTGACGATGGCGCCGGCGTGTCCCATGCGGCGTCCCGGAGGCGCCGTGGCGCCCGCGATGAAGCCCGCGACGGGCTTGGTGCCGTGTTTGGCGATCCATTCGGCAGCCTCCTCTTCGGCCGAACCGCCGATCTCACCGATCATGATGATGCCCTTGGTCTCGGGATCGGCCATGAAGAGTTGGATGACGTCCAGATGGGACGTCCCGTTGACCGGGTCGCCACCGATGCCGACGCAGGTGCTTTGTCCGACGCCGCGGACGGTCAACTGGTACACCGCTTCATAGGTGAGGGTTCCGGATCGGCTGACGACGCCAATGTTGCCGCGCTTGTGAATGTAGCCGGGCGCAATGCCGATGCGGCAACCCCCGTGGCTGTCCGGCCCCTCGCCCGGCGTCACGATGCCGGGGCAGTTGGGTCCGATGAGCCGCGTCTTCGATCCCTGCATGGCCCGCTTGGCGCGGACCATGTCATTGACCGGGATGCCTTCGGTGATGGCGACGACGAGATCGAGTCCGGCATCCACGCCTTCCAGAATCGCATCGGCGGCGAAGGGCGGCGGGACGAAGACGGCGCTGGCGGTGGCACCGGTTTCGCGGACCGCCTCGGCGACGGTGTCGAAGATCGGGACGCGGGTGCCCTTGTGTTCAAACACCTGGCCGCCCTTGCCCGGGGTGACACCGGCGACGACCTGCGTGCCGTAGTCGATGGAGAGTTGGGCGTGGCGGCCACCGAACGAGCCGGTGATGCCCTGAACGAGAACCTTGGTTTTGGGAGTGACGAGGATGGACATTGCGAAAGGAAATCAGGGTTGGGATGCGGCGAACTCAGTGGTGACCGGGATTGCGCTTGTGGATGCAGAGGACGTTCCCATCGGGATCGTGGATGAACGCCATGCGGCACACGGGAGTGGGGAAGGGATCGATCTTGAAGCGGACCTGGCGGTCGCGGAGGTGCTCGATTGCGGTGTCGAATTCCTCGACCTCCAGGGCGACGCAGCAGCCGTCGGAACTGGGCTTCCATCCGGGGGCGGCCCCGATCGAGAGCGTTCCGGACCCGATGTCGTACTCGGTCCACTGCATGCCCCCGGGCTCACCCACGACGTAGGTCGGCTTGAGTCCCAGGATGCCTTCGTAAAATTCCCGGGCCCGGGCCATATCGGTCACCGGGTAGGTGGAGAAGGCGATTTCGGTCGCGCGAATCATTGCGGGGTGGGGCTCAGCCGTTGACCGCCGCGACCACCTTCTTGGCGGCATCGGCCATGGAGTCGCCGGACGTCAGCTTGAGTCCGGACTTGGCAAGGGTGTCACGTCCGGCAGCCACGTTGTTGCCCTCGAGGCGGACCACCAGCGGGATGGAGAGTCCGGTTTCCTTTACGGCCTCGACGATGCCCGTGGCGATCACGTTGCAGTCCATGATGCCGCCGAAGATGTTCACGAGAATGCCTTTGACGGACGGGTCGCTCAGGATGATGCGAAACGCTGCGGCCACCTGGTCCTTGGAGGCGCCACCGCCGACGTCGAGGAAGTTGGCCGGGCTGCCGCCGAAGTGCTGGATGATGTCCATGGTGGACATCGCAAGCCCGGCACCGTTGACGAGACAGGCGATGTTCCCGTCCAGCTTGATATAATTCAGGCTGAACTTGCTGGCCTCCACCTCCAGCGGCGATTCCTCGGCGAGGTCGCGCATGGCCACGATGTTCGGGTGGCGGTAGAGCGCGTTGTCGTCGAGTCCGATCTTGGCGTCCACGCACATGATGGACTCCTTGCCCTCGGCCGTCTCGACGATGGCCAGCGGGTTGATCTCCACCATGGAGGCGTCGCATTCCCACCAGGTCTTGTACACGCCGGCAATGAGCTTGCAGGCCTGGTTGAAGACGTCGCCCTTGAGTCCGAGCGCCGCGGCGATCTTGCGGGCCTGGTAGGGCATCAGCCCAACCGCAGGGTCGATGTGTTCCTTGAAGATCTTTTCCGGGGTCTTGGCGGCGACCTCCTCGATGTCCATGCCGCCCTCGGTGCTGGCCATCACCAGCGGACGCGAATTCGCGCGGTCCAGCAGGACGGCAAGGTAGAACTCGCGCTTGATCTTCTCGGCGCCCGCGATGAGCAAGGTCCCCACCACGCGGCCCTCGGGCCCCGTCTGCTTCGTGACGAGCGTCTTGCTGAGCATGTTGCCCGCGACGTGGACGGCCTCCTCGACGGACTTCACCAGTTTGACGCCGCCCTGGAATCCGTGGGTGAACGTGCCCTTGCCGCGTCCGCCGGCGTGGATCTGCGACTTCACGACCAGGAGCTTCTGTCCGGCGGCAAAGAGCTTCTCGGCGATGGCCTTCGCCTCGGCGATGGTCTGGCAGGATTCGCCCGGAGGGACGGCGACGCCGTATTGTTTCAGCAACTGCTTGGCCTGGTACTCGTGGATGTTCATGAAAAATCAGTGCAACTCGTCCAAAGAGGACATCACCGGAAGGCCCGGGATGTCCAAGAAATGTGTGTCAAATGTCAGCACCGCCGCCTCAAGACGGCGGGCGCAGGCGGCGATGACCAAATCCTGGGCGGACAGGGTGATCCCCTGGCGGCCCAGTTGCCAGGCGTCCTCCGTGGCGGATTCCCAGATCCGGTGGTCGGTCGGCGCGTCGATCATGACGTTCATGAAGGCCTCAATGGCCTCCCGGATCGGACGCCGGACCACACCGCGAAGCACTTCCAACCGGACCATGCCGCAGGTGGCCAGATCGAGAGTTCGGGCCCGGCTGACCAGTTCGCGAACGGGGTCCTGCCCCGTCCGCATGAGGTGGATCCACACACTGCTGTCAACGAGCACGACGGCGGCCATGGGACTTGGCGGGCGCAGCAGCAGCGGCACCGTACCGCGTGGCCATCAGATCGTAGGCGGGATCCACGGCTTCCCGGAGTTCGGAAGCGGAAAAGCCCAAACCCCGGTCGGCGTAGCCCCGAAGTTTGTGCCGCCGCTCCAGTTCACCGAGGGCCAAGGCAACGGCGGCGGTCTTGCTTTCGCAACCGTAAATCGCCGTCACCCGGTCCAGGAGCGCTTCGTCAATGTGAAGCGTCATCTTCATGCCATACCGGGTATGGCATTTGGTTCGGCCGTGCAATAAAATTTTTGTTTTTGCGCGACAACTCATGGGCTCATCGGGGATTGGAGCGAACCGGACGGCCTGGAGGCTGGGCTACAAACGCTCTGATCGGCGCCGCTCGTTCGTAGTCCAGCCTTCAGGCTGGTCCCCCGTACAACCGCTGCCCTCGCGCCTCCGAACCACAGGCTGAAGCCTGCACTACAAGCCGGCGTCCATTGGATCACCTCTGGGCGAGGGGCACGACCTTCAGGCCGACCGGACCGGTGTACACCGATTGCGGGCGGATGAGCCGATTGTCGGCCAGCTGTTCCAGCACATGGGCGGTCCAGCCGCTGGTGCGGGCGATGGCGAAGATCGGCGTGAAGAGATCAGTGGGAATCCCGAGGCTGAAATAGACCGTGGCGCTGTAGAAATCCACGTTCGCGTGGAGGTTCTTCTTCTCCAGCATCAGGCTGGCGATGCGCTCCGACATCTGGATCCACTTCGGGTCCCCGAGCTTTGCGGAAAGGATCTGCGCCATGCGCTTGAGGTGCGGGGCCCGCGGGTCGAGCACCTTGTACACGCGGTGACCGATGCCCATGATCTTGCGCTTCTGGGCGAGCGACTCGGCCACATAGGCGTCCACACCCTCCAGGGACCCGATCTCCTGCAGCATCTTGATCACGCCTTCGTTGGCGCCGCCGTGGAGCGGTCCCTTGAGCGTGCCGATGGCGGTGGTGATCGCCGAATACATGTCGCTCAGGGTGGCGATGGTCACCCGCGCGCTGAAGGTGGAGGCGTTCATGCCGTGGTCGGCATGCAGGACATAGCACATGTCCATCGTGTTGACCTTCTCCTCCGACGGATTCTCCCCGTCGAACATGTACAGGAAGTTCGCCGCCTCACCGAGGGAGGCGTCCGGATGCACCAGCGGCTTGCCCTGGCGGGCGCGGTGGAAGTAGGCGGTCACCACCGGGATCTGGGCGATCAGGCGGAGCGCCTTGCGGCGCTGGGCGTCCATGGTGTCGTCATCCGCGATGGTGTCGTAGCACCCGAGGGCGCTGACGCCGGTCCGGCTGGCGTGCATCGGCGGACAGTCGGCGGGCAGTTTGACGAGGAGGTCGAGGACGCCCTGGGGCAGTTCGCGGTAGCCGGCCAGCACCGACTTGAGTTCGGCCAACTCCTTGGCGTTGGGAAGGTGATTATGGTGCAGCAGGTACACCACCTCTTCGTAGCTGACCTTGCCGGCCAACTCGTCGATGTCGTATCCGCAGTAGATCAGCTTCCCGACGTCGCCACGGACGTCGCTCAGGCGTGTGTGCGCGGCGATGACTCCTTCAAGTCCCTTGGAAACGTTGGCGGCAGTGGCGGGGTTTTCAGCGGTGCTCATCAGCAAATCGGTTCAAAACGGGTCAAGTCTAGGCCCAGTCTGTTCGCAAGGCCGGGGGCGTCAACGGATTTCCCCCAAAGTCCCGGGGAAGACGGTGTCCCGGACCAGTTCCCGGGAACCGGGTCCCTCGGCGGGGGGCGTCGTCGGGATTTCGAGGACCGCCCGCACCCCCCGGTCGGAACCCGGCAGCAGGTCCAGGGTGGCCGCCCCGCCGTACAGTTGCTCCAGGCGGCTCCGGCAGTTGGAGAGTCCAATGCCCGGTTCGGGCGGATGCTCCGGGTCGAGCCCGATCCCGTTGTCCTCCACCTCCAGATGGAGTCGGTCGGGGCCGGCAGGACGCGCCCGCAGGGTAATGAGCCCGGCCCGGACCTGGGGCTCAATGCCGTGCTTGATCGCGTTCTCCACCAGCGGCTGAAGGATCAGGCTCGGGACGAGGATTCCCAGGACCGAAGGATCGATTTCCCTCCGGACCGCCAGGTGGTCCCCGAACCGGATCTGCTCGATGTCCAGATACCGGTCGAGGAACGCCAGCTCGTCCCGAAGCGGAACACTGTGCTCCCCGGAACGGTCGAGGGCCGCCCGCAGCAGTTCGCTCAGGCGGATCAGCATCCGGTCGGCGGCATCGACGTCCCGGTACATCAGCGTGCTGATTCCATGGAGGGCGTTGAACAGGAAGTGGGGGTTCAGCTGCATCTGCAGCGCCTGAAGGCGGGCTTCCGTGAGGCGGCGCTCCAGCTCCAGTTCCCGGCGTTCCCGCGACTGGGATTCGCGGTAGAATCCCACCGCGTGGGTGGCCACCACGATGACCCAGTACACCAGCACATTGACCACCAGGGTCGCCACCAGGGCATAGCGGAAGGTCTCGGAGAACGGGGTGGCGGTCAGCCAGACGGCCAGGGCGGCCCGCAGGAGCGTCCAGATCAGGGCAAACACCACGCAGGCGACGAGGTGGAGCGTTAGCAACAGGCGGAAGGGTGCGCTGCCGAGGGGAAACCGGCGGGCCAGGAGGATGGCCGGGACGGAGAGCAGGGCGAACGTGTACCAGTCGCCCAGGGAACGCTTGAGGGCAAAGGACCAGCTGACGGGCGATCCCACCTTGACCTGGGTGAGGTACAGCTGTCCGGCGAAGGCGAGTCCGACAAACGTCCAAAACCCAAAGAAGACGGCGGGCCAGATCCAGCGCATTTGCCGGAGTGGGGGAGCCAGGCCGTTGGAGGACTGAGTTTCGATGGGCGAATCCTGCCGACCCCCGCAATTCTTGGAAACCGCGAAACGCCTCCGTGGGGCGCCTCACTGGTTCGTAGTCCAGCCTTCAGGCTGCTCCCCGCCCCGCTGCGGCCATCGCGTCCCTGAGGAACAGGCTGAAGCCTGCACTACAAACCCCAGCCCTTCCCTGCTGCCCGGCTCAGAACCATTGCATCCGCCGTACGGTTCCGATATCCCAGCGGGCGTTTCGCAACGCTTCAACTTCAACACACCTGTCTTCCATGGCACTTCGATTGGGCGATATCGCCCCTGATTTCACCGCCGAAACCACCGAGGGAACCATCCGCTTTCACGAGTGGCTCGGGGATGGCTGGGGCGTGCTGTTCTCGCATCCGGCGGATTACACCCCGGTGTGCACCACGGAGCTGGGAGCGACGGCGAAACTCCGGTCGGAGTTCGCCCGCCGGAACGTGAAGGTGGCGGCCGTCAGCGTGGATCCCCTCGCGGATCACCATGGCTGGATCAAGGACATCAACGAAACGCAGGGCACGACCGTCAACTTCCCCATCATCGCCGACCCCTCGCGCACGGTGGCCACCCTGTACGACATGATCCATCCCAACGCCGACGACAAGGCGACCGTCCGCTCGGTCTTCGTCATCGGACCGGACAAGAAGATCAAGCTGACCCTGACGTATCCGGCGTCCACCGGACGCAATTTCCTCGAACTGCTGCGGGTGATCGACTCCCTGCAGCTCACCTCGAAGTACCGCGTGGCCACCCCGGCGGACTGGAAGGATGGCGAGGACTGCATCATCACCCCGGCGGTTAAGGATCCGGAGGCGGAGACGCTCTTCCCGAAAGGCATCCGTCGCGTGAAGCCCTACCTGCGCTACACGCCCCAGCCGAACCGCTGATCGCGGCCGCTCGGCTCAGTCCCGGCAGCCTGCCGGGCCCGTGGATCCGGGCCGGTTTCTCCCATGGCGGCTTTTCCCCGACAGCTTCCGTTCATCGTCACGACCGAGGCGTGTGAGCGGTTCAGCTACTACGGGATGCTGTCCATCCTGACGCTGTATCTTCGCGGTCCGTTGGGCCTGGGCGATTCGGGGTCCAAGGAGGTGGTGCACCTGTTCAAGATGGCGGTGTACTTCCTGCCCCTGCTGGGGGCGTTCATCGCGGACCGCTGGTGGGGACGCTACCGCACGATCCTTTCCCTGGCCTCCTTCTACTGCCTCGGACATGGGCTTCTCGCGGTGATGGAAGGGTCGCGGAACGGAGTGTATCTGGGCCTTGCGTTGATCGCGCTCGGGGCGGGGGGCATCAAGCCGTGCGTTTCGGCCTTCGTCGGCGATCAATTCCGGGCCGACCAGATGCACCTGCTCCCAAGGGTGTACGGACTCTTCTACTGGTCGATCAACCTGGGGGCGATGCTTGCCTTCGCCCTGATCCCGCTGGTCCGGGATCATCTCGGGTTCGGCTGGGCCTTCGGCATCCCAGGCGTGTTCATGGCGCTGGCGACGCTGGTGTTTCGCATGGGTTCCTCGCGCTATGTGAAACTGCCTCCGTCGGCAACGGCGGAAGCCGAGAAGCACTCTGAGGTCGGGTCCGAGGTCCCCAAGACCCGGATCCTCGGGCGCGTGGCGCTGGTACTTCTGCCCGTTCCCGTGTTCTGGGCGCTGTATGACCAGATCAATTCCTCCTGGGTCCTTCAGGGAACCCGGATGATCCCGTTTGAGGTCGCGGGATACCGGGTCGATGCGGAACGCATCCAGTCGGTCAGCGCTCTGCTCGTCCTGATCTGGGTTCCGGTGCTGACCTTGTGGCTGTATCCCCTGGCGGAGCGTCTGGGGCTGCGGCCCACGCCGCTGCGGCGCATGGGGGTTGGGATGCTGTTCACCGCGGTGTCGTTCCTCCTCTGCGCAGCGCTGGAGCGTCGGATGGAATCCGGCCCCGCCGTGTCCCTCGCGTGGCAGATCCTGCCCTACACGGTCCTGGAACTGGGCGAAGTGATGGTCAGCGCCACCGGACTTGAGTTCGCGTACTCGCAGGCGCCGGTGAGTTTGCGCAGCACGGTGATGAGTTTCTGGCTCCTCACCACCTCCCTGGGGAATTTCCTCGTCGCCGTCATCACCGGGATCAACGCCCGGTATGTCCATGCCGGCGGCGCCGCGGAGTTCCTTTTCTACGGACTCCTCATGCTCGCCGTCTCCGGCCTGTTCGCGGTGATCGCCCGACGCTACCGCCCGACAAACCCCTGATGCGACTGCGCGGAGCCGTCAGCGACGGACCACCGACCAAGGACTAGGGACTAAGGACCAACACCACGGACGACCTACAACGGACCACGGACCAATCCTATGCCCTCTCCATGTACTTCCGCGTCCGGGTATCCACCTTGATCTTCTCGCCCTCCTTGATGAAGAGGGGAGCCTGCATGGTGACGCCGGTCTCGAGCTCGATGCTCTGCTGGACGTTGTTGGCGGAGTCGCCGCGCACGCCGCCCTCCACCTTGGTCACCTTGAGCACCACGCTGGGCGGGAGTTCGACGGAGACGGCCTTGTCTTCGATGAAGGTGATCGTTACGGATCCGTTCTCGACGAGGAAATCCTTGGCATCACCCACGAGTTCGGCGGCGACGGTGACCTCCTCGTAGGTGTCGGGGTCGGAGAACACGTAGTCCTCACCGGACTTGTAGCTGAAGTCCATCTTGGTGGTGTTCAGCGCCACCGTCTCGATCTTTTCGTAGGAGGTGAAGCGGACGTCCATGGAGCGGCCGGACCGGATGCTGCGGAGGATCGCCTGGACGAAGGCGCGGAGGTTGCCCGGGGTGCGGTGGGTGACCTCGAGGACGACGCAGACGTCGTTGTTGTAGAGAATTGCCTGCCCCTTGCGGAGTTCGTTCGCGTTGACTGCCATAAGCCTGAAAAGTCGGATCCTTCCGCGGAATTTCGACGGAAAGGAACGCGGACGTTACCCGGCGAACCCGTGCTGGCAAGCCCCCAGTTTTGGAAGGAAGCCCTCCGATGGAGAGGATGGGAGGGACGGCGTGTCGCCATCCGAGAATCATTCCAAGGCGTCAGCCGTGAGACAGGCCCGAAAGATTGGAAAAGCCCGAACGAGATTGGAACCCCCCTGAACTCAATGGGTTCCCAGGGTGGAACCGGCCAAACCGAAAGTTTGGAAAATGAAAGTTTGGAAAGGGGTCCTGGGAAAGTTTGAAAAGGGTCGCAGACCACCCCTTTCACCCGACTAGTCTTGCGGTCCCCCAGGGAGGCGCTATTGATGCGACGAAGGAGAACCGACCCAATGAACAAAGCCTATCGTATCGTCGCCGAGTTTACTTCGCCCGCATCAGAAGGGCGTCCCTACCCAATCTTTGGGCGGGTTGTCGAAGAACCTGGCGAAAAGGGAAATCCAACGTGGTATGTTGGTCAACTTTCCCATTGGTGCAAACAGAGTGAACTGGCCGGCGATATCTACAGGGCACCAAGTATTTGTGAACCGACGGTGGAGTCTGCCGAGAGTCTAGTTCGCCGTTTTCTTGAGGAATTCGACCCCACCCACGGTTTCGAAGTGAACACCGATTATCTCCCTGGTTTGGCTGTGCCTGTCGAAGATTAGGCACAAATCCTCCGAAGAATTCGTAGGCTTTGGGCTACGCGCCCGCCCCGCGCCGACCCCGCCAGTACTCCCGGAAGTGGTCTAGGGCATCCGCCCGGATCCGGAGCTTTCGCTGGCCGGAGAACTCCACGAACCGCTCCGGCAAACTTTCCGACCCGACCGCCCGATAGATGGTGTCCGCGGACAGCCCCACCTGCTGGCCGAACTGCTTCGGGGTAAGCCAGCCCACCGGACGCCCAGGCTTCACCAGAACGGAACCGTCTCCCTGCGGGATCTGGACCGTCGGGAAAAACAGCGGCAACAGCGTCTGCTCTGGGGATCGGTCTGGCATCAGTTTCGGGTCGGGTCCGGCAGGTACAGCAGGGCCGCTGCATTGGCGCGGCAGTAGGCCAGCGCGGCCTCGGCCGTGGCCATGCTGATGGACTGCGCCTGGCGGCGCCGGCCCCTTAAAGTGACCAGGATCCCGGCCGTCTGGCCTTCGGTGTAAAAGACCGTCTTCCGGTAGTTGAAAAAGTCCTGGGGCATCGCTCCCTTCTTTCGTGGCTGGCTCATGGTCTGGAACGGTCTGAGCTGGCTGCACCTGGTCGGCACCGTGGTCGTACACGGTGCCGGCCTTTACCTTTCGGCGGGGTCAGTCAGCGGGTTTCTGCCAACGGGCAACCCCGTCCGAAATCTGTACCTGGTCTCCAAAGCGGGACTTGAGGATGCCTTGGATATCCGGATCCAACCCCGAGACGCTGGACTTCAGGTGGTCGTTGAACTCCTTCTCGACGGGCTCGACCTTTTCGCCTGGCTGCAGCAGGCCGAGGGATTCGGCCTCAGCGCGGTCGACATCTTCGACCCCCATCCCTGAGTTGAATCCCCAGGGGCCGTAGGGCACACCGAATCCACCGTTGTCCGGGTCGTTCATGGCGAGCCAGAATTCGAGGTCGGACTTCAGGCGGACTTCACCCTCGTTGGCCTGGTGAACCGGTCGTGGTTTCTCCACCCCCACCTCCCGGATGAACCGCTGGGCTGGGAACTCATCCAGGACGTCTGGGTCCTGCCCCTGTTTCCAGTCCCCGTACCGGGTCGCGGCCTGCGTCTGAACGTCGAAGATCAGCCCGAGGCGCTGCTCGCTTGTGATGTCCCGGACCGTCCCCACGTCCTCAGGCTCCAATGGACCCATGCCCTCCTTGATGGCCAGTTCCCGCATCCGATCCACGAACTGGGCACGGCTCCCCATCTTCAACCCTTCGGTGATTTCGCCGTCCGGCGTCGTTATCTTTTCACGACTCGCCCCCAGGAAATCCCCGATGGAATCCCGCGTCCGCTGCAGGAACTTCACACTCGACGTACGCAGAGAACATCCCGCGCTCCCGCAGTTCGACCGGCACCTTCGACCAATCCGCCGACGACAAATAGGCAGCGACGGGGGTGCGTTGCCCGATCTTGTCGAGCGCTTCCTTAAACGGGACTGGCTGGACGAATTGCATGAAGATCAGAGGGAGGGCGCCTTGTTCATCCAAAGCACTTCTGTAGCCGAAGTTCGGTTCATGGTCTGGGCCTGGAATTCGACCCGGTGCCATCCCGAAAAGAGCCGGGAGTACTGCTCATTCGGATACGACGAAAGGACCACCGTTCCCTGCACACGCATCAAGGCAGCCGCGAGCAGCTCATGATCCAAGGCTCCCATCTCGTGGCTGTAGGCACGTTGACACCACCGACGATTCCGGGTCTCCGACGGGTAGGGCGGATCGACGTAGAAGAGGGCATCGGGTGAATCGTACCTAGCGATCACGGCAAGGGCGTCGTCGTGCTCGATCTGGACCCGTTCAAACCGCTGGCGGACCAGAGCCAAATTCCGTATCGCATTGACCCAATCAGCGGTGATGTGGGCGCGGCAGTTGTCCCACTTCCGATGCATCCGTTTCCATCCGGTCCTCCGGGTCCCGCTGGCACCCCCGAACGATTGCCAAGCGGTGACGAAGAAACGTCGGGCATCCTCCATTGGATCCGCTGCCTGTTCGTAGGCGCCCAAGAATTCCTCCCGAGAATACGGCGTCCGCTTCAGGAGCCGGATCAGTTGCTGAGGGCGATCGCGAACCATTCGAAAGAAGTTCACGAGCCGACCATTGAGATCGTTGTAAACTTCCAGGTCGCTGGGCTCCTTGCGAAGGAGGACCCCGCAGGCTCCACCGAACGGTTCCACGTAGCACAGATGCGGTGGAAAATGGGCTGCGATCTTACGAGCACAGCGGAACTTTCCGCCGTAGTACCGCAGCGCAGGCATTGGCACGGATAGGCTCACAGCAAACCCTCCGGTAGATCGAAGTTCCAGAAGCCAAGGCGCCCCTTCGCCATAATCGGCTCCTTGAATCTCCGGACCAGTTGAAGCTTCCAGGCAAACCTGCCGGGTGCGTAGTTGCCGTACTGCGCCTCCCGGTCGTCCAGCCAAGGTTCGATATCCTCGGCGCGATGGACTTCGAGCAAGCGGACCTCGCACAGTATCCTTCCGAACGGAAGTTCGTCGAACGAGGGAAAGCCCACGGAGGATTCATTCCACAGGTCACGGCCGGCGCGGTCCTTTCCTTTGCTAGCGTGGATGAGGAGCGGCCCGCGGTACGGAGTCTTCCAACTGCGGGTCTCGAATTGCTTGGCGCCGATGGCGACCAACGTCGCCCACGGCTGGAGGAGGGAGACGACATTCATAAATCAGATTGGCTGCAAGGAATGATCTTCGAGAGGTCGAAGGTGAAAACGGTCTCACATGGCTCGCTGGGCCAATACCCAACCCGCCGCTCGTATTGCCGTTTGGTTTCGCCGGAACATTGAAAATCACCCCATTCGTCAAAGTCCCTCGCCCACTCCACGGCTCCTTCAGGTAGATCCCTGACCGAAATTCTTCCCCAAGACGTTAGACGAGGTCTCAAAACGTCTGTTCCGAGGATCAAGCCCATCGGCGTTTCCCACATCGCGTAGGGGACGAAGTAGGTCCCCCACCTAGGCAGCCCCGCCTCCGCGAAGGCGTCGCGCAATGCCATGCTGATCGCACAGTCCTGGCAACTGCGACCTTCACCGGAGTCAATGTGTACCCGGCGGATCGGCACAACGAGCCGAGACAGATTGAAGGTGAATGTCGAATTGCTCCAAAAATGTGGACGCGAACTCATCGACCCCCTCCTTGTTCTGGATCTTCTTTGAGCACCCCCAGCAAGTCCTCCGCGATTCGCTGGGCCACCGTCGCTACCTGGACCAGCTCCTCCACCATCAAGACCTGGCTGCGGTCGTGCCGCTTTTTTCGAACTTCCTCCCAGAACTCATCCACCTCCTCGAGGAGCACTGCGTATCCCTCGTGGGCGGAATTCATAGGGCTGTGTTTGCGACGAACATTTTTCAGCTCCTCGCGAACCCTCCCCGGAAAAGTCATGCCCCCCATTTTCCGCCATGGCTTGGGATCGACACCGTCCCCCATTTCATCTGCGCTAGGCGGCACTGTGGATTCTGCGCTCATCGCCCGCCTTTCTTCTTGTTCCAGTCGGGGTTGGTGACGGTCCGCTGCAGGCGTTCCATCTCGGCGACGATCAAAGCCCCGGCCTTTGCCAAATTCTGAATAGCGAATTCCGCAGGGTGGTACGCTGCGTCCTCGAACGGCCACTGAAGCATGGAGTCGCCAAGTCCGTCGAACACCTCCACGGGCCACTCGTCGGCGGTTCCCCCGCGTACTTGGGAGGACGCGACGCAGAGGTAGCATCCCGCTGCCTCAGCAAGTTCCCCGAGGGTGTGGCCGTCGTCGTGCGTTTGGTCGAAGCCTTTGACGAACTGTTTAAGCCGTTCGTCTTTTATTAATTCAATGGGATCTTTCATGGGTTGGTTGAAGTTTGAGTTCTAGGCCACGGCGATCCACCGCCGGGCGCATCCGTTGTGCACTGTCAGAAGCGCGCCGCCGCGCATGACGTAAATCCTGCCTTCTTGGTCCATCCTATATTCGACTTCCTCCCCGCCGTATTTGGCCAACTGCCGGGCGCGGTATTTCCGCTTCAGAACGGCCGGCCTGGCGTTGGCGATCTGGGTCCAGATTCGCTTCCGGATCTTGTCCTTTGACCTCTTTTCCAGGGAGGGACAGAGATCAAGGAAACGCGCCATGGCGTGGTCCGTGATCTTGGGCAATGGATAGCGGTCCGTCATCGGTCCAGGCTCTTTGCGAGTTCGTCGCTGTTGTCGGACAAGAGGCTTTCCAGCGTCTGGTCGTAGAGAGGTTCCCACTCGTCTCCGTCCATGGAGCGGAGCTGGGTCTCCAGCCGCGCGTTGCTCCATAGCCAGGCCGCGCCCAGGTGACGCCGCGCCGAGTTGAGAGCCCGGATCTCGGCGGGAATCACCAGGGCCGCCAGCAGGCCGGCGACCGCGAGGGCGGCTAGCATGGAGCCAAGGCGCATGAGTCTAGGCCGCGATGGCGGGGAGGACTTTGGGGGTGAGCACCTCGTGGGCCTGCTTCAGCAGCTCGGCTTTCACGACGGGATCCTGGAGGAGGGCTGTGACCGTCGCGCCCGCGCTCGTCCGCTCGGCGTCGCGGAGCCGCAGTTCAATTTTATCGACGCTCTCCACGCTCGGGCTGCGCATCTTTTTGATCTCAGAGTACTCGGCCACGAGCGCGTTAAACATGGGGTAGTCCGGATCAAGATTCACTGTCGCATAGATCTCGATCTTGCCCCTTTCGTCACAGCTAGGTTCGGTTTCGGGCGCGAAGAATGGAAAGAGACGCAAGGCGTGAAGGGCCTTGGCGTTCCAATCATTCCATCGCCTCGTGATCTCCTTGTCGCTCGCATTCCGCGCGAGTTGTTGCTCCTCGTGAAGTGCGATCGCCATCGCCCTGAGGATTTCCTTCTTGGTGGGCTTCACGCCTTTGTTGCTTTGAGTGGTGGCGGGTAGTGAGTTCATCTATTGGATTGGATTTGATGTTGTGTTGTGGGAAGGCAGCTCCGGCACCCGGTGTGGAGCTGGTGGCTGCGTGAAAGACGCGAGTCATTTCGAGGCGGCGGCGCTGCATCTCGGATTCCTGGTGAGCCATCCAGCGATCGCAGTGGCTGAACTCCTCAGCCGTCATTTCGGCGACAAGCTTGTACCCGCGTTGGCCGCTGCCGATCCGACCTCCGGAGTCCGATGCAATCTTCCGGATCCTGCGCTTCAGGGTTTCCGCGACGGGCAGCTCCAAGTGATTCAGGATATCTTCCGCGGTCATCCAGTTCTGTCCGCGGAGGAGGTTGACCACGTGGTCGATCTCGTTCGAGGAGACGGCCGGACCCGCTGGGGGAATCAGTTCCAACTGGGTGTTCATAGCTCACTCCCTCCCCGTGGCTGGGCAGCCCGTGCGTCCGGCTGCCCAGCCCCTGCGGGCCGATGGGCCCCATGCCCATTCCCGCCCGCGCCTTCCACGCGGCCGGCAGTACCGTTGGCCGTTCCGGTTCCTGCAGTCATATATGGGGAATGCCGTCTGGCGGCCGCTCTTCCCTTCAGGGTAATGAGCAGCTGCCGAAGTTGATCAGGCCGCAGGGCCTTCCACGCCCTGGAGCCAAACTTTCCGTGAGAGATCGCGGCGATGTAGGCTTCCGGGAAACCCACATTCTTAATCGCCCACTCCAGGCGCCGCACTGCATCCAGGTCTTCATTCGCCCACCGCACCTGGGCGCTGATGTTTTCGTTGTCCGCGAGGAGTTCGAACAAGGCCACCACCCGGTCCATCTGCCAGTTCGTCAGATCGTAGCTGGAGCGGTCCTTGCCCAGGGCGACCACGTGACAGGCATGCCGCAGATCGTCCGGACTCACCAGGGCCTGACGCCGTGCCGCGTGACGGGTGGCGATCGCCATTACCTCATCCGCCTGGGGATTGGCGGGGGCGTCCGGCCGCGGGAGCATGGTGCCACGATCGCGAATCCACCGTGCCTTCAGGGCAGCGTTCCACGCCGGGAAATAGAATCGACGCTGTTGAGCCTTGGTCATAGTTCCCCCGCGTTGAGCTTCCGCTTCAGTTCGTCGAAGTCGTCGGAGAGCGTGGTTGTTCTCAGGACGTCGGCGGCCGTGCGTCCCACTGGCGGCTCCGGTACCGCGGGTCTGCCGGAAGAGCGCAGCACCGACGCGCGGTCCGTCTGCGCGGGGGCGGCCGCCTGCCGTTCCCGCTGATTGGCCCGCATGAGGGAGATGTCCTCTTCCAGGTAATCCGCGTCCCCGACGAACTTCCGGAACACCAGCGAGCGGACGGGCAACTCCTTCTTCTTGCGCCACTGCATCCAGCGGATTACGTCGCGGATGTCGGCCGCCCGAATTCCCCGGCGCCAGACCTCGTACCACTGCAGCTCACGCAGGGCGTCAAACGGCAGGGTGATCCCGCTGGCCGCGCAGTACGCGGCATGCATTTCGCGGATATCGACCTGGGCTTGGGAGGTCATGGCGGTGGCACTCATGGGAAGATGATGGCGCGGCCTTTGGGCGCTTCGCTCTGGTCGGCGATCATCTTTTTGAGCCAGTCCCTCTGGCCGTAGACACCGTGGACGCCCCAACGCTTGGCCAAGTCGGAGTGCCATTCCCATCGATCACGGGCGACTACCAGGCGGGCGCGGAGATCGAGTTGCTGGCGGAAGACGAATCCTACCAGGTCACCTTTCGGGGTAATGATAGCCTCACTGACGCGATCTCCTGGCACTGCCACCAACTCGACCTGATCCGGGGCCTTGCTCGCGCACGCATGCACGCGAGCGGATCGGGTTCCGCGTCGTGGGGAACCGACCACGATGTGATTGGCGAGCCTCACGTGGTCCTCCGGTTTTCGATTTCCTCCAGGTTCGGATCCACGAAGAAGGTCTCTTCCTGGACAATCGAGAGGCCGCATTTCTGCAGACGCTCCGGTGGTATAGTCGCCCGCGCGTCGACGATGGCTTCCCGGTTCACCTCCTTTTTGATCCGGATGTAGTCGCTGCCGAGTAAGTCGCAGACGGTCTCTACGAGCGCGTCCCAGGTGGCCTTCGATTTCTTCACGAGCTTGGGCATGCCCGTGCGCCACCCAAGCTTCCCATGGGTCATGTCCAGGGACTTCGACTTTCCGAACTCGCTGGGGTTCCCCTCAGCCCATCCGGAAAGCAGCTCGGTGTTCCGTTCCAGCTGCTTCTCGATGATCTGCAGGCTGTCGGCGTATTTGTCCTGGACCGCCTTGATCTCGGCCTCCTGTTTCAGCAGCAGTTGATTCCGATGAATGGTCAAGTCGCGGATCGCACCCAGGGTCTGTTCGGCCTCGGTGCGGGTGGAGATGGCGGGGGCAATGTGTTTGATGCGGTGCTTACTCATGGTGGGTGTGGTTGCGATCGGAGGTGTCCGCGACGCCGATGTCGTCGTCGCCGCGGTTGGATTGGTAGGCCATCGCACCTGCCCCCGTGGCGACGAGCAGCACGGTGAAGACAAGGGCGAGGAAGACCGCGGGATGCTGGATCGCGGCCGAGATCAGGAAGCCGAGCACGGACGCGACTGCCACGATCCGCCACAGGATCAACTGGCGCCGGACTTGGGCGAGGTAGTCGGCCAAGGCGTCGTGGGCGCGGGTGCCCCAGAAGAGCGGAGGGTGAGCCTTCACGCGACGCTCCTTTCCGGGGCGGTGGTGGGTGCGTGGAAGAGCCAGACGCCGAATGAGATTTCACTCAGATCCGAATCGGTGGCGGCGGGATGGAGTTTCTTTGCCAGGCCGCGCACCGCGCCCTTCGGACTTTCGGTGCAGGAACAGGTCTTGCCCGTGTCGCGGTGCCGAGCCAGATACGTTCCGCCAGAATAGCGGACGGTGATCACCCCTGGTTTGGGAGCGCTCATTCTCCGGTCTCCTCTCCCCGCGCCTCGCGCAGATGGCTGATCTCCAGGTCGGCCTCCCCGGCCAACATGCGGGCGTCCTGCAAGTCCTCGAACAAACGGCGGATCCGGCCGGGCTCCCGGCTGATCCTTACCAGGTACTTCAGGTGCTTCTTGGCTTCGGCCAGGCGGAAGGCCTCGGCGATCGCGACAACGTCTTCGTCCGGTGCGTACTCCGGCAGCCGGAGCCAATTGCGCTGGCCGCCGCTGCGTCCCTCGAACTGTTCGAAGAAGGCGGCCATGGCTTGGCCGGCCAGCACCCGCTCAAAGGTCGGGGTGATCGAGAGGATGATGGCGCATCCGGTCTCGTCCTGCAGGCGGCGCATGTAGCTGAACGCCGGCTGCCGGTCCTGCCATTCGGGCCGGTACAGGTCCTGGCAATTGTCGATGATGATGCACCGGTCCGTGCGGATCGACTTGAGCAGGTGCGCCCGCTTCTTGTCGGTGCTGGTCTTGACCGCGAGGTCTCCCGCCAGGCGGGTGACGAATTCTCCCACGGCTCCGTTCTCGGGGGCCTCGATCCAGTCGGTGCTCCCGTGGTTCCGCTGCCGGCGGTACTCCTTGAAGGTCGCGGTCTTCTGGCCCCCGGTGGGACCGACCACGATGCCGAAGCGGTTGATTCTTCCGGCCGCGCGCTTGAGGTCGATGTAGTCGAAGATCCGCTGAGCGGTCGACGTCATCACGAAGGGCACTTCACCTCGCAGGGATTCCGCTCGTGTGTTGGAGCGCAGAGCTTCGATGGCCAGCCCTAAATTCTCTGCGCGGATGACGGGTGACGGGAGCTTGCCTCCCTGGGCGTTCCGATTCCAGCGACCCCTCAGGATCTTCGACCAGGACGACTTGTCATGGTAAATGCCGAGTTTCTTCAGGGCATCGATCAGGCGATCCAGGTCGCGGGCCAGGACGTCTCTCACGTACGTCTTGAGCCAGCGGTAGCCGTCTCGCAGTTCTTCGGGGAGATAGACCGTCTCGCGGTCAATCGTGATGTCATCCCAGCGGATGTGAACCGAGGGGGTATTGTGTTTGTCCATTGTGTTTTTCCTCCAGGAAAGTGGTCTTCACGGCAGGGCCTCCTCCGCTTGGCGCCGCGCCGCCGCGGCGAGCTTGGCCAGCCGATTGCCGGTCGCCGCGAACTCCTCGGGCGTGGACCGGCGGAAGGGATTGGTGGCGCGACGCGGCGGGGTGAGTCCCGAATGGGCGCTCTCACGCACGGGCGCGGGCGCCTCCGCGGACGCAGGGGCACCGCGCTCGATGCTGATCGCGTTGCCCATGCCGTCGCGGGCCTCGGAGATGGCGAGCGCGGGTTTGTCCCCAGCGATGTTGGTGCGGACCTCGCGGCGCATCGCCGTGGCCGAGGCTTTGCGCATCAGCTTCGACAGATCCTGATCGTCGCCGTAGCCGAGGGATCGGCGGGCGTAGCTCGCAGTCTTGTTGACCTGGTATGCCGTCCCGATGACCTCGCCCTTCTGGTGGTCCCGAACATTCTGAGCCAAGACGACAGTGGCCTCGCAATCGGGCGCTGCAGGATTGAAGTGGACCCGGACTTTCGCTCCGGCGAATTGCACCAAGTCGGGCGATGCAAAGTCGAAGCGAAGGCTGGCACCCTCCATTACTTGGACCGATCCACCGACGGTGTTTCCGGAGACGATCCACTCCCGCATGCAAGGCGCGAAGAGCCAGGCGGCATCCTTGGGCAATTCTCGCAGCCGTCCCTTCTCACGAGCTTCCGCCTGTTGAGCGAGCCAGCGCTCTTCGGGCACCCATGTCCCGCAGTCCTTCGACTTCACAGGCATCCGGTTCCGCTCCTGAGTGACCCTCTCAAAAGCAGCCAGCGCGTCCTTGAGCATTGGGAAGTGGTGCCGGGGATCTGTCGCTCCACGCTGGCAGCTGGTCAGCATCCGGTTGGCCTCCTCTTCCTCCCCGCGGAAACGACCGACCTGACCGGGCATGTCCGCCAACTTCTGCCACATCAAGTTGAAGAGGCCTTCGATGTAGGGCTTCTGCGTCGGGCCATTGGCAGTGATCCTCTGGACCCGCAGCTGCTCCATCATCGCGGTCACTAAGTTCGACTTCCACACGCCCCGCTCCAGGCAGAGGCGCTGCCAGATCCCGTGCTGACGGAACAACCCATGGAACAGGGACACCACATCCTCGCCGCGGTAGCTGCTCTGGGGACGAGCGGTGTAGCTCCATCCAGGGACAAACCGGCTGGCGCGGTCGATGGCCACCAGCCATTGGAACCGGGCCACCTTCACCCCGAAGCGCTCACTCGTCGGGCATCCTCCCATCTCCCAGGGGACGCAGACCGGGAAGTTGACGGTGGCATCGTCGGCCTCCAGGACATCTCCCACGCGGACGAAGCGGTTCTCCCCGGTTCGTTCGTCGTTGATCCACATCATCGATCCTGGGCAGCGGAGGTAGTCGAGTTTTGCGCGGGTCGGATTTCGGTGATGCTCGACGATGGCCGGCGCCACGGTGATCTCCTTCGCCAGGGATCTGGGTACCATCCGACCTGTACGCTCCCGTTCCGCGAATACCGCGGCGACTTCAGGCCGAAGTTGGCCGGTGCGAGCGATGTACCGGATGGCCTCGGGTACGCTCCCGGACGAGCGAGTCCGATTCGTCTTAGCCATGTACGCACCGCTGGCCGCAGCCAATTCCTTCTGTTCGAGGATCATGTCCTCGTCCCGTTTCCGCCCGCAGTTCTCGTGACTCGTGAAGAGCCCCGCCAGGCCCCGTGCCTTGAAGGAAGCCAGGTAGCGGTCCAGGTTGGATCGCTTCGCATCCCAGCCCTCCTCGCGCATTTGGGCGACGGCCTCAGTCCCGGTCGCCCCGGCGGCAAGCAACGTTTGATACCGCTGGACCAGCTCCTGCCGGCGGTAGGCTTCCTTCCACTGGCGATCGGTTTTGCCCGTGGGTGGCGCCTCCTGCAGGACGGGCGCCGAAAGGGGAGTCGCCGCGGGTGCCTCGAATGAAGCGTCTCTGCCCGATCCGGCTGACAATCCGGACCGCTCACTTGCACCCGCGGCGACAAAGGAATCACGCGCACAGTCGGTGTCGTGTCCGACCAACGATTGACCCACGTCATCGGCCAGCACCGGTGACAGGTCACCGGGCAGTGAGGCGGAGAGTGTGGATTCCATAGTGCGCGTGAAAATGGATTTGGGTTGGGATCGATCAGTCCTCGACTTCCGCCTCGACCTGAGCCCGGCGGGCCGCGCGAACCGCCGCGGTAATCACCGCCAAGACTTCCGGAGGGAGCTTCGCCACCGCCGTGCGGATTCCCTGGTCGACCTGCTCCCGCTCAATCTCCGTCCACTTCGTCCAGTGCGCGGCCGGCCGCGTCAGGTTTTTCCAGTTCGCCAGGAAGTTATTCAGGGCGCTGTTGCGAGCGGGCTTCTTGTCCTTGCCCTTGGTGGCCTTCGCCCCACCGATCCCCTGGAGCACCGCGCCCAGGCCCACGGGCTCCTCCGCGTCCAGGATCCTCGGTTCCCATTCCTTCCGAAACGCCTTGCCTGTCTTTTCGTCAGCAAAGGCGGCGTGGATCTTCCGGGCTTGGAAAAGTAGGTCTCGACCGATCCCCAAACGTTCGGCGAGTTCTTCGACGGTGGGGATTACCGGGAGCTTTACCTTCCCGGCGGTTTGCAGGACCTGGATCCGACGTTGCTGGGCCGCCTCGAACGCTTGCTCCAATCGAGGGGCGGCAAGATAGGCGCGCTGCCCCTTGGTAACGTGGTTCCGCCCAGCCAATCCCTGGAGGATGACCATCGGCACTTCCTCTTCGGTCACCTCGACGCAGGGCGCTTCCTCCAGTTCTTCCTTCTGGGCGAACCAGAAGCGGTGGCGGCCGTCGACGATCTGCCCGTCCGGAGTCACCAGGATCGGAGGCAGGACACCCGACTCGCGCCAGGCGTTTTGCATCGCTACGTATCGGGGGTCCTTATTGTCGAGGCGCGGATCCGACTTAATCGCAGGATGGATGGTGAGCCCTTCGAGGGGCCGGTAAGTGATGGTGCGTTTGCTGATTGGTTTCATGGATGCAGTTGCAGGAAGAGGTGTGGCGGGGCGGCAGCGATGCGCCTTGAGGCCGCGATCGGTGAAGTTGGTGCGTCCGCAGCGGGGGCAGTCGTGGAGAGGTTCAGTGCTCATCGGATGGCGAGGTCGTGGCGGCTGCGCTTGGGAGTTCCGGCGGCGAGTGTGCGGCGGGTCTCACGGGCTGCCTTCGGCGGCAGATCCAGGATGGCCTTCACGGTGGGGGAGGAGGGCTTCGGTTCAGGCGCGACCACCTGTTCGTCCTTCACCTGGTGAACGAAGAAGTAGCCCATCCGTCGTGCCTCGGGTGCGGACTCGTAGATCGGCGAAAGGACGGTAGTGAGGCCGACCTTTTCCACCTGGGGCGCTTCACGGAGCGCTTCAGCGATGGCCTTGGCGACGGATGCGGATGAGAGGACGAATCGGTAACAACCGAGTGAGAGGATGGTTTTCATATGGGTTGGAAATCAGGAGACGCGGATCAAGGGATTCACCGGGCAGCTCCACGGCCGCGGCGGAAGTTCGGGGGCGGCGGCGGAATCGGGGTGCTGGGCTCGCCGCGCGTGGCTTGCTGAATCACGACCTCGTCGCCGAGGGGGAACTCGCGTTGGAGGAGCGACGCTTGAACCAATGAATCAAGGTAAGTGCTCAGCGGCGCCCGGCGCGGATGATACTTGGGAAGGAGCAGCAACGCGGATCGGAGGATTTCCATCCTCTTCTCGGATGAGTCCGGGAGATGTTCGACGAGAGCATCGACGATGACCTCCCAGTTCCTGGATTCTTGCTGGTTCATCGCGGGAGCGACCGGATGGGGAGAGCGGCGCATATTGCGTTGTAAGTGGGCCGATAAGTGTTCGGTTGCCGAAGTGCCCGGTACACCGTGAAGCGGTGACGGCCAACGTGACGTGCCAGGGCTGAGACGGATTTGTGGCCGTTGATCCCGGCGAGCACTGCGATGTTCTTTGTTATGACCGCGAGTCTCATTGGAGTTCGGTGAACGAACGATGGGGAACAGTTACAACGTGTCACCGTACATCTGCAAGTGAAAAGTTCGTCTGCCGAACAAATGTAAGAAACCTGCCGTTGTCTCCGTTTACCACCCCGTGCAGGGTTTTTGAGTGGACAAGTTCACAAAGGAGTTCCGTTGGCTCGTTGAGCGATCGGGGTGGCGGCAATCACGTATTGCCGATGAACTCGCGTTATCTCGTGGGACAGTCACCGACTACATGTCTGGCCGAACGAAGCCATCACTTACCGTGCTTCGCCTATTCAGCCGCTTGATCAACCAACCGCTTGATCTTCCAAACGAGGCTATTCCAACCGCTCTCGAAGGGCGTGTTCTTGAGGAATGGGAGTCGTCGTTGTTCGCCTCGATCCGGAAGGCGAATCCATCGAAAAGAAAGGCCATCGCTCAGGCCGCCCAAACTTTGATTGAAGCGCTGGAACCTGAACATGTTGTGAACAAGTCACCCTTGAAGGAGGGGGGGGACGTTGGCAAAGGCAAGGACGCCGTCATGGAAAAATTGCAGCGGCAGGCCGCGGAGGTAGTCGACACTTGGATTACTGAGCGACAGCCTGGCGCCGCACGCAGACGGCGAACCCAGAATGAATCGCCTTCCTGATATCTGCGCTCACTGCGTCTTTAGCTCTCGAAGAGCCGTAAGTATTCCCAGCGATCTTCCGGCCCTGATACTCGATTCAAGCGGCCGTGTCGTGTGGGTCTCGGATCCGTGGGCGGATCACTGGCAGGCGGAGACACCTTGCGGACTTCGATGGCTAGAGTTCGTTCATCCCGAAGATTTGCCGTCGGTCGTAGGTTGGATGAACGGCAAGCACAACGGGTTTGTACGATTCCGACTGCTGCGTCCAAGCGTCTGCCGCGAGAGTTGGGTATTCGTATCAGCGGCTCGCCAGCCAGTCACGACCGGGTGCTCTGTGGTAGTTGCCGGTCTTGACGGATAGCTGGCGACTCCCTCATTTTTCAAACAGCCCGTACACAAACCAACCAAACACTCCATGAAGTACTCCCACCAAATTCTTCCAATTTTCTGCGCCGGGATTCTAGTCGGATGCGCCTCCTCCGGTCGCGAAATCAACGTAGACAATGCCGCAAAAATTCAGAAGGGAACCACCACGAAGGCCGATGTGAAACAGTTAGTCGGAGACCCGCAGCAGATCTCAAACGACAGCGACGGAAACCAGACGTGGACCTACCTATACACGAGAGCAACCGCAAAGGGGACTTCGTTCATTCCGATCGCTGGAGCGTTCATGGGTGGCGTCAACACTCAGAATCAATCGCTAGTGGTGAAGTTTAATCCGGCCGGAGTTGTGACTTTTGTCGAATCTTCCTTTGGAGGTAGTTCTCTCGACACCGGTGCAACCGCTGGACCCGAAGCCAAGACGCCGGGAATCGCGAAGTAGTCGATGCCGGCAATTGCGGCTCCGATGTTTCGATATAGATTTCCGCAGCCCTTGTGCCCCTCACATCTGGTTCCGGGTTCATCCGCCCAAGGGTTAGGGCGGTGAGGAATTGATCCTCACCGCCCTTTTTCTTTTCCGCCCCCTGGATTCCTAGCCGCATAAGACGCAGAGGCCGCAGGGGCGGACGACAAGCGGCAAAACCTGCGCTCACCCTGTGAGCGCATGTTGGACACCGAACGAACGCGGCGAGAGTCGCCCACCCCCACAGGGTCGGGTTCGGTGGTCCAATTTCCCCTTTTGGGCGTGGCTGGCCTTTTCGGTCTCGTCGTCCAACGTGTCCGTTCCTCCAGGCGGTCACGCCCTCTTCTTTCCGAACATAGTCGATTCAATCGACTACGTTCCCCTCAAACCCACCTCCAAGCCTATCCGAGCGCCATTGCCCACGCCTGGCAACGGCTCTTTTCCCCTGCCATGAATCGTCGCTACTGCCTCCTGTTGGTCTCCTGTCTCTTCCTTGTCCTGGCTACGCTGGGCTGCCGTTCGGAGGCTGCCGACACGGGTCCGGTACCAGATGCGCCCGCGGCCACGGTGGCGATCACTGATGGCGGGGAGCCGGTGGTGATCCCGGCCCAACCGTTCCTGCCGCCGGACACCTCCGTTCAAGTCGCGATCGCTATTGCGCACTTCGCGTTTCAGTTCCCTTGGCTGTCCATGGTGATCGGGTTCCTGGGCAGCAACCGAATTTGGGGCAAGCCCGCGTCCCTGCTCATTCATTGGGCAGTCAGGAAAACCAAGGGGACATGGGATGACCGCTTCCTCGAAGTCGTCGAGCGTAGCCCGGCCTGGGCGTGGTTCTGGTGGTTAATCGACTACGTGTTCTCTATCAAACGGGATGCGCCCGGCACGGTAGTCAAGGTGACGAAGGCCGTGGGCGACGCAGCGTCCGCGGTCTCGGCCCTCCTATTGGCCGGTGGCCTGGCTATCTCCGCGATGTCGATGGGCTGCGTTGGTCTTGCCCCCGGTGCGGAGGCCTTCGTGGTCCGCTCTGAACAAACGATCGCGTCTTCCTTCGCGACCGTGGACACCTTCGTTCACTGGGAGGAAGCGAACCGCGACTCGCTTCCTGAATCCGTCTCCGCCGTGGCGGACACCCTCCGCGAGGATTTCCCGCCGGCACACGCCGCGGCCCTGGCGTCCATCCTGACGTACAAGCGTACGCGCTCGGCGGAGGATAAGGACAGGGTCAACGCATGGCTCGCGACCCTGAGAACAATGGCGGATCAGGCCACCAAGGCCCGCGCCGAGATCTCCAAGTCCTAGTTCGCCCCCGCCGTTCCTACGTTACCGCTGTTCCCCCTTCCTATGAATCCCGCCCTCATCGCCTCCAGCGTTCTCGCCTTACTCGATCTCGCGCAGCAGCTCCGCGCCGAAGCCATCCGCACCGGCGAATGGACTACTGAACAAGAGGAAGCGTACCAGGCGAAGACCACAGCCGCGTTCGCCACCTCCGCTTGGAAGCCCTCCGGCCGGAAATCCAAAGGCCGCTAAACCGATCCACGCCCCTCCCCATTTTCTCTACCTGATATGGACTCCATCGCCATCGGTTCCGTCTACCGGAACAACAACCTCACTGAGGGCGGCCCCACCACGGAGCCGCAAAAGCCCAACCGGTTCGTGGTGACCGCCGTTTCCGAAGCCGGCGTGTCGCTCCTCCAGGACGGATGCGCGGAGTCCACGCTCTTCTCGTGGGGGAACTTCACTCGGGACTTCGACCTGGTCGAAGCCAAGGCCTGAATCCCCCCCTGCAAACCCAACGACGACCCGCCCCACCATGTTTGCCGAGGCTGCCGCATCATTGCCCGATCCCAACCATCCTTCCTCTATCGGTTGGCTCCTCGTTGGTCTTGCGGCGGTCGCGTTTGGCGCGAACCAGTTCGTCAGCCTGTGGATGAAGATCGCAAAGCCGTCGGGGGCTGACGCCCTGCATGCGGCGACGGCACGGTTCCAGCCGGTGGGGGACTATGTCACGCGGTCGGAGTTTCAGTCCAAGCTCAGCGAACTGACCCACGAGATTCACGGGATCCGCACCGACATGCGGGAAATGGAGCGGGTCCTGAGTCAGGGGAGTGAGGAGAGGATTAAGGACGTCCACGACCGATTGGATTCAATGCCCGATCGGATCATTGCCCAATTGACCAACCTCGGCGTTTTGCGCCGGCCCTCTGAAGGATGACTCCTGCCGATCGAGAACTGTTGCACCTGTCCGTGATTCGCTACCTGGCGACGCGCGGGCTCCGTTTCGGCACGCCCGTACGGATGCTGATGATGGTGCTCCGGAGCGAAGCGTTCCCAGCGATCACCGCGGAGGAAGTCCTCCAGGAACTCGAATACCTGGGCGACGCGACCAATGCCCTGGGCAAATCCCTGGTGATTTCGGTGACCAAACTCAACCCGGCGGAGAGCCGGTGGAATCTCACGGCGGCCGGGCGCGAGTTCGCCCAACTCCGAGGAATCGACCAACCATGAACGCTGCGAAGGAAAAGGTTCGCCCGTTGCTGTATTGGCCGGGTGGGAAGCGTCGCCTCCTGAAGCACCTGCTACCGAAGGTGCCGGGGGATGCGGTCTGCTACGCGGAAGTCTTCGCCGGTAGTGCCGCCCTTTTGCTGTCCAAGCCGCGACACCCGGTGGAAGTCGTGAACGATCTGAACGGCGACCTGGTCGCCCTGATGCGGAACGCTCACTTCCATTTGCCGGCGCTGTTGGAAGAGATGCGCTGGTTCATTGCGAGCCGGAAGGATTTTCACGACTTCGTCAGCCAGCCTGGTCTCACGGAGATTCAGCGGGCGGCGCGGTTCCTCCTGCGCAATCGCACCTCCTTCGCTGGGGGCATGAAATCTTTCGGCGTCGCCAAGACCCGTGGGAGTGGGGTGGGCTTTGATCGGGAGGATATGGCGGATCGCCTGGAGGGGATTCGCCAGCGCTTCAACAAGGTCGTGGTGGAAAAC